>NZ_LMRH01000004.1:0-415847 GCF_001425965.1 Sanguibacter sp. Leaf3 | reverse complement strand
CAACCAGAGCAAGCTCTGATGTCACCGTTCGACTTGCATGTGTTAAGCACGCCGCCAGCGTTCGTCCTGAGCCAGGATCAAACTCTCCGTAAATGTTTGCTATCAACYRGCCGAAACCAGTTAACAACCATACGAAGCAAGCCTCCCTGCAAAGAGAGAACTTGATTAATCAAGGCTACAAACCGAAAACTTGCGTTTTCAATTCATACCAAATAAACNCGAAACCAGTTAACAACCATACGAAGCAAGCCTCCCTGCAAAGAGAGAACTTGATTAATCAAGGCTACAAACCGAAAACTTGCGTTTTCAATTCATACCAAATAAACCTTGCCATCAGACCAGCCCCGACCGAAAGGCCGAGCACCAATCCAAGACAAGGGGTCTTGGCATTGACTATTAAGCACACTGTTGAGTTCTCAAGGAGCGGACGCGCATCACCCGTTCACTCATTACTGAGCGTCTGGCGTGAGGTGAGTTCTCAAGGAGCGGACGCGCATCACCCGTTCACTCATTACTGAGCGTCTGGCGTGAGGCAACCGTTCAAACTTACCCGACTCGCTTCCCTGCGTCAACCCGCCGTTTCCAGCGCGTTAACCCGGTCAAGCGGGCCTGGTGAAGACTACCTGATCTTCGCGGCCCTCCGAACCACCCTCACGAGCGACTCGGGCCGATGCCAGACAGCGTGACCGCTGTCCGAACCAGGCTCTCGACACTACCAGTCCCAGGCGAGCCTGAGTAGACCTTCGTGCGGAGAAGTCAGGACCCCGGGACCAGCCACTTCGCGCCGGCTCCGAAGAGCTTCGCAGTGGTGTCTGTGCCTCCCTGTCGGGCTGACGTCGAGAACATTACGCGACGTCAGCCCAGCCGCCAAACCCGTCGACGGTGACCGCAGTCACCCCTGCTCGCCATCGCTGCGCGGTCCGTGCGTCCCCCTCCAGCCCGCCCCGGTCGCCGCCGGTCCGGGTGGCGAGCAGGCGCTCCCAGGGGCGCCGATGCTCACCGCGCGCTGAACGCTGCGTCGAAGGCGACGTCGGGGGCGTCGAGCGCCAGACGGCGCACGAGCTCGAGAGCCTCGGGCGCTCCTACCAGCCGGTCCATCCCGGCGTCCTCCCACTCGATCGAGATCGGGCCCGCGTAGCCGATGGTGTTGAGCATGCGGAAGGCGTCCTCCCAGGGGACGTCGCCGCGCCCTGTCGAGATGAAGTCCCACCCGCGGCGCCCGTCAGCCCAGGCGAGGTGCGAGCCGAGGCGCGAGTTGCGGCCGTTGTGCATCCGCTTCTTCGTGTCCTTGCAGTCGACGTGGTAGATCCTGTCCTTGAAGTCCCAGAGGAACCCGACCGGGTCGATGTCCTGCCAGACCATGTGGCTCGGGTCCCAGTTCAGACCGAAGGCCTCCCTGTGCCCGATCGCCTCGAGGGTGCGGACCGTCGTCCAGTAGTCGTAGGCGATCTCGCTCGGATGGACCTCGTGCGCGAACCTCACGCCCACCTCGTCGAAGACGTCGAGGATCGGGTTCCAGCGGTCGGCGAAGTCCTGGTAGCCGGCGTCCACGGCCTGCTGGCTCACGGGCGGGAACATCGCGACGTACTTCCAGATCGAGGACCCCGTGAAGCCCACGACGGTCTTCACCCCGAGCCGGGCCGCGAGCCGGGCGGTGTGCTTCATCTCCTCGGCCGCGCGCTGGCGCACCCCCTCGGGGTCTCCGTCTCCCCACACGACGTCGGGCAGGATGTCGCGGTGCCGCTGGTCGATCGGGTCGTCGCAGACCGCCTGACCCTTGAGGTGGTTGGAGATCGCGTGGACCTGCAGACCGTGCTCGGCCAGGACGTCCAGCCTTCCCTGCACGTAGGCGTCGTCGTCCCAGCGCCACGGGTCTAGATGGTCGCCCCAGCAGGCGATCTCCAGGCCGTCGTACCCCCAGCCGGCCGCGAGACGCGCGACCTCCTCGAAGGGCAGGTCGGCCCACTGGCCTGTGAAGAGGGTGATCGGTCGGACCATGAGGGACTCCTTCGAGAGGTCTGCGGCACGACTGCTCCGTCGTGCCGTCGGCCGCACCTGCGCGGCCTGTTCTTGCGTGGGTCGGACGCGACCGACCCGTGCTGAGGCCAGGTTGCGGCCCGTCCGTGAACACCCCACAGTGCGTGGCTCGTCGGAGCGCGGTCCGACGGGTGCGGTCCACCCCGGCGATCAGCACGACCGGGGCGAGCGGTGCGACCAGGGATCGGGGCTCGGGGATCAGGGATCAGACCGTCCGCCAGGCGCTCGCGTCAGCCGCTGACTCCTCGACCGCGGCGAGCACCTTCTGCACGGTGAGCCCGTCACGGAAGCTGGGCGCCGGCGGGGTGCCGGCCGCGACCGCGCCGACGAGGTCGACCACCTGGTGGGTGAAGGCGTGCTCGTAGCCGAGCCCGTGACCGGCGGGCCACCAGTGCGAGAGGTAGGGATGGCCCGGCTCGGTCACCACGATCCTGCGGAAGCCGGCGGTCTCGGCGTCTTCGTCGGCGTCGTAGAGGTGGAGCACGTTCATGTCTTCGAAGTCGAAGGCGACCGAGCCGCGCGAGCCGTTGATCTCGAGCCTGATGGCGTTCTTTCGCCCGGCCGCGAAGCGGGTGGCCTCGAAGACGGCGATCCCTCCCCCGGACATCCGGGCGAGGAAGGCCGCGGCGTCGTCGACGGTGACTGGACCGCGACCGCTCCCCGCGACAGCGGACAGCCCGGCCGAGCTCTCGGCGAGGGGCCGTTCGGCGACGAAGGTCTCGAGCATCCCGGACACCCCCGTGATCTGCTCCCCCGTGACGAACTGGGCGAGGTCGATCACGTGCGCACCGATGTCTCCGAGAGCCCCCGAACCGGCTCTGTCCTTGTCGAGGCGCCAGCTGAGCGGAGACTCCTCGTCCGTGAGCCAGTCCTGGAGGTACTGGGCCCGGACGTGGCGCACTGTCCCGATGCGGCCCTCCTCGACCAGGCGTCGGGCGAGCTGGATCGCCGGGACCCGGCGGTAGGTGAAGCCGACCATCGCGAGGACGCCGCGCTCTGCGGCGGCGTCGGCCGCATCGGCCATCTGCGTCGCCTCTGCGACCGAGTTGGCCAAGGGCTTCTCGCAGAGCACGTGCTTGCCCGCCTCGAGTGCCGCGATCGCGATCTCGGCGTGCGTGTCTCCAGGGGTGCAGATGTCGACCAGGTCGACGTCGTCGCGGGCGACCAGGTCCTTCCAGCTCGCCTCGGAGCCGAGCCAGCCCAGCCTGTCCGCAGCCGCCTGCGCGCTCTCGGCCGTGCGTCCTGCGACAGCGGTCATCTCGGTCTGCAGCGGCAGGTCGAAGAACCGTGGGGCGGTGCGCCACGCCTGCGAGTGGGCGGCACCCATGAACGAGTGGCCCACCATCCCGATCCCCAGCCGGGGACGTCCGTCAGCCGACATCGTCGACTCCCTTCGAGCAGGGGTGGGGCCGGTCGCCTGGGCGCCGGCCCCACCGTGAGGTCGTGCGAACGGTCAGGACTCGAAGGCTGACGGGAGGTACTGCGCGACGTTGTCGGCCGTCACGACGGGCGCGTACAGCTGCACCTGGCGCGGGACCCCGAGCGAGGCGAGGTCGCTGACCGACTTCTCCTGGACCGCGAGGCGCGCCATCTTGATGCCGTCGGCCGCCTGGGTGGACGGGTAGACGACTGTCGCCTGGAGCACCGAGTCGCCGGCCTCGATCGACCGCATGACGTTGGCCGAGCCAGCCCCGCCGACCATGAAGAACTCGTCGCGCCCGGCACTCTCGATGGCCGCGAGGACACCGACACCCTGGTCGTCGTCGTGGTTCCAGATCGCGTCGATCTGCGGCGCGGCCTGGAGCAGGTTGGCGGTCGCCGACTCACCACCCTGGATGGTGAAGTCGGCGGCCACCCTGTTGTCGACGTCGAGGCCGCAGCCCTCGAGCGCGTCCGCGAAGCCCTGGCTGCGGTCCTGGGTGAGCGGGAGCGAGTCGATCCCGGCGATCTCCGCGACGACGGCGTCGGGGTTGTCGCCCAGCTGCTCGCAGATGTACGTCCCGGCGCTGACCCCCATGCCGTAGTTGTCTCCGAGCACCGTGGCGCGCGCGGCGAAGGGGCTCGAGAACTCGCGGTCGACGTTGATGACCACGATCCCCGCCTCCATGGCCTCGGTCGCGATCTCGGTGAGGGCTGCCCCGTCGAAGGGCAGCAGGACGATGGCGTCGACCCCGTCGTTGATGAAGGTCTCGATCTGGCTGATCTGGAGGCTCACGTCGTTGGTGCCCTCCGCGACGCGGAGCTCGACGTCGGGGTAGTTCTCGGCCTCGGCCTTGGCGGCCTCGGTGATGGCGCCCATCCAGCCGTGGTCGGCTGCCGGGGCGGAGAAGCCGATGACGACGGTGTCACCGGAGGCGTCGTTGTCGGAGGCTGCGGCCGGGGCGGCCGCGGCCGAGGAGTCGGCAGGGGCCGGGGTGTTGGAGGTGCAGGCCGTGAGGACGAGGCCTGCGACGGCAAACCCTGCCACGAGGGCGGGGACGCGTCGTCGGTCGGTGCCGCGCTCCGGCGATCCGGTGCGGGCCGGGGGTGTCTGGCTGAACAGTCGAGCGGACATGAGAATCTCCTGTGATCGTCGTCCTGCTGCGGGTCTGGTGCGGGTGTCGTGCTGTGGCCGGGCCCCGGGAGGGTGCCCGGGGAGGTCAGGTGGTGCGGCTGCGGGTCGCGAACCTCTGCTGGATGAGGACAGCCGCGACGATGATCACGCCCTTGACGACGGCCTGGGCCGAGGTGGACATGTTGTTCTGCGTGAACACGTTGGTGAGGGTGGTGAAGATCAGCACGCCGAGCACGGTGCCGACGATGGTGCCGCGTCCTCCGGCGAGGAGGGTCCCACCGACGACGACAGCCGCGATGGCGTCGAGTTCGTAGAGCTGGCCGTTGGTCGACGAGCCCGCCGTGGTGCGGGCGAGCATCATGATCCCGGCGATGCCGGCGGTGAGGCCCGAGAGCGCGTAGAGGTACATGGTGTGGCGCCTGACCTTGATCCCGGCGAGGCGCGCAGCCTCCGGGTTGCCGCCCACCGCGACGGTGCGGCGTCCGAAGGTCGTGCGGTTGAGGAGCACCCACCCGCCGACCGAGACGAGCACGAACATCCACACGAGCACCGGGACCCCCAGGACCGAGGCCCTGAAGAAGTCGAGGAACTCCGGGACGCTGACCACCTGGGTCTTGCGGTTGGCGATGATCTCGGCGAGACCGCGTGCGCCGACCATCATGGCGAGGGTCGCCATGAAGCCGACGATCTTGCCGTAGGCGATGAGGATGCCGTTGATGAGCCCGCACGCGACACCGACTGCGAGCGCGACACCGACCATGACGATCCAGTGCGTGTCCCGCGCCATCGTCTGCGTGGCGAGGGTGCTGGCCCAGACTGTGGCGAGCCCGAGCACCGAGCCGACGGAGAGGTCGATCCCTCCGGCGGTGATGACGAAGGTCATCCCGATGCACAGCACGCCGAGCACGGCCGCGAGCCGGAGGATGGTGAGGGCGTTGTCGATGCTCGCGAAGCGCTCTCCGCCGGTCACCGCCCCGACCACGCAGAGCAGCACGAGGGCGAGGACGAGGCCGAGGTTGCGGCCGACCGAGCCGTGCAGGCCCAGGCCGCGCGACGTCTCGGGCCCCGACTTGCCGGCCGCGGGGCTCCCTCGTCCGTCGAGGGGTGCCGGTGTGCTCAGCGCCACGCCCGCGTCGGGTGGGAGGTCTGCTGAGACGGTCCCGGCAGCGGCGTCCTTGCCGAGGGAGAGGCCTGGTCGTCCCGAGGGTGCTGTCGCACTGTCGCGGTCGCCGGTGCCTGACGGGGGTGTGGTCCTGTGCTCGCTCATGCGGCACGTCCTTCCATGACGAGGGCGAGCACACCGTGCTCGTCGATCGAGTCGGCGGGGCCTGTGTAGACGACGGTTCCTTCAGAGATGACGAGGACCCGGTCTGACATGCCGAGCACCTCGTCGATCTCGCTCGAGACCACGACGACGGCGGCACCGTCGTCGGCGAGCCTGCGGACCAGGGCGTAGATCTCGGCGCGGGCGCCGACGTCGACGCCGCGGGTGGGCTCGTCGAGCAGCAGCACCCGGCAGCCGTGCACGAGCCAGCGGGCCAGCATCACCTTCTGCTGGTTACCACCCGACAGGGTCCGGGCGGGTCGGTCGACGTCGCTCGGACGCAGGTCGAGCGCGGCGGCCTGCTGCTGCGCAGCGGCGCGCTCCTCCCCCTCGGCGAGCATCCCGCCGCGGGCGAACCGCGCGAAGGTGGAGAGCGTGACGTTGCGGTAGACGGGCTCGTCGAGGAGCAGACCCTGGCTCTTGCGCTCCTCGGGCGCGAGGCCGATCCCCGCGTCGACGGCCGAGCCGACGGACCCGGGCCGCGTGCGCTGCCCGGCCACACGGACGGAGCCTGCTGTCGCGCGGCGGGCTCCGTAGACGGTCTCGAGGATCTCGGACCGGCCGGAGCCTACGAGACCGGCGAGCCCGACGACCTCGCCAGCACGGACCTCGAGGCTGACGTCAGCGAAGACGCCTGCCAGCCCGAGGCCCTCGACCGCCAGGAGCACCTCGGCGTCGGAGGCGAGCGGCGTGCTCGGGGGGAAGACCTGCTCGACGGTGCGCCCCGTCATGAGCCGGATGAGCTCGGCGGTGGGGGTGTCGGAGACCGCGAGGTTCTGGGCGACGGTCCGGCCGTCCTTGAGGACGGTGATGCGGTCGCCGATCGCACGGATCTCTTCGAGCCTGTGGGAGATGTAGACGATCGCGACACCGGCCGAGGTGAGCTCGCGCACGACCCTGAAGAGGTTCTCGACCTCTTCGGAGTCGAGGACCGCTGAGGGCTCGTCCATGACGATGACTCTCGCGTCACGGGACAGGGCCCGTGCCATGGAGACGACCTGCTTGCCCGCCGCGGAGAGCGACCCGACGTCCTGGGTGGGCGAGATGCCGGGGTGACCGAGGCGGGCCAGCAGCTCACGGGTGCGGCGGACCGCGGCACGGCGGCGGGAGAACCCGGCGGAGGCGAGCTCGTGCCCGAGGTAGACGTTCTCGGCGACGCTGAGCCCGTCGACGACGTCGAGCTCCTGGTACATGGTCGCGATGCCGAGGTCGAGAGCGGCGACGGGGTGCGGGATGGTGACGACCTCCCCGCGGACGAGGATCTGCCCCTCGTCGGGCTGGTGGGCTCCGGCGAGCACCTTGATGAGGGTCGACTTGCCGGCGCCGTTCTGGCCGAGGAGGCAGTGCACCTCTCCGGGGAGGATGTCGAGATCGACGCCGTCGAGTGCACGGGCGCCGGGAAACTGCTTGACGATGCTGCGCATCTGCAGGAGCGGCTCTGCTGCTGAGGGTGGGTCCACGGTGACCATGCGTCTGAACCTAGGCGGTACTTCTGTCGACAGTCAAGCAAAAGATGCAAGCAGGGCGATTGTTACCTGCTCGTAATCTGCTAAAGTCGCGCTCATCTGATCCGAGAGGTGGACCCCATGACGACCGAGGAGGCGCTCCGCGTCGTCCCCCGCACGGCCGGAGCCGGGGAGCTGTTCCAGCTGCTCCGCGACGGCCAGCCCCGCACGCGCGCCGAGCTCGCCGCCGTCACCGGGCAGGCACGCTCGACGATCGCTGCGCGCATCGACCTCCTCATGGCCTCCGGGCTCGTGGCCCCGGCCGGGGCGACGACGTCGACCGGGGGCCGACCGCCGGCCACCTTCGCCTTCAACCCTGATGCTCGGGTCGTCCTCGCCGTCGACCTCGGCGCGACGCACGCCCACCTGGCCGTGACAGACCTCGCGTCCACGGTGCTCGCCGAGCTCGAGGCTCCGATCTCGATCGCCGACGGGCCCGACGTGATCCTCGGGTGGGTGGCTCAGACGGGCGAAGAGCTCGTGAGGTCGAGCGGGCGCAGCCTCGACGACCTCGTCTCCGTGGGGGTCGGGCTCCCCGGGCCCGTCGAGCACTCGACGGGACGTCCGATCAACCCGCCGATCATGCCAGCCTGGGACGACGTCGACGTCCCAGGCGTGCTGAGCACCCGCCTGGGCGCCTCGGTCCTCGTCGACAACGACGTCAACATCATGGCGCTCGGCGAGCACCGCACCGAGTGGCCGGGGGTGAGCGACCTGCTGTTCGTCAAGGTGGCCACAGGCATCGGTGCCGGGATCATCAGCGACGGTGCGCTGCGCCGCGGCGCCCAGGGAGCCGCGGGCGACATCGGGCACGTGGCGGTCTCGGACCGCTCGGAGGTGCCGTGCCGCTGCGGCAACCTCGGCTGCCTCGAGGCCGTCGCGAGCGGGCAGGCCGTCGCGCAGCAGCTCGCTGCGGGCGGGCTCGAGGCGTCGGGGTCCAACGACGTCGTGGCCCTCGTGCGGTCCGGGGACCTTGCCGCGAGCCGCGCCGTCCGCCAGGCCGGGCGCGACATCGGGACCGTGCTCGCCGGGTGCGTGAGCCTGCTCAACCCGTCGATGATCGTGGTCGGCGGGGTGGTCGCGTCGTCCGGGGAGCACCTGATCGCCGGGATCCGCGAGGTCGTCTACAGGCGCTCGCTCCCCCTGGCCACCCAGCATCTGCGGATCGTCGCCTCACGGACCGGCAACCGTGCCGGGGTGCTCGGGGCGAGCGCGATGGCCGTAGACCACGTGCTATCGCCCGAGGCGATCGACGCGCTCATCGGCTGAGGGGCTCGACGCCCGCCACGTCAGTCTTCTGAGCCCGTTGCTGCAGTCTCGGGCTCTGCTCCCTCGAGCGGTGAGCCGTCCTCGTCGAGGAGCGGGTCTGCTGCGGCCGGCGGGCCCTGAGCGAGGAGCGTGACAAAACCGGCCTCGTCGAGGATCGTCAGGCCGAGCTCACGCGCCTTGGCCTCCTTCGAGCCCGCGTTCTCCCCCACGACCACGAAGTCGGTCTTCTTCGAGACCGAGCCTGCGGCCTTGCCGCCACGCGCGATGATCGCCTCTTTGACCTGGTCGCGGTTGAAGCCCTCGAGCGATCCGGTCACCACGACCGTGAGGCCCTCGAGCGTGCGGACGATGGACTCGTCCCGCTCGTCGCGCATCTGGACCCCTGCCGCACGCCAGCGCTCGATGATCTCGCGGTGCCAGTCGGACCCGTCGACCTCGAGGTCGTCGTCCTCGTCCGCGGCGGCGATCGGCGCGGGGCCCGCGGGATCCCCCGGGACAGCATCCTCGGCCAGCTCCGGGGCATCTCCGGGCACCGCTGCGTCGGATGCTCCGTCGACCGGCGCTGCGACACCGGACGCCTCGGGCTCGGGTGCCGCAGCGACCGAGGCCCGTCCGTTGAACCAGATGCGGACGGCGCGCGCGATCGTCGGACCGACGCCCTCGGTCGCGGCGAGCTCCTCCTCGGTCGCGTCCATGATCGCCTCGACGGACTCGAAGGCCGTCGCGAGCGCGCGTGCGGCGGTCGGGCCGACGTGCCGGATCGACAGGGCCACGAGGACGCGCCACAGCGGCTGCGTCTTGGCCTTCTCGCGCTCGTCGAAGAACTTGACCGTGGTCGCCGACGGTTTGGACGGGTTCTTGGCGGTGGCCCGGGTGTAGAAGAACGGGATCTGCTCCCACACCCCTGTCCCGACGCCGGCCTTCTTCTTCTCGCGCCACACGAGGACGTCCGCGAGGTCGTCCACCTCGAAGTCGAAGAACCCGGCCTCGGTCTCGAGGACCGGCACCTGGACCGGGACGCCCTCGGCGTCGGCGCTCTCCGGTCGGTTGTGCTCGGGGTCCACGAGGGCGATCGCGGCCTCCCAGCCCATCGCCTCGATGTCGAAGGCACCGCGACCGGCGAGGTGGAAGACCCGCTCACGCAGCTGAGACGGGCAGGACCGCTGGTTGGGGCAACGGATGTCGACGTCGCCCTCCTTCGCGGGGGCGAGCGGTGTTCCGCACGACGGGCACTCGGTCGGCATGACGAACTCGCGCTCGGAACCGTCACGCAGCTCGACGACAGGCCCGACGATCTCGGGGATGACGTCGCCGGCCTTGCGCAGCACGACGGTGTCGCCGATGAGCACGCCCTTGCGCTTCACCTCGCTGCCGTTGTGGAGCGTCGCCATGGACACCGTCGACCCGGCGACGAGGACGGGCTCCATCACCCCGAAGGGGGTCACGCGACCGGTCCGCCCCACGTTGACGAGGATGTCCCGCAGCTTCGTGTTGACCTCTTCGGGCGGGTACTTGTATGCGATGGCCCACCGCGGTGCACGGCTCGTGGCGCCGAGCTGGCGCTGGAGGGCCAGCTCGTCGACCTTCACGACGATCCCGTCGAGCTCGTGCTCGATGTCGTGGCGGTGGTCGCCGTAGTAGTCGATCATCTCCTGCACACCGGGCATGCCCTCGACCACACGGTTGTGGCTCGAGACCGGTACACCCCACTGCTCGAAGAGGGCGTACGCGTCGGACTGGCGGCGCAGGGTCGCGGGTGCACCGGCCTCCCAGTGCAGCGCGCCGACCCCGTGGGCGTACATCCGCAGCGGGCGGCTCGCGGTGACCTTCGGGTTCTTCTGGCGCAGCGACCCTGCCGCGGCGTTGCGAGGGTTGGCGAAGGGCGGCTTTCCCGCGGCCACCTGCGCCTCGTTGAGAGCGGCGAACTGGTCGACGAGCATGAAGACCTCGCCGCGGATCTCGATGAGGTCCGGGTGCGTGGACGGGTCTCCGCCGAGGGTCAGCGGGATGCTCTCGATCGTGCGGACGTTGAGGGTGACGTCCTCCCCCGTGCGCCCGTCACCGCGGGTGGCGGCACGGACCAGGACACCCTTCTCGTAGAGCAGCGCGATGGCCAGCCCGTCGATCTTCACCTCGCAGAGGTAGTGGACCTGCGTCGTGCCGATCTCGCGGTGCACCCGCTCGGCCCAGGCGTCGAGGTCTTCGGCGTTGAAGGCGTTGTCGAGGCTGAGCATCTGCTCGCGGTGGTCCACAGCCGCGAATTCTGTCGAGAAGGTCCCACCCACCCGCTGGGTCGGAGAGTCGGGGGTGCGCAGCTGCGGGTACGTCTCCTCGATCTGGCCGATCTCGCGCAGCAGGACGTCGTACTCGGCGTCGGACACCGTCGGGGCGTCGCGCACGTAATAGGCGAACTGGTGCGCCTCGATCTCCTCGGCGAGCACCTTCCAGCGCTGCTGGGCTGCGCTCTGGTCAGGGCTCGCGGCGGTCGCGGACTCGTCGGGACCCTGGGCTGCGGGGGGTGTCTTCGTGCTCACCGGACCATCATCGCGCGAGCCACCCACATCCGCCCTGTGACACACGTAGGACGGCGCACGTGCGACGCCCCTGGAGGGTTCGGCCGGCCTCGTACCCCCGGTGACCAGCGCACGAGCACACGTCGGGCGTCGTCCACAGGCACCCCGCGTCGCTCGACAGCAGGACACCCGATCACCGTAGGGTGGTCCGATGACTGCAGAGCAGACCGACACCACCGCCCCGACGGCCGACGCCGACCCGCGCCTGTGGCTCGAGGACGTCGAGGGGGACGACGCCCTCGCCTGGGTCCGCGAGCGCAACGCGCAGACCACGAGCACCCTCGCCGCGACCGAGGAGTTCACCAGCACCCAGGCCGCGCTGCGCGGTGTGCTGGACTCCGACGCGAAGATCCCCGACGTGTCGAAGATCGGCGACCACCTCTACAACTTCTGGAAGGACTCGACGCACGTGCGCGGGCTGTGGCGCCGCACGACGCTCGAGTCGTACAGGACCGACGAGCCCGAGTGGGAGACCGTCCTGGACGTGGACGCCCTCGGTGAGGCCGAGGGTGAGAGCTGGGTGTGGCACGGGGCGAGCATCTTGCGGCCCGCGTACCGCAAGGCTCTCGTGAGCCTGTCGCGCGGGGGTTCCGACGCCGACGTGACGCGCGAGTTCGACCTGGCGACGAAGGAGTTCGTCGCGCCCGAGGACGGCGGGTTCTACCGTCCGGAGTCGAAGGGCGACCTCGCGTGGGTCGACGACGACACCGTGTACGTGTTCACGGACACCGGTGAGGGCAGCATGACGTCCTCCGGGTACCCGCGGGTCGCCCGCCGCTGGCACCGTGGGACACCGCTCGAGTCGGCGACGGTCCTCTACGAGGGCCGTACAGACGACATGTACATCTCGGCCTTCCGCAGCCACACCCCGGGCTTCGTCCGCGACTTCGTGGCACGCTCCCTCGCCTTCTACAGCAACGAGCTCTACGTGCTCGCCGCCGACGACTCCCTGACCAAGATCGACGTGCCTGACTCGGCCGAGGTCGGCTTCCGCCGCGAGTGGCTGCTGGTCGAGCTCCGCGACGACTGGACCGTCGGTGGGACGACCTTCACCTCGGGCTCGTTGCTGGCGACGGGCTTCGACGACTTCCTCGCGGGCGGTCGAGACTTCACGGTCTTGTTCGAGCCTGACGAGTCGACGTCTCTCGCCGGGGCGACGTGGACGCAGAGCCACCTGGTGCTCAACGTCCTCGCCGACGTGAAGAACCGTCTGCACGTGCTCACCCCGCCGGCCGACGGCGCTGGGGCGTGGGAGCGCAGCGAGATGCTCGGTGCCCCGAAGATCGGGACCGTCGCCGTCCGTGCCGTCGACGTCGACGCCTCGGACGACGTGTGGCTGGTCGCGACCGACTACCTCACGCCGACCACCCTCTCGATCGCGACTGTCGGGCAGGAGCCGGAGCTGCTCAAGTCGATGCCGGTGTTCTTCGACGCCGACGGCCTCACGGTCGAGCAGCACTTCGCGACGTCGGACGACGGCACGAAGGTGCCGTACTTCCTGGTGCGCCGCGCCGACCTCGCGCTCGACGGCACCGCCCCGACGCTGCTCTACGGCTACGGAGGCTTCGAGATCTCCTTGACACCCGGGTACTCGGGCGGGCTCGGACGGGCGTGGCTCGAGCAGGGCGGCGTGTACGCGGTCGCGAACATCCGCGGGGGCGGCGAGTACGGACCCCGCTGGCACCAGCTCGCCCTCCAGGAGAACCGCCACCGCGCCTACGAGGACTTCTCCTCGGTCGCGAAGGACCTCGTGACGCGTGGCATCACCTCCCGCGCGCACCTCGGGGTGCAGGGTGGGTCGAACGGCGGGCTGCTCACGGGCAACATGCTCACCCAGTACCCGGAGCTCTTCGGCGCCGTGGTGATCCAGGTGCCGCTGCTCGACATGAAGCGGTACTCCCACCTGCTCGCGGGCGCGTCGTGGATGGCTGAGTACGGCGACCCTGACGACCCCGCGCAGTGGGAGTTCATCCAGACCTTCTCGCCCTACCACCTCTTCGACGCAGACCGGGAGTACCCGCCGGTCCTCTTCACGACGTCGACGCGCGACGACAGGGTCCACCCAGGCCACGCCCGCAAGCTCGCTGCAGCGATGATCGAAGCCGGCAAGGACGTCACGTACTACGAGAACATCGAGGGCGGCCACGGCGGCGCCGCGAACAACGAGCAGGCGTCCTTCATGCAGGCCCTGGCCTACAGGTTCCTGTGGGAGCGCCTCGGCTGAGAAGTACAGGACCCGGCTCTCCGACGGCGGCGCACCCCACCGGGTGCGCCGCCGTCGCGCTGCCAGCCTGCTCCTCGACGAGCGAGGTGCGGGTCAGGGCTCTGGGTGGCGGGAGTCGTAGGCGAGGAGCCGGGGCTGCCAGCGCAGCAGGAGCAGGAGCACCACGACGCAGGCGAGACCTCCGACCACCGCCGCCCAGCCCTCGCCCCACCAGGACGACTGCGCGCCGAGCACCAGGTCGCCGAGGCGCGGTCCACCGGCGACCACGACGATGAACACCCCCTGGAGCCGTCCGCGCATGTCGTCGGGGGTCGCCGACTGGAGGATGGTCTGGCGGAACACCGAGCTGATCGCGTCGGACGCCCCGCACAGGACCAGCATGAGGAGCGCGGCGCCCAGCGCGACGACGAGCACGTGGTCCGGGCTGGTCCGCCCCGCCAGGACGAGCACGACGCCGAAGCCCGCGACGGACAGACCCCAGCCGATGATCGCCCACATGATGACGACCCCCTGCCTGTGCACGCGGGTCAGCCCGCCCGAGAACACCCCGGCGAGCAGACCGCCGACTGCGAGGGCTGCGGTGAGCGCACCTGTCGTGGCCGCTCCCCCGCCGAGGATGACCACGCCGATCGCGGGGAACAGCACGCGAGGCATCGCGAGGATCATCGCGACCAGGTCGACGAGGAAGGTCATGCGGACGTTGGGGCGCGTCGCGAGGTAGCGGAGCCCCTCGAGCACGGACGACAACCCGACCCGGCGGCGCGCCGCGTCCTTGGTCCCCGACCGTGGGTCGACCTCGCCCTCGACGCCGTCGACCCCGTCCCCGGCGTGCGAGGGCTCGGGCGGCATGCCGGGCAGCTGGACGAGGGCCCACAGCGCGGCCGTGAAGCACAGCACGTCGACCGTGTAGACGATGCCGTAGCCCCACCGGCTCACCACGAGGGCCGCGACCAGCGGACCGACGGTCAGCGCGATGTTCCAGGTGATGGTCATGAGGGTGTTCGCCGCCGGCAGCAGGCGCGCCGGCAGCAGCCTGGGGATGATGGCCGAGCGCGCCGGGTTGTTGACCGCGAAGGTGGCCGACTGGAGCGCGACCAGCCCGTAGAGCAGGCCGACCGAGCCGATGTCGAGCCACGCCTGCGCGGCGAGCAGCATCGTCACGACCCACAGCACCACCGACGCCGAGAGCGCGACCTTGCGGCGGTCGTAGGCGTCGACGAGCGCACCGCCGTAGAGGCCGAGCACGACGAGAGGCACGAGCGCGCAGATGCCCAGCACACCGACGGCGAAGGTCGACGAGGTGAGCGAGTAGACCTGGAGCCCGACCGCCACGACCGTGAGCTGAGCGCCGAGGTTCGAGATCCCCAGCCCCCACCACAGGCGCCTGAAGGCAGGCGACTCGCGCAGCGGGGTGGTGTCTGCGAAGAGGCGGCGGCCGCTAGCCACCGGCACGCTCGGTGAGGATCTCCGCCGCCCGCACGACGGTCCCGAGGGTGCCGCGGGCTCGGTCGGGGGTGCCGTCCGTGGTCCAGGTCGCGGCGCTGCCCGCCGAGGTGAGGACCACGTCGGCGAGCCCTTCGGCTGGCAGACCGAGACGCCGCCACGGGACGCTCACGAGGTCGGCGAGCCCCCGGACGTCTGCTCCTGCGCACTGCGAGACCGTCGCGGGCGGCAGGCCGGCCCAGAGCTGCGTCCCCCGCTCGACGGCGCGGGCGAGGAGCTCCCACCCACGAGAGTCCCAGCGGCCGTCGGCGACAGGGCCGACCTCGAGCCCGACGGCGTCGGCCCCCGACAGCACGACGGGCGGGACGGCGTCCCAGACCTGCCCGACGTGGACGACCGAGCGGGCACCGGCGGCGCGGACCGCGTGGACGACGGGCTCGAGCCCTTCGAGGATCTCCGGCCCGCGGACCGCACGCAGCCGTGAGTAGCCCGAGAAGCTCGGGATCACCCCCGCGGAGACCTGACCGAGGAGCGACTCGTCGACCTGGACCGTGAGCTCGACGCCCGGAGCCTGCGCCCGGACAGCAGCGACGTGCTCACCGATTCCCTCGGCGAGGGCGCCGACGAGGGCCCGCACGGCTCCGAGGTCGGAGAGCACCCTGTCGCCCCGTGCCAGGTAGAGGGTCGCGGCGAGCGTCCACGGACCGACGACCTGGACCGTCAGCGGGCCGCTGTACCCGGCGCCGGCGATCGCGAGGGCGTCGAGGTCTTCGCGCAGGAAGGCCTCGGCACGGCTCGCGTCGAGGCCGGGGTGGTCGGCGATCTTCCAGCCGTGCGGGCCGAGCTCGACGGGCATCTCGGGCAGGAGCAGCGCCGTCCGGGCGACGGGCTCAGAGCCGGCTCCCCGGCCGGGGAGCTGGGTGAAGAAGGGAAGGCCTTCGACCCCCGTCGGCGCAGCCGAGAGGTCGCCGATGATGGTCAGCAGCGACTCGAGAGGATCTGTGCCGGGCCAGACGCCCGGGCCGCTCGCCCCGGTCACGCCGAGCGTGCGGGCTCAGCCGTCGCGAGGCCCACCGGCTCGGCCGGGCGAGAGCGCGACGACGAGACCACCGTCGACTGCCCGAGGACCCGGGTGCCGAGGTAGACCACGAGCGACTGGCCCGCGGCGACGCCGCGCAGGGTCGCGCCGACGAGCTCGACCTCCATGCCACCGGTCGCCCCACCTGCGTCGGGGACCGAGCGGACACGGGCCGCCACGGGCTCCCCGTGCGCCCGGACCTGGACCTCGGCGTCGATCCACGCCGACGGTGCCGGGCCGCTCGGAGCAGCGGGAGCGTCAGCCCCCGAGGCGGTTGCAGGGGTAGCGACCCCGTGCGCCGCGAGCACGTCGTCTGCGAGCCACACGCTCTGGTCGCCGACGATGCGGTCGACCGAGAGCATCTCGGCAGGACCCACGACGACGGTGTTGGAGACGGGCTGGATGTCCAGGACGTAGCGCGGCTTGCCGTCGGCAGCGGGACGCCCGAGCTTGAGGCCCTTCCGCTGCCCGACCGTGTAGGTGTACGACCCCTCGTGCTCCCCGAGGACCGTGCCGTCGGAGTCGACGATGTCGCCGGTCTTCGCGCCGAGGCGCTCGCGCAGGAAGCCCTGGGTGTCACCGTCCGCGACGAAGCAGATGTCGTAGGAGTCAGGCTTGGTCGAGACGCTCAGCCCGCGGGCCGCAGCCTCGGCACGGACCTCGTCCTTCGTCTCGAAGGCCCCGAGGGGGAACATCGCGCGCTGGAGCCTGTCGGGCCCCATGACCGCGAGCACGTAGGACTGGTCCTTCGCGGTGTTCGGCGAGCGGTGCAGCTCGCGCAGCTCGGTGCCGTCGGCACGCGTCGAGGTGATCACCTGGGCGTAGTGCCCTGTCGCCACGGCGTCGAAGCCGAGGGCCGTCGCCTTGTCGAGCAGCGCCTCGAACTTGATGTGCTCGTTGCACCGCACGCAGGGGTTCGGCGTGCGCCCCGCCGCGTACTCGGAGAGGAAGTCGGCGACGACAGTCTCCTCGAACTTCTCGGACAGGTCCCACACGTAGTACGGGATCCCCAGCACGTCGGCTGCGCGGCGGGCGTCGCCGGCGTCCTCGATCGAGCAGCAGCCGCGAGACCCCTCGCGGAACTGGTTGCGGTTGCGGGACAGCGCCATGTGCACGCCGACCACCTCGTGGCCGGCGTCGACGACGCGTGCTGCGGCCACGGCGGAGTCGACCCCGCCGGACATCGCTGCGAGGACCTTCATGAGCTCACCTCTCGATCGCTGCGGGGACGGCGCGTCCCGACAGACGCAAGACCGGCTGTCGTCGCGCGGGCGACGACGTCGGGGAGGACCTCGAGGACGAGGTCCACGTCGCTCTCGGTCGACGTGGCGCCGAAGGAGAAGCGCAGGGCCCCTCGTGCGTCGTCTTCGTCGATGCCGAGCGCGAGCAGGACGTGGGACGGCTGCGGCACGCCGGCCTGGCAGGCCGAGCCCGTCGAGGACTGGACCCCCGCGGAGTCGAGCAGGTACAGCAGTGAGTCACCCTCGCAGCCCTCGAAGGTCAGGTGCGCGTTGCCGGGCAGCCGCAGAGTCGGGTCGAGCGCCGGGTCGGGCCCGCGGAGCGTGGCCGAGGGGACGAGCTCGGCGACCCCGCGCAGCAGACGGTCCCGCAGCGACGCGAGCCGGGGCGCGGTGGTCTCGCGCGCCGCGACAGACTCGCCGACCGCGACGGCGAGGGCCCGGATGCCGGCAGTGTCCAGGGTGCCCGAACGGATCCCCCGCTCCTGACCTCCTCCGTGCAGGACCGGAGTGACGTCGAGGCTCCTGCGGACGAGCAGCGCACCTGCGCCGACGGGTCCGCCGAGCTTGTGGCCGGTCAGGGTGAGCGCGTCGAGCCCGCTCGCGGCGAAGTCGACGGGCACGTGCCCGACTGCCTGGACGGCGTCCGAGTGCACGGGGATGCCGTAGGGGCGTGCTGCGGCGACGACGGCGTCGATCGGCTGGACAGCACCGACCTCGTTGTTGGCCCACATGACCGAGACGAGCGCGATCTCGTCGGCGTGGGCCGCGAGCTCGGCCCGGAGCGCGTCGACGTCGAGGATCCCCCGCGAGTCGACCGAGAGCAGGACGATCTCGGCGCCGGCGTGCTCGGCCATCCAGAAGGCGGGGTCGAGGACAGCGTGGTGCTCGACGGCCGAGACCAGGATGCGACGACGCTCGGGGTGCGAGACACGGCGGGCCCAGAACAGGCCCTTGACCGCGAGGTTGTCCGCCTCGGTGCCGCCACCTGTGAAGACGACCTCGCTCGGACGGGCGCCGAGCGACCCGGCGACCTGCTCACGGGCCTCTTCGACGACGCGCCGGGCGGCCCGCCCTGCGGAGTGCAGGGAGGACGGGTTGCCCACGAGCGCCATGTGCTGCGCGTAGGCCTCGATCGCGGCCGACGACATGGGGGTCGTCGCCGCGTGGTCGAGGTAGGCAGACCGGTCAGGATTCACAGTCGACCAGTCTACGAGCCACCGCTGGGCGCGCGATCCGCCAGGGCTGTGACGTCCGCAGCCCTGAGTCCTGCTGCCAGCAGCACGTCATCCCTGCGCTGCGCGCTCCTTGTGCGCACGGACGGCCTGGGCCGCCTGCGGGAGGACGTCGGCGAGGTCGCCCACGACGCCGAAGTCCGCGATCTCGAAGATCGGGGAGTCAGGGTCGTTGTTGACGGCGATGATGACGCTCGAGGCCTGCATGCCGCCGCGGTGGTGCGGCGCACCCGATATCCCCGCACCGACGTAGACCCGCGGCGCGATGGTCACGCCGGTCTGGCCGATCTGCGCGTCGTGCCCGACCCAGCCCTCGTCGACGGCGTCGCGGGTCGCGCCCACGGCAGCGCCGAGAGCGTCGGCGAGATCTTCGACGGGCCCGAAGTCACCGAGGGTGCCTCGTCCGCCGGCCACCACGTAGGCGGCCTCGTCGAGGGCGGGACGCCCGGAGGTCTCCCCCGCGGAGGCGTGGGGTGTGCGCGAGACGAGCACGGCGGCCGTCGCACGCTCTGTCGGCTGGACCGCGAGACGCTCGACCGCAGGTGCAGAGGGGACGGGCGCGCTCGAGGCGACGACGGCGTTGGAGCGCAGGGTGAAGACCGAGCGGCTCGTCGTCGGGGCGCACTCGACGTCCCAGGTCCCCGCGAAGACCCGCTTGACGCCGACCAGCCCGGCCTCCGTCACCGTGACACCCGAGGCGTCGTAGACGTAGCCGGCCGAGAGCGAGCGTGCGGCGAGCGCACCGATCTCCCGGTTGACGAAGGACGAGGTGAGCAGCACGACGTCGGCACCCCGGTGCTCGGCGGCAGCCGCGAGCGCCTCGGCGGCGACTGGGGTGAGGTGGGCTCCGACGGTCTCGTCGCCCGGGAGGTCGACGACCAGGACCGACGCCGCGCCCTGGTCGGCAAGACCGGCGAGGGTCGCCTCGGAGGGTTCGGCGAGGGCGACGGCGGTCACGGTCCCGAGGCTGCGGGCGAGGGTGAGCAGCTCGCGGGCGGGTGAGCGGAGGCCCTCGGCCGGGGTGTCGAGCAGGACGAGGACGGTGCGGTCTGGTGCAGTCATGGTCGGTCCGTCTCTCTCAGGTCAGACGAGGTCGTTGCGGATGAGGTAGTCGGCGAGCGCGAGCCCGCCCTCACCCTTGTCGGTGACGAGCTCCACGTCGGGGCGCGGCGGGCGCGGGGCACTCGTGACGACGGTCGCCCGAGCCGCCTGCGCGCCGACGGCCTCGGGCGCGAGGCCGACGTCGGAGAGCCCGAGGACGGTGATCTCCTTGGTGCGAGCCGCCATGATGAGCTTGAAGTTGGGGTAGCGCGGGGTGTTCACGTGGTCGGTCACGGAGACGACGGCGGGGGTCGGCGCGCTGAGCACCTCCGCCACGCCGTCGAGGTCGCGCTCGATCTCGACCTGGCCGTGCTCGACGCTCAGCCTGGACGCGAGGGTGAGCTGCGGGAGCCCGAGCTCGGCGGCGACGAGGCTGGTGACGACCGAGCCGAGACCGTCGAGGGCCGCCATGCCGGTGATGACGAGGTCGACGGGGGTCTGCGCGTCGAGGGTGCGGACGGCTGCGGCGACAGCCGTGGCCGTCGCGAAGACGTCCGAGCCGGCGAGCGCGTCGTCGCCGAGGCGGACCGCTGTGTCGACACCGATCTGGAAGGCCTTGCGGAGCGCGGCGTCGGCCTCGACGGGTCCGACGGTGAGCGCGACGACCTCGCTGGTCGCCCGCTCGGCCTCGTCGAGGGCCTCGACGATCTGCAGGGCAGCCTCGACGGCGTTCTCGTCGAGCTCGTTGAGGGTGCCGTCCTCAGCACCGCGCCTGACCCGGCCCTCGGGGGTGAGCCCTCGGTCGGAGTGGATGTCGGGGACGTGCTTGACCGGGACGACGATCCTCATAGTGCCGCTCTCTCTTCCGTCGCGATGATCCTGCTGAAGCCTACAACGGGGCTGCGACGCGACCTGGCCGGTCGGGCGGCGCTGGAGAGGTCGGCGACGAGCCACAATAGGGCCATGAGCGACACACGAGCCGCCTCCGTCCACGGTCCGGTCCCACCCTTCGGCGTCCACCTCGACGGCGGTGGCGTCCGCGTCTCGGTGCTGGCCTCGCACGCGACCGGGGTCGACCTCTGCCTGATCGACGTGGTGCGGTCCGCCCCGGGTGCAGAGCCCCGCTACACCGAGCGGCGGGTCCCGCTGACCGAGCGTGCCTACGGCGTGTGGCACGGCTACGTGCCGGGCGTCCACGAGGGCCAGCGCTACGGGTTCAGGACCTACGGGCCCTGGGACCCTGCGGCCGGTCTGCGGCACAACCCGGCCAAGCTCCTGGTGGACCCCTACGCCCGCGGGATCGTCGGCGAGCTCGACTTCGGCCCGGAGACCTACGGCCACGTCGCCCACGTCGAGCCCGTCGAGCCCGTCGAGCCCGTCGAGCCCTTCGACGGAATGCAGACCGCAAGCACCGCCACCACAGCACCCACAGCACCCACGAGCCTCACCGGGGTGGCCGACCTCGCCCGCACGGACGACGCTGACCAGACGTCCCTCCCGGGCGTCCCCCGCACGCGCACACCGATGCTCGGCAGGCACGTCGTCGGCGACCCCTACGGCCCCGCGGACGACCGTGACTCCCTCGGCTCGGTGCCGCACTCTGTCGTCGTCGGGCCGCGCCACCACCACCCACCCGTCCGCCGCCCGCAGGTGCCGTGGCGCGACACCGTGATCTACGAGGCGCACGTGCGCGGGCTGACCCAGCAGCTCGACGCCGTGCCCGAGCACCTGCGCGGTACCTACGCAGGTCTGGCGCACCCCGCCACCATCACGCACCTCAGAGACCTGGGCATCACCACGGTCGAGCTGCTGCCGATCCACGCCTTCGTCCCCGAGCCGCACCTCGTGACCAAGGGGCTGACCAACTACTGGGGCTACAACACGATCGGCTTCTTCGCCCCGCACGGCGGGTACGCGACGGCTGCAGCGCAGGCCGCAGGCCCGGGAGCCGTCCTCGACGAGGTCAAGGGCATGGTGCACCTGCTGCACGAGGCCGGTCTCGAGGTCCTCCTCGACGTCGTCTACAACCACACCTGCGAAGGGGGTGCGCCCGGTCAGCACATCGGCTGGCGGGGTCTGGACAACAGCGCGTACTACCTGCACGACGGCGGTTCGCCCGCACGGCTCGTCGACGTCACGGGGTGCGGCAACTCCCTGGACTTCAGCAGGCCGCGCGTCGTCCAGATGGCGCTCGACTCCTTGCGCTACTGGGCGCAGGAGGTCGGCGTGGACGGCTTCAGGTTCGACCTCGCCGTGACGCTCGGCCGCGACCGCGCAGGCTTCACCTCGAACCACCCCTTCCTCGTGGGGCTGCAGACCGACCCCGTGATCAACCAGCTCAAGCTCGTCGCCGAGCCGTGGGACGTCGGCATGGGCGGGTGGCAGACCGGCGGCTTCCCCGCGCCGATGGCCGAGTGGAACGACAGGTTCCGCAACGCCACACGCTCCTTCTGGCTCTCCGACCCCGCAGCCGCCGCCCACGGGCGCGGGGGTCATGGGATCCGCGAGCTCGCGACGCGTCTGGCCGGGTCCGCGGACCTCTTCGGGCACTCAGACCCGCCGCTCGTGCGTGGCGCGATCGCGTCGGTCAACTACGTCACCGCACACGACGGTTTCACGCTCGCCGACCTCGTCGCCTACGAGCACAAGCACAACCAGGCCAACGGTGAAGACGGCCGTGACGGCAGCGACGACAACCGGTCGTGGAACCACGGGATCGAGGGGCCGGTCCCGGCCGACTCGCTCGGCATGGAGATCGCTCCCCTGCGGCGCCGGTCGATCCGCAACCTGCTCGGCATGCTGCTGCTCTCCGCGGGCACCCCGATGATCACGGCCGGTGACGAGACCGGACGGACGCAGGGCGGCAACAACAACGCCTACTGCCAGGACAACGAGATCTCCTGGGTGGACTGGGACCTCACCCCGTGGAGGGAAGACCTCCTCGCGACCACCCAGCACCTGCTGCGGCTGCGGCGCGAGCACCTCGCGCTGCGCGTGGACGGGTTCTTCCTCGGCCACCCCCAGCCCGAGGACGAGCCCGGTCAGCCAGACCTCGCCTGGTACGACGCCGAGGCCTCGCCCGTCTCGCACGAGCAGTGGCACGACACCAGCACCCGGATCGTGCAGATGCTGCGCCGCGAGCGCCGAGGGCACGACGACCAGGAGATCGACGACTCGCACGTGCTGCTCGTCCTCAACGGCACCCTGGACGACGTGCACGTGACGCTCGCCGGGCGCGGCAACAGCTCGCGCGCCTGGACCCTCGCGTGGGACTCCGCGTGGGAGCACCCCGACGACCGCGAGCTGGCCGCCGACGGCGGACCGCACGACGTGGCCGCAGGGACCCGCGTCCACCTCGAGCCTCTGAGCATGCAGGTCTACCTCGCCTACCTGGACCACGCGTGAGCGGCCCGCAGACTCCTGTCCTGTGGGAGGTCGTCGACCCGACGTCCGAGGCAGCCCGGCAGATCCTCACGGAGTACTTCGACGACATCGTCGGTCGGTACTGGGGACGTGCGGCCACCCCGACCGAGGTCGCGACGGCGATGACCGACGAGCCGAGCGACGACCTCCAGGCACCGACGGGGCTGCTGCTCGTCGGCTCGGCGGACGGGACACCCGTCGCGTGCGGCGGGGTGCGGCTCGTCGGCTGCGGGGTCGCAGACCTGACGCGCATCTTCGTCTCCCCCGTCGTGCGCGGGAGGGGGCTGGGGGCCGGCCTCGTGGCCCGGCTCGAGGCGCTCGCGGTCGAGGCCGGGGTGCGGACCCTGCGCCTGGACGTGCGGGCCGACCTCGCGCAGGCCCGCTCGCTGTACCAGCGCCTGGGCTTCGTGGACGTCCCCAGGTTCAGCGACGCCCGCTACGCGGACCACTGGATGGCAAAAGAGCTGACCGCGCCCGCTCAGACGTCGAGCGCCCCCACGGTCTGACCGAAGAGCTCGACCCCTGTCGGCACAAAACCGAGCCGCAGGTAGAAGCCCTCGGGCCCGCCCTCGCCGCGCTCCCACAAGACCGTGATGCGCGAGGTTCCACGGCGACGCGCCTCGGCGACCACCTGCTCGACCGCAAAACGCCCGACTCCTGTCCCCTGGGCCGACGCGTCGACGAGCAGCCGCCAGATGCCGGCCCGGAACTCCTCGACCTCGTGCTCAGGGTCGAAGCTCGCCATGACAAAACCCACCACGGTGCCGTCGCGGACCACGACCCGCGGCCAGGCCGAGGGGTTGACGTAGGCCTCGGCGACAGACTCGAGGACCGAGGCCACGAAGACCTCCTGGCCTGGTGCGACACGCAGGCCGACAGCGGCAGGGAGGTTCTCCGGGGTGAGCTCGGCGAGCGTCAGGCTGGTCATCCCCCGAGTGTAGGCAGACACCCCCGCCGGGAGACCCGGCGGGGGTGTCTGGTCCCTCTCACGCGCAGGGCGTCAGCGGGTCGGTGAGGCGAGGAGGTCAGGCGTTGCTGACCAGCCCGAGCTCGGCCACGTTGGCGAGGCCGGCGTGCCGCGGCACGACCCGGACCGTGTAGCCGAAGGCCCCGGAGAAGTCGAGGACGATCTCCCCACCGAAGGCGAAGCGGCCGTTCTCGTACTCTTCGGTGACCTCGAGGGACTGCGTCTCGAAGCTCGACATCTCGTCGGACTCGGAGACCTTGCCGTGGACCACCTGCACGTCGACGTCGGCGGGCGTCAGCGCACCGAGCGAGACGTAGGCCCTGACGGCGAGCCTGTCACCGACCTGCGGGGACTCCCCGAGCCCTGCGGACTCGACGTGGTCGACGCGGACCTGCGACCAGTCGGACCGGACCGTGGCCTTCCAGCCCGCGAGGTCCTTGGCCCCTGCGTAGCCCGAGCCGTGCAGCTCCCGGCCCGCGACAGCAGCCGGGGCGTAGAGGTGCCGGACGTAGTCCTCGACCATGCGGGTCGCCTGGACCTTCGGGCCCAGGGTCGCGAGGGTGTGCCGGACCTGCTGCAGCCAGTGCTGCGGTGTCCCGTCCTCGCCACGGTCGTAGAAGCGCTGGGCGACCTGGGACTCGATGAGGTCGTAGAGCGCGGCCGCCTCGAGGTCGTCACGACGGTCTGCGTCTTCGACGCCGTCAGCCGTCGGGATGGCCCAGCCGTTCTCGCCGTCGAACCACTCGTCCCACCAGCCGTCGAGGATCGACAGGTTCAGGCCACCGTTGAGCGCGGCCTTCATGCCCGAGGTGCCGCAGGCCTCGAGGGGGCGCAGCGGGTTGTTGAGCCACACGTCGCAGCCCGGGTACAGCGTCTGGGCCATGCCGATGTCGTAGTTCGGCAGGAACACGATGCGGTGGCGCACGGCGGGGTCGTCGGTGAACTTGACGAGCTGCTGGATGAGGCGCTTGCCCTGGTCGTCGGCCGGGTGCGACTTGCCCGCGATGATCAGCTGGACAGGGCGCTCGGGGTCGAGCAGGAGCGCGCGCAGGCGGTCAGGGTCGCGCAGCATGAGCGTGAGCCGCTTGTACGTCGGCACACGACGGGCGAACCCGATGGTCAGGACGTCGGGCGAGAGCGCCTCGTCGACCCAGCCGAGCTCGGCAGGGCTCGCGCCGCGCTTGCGCCAGGACTTGCGCAGGCGGGCCCGCGCGTCCTCGACGGTCTGCGCCCGCAGCTCGCGGCGCAGCGCGAACAGCTCGGCGTCGGTGATGGCCGAGGGGTCGAGCCACCCTGTCGAGTCCGCGAGCGCCTCGGGCGCGAAGCGGCTCTCGGCGAGCTCGCTCACGCGGCGGTCGACCCAGGTCGGGGCGTGCACGCCGTTGGTGATCGAGCTGATCGGCACCTCGGAGCCGTCGAAGCCCGGCCACAGACCGTTGAACATGCCGCGAGATACCTCGCCGTGGAGCAGCGAGACACCGTTGGCACGGCCGCCGAGGCGCAGGCCCATGACGGCCATGTTGAAGACCGTCGGGTCCCCACCCTCGTAGTCCTCGGCGCCGAGCGCGAGGACACGGTCGAGCGGGACACCGGCAATCTCGTTGGCACCGCCGAAGTACTGGCTGATCGTGTCGACACCGAAGCGGTCGATACCCGCGGGGACGGGGGTGTGCGTCGTGAAGACCGTCGCGGAGCGGACGGCCTCGAGGGCCTCGTCGAAGCCGAGACCGTGCTGCGAGACGAGCTCGGCCACCCGCTCCACGCCGAGGAACCCGGCGTGGCCCTCGTTGGTGTGGTAGACCTCGGGCTCCGGCGCCCCGGTCAGGCGAGACCACAGGCGCAGCGCACGGACGCCGCCGACACCGAGCAGGAGCTCCTGCTGGAGCCTGTGCTCACCGCCGCCGCCGTAGAGGCGGTCGGTGACCTTGCGCGCGAGGTCGTCGTTCTCGGGGATGTTCGAGTCGAGGAGCAGCAGCGGGACGCGGCCGACGGCAGCCATCCACACGTGGGCGTGCAGCATCCGGTCGCCGGGCAGGTTGATCGAGACGGTCGCCGGGGTGCCGTCGTCCTCACGGACCAGCGTGACGGGCATGGCGTCGGGGTCGAGCAGCGGGTAGTCCTCGACCTGCCAGCCGTCACGGGTGAGGGACTGGACGAAGTAGCCGGCACCGTAGAGCAGACCGACGCCGACGATCGGCACACCGAGGTCAGAGGCGCTCTTGAGGTGGTCGCCCGCAAGGATGCCGAGGCCGCCCGAGTACTGGGGCAGGACCTTGGTGATGCCGAACTCGGGCGAGAAGTACGCGATCGCGGCGGGCAGGTCGTCGCCCGCGCCCTGGTACCAGCGCGGCTCGTTGAGGTACGTGCGCAGGCCTGCGGCCTCCACGCGGACACGCTCGACGAGCCCGGCGTCGGCGGCGAGGGCCGCGAGCTTCTCGGGGCTCAGCGCACCGAGGAGCGAGACGGGGTCGCCCTTGACCGAGGCCCACAGGGCAGGGTCGAGGCTCTCGAACAGGTCCCGGGTCGGGCCGTGCCACGACCAGCGGAGGTTGTGGGCCAGCTCGTCGAGATCGTGGAGCGCGGCGGGGAGGACGGTGCGGACGGTGAACCTGCGGATGGCTTTCACCTGGCTGACACTAACCACCCGACGGGCACCCCGTCACCAGTTCTCGGTAAATTCTCTGCAAGATCTGAAAAGGGTTGCTCGGAAGGGTGCCCGGACCCTCACGACCTGGGCCCTCTGTCCCGGTCACGACGTCGCCGGGCACCACCAGGATCGCCTCCCGAGTGTCCGGACCGGCCAGGAGTCGGTAGGTTCGTCAGGTGACCTCCAAGCGCAGCGCGAAGCAGTCCTCGCGAACCAGTCCTGCACCCGCTCCGGCCGCCACCACCGACCCCACCAGCAGCGCGACCCCGAGCGCCGCCGCGGCACAGCCCGTCGGTCGGCACACCGCTGACGACTCCCCCGCAGCGGTCGCCGTCCTGGTCGACCCGATCGGCCGCATCCCGGTCGTCGACGTCGCCCCCGTGATCGCCGAGGGCCGCTGGCCCGCGAAGGCGAGCGTCGGCGAGGTCGTCCCCGTCGAGGCGACGGTCTTCCGCGAGGGGCACGACGCCGTCGCGGCTACAGCCGTCCTCGTCTCGCCCACGGGCGAGCGCCACGAGGCCCGGATGGTCGACATCGCGCCCGGCCTCGACCGCTTCCGCGCCGAGATCGTCCCCGGCGAGGTCGGCGCCTGGACCCTCCTGGTCGAGGGCTGGTCCGACCCCTACGGCACCTGGGAGCACGACGCGACCGTCAAGATCGAGGCCGGCGTCGACGTCGACCTCATGCTCGCCGAGGGTGCAGCGCTCTTCGAGCGCGTCGCCGCCCTGCCCGGCCTCTCCCCCGAAGACGCCCAGGTGGTCGCCGGCACCGTGACGGCCCTGCGCGACACGAGCAGGCCCCCCGAGGTCAGGCTCGCCGCAGGCACCGCCCCCGAGGTGCACGCCGTCCTCGCGCGGACCCCTCTGCGCGACATGGTCTCGCCCAGCCGCGCGTACCCCCTCCAGGTCGACAGGCCCCTCGCGCTCGCGGGCTCCTGGTACGAGTTCTTCCCGCGGTCGGAGGGTGCACGCCTCGACGAGACCACGGGCACCTGGGTGTCCGGCACCTTCGCGACGGCGGCCGAGCGGCTGCCGGCGATCGCCGAGATGGGCTTCGACGTCGTCTACCTCACGCCGATCCACCCGATCGGCACGACGAACCGCAAGGGTCGCAACAACACCCTCGACCCGCAGCCGGGCGACCCCGGGTCGCCCTACGGCATCGGCTCGGCCGACGGCGGGCACGACGCGATCCACCCCGAGCTCGGCACCTTCGCCGACTTCGACGCCTTCGTCGCCCGGTCGCGCGAGCTCGGCATGGAGATCGCCCTCGACCTGGCGCTCCAGTGCTCCCCGGACCACCCGTGGGTGACCGAGCACCCCGAGTGGTTCACCACCCGGGTCGACGGGTCGATCGCCTACGCCGAGAACCCGCCGAAGAAGTACCAGGACATCTACCCCCTGAACTTCGACAACGACCCCGAGGGCATCTACACCGAGATCCTGCGGGTCGTCAGGCTGTGGATCGAGCACGGCGTGACCGCCTTCCGCGTCGACAACCCGCACACCAAGCCGCTGCCCTTCTGGGAGCGCCTGATCGCCGAGGTCCGCACGACGAACCCCGAGGTGATCTTCCTCGCGGAGGCCTTCACCAAGCCCGCGATGATGCACACCCTCGCGAAGATCGGGTTCCACCAGTCGTACACGTACTTCACGTGGCGGAACACCAAGGAAGAGCTCACCGAGTACCTCGAAGAGGTCTCTGGCCCCTCGGGCTCCTACATGCGTCCGAGCTTCTGGCCGACGACCCACGACATCCTGCCGCCGTACCTGCAGGAGGGCGGCGTGGCCGCCTTCGCGATCCGTGCTGTCCTGGCGGCGACGGCGTCCCCGACGTGGGGCATCTACTCCGGCTACGAGCTCGCCGAGCGCGTGCCGCGCCCGGGCGTCGAGGAGCAGATCGACAACGAGAAGTACGAGCTCAAGCAGCGCGACTGGTCGCAGGCCGCGACCGTGGGCATCTCGACCCTGCTCACCCGCCTCAACGAGATCCGCCGCGAGCACCCCGCGCTGCGCCAGCTGCGCAACCTCACGGTGCACCCGACGACGGACGACTCGATCTTGGCCTTCTCCTCCCACCTCGCGGCCGAGCACTCCCCGACGGGCGTCGCCGACACCGTGGTGACAGTCGTCAACCTCGACCCGCACAGCACCCGCTCGGCGATGGTCTGGTTCGACATGGCTGCCCTCGGTCTCGACGACGCGTCGGGCCACCCCGCGGCCTTCGCCGCCCACGACCTGCTCACCGGAGAGACCTACTCCTGGGGCTCGCAGGCCTTTGTCCAGCTCGACCCCTGGGCCAACTGCGCCCACATCATCGACGTGAGGCCGCTATGACGCGCGCGACCGACCCGCCCACCATGCCGATCCCCGTGGGCGCGCTGCCGCCCCGGCGCCAGCCCACAGCCCCGGGCGGCGGTGCGAGCGACGAGGCCATGGAGACCGAGCACACCTTCCCCGGCCTGACCGACGACCCCGAGTGGTTCAAGACGGCCGTCTTCTACGAGGTGATCGTCCGGGCCTTCTCCGACTCGACAGGTGCCGGCTCGGGCGACCTCCGCGGGCTGATCCAGCGCCTGGACTACCTCCAGTGGCTCGGCATCGACTGCCTGTGGCTGCCGCCGTTCTACCCCTCGCCGCTGCGCGACGGCGGGTACGACGTCGCCGACTACACGGCGATCGCCTCGCAGTATGGGGCCATGAGCGACTTCACCGAGCTCATCGACGAGGCCCACAAGCGCGGCATCCGGGTGGTCATCGACCTCGTGATGAACCACACGAGCGACGAGCACCCGTGGTTCCAGGCGTCGCGCTCGGACCCTGAGGGTCCCTACGGCGACTTCTACGTGTGGAACGACGAGAACACGAAGTACCAGGACGCCCGCATCATCTTCGTGGACACCGAGACGTCCAACTGGACCTTCGACCCTGTGCGCCGGCAGTACTTCTGGCACAGGTTCTTCTCGCACCAGCCCGACCTCAACTTCGAGAACCCCAAGGTCGTCGACGCGATGATCGACGTCGCGCGGTTCTGGTGCCAGGTCGGCGTCGACGGCTTCAGGCTCGACGCCGTGCCGTACCTCTTCGAGGACGAGGGCACGAACTGCGAGAACCTCCCCGCGACCCACGAGTTCCTGCGGACCGTGCGCAAGGTGATCGACACGGAGTTCCCGGGACGGATCATGCTCGCCGAGGCGAACCAGTGGCCCGAGGAGGTCGTCGAGTACTACGGGACCGACGAGGACCCCGAGTGCCACATGTGCTTCCACTTCCCGGTGATGCCGCGCATCTTCTACTCGATCAAGGACCAGCGCGCCAAGCCGATCCTCGACATCCTCGCGGACACCCCGGCGATCCCGGCGGGTGCCCAGTGGGGCACGTTCCTGCGCAACCACGACGAGCTCACCCTCGAGATGGTCTCGACCGAAGAGCGCGCGTCGATGTACGGCTGGTACGCACCGGACCCCCGGATGCGCGCCAACGTCGGCATCCGGCGCCGGCTCGCGCCGCTGCTCGACAACTCCCGCAAGGAGATCGAGCTGGCGCACGCGCTGCTGCTCTCGCTCCCGGGCAGCCCGTGCCTGTACTACGGCGACGAGATCGGCATGGGCGACAACATCTGGTTGCCCGACCGCGACGCCGTGCGCACCCCGATGCAGTGGACCCCGGACCGCAACGCCGGGTTCTCCACGGCTGACCCGGGCAAGCTGTACCTGCCGCTCATCCAGTCGCTCGTGCACAACTACCAGCACGCGAACGTCGAGGCCCAGTGGGCCCAGCCGACCTCGCTGCTGCACTGGGTGCACGGCATGCTCAAGGTCCGTCGTCAGCACCCCGCCTTCGGGACCGGCACCTTCGTGCCGCTCGAGGCGGACAACGAGTCTGTGCTCGCGTTCTTGCGCGTGACTGCGGACGAGACGCTGCTGTGCGTGACGAACCTCGCATCGACCGCACGATCGGCCAAGATCAGCCTCCCCGGGTACGCCGGCGCGCAGCTCACCGACGTGTTCGGGGGTTCTCCACTCGGCTCGACGGGCGCCGAGGGCGAGGTCGTGGTCACCTTGGGTTCACGCGACTTCTACTGGCTCTCCGTCGCCCGTGCCGAGGAGCCCCTCGGCACGGTGTAGACGGGAGCGACGACCGCCTCCGGGCGGTCGGTCCACGACGACGAGGACGGCAGGTTCACCCCTATGGCACACGAGAGCCCAGCACCGGAGACCTCCGAGCGTCTCGACGCCCCGGACGTCCTCGAGGCCGTGCGCGCCTGGTTGCCCGAGCGCCGGTGGTTCCCGACGACGGCCGACGCGACGTCGGTCGTCCGGGTCTCCCGGACCGACCTCGGGACCGACGAGCACGGCGCGCACGCTGTCGTCGACCTGCTGCGGGTGGCGGGGACCTCGTCCTCGTCGCCGCTGACCCTGCAGGTGCCGCTCGTGCTCGAGCCGGCCGGGACACCACCCGCGGCGGTCGACGCCCGCGGGCTGGTGGCTGCCCTCTCCGACGGCAGCCGGCTGCTCGACGGGGCCTACCACCCAGCCTTCGTGTCGGCGTGGCTCGAGCGGGCCACCTGGGCCGAGGGCTCGGGTGCTGCGGGTGGGGAGTCCAGCTCCGCCTTCAGCCCGGCACGGTTCGACGTCCGAGGCCTGCACGTCCTCACCGGCGAGCAGTCGAACACCTCGATCTTGCTGCCGTCCGTCTCCGGCGGGTCGATGCTCAAGGTCATCCGGGCGCTGGCCCCCGGCCAGAACCCCGACATCGTCGTGCCGCTGGCCCTGACCCGCGAGGGCTGGGGCGGCGTGCCCGCTCCCTACGCGTGGAGCGAGACCGCTGTCGACGAGAGCGCTGCCACGGACGGGGGTCCTGCCGGCGCGAGCACGGGTGCTGCTACGTCTGCCCTCCCCCGGACCTGGACCACGCACACCGGGGTGCTCGCCGAGCTCGTGCCGCAGGCACGGGACGGCTTCGAGCTCGCCTGCGACTTCGCCCGCGAGGGTCAGCCCTTCGCCAACCCGGCGCGCGAGCTCGGGACCCAGGTGGCCCAGATGCACAGCGCCCTGCGCCGTGCATTCGCCTCCGAGGTGCACGAGGCCGACCCCGAGTGGCTGCTCGACGCGATGCACCGCAGGGTCAGGTCTGCTGCCGGGGCCAGCACGGCCGTGCGGTCCAGGGTCGACCAGATCGAGGCCTTCCTCGAGCACATGCGCGGTGTGGCCGAAGAGGCCGTCCGTCAAGGACGCCCCCTCCCCCCGGTCCAGCGCATCCACGGAGACCTCCACCTCGGCCAGGCCCTCTACAGCCCGCAGAAGGGCTGGCGCATCCTCGACTTCGAGGGCGAGCCGTTGCGTCCGCTCGCCGAGCGCACCCGTCCGGACCTGGGCGAGCGCGACGTCGCCGGCATGCTCCGCTCCTTCGACTATGCCTCCGCGGTCGGCGGGGCGACGTCGAGCGAGTGGGCCCGCTCGGCCCGCCGCGCCTTCCTCGAGGGCTACACGGGCTACCTCAGCGTCCCGGGTGCCCTCGGTTTCGGCCGTCCGCCGTCGCTCGCCGACAGGGTGCTCATCCGCGACGCCTTCGAGCTCGACAAGGCCCTTTACGAGGTCGTCTACGAAGAGCGCAACAGGCCCTCCTGGATCTCGATCCCGCTCGACGCCGTCGACCGCGTGCTCAGCGGGCTGCCCGCGCCCCTCACCTCGGCGGACGCCGGGCGCCCCAGCAGCGGTGCCTGACCGTCCACCGTCTGACCCGTCGTGCGCGCCTGGCCCTGCACGACCCTCTCGACCATGGAATGGTAGGGCTATGACCGACTCTGAAGCACCGGCTCCCGCAGCGTCCCGGGTCCCCGCGACCCTCGACGACCTCGCAGCCGTCGCGCACGGCACCTTCTTCGCCCCGCACAGCGTCCTCGGCGGGCACGTCGACCCAGGCTCGGGGGCCGTGACGGTCCGCGTGGTGCGCCCCCTCGCCGACGAGGTGGAGATCCTCACCGAGCACGGGGCCACCCCCGCCGAGCACGAGCACGAGGGCGTGTGGGCCGCAGTCCTGCCCGACGCCGGCGGGCACGTCCCGGACTACCGCGTGAGGGCCCGCTACGGCGAGGACGTGACCGTCGCCGACGACCCGTACAGGTTCTTGCCGACTGTCGGCGAGCTCGACCAGCACCTCGTCCGCGAGGGCCGCCACGAAGAGCTCTGGACAGTCCTGGGTGCGAACACCAAGACCTTCCCCGGCACGCTCGGCGAGGTCCGCGGGACCGCCTTCGCGGTCTGGGCTCCCAACGCGCGCGCCGTCCGCGTGATCGGTGACTTCAACACCTGGTCCGGCTCGAGCCACCCGATGCGGTCCCTCGGCTCGACAGGTCTGTGGGAGCTGTTCGTCCCTGACGTCACCGCCGGGTCTCGCTACAAGTTCGAGATCCTCTCGGCCGACGGCTCGTGGCACCAGAAGGCCGATCCCATGGCCCAGGGCACCGAGATCCCGCCGGCCACGGCGTCGGTCGTCGTCGAGTCCGCCTACGAGTGGCAGGACGCCGACTGGCTCGAGCGTCGGGCCGCGAACGACCCGCACAACGCGCCGCTGAGCATCTACGAGGTCCACCTCGGCTCGTGGCGCCAGACGCTCTCGTACCGCGAGCTCGCCGAGCAGCTGACCGACTACGTGGTCGACATGGGCTTCACTCACGTCGAGCTCATGCCCGTCGCGGAGCACCCCTTCGGCGGCTCGTGGGGCTACCAGGTGACGTCCTACTACGCACCGACCTCACGCTTCGGGCACCCTGACGACTTCAGGTTCCTCGTCGACTCGCTGCACCAGGCGGGGATCGGCGTGATCGTCGACTGGGTCCCCGCGCACTTCCCCAAGGACTCGTGGGCTCTGGCCCGCTTCGACGGGACCCCGCTCTACGAGCACCCGGACCCCATGCTCGGCGAGCAGCAGGACTGGGGCACCTACGTGTTCAACTTCGGTCGGCCCGAGGTGCGCAACTTCCTCGTCGCCAACGCGACCTACTGGCTCGAGGAGTTCCACGTCGACGCGCTGCGCGTCGACGCCGTGGCCTCGATGCTCTACCTCGACTACTCCCGCGAGCCCGGCCAGTGGCGACCGAACGTCCACGGCGGCCGCGAGAACCTCGAGGCGATCGCGTTCCTGCAGGAGACCAACGCGACGGCCTACCGCCGCACCCCCGGGATCATGATGATCGCCGAGGAGTCGACCGCGTGGCCCGGCGTCACGAAGCCGACCGACGGTGGCGGGCTCGGCTTCGGCCTCAAGTGGAACATGGGGTGGATGAACGACACCCTCCGGTACCTGGCCGAGGAGCCCGTCAACCGTCGGTACCACCACCACGAGGCGACGTTCTCGCTGGTGTACGCCTACTCCGAGCAGTTCGTGCTGCCGATCAGCCACGACGAGGTCGTGCACGGCAAGGGCTCGTTGCTGCGCAAGATGCCCGGAGACGACTGGCAGCAGCTCGCCGGGGTCCGCACGCTCTTCGCGTACCAGTGGGCGCACCCGGGCAAGCAGCTGACCTTCATGGGCAACGAGCTGGCCCAGGGCACCGAGTGGGCCGAGTCGCGCAGCCTCGACTGGTACCTGCTCGACCACGCCCCGCACGCGGGGGTCCAGCGGCTCGTGCGTGACCTCAACACGGTCTACCGCGACCACCCGGCGCTGTGGGCTCTCGACCACGACCCCGCGGGATTCGAGTGGCTCGACGCCTCGGACGCCGACCACAACGTGCTCTCCTTCCTGCGACGGGACCGCGAGGGCAACGTCATGGCCGTCGTCATCAACTTCGCCGGGACGCCGCACCTCGACTACAGGCTGCCCCTGCCCTCGGGCGGGACGTGGCGTGAGGTCATGAACACCGACGCGCAGGTCTACGGCGGGTCCGGGGTGGGCAACCTGGGAGCCGTGCACTCCGACGACGTCCCCTGGACCGGGCGGCCGTTCTCCGCGCTCGTGCAGGTTCCGCCGCTCGGCGCCGTATACCTGATTCCAGAGGGCTGACGGGCAGAAGCCACGGCGCATCTTCTCGACTCGCCGAGAATTCACCCCGATGCGCGTACATTTTTCAAGAATTACTCCCCAATGCCAGGTCGTAGGTCCTCGAAGACCTCGACCCGTGAGTGATAGCTTGCGGTGCGGAAATCTTCCGCGCGCGGCTGGGTCTGACAAGACCCAGCCGCACCGGTACCACGCAAGGGGAGTTTCATGGGTCCGGTCCGACGTAGGACATCGCATCACCTCACAGTGCTTCTCGCATTCCTCCTGCTCCTCGGTGGGCAGGTTCTGATTGCGCCGACTGCAAGCGCCTCGACCGTCGACGGCGAGATCTCCCGCTCGGAGATCCTCGCGCGGGCGAACTTCTGGGTCAGCCGCAACGTCCCGTACAACCAAGGCCTCTCGACCGGAGACGTCGACGGCCGGAAGTACCGTCAAGACTGTTCCGGTTTTGTCTCCATGGCCTGGCACCTTCCGACGAGCGCATCCACCCGCACGCTCGCGACCTATGGCAACCGGCTAGCCAGCCTCGATCAGCTGCAGCCTGGAGACATGCTCCTCGACGCGGGCACCCACAGCTCCCTCTTCGTCGGCTGGAACAACTCGTCCCACACCTCAGCGACGATCTGGCACGAGTCGACACCAGGGGTCGGGACGGTAGCGGCGAACTGGACACGCGCCACGATGGGAAAGTACGTCCCGTACTCCTACAAGAAGGTGGTCGGCGACACCGCGACAAACCCTAACCCCGGCATCCTCAAGCGCGAGGTGTTCGAGTCCGCGAGCAGCACGGGATGGTCCGCACTCCCGACCGGGATCGCCGGAGAAGCCGTGGCCTCGATCACCATGGATGGCGTCAAGTACATCTACACCGTCAATGACGGGATCGTCTACGAGGCAGCGTCGAACAACAACTGGAAGAACCTCAGTACCCGGATCACCAGCAGCGGTGGAGTTGCCGCTACCGCGATCGACGGTGTCAAGTACGTCTACACGGTGAACGGTGGCCAGGTCTACGAGGCAGCCTCCAACAACAGCTGGAAGAACCTCAACTCCGGGATCCCGATGGGCGGCGTCAAGTACGTCTACACCGTCAACGGTGGCCAGGTCTACGAGGCAGCCTCCAACAACAGCTGGAAGAACCTCAACTCCGGGATCCCGAGCCGGGGGCCGCTGGCTGCGACGTCAGCCGACGGGGTCAACTACGTGTACACGGTCAACGGCGGCCAGGTCTACGAGGCAGCCTCCAACAACGGCTGGAAGAGCCTGAACTCGGGCATCTTCAGCACTACAGGTGTGGCAGCCACCGAGATGGGCGGCATCAAGTACGTGTACACGATGTGACCATCGTGAGCACCTGACCGCACGCTCGGCGCACGTCGGCTGGACGACTCTCGTGGTCCGAGCGAGGCATCGGCTGGGGGAACAGGCGAGCCGCTGGTGATCGAAAGATCCCAGCGGCTCGCCTGCGCTCTCTCGCTCAGCTCGTCACGGCCGACCGGCTGGACTCGCTGCCGTCAGTAGAGCGCGTTCGTCAGGGCGCGGCGGGCTGGTGCGACCCGCGGGTCCTGCGGGCCGAGGAGGTCGAAGTACTCGACGAGACGCTTGCGGAGCACGTCCTTGTCCTCGGCGTCGGGGACGAGCTCGATGAGACGACCCAGGGCGTCTTCCACCTTGCCGCCCAGGAGATCGAGGTCGGCCACGGCGAGCTGCGCCTCGACGTCCTCCGGGTGGTCGGCCGCGGCGGCACGGACCGTCGCGAGGTCCGCCCCGCGGGTGCGGAGCAGGAGGCGCGCCTGCGCCAGACCTGCGGTCGCGAGGTGGTCGCGGGGATCTTCGCGCAGTGCCTGCTCGTAGGCCGCGACGGCCGTCTCGAGGTCGTCGGCCTCGATCGCGTCGTAGGCCTTCTGGTGCAGCGGGGGGAGCTCGGGCTCAGGCTCGGCTGCGACAGCGGGGACCGTCGGCTGCTGGCCCTCCGGCGGGGCCAGGACACCTGTCACACCGTTCGCCTCGGCGGCGGTCAGGAGCTCGTCGAGGACAGAGCGGATCTGTGCCTCGTCGGCGGTCCCCTGGAACAGCGGGACCGGCTGCTGGGCGAGGACCGCGACGACAGTTGGGAAGGCCTGGACCTGGAAGGCCTGGGCGATCTGCGGGTAGGCGGTCGCGTCGATCCGGACGAGCAAGAACCGTCCGGCGTACTCGGCCGTCAAGGCCCCGAGGGTCGTCGCGAGACGTGCGTTCTCGGCGTCGGTCGGCATCCACAGGAGGGCCACCACGGGGACCTGGGCCGACTGCTGGACGACCGAGGGGAACATCTCGTCGGTGATGTCGACGACGAAGCCGCCGGCTGCGGGCGCGCCCCCCGGGGCTCCGGGCGGCGGGGCGCTCGGACGGCCGAGCGAGGACAGGTCGACCGCTCCGCGGACGTCGAACTGGGGACCGGGTGCGCCAGGCTGACTCATGGGGACTATCTTTCCATCCGTCGGTGACAAGGGAGACGGCTCGCCGTCCGTGCTGGACGGGGCGGGCCTGAGGGCTCGGACCACTCTACCGAGAGAGACGGCCACCCACCGGGCGGCCGTCTCTGGGGTGCTGCTGTCGGACCAGGAGCCCCCTGGAGCCGGTCTGGCTGCCTGGGCGGAGCGATCCCTGCGAGGGTCGGGGACCCGGGACGGTCAGGGGATCGACGCAGAGGTCGTGAGGAACTCGCTCCCGACAGCCTGCAGACCGGTCTCGCCGCCGTCCGCCGGCGGGACGTAGATGCCGACGACGATCGTCCGGCCCCACGACACGGAGTTCGAGTCGGGGGTGTCGCCGATCAGCGCGCGCTGCGAGGCGGCAGGGGACACGATCGCGCCCTCTTCCCCCGTCAGGGTCGACGCGGAGTCGATCTGCGCGACGACGAGCGCACCGCCGTCGGCGGTCCGCACCGACCGCAGGGCACCCTCAGGTGCCGAGTAGGTCTCGGTGTAGGTGCCGGCGAGCTCGGCCGCGATCGCCGTCTGCTTGGTGAAGGAGTCGGCCATAGCGGCCCGCAGCGGGTCGGCCGCGAAGTCGGCCGCGTAGGCAGAGCCCTCGCGCGAGGCCAGCACGTCGACGTATCGGGCGACGGCGTCGGCCGGGGTGACCAGCAGCGAGGTGTCGTCGGGTGCCACGGCCTCGGAGCCGACGCTCGGTGCGGCGAAGGTCGGCAGGGTGATCGAGGGGAACAACCGGATCCAGGCCCAGAGCTGGTACTGCGCGCGCGCCGAGTCCTGGCCCAGCACGAACAGTCGCTCGGTCCCGAGGTCGTCAGGGCGGGCCGAGACCGCCATCGAGGTGCGTGGCCACGTCTGGGTCGTCGGGAGGATCTCGGACTGGACCGTCGTGGGGAGCTCGGTGAGCCCGTCCTGGTTGCCGACGGCCGCGGCGACCTGCAGCTCGACGGTGCGCAGGGTCAGCGCGGGGCCCGTGAGCCTGGGAGCCAGCTCGGCCGGGTCGCCCGTCTCGGAGGCGGTGGTGAGGGCGGCGCCGATGGCGTCGAAGACCGCCGCGTCCTGGGCGCTCGAGAGGACGGGGAGGGGTGTCGGCGGGGCGGGGTCGGTCTGGACCATGGGGAGCTCGGGGGTGCACGCGGTGAGCGCGACGAGCCCGGCGGCCACGAGCACGAGGGCGCGAGGGGTGCGGCGCATCAGTCGGAGTCCTTCGAGGTGTCGTCGGTCGGTTCGGTGGTCCCGTCGGTGCGGCCGGAGCCTGTCGACGGTGTCCCGTCTGCACCCGGCGCGGGACGCGGGGTCCCCGCCGGGTCGGTTCCGGGCCGGGCGGGCTGCGCCCACGGCGACCTGGAGGCGCTCCAGGCCGAGGGCGCCTGCTGCTGGTCGCGACGGATCCTGCGCGCGGGGGCGCTCTCGTCGCTCGACCGCAGCGTGATCCGCTGGAACGGCGAGCCCGGGTCGACAGGCCGCGCGGCGGGAGGGCGGGCGGAGGTGCTGGACGACGTGGGCTTCGACGACTGCGGGGCCGGGCGCTGCCCGGACGGTGCCGTCGGTGCGGACGGGGCCGACCGGGTCGTCGGGGTCGGAGCGGTCGGAGCCTTCGGGCCCGGTGTGCTGGGCGTGCTCACGGCCGTGCCACCGGCGGCACCTCCTGCGGACTCTGTGCCGGCTGCGGCCTCCCCAGGGGTGCTCGGTCCCGCGACGGCGGCCGATCCAGGTGCCGCGTCGTCAGGCGTGGTGCCGGCTGTCCCGGTCTCCGGGGCGCGGACGCCCCAGGCCGCTCGCCAGCTGGAACCTGAGGTCGAGCCCGTGCCCTCAGGGAGCCAGGCGGGACGGTGCGCCTCGGGTGCCGCTGGCTTCTTGTCGGCCTCGTCGGAGTCTTCAGGCTCGGCAGGCTTCACCACCGGGATCGCACCGGTCCAGGGCCACTGACGCTTCTGCCGCGGCGCAGCAGCAGCAGCCGCGGCCTCGGTCTCGGCTTCTTGCTTCTCGGCGAGCTCGCGCAGCTGGCGGCGCGTCAGCGTGCCGGCAGCGGGAGTACCGCCAGCAGGTGTCGGCACCACGGCATCGTCCGCACGGTCGGTGGGTGCCACGACGGGGCGGCGCCGGCGTCCTCGGGTGACGATCCCGTAGATCAGGCCCAGCACGACGAGCAGGACCCCGAGGGCGACGCCGGGCCAGAGGAGCGGCGTGGTCACCTCGCGCGGCCACGACAGGGTCAGCTGGGGAGCCGCTGCGTCTTCTCCCACGGCCGCGACGAGCAGCACCTGGTCGGTCGACGTCGCGTCCCAGTCGAGGGTGGCCGTGCCGGTCCCGCTCGTGGACTCGACCCACATGTCGGAGCCCGAGGGGTCAGGTCCGGGGGCTGCAGGGGCTGCAGCGTCGGTCTCGGCGGTCGCCTCGGTGCTGGGGTCGGCGGACGTGTCGGTCGCGTCACGCGTGTCTGAACCAGCGCTCGAGACCTTCGAGACCGTGAGGGTCTCCCAGTCCGAGGCGCCCGTCACGCGCAGGGCGGGGTCTTCTCCGACCCATCCCTCGACGTCGACCTGGGACCCGAGGGCGAGCACCACCTGGGCGTCGTCGGAGGACCGCGCCGTGATGGTCACGTCTCGGTCGACGAGCGAGAGGACCCCGGGGGCGGTCGTGAGCAGGGTGGCGCCGGACTGCTCTCCGGTCGTCATCACCGCCGTGTCGCTCGGACGCCAGACGGTTGCGGACGCGACGCCGAGGCCCGCCACGACGAGCCCGACGACCACGAGGCCGACCATAACGATTCTGTGCAGCACTGAGTGTTCCCTTCCGAACCAGATCTGTCAGCGTAGCGGCCACGGGCCTCGGGTGACGTGCCAGAACGCTCACAGGACCCGCCCCGGACCGGCCCGCACGAGCCGTGTTCACGAGACCGTCGAACGGATAGGGTGGTGGCGGACCGAGCCTGGACCGCAGTCAGCCCTCGTCAGACGACGACGGCCGGCGCTCACTGGCCTCTCGTCCCCACGACCTGATCTGGCATGTGAATGTTCAGTGCAGCATGCCCTACCCCGACCCCGGAGGTCTGCAGTGTCCGACGAACGTCCGATCTTCCCTGTCGTGATGCGCGGCTACGACCGCAGCCAGGTCGACGGCCGGGTGAGGTCGCTCGAGTCGGCCCTGGCAGACGCCCAGGCACGGATCGACGCCCTGGACGCCGACGTGCGACGCACCGGCGAAGAGCTCGTCGCCGCGCAGGACCAGCTCCGCGAGGTCGACCGTCCGTCCTACGCCGGGCTCGGCTCGCGGATCGAGCAGCTCATGCGCTCGGCCGAGGAGCAGTCGAGCGACGTCCTCGACCAGGCGACCCGGCAGGCCGAAGAGGCCGTCGAGCGCGCCCGACTCACCTCGTCGCAGATGAAGGCCCGCGCCGAGAACGAGGCCGCCGAGATCCTCGCCGCCGCACGCCGCGAGGCCGAGGAGGTCCGCTCGGCCGCGGCCACCGAGGCCCAGACCACGACAGAGTCGGCCGAGCGCCGCGCCGAAGAGCTCGTCGGTTCCGCAGAGCGTGAGGCCGCGCGCATCCAGACCGCGATCACGACCGAAGAGACCGAGCGTCGGACGGCCCTCGAGCGTGAGCTCGGGACGCTGCGCGCGACCACGGAGCGGGAGACCACAGAGCTGCGTGTCACGACCGAGCGCGACGCTGACGAGCTGCGGACACGGACCGTCGCCGAGACCACGACCCAGCGCGAAGAGGCCGACCGCTACGCCCGCGAGCTGCGTGCGGCGGCTGACGTCGAGACTGCTGAGCTGCGCCACTCGACCGAGACCGAGATGGCCGACCTGCGCCGTACGACCGAGCAGAACGCCGCCGTGCTGCGCTCGACGACAGCCCGCGAGACGGACGAGCTCCGCCAGCGGACCGAGTCGGACGCCGCAGCCCTGCGGACCGCCGTCGAGGAAGAGGCGACCGCCCGCCGCAACGAGCTCGACCGCGAGCTCGCCACGCTGCGCCAGGACACCGAGGCCGAGATCGCGAAGCTCCGCTTCGGGGTCGACCAGGAGCTCGACGCGCTGCGCCTGCAGGCCGAGCACGACCTCAACGACCTGCGCTCGACCACGCAGGGGTCCGTCAACGAGCAGCTCGCGAACGCGCAGCTGCAGGCGTCGCACCTCGTCGAGACCGCGCAGCGCGAGAGCACCGAGCTGCGCGAGACCGCAGCCCGCGAGACCACCGAGCTGCGCGAGACCACGACCCGCGAGACCACCGAGCTGCGCGAGTCGACGACCATCGAGGCGGAGCGGCTCGTCTCGGACGCCCGCCGCGAGGCCGAGGACGTGCTCTCGAGCGCCCGCGACGAGGCGTCGACGATGCTCACCACAGCGCGCGAGACCCTCGCCGCCGCCGAGCTGGAGATCGCTGCCAAGCACGAGGCCGCCCAGCTGGCCGACACCGAGCTGCACGCCCAGAGCAAGGCCGAGACCGACAAGCTGCTCGGGGACGCCGAGCGGCACGCCGCCGAGGCCGAGCGCCGCGCCGCCGAGGCGCTCTCGACCTACGAGCAGATCCGCAAGGACTCCGACGCGCACGCGAAGGAGTCCGCCGAGACCGCGCGGGCTACCGCAGCCGAGATCCTCGGCTCGGCCCGCCAGCAGGCCGAGCAGACCCTGTCCGACGCCCTCGTCGAGTCCGAGCGTGAGCGGTCGACCGCCCAGCGCCAGGTCGACGACCTCAACCGTCAGCGTGAGTCCATCACGGCCTACCTGGACGAGCTGAGGTCGCTGCTCGGCAGCGAGGCGATCCCGAGCGCGCAGACCCTCGAGAAGGCTGCTGCGGTCGAGGAGTCCTTCGCCGCGGCGACCAGCGGCTCGGGGTCGGCACCCGCTGCAGCCTCGACCGACGGCACGAAGAACGGCGCCGACGAGGCCGAGAAGACCTCCGGGGCGGCACCGTCGAGCCCGGCGCCCGCCCCCAAGGCGAAGAAGGCTGCGCGACCGGCGCCGCTGTCGGCCGCAGGCACACCCGCTCAGCAGGCCCGCAAGGCTGCGTCGGGCAAGGGTGCACGCCCCGCGCCGGTCTCCGCGACAGGCACCGGGACGCAGACCGAGGCAGGCTCGTCCGACGCCGAGGCTGACGCTGACGCCCAGGCACCTGCCTCGGACGAGACCGCCTCCCCCACCCAGGACTGACGGCAGCCCAGGTGTCCGACGGTACGAGCACGTCAGACGCCGCGTGGCGCGAGGAACGCTCGCGCAACGCGGCGCACCAGGCGGCCGAGCTCGAACGACGCAGGTCGGTCGAGACGGCCGCCGCCCGCGAGCTGATCGCGGAGTTCGTCGCCAGGGCTGAGGCAGCGGGTGTCCCCACCCAGCGCCTGGTCGCCCGGGGCTACCGAGGCTCAGGCACGTACCGCACGTCGATCGACGGCTGGTACCTCCGCAAGAACCAGAGCGTCGGGATCGGGTCGGACGGCCAGTTCTACGTGCTCTCCGTCGAGGGCTCGCTGCGTGCGCGGCTGCGGGGCGCCACACCACCGCCGAGCGACCCTCCGCTGGTCCTCGGCCAGGGCGCTCGGGACGGCGAGTCGATCGACCTCGCCGAGGCGCTGGACCGCGCGCTGCACGGCACGACGGACGACCCGGCCTGACACGCTCCGTACGGTCAGCTGGTCGGGGTCTCGGGGCTCTGGGGCGTCGCCTCGGCCGCGCGCCGGAGCAGCCTGTCAAGGGCGGCCGCGACAGGTCCAGGGGCCTCGAGCGCACTGAGGTGGCCGGCCCCGGGGACCGTCACGAGCTCGGCGTCAGGGGCAGTGCTGGCCATGTGCTGGGCAACCGCGAGCGGCGTGATGGTGTCGTCCTCCCCCACCACGACGACCACGGGTCCGTCGACGTCGGCCAGGACGTCGCTGCGGTCCGGACGGGTGGCCATCGCCCGCTGGGACCATGCGATCCCGGCGGGCTGCTGCTCGCGGATCCAGCCGGTCACGATGCTCGGCAGGTCCGGACGCTCCCGCACGCTCTCGTCGCTGAGCAACGAGCCGACCATGCCGAGCACGGCCTCGACCGAGCCTGAGGACTCCACCTCGTCGGCGACCCGTTCGCGGTTGGCCCGGGCGGCCTCCTCGTCGGCGGTCGACTTGGTGTCGACCAGGGCGAGCCCCGCGACCAGGCCCGGGTGGCGCTCGGCGAGCGCCAGAGCGACATAGCCGCCCATCGACAGGCCGGCGACGACCACGCGCTCATGACCGGCGGCCTCGACCAGCGCGGCGACCTCGTCGGCCGACCTGTCGACCGACGGCTCGCCGTCGGGGACGGCCGCTCCCCCGAGCCCGGGGAGGTCTGGGGCGAGGACCTGGAGGTCCGTGGCGAGCGAGCCTGTCAGGTCGTCCCACATACGGTGGTCGAGCGGGAAGCCGTGCAGGAGGACGAGCGCGGTCGCAGGGCCGGTGCTGCTGGAGGTGTCGGTGTCGTTCACTGTCGTCCTTCGCTGTCGGTCGGTCGTCGGCGGATGTCGGTGCGTCGCCGGCGGATGTCGGTGCTTCGCCGGCGGATGTCGGTGCTTCGCCGGCTGGGGTCCGTGCGTCGCCGGTGGCTCCTGGTGCGCTCACCTGGGAGGAGCGCGGGCGCGGCTCCCGGTGCTCGAGGGGCCTCAGCCCCAGCAGCGCAGGTGCCAGTGCCGGCGTGCGGCGAGCGCCGCCTCACGGCCGAAGAGCGACTCCGTGGCCCAGGCGACGACGTGCGCCGAGCCCGCAGGCACCGGCTGGTGGCAGCCCGGGCACGTGTAGGTCTTCTCGCTCGACCGGACGTTCTGCACGGTCCACTCCTCGCCGCGGCGGATCTCGGTGCGCCTACCCCCGGTGGCCCGCTCCATGTCGAGAGGGCGGGGTTCTTCGGAGTAGGGGCGGCGCGAAGAGCGGCGGGACGACGGCATCCCTCCAGTCTGCCTGTGCCGCACGGGCGAGACCAGCCGTGCTCGGCCGCGCAGGGCTCTGCGCACCCGCACTGCGCGTGTGTGTGGAGACCGTGACCACCTGGTGGGAGCCCTGCGTCACGCGCACGGACCCAGCCCGCGCACAGCCTGGGAGGCTACAGTTGACGAGGCCGTCGACCGCGGACCACCCCCAGATCGAAGGACTGACGTCTTGAAGCACCGCACCTCGCGCGCCGTGACCGCGCTCACCATCGCCACAGCGCTCCTGCTCGCCGGGTGCGGGAGCTCGAGCGACGACGACGCCACAGCGACACCGAGCGCGACGGACGCCGCGACAGACGTCCCCACCCCCACCGCCGAGGACATCGCGGCCCTCGACGCCGTGACCGTCACCGGCGACGCCGGCAGCGAGCCGACGCTCGAGTTCACCGCGCCGCTCACGGTCTCCGCCCCGACGGTCCGCGTCCTCGACGAGGGCACCGGCGAGGACATGACGGAGACGAGCCTCGCCTCGATGCACTCCGTCGTCTACAACGCGGGTGACGGCAGCGTCGTCGACTCCAGCTGGGCCGAGCCGGCCGCACCCGAGTGGGACCTGGCGACGGACTTCTCCGGCGTGCCTGCCCTCCAGGAGGCGCTCGTCGGCAAGAAGGTCGGGACGCGCATCCTCTTCGCGCAGACCGCGACCGACGGCACCACCTACCTCTACGTCTTCGACTCGGTCTCGGTCCGCGACACCCCGACCCGCGCCGAGGGTGAGGCCGTGACGCCGGCCGAGGGCCTGCCGACCGTGACGCTCGACGACACGGGCAAGCCGAGCATCGAGATCCCCGAGGGCTACACGGCCCCGGCCGACCTCGTCGTCCAGCCGCTCATCAAGGGCACCGGCCCCGTCGTCGCGGCCGGCCAGAACGTCCAGGTCCAGTACTCCGGCTGGAAGGTCTCCGACGGCGAGCAGTTCGACTCCTCGTGGGAGAACGGGTCGCCCTTCGTGGTCAACAACCTCGGCTCGGGCGCAGTCATCGCCGGCTGGGACCAGGGCCTCGTCGGCCAGACCGTCGGCAGCCAGGTCCTCCTGGTGATCCCGAAGTCCCTCGCCTACGAGGGATCGCAGAACGAGCTCGCTGACGAAGACCTCGTCTTCGTGGTCGACATCCTTCGCGCAGGCTGACACAGCTCCGCTCGACCGAGAGCCCCGGACCGTCACGGTCCGGGGCTCTCGGCGTCTGCGGGCGAGGCTGTGACCACGCCGGGGACGGACTGCTTCCGACCGCGTCGTGGTGCACGCGTGCCGGCACCATCCCTCGCGTCCTCGGTCTCGGGACCCCGCGTCCTCGGACCGGGACCTCGGTGCGATCTCGGGCCGCTCTGCGGGTCGTATCGTTGAGGGGTGACCGATGCCACCGCCCCCAGCCCTGCCCGTGAAGTCCTGACGTGGGACGCCTTCGGCGTCGCCACGCGTGAGATCGCCGAGAAGGTGGTCGCGAGCGGCTTCCTGCCCGACGTCGTCGTCGCCATCGCCCGCGGTGGTCTGCTGCCCGGTGGCGCTGTCGCCTACGCCCTCGGCACGAAGGGTGTGGGCACGCTCAACGTCGAGTTCTACACGGACATCGGCGAGACCCTCCAGGACCCCCGGGTCCTCCCCCCGCTCATGGACACCTCAGAGCTTCCCGGGTCGAAGGTGCTCGTCGTCGACGACGTCGCCGACTCCGGCCGGACCCTCAAGCTCGTCATGGAGATCATGGAGGCCAAGGGCGTCGAGGCCCGGTCAGCAGTCCTGTACTCCAAGCCGCAGTCGATCGTGACCCCGGACTACTCCTGGAAGGACACCGACCTCTGGATCACCTTCCCGTGGTCGGCGCAGCCCCCGGTCGAGGGTGCGCACACCGCTGCGCGGGAGTGAGCTGGCCCTGGGCGGAGCGGACGACGGCGCCCACGCAAGGACGGGAGCGCTCCTCCGTCCAGCCGCACAGGTCGGCTCCACACCCTGACGTATCGTGGTCGATTCACTGTCGGACGAGGGACACGTGTCAGACAGTGGTCGGCACTCGAGGAGTTGGTGATGGCTAGGCTCAGTGACGTCGCACGGTCTGAACGCCGTGACAGCATCATCGCCGCAGCCGCTGAGCGATTCTCCAGCCAAGGATTTCATGCGACGTCGATGGCTGAGATCATCTCGGACTCCGGAGTGGCTGCAGGCACCGTCTACATGCACTTCGCCAGCAAGGACGATCTGATCGTCGCGACGGCAGAGCAGGCTCTTGACGGGGTCGGACGCACTCTGGCTGGCCTTCTCGACCGCGACCCCGCTCCTTCCCTGGCGGCCTTTCTCACGTCGATCCGGACCTCGCTGCCGTCGGACGCCTCCGGAGCGCTCCGCGCTCACCTCGTCCTGCACAGCTGGGCGGAGACGAGCAGAAATCCTCGTCTGGCCGCCCTCGTGAGCGACCGCTACGACGCGCTGCTCGCCGGGGTGAACCCGTTGATCTCGATGTGGAGAGAGCGCGGTGAGATGCCGAGCGACCTTAGCAGCGCTGAGCTCGGTCGGGACCTCTTAGCCCTTGTGCAGGGACACATCGTCCAGGCCGCGGTGCTCAGCGGCGGGCGTGATCCACGGAGGCGCGCTGTCCCGGACGCCGGCTCTGACCCCCACCGGTAGTAGCGACGCGCCGCCCTGGTCGCACAGCCCGGCCACCCGCCGTCATTCGATCCCCTTCAGCGCACCGACCATGTCTACCCGCCTGATCCGCCTGCCGAGCAGCACCGTCGTCAGCAAGGAGAAGAACACGGCGATGAGCGTCGCGATCCCGATGCTGGCCAGTCCGATCTGCGCCGTGTACTCCAGACGTGCCGTCGAGAACGTCCCGACGTACATCCCCAGAAACCAGAAGCCAGCCGGTACACCCAGCAGCACGCCCAAGGCGGTCGCGACGATGTTCTCCCGGAAGGCCAGGCGTCTCAGGTCACGGGTCGTGAACCCGAGGACCTTGAGGGTGGCATAGTCGCGGGTGCGTTCGGTGAAGGCGAGTGCCCCGAGGCTGTACAGGACGATAACCGCCAGGAGAATTGCGAAGACCCGGATCAGCATGAAGATCCCGCCCAGGTCGGTGACCATGTCTGCAGCGTTGGTGCGCTGCGCCTGGAGCGTCAGGACGCTTACCACGTCAGCCCGTCCTCGCAGCTCGACGAGCGACGTCTCCTCCCCGACGAGCAGTGTCGTCGGTGTGAAGGTCTGCCCGAGGCTCTCCCACACCTCTCGTGACATGGTGAAGCCCTGCGGAGCGCTGCCCCTGACGACCTGATCCACTCGGAGGTCGACAGTCCCCTGGCCTGCTGGGAGCTCTAGCCTGACGGCATCACCAGCCGCGAGTTCGAGGCGTCGGGCCGTCGCCTCGCTCACCGAGACCACGCCTAGGTCTGCTGCGCTCCCGTCGAGCATCTCGAGGTGCACATAGTGTCCGTCGTCGAGAACCGTCATGGCGCGGTCGAAACCGTCCGTCGGATCTGTGCGCACGACGACCTCCTGAACACGCTGCCCGTCTGGCGCGACCTCCTCCAGGGAGTCGAGGTCCGCCGAGGCTGCCAGTGCGGCACGAGCTGTGTAGGTGCTCTCCTCGACGAACGCTGTCCTGACCTGGCCGTTCATGCTGTCGGCCATCCCGAACCCTGCGAACAGCAGCATCAGGCTTCCTGCGACGGCGACGACCCCCATACCGAAACGTGCTGGGTTGGCACCGCTGTCACGCCAGGCCCAACGGCTGCCATAGCTGGTCCGCGCCCAGACGCTGCGAGCACGTTCGAGGAAGACTCGGCGCCCCCGAGCGATCCCGGGTCTGAGCTGGTCCGCAGGTATGCCTCGGAGGGCCGGGCGCGCCGCGAGATAGGCGCCCAGGACACACACCGCTACGACCACGACGAGCACGACCACGGGGACGGTGGTGTAGGCGATAGACCATCGCGGCATGGACAGCATCGCCTCCTGAGTACCGAGGACGAAGGTCGACATCACCGGTGCCACAAGTAGCCCGACCAGAGCACCAAGCCCTCCCGCCACGAGCCCGTACATCATGAAATGAGCACCGATGGACCGGGCCGAGAAGCCGAGAGACTTCAGTGCCGCGATCTCCCGTGTCTGCATCTCGACGAGCCGTCGGGTGGAGGTGTACATGGCGAGGACTGCCAGAAGCACGAAGATGAAGGAGAACAACAACGAGAGATTCCGGATCTGGTCGACGCGGTCGAAGGCTGTGGAGACAGTGGGATTCGACTCCTGCCCTGTGACCCTGATCAGCTCGTCCCCTGCAAGAGCAGCAATCTGATCTTGCATCTCGACGTCCGGCCGCGCGTCTACCCGCAGCACTGTCTGTCTCAGAGGTGCAGGGTCGAGGTCGGCGACCTCCGCTGCTGGGAGCAGCGCGTAGCTGTACAAGCTGTGATCGGGCGCCACCAGCGCCGGCGTTCCCGTGTAGTACAGCCTCTCCGCCGAGTGGTAGGTGCCGCTGACTGCGAACGACCGGGTCTGAAGCCCGATCGTCAGGTCGACTGTGTCGCCCACCTCGATGCCCTTCTCCTCGGCGAAGGGCACCGCCAACCAGATGCCCTGACCGTCGTGCTCGGGTCGAGAGCCCTCGTCGATCACCGGACGTGAGATCTCAGACGAGTCCTCCCCGAGGACCTCGATCTCGAGGGAGACATCGCCGTGGCTCGACGCCGCAGCACGGAGGAACGAGGCCTCTTCGACAGCGTTGACACCTTCGAGGGATGCGACGTCGTCCGCGAGCGCTCCGGCCGCGCCCGTCGTCGTCACCCACACGTCAGCAAGGTTGGTCTCGTCGGCGAGCTCTTCGAGCTGGTTGCTCAGACCGTTCCACGCACCTTCTAGCCCCGTATAGATCAAGACGGAGAGCAGCGCCATGAGGAAGACGGCTACGAACTGAGACGCGTAGCGACGGAGATCGCGCACCAGCTTGATGGTGAGGTACCGGCTCACCAGTCGATCTCCTCTACTGAGATCGGTACCTGGTGCTCGACATGCGACTGCACCCGTCCGTCATGGAGGGTGACTGTGGCGTCACCGACGGCTGCGACAGAGATGTTGTGGGTGACGACGACCACCGCTGTCTGCGTCGTCCCCGCGATGCTGCGGAGCAGTGCGATGACCGCGCGCCCAGTCTCCGAGTCCAGTGCACCTGTGGGTTCGTCGCAGAGCAAGAGCCGAGGTCTCTTCGCGATCGCCCGGGCGATCGCGACCCGTTGCATCTGCCCACCGGAGAGCTCGGAGGGGAACGATCGTTCTCTTCCAGCCAGGCCCACGCTCGCCAGCGCGTCGTCCGGTGACATGGCGTCCCGGCTGTACTGCGACCCGATACCGACATTCTCGGCTGCCGTCAGGTTCGGGATCAGGTTGTAGTGCTGAAAGACGAACCCGACCTGCTCACGGCGGTAGAGCGTGAGCCGGGCATCGTCAAAGGAGCTGATCTCTTCACCTGCTGCGACGATCGTCCCCGAGGTCGGCGTATCCATACCGCCGATCATGTTCAGAGCTGTCGACTTCCCAGAACCCGACGGCCCGAGGACGACCGTCATCTTCGCGGGCTCGATACCGAAGCTGACATCGTCGAGAGCGGTGACGTCTTGCGCGCCGGTGCTGTATTTCTTGACGACGCGGGAGAGTGAGATGAGCGTCATGATTCCTTCCACCAGCCGTTCAAAGACGAAAAGTAATTGCTGCTCGTTCGCGCAACGTCAGTGGGGATTCTTGGGCGAGGATTCTCTGAGCTACTGCTTCCCTGCTCTGAGCAATGTCTTCTCGCGCCTCGGAGACCGCAGCCCGAACGCTGGACACCTGCGGAAGCCCCAGCGCGTGGATCGCCGCCTGGACCCGGTCCTCGATCGTGCCGCGGACCACGTGGACGCCGAGATCGAGAGCAGTGAACTCACGGAGCAGCTCCGTGTCGGACAGCGTGCGGTAACGCTCAGAGACAGGCCGGTGACCATCCGGGTTCATGCTGAACTCGATCGGGAGATGGATCACGTCGGTGTACGTGTCGCGGGCGTGGAATCGGGCCATGACGCCGTACGCCCGGACATATCGTTTCAAAAATGGCAACGACGGGACCGTCACAGCAGCCTTGACCAGCTGCTGAGGGATACCCGCACCTGGGTTCAGTCCGATACGGGCTCTCACTGCCGCGTATGCCCACTCGTTCAGCACAGACCCGTCCGAGATGAAGCCGGTCTCGTGGAGCTCCGCCTCGGCCCTCAGTCGCTCTCCAAGCCGACGAAGCCCGAGCGCCAAAAGCTCCTCGGCACTCATGTGGTGGAACTTCCGTCCTGGGTACAGTGACGTGAGGATCTCTCGTGCGGACTGCGCGCTTACTAGTGGCATCCCAGTGGCCTTCGAAAGCGCAGTGGCTGTCGTGGTCTTACCGGTTGAGTAAGTGCCAGACACGACAACGCGTCGACCGTCCTTCACAGTGCTTCACTCGCCGCGTCTGGCAGGATATGCGCGACGTCCGCGATGGCATCGATCCCCTGCCCGGCGGCCGCCAGTCGGAGAGTTCGCCACACGGCTCCACGGACGACTACCTCATCGGCCTTCAGGATCTCGACGCGGACGTCGACCAGCTGGCCGACCTTGATCCAGGGACGGACGAGGTTGATGTCGAACCTCCGGAGCCAGAAGACTGCGCTCTGGTCACGAGACATGTGGTCGTACTCATACGCGATCGCCTGGGCGAGCTGGGCGAGGCATACGATCGCCTCACAGACCGAGAAGACCTTGGAATGAGCGCTCTGGAGCCCACGGAATCCGTCCGCGACTCCGCTCGACGCCGCAAGCGCCCCGAGCCGGGCGCGCATCACTCCCGCTTCGAGGTCGATGTCGATGTCAGTGATGTGCTGGACCCGACTCCGCAGATGCCCCGCGAAAAAAGCCGGACTCGGCCCCTCCGCCCGGAGAGGAGTCTCTGCCGCGACCGGCACGACGGTCAGGGAGACCTTCATCGTCCCGACCACCACGGAGCAAGCAAAAGCGCGATCTTCTGGCAGCCAGTCGACGCGAGCCTCTACCGGGACAGCGACCAAGTCGTCCGTGGAGGCGGATCCCGCCCTGACCGACGCCGAGGTGACCATCAGACTCTCGAGCTCGACCGGCTCTTGCTGGAGCACGACCTCGAGCGCTAGACCAGCCAAGGAGACAGCATCGATCGTGCTGAGATGCCGCGAGACGACCCCCGCCTCTTTCGAGGACCAGGACCCGTCCTGCGTCACCGTGCTGATGCCGGTGACAAGACCCCTGACCAGGGTTTTCGTCGTGAAGGAGTAGGTCGAGCGACGGTGCCCGTCCCCAAAATAGCGTTCCCCGGGGGCCCCCAACGCGTGGTCGATCGTCGAGTAGTGGCTGGCCATGAGCGATCCCCCTGTCCGCCCAAACAGAGCCGAATGAGCGTTTAGTGTTAAAATAGACCAAGGGGACAGTACTGTCAAACACCGAATATCACTCGGAGCGCCTGTAGTCGCTCGTCGTGTCCGAGATACGACACCAGGACCCGACATGGGTGAGGATCTCGATATCGGTCCGGTGACCCAGCCGGACCCGTCGGCTCCGGCTCCGGCTCCGGCTCCGGCTCCGGCTCCGGCTCCGGCTCCGGCTCCGGCTCCGGCTCCGGCTCCGGCTCCGGCTCCGGCTCCGGCTCCGGACAGCCTGGACCTGCTGGTATGCGAAGAGGCCCGGACCTGCAGATGTCTGCAGGTCCGGGCCTCTCGGAGGTCGGGCGAAGCTGGGTGGCTCTAGAAGTCCCAGTCCTCGTCTTCGGTGTTGACGGCCTTGCCGATGACGTACGACGAGCCGGAGCCGGAGAAGAAGTCGTGGTTCTCGTCGGCGTTGGGGCTCAGGGCGGAGAGGATCGCGGGGTTGACGTCAGTCTCGTCCTTGGGGAAGAGGCCTTCGTAGCCGAGGTTCATCAGCGCCTTGTTGGCGTTGTACCGGAGGAACTTCTTGACGTCCTCGGTGAGACCGACACCGTCGTAGAGGTCCGCGGTGTACTGGACCTCGTTCTCGTAGAGCTCGAAGAGCAGCTCGAAGGTGTAGGCCTTCATCTCGTCGCGCTCGGCGGGGCTGAGCTTCTCGAGGCCCTTCTGGTACTTGTAGCCGATGTAGTACCCGTGGACGGCCTCGTCGCGGATGATGAGGCGGATGAGGTCGGCCGTGTTGGTGAGCTTCGCGCGGCTGGACCAGTACATCGGCAGGTAGAAGCCGGAGTAGAAGAGGAAGGACTCGAGCAGCGTCGAGGCGACCTTCCGCTTGAGCGGCGAGTCACCGTGGTAGTACTCGAGGACGATCTCGGCCTTGCGCTGCAGGTTGGGGTTCTCCTCCGACCAGCGGAAGGCGTCGTCGATCTCCTGCGTGGAGATCAGCGTGGAGAAGATCGAGGAATAGCTCTTGGCGTGGACCGACTCCATGAACGCGATGTTCGTGTAGACGGCTTCCTCGTGCGGCGTGATGGCGTCAGGGATAAGGCTGACGGCACCGACGGTCCCCTGGATGGTGTCGAGCAGTGTCAGACCCGTGAACACCCGGGTCGTCAGCTCCTTCTCGACAGGAGTGAGGGTCGCCCACGACTGGATGTCGTTGGACACCGGCACCTTCTCAGGCAGCCAGAAGTTTCCGGTGAGCCTGTCCCAGACCTCGGCGTCCTTCTCGTCTTCGACACGGTTCCAGTTGATCGCCTGGACCCGGCTGACCAGCTTGAGCTTTCCGGTGGACATCGCTCTGAACTCCCTCTCCCACCGACACCGGTGGGGACTGACCAAACACCAAGAACCACACACCAGCAGGCACGAACCCACCAGCTTCCAGCAACACCCTAAGCCCCACCGCACCACCCAGACCGAGCGTCCAGAACAGTGCAGGTCGGGCGGCTGTCCGGCATCTGACGCCCCGAAGAGCACCGACGCCCAAGCACCAGACAAGAGGTCCCACGACCCCTCAGGGCCCCAGACATCACCCCGCCAAGCCCACCCAGCCGCACCGCGCGACGTCACGAGGTAGCGCCTGGAGCGGCGCGTGTCTGCGATCGTGGTGGGCCTGGCAGGCCGCCCTGCGGCCCGGCGATCGCAGACACGCGCCGCGGAAGGCGCGGACCCGACTACGACGTCACAGCATGCAGGAGACGCACCCCTCGACCTCGGTGCCCTCAAGAGCCAGCTGCCGCAACCGGATGTAGTACAGCGTCTTGATCCCCTTGCGCCACGCGTAGATCTGCGCCCGGTTCACGTCGCGCGTCGTCGCGGTGTCCTTGAAGAACAGCGTGAGCGAGAGTCCCTGGTCGACGTGCTGCGTCGCCGCGGCATAGGTGTCGATGATCTTCTCGTAGCCGATCTCGTACGCGTCCTGGTAGTACTCCAGGTTGTCGTTCGTGAGGTATGGCGCCGGGTAGTAGACGCGCCCGATCTTGCCTTCCTTGCGGATCTCGATCTTCGAGGCCACGGGGTGGATCGAGGAGGTCGAGTTGTTGATGTAGCTGATCGAGCCTGTCGGCGGCACGGCCTGGAGGTTCTGGTTGTAGATGCCGTGCTCCATGACGGAGGCCTTGAGCTCGGCCCAGTCCTGCTGGGTCGGGATGTGCACGCCTGCCTCGGCGAAGAGCTCGGCGACGCGAGGTGTCGCGGGCTCCCACACCTGGTCGGTGTACTTGTCGAAGTACTCGCCGGTCGCGTACTTGGAGTCTTCGAAACCGCCGAAGTAGCGCTTGCGCTCGATCGCGAGGCGGTTGGACGCCGCGATCGCGTGGAAGGCGACCGTGTAGAAGTAGATGTTCGTGAAGTCGATGCCCTCTTCGGAGCCGTAGAAGACCCGCTCACGAGCGAGGTAGCCGTGGAGGTTCATCTGGCCGAGGCCGATCGCGTGGCCGGACTCGTTGGCGCGGCGGATCGACGGGACGGAGTCGATGCTCGTCTGGTCGGAGACGGCCGTGAGAGCACGGATCGCGGTGTCGATGGTCTTCGCGAAGTCGGGCGAGTCCATGGCCTTGGCGATGTTGAGCGAGCCGAGGTTGCACGAGATGTCGCGACCGATGTGGTCGTAGGACAGGTCGGTGTTGTACGTCGACGGCGTCGAGACCTGGAGGATCTCGGAGCAGAGGTTCGAGTGCGTGATGCGGCCCTTGATGGGGTTCGCAGCGTTCACGGTGTCTTCGAACATGACGTACGGGTAGCCGGACTCGAACTGCAGCTCGGCGAGGGTCTGGAAGAACTCGCGGGCCTTGATCTTCGTCTTGCGGATCCGGGCGTCGTCGACCATCTCGTGGTAGGTCTCGGAGATCGCGACGTCGGCGAAGGGCTTGCCGTAGACGCGCTCGACGTCGTACGGCGAGAAGAGGTACATGTCCTCGTTCTTGCGGGCGAGCTCGAAGGTGATGTCGGGGATGACCACACCGAGCGAGAGCGTCTTGATGCGGATCTTCTCGTCGGCGTTCTCACGCTTGGTGTCGAGGAACCGCATGATGTCGGGGTGGTGGGCGTGCAGGTACACAGCACCGGCACCCTGACGCGCCCCGAGCTGGTTGGCGTAGGAGAAGGAGTCTTCGAGCAGCTTCATCACGGGGATGACACCCGAGGACTGGTTCTCGATGTGCTTGATGGGCGCGCCGTGCTCGCGGATGTTGCTGAGGAGCAGGGCCACGCCGCCTCCGCGCTTGGACAGCTGGAGGGCAGAGTTGATGCCGCGGGCGATCGACTCCATGTTGTCCTCGATGCGCAGCAGGAAGCAGGAGACGGCCTCGCCGCGCTGCGCCTTGCCCGAGTTGAGGAACGTGGGGGTCGCGGGCTGGAAGCGCCCGGCGATGATCTCTTCGACGATGTTGACGGCAGTCGCCTCGTCGCCGTCGGCGAGGGTCAGCGCGACCATGCAGACGCGGTCTTCGAAGCGCTCGAGGTAGCGCTTCCCGTCGAAGGTCTTGAGGGTGTACGAGGTGTAGTACTTGAAGGCGCCGAGGAAGGTCTCGAAGCGGAACTTCTTCGAGTACGCGAGGTCGAACAGCGACTTCGTGAAAGCGGGGGTGTACTTCGCGAGGATCTCGGGCTCGTAGTACTTGTTCTCGACGAGGTACTCGAGCTTCTCCTCGAGGCTGTGGAAGAAGACCGTGTTCTGGTTCACGTGCTGCAGGAAGTACTGCCGCGCAGCCTGACGGTCCTTGTCGAACTGGATCTCGCCGTCCGGTCCGTAGAGGTTGAGCATCGCGTTGAGCGAGTGGTAGTCGAGCTCGGTCTCTAGGCCGATTTCCGTGACTGTCGTTGCCAAAACTGTTCCAATCCTTCGCGGACGCGGAGAACGTCCTCGGTCGTCCCGAGGAGCTCGAAGCCGTACAGGTACGGCACAGAGCACTTCTGGGAGACGATGGCGCCGGCGAGGCAGTAGGCCTCGCCGAAGTTGGTGTTTCCGGCGGCGATGACGCCGCGGATGAGCGACCGGTTCTGCTGGTCGTTGAGGAACTTCACGACCTGGCGGGGCACAGCCCCGCCGTCGTTGCCTCCGCCGTAGGTCGGGACGACCAGGACGTAGGGCTCGTCGACGTGCAAGAACTCGTCCTTCGGCAGCAGCGGGATGCGCTGCGCCTCGAGACCGAGCTTCTCGACGAACCTGTGGGTGTTCTCCGACGCGCTGGAGAAGTAGACGAGGCGGGCCACGTCAGGGGACCTGAAGGGTCAGGCGACGGACGCGGAGACCTTGGCCGCGAGCGCGTTGATCTGGTCGGGGCGGAACCCGGACCAGTGCTCGTCGCCGGCGATCACGACGGGGGCCTGGAGGTAGCCGAGGCCACGGACCATCTCGAGGGCTTCCGGGTCTGCGCTGATGTCGACGATCGAGTACTCGATGCCCTTCTTGTCGAGGGCTCGGTAGGTCGCGTCGCACTGGACGCACGCCGGCTTGCTGTAGACCGTGATGCTCATGCGGAGTCTCCTCGAGGTGAGGGGCTGGGGAAGCCCGTGAGTGCTGGGTGGTGCGCTGCCGACGCTGCAGTGGTGACGCCTGATCGGCGGGTTCCCCAGAGCTGTGTGGCGTGCCGTGCTGTGGTGTCTGAGCCCTCGCGTGGAGTGTGGTGCTGTCCTGCGCGCTGGGCGTGGAACCACTATACCTAGTGCCTCGACCGGATAGCCACCCCTAGACCTGGTGCTGCGTGTCGGAAGAGACACACAGGTGTGGATGACGGTGTGGACAACCGTCACGGCCCCGGCACCCCCGTGGTGCGACTGCGCAGAGAGGTGTGCGACCGACCCTGTCGAGTATCCCCGGGACCCCTGACATCCCGCGCCGAGGCCGTCCACCGGAGCCGTCGGCGAGCGCGGTGGAGGCTGTCCACCGCCTGTGGACGACGGACGTCCACGGGCGGTGGACAGCGACGATGAGACGGCTGTCACGGAGGGTCGTCGGGGCGGGTGAAAAGCGTCCTCGTGCAACGCGGGCTCGGCGTGTCCGGCTCGCTCGGCGTGTCGCCCGACCGGCGTGTCGCCCGCGAGGTCGCACCACGGACGACGAGGTCGCACAGACACGCCGTACAGCCGCCTGCCGGAGCAGGAGCTGGCGTGTCCGTACGACCTCGCGGTCAGAGGTGCGACCTCATGCGCGAAGGTGCGACCTCGCGGGCACCCTCACACTCCAGGGCACCCGCGCTCGGGTCAGACCTCGTACCGGATGTCGTCCACAGCGGGCAGCGCGCCTGTCGTCGCAAGGGTCCGGTACCAGTACGCGGAGTCCTTCCAGGTGCGCTCGAAGGTGTCGTAGTCGACGCGGATGATCCCGAAGCGGCGGTCGTAGCCGTAGCCCCACTCGAAGTTGTCGAGGAGGGACCACGCGAAGTACCCGCGGACGTCGGCCCCGGCGTCGATCGCCGCGCCGACGGCGTCGACGTGGTCGTGCAGGTAGGACACGCGCAGCGGGTCGTGCACCCGGCCGTCCTCGGAGACCTCGTCGTAGAACGCGGCGCCGTTCTCGGTGATCATCATCGGCTGGTCGGGGTAGGCGTCGCGGACGGTGAGCAGCAGCTCGGTCATGCCCGCGGGCTCGATGTTCCAGCCCATCGCCGTGTACGGCCCCGGCTGCTGGATGAACTCGACGTCGGTCACACCGATCCACGGAGACGCCGCGGACGCACCGTGCCCGTCGTTCTGCGCGGCCTCGCCGTCCCCCTCGAAGTGGCGGACGCGGACCGTCGAGTAGTAGTTGACGCCGAGCACGTCGATGCGCTGGCGGGTGATCTTGCCGTCGCCGGGGAGCACGAAGCCCCAGTCGGTCACGTGCGCGGTGTCGGCGAGCAGGTCGTCGGGGTACGCCCCGTCGAGGACCGGGCCGAGGAAGGCCCGGTTGGCGAGGGCGTCGATCTTCCGCACGGCGTCGAGGTCGGCCGCCGAGGAGGGGTCGTCCGGGCGGATCACGTGCAGGTTGAGCGTGATCGAGACCTTGGCGGCGTCGCCGAGGACCTCACGGATCGCCAGGGCCGCGAGACCGTGGGCGAGGTTGAGGTGGTGGACCGCGGCGAGCGCCGCGGCAGGCTCGGTGCGTCCCGGGGCGTGGACGCCCGAGCCGTACCCGAGGTACGCCGAGCACCAGGGCTCGTTGAGGGTCGTCCACACGTCGATCCGGTCCCCGAGCTCTTCGGCCATGCGGCGGGCGTAGACCGCGAAGGCCTCGGCGGTCGCACGGTTCGCCCAGCCCCCCTCGTCCTCGAGCTCCTGCGGGAGGTCCCAGTGGTAGAGCGTCACGACAGGCTTGATGCCGGCCCCGATGAGGCCGTCGACGAGCGAGGAGTAGAAGGCGATGCCCTCCGGGTTGAACTCACCGGTCCCGCCGGGCTGCACGCGTGACCACGAGATCGAGAACCTGTAGGCGTCGAGGCCGAGGTCCTTGATGTGCTGCACGTCCTCGGCCCAGCGGTGGTAGTGGTCGTCCGCCTGGTCTCCGGTGTCGCCGTTGAGCGTCTTGCCGGGGGTGTGCGAGAACGTGTCCCAGATGGACGGGCCGCGGCCTCCCTCGGTCGCTGCTCCCTCGATCTGGTACGAGGCCGTCGCCGAGCCCCAGACGAAGTCTGCGGGGAACTGGCGGGCGGCGGTGCCTGCTGCGGTCATGACTCTCCTCGATGTGTGCGGCGCTCGTCGTCGAAGCGCTTCGCTCCGACCTTATACGGGTGGGGCCAGGTCGGGCCGGACGCCCGTCGTCGGGGCGTCCGGCCCGGCGGTCAGGACCGCGCGCAGCTGTTGACGGACCTCACGACGGACGCGACCACGTCCGCGGCGGCCAGCTCGGCGACCCGATCTTCCGAGACTCCCGCCCCGCTCGACACGAGGAAGGTGTGCGCCTCCCCCGGGAGCAGCGAGACGAGCATGTCGTCGACCACCCCGTCGGGCACGATGCGGTCGGCGAGGACCGAGACGTCCAGGGCAAGGGTCGCCGCCGAGACGTCGACCACGAGACCGCCCTCGACCGCACGGAAGGACACGTCGACCGCAGACGGGTCGAGCACGAGGTCCTTGGGCTCGGCGAAGAGGTGGATCTCGCGGACGTCGTCGAGCTCGGCGACGAGCACCTCACGCGTCGCATCCCCGGGGGTCGTCAGCGCAGCAGAGAGCGGCACCTCGTGCACGGAGCGCGCGGGCACGGAGACCGAGACCTGCTCGGCCGCACCCTGCTCGGCGCCGCTCACGTCGAGGCGACGCAGCGTCACCTGGCCGTCCCACGCCTCCGCGTGGTCGTTGACCACCACGAGCGTGGGCACGCCGTCGCGCGGCTGGACCGTCAGCAGGCGGTCCGCGTAGGCGTGGCGCAGGGCGTAGAACAGCGGCTTGGGGCGCTCGTCGCCGTCGACCGCAGCCCACGAGGTCACCGGCCAGCAGTCGTTGAGCTGCCAGACGATCGACCCGGCAGTCCGCGGCCAGTACGAGCGGTAGTGCTCGATCCCGTACTGGACGGCGTGCGCCTGGTTGAGCTGGGTGGTCCAGTGCCAGTCGTCGAAGGCCGACGGTGTGGGCAGGTGCGGCTCGAGGCCGCGGTCGAGCTTGAGGTTGCCGTCGGCGGCCTTCTGGTGGAGCAAGAACTCGGGCGACTCCTTGGTGAGCGCCGCCTCGGGGATCGACCGGGTCAGGGTCGTCCACGCCGGCGGACCCTGGAAGCCGAACTCGGAGCTGAAGCGCGGGACCTGGTCGCGGTACGTGGTGTAGTCGACGCGGTTCCACACCTCCCACTCGTGCCGGGTGCCGTGGTCGGCGTCGTTGGGGTGCACGGCCGGTGCGCCGCCGGCGACCTCGGCCGTGAAGCCCGGGCTGTAGGGCGAGCCGTCGCAGTAGGGCCGGGTCGGGTCGAGCTCGGCGACGATCGCCGGGAACAGCTCGGTGTAGTAGCGGAAGCCCCACGTACGGCCCTCGAGGTCCTGCTGCCACCCCCAGTCGAGGTAGCCCCAGAGGTTCTCGTTGCCACCGTTCCACAGCACGAGCGAGGCGTGCGGGGTGAGGCGGGCGACGTTCTCGCGGGCCTCGGCCTCCATCTCGGACCAGATCGGCTCTTCTTCGGGGTAGGCGGCGCAGGCGAGGAGGAAGTCCTGCCACACCATGACGCCCCGCTCGTCGCAGACGTCGTAGAAGTCCTCGGTCTCGTAGATGCCGCCGCCCCACACGCGCAGCAGGTTCATGTTGGCGTCGAGGGCCTGGTCGACCCGCCGCTCGAGGCGCTCCCGGGTGATCCGCGTGAGCAGGTGGTCGTCCGGGATCCAGTTCGCACCCTTGACGAAGACCGGCTGGCCGTTGACCGAGATCGTGAAGGGTGTGCCCTGGTCGTCGGGCGTCGTGTCGAGCTCGACGGTGCGGAAGCCGATGCGCCGCTCGTAGGTCTCGAGGGTCACTCCGTCGGTCGTCCCGAGGGTGAGCGAGAGGTCGAAGAGCGGGTGCTCCCCGTAGCCGACGGGCCACCAGAGAGGCGCGCCCGGGACCTCGAGGTGCACGACGGCGGTGGGCTCGCCGGGGACCACCGTCACGGTCGCGACGTGGTCGCCGATCCCGTGGGCGGCCGCGAGCGTGGCCGTGAGGATGACGTCGCCGTGGTGGCGGTCGTCGACACCCCGTCCGAGGTCGACGTGGACGTCGACGTGCCCGGTCCCGTCGGGGCCCACGGTCACGAGCGGGCGGACCTGGGCGAGGTGCGCGAGAGTCCAGCGCTCGAGGCGCACGCTCTTCCAGATGCCTGCGGTCTGGAGGTCGGGGCCCCAGTCCCAGCCGAAGGAGCAGGCCATCTTGCGGACCATGTTGAAGGGGTGGTCGTAGGCGCGCGGACGCAGCACGATCTGGTCGGCGACCTCGCGGGCGTGGGTGAGCGCCGAGCGCAGGTCGACGACCAGGTGGTTCTCGCCGTCGACCACCAGAGCGGCGACGTCGAACCTGTAGCTGCGGTGCTGGTTCGCGGCGCGCCCGACCTCGGTGCCGTTGAGGGTGACCGTCGCGACGGTGTCCAGGCCGTCGAAGACGAGCTCGATCTGCTCGCCGTCTGCCGCAGGGGACGCCGTGAAGGTCGTCTCGTAGCGCCAGTCGACCAGGTGCATCCACGCGAGCTCGGTCTCGTGGAGGTCGAGGTACGGGTCGGGGATCAGACCGGCGTCGAGCAGCGCGGTGTGGGAGGTCCCGGGGACCTGGGCAGGGACGGTGTCCTCGACGAGCCTGGAGGTCAGCTCGGGTGGCACAGGGCCGCCCGTGGCTCGCAGGGTCCATCCTGTGTGCAGCGTCTGGCTGGTCATCTGTGCGTGGGCTCCTGGGTCGAGAGGACGGTGGGGCCGCGAGACGTCGGCGGCTCGGTTCGATGAGGTGCAGGTCGGCGAGAGGCCGGCGGGAGGTCGGGGGGCAGCGGGCGGCAGACCGACGTCTGCAGCGCACCGGTGCGTCGGGGGTCGGGGGGCGGTGCTGGCAGGACGGGCCGGGCTCCAGTCCATCCTGGGGCACCTCGCGAGACTTCGTCAACCTTCCTGACGAACCGTCTCGCAGCTCGCCCGCACATGCTCCTTCCACAATCTTCGGAGAGCGAATAAAGTGGGCTCAAGACCGTTCAGCCCACCCGAGACGGAGCAGTCGGACATGGTTCAGGCACAGCGTGGCGGGACGGCGAGCACCTCCGCCGTGGTCGACGCGATCCGTGCCGCCGGGACCATCTCCAGGGTGGGGCTCACGAGCGTCACAGGGCTCACCGGCGCGACAGTCTCGACCGTCGTACGACGACTGATCGACGACGGTCTCGTGGTCGAGATCGGCCGCGCGGAGTCGACGGGCGGCAAGCCACGGGTGCTGCTCGAGCTCGAGCCGACAGCCCGCTACGCCGCCGGCGTCCACCTCGACCACGCGTCGATCACCTGCACCGTGACCGACCTGACCGGCACCCCGGTCGCGATCTCGACCCGTCCTGGCCCCGGGACCGAGCACCCTGCCGCTGTCCTCGAGGCTGTCGCCGCCGAGGTCGACAGGCTCGTCGACGAGGCCGGGGTCGACCGCGAGCGCCTCTTGGGCGTCGGCGTGGTGGCCCCCGGCCCGCTCACCTCCTCGGGAGGCATGCACCGCACCCCACCGAGCATGCGGCCCTGGACGGACTACCCGATCACCCTCGAGCTCGGACGGCTCACCGGGCTGCCGGTGCTGCTCGAGAACGACGCCACGGCCTCGGCTGTCGGCGAGTACTGGTCTGGCGGGACGGACTCCGAGGGCAGCTTCGCCGTCCTGTACATGGGCACAGGGCTCGGTGCCGGGCTCGTCCTCGACGGTGTCGCGTACCGAGGCTCGAGCGGCAACGCCGGGGAGATCGGCCACACCACGCTCGACCTCGACGGGCCGCTGTGCTGGTGCGGCACACGGGGCTGCGTCGAGGCCCTCGCGGGACCGGCCGCCGTCGTGGCCGAGGTGCGTACCTCCCCAGGTCTCGCGCGCCAGCTCGGGATCGCACAGGCAGACGGAGCACCCTCAGGAGAGCTCGGGGCGCCAGCGGACGCCGGCCGCACCGACGACCCCGCGACCGTGGACGACTCTGTGGTCACGGCCTTCGCCGCCGTCGCCGCTGCTGCCTCGGCCGGTCACCCCGAGGCGCGCCGGATCCTCGACCGCTCGGCGCGCTACGTCGCCGCAGCCGCCCTCAACACCGTGAACCTGCTGGACGTCCGCATGCTCGTCCTCTCGGGGGCCAGCCTCGCTGCGGCCGGCGACGTCTACCTGCCCGTCGTCCGCGACCTCTTGTCCGCAGCACTCTTCGCCCGGGGCGACCACCCCGTCGACGTGCGGCTGTCCCGGACGGCCGCGAGCGCCCCGGCCGTCGGCGGCGCGGCCCTCGTGCTGCAGTCCCACCTCGTGCCGACGCTGGCACCCCCTGCACACCCTCGCCCCAGCGCCCCGCTGAGCGAGATCTCCACCCTGTCGACGTAGGAGTCACCGATGACCTCACCTGCCAACAGCTGGCTGACCACCCCCACGCACCTCGACTGGCTCGACGAGCACGCCCGCAGCCTGCTCGCCTTCGGGTCAGGGTTCGTCAGCCCGCAGGGCGGCGCCGGGTGGCTGGCGGACGACGGGACCCTCGACGCCGAGCGCGGGGTCTTCACCTGGATCACCTGCCGGATGGCGCACGTCTACGGGCTGGGCGCGCTGCTCGGCGTCCCCGGGGACCGGCCGCTCGCCCAGGCCGCCCTCGACGCGCTGCGCGGTCGGCTGCACGACGACGTGCACGGCGGCTGGTTCGCCTCGGTCGCAGCCGACGGGACCGTCGACACGACCAAGAGCGGGTACGCGCACGCCTTCGTGGTGCTGGCCGCGAGCACGGGTGTGGTGGCCGGGCTCGACGGCGCGCGGGAGCTCCTCGACGACGCTCTCGACGTGCTGGACACGCGGTTCTTCGACGCCGAGACAGGTCTGCACGTGGACGAGTGGGACGAGTCGTGGTCGACCCTCGACCCCTACAGGGGTGTCAACGGGAACATGCACGCCGTCGAGGCGCTGCTCGCCGCGGCCGACGTGACGGGAGACGCCCGGTGGCGCGAGCGCGCCCTGGGGATCGCCCGGTACGTGGGCGTCGAGTGGGCGCCCGGCAACGGGTGGCGGATCCCCGAGCACTTCGACGAGGCCTGGGTGCCCCAGCCCGACCTCAACGAGGCCACACCGGACGACCCCTTCAAGCCCTACGGTGCGACGGTCGGCCACGGTATCGAGTGGGCGCGGCTGTTCCTCAACCTGTCGGCCGGGCTGGGCGCGGACGCACCCGACTGGCTCGTCCCCGCAGCGCAGGAGCTCTACGCCCGCGCCGTCGCCGACGGCTGGCGCGAGAGCACCCCGGGAGCCCACGGCTTCGTGTACACGACGGGCTGGGACGGAGAGCCCGTCGTCGAGACCCGCATGCACTGGGTCGCGGCCGAGGCCGTCGGCGCTGCGGCGTCCCTGTTCAAGGCGACGGGCGAGGCCCGCTACGCCGCCGACTACGAGCGCTGGTGGGACCACGTCGCCGCGGTGTTCCTCGACGGCGAGCACGGATCGTGGCACCACGAGCTCGACGCGACGAACACGCCGACCGCGAAGGTCTGGCCCGGCAAGCCCGACATCTACCACGCCTTCCAGGCGACGCTGTTCCCCCAGCTCCCGCTGGCACCGTCGCTCTCGGTCGCGCTGCGCGACGGGCTGCTGCGCAGCTGAGGCTGCTCGGCCCCGCACGCGGGGCCCCGAGCACCGAGCCTGAGGGCCCCCTGACCCCAGGCTCGGTGCTCGTGCTCGTGCTCGTCAGACCTGGACGACCAGCACGTCGTCCTCTCCGTCAGCCTCGACGCGCGCACCTCCCACCTCGACGGCCCAGGCGCTGCGTCGCTGCGACTCGACCCTGCGGATCTCGACGGACCCGCCCGTGCGCTCGACCGTGAACCTCGCCGCGACGACGCCGCCGTCCTCGCTCGAGGGGACGACCACCTCGCTGCTGTGACCGTCGGCCAGCTCGAAGAGGCGCAGCGTGACACCGTCCGCCCAGTCGTAGTCGGGCCTGTCGGAGCGTGCCCCGACAGGGAGCACGGACCCCGGCCGGACGAGCAGGGGCAGGGAGTCGAAGCCGTGGTGCTCCTCGACCCACCGCGGGCCGACCACGGTCTCCCCGCTCAGCAGGTGCGTCCACGTCCCCTCGGGGACGTAGAAGGAGACCGTGCCCTCGGCCGAGAACACCGGGGCCACCAGCAGGCTGTCGCCGAGCATGTACTGGGTGTCGACGGTCGCGGCGGTGCGGTCGGCCGGGAGCTCGAGCATCATCGGTCGCATGACCGGCAGACCACGGGTGTGCGCGAGCTCGCCCAGCCGGCCGAGGTACGGCATGAGCGACATCTTGAGCCGCGTGAACTGGCGGGTGACGTCGACCGCCTCGTCGTCGAAGGCCCACGGCACGCGGTACGAGCTCGACCCGTGCAGCCGCGAGTGCGAGGACAGCAGCCCGAAGGCCGCCCAGCGCTTGAAGACTGCCGGGTCGGGTGTCCCCTCGAAGCCGCCGATGTCGTGGCTCCAGTACCCGAAGCCGGACAGCGCGAGCGAGAGCCCGCCGCGCAGCGACTCGGCCATCGAGACGAAGGTCGACTCGCAGTCCCCGCCCCAGTGCACCGGGAACTGCTGGCCGCCGGCCGTCGCGGCCCGGGCGAAGAGCACGGCCTCCCCCTCGCCGCGCTCGGCCACGAGCAGGTCGAAGACGCACTTGTTGTACAGGTGCGCGTAGTAGTTGTGCATGGCCTGCGGGTCCGAGCCGTCGTGCCACACGACGTCTGTCGGGATGCGCTCGCCGAAGTCCGTCTTGAAGCAGTCGACCCCCTGGTCGAGCAGCACCTTGAGCTTGCTCTGGTACCAGGCTGCGGCGTCAGGGTTGGTGAAGTCGACCAGGGCCATGCCGGCCTGCCACATGTCCCACTGCCACACGTCGCCCTGCGGCGTGGTCACGAGGTAGCCGAGCTCGCGTGCCTCGGCGAAGAGGTGGGACCGCTGGGCGATGTACGGGTTGATCCACGCGGAGATCTTCAGCCCCTTGGCCCGCAGCCGGGCGAGCATGCCCTCGGGGTCGGGGAAGGTCGCCGGGTCCCACACGAAGTCGCACCAGTGGAACTGGCGCATCCAGAAGCAGTCGAAGTGGAACACCGACAGCGGGATGTCGCGCTCGGCCATCCCGTCGATGAAGCCGGTCACCGTCTGCTCGTCGTAGTCGGTCGTGAAGGAGGTCGACAACCACAGCCCGTAGGACCAGGCGGGCACGCGGGCCGGCCGGCCGGTCAGGGCCGTGAGCTTGTCGAGGATCTCCGCGGGGCTCGGCCCGTAGATCACGTAGTACTGCAGGTGCTGGCCCTCGACGCTGAACTGGGTGCGCGAGACCACCTCGGTGCCCACCTCGAAGGAGACCCTGTCCGGGTGCGCGACGAAGACGCCGTAGCCCGCGTCGGAGAGGTAGAAGGGCACGTTCTTGTAAGCCTGGTCGCTCGCCGTGCCGCCGTCCTCGTTCCAGATGTCGACCGACTGGCCGTTCTTGACGAAGGGCCCGAACCGCTCGCCGAGGCCGTAGACGTGCTCGCCGACCCCGAGCGTCAGCTGCTCGTGGACAAAGCTGCGACCGTCGTCCCTCGAGACGATGCCGACGCTGCGCGGGGTCGACGACGTCAGGACGCGACCGTCGGCCACGAACTCGACCCCCCAGGCGCCGTCGGTCGAGACCCGCGCCGTGAGCGCCCCCGAGGTGATGCTCGCGACAGGGTCCCCGTCGACCACGGGCGCGATGGCCTTGGCGTCCCCGGGGGCGCGGGTGACGTCGAAGGACGGCCCCCGGTCGAGCGCCCCCTGGAAGTGCTCGATCCTCACGCCCACGACGTCGTCGGCCGGGGTGTCGAAGGTGACGGTCACCTGGGGCCGGTTGAGAGTGTCGCCGCGGGTCTGGATCCGGGCGGTCGGGGCGAAGACCGTGAGCCGGGCGCCGTCCGCGGTGTCTTCGGCGACGACGTCGTCGACCGAGCCCGGGCGCAGGATGGAGACTCCGGGCAGGACCTGCCAGTAGCCGTCGGTGAACTTCATGAGGGCCTCTCGGTGAGCACTAGGACGTCCACGGGTGGGACGACGGCCGAGCCGCTGTGCACGGCGCTGGTGAGGAGGTCGGTGAGCGGGGTGCTCCCGACCGGGACGGAGACCGGCGAACCGGTGTGGTTGAGCAGGAAGAGCAGGTCGCCGCGGCGCACGGCCTCGACGCCGAGCCGAGCGGCAGGGGTGCCGAGCGCGGACAGGGTGCCGCTCTCGCGCAGGACCTCGGCCAGGACCGCGTCGAGCGCGGCGTCGGGGAGCAGCGCACCGACGTACCAGGCGCGGCCGGCGCCCGAGCGACGACGGACCACGACCGGGGCACCGGACAGACCGGCCGGCGCGCTGCTGCTAGCGACCACGACGGCCTCGGCCGCCTCTGCGGTCGTGCCGCTGCCGTCAGCGCCGTCGGCGGCTTGGGTGCCTTCGGTGCCGTCGGTGCCGTCAGCGCCGTCGAGCCGCAACCTCTCGACGTAGGAGTCGACGTGGGCGATCCCGGGCAGCACGCCGTCCGGTCCGGCCCACAGGTCGGAGACGACGTCGAGGCCGTCGTCGTCGAGCGGCAGCCACTCTTCGCCGCTCGCACCGACGAGGTCCGCGAGCTGGACCGGGAACCGGCCCGGGCGCACGTGCGCGTCACGTGTGGCGACGTCGCTGAAGGGCCCCAGGACGAGCGTCCCGCCGCCCGCGACGAAGGCCCGCAGGTTCGCGGCGTCAGGCTCGTCGAGCAGGTAGAGGTTCGGGGCGAGCACCAGGTCGTACTCCCCCAGCGCGTCGCCCGGGCGGACCAGGTCGACCGCGACACCGCGCTCCCACAGCGCCCTGTGCCACCGGCGGACCTCGTCGACCACGCGCAGCCGCCGGGTCGGCCCGGCCTCGCCCTCGGCGGCCCACCAGCTCGACCAGTCGAAGGTGATCGCCACGGTCGCCCGCGAGCGCCCGCCGACCACGGGCCGCAGCCGCGCGAGGTCCGCGCCGAGGCCGACGACGCCGCGGTGCACGTCCGTGTCGGCTCCGGCGTGCGGGAGCATCGCAGAGTGGAAGCGCTCGGCCCCGGCACGGGAGGCGCGCCACTGGAAGAAGCAGATGCCGTCTGCGCCGTGCGCCACGGCCTGGAGGGACTCGAGCCGCATCCGGGCAGGCGTCTTGGGGACGTTGTGGTCGCGCCAGTTGACCGCGCTCACGGCCTGCTCCATGAGCAGCCACGGGGCTCCACCGCCCAGGGACCGCATGAGGTCCTGGGTCAGGGCGGCCGAGGCGAGCGAGGTGGGGTCGCCGGGGTCGGGGTACGCGTCGTCCGAGACGACATCGAGGTCCTGCGCCCAGGACCAGTAGTCGACGAGCGGGAAGAACCCCATGAAGTTGGTCGTCACGGGTCGGCGGGGGTCCAGCTCGCGGATGATGTCGCACTGCTCCCTGTACACCGCGCGCAGCGCGTCCGAGGTGAAGCGCCGGAAGTCGAGCTCTTGGGTCGGGTTGATGAGGTACGGCGCCCGACGGGGCGGGACGACCTCGTCCCACCGGCTGTACCGCTGACTCCAGAACGTGGTGCCCCACGCCTCGTTGAGACCGTCGAGCGAGCCGTAGCGCTCGTCGAGCCACGTGCGGAAGGCGAGGGCCGTGGCGTCCGAGTGGCACACCTGCCCGAGCTCGTTGCCCACGTGCCACATCCGGACCGCCGGGTGCTCGACGTACCTGTCGACGAGGTCGCGGGTGATGTCCCGGGCGAAGCCGCGGTACACCTCCGACGACGGGCTGAACTGGTTCCGGGAGCCGTAGGTGAGGCGCACCCCGTCGCGGTCGACCGGGAGGGTCTCGGGGTACAGGTGGCCCATCCACGGTGGCGGTGACGCCGTCGGGGTCGCGAGGTCGACGGCGATGCCGTGCGCGTGCAGCAGGTCGAGGACCTCGTCGAGCCAGCCGAAGCTGCGCTCGCCGGGTCGTGGCTCGAGCAGAGCCCACGAGAACACCCCGACGGTCACGAGGTTCACGCCCGCCGCCTGCATGAGGCGGGCATCCTCGAGCCAGGTCTCGCGGTCCCACTGCTCAGGGTTGTAGTCCCCGCCGTAGAGCAGCCCGAGCTCGTCGGTGAGCGTGGACAGCGCCGGGCGCATCGGGCGCGTCGTCGCGTCCGGTGCCCTGCTCTTGTGGTCCGTCATGCGTGTCTCCTCCGTGCTCCGGCGTCCCCGGCGAGCCTGCGGAAGACCGTCGGCTCGTCGTCGAAGCGCTTCAATGATTGTAGGGGCAGCGCCACTGCGCAGCTGCCCCCTCTTCTGTCTCGTGCCAACGTTCTGACAGAGGACGACGGGGCGAAGAACCGTCGAAATACTGTCGTCGAGGGTCCCGCTCCCCTACGCTGAGCCTGCGCGCAGCGCACGTCTGGCACCCGGCCCCGGGGCCCAGGCGGCCCGTCAGACCGAGGAGCACCCCGTGGCCACCATCGACGACGTCGCCCGTACGGCCGGTGTCTCTACCTCGACCGTGTCCTACGTGCTGAGCGGCAAGCGACCGATCTCGGCACCGACCCGGCTGCGCGTCGAGAAGGCGATCCGCGAGCTCGGCTACCGCCCGCACGCCGGTGCGCGGGCCCTCGCCTCGAGCCGCACCCAGGTCATCGCGCTCATGGCTCCGCTGCGGGTCGACGTCGACGTGAGCGTCATCATGCAGTTCGTCACCGGCGTGGTCACCGCCGCCCGGACCTACGAGCACGACGTGCTGCTCCTGACCCAGGACGACGCCGCAGGCCTCGACAGGGTGGCCAGCGGCTCGATGGTCGACGCCCTCGTGGTGATGGACATCGAGGACGACGACCCGCGCGTCCCGCTGCTGGCGACGCTGCGCCAGCCGACCGTGCTCATCGGCCTGCCGCACGAGGCTGCAGGCCTGAGCTGCGTCGACCTGGACTTCGAGGGCGCTGGCCGGCTCGCCGTCCGCCACCTCGCAGCCCGCGGGCACAGGGCCGTCGGCCTGGTCGGCTCGCCGCCCGCCGTGCTCGAGCGCCACACCTCGTACGCCGAGCGCATCTTGCGGGGCTTCCGCAGCGAGGCGCAGTCGCTCGAGGTGCAGTCCGGGCACGTGGCGTGCGAGTCGTCGCCGAGCGGCGCACGTGCCGCCGTCGACGCCCTGCTGGCCGCCGTGCCTGATGTCACCGCCGTGGTGGTCCACAACGAGGTCGCCCTCCCGTTCGTCGTCTCTGCGCTCCACGACCGCGGGCTGCGCACACCGCAGGACGTCTCCGTCCTCGCGGTGTGCCCGCCCGAGGTGGCCGAGTCGCAGCCTGTCCCGCTCAGCTCGATCGACCTGCCTGCGCACACGATCGGCGCCGTCGCGGTCGAGATGGTCATGGCCCGTCTGGACCAGGACCACCCCGCCGAGACCCGGCTGCTCACCCCTCGGGTGGTCGACCGCGGCAGCGTGCTCGACCGGGCTGCCGTGCCCGACCAGCGCGTCAGCCCTTGATCGCCCCGAAGATCACGCCCTTGGTGAAGTGGCGCTGCACGAAGGGGTAGACCAGCAAGATCGGCACGATCGCCAGGACCATCACGGCCATCTGGATCGGCAGACCCGTCACAGCGCCCGAGGCCACGTCGACCTGGCCGGTCCCGCTGCCGGGCAGCGTCACGCCCTGGAGGACGTAGGACCGCAGGACCAGCTGGAGCGGCCACTTCTCGTTGTCGTTGATGTAGAGGATCGCGTTGAAGAACGCGTTCCAGTACCCGACCCCGTAGAACAGCGCGACGACAGCCGTCGCGGCCTTGGACATCGGCAGCACGAGCGACCCGAGGATGCGCCAGTCGCCCGCACCGTCGATGCGCGCGGCGTCGAGGATGGCCGGCTCGATCCCCATGAAGAAGTTCCTCAGGATCAGCACGTTGAAGGCCGACACCGCGCCGGGCAGGATGAGTGCCCAGTAGGAGTCGATGAGACCGAGCTCGCTCACGAGCAGGTACGTCGGGATGAGCCCGGCGCCGAAGAACATCGTGATGAGGAAGACGAACAGGATCGGGCGGTGCCCGAAGGAGTTCGACCGCGACAGCCCGTAGGCGGCGAGGATCGAGACGACCGTCGAGATCACCGTGCCGACAGCGGTGATCCCGATGCTGACGATCGTCGCCCGCGTGACGATGCCTCCGCTGAGGATCTGCTTGTAGGCGTTGAGGGTCATCTCCCCCGGGACCACGACAAGACCTCCGGCACGCAGCGTCTCGGCCTGCGTCGACAGGCTGGTGAGCACCACGGTGTACAGCGGGAAGACCACGACGAGCACCATCACGGCGAGGGTGAGGAACTTCAGGCTCGCGCCGACGGGGGTCGGTGACTCTTCCCACACCGGACGGTGCTGGGACTGGAACCGGCGTCTCTTGCGCGGGGCCGGCGGGCCAGAACCACGCCGGTCGTCGACGACGTCGGAGGGCAGGACGGCCACGGAGGCCGAGAGCTCAGGTGATTGTCCGCTCATGCTCGCTTGTACACTCCCGATTCTCCGAAGACGTGCGCCAGCTTGTTGGCCCCGAGGACCAGCCCGAGGCTGACGACCCCCTTGACCAGACCGGCCGCGGCGGCGAAGCTCCAGTCGCCGTAGACGACCCCTTGGTAGTAGACGAAGGTGTCGATGACCTCGGAGACCTCTGCCCCGACAGCCCCGCGCTGGAGGATGAGCTGTTCGAAGCCGACGGTCAGCGCGTCACCGAGACGCAGGATGAGCAGCAGGATGATGACGGGCTTGAGCGCGGGCAGCGTGATGTGCCACATGCGTCGCCACCGGCTCGCCCCGTCGACCGCCGAGGCCTCGTAGAGCTCGGGCGAGACCGTGCTGAGCGCCGCGAGGAAGATGATGATCCCCCAGCCGGCGTCCTTCCACACGGACTGCATGGTGATGAGCAGCAGGAAGGTGTCGGGGTTGGTCATGAGGTCGAAGCCCTGGTGACCGTGCGCCCGCAGCGTCTGGTTGATCAGGCCAGCCCCACCGAAGATCTGCTGGAACAGCGTCACCACGAGCACCCACGAGAAGAAGTGCGGCAGGTAGACGATCGACTGGATCGTCGTGCGGATCCGGGGTGTGATGACCGAGTTGAGCAGCAGCGCCAGGACGATCGGCACCGGGAAGAAGAACACCAGCTGGAAGGCGGTGATGGTGAGCGTGTTGCCGACGGCGTTGAGGAACAGCGGGTTGCTGAAGACCCTCTCGAAGTTCGACCAGCCGGCCCAGGTGCTGTTGATGAACCCGGAGTACGGCGAGTAGTTCTGCCACGCGATGACGTTGCCGAGCATCGGGATGTAGGCGAACACGACGAGCAGGCCGACAGCCGGCAGCGTCATGATGAGCAGCGAGCGGTCGCGGCGCAGGCGGGTGCGCCAGCCGATCTTGCGCTGGACTACCGGGGTCCGCGCAGGGGGCGGGGCCGGGGTTCCCGCTCCGCTGCGCGCCCCGTCCTTCACGTCGGAGGCCGTCACTGCTTGTCCAGGATGTCCTGGTAGAAGGTCCGCAGCTCGTCGCCGCCCGACGACTTCCACGTCGCGATCGCCGAGTCGAGGTCGGAGATCGACTTCCGGCCGCGGGAGATGTCCTTCTCGAGGTCGACGAAGGGCTGCGCGATCGACGCGTACTGCTGCGGCTCGGAGATCTGCTGGCCGAAGAACACCGGCTCGGTGACGAACTCGGAGGCCGCAGCCTGCCAGGTCGACGAGGCCTCGACGTAGCCGGGGTACTGCACCCGGGTGTTCGCGATCGGACCGTCGACCAGGAAGATGTATGTCGGCTGCAGCTCGGTCGCCGCGAGGTCGGTCGGCACGGGCATGCCCTGGTCGTCCCGCGTGAAGTGGACTCCCTCGACACCGTTGTTGACGACGTCGAACTCCGTCGTGCCGAAGGGCGCCGCGAGGACGTCGGCGAGCGAGAGCAGCTCTTTGATCCGAGCCTCGTCGTCGGACTTCTTGAGGAAGGAGAAGATGTTGGCGGGGTTGCCCTTGAACAGGACCGGTGTCCCGCCGTCACCTGCGAAGGGGGCGAAGGGCTGCTGCCAGAACTCCGGGTTGCTCGCGAGGTTGTCCCGCAGCGCCTCGTGCCACGAGCCGAGGCCGTCGTTGGCGATGAGCGTCTTGCCGGACTGGAAGCGCTGCTTCGCGTCGCCGCTCTGGTCGGCGACGGCGTCGGGGTGGACCACACCCGCGGCGAAGACCGACGCGTTCCACTCGAGGGCCGCGCGGTACTCCTCGCTCTCGACCCTGTGGACCAGCTTTCCGGCGTCGTCGAGCTTCCACTTGGGCGGGACCGCGAAGATGATCGCCGCACTGTTCCACAGGTCTTCGGTGCCCCAGCGGCCGGCGTTCGTGTCGGTGATCTCGACGGCGAGGTCGAGCAGGTCCTGCGCGCTCTTGACGTCGGGGGTGATACCGAGACCGTCCAGGACGTCCTTGCGGTAGAAGATCGCGTCGGTGAGGATCTCGCCCGGGAACGGCAGGCCGTAGAGCTTGCCGTTGAAGACGCAGTACCTCCAGGCGTCCGTCGGGATGTTCGCGAGGTTCGGGTAGTCCTTGACCTTGTCGCCGCCGAGGTAGGGCGTGAGGTCCTGGAAGACGTTGCCGACGATCTCGCTGCCGAATCGCGGCGGGAGGTTCCACGTCGGGACGCAGACCCAGTCCGGCACGTCGCGGGACGAGGCGAGCACCGTCGCGAGCTTGTCGCCGTAGGTGTTGCCGTCGGTGATCTGGAAGTCGATGGTCGACCCGAGCATCTCGTCGACGGCCGCGTAGTACTGGTTGCCGGACTTCGGTGGGATGGTGCCCCACAGCGGCGTCATCGCCGTGAAGGCCGTGCCCTTGCCGGGCGGCGTCGGGACAGACTGCACCAGCTCGGCGGGCAGCGTCGCGAACCCCGGCGTCGAGCCGTTGACACTCGGGAAGTCAGGCTTCGCGTACTCGATGGGCACGTAGGTGGGGATGACATCGGCGCCGGCCGCGACATAGCCGGTCGTCGGACCGGCAGACGAGCCGCCACAGCCGGACAGCAGGGACGGGACCCCGACGACGGCCGCTCCTGCGGCCAGCATGCCGAGGAAGGACCGCCGGTTGACCTGGAGGTCCATGAGGCGTCGATCGGTTCTGGTGTTCATGAGGGCGTCCTTCACTACGGTGTGTGGTTCGCGGCACGTCGATGTGCGTTCTCAAGGTCTGATCTTCGTCGAAGCGGTTCGACGGATGGGACTTTACGACAGTTCGACGGCGCAGACAAGAGTTGGCAGCTGACGCTGAGATACCTTCCAGGGCCTCGGTTTTTGGCGTCAACCGGCGGAAGACGATGCTGGTCGCCAGTAGTCGAGACGCTTCGACCACGCAGCTCTGGTCATCGAACCGTTTCGAGGGCTACCCTGTCTGCACCTCGACCGAAGGACACCACAGTGCACCTCCAGGCAGACGACGACGTCAGGCCGACGACCGAGACCCACCCCGCCGGACCCTCCGGACCGACAGCGCCCACAGAGAGCCCAGCCCTCTCGGGGCGCAACACCGGGCATGGCGACCCCGGCGCCGACGCAGCCCCCTCGGACAGCTCGTTCGCGCGGCGCGCCCGCACTCTCGTGGGGCAGATGACCCTCGCGGAGAAGGTCGCCTCGCTCCACCAGGCCGTCCCAGCGATACCCAGGCTCGGGCTCGCGGCGTTCCGCACCGGGACCGAGGCGCTCCACGGTGTGTCCTGGCTCGGCACCGCGACGGTGTTCCCGCAGCCCGTCGGGCTCGCGGCCAGCTGGGACACCGACCTCGTCCGCCGCGTCGGTGACGCCGTCGCGACCGAGGTGCGCGCCAAGCACGCCGCCGACCCGACCGTGAGCCTCAACGTGTGGGCTCCGGTCGTCAACCCGCTCCGGAACCCTCTGTGGGGTCGCAACGAAGAGGGCTACTCCGAGGACCCGGAGCTCACGGCCGAGATCGCGACCGCCTACTGCTCAGGTCTGCGCGGCGACCACCCCGCCTTCTGGAAGACCGTGCCTACCCTCAAGCACTTCCTCGCGTACAACAACGAGGTCGACCGCGCCGTCACCAGCTCCCAGCTCCGGCCCCGCGTCCTGCACGAGTACGAGCTCCCGGCCTACCGCGGACCCGTCGAGGCGGGGGTCGTCGGCGCCGTGATGCCCTCGTACAACCTCGTCGACGGACGCCCCAACCACGTCGCCCGCGAGCTGCTCGACGAGCTGAGGTCCTGGACACCGGCGTCGCTCCTCGTGGTCTCCGACGCCGCGGCACCGAGCAACCTGGTCGAGGGCGAGCGATACTTCACCTCCGGCGCCGAGTCCCACGCCGCGGCGCTGCTGGCCGGCGTGGACTCCTTCACCGACCACGACACAGACTCTGGCCCGACCGTTCGTGACGTGACTGCCGCGCTCGAGGCCGGCCTGCTCACCGAGGACGACGTCGACAGGTCTGTCGTGCGGCTGCTCGAGCTCCGCCTGCGCACGGGCGAGCTCGACCCTGACCTCGACCCCTACGCGTCGATCCCCGCGGACGCTATCGACCTCCCTGAGCACCGAGCCCTCGCGCGCGAGGCGACAGCCGCCGGGGTCGTGGTGCTCGCCAACGACGGGATCCTCCCGCTGCTCGGACCCGACCGCGCCGCGCCGCGCCGGGTCGCCGTGGTGGGTCCGCTCGCCGGGCGAGTCCTGCACGACTGGTACTCGGGCACTCCCCCGTACCTGTCCGACCTCGGCTCCGCTCTCGCGGCCAGGCTGTCTGACGCAGAGGTCACGGTGGTCGACGGCGCCGACAGGATCGGGCTGCGGGCACGCAGCACCGGGACCTATCTCTCGGTCAGCGAGCCTGACGGCACCGTCACGGCCTCGGCCGAGCGCTGCGACCTCACCGCCCAGCTCGACGTGACCGACTGGGGGCACGGCGTCGTCACCCTGCGCAGCGCGGCGACCGATGCCCTCCTCAGCGGCGGGTCCTGGATCGTCCGGGCCGACGCGAGCCGGGTCGGCGGATGGGTCGCCCAGGAGACCTTCCGGCTGCACAGGCACACCGACGGAGCGTGGTCCGTCCAGCACATCGGCTCCGGACGCTGGTTGCGCGTGCAGCACGGGTCGCTGACCCTGGTCACCGACGCGACGACCCTCGAGGACGCCGAGCGCTTCGACCTGCGCACAGTCCGGTCGGGCGAGGCGGCCGTCGCCGAGGCCGCGGGTGCTGCGGACGTCGTGGTCGTCGCGGTCGGCAACGACCCGCACATCCTGGGCCGCGAGACCGAAGACCGCCCCGACCTCGACCTGCCCCGGGCCTCCCAGGAGATCTGGCGTGCTGCCGTCGAGGCGAACGACCGCGCTGTGCTCACCATCGTCTCGAGCTATCCCTACGCGCTGGGCGACGCCGCCGAGCAGGCCGCCGCCGTCGTGTGGTCCTCGCACGCCGGCCAAGAGCTCGGACCGGGCCTGACGGACGTGCTGGTCGGAGACGTCGAGCCGACGGGCCGGCTGACCCAGACCTGGGTGGCGAGCACAGCCGACGCCGGCGACATCCTCGACTACGACATCGTGTCAGCGAAGAGCACGTACTGGTACGACGAGACAGCGCCGCTCTACGCCTTCGGGCACGGTCTGGGTTACGCCGGAGCCTCCTACGGTGGCGCGACCTCGCCGAGCAGCGTCGAGGTCGTGGTCGACGGTCACGTCGCCCCCTTCGACGTGTCGGTCCAGGTGACCAACACCGGTGACCGTCCCCTGCACGAGCTCGTCCAGGTCTACGTCTCGCTGCCCGACCAGCACCCTGCTGGCCGCCGTCGACGGCTCGGCGGGCATCGCCGTGTCGTCCTCGCCCCCGGCGAGTCACGCCGGGTCGAGGTGACCGTCGACCCAGCCTCGCTCGCCACCTGGGACGCTCATCACGACAGGTGGCAGACAGCGCCCGGCACGTACCGGATGGACCTCGGGAGGTCGAGCGCCGACGTCAGGGCTGTCGTGGCAGTCGAGGTCGTCGGACCGCAGGCCCCGTCGCTCGGGCGGGGCGACTCAGTCTCCGCGGTCGCCTTCGACACCGTGCGCGACCTCGACCTCGTGCCCCAGAGCCCGCTCCACGGCACGGCACTCGGGGTTCGTCGAGGGTCGCGCAGCGGTGAGGCGGTCTACTCGCGCATGGACCTCGACGGGGTCACGGAGATCCGGGTGTCCGCAGCGTGCTGGTCCGGTGGTCCGGGCTCGTCCGGCGGACGGGCGGACGTCTCGCTCGTCCTACCCGACGGCACCCGCCCAGGACCGTACGTCCTGTCGCCGGGGACCGAGGACTGGACGGAGGTCGTCGTCCACGTGCCGGGGTCGGCTCGACGGCTCGGAGACCTGACCGTGAGGCTCGGCGGCACCGCGCGGATCGCCCACCTGCGCCTCGTCGGCCCTCGGGACTAGGACCTGCCGACGCAGCACCGCCCTGGACAGCGTCGACCGGCGCGTCCAGGGCAAGGCGCAATGCGGTGCGCGGTGTGACTCAGGAGAGCGACCCTGCGGCGTCGCGCAGGGCGGCCAGCTCGCGCGGGTAGGTCTCGACGAGCTCCTGCTCGTGCTGCCACCGGACCTGCTGGACGGTCGCGGCGTGGCCGACGGACAGCTGACACTCGATGTCGACGACGGCGAGTGCTATCTCACGATCGGCCGGGTCCTCGGACGAGGACGGTTCGGCCGGGTCATCGCTCGACTCGCCTGCCACGTCGGTCCCGTCGACCTCCGACTCCGCCCCCGCGACGGCCTGCCACCAGCGGAGTGCGCGGTCTGCGGCCGCCGCCGGGCTCGCCAGGTCTGCGAAGCCCTCGTCAGCCATGCAGTCGGACCAGGCCTGGTCGACGTCCTGAACCCGAGAGTCGATGAGCACGGCATCGGCGAGGGCGTCGATCTCACCGAGCACCAGGTCATGGTCAGCGTCACCGTAGAGTGCATCGATCCCGCCCGTCGCCTCGTGGTAGGCGCTGCCCAGGCATCCCTGGGTGGTCCAGTCGTAGACAGGGCCCTCATCCTCTGCGACGTCGGTGGGTTCAGGCCCGTAGAGGGCCTCGAGGTACGCCTGCTGCTCGGCCGGAGATCGCGGCTCGATCGCCGGTGCAGCAGAAGCGGATCCGGCCGACGTCGCGAAACCGAAACCGTAGGCAGCCGCCCACTCGGTCGGAGACAGCCCTTCACCGTCGCGGATCGCCTGGTCGCTGAGGTACGGCTCGTCGTAGTCGAAGCCCTGGTCCTTCAGGCACTGCGCGATGAGCGCCTGGGCCACGCGGGTGACCTCGCGCGCCTCCTCCGACATGCCGTCGGTCAGCGGCAGGTAGTCATCGAGCGGACTCGACGTGAGCACGGGACGGTCGGTCGTTCCGGGCTCAGTCGCCGAGCTGGGAGCTGACGAGTCAGTAGGTGGACTGCACCCCGCGATCAGAGCCGCGAGTGTGGCGCTGACAACGACCACCTTCAGTGTGCAAGTCATCGCTCGGTGCATCATGAATAGCTCCTTGGAGCGGTGAGACGCCCAGCACGACGGCAGAGCACCTCCCCAGTACGCAGCCAGCCCGTGGCGGCAGAGGGTCGAGGGCATCAGGAGAACGGGATAAGCTGCTCGAGGAATGACGGCTCTTCGTCGACAGTCAGGCTGCGGAGCATCTCTCTGGCCTGGGCGTCCTCGTCTGGCCAGTACGCGTCGTCGTGGCCGAGCTCGTGAGCACAGACGACGAAGGCACGACCCGCACGATCCTCGTCGGCCTCGCTCTCGATCGACGTGCCGAGCTTCGTCACGATGCATGACCGCATCTCCTCGTGCTGCGCGCGGGTGAGCGAGAACTCCGGGTCGAAAGGGAACACCGTCGGATCCTCGGCGTCAGCCGACTGCGTGCTCGCTGATGCCACACTCCCGTCGCCCTTAGGGCCACACCCCGCAAGCAACAGGCAGGCGAAGGTGACCGCCACCGCTCCGACGGCGCGACGCCGGGGGGCGCCCCCGCTTGAGGGCGCCCCCCAGCTGTCCGACCCGAACCTCAACACGCTTTCGCGTCAGAGTTCGTGTGCTGATACATGGTCTGGACCCGCTTCGTCAAAAGGTTGTAGAAGGTCGACTTGCCAACGTAATGGTCCGTGCGCTGCCAGAACGACACACCGTGCGTGTGACTGTTGGTGTTGCAGCGCGAGTCCGCCGTGGCTGCCGGGGCCGACACTACCAATCCCGCTGCCGAGACAACAGACGCCGTGAATGCTCCGATTACCCTCGTAGAACCTCGCATGTTTCCCCCTCGCCTAGGACTGACGGACATATTGAACCTAGCGTCGAATAGATCCCGAAAGGTGCTGTCTAGGCATCTTGAGTAGAAAGCGCGCTAAAATGGGCTTCTTCCCCAAGCATGTGGGTAGTCAGAGGAGCCCACATCAGCGGTGGTCCTGTCGGAACCGCACGCTGAGTAACGTCTGGAGGCTAGACCTGCGCTGGGCTCTGAGAAGGGACAACTCTCGTTAGAACAGCCGTGAGTCCACGTCGTCGACGCCGCGCATGGCGTCGTAGTCGAGGACCAGGCAGGCGATGCCACGGTCTGTCGCGAGGGTGCGGGCCTGGGGCTTGATCTCCTGGGCTGCGTAGACACCGCGGACCGGGCGCAGCATCGGGTCGCGGTTGAGCAGCTCGAGGTAGCGGGTCAGCTGCTCGACGCCGTCGATGTCCCCGCGGCGCTTGATCTCGACGGCGACTGTGCCGCCCGACGCGTCACGGGCCAAGATGTCGACGGGGCCGATAGCCGTCGGGAACTCCCGGCGGACCAGCGAGTGCCCGGTGCCGAGCAGCTCGATCTGCGCGGCGAGCATGGCCTGGAGGTGGGCCTCGACGCCGTCCTTGATGAGGCCGGGGTCGATGCCCAGGTCGTGCTTGGAGTCGTGGATGATCTCGTGCAGCTCGATCTCGAGCCTGTCGTCGCTCTTCGCGTGCTGCACGGCCCAGACCTCGCTCACGCCGCGCTCGGCGGCCTCGGCGTCAGGCGCGGAGACGAGCATGGAGCAGGGCGGGCTCATCCAGTTGAGCGGCTTGTACGAGCCACCGTCGGAGTGCAGCAGCACGCTGCCGTCGGCCTTGACCACGAGCAGCCGGGTCGCGAGCGGCAGGTGCGCCGAGAGCCTCCCCGTGTAGTGGGCCGAGCACCGGGCGACGACAAGACGCACAACAGACTCCTAGGTCGGGATCGCGGGGGTCCGAGCCAGGCGCTTCAGCCTGCTCAGACGACGTAGTGGCGGATGTTCGGTGGGGCTGCCTCGATCCACGAGGCCAGCCCGGAGTACGCGTCCCTCGACATGCTGAGGTCGAAGACCATCTCACGGTACCGGCACTGGACCAGGTAGTGGTCCGGCTGGCCGGCCTGGTCGAGCGGTACGCGGCCTGTCACGATGAGGTCGTCACGCAGCCACTCGTGCTTGGGGGCGGGCCACAGGGACCGCGCGCGCCACCAGACGAGCCTGTCCGCGCGGTACACCCCGAAGCCTGAGCTCCACGGCCCACCAGCCACGTCGTCCGTCCTCAGGCGCAGCGAGGCCGAGAAGGACCCGATGTGCCCAGAAAGAGCACGGAGCCGTGAGAACACCAGGGCCACTCCCAGCACGGCTGCTACCAGCAGCCCCGCCAGGACGACCCACAGTGTTGTCACGGCTCCGTCAGTTCCCTGTGCCTGCCGTCAGCGCTTCGCGCCGATGGAGACGTCCAGGTCCGTCGCGTCCACGACCACGGTCACGGTGTCGGAGTCGACCGAGAGGAAGCCCCCGGAGATCCCGACCGTGACGTCGTCGCCGTCGACAGCGGTCACCCGCACGACGCCGTCCCGCAGGACGGACAGCAACGGGGTGTGGCCGGCGAGGATACCGATCTCACCGTCGGCCGCGGGTGCGCTGACCTGCTTGGCCGCGCCGGACCAGACCTTGCGGTCTGCTGCGACGAGGTCGACCTCGAGCTGTGCCACGTTCTACTCCTTGCGTTCAGTGCGGTCCGGTCAGGCGAGCACAGCGTCAGACGCCGTACTCCTTCTGGATCCGCGCCCAGTTGCGCTCGAGGTCCTCGAGCCCACCGATGTTGAAGAAGGCCTGCTCGGAGATGTGGTCGAACTCTCCGTCGGCGATCTTCGAGAACGCCTCGATGGTCTCCGTGAGGGGGACCGTCGAGCCGGGCACGTTGGTGAACTGCTCGGCCATGTACGTGTTCTGCGAGAGGAACTGCTGGATGCGGCGCGCACGCGACACGACAGTCTTGTCCTCTTCGGAGAGCTCGTCGACACCGAGGATCGCGATGATGTCCTGCAGCTCCTTGTTGCGCTGGAGGATCTGCTTGACGCGCGTCGCGGTGTCGTAGTGCGCCTGACCCACATAGCGGGGGTCGAGGATGCGCGACGACGAGGCGAGCGGGTCGACGGCCGGGTACAGACCACGCGACGCGATCTCGCGGGAGAGCTCGGTCGTCGCGTCGAGGTGCGCGAAGGTGGTCGCCGGCGCCGGGTCGGTGTAGTCGTCAGCAGGGACGTAGATCGCCTGGAGCGACGTGATCGAGTGACCACGCGTCGAGGTGATGCGCTCCTGCAGCTGACCCATCTCGTCGGCGAGGTTCGGCTGGTAGCCCACGGCGGACGGCATGCGGCCGAGCAGCGTGGAGACCTCAGAACCGGCCTGCGTGAAGCGGAAGATGTTGTCGATGAAGAGCAGCACGTCCTGCTTCTGCACGTCGCGGAAGTACTCCGCCATCGTCAGAGCAGACAGGGCCACGCGAAGACGCGTGCCCGGCGGCTCGTCCATCTGGCCGAAGACGAGGGCTGTCTGCTTGATGACGCCCGAGTCGGTCATCTCCTCGATGAGGTCGTTGCCCTCACGGGTACGCTCGCCGACACCCGCGAAGACGGACACACCGTTGTGGTTGTTGGCCACACGGTAGATCATCTCCTGGATCAGGACGGTCTTGCCGACACCTGCACCACCGAAGAGACCGATCTTCCCACCCTGGACGTACGGGGTGAGGAGGTCGATGACCTTGATGCCGGTCTCGAACATCGCGGTCTTCGACTCGAGCTGGTCGAATGCCGGGGGCTTGCGGTGGATCGGCCAGCGCTCGGTCACCTCGATCTGCTCACCGGGCTTGGCGTTGAGCACGTTGCCGGTCACGTCGAAGACGTGGCCCTTGGTGACGTCACCGACGGGGACGCTGATGGGCGCACCGGTGTCGGTCACGACGGCTCCGCGGACCAGGCCGTCGGTCGGCTTGAGCGCGATGGCGCGGATGAGGGAGTCACCGAGGTGCTGGGCGACCTCGAGGGTGAGCGTGAAGGACTGCTCCCCCTCGCCCTGGGCCGAGAGGTCGATCTCGACCGTCAGGGCGTTGTACATGTCGGGGATGGAGTCGGCCGGGAACTCGATGTCGACGACCGGACCGATGACGCGGGCAACACGGCCCACGCCGGGTCCAGCCTGGGAACCGGCCGTGGTTTCGACGGACGTGGCGGTCATTGCTGGCCTCGCTTCGCTGGGCCGGAGATGACTCCGGCGTGGTCTGTGCTTCGTGGTGGTGCAGGTGTCCTGGTGACGACGGCCAGGTGCGTCCCGGCCGTCATGATGCTGCCAGGGCGTCGGCACCGGAGACGATCTCGCTGATCTCCTGCGTGATCTCTCCCTGACGGGCCTGGTTCGCGAGCCGCGTGTACATGCGGACGAGATCTTCTGCGTTCTCCGTGGCCGTGTGCATCGCGCGCTGGCGGGAGGCCAGCTCGGACGCAGCAGCCTGGAGCAGGCAGCTGAAGATGCGGCTGCGGACGTACCGCGGCAGCAGACCGTCGAGCACGGCCTCGGGTGAGGGCTCGAAGTCGTACAGCGGCAGGACCGCTGCCTCTCCGGCCTCGCCGACACCGTCGACGATCTCGAGAGGAAGCATCCTGATGACCCGGGGACGCTGGGTCACCATGTTGACGAACTGCGTGTACACGACGTGCAGCTCGCCGACGCCGCCCTCGTCCGCCGGCGCGAGGAACGCGTCGAGGAGCGTGTCGGCGATCTGCTCGGCCTCGGCCGCGTCGGGGGCGTCAGAGCCACCCGTCCACGACTGCGTGATCTCACGTCCGCGGAACTGGTAGTAGGCCAGTGCCCGACGTCCACTCACGTAGAGCGAGACCTCTTTGCCGGCCTCGGTGAGACGCTGGATGAGGCTCTCCGCCTCGCGGATCGCGCTCGCCGAGTAGGCCCCGGCCATGCCGCGGTCCGACGCGATGAGCAGGACCGCGGCACGGTTCGTGTCGTGACGCTCGGACGTGAGGGGGTGCCTCACGTCCGAGTGCGTCGCGACGGCCGACACGGCACGCGTGATCGCGGTCGCGTACGGCTGAGCCGCGGTCACCCGCGCCCGAGCCTTGCCGATGCGCGACGCCGCGATGAGCTCCTGGGCACGGAACATCTTCTTGAGCGACTGCGTCGACTTGATCCGCGCCTTGTAGACGCGCTGGTTGCCTGCCACGCGTCAGGCCTTCTTCTGCCGGACGATCTGCTCCTGCTCGACCTGAGCAGACTCGTCGTTCTCCTCGTCGCCGCCGACGAGCGGCGAGCCGTCACCCTTGAGGAAGCCGTTGCGGAACTCGTCGACCGCAGCCGTGAGTGCCGCCTCGGTCGCGTCCTCGAGCTTGCCCGTCGACTTGATGGTCGTGAGCACCTCGGTGTTGCGACGCAGGTGGTCGATGAGCTCGGCCTCGAAGCGGCGCACGTCGTCGACGGGGACGTCGTCGAGCTTGCCCTTCGTGCCGGCCCAGATCGACGCGACCTGGTCCTCGACCGGGTACGGCGAGTACTGAGGCTGCTTGAGGAGCTCGAGCAGACGCGCACCACGGGCGAGCTGAGCCCGCGAGGCGGGGTCGAGGTCGGAGGCGAACATCGCGAAGGCCTCGAGCGAGCGGAACTGCGCGAGGTCGAGCTTGAGCGTCCCCGAGACCTTCTTCATGGCCTTGATCTGCGCGGAGCCACCGACTCGCGAGACCGAGATGCCGACGTCGACAGCAGGACGCTGGTCGGCGTTGAAGAGGTCGGACTGGAGGAAGATCTGACCGTCGGTGATCGAGATGACGTTGGTCGGGATGTACGCCGACACGTCGTTCGCCTTGGTCTCGATGACCGGGAGACCGGTCATCGAGCCGGCACCGAGCTCGTCCGAGAGCTTGGCACAGCGCTCGAGCAGACGGGAGTGCAGGTAGAAGACGTCACCCGGGTAGGCCTCGCGGCCCGGCGGACGACGCAGGAGGAGCGACACGGCGCGGTACGCCTCAGCCTGCTTCGACAGGTCGTCGAAGACGATGAGGACGTGCTTGCCCTCGTACATCCAGTGCTGGCCGATGGCCGAGCCGGTGTACGGCGCGAGGTACTTGAAGCCTGCGGGGTCGGACGCCGGAGCAGCGACGATCGTCGTGTACTCGAGCGCGCCGGCCTCTTCGAGGGCGCCGCGGACGGCCGCGATGGTCGAGCCCTTCTGGCCGATCGCGACGTAGATGCAGCGGACCTGCTTCGACGGGTCGCCGGTCTCCCAGTTGTCCTTCTGGTTGATGATCGTGTCGATCGCGATCGCCGTCTTGCCGGTCTGGCGGTCACCGATGATCAGCTGACGCTGGCCACGGCCGATCGGGATCATCGCGTCGATGGCCTTGAGGCCGGTCTGCAGCGGCTCGTGGACCGACTTGCGGGCCATGACGCCGGGCGCCTGGAGCTCGAGGGCACGGCGTCCGACGGTCTCGATCTCGCCGAGGCCGTCGATCGGTGCGCCGAGCGGGTCGACGACGCGACCGAGGTACCCGTCACCGACGGCGACGGAGAGGACCTCTCCGGTGCGGCGGACGACCTGTCCCTCTTCGACCCCGGTGAACTCACCGAGGATGACCACACCGATGGTGCGGACGTCGAGGTTGAGCGCGAGGCCCAGTGTGCCGTCCTCGAAGCGCAGCAGCTCGTTGGCCATCGCTCCCGGAAGACCCTCGACCTGAGCGATGCCGTCACCAGCCAGGACGACCCGGCCCACTTCCTCGGTGACGACAGTCTCGGGCTCGTAGGACTTCACGAAGCTGTCCAGCGCGGCCCGAATCTCGTCGGGCCGGATCGTCAGCTCAGCCATTGGTTCTCTCCTGTCGTGGCCGCGTGTGCGGTCGAACTTGCATGTCTGTGGTGCCGGCGCGGTGGACCGGTCGGGGACTGCTGGTCTCGGTCAAGAGGCCAGCTGCCGTCGTGCGGCCGCGAGACGGCTGAGGACCGTCGAGTCGAGGACGTCCGACCCGATCTGGATCCGCAGCCCACCGACGACCGCCGGGTCGACGGTCACGTTGAGCTGGACGGCTGTGCCGTAGGCCGACTCGAGCAGCGCTGCGAGACGGTCCTGCTGGGCGGCGCTGAGCTCGGAGCCCGAGGTCACCGAGGCGACCCTGCGCGACCGACGCTTCGCGGCGATCTCGCCGACCCGGCCGAGAGCCGGGACGAAGCGCTCGCCACGAGGCTTAGCGGTCGCACGACGGCAGATCGCCAGCGTGACCGGGTCAGCCTTGCCGGCGAACAGGTCGTCGACGAGCTTGACCCGGCGGGCCGGGTCGGTGCTGCTGTCGGAGAGCGCCTGGCGGACCTCGCGCTGCCCGACCAGACCACGGGTGATCTGGAAGAGCTCGTGCTCGACCTTCTCGAGGGCTCCGCGTGCCTCGGCCGAGGCCAGGTACGCGTCGATCCCGAGGATGTCGACAGCATCGACGAGGTCGGCCTCGTGCGACCAGCGGTCTGCCACGAGGTCGGCGAGGGCGTCGACCGTCTTCGGGTCGAACGCGCTCGACAGGAGGTTGCGCACGAGCCCCGACTTGTCAGCCGCGGGACGTGACGGGTCTGCGAGAGACCGGCGCAGCGCCCCGGAGGCGTCGAGTGCGTCGACCACGGCGAACATCTGGTCACCGATGGTGTAGGCCTGCTCCCCCGCTGCCGCGAGCACCGGCGCGAGCCGGGCCTGAGCGGCGTCGAGAGACGACTGGCTGGTCCCGCGCATCACTTCCCCTTAGGTGCGGTGGTCAGGGCCGTCGCCTCGAGCTCGTCGAGGAAGCGGTCGACCACACGAGACTGGCGTGCGGTGTCTTCGAGGGACTCGCCGACGATCTTGGAGGCGAGCTCCGTCGCGAGCGAACCCACGTCGTTGCGCAGCGAGGTCGCTGCCTGCTGACGCTCGGCCTCGATCTGACGCTGAGCCGTCTCGAAGATGCGAGCAGACTCCTCGGACGCCTTGGCCTTGGCCTCGGCGACGATCGCGGTGGCCTCGCCACGTGCTTCCTCGCGGATGCGAGCAGCGTCGGTGCGGGCTTCCTGGAGCTGGGCCTTGTACTCGGCGAGCAGCGCGTCGGCCTCGGCCTGCGCGTGCTCGGCCTTGCTGAGCCCACCCTCGATCTTGGCGGTGCGCTCGTCGAGGATCTCCGTGAACTTCGGCAGGACCAGCTTGTAGAACATCAGGCCGATCGCGACCATGACGACTGCTGACCACAGGATGTCGTACCCCGCGGGCAGGAAGAGCTGGATCCCGTCGACGTCGCCCTCGGTCGCGGCCAGGACGGCCACGGGTGCGGTGAGGGCTGTCATCACGCGGTGAAGAGGAAGCCGGCGACGATACCGAGAAGAGCGAGCAGCTCGACGAAGGCGACACCGATGAACATGGTGGTGCGGAGCTGACCGGCGACCTCAGGCTGGCGTGCCATGCCCTCGACGGTCTTGCCGATGAGGATACCCAGACCGATACCCGGGCCGAGCGTGCCGAGACCGTAACCGATGGTCGCGATGTTTCCGGTGAGCTCGGCGAGAGTGGTGGTGGTGTCCACTGGGGTGTTCCTTCCGTTGGGCGCCCGTCCGGGCGTCATGTGGGACGTGCTACGCGTGGTGCGTTGTCAGGGAAGTGCGGGTGCGCCGTAGCGCGACGAGGCGCGAGCCTCGGGTCGAGACCGACCGTGAGGTCAGTGCTCCTCCTCGATGGACATCGAGATGTACACCGCTGCGAGCAGGGTGAAGACGTAGGCCTGGAGGGCCGCGACGAGCATCTCGAAGAGCGTGAAGCCGAAGCCGGCGGCGAGCGAGACGACGCCCATGGCCTTGAGGGCTCCGGCAGCCTCGAAGAAGAAGAACTGCGTCGCGCTGAAGCACAGGACGAGCAGCAGGTGACCGGCGATCATGTTCGCCGCGAGACGCAGGGCGAGCGTGACCGGGCGGAAGACGAAGACCTGGAGGATCTCGATCGGCGTGATGAGGAAGTAGAGGAACCACGGCACGCCGGGCGGGAAGAGGCTCGTCTTGAGGTAGCCGAGCAGCCCGAACTTCTGGATGCCGGAGGCCAGGTAGACGACGTAGACCCAGGCTGCCAGGAGCAGCGGCAGGCCGATGAGGGCCGTGCTGCCGATGTTGAGGAGCGGGATCACGCCGGTGATGTTGAAGGCGAGGATCGCGAAGAAGATCGTCGTGAGCATCGGCAGGTACCGACGGGCGTTGTGGCCCAGGATCTCGTCCGCGATGGAGACCCGGACGAAGTCCAGACCCATCTCGGCGATGTTCTGGCCGCGGCCGGGGACGAGCTTCGCGCGGCGCGCAGCGACGACGAAGAGCGCGATGAGCACGATCGCGGCGATGACGCGCACGAGCATGATCCGGTTGAACTCGAAGAGGGACCCCTCGAAGAAGATCGCAGAGGGGAAGAACTCAGAGATCGACGGGGGGTGGAACTCCCCGCTCTCACCGGAGGCGCTGAGAAGCACGATCGGGGCGATGGTGGACAGAGCAAACTCCCGGTGTTCATGGCCTCGTCGCCGACTACCTCGCAGGCGCGCGTCGATGGACCTGTCCGTCATGGATCAGAGGAATCCTAACCCACACCGTTGCGTGACGAAGACTGGATCTTGCCAGAACCATCACGACCAATCGACTAAAGCACCCTATCTGGGTGACACGTAGGGCTGACGTCCCTTGACGACCGAATACATGTCCAGACCGGCCGAACCGACCACGCCCACGAGCACGACCACGGCGAACACCACGCGGTCGTAGAAGTCAGCCTGCCCGAGCAGCGCGAGGATGACCACGAGCACGACCATCTTGGCGATCCACACCCCCATGAGGACCGCCATCATCGTGTTCGGGCTCTTGTCGGCGGTGTAGAGCATCGACGCGATCGTCGACCCGGAGAAGAGCAGGGCGATGCCGACGCCGAGTGCCGCCGCCCACACACCGGGCGTACCGGACACCAGATATCCGATGCCGACCCCCAGCACGGCGAGGCCGACGAGAAGCGCGAGGGTCGCGCGCAGCGCCGACCTGAAGATCTCCTTGCTCACATGCTCGGGCACGTAGGGGAGCTCCGAGGCGCCCTCACCAGGCTCGACGTCGTGGGTGGGCTCGGGGGTGCTCATGCGTGGTGTCCTCCGGGGGAGACGTGGCGGGCCCCACGCTCGCGGCCGCGGAGCGGGCCCAGCGTGAGGATGATCGAGACGACGACGGCGACGCCCAGGCCGGCCAGGACGGTCTGCCAGGGCACGACGACGAGCGCCGCGGTACCGAAGGCGAAGACCGCGCTCCACAGGTACATGATGACGACGGCGCGGGGGTGCGAGTGGCCGAGCTGCAGGAGCCTGTGGTGCAGGTGCATGCGGTCCGGGTGGAACGGCGACTTTCCCGCCAGGACCCTGCGGACGACAGCCAGACCCATGTCGAGCAGCGGCAGCATGAGCACCGCTGCGGGCAGCAGGATCGGGATGAACGCGGGGATCTGCTGACGGTCGGAGGCCTGCTCGGGGTCGATCTGTCCCGTCACGACGATCGCGGCGGCGGCGATGGTCAGGCCCAGGAGCATCGAGCCTGAGTCACCCATGAAGATCTTCGACGGGTGGAAGTTGTGCGGCAGGAAGCCCAGACAGACCCCCACCAGGGCAGACAGGATCACCGTCGCGAGGTTGGAGTAGTCCCCGGGGCTCGACTCGAGGGTCAGCAGATAGGTGTAGACGAAGAACCCGGCCCCGCCGATCGCGATCATGCCGGCTGCGAGACCGTCGAGACCGTCGACGAAGTTCACGGCGTTCATCGCGACGACGACCGAGATCACGGTGACGAAGAGCGACATCCGGCTCGACCCGATCGTCAGACCGCCGATCGGCACGGTGATGAGCTGGACCCCTTGCCACGCCATGAGACCTGCGGCCAGCACCTGACCCGCGAGCTTGGTCATCCAGTCGAGGTCCCAGATGTCGTCGGCGACCCCGAGCAGGCAGACGATCGCACCGGCCCCGAGGATCACCCACGCGTTGTTGTTGACCTCGAAGACACCCTCTAGGAAGGGCATCTGAGAGGCGAAGAGGAAGGCTGCCCCCAGACCGAGCAGCATCGCGACGCCGCCCAGCCGTGGGGTCGGGATGGTGTGGACGTCGCGCGAGCGCACGGCGGTCACGGCGTTGGTCCGGACGGCGAGCCAGCGCGCGAAGGGGGTCGCGAGGTACGTGACGGCTGCCGCGACGAGCATGACCAGCAGGTAGACCCTCACCCGGCGTCGCCACCGGGCCGGTCGGGGTCGGTCGGGGGCGCGACACCCTCGGCACGCTCTCCGGGCTCAGCAGGTTCTCCAGGTTCGGAGTGCGCGGGAGCACCAGCGACCTGGTCGGAGGCATCAGGCGCGCTCTCAGGCTCAGGGTCAGGCTCCGGCGCGCCCTCGGGCGCGCCCTCGGGTTCGGGCTCGGGCGGGAGGATGTCCTCGACAGCCGTGACCGTCCGGAGCTCCTCGAGGGAGATCGCCCCGGCGCGGACGACCCGGAGGGTCTCCCCCGTCGCGTCGACGATCGTCGACGCGACCCCGCCGGGGGCCTCGCCCGCGTCGAGGTAGGTGCGGACCGAGGCACCCAGCTGCTCGTGCGCGTCGGCGGCCGTCGTGGCGGCAGGGTTCCCGGTGCGGTTGGCGCTCGAGACGGCCATCGGTCCGGTCCGCGCGAGCAGCGCGAGGGCCGTGGGGTGGTCGGGCATGCGCAGCGCGACGGTGCCGTGCGTGTCGCCGAGGTCCCAGGCGAGGGACGGCTGGGCGGTGAGGATCAGGGTGAGCGCTCCGGGCCAGAACCTGGCCGCGAGGGCGCGCGCGCCGTCGGGCACGTCGGTCGCGAGACCGTCGAGAGTCGCGACCGAGCCGACGAGGACGGGCGGCGGCATCTGCCGGCCGCGCCCCTTGGCCGCGAGCAGCGCGGCGACGGCGTCGGCGTCGAAGGCGTCTGCCCCGATGCCGTAGACGGTGTCGGTGGGGAGGACGACGAGGCCCCCCGCCTGGACGGTGTTGACGGCCTCGTCGAGGGACGGGCCCCAGGTGGACGGGTCGTGTGCAGGGCGGATCGCGGACGTACTCACGACGACGAGTCTTCCACGATCCTCGCGCTGCTTCGACGAGCCACGACCATCCGGTGACGTCCTGTGAGGTCGGGACGGGTGTGGATCCCCTCGAAGTCACCCGTCGCGTCGACCATCTGGCGGGCACCTGCGTCCTGCACCTCGGCGTGCTCCATCACGTACAGCCCGCCCGGGACCAGCAGACGTGCGGCCGCTCGGGTGACGCCGCGAGGCACCTCGAGGCCGTCCGCACCGAGCCCGTAGAGCGCGACAGCAGGGTCGTGCTCGGCGACCTCGCGGTCCTTGGGCACAGCGCCCGTCGGCACGTACGGCGGGTTGGACACGACCACGTCGCAGCGGCCGTCGAGCGCGGACAGCGCGGTCCGTGCGTCCCCACGGACGAGCGTGACACCCGGCGCGAGCCTCTCGACGTTGCGCAGGGCCCAGGCGTGGGCGGCGGCGTCGAGCTCGACGGCGTGCACCTGCGCCCGCGGCACCTCCTGGGCGATCGCGACGGCGATCGCGCCCGACCCCGTGCAGAGGTCGACCACGACGACGCTCCCGCGCTCGGCGACCACGCGCAGCGCCTCGTCGACGGCCACCTGCGCGACGACCTCGGTCTCGGGCCTCGGGACGAACACACCGGGCCCGACCTCGAGCTCGACGTGGCGGAACGGAGCCGTACCGGTCAGGTGCTGGAGCGGCAACCGCTCCGCGCGGGAGGTCGCGAGGCTGCGGAGGCGGTCGACCTGCTCCTGGTCGGCGAGCACGGCCCGGCCCAGCAGGGCCGCGTGCTGGAGGTCGCCACGGGACACGCCGGCCGCGTGGGCGACGAGGATCTCGGCGTCGACGCGGGGCGTCTCGATCCCTGCAGCGGCGAGCTCACGGGCCACGGCACGGACCAGCACGTCGGCGGTCTGCGACACGTCGAGCGTCGCGAGGGTCACCTCGGCCACGTCTCAGCTGCCGGCGGCGGCGAGGCGGGCGGCCTCGTCTGCCTCGATGGCCGAGCGGACCACGGGCTCGAGGTCGCCGTCGAGCACCTGGTCGAGGTTGTAGGACTTGTACCCCGTGCGGTGGTCCGCGATCCGGTTCTCCGGGTAGTTGTACGTGCGGATGCGCTCGGAGCGGTCGACGGTGCGCACCTGGGAACGACGGATGTCGTTGGCCGCGGCGGCCTCTTCTTCCTGGCGCGCGGCCAGGAGCCTGGCGCGGAGCACGCGCATGGCCTGCTCGCGGTTCTGCAGCTGGGACTTCTCGTTCTGCATCGACACGACGATCCCCGTCGGGATGTGGGTGATGCGGACGGCTGAGTCGGTCGTGTTGACCGACTGACCGCCGGGGCCCGACGACCTGTAGACGTCGATGCGCAGGTCGTTCTGGTCGATCTCGAGCTCTCCGGCGTCTTCGACCTCGGGGAACACGAGGACCCCTGCTGCGGAGGTGTGGATGCGGCCCTGCGACTCGGTCACGGGGACCCGCTGCACGCGGTGGACGCCGCCCTCGTACTTGAGGTTGGCCCAGGCGCCGTCTTCGGGTGCCACGGTGCCCTTCGCCTTCACGGCGACCTGGACGTCCTTGTAGCCGCCGAGGTCGGACTCCGTGGCCTCGATGATCTCGGTCTTCCAGCCGCGCCGCTCGGCGTAGCGCAGGTACATGCGGAGCAGGTCGCCGGCGAACAGCGCAGACTCTTCGCCGCCCTCCCCTGCCTTGATCTCGAGGATCACGTCGCGTCCGTCGTCGGGGTCGCGCGGGATGAGCACGCGGCGCAGCTTCTCCGCGGCGTCGGTCGCGGCGGCTGTCAGCGCGGGGAGCTCTTCGGCGAAGGCGGGCTCCTCGGCGGCGAGCTCGGCCGCTGCTTCGGCGTCGTCGACGGCGGAACGCCAGCCGCGGTACGCGGCGACCACCTGGTTGAGCTCGGCGTAGCGACGCCCGAGCGTCCGGGCGCGGGCCGCGTCGGCGTGCACCGCAGGGTCCGCGAGCTGCTGCTCGATCTCTGCGTGCTCGGCCATCAGCGGCTCGGCTGCCACGAAGGTCTCACTCATCTGGGGTTCCTGCCTGCGTGCGTGCGTGTGGGGTGCGCTGGACGGGTCGCGCTGGACGGCGCCTGGAGGCCGCCCGCCCGGGAATAGCAACAGCGCCGGTGAGACACCGTCCGACTGCCCCTGGAGAGGTTGTCGGCGGATCGTCTCACCGGCGCTGGAGAGGTGCTAGGACTTCTTGCCGTAGCGAGCCTCGAAGCGGGCGACGCGGCCACCGGTGTCGAGGATCTTCTGCTTGCCCGTGTAGAACGGGTGGCAGGCGGAGCAGACGTCGGACGAGATCTGTCCGGAGGTCTGGGTGCTACGGGTCGTGAACGTGTTGCCACAGGTGCAGGTGACCGTGGTGTCGACGTACTCGGGGTGGATTCCAGCCTTCATGGGGTGCATCTCCTTGGTTCGTGCGTCTGGGTCGAGGACAGGACCGTCCCCGTGAACCAGAAGCCAACGGGACATCATGCCACAACCACCGGGGGGACCGGAATAGTCCCGACGGTCGTCCTGGCGTCGTACCGCACCGCCGCACCGGCTCTGTGACGAGCAGGTGCGGCAGCACGACAGGTGGTTCTGCGGCCGGAGCCAGCAGGTGCTGCAGGCGTCAGACGGTGCGCCCGGCGTTCTCGTCGTCGACGAGCCCGCTCGGTGTCGTCTTCTGCACCTGCATGAGGAACTCGACGTTGGACTTGGTGTCCTTGAGCTTGCCGAGCAGCAGCTCGATCGCCTGGGTGTGGTCGAGCGCACCCATGACGCGACGCAGCTTGTAGATGACCCTGAGCTCGTCCTGGGCCATGAGGATCTCCTCGCGGCGGGTCCCCGACGCGTTGACGTCGACCGCCGGGAAGATCCGCTTGTCGGCGAGGGACCGCGCGAGGCGCAGCTCCATGTTGCCTGTGCCCTTGAACTCCTCGAAGATCACCTCGTCCATCTTCGAGCCGGTCTCGACGAGCGCCGAGGCGAGGATGGTGAGCGAGCCACCGTTCTCGATGTTGCGCGCCGCACCGAAGAACCGCTTGGGCGGGTACAGCGCCGAGGCGTCGACACCACCCGAGAGGATGCGGCCCGAGGCCGGGGCCGCGAGGTTGTACGCGCGGGACAGACGGGTGAGCGAGTCGAGCAGCACGACGACGTCCTGGCCGAGCTCGACGAGACGCTTGGCGCGCTCGATCGCGAGCTCGGCGACGATCGTGTGGTCCGACGCGGGGCGGTCGAAGGTCGAGGCGATGACCTCGCCCTTGACCGTGCGCTCCATGTCGGTGACCTCTTCAGGCCGCTCGTCGACGAGCACGACCATGAGGTGGACCTCAGGGTTGTTCGTCGTGATCGCGTTGGCGATCTGCTGCATGATGATCGTTTTGCCGGCCTTCGGCGGCGCGACGATGAGGCCGCGCTGGCCCTTGCCGATCGGGGCGACGATGTCGATCACGCGCGGGGTCAGACGTGTCGGGTCCGGCATCTCCAGGCGCAGGCGCTCCTGCGGGTAGAGCGGCGTCAGCTTGGAGAAGTCCGGGCGGGTGCGCGCCTCCTCGGGAGACATGCCGTTGACGCTGTCGAGGCGGACGAGCGCGTTGTACTTCTGACGCCCGGCCGTGGCCTGGCCGCTCGTGTCACCCTCGTGAGGCTGGCGGACGGCACCGGTGATCGCGTCACCGCGGCGCAGACCTGACTTCTTGACCTGGTTGAGGGAGACGTAGACGTCGTTCTGACCGGGCAGGTAGCCGCTGGTCCGGACGAAGGCATAGCTCTCGAGGATGTCGAGGATGCCGGCGACGGGGAGCAGGACGTCGTCGTCGTTGACCTCGATGTCGTCGAAGCTCAGGTCGGGTCCGCCGTTGCGGCTGCGGCTGCGCTTCCCACGGTCGCGGTCGCGGTCACGGTCCCGGAACCTGTCGCGTCCACGACGACGACGGCCGCCGCGCTCGTCGTCCTCGTCAGAAGGACGGTCGGTCGCGCCGGTGCCACGGTCGGTGGTGCGCTGGGCGTCGCGGGCCTGCTGATCACGAGTCTGCTGGGCGTCGCGCGTCTGCTGGTCACGAGACTGGCCGTCCCGTGTCGGCTGGCCGTCGCGGTTCTGGCGGCTCGCACGGGTCTGCTGCCCGTCGCCGGACTGCTTGTCGGCCCCGGTCTGCTTGTCGGCGCCGCGCTGCTGGTCGCCGCCACGCTGCTCGGTGCGCTGGGCGTCCTCGCCCTGGGGCGCGTCGCCGGCGGCACCGGCCGAGCGGCCGGCGCGGCGCGAGCCACGGTCACGACGGGGAGGCAGGGTGACGTCGACGACGGCGTCCTTCGCGCGGGCTGCGCGCTCGTCGGCGGTCTCGCCTGCGGCGAGGCGCACCTCGGCGCGCTCAGAGCGGACGCGGGAGAGCTCAGGGCCGTCGAGAGAGATCTCGGCGGGCGAAGAGACAGGGGACGAGGACACCGCGGGCGCCTCGGACCGGCCGGAGCGGCGTGACCCACGCTGGGCGCTGCGGCCGGACGTCTCGTCACGGGTGGTGGAGTCGGCGCTGCTGGCGCTCTCGTCGCGGCTCGTGGAGCTGTCGCGGCTGGCGCTCTCGTCGCGGCGCGTCGAGCTCTCGCGGCTGGCGCTCTCGTCGCGGCTGGTGGTCGTGGACGCGGGAGCATCTGCGGGAGCCTCGGTCCGAGACCTCGCCGGACGGTCGTCCTCGCGGGCCGGCGCTGCAGAGGCCGCCGGGGCCTTCGACGCTGCGGCGGAACGGCCGGAGCCACCGCCCTGCGTCGACTTGATGGCGTCGACAAGATCGCTCTTGCGCATCTTGGACGTGCCCTTGACCCCGAGCTGGGAGGCGAGCGCCTGGAGCTCTGGGAGCCTCAGCGCGGAGATCGCGCCGGTGCGGGCTGTGCCACCAGCAGCGTTGCTGCGTTCGGTGGCGTCGATGGTGTCAGTCACGAAGGACCCTTCCCCTCGTACACAGCCACGACGGGAGGCGAGGAGGCTGCGGGCGGTCGACGTCCGGCACCGATGCGGCCGGGACGTAGTAGGAACGCGTCACGCGACGACAGACGTCGAGAGGTGACACGGTTCGGAGTGCTTCCCGCGTGTGTGCCGTGGCGACCATCGATGCTGTCCGCAGAGAGCAGGAGCACTCGCCGATGATGCGCTGTGGGTGGCTTCCGCGATGTCGACTGCACACCCGCGGCACGCTGCATCCCGGCTCAGAAGCCGGGCATAGCAGGAAACTGCACCCACTATAACACCGGACTACCCGCGTGATTCCCGGGCTCCGGGTGCCCACCGGGTGATCTCAGGCGGCACCCCCACCGGACGTCGCGAGCCCTCCCCCACCGAGGTCGCACCCACTCCCCACCGAGGTCGCACCCACTCTCACGAGGTCGTACAGACACGCCAGAATGTGGGGCCGGCGCCCCCGAGACGGCGTGTCCGTGCGACCTCGGGGGCAGACGTGCGACCTCGCGGGCGGACGTGCGACCTCGCCAGCAGGCGTCCGACCTCACCGACGGACGTCCGACCTCGCGGGCGGACGTGCGACCTCGCCGTCCAGGTCGTTCAGAGACGGTCGACCGTGGCGCCGCTGCGGTCGATCTCCGGGTGCAGGACTGCCCAGCCGGAGGACCCGGCGAGGATCTCGTCGAGCACAGCGTCCAGACGGGCACGGTCCTGGCGACGTCCCATCACGAGGACCGTCGGCCCAGCGCCGGAGACCGTGGCCGCCTCGCCGCGCTCCCGCAGGCGCTCGACGAGCTCCCACGTGCTGGTCATGACCGAGGAGCGGTAGCCCTGGTGGAGCCTGTCCTCGGTCGCGTCGAGCAGCAACGAGGGGTCGGAGGCGAGCGCGTGCACGAGCAGCGCGGCGCGTCCGGCCGTGAAGGCGGCGTCGACGTGCGGGACCACCGAGGGCAGCACACCGCGGGCTGTCGAGGTCGCGAGCCGCACGATCGGCACGACGACAGTCGTCTCGACGTCAGGGTGCACCTCGAGGCGTGCGGCCCGAGCCGCGCCCCCGGAGGTCCAGGCGACGGTCGCGCCGCCGTAGATCGCCGGGGCCGCGTTGTCGGGGTGACCCTCGAGCTCTGTCGCGAGGGCCAGGACCGTCGCGTCGTCGAGGCTCGCGGGGTCCTCGAGCAACCCGCGGGCAGCCAGCAGACCGGAGACCACAGCGGCAGCCGACGACCCCATGCCCCGGCCGTGCGGGATCCGGTTGGTGCAGCTCAGGTGCAGCCCGGTCCGGGGCGCACCGACGTGGTCGAGCCCGCGGCGCAGCGCCCTGACGACGAGGTGCCGCTCGTCCGAGGGCACCTCCCCCGCTCCCTCGCCGACGACGTCGACCCGCACCTCGTCGGTGCCGAGGGTGCGGACCTCGAGGTCGTCGTGGTGGCCGAGCGCCAGACCGAGGCTGTCGAAGCCCGGACCGAGGTTCGCGCTCGTCGCCGGGACCTGGACACGGACGTGGTCGGCTCCGAGCCTCATCGCGGGCTCAGAGACCGAGGGCGTCGGCGATCGAGACCACGTCGGCGGTGACCCGCTGCGGGACGATCTCCGAGCCGTCGGCGGTGCGCAGCGCCCACTGCGGGTCCTTGAGACCGTGACCCGTGACGGTCACGACGATCCGCGCCCCGGCGGGCACCAGGCCACGCTCTGCGCGGGAGATGATCCCGGCGACGCCCGCAGCCGAGGCGGGCTCGACGAAGACGCCGACCTCGGCCGACAGGATGCGGTGCGCGAGGAGGATCTGCTCGTCGGTGACGGACTCGATGACACCCTTCGACGTGTCGCGGGCCTCGACGGCCTGCTCCCACGAGGCGGGGTTGCCGATGCGGATCGCCGTCGCGATGGTCTCGGGGTCGGTGATCGGGTGGCCGGCCACGATGGGCGCGGCGCCCGCGGCCTGGAAGCCCCACATCTGCGGGAGGTGCGTCGAGACCCCGGCCTCGAGGTACTCGAGGTAGCCCTTCCAGTAGGCGGTGATGTTGCCGGCGTTGCCGACGGGGAGCGCGTGGATGGTCGGCGCGTCGCCGAGCACGTCGACGACCTCGAAGGAGCCGGTCTTCTGGCCCTGGATGCGGTCGGGGTTGACCGAGTTGACGAGCTCGACAGGGTACGCCTCGGCCAGCTTGCGCGCCGCGACCAGGCAGTCGTCGAAGTTCCCGTCGACCTGGAGCAGCTTGGCGCCGTGCGCGATCGCCTGGCTGAGCTTGCCCATGGCGATCTTGCCGTCCGGCACGAGCACGGCGCAGGTCATGCCCGCGGCTGTCGCGTAGGCGGCGGCCGAGGCCGAGGTGTTGCCCGTCGAGGCGCAGACGACAGCCTTGGCACCCTTGTGCGCGGCAGCCGAGATGGCGGTCGTCATGCCGCGGTCCTTGAAGGAGCCTGTCGGGTTCATGCCCTCGACCTTGAGGAAGACCTCAGCACCGGTGAGCGCGGAGAGCGCCGGGGCGGGGACGAGCGGCGTACCACCCTCGCCGAGGGTGACGACGTGCGTGGTGAGGTGCTCGGGCAGCAGGTCGGCGTACTCGCGGATGATGCCTTGCCACACGTGGGCCATCAGGAACCTTCAACTCTCAGGACGGACAGGATGCCCTGGACGGCGTCCAGGTCGGCGATCGCGGCCACAGTGCCGGCGAGGGCCGACTCCGGGGCGTGGTGCGTGGTGATGACGAGGTGGGCGGCGGTCACGCCGTCGAGCGAGCTCTCGATCGGTGCCTGGCGGACCGCCTCGATCGAGACCGAGTGCTCGGCCACGACCTGGGCGACCTGGGCGAGCACACCCGGTCGGTCGGAGACGGCGATCCGCACCTGGTAGCGCGTCACGGCTGACGACGCCGGGGCGATCGGCAGCTGCGCGTAGTGCGACTCGGCCGGGCCCTTGCCGCCGAGGACGCGGTGCCGGGCGACCGAGACGACGTCGCCGAGGACTGCCGAGGCTGTCGGCGCGCCACCTGCTCCGCGCCCGTAGAACATGAGCTCGCCGGCGGCCTCGGCCTCGACGAACACGGCGTTGAACGCGCCGCGGACGCCTGCGAGCGGGTGCTGCTCGGGGACGAGCGCGGGGTGCACGCGGGCGGAGACGCCTGCCTCGCTCGCCTCGCAGATGGCGAGCAGCTTGATGACGTGACCGGTCTGGCGTGCCCAGGCGACGTCCTCGGCCGTGACGGACGTGATGCCCTCACGGCTCACGTCGTCGATGGTCACGCGGGTGTGGAAGGCGAGGGACGCGAGGATCGCGGCCTTGGCGGCGGCGTCGTAGCCCTCGACGTCGGCGGTCGGGTCGGCCTCGGCGAAGCCGAGCTCCTGGGCCTGGCGGACCGCGTCGTCGAGGGCGAGGCCGTGGGTGGCCATCTGGTCGAGGACGTAGTTGGTGGTGCCGTTGACGATGCCCAGCACCCGCTGGATGGTGTCTCCGGCGAGCGACTCGCGCACGGGGCGGACGATCGGGATCGCCCCCGCGACCGCAGCCTCGTAGTACACGTCGACCCCGGCCTCGTCGGCCGCGCGGTAGAGCGTGGGGCCGTCTTCGGCGAGCAGGGCCTTGTTGGCGGTGACGACCGACGCCCCACCGGCGATCGCGCGCAGCAGCAGGGTGCGCGCAGGCTCGATGCCGCCCATGACCTCGATGACGATGTCCGCTCCGTCGACGAGCGTCTCGGCATCCTCGGTGAGGAGCGCACGGTCGATCGACGGGTCACGGGGCGCAGCAGCGTCCCGGACGGCGATGCCGACCAGCTCGAGCCTTGCGCCGACGCGCGCAGCGAGGTCGTCGGACTGGTCGGACAGCAGGCGCGCGACCTGGGTCCCGACCACCCCGCAGCCGAGGAGTGCGACGCGGAGCGCCGATGGAGCGGGCACTGTGGCCACCCTTCAGGTCGTCGGTCGGTGCGGCTGGGCACCTTGGGTTGCAGCCGCGCCGGTCGGTGATGGTCGAGCTGGTGGGACGAGGTCGAGCTGGTGGTGCTGGGGCGAGAGGGGCGCACGACGGACGGCCGCAGAGGCTGCTCGTCGGGCGGACGCCCACAGGATACGCGCTCCGTCGAGGCGGGCGAGCCGCCCGTCCGGCGCCGTGCGGGCAGAGCCTCGCGAGGTCGTGCTGTGGACGACCACGGGTCTGCAGCGCAGACCCGAAGGGTCCGAAGGTCGATCAGCGACCGGTGCCTGGACCCTCGTCGCTGGAGGTGTCGTCGTCTGGCACCTCGCCGGTCTGCGGGGCTGCGGGGGCACCGGTCGTGGACCCCTGCGCCTCGCGGGCACGGATCTTGCGGATGCCGAGCACGACCAGGACCGTGAGGGCAGCGACCCCACCCGCGATCGAGAGCGCGAGGCGCAGACCCGGCGACAGCAGCGCGTCGTCGTCGGTCCCGGGCGTGGGCGAGTCCGTGGGGGCGTCGGTAGCCTCGGTGCCGGCCTCAGAAGGGTCGGTCGCCTCGGTCGACGCGTCCTCGGTCGTGGCCTCGTCCGAGGGGGCAGCCTGCTCGGCTGCCGCAGCCTCTTCAGCCGCTGCTGCCTCGGCAGCGGCGGCCTCCGCAGCCGCAGCGTCTGCCGCAGGGTCGCCGAAGGTGACGGGGGTGAAGGTCTCGTTGGTCGCGTTCTTGATGCCGTGCGCACCGAAGGTGATGATCCCGCACTGCACCTGCGTGCAGTCGACGGGCACCGCAGCACCCGCACGGTCCACGGCCTCGAACTGGGCCGACGGCACGGTCAGGGGTGTGGTCCAGGTGCCGTCGGCGGCGATCTCACCACCGTTGGCCGCGACGGCCGTGCCAGCCCCGGGGAAGGCGACGAAGCGCTGGAAGCCCGCGTTCTGCGCGTCCTCGGTGTCCGGGGCGTAGAGGTAGTCGGCACCCGTCGCGCCACCCTCGCTCGGTCGCCACGACACGCCCTCGGGGTCGTCGACCCACCCGAACACGACGTAGATGCCGCCGGCACCGCCCTGGACGGACTGGAAACCTGTCCCCGAGACCGTCACGACGCCGCCGGCGGCGACGGTGCTGACCGCCGCGCCGGACTCGTCGGCCACGGTGACCTGCGCCTCGGCCGAGGCCGTCGTCGAGAGCCCGACGAGCCCGACGCTCGCGAGCAGCAGCGCCACCCCGGTGCGGGTGAGGGCATGACGGGTGGCAGACGGTCGTCGGGTGACGGTTCGCAGCACAGGGTCCTCCTGGGAGAGCGGGGTGAGAGCGGGACGAGAGATCAGGGCAGGGTCGGGCTGTCGGGCGGGACGTTGCGCAGATCGTCCGGTGGGAGGTCGCACGGCCCCTTCGAGAGGATCGGGGACCGGTGGTCCGCCGTCTCCCCCGGCGTCGGTCGCACAGCGTGCTCGCGCACGGGCAGCACCACGAGCTCTCCGCGGTCGGGGTGCTCGAAGACGTCGATCGGGTACCTGTAGACCTCGGTGAGCAGGTCGGAGGTCATGACGTCGCGCGGGACCCCGTATCCGCTCAGGCGACCGCCGTCGAGCACCGCGACGACGTCGGCGTAGGCGGCGGCCAGGGTCAGGTCGTGGAGCACCACGACCACGGCGTCCCCCACCGCGGCCTGCTCGCGCGCCTGGACCAGGACAGCCTCCTGGTGGCGGATGTCGAGGGCGGCCGTCGGCTCGTCGAGCATGAGGACGCGCGTGCCCTGGGCGAGGATCCGTGCGAAGGACGCGCGCCCCTTCTCCCCGCCGGAGAGGGTCGGGAAGAGCCGCGGCGCGAGGTGCGTGACCTCGGAGATCTCCATCGACCGGGCGACCACGGTGTCGTCGTCGTCCTCCTCGGGGAGCCCGCGCCACGGCGCACGGCCCATCCGGACCACGTCCTCGACGTGGAAGGGGAAAGACAGCCGCTGCTCCTGCAGCAGCACGGCGCGGCGGCGCGCGAGGTCCGACAGCCGGAGACCGTGGAGGTCTTCGCCGTGCAGCCGGACGGTCCCGGAGCTCGGTGCGAGGTCTCCGGCGAGCACGGAGAGCAACGTCGACTTGCCGGCACCGTTGGGCCCGACCAGGGCGAGGACCTCCCCTGCCCGGAGCTCGAGGTCGACGCCGCTGACGATCGGCACACCGTCGAAGGCGACGTGCACGTCGTGCGCGCTGAGCACGACGGTGCCCGGGGTCGGTGCGTGGTCCTGCGGGCCCGGGGTCCGGCGACGGTGCGTCATGCCCAGCCTCCGGCGGTGCGTCGTGTCCGGCGGATGAGCCAGAAGAAGAACGGCCCACCGACGAGCGCCGTGAGCATGCCGATCGGCAGGTCTGCGTAGGCGACTGCCGTCCGGGCGACGAGGTCGGCGGCGAGCAGCAGCACCGCCCCGCCGAGCGCGGAGGCGGGGAGCAGGACCCGGTGGCCGGGCCCGACGATCATCCGGACCAGGTGCGGGACCACGAGGCCGACGAAGGCGATGATGCCGCAGAAGGCGACGGCCGCAGCGGTGAGCAGCGCGACGAGGACGACCGACACGATCCTCAGCCGCTCGACGTCCACGCCGAGGTGACGGGCCGACCGCTCCCCGAGGGACAGCAGGTCCAGGCGCCGGGCCAGCATCATGACGCCGACGAGCCCGACGACCACGAGCGGCAGGACCACGGTCACGTACTGCCAGCGCGTCCCGTTGAGGCTGCCGAGCTGCCAGAAGACGATCTGCTCGCGGGCCTGCTGGTCGCCGAGGAAGGTGAGGAAGGCGATGCCCGCCCCGCACATGGCGTTGACCGCGACACCTGTGAGCACGAGGGTCACGACCTCGGTGCGTCCACCCGACCTCGACACGAGATAGACGAGCAGCGTGGTGACGAGCCCACCGACGAAGGCGAAGACGGCGACGGTCCAGGTCCCGAAGAAGGTCCAGCCGAAGACGATGACCGTGCAGGCGGCGAGCGCTGCGCCGGACGACACGCCGACGACACCGGGATCGGCGAGCGGGTTGCCGAACACACCCTGCATGAGCGCACCGGCCGAGGCCAGGGCAGCTCCGACGAGCACGGCCATCACGACCCGCGGGAAGCGGATGGACCAGAGCGCGGCCTCGCCGTTCGGGTGGGTCACGCCGTCGGTCGCGATGCCGAGCCGTCCGAGGACCGAGCCGAAGACCTCACCGGGCGGGATGGCCAGCTGGCCGCTGCCCGCAGAGATCACGGCGAAGGCGAGCAGCGCGACGGCGAGCCCGACGAAGAGCAGGGTCACCTTGGCGGAGCGGGTGGTCACGAGGCTGGCGCCGCGGGTGCGTAGAGGGCGACGGCGAGGGCGTCGAGGACGTCGGCAGTCCCGGGTCCATAGCTGAGGATCTCGTTGTCGCTCATGTCGACGATCCGGCGGTTCTCCCCCGCGGGTGTGCTCTGGAGCGCGGGGATCGCCTCGAGCAGACCGTCGACTCCGCCCGCGGACTCGAGCCCCTTGGTCATGACGAGCACGACGTCGGGCGCGGCCGAGACGAGACCCTCGTCGTTGAGCGGGCGCATGCCCTCCCAGCCGATCTCGGTCGCGACGTCTGTCGCCCCGAGCGCGGTGATGAGGGTGTCCGCCCCGGAGTCGGTGCCGAACATGTAGTAGACCCCGGCCTGGCCGCGGACGTAGAGGAAGGCGACCCGGAGCCTCTCGGCAGGGTCCTGGGGTGCGACGGCCGCGATCTCGGCGATCTTGGCGTCGATCTGCGCGGCGGAGCGCTCGGCCAGCGCGGCGCCCTCGTCCGGGAGCCCGACAGCTGCCGCGACCTGGTCGATGATCGTCCCGACGTTCTCGAGCGAGCGCTCGGAGTCGACGACCACCACCGGGATCCCGGCGTCGCGCATCTGCAGGACGACGTCCCACGGGCCGAGGCTCGTGTCCGTGATGATGAGGGTCGGCGAGAGCGCGAGGATCGCCTCGGCGTTGAGGTCGTGCCCGGACTGCGTGACGAGCGGGAGGTCGGCGGCCTCGGGGAAGGACGACGAGGCGTCGCGCCCGACGAGGTTGTCCCCGAGACCGAGCTCGTAGACGATCCGGGACGTGGTCCCGTAGACGTCGAGGGCGAGGACGCGGCTCGTGTCCGTGACCGTCACCTCGGTCCCCTGCATGTCGGTGACAGTGGCGGGGAGCGCGGGGGTGGGCGCTGACTCGGGGACCGGGATCGCCGCCTCGGCGAGCAGCGCCGTCGAGGGCCCGACGTAGCCCTTGGGGTCGTCCACGAGCGTCGCGTCGGCGAGCGTCGTGCCACCGTCGATCACCGCGGGTGCTGCGGCCTGCGGCGACACGACCTGGCACCCGGCGAGACCGACGGCGACGACGACCGCCGCCACAGTGCTGACGAGAGCCCGCACGTCGCGTCGGGCGGAGCGGGGGTGGCCGGTCATGTCAGTCCGTTCGCGGTCGCGCGGGAGCGCCGGGCGGCGCCGAGGGAGGACCCCCGAGAGGAGGTATGGCTATCCTAACCCAGAGCCGTCGTGGGCCAGGTCGACCTCCAGGGCCCGAGGCCCGGCGTGACGCCGACCCTCACGACCAGCATGTCAGTCCCGCGTCGCGACTCCGAGGTCCCGAAGGTCCCGGATGTACCGCAGGTCGTCGTCGGCGTGCGCGCCGTGCGGGTCTGCCACCAGGATCACGTCCTCCCAGCCGGAACGGACGAGCTCGTGGAGCGCGACGCGGAGCGCCGAGCGCCCCGGGTCGACCGATCGCCAGGCGCCGTCCGCGACCGCCTCAGCCGTGACCACGGCCTGGAGCTCCGGGTTGCGACGGACGAATCTCGCCGGGTAGCCCCGGATCGTGAGGTCTCCGGTGGCCTCCGTCAGGTCGAGCATCCACTCGGGGTCGGCGAGGCGCTCCTGGTGGCACCGGGCGTACAGGGCATCCGTCGCAGGGTCGGGGTCGTCGAGCCCGGTGGCGAGGACGAGGCCTCGGACCCTCCCCCGGAGCGTCACCCGGCGGAGCTCGCACCCGAAGAGGAAGCCCGAGCCGTGCACGGCCCGCAGCCCGTCGACCGTGACGTCCTCGAAGACCGCCCCGCTCAGCGTGCTCGACTGCAGCTCGAGGTCGGTCACGTGGACACGGGAGATCGTGGGACGAGAGTCAGCCTCCGCCGCACGGGCCACCGAGCAGCCGTCGAGGGTGACCCGCTCCACGCGGAGGTCGTGGAGGTGGGCACCCGGCTCGAGCCTGTGGTCGCGGTGCACCGTGCGGACAGGCTTCCGGCGTGACGCCCGGGTCAGGAGGGACTCGGCGGACGCGGTCGCGGCGACCACCAGGTCGTCGAGAGCACCCGGGACGGTGCCCGGCGGTGGTGGGCCGAAGACACCGAGCACAGCGGTGAGGCTGCGAGACCGCCCGAGGTCCGGGGCTGCCGCGACGATCCCGTCGTGCACCACGTGCACGCTGCTCAGACCCGTCGGCTGCTCGACCGACGCGATCTCGGTGCCGTCCTCGATCGACACCACGAGCAGCCGCTGCGGCGCAGCCTCTCTGGTAGCGGTGCCACCCGCCAGCACACCTGAGCCCTCGTGGAGCACACGGACGATCCCGGCCCGACGCGCGGCCGCGGTCGGCAGGGTGACCCTGAGCGGAGCCCGGCGCCTGCGCCGGACCACGGTCAGGGTCGAGCGGTCGACGACGCTCTCCATCGTCGACGCCGACCCCGCGACGACGACTGTGCCGTCGCTCTCAGCTCGCAGCTCGTCGTTGCCCTTGCCGATCTTCGTCCGCAGGCTCCGGGTGACGCTCAGGGCGACGAGATCGATCTCCCACAGACCTTGGTCCGTGAGCACGAGGGCGTGCCCGTCGATCCCGGGCTGGGCGGCCCGGAGCATCCCACGCACCCCGGTCACCACGCTCCAGCCGCCGGTGCGCAGGTCGAGGATGCCGAGGCGGGTCGCGGCCCGTCCTTCGACCCACGAGGTCAGGAGGACCGAGCCGTCCAGCAGGACCGTGCTCGTGGGGATGTGGTGCGGTGCGTCCTCAGGGACCGGGGCACGCAGGGCGCGCTCCACCGTCGTCGGCAGCTCTGGTCGTCGATCCACAGGGTGAGGGTAGCGCGAGGTCGTGGCGGCCTGAGAGCTCAGGCCAGCACCCGGCCGTGTGCCAGCCGAGCCGTGTGCCAGCCGAGCCGTGGTCCAGCCGAGCCGTGGTCCAGCCAGGACGACGACCGGGGACGTCGCTGTCACCCGGAGGCCCCTGGGCTGGACCTCGCAGCCTCAGCCGACGTCGAGCGCGAGCAGGTCGTCCTCGGTCTCGCGCCTGACGATCACCCGGGCCGCGCCGTCGGCCACGGCGACCACGGGTGGGCGCAGCACATGGTTGTAGTTGCTGGCCATCGAGCGGCCGTAGGCACCCGTCGCCGGCACGGCGAGCAGATCTCCGGGCGTGACGTCGGACGGGAGCTCGATGTCCGAGATGACGATGTCGCCGCTCTCGCAGTGCTTGCCGACCACCCGGGCGCGGATGGTCTCGGCCGAGCCGGTCCGGTTGGCGAGGCGGGCCGTGTACTCCGCGCCGTAGAGGGCGGGACGGATGTTGTCGCTCATCCCACCGTCGACCGACACGTAGGTGCGCACGCTGCCGTCGTCGAGGGTGACCGGCTTGACCACACCGACCGTGTAGAGCGTGACCGTGGTCGACCCGACGACCGAGCGACCGGGCTCGATCGAGATGCGCGGGACCGTCGTGCCGAGCTCCGCGCACACGGAGCCCACCGCACCGGCGAGGTCGCGGGCGAGGGCCGGGACGTCGATCGGCGTCTCGGAGGGGACGTAGGCGATGCCGTAGCCACCGCCGAGGTCGAGCTCGGGGAGCAGGTATCCCGTCTCGGTCTCGAGTTTGGCGCGCAGCGCGAGCATCTTGCGGGCGTTCGCCTCGAAGGCTGCTGCGTCCTGGATCTGCGACCCGATGTGCGTGTGAGCGCCGAGCAGCTCGAGCTCGGGGTGGTCCAGGACGGCGCGCAGCGCCGCGAGGGCCTGCCCACCGGTGAGGGAGACACCGAACTTCTGGTCTTCGTGGGCCGTCGAGATGAACTCGTGGCCACCGGCGTGGATGCCAGTCGTCACGCGCACCATGACGGGCACACGGGTGCTGCTGTCGCGGCCTGCGTCGCGAGCGAGCTCGGCGACGCGGTCGATCTCCGCGAAGGAGTCCACGACGACCCGGCCGACACCGGCCTCGATCGCGCGGGAGATCTCCGCGTCCGACTTGTTGTTGCCGTGCAGGCCGATCTCCGCACCCGGGACCCCGGCACGCAGAGCGACGGCGAGCTCGCCCCCCGTGCAGGTGTCGACCCGGAGACCTTCCTCCCGGGCCCAGCGGGCGACGGCGACCGACAAGAAGGACTTGCCCGCGTAGTAGACGTCGACCTCGGCGCCGACAGCAGCGAACGCCTCGGTGAAGGAGTCGCGGAACAGGCGGGCCCGGTCACGGAAGTGCTTCTCGTCCATGACGAAGGCGGGCGTCCCGAAGTCTCGGGCGAGGTCGGTCGCCGCGAGACCGGCGAGGACCAGCTCACCCGTCGGGGTGAGGTCGGCGCTCGTCGGCCAGACGTGCTGCTCGAGGGGCGCCGGGACCTGCGGGGTGCCGGTCGTACTCACGTCGGGCGTGCTCACATCCGCTCCGGGGCACTCACGCCGAGCAGCGCGAGGCCGTTGGCGAGGACCTGGCGGGTCGCGTCGTTGAGCCAGAGACGGGTGCGGTGGGTGTCGCCGATCTCCTCGTCGCCGACCGGGGTGACGCGGACGTCCGCGTACCACTTGTGGTAAGCCCCGGCGAGAGCCTCGAGGTACCGGGCCACGCGGTGCGGCTCGCGCAGCTCGGCGGCCTGGGCGATCACCCGCGGGAACTCGGTGAGCGAGCCGAGCAGCGCCGACTCGGTCTCTGCGGTCAGCAGCGACGGGTCGAAGGCGTCCTCGCGGCGCACACCGTGGTCTGCTGCGTTGCGGGCGACGTTGGCGGTGCGGGCGTGCGCGTACTGGACGTAGTAGACCGGGTTCTCGTTCGTGGCCTTCGACAGCAGGTCGAGGTCGATGTCGAGGCTCGAGTCCGTCGAGGAGCGCACCAACGAGTAGCGCGCGGCGTCGACACCGACGGCGTCGACGAGGTCCTCGAGGGTCACGACAGTGCCGGCACGCTTGGACATGCGCAGAGGCTGACCGTCCTTGAGCAAGTTGACCATCTGCCCGATGAGGATCTGCAGGTTGGTGCCCGGCTCGTCGCCGAAGGCTGCGCACACGGCCATCATGCGGCCGACGTACCCGTGGTGGTCCGCGCCCAGCATGATGATGACCTCGTCCGCGCCGCGCTCGCGCTTGTCGAGGTAGTAGGCGATGTCGCCCGCGATGTACGCGGCCTGGCCGTCCGACTTGATGACCACGCGGTCCTTGTCGTCGCCGAAGTCCGTCGTGCGCAGCCAAGTGGCGCCGTCGGCCTCGAACATGTGGCCGGACTCTTTCAGGCGCGCGATCGCGCGGTCGACGGCCCCGGTCTCGTGGAGCGTGTCCTCGTGGAAGTACACGTCGAAGTCGACGCCGAAGCCGTGCAGGGCAGCCTTGATCTCGTCGAACATGCGGTCGACACCGATCGACCTGAAGACCTCCTGGGCCTCGTCGTCGGGGAGGGTCAAGGGGTTCGGCTCGCCTGCTGCGGCGACGTCGGCCAGGACCGCGTCGGCGATGTCCTGGATGTACTGGCCGCCGTAGCCGTCCTCGGGCGCGTCCTCACCCTTGGCGCGGGCGAGCAGCGAGCGCGCGAAGCGGTCGATCTGCGCCCCGTGGTCGTTGAAGTAGTACTCACGGGTCACCTCGGCGCCGGCGGCCTCGAGGACGCGGGCGAGCGAGTCGCCGACAGCGGCCCAGCGGACACCGCCGATGTGGATGGGCCCTGTCGGGTTGGCGGAGACGAACTCGAGGTTGACCTTCTTGCCGGCCTCGGCGTCGCCGCGGCCGTAGGCGGCACCCTGGTCGATGACCGTGCGGGCGAGCTCGCCCGCTGCCGCTGCGTCGAGGGTGATGTTGAGGAACCCAGGACCGGCGACGTCGACGCTCTTGATGCCCGGCGTCTGGGCGACCCGGACGGCGAGGTCGTCGGCGAGGGCGCGCGGCTGCGTCCCAGCCTTCTTGGCCAGCTGGAGGGCGATGTTGGTGGACCAGTCCCCGTGCTCGCGCTGGCGCGGTCGCTCGACGAGGATCTGCTCGGGCAGAGCAGCGAGGTCGAGGGCCAGGGTGCCGTCGGCGATCTTGGCGGCGAGGGCAGCGCGGAGTGCTTCGGAGAGCTCGTTGGGGGTCACCGCTCGATCTTAGCGAAGTCCCGCAAAGGTCCCACGCACCATCCACAGGCGAGCACCTCCTCCAAGCCGCCGACCCGCCCCGTCGACCAGCACGTCCCAGCGAGCTCGCGACTCTGCAGCGAGCTCGTGAGTCTCGAGCAAGATCGACGCGGAGAACCATCGACCTCGCTCCGAAGTCACGAGCTCGACGGTCGTGCGGCGCGGGCTCCGCCGGATCTCGCCCTCGGACTCCTGCCCGGAGAGGACCGGACTCCCGTACTCTCCGATGATGACGCGGTGCAGCCTCGGACGACGGGGTGGACCAGGCAGGCGATGGAGAGAGTTCGGGGAATGAGCGACAAGTCAGGGTTGATCGACCGCGCCGTCCACCAGCTGCGCTCGCACATCACCTCCGGGGACTGGCCCGTCGGCAGCAAGATCCCGACAGAACCCGCGCTGACAGAGCTCCTCGGCGTCGGCCGCAACACCGTCCGCGAGGCCGTGCAGTCGCTCGTCCACGCCGGCCTGCTCGTCAGGAGGCAGGGGTCGGGCACCTACGTGCTCTCGGACTCCGAGCTCATGGTCGTCATGGGGCGCGAGATCGCCGGGGCCAACCAGCAGCACGTCCTCGAGATCCGCCGCAGCCTCGAGGTCGAGTCGGCACGGCTCGCAGCCGTGCGCCGCTCCCCCGCCGACCTCGCGGTGCTCCGCGAGCTCAACACGGCCCGCCAGGACGCCTTCGCCTCGGGGGACGTCGACCTCATGGTCTCCTCGGACCTCGCGCTGCACCGTGCCATCGCGGCCGCGGCGGGCAACCCCGTGCTGCTGTCTCTCTACGAGAACCTCATCGACGCGATCGGCGCGAACATCCGCACCAACGTGATCGGACTCGTGCACACGCAGTCCGAGGACGACCACGACGCGCTGGTCGATGCGATCGAGGCAGGCGACCCGGAACGCGCGATCGACGAGATCACGTCGTACCTCGCGGTGTACATCGCCGGTGGACCCGCGACCCACGGTCCCGAGACTCGCCAGGCCTCGACCGGAGGAGCACGGTCGCCGCAGCAGCCGAGGTGAAGGAGCGCTCGTCGTGCTGGTAGTGTGCTCCATGCCTGACCGGGCAGTCTGCACAGCGCGACACGTGCGAGACTCCGCCTGATCGTGGTCCCCGCCCTCGTAGCTCAGGGGATAGAGCGTCTGCCTCCGGAGCAGAAGGTCGTAGGTTCGAATCCTATCGAGGGCACCATCGCCGCGGATCGCGGCAGCGGCGGCTCACGTCGTGCAGCACGACCTCGGCCCTGCGGGCTGCGGGCAGCGGGCAGCCACCTCACCTCTTCTGGTGAGATCAGGGACTGGGAGACAGCCCCCGCCGATGACGCTCAGCGAGTCAGCGCGGTCCGGCCGAACGCGTCATGAAGACGTCGACCTCGTCCTCGGAGTCCACGGTGAATCCGTGCCTCTCGTACAGCCGCCGGGCCGGGCTGCCCTGGAGGACGTTCAGCCGGAACGGGCACAGGTCCTCCTCGGCGAGGATCTCTCGCAGGACCTGGCTGCCGATCCCTCGCCCGTGCGCGCGCGGTACGAGGTAGAAGTGCTCGAGCCAGCGTGCGTCGTCCTCGACACGCACGGTGACGCAGCCGATCTCCGTGCTGTCCTCGACGATCACGCGGGTGCTCGTGGGCACGTAGGAGTCACGCATCCGCTGCCGGACACGGTGGGTGTCGTAGCGGCCGAGACGTTCGAGGTCGGCGCGCAGCACCTCCGCCCGGAGGTCGACCAGCCACTCGATGTCGTGCTCCGTCGCGGAGCGGAAGGTCGTCGCCACGGCGAGATCCTACCGACCCTCGCGGCTCTCGCGGCTCTCGCGGCTCTCGCGGCTCTCGCGGCTCTCGGCTAGCGTCGCTCTCATGCCGGACGACCTCTCCGACCCCGACCGCCGCCCCGTGCGGCTCTTCGTCGGTCATGCCGAGTCGCCCGTGTGGTTCCCGGACCCGCGAGGGTTCGAGGAGATGCACCTCGACGACAACCTCACCGACGCGCTGCGCGCGTGGGACGCCGAGTGGTACTCCTCGCGGCGCCCCGACGACTTCGAGTGGATCGGCGCGACCCCTGAGATCGAGCACCTGCGCCGTGGTGTCGACCTCGCCTACAGGATCTCCCGCGCGCTCGGCTCCGAGTTCGTCGTCGAGGTCGACCCCGCCGTCGAGCGCTCGAGCCATGACGCGTACAGCGCACCGGAGAAGCTGCGCATCCGCTCCGACGGACCTGCGCTGCAGCCTGCGGCTGCAGCGCAGTTCACCGTGTGGGCGGACCACGAGCGTGCCGAGCGCGAGCGCTTCCAGCGCGCCGTGCCCGAGAGGGAGTCTGGCGAGACATGGTCCGCGTACGCGCCGCTCTCCGGGACGACGTTCCGGCCGGGCAGACCCAAGACGCGCGGACGATGACCGTGCCGGCACCGTCACCGTCACGACAGGAGCAGAGCGGGTCCGTGCCGGAGCGAGCGACGGCCGCTCCCCGACGCCCTGTGCTCGACCTGCCTCCCGCGGGCGAGGTGCGCGTCGTGAACCACGGCATCCGCACCCGGTGGGTCCAAGCACGCCCTCTGACCTGCTTCGACGTACGGACGCTGCCGCTCGCGCCCTGGACAAGCCCTCCGCCCGTCGTGCAAGATCGACATGGAGACCGTTTTCCGCGGCGATGGTGCCGCACTCGACGAGGAGCCCCCACATGACACGTAGAGCACTCGTGGTGCGCGGGGGGTGGGACGGCCACTCACCGGAGGCCGCGACAGACCTCTTCGTGCCCTTCCTGCAGGCGCAGGGCTTCGTGACCGAGATCGAGACGGACAACGAGGTCTACGCCGACGCCGACCGGATGGCGGGCGTCGACCTCGTGGTGCAGTGCGTGACCATGTCGGAGATCAGCGGACCAGCCCTCGCCGGGCTGCGGTCAGCCGTCGAAGCAGGGACGGGTCTTGCCGGGTGGCACGGCGGGATCGCCGACTCCTACAGGGCGAGCTCGGACTACCTCCAGCTGGTCGGCGGGCAGTTCGCGACCCATCCGGGGCGCCACCCCGACGAGCGGCCTGGCGATGCGAGCGACAACTATCTCCGGCACACCGTGACCATCACGGCCGAGGGACGCCAGCACCAGATCACCACGGGCCTCACAGACTTCGAGCTCGACACCGAGCAGTACTGGGTCCTCCACGACGACCTGATCGACGTGCTGGCGACGACCACGCACCCGGTCCGTCCGTGGCACCCGTGGCACAGGCCGATCATCTCCCCAGCCGTCTGGACGCGGCTGTGGGGCGCGGGGCGCGTCTTCGTCGCCACGCCGGGCCACTCCCCCGAGGTCTTGGCCGACCCGAACGTCCGCACCATCGTCGAGAGGGGTCTGCTGTGGGCCAGCCGCACGGAGTCGGAATAGTCGGTCTGGGTGTCATCCTCGATGCCTACCTCGCCACGCTCGCGGAGCACCCTGGGATCCGCATCGCCGCCGTCGCCGACCTGGACGCCTCACGCGCCGAGGCCGTGGCAGCGCGGCTGCCCGACAGCCGGGCGAGCACCGTCGAAGAGCTCCTGACCTCGGACGACGTCGAGACCGTCCTCGACCTGACGACTCCCGGCGCACACGCACAGATCGCCCTGGCCTGTGCACGCAGCGGGAAGAACCACTACGGCGAGAAGCCGTTGGCCTCGACCCTCGCCGACTCCCGAGCTGTCGTCGACGCTGCCGCACGGGCAGGGGTGGGTCTGGGCTGCGCCCCGGACACCGTCCTCGGGACAGGGGTGCAGACTGCTCGGGCGGTCGTCGACGCTGGCCTCATAGGACGCCCGACGGCGGCCGTCGCGACGTGGGTCTCAGCCGGCCACGAGGCGTGGCACCCCCACCCCGACTTCTACTACCTGCCCGGTGGCGGACCGCTGCTCGACATGGGGCCGTACTACCTCACGAGCCTCGTCCACCTGCTCGGGCCTGTCGTCGCAGTGACGGGATCGGCAGGGCGGCTGCGCGACAGCCGCACGATCGGGTCCGGTCCGCGCGCGGGCGAGGTGATCCCGGTCGAGGTCGCCACGCACGTCGCCGGCACCCTGGAGCACGCAGGCGGCGCGATCTCGACGGTCACCATGAGCTTCGACGCACCTGGCACCCGGGCCCGCCCGATCGAGGTCTACGGGGAAGAGGGCGCCGTGTCGGTCCCCGACCCGAACACCTTCGGCGGGGACGTCGAGCTGCTCACCCGGGGTGGCGCCTCGTGGGAGACCGTCGCACCTCGTGCCGGCTTCGTCGACTCCTCCCGCGGGGTCGGGCTGCTCGAGATGGTCGGGGCTGCCGGGCTCGGGGACGCACCGGCGCAGGCCCGCGCGAGCGGGGCTGTCGGCCTGCACGTCATGGAGGTCATGACGGGGCTGCTCGACTCCGCGAGCAGCGGTCGTCGGACCCAGATCTCGAGCGCACCCGCTCGACCTGACCTCGTGCCGCTCACCGCAACCGCGACGTGGCGGGGCCTCTCCTGACGCAGAGCACCAGGAGAGATCTCGTCCCGTCTCAGGCGACGAGCTCGCCCCCTCTCAGGCAGCGGGCCTGTCAGCTGCCTGAGTGACAGGCTCGCCCCCTCTCAGACGAAGGGCACGGCTCGTCTCAGGCGACGGGCTCGTCACGGCCGACTGCGACGGACGACGACGTCGCCCCTGCTGCCGGTCGACCTGTCGCGGCCCACGACGCCAGCAGGGTCAGCGCGTCCGCCGACGGTGTCGACGGCGCCGCGGTGTAGACGTTCACCTGGAGGCCCGGGTCGGCGGGGAGCACCAGGGCCTCGAAGTCGAGCTCCATCCTGCCGACCACCGGGTGGCAGAACACCTTGGTCCCCGTGCGGTGGTATCTCACGTCGTGGGAGGCCCAGAGCCGCCTGAAGTCCTCGCTGCGGGTCGAGAGCTCACCGACGAGCGCCGTGAGCGACGTGTCGTAGGGGTTCCGGCCTGCCTCGGCCCGGATGATCGCGACAGAATCGTGAGCGACACGGTCAGCCTTCTCACCCCAGAAGTCCCGGGCCGGCACCGGGTCGAGGAACATGAACCGCGCGGCGTTCACGGGCCCACCGATGGTCTGCTCGGCCGACTCGAACAGCGGTGCGTAGAGCGCACGCCCGAGCACGTTGCAGCCGAGCACGTCGAGCCTGCCGTTGCGCACGAAGGCGGGGACGTCCGGCATCGCGTCGAGGATCCGCTGGACGGCAGGGCGCAAGACCGGGGCTGGTGCGCGGCGCGCCCGCGAGCGCGCAGCACCCGACGCGTTCGCGGCACGTGCCAGGTCGAAGAGGTGGCCGCGCTCCGCCTCGTCGAGCTGGAGGGCCTCGGCCAGCGCCTCGAGCACCTCCTCGGAGACCCCGCCGAGGTTCCCGCGCTCGAGCCGGGTGTAGTAGTCGACGCTGACCCCGGCGAGCATCGAGACCTCTTCGCGCCGCAGACCCGGCACCCGGCGGTGACCGCCGTAGGCCGGCAGCCCGGCGCGCTCGGGGGTGATCCGCGCGCGGCGCGTCGAGAGGAACTCGCGGGTCTCGGTCTTCAGGTCCATCCTCCGACCGTACGACCTCGTGCCCGCCCGCGGGAGGTACCAGCGGTACCCGCCACACTCATGACGCTCTCGCGCCCAGCCGCCTGCAGACCACGTCGGCTCGAAGGTCTTGAGGTACGCCGCAGGCGTGTGCGACCGTGCGTCACCGCTCGGCAGGGGACGACAACCTCCGAGACGCGCTCGCCTCGTCGCGTGCTGACGGGGGCTCGATGACAGCTTGTCAGGTGCCAGGCGCTACGACGTCAATCACGCGTCGGTTCAAGAGAACGCCGTCTGAGTCCAGAGATGCGTGACGGCGTAGGCACGCATCGGTGCCCAGTCCTCGCTGAGCCGTGCAGCCGCTGTCCCGGTCCGGACCCCGAGGGCCTTCTTGAGCACGAGGTCGTCTGCCGGGTAGGCGTCACGATCACCGAAGAGGCGCAGCGCCACGTAGTCGGCTGTCCACGGTCCGATGCCCCGCACGGCGAGCAGTGCAGCGCGGGCGGCATGCGGGTCGTCGTCCATACCTAGGAGGAGGTCGCCCGAGGCGACGGAGTGAGCGAGGGCTGACACTGTCGCTGCCCGGGCTCCGGTGAGCCCGACGATGCTACCCAGGGTGTCGACATCGACCGCTGCGACAGCCTCGGCTGTCGGGAAGGACCGGAATCCTGCTGGGGCGTCTCCCCCGAGCGCCGCGACCAGCCGCCCACCGAAGGTCCTGGCTGCACCGAGCGACACCTGCTGCCCGATCACGGTCATCGCGGCGGTCTCGAACCCGTCGACCGAGCCCAGGATCCTCAGCCCCGGGCGCGCAGCGACAAGAGGTGCGAGCGTCCCAGACTGCGCGAGGTGCGCGTCGATCTCCTCGACCTCGCGGTCGAGGTCGAGCCAGCGCCGGACTGTCGCGACGAGCCCGCCGTCGACCGGCGCGTCACCGTCGTGGTCCACAGCGCTCAGTCGGACCGATCCAGGTTCGTCCCACTCGACCGTGACGACGAGCTCGCCCCCACGAACAGTGCGCGAGTGCCGAGCAGCGAGCAGGTCGCAGGTCTCGATGCCGGGAATCGCATGGGCGGCGACGGTCCGCATCAGCGGCTCGAGGGTGATCGGGACCGTGTGCTCCAGCCGGACTGCTAGATCGTTGCTCATGACGCCGCCTCGAGCTCGAGCAGCCACCGCTTGGCGGCAGGCCCGCCGGCATACTGCCCGGTGGTGCCGTCAGAGCGCACCACCCGGTGGCACGGTACGACGAGCGGCAGAGGATTCTTCGCGCAGGCTGTGCCCACCGCGCGGACCGCACGGGGGCTACCCGCGAGTGCGGCCACCTCGGTGTACGTCGCGGTGCGCCCATAAGGAATCTCGGGGAGGTGCCGGACCACCTCTCGGCGGAAACCCGTCGTGAGGGTCAGGTCCAGCGGCAGGTCAAAGCTCCGCCGGCTGCCGGTCAGGTACTCCTCGACCTCGAAGGCCAGCCTGTCGAGCCGGGCCGGCGCACGCAGGACCCGAGGGCTCACCTTGCGGGCCAGCGTGTCGAGCACCTGGTCGAAGCCCTCGACCGCGAAGGCCAGGCGGAGGACGCCGACCTCGGTCGCTGCCAGGAGCATCTCGCCGACAGGTGTGTCGACGGTGCGGTAGGCGACGTCGAGCAGCCCGCGCTCTTGGGCGACGAGCGCCAGCCGTGCCCGCAGCACCGACTCGACGACGCTGTCCGCGTCGGTGTCCAGACCGGCGAGCTCGTCCCAGCCCAGAGCGGCCTGCTCCTTCTGCTGATTCTGCTCAGAGTCGTGCACCGTACACCTCCTCGTCCGTGGTCACAGGTCCAGCGAGTGCCGCGCGGAGCGCCCGCACCCCGTCGGCGGCGGCCCGACGTGCGGCTGCCTCGGTCCCGCCGAGCACGGCGGCGACCTCGGCGTAGGGCAGGCCACCCAGGTGGTGGAAGGCGACGCACTCCCGCTGGCGGGTAGGCAGCGTGGCAAGTGCGGCATACAGGTCGAGCCGTTCGGCCGCACCGAGCCCGGTGGTGTCCGCACGCTCAGGAACCGCCTCGACCGGGAGGGCACGTCGAGCCCTGGCGCGGAGGTGGTCGATCCCCTTGCGACGGGCGATGGTCACCAGCCACGCCTCGACGTTGGCATCCTGAGGTAGCTCCGGGTAGGCGCGCATCGCCGAGACGAAGGTCTCGGCCCACACGTCGTCGGCGTCGTCTGGGCCGACGAGGGCCCGGCACACCCGCAGGACAGCGCCGCCGTGCGCCGTGACGACGTGGTCGAAGGCCCGCTGCATCAGAAGAGCACCTCGGCGAGGCGGCGTGGGTCTTCGATCGCGAGGAGCTGCTCCTTGCGGGCGATCCCGCCCGCGTACCCGGTGAGGGTCCCGTCAGAGCCGACCACGCGGTGGCACGGCACGATGATCGAGAGGGGGTTGCGCCCGTTCGCGGCTCCCACCGCCCTCACCAGCCGGGCATCACCCAGGGCCAGCGCGAGGTCGAGATAGCTGCGGGTGGAGCCGTAGGGGATCTCGGCCAGCTGGGCCCAGACCCTGTGCTGGAAGACGGTCCCGACAGCGGCCGCCGGCACCGTGAACTCGCGACGCCCACCCGCGAAGTACTCGGAGAGCTCGCTCTCGAGCTGCCCGGCACCGTCGTCCGAAGGCTCGCCGAAAGAGTCGGGGAGGTGAGCCGCCCCCGCCATGAACAGACCGCTGAGCACTCCGTCAGTGCTCACGGCCGTCAACGGACCGACGGGCGACTCGATCACCCGGAACGTCCTCATACGATCCCCTCCCTTCCTCAAGCTGGCCTGCTCGCCAGGCGCGCGTCGGCCTGTGTCGACCCCGATGCAGCCAGATGCAGAAAGCTGCGCACATCTGACGCCGCACCGGGTGTGGACGCCGGACCATCATCCCAGTCACCCTGCAGACGTCGGCCAGAGCCGGTTCGTGAGGTCCGAGACCTGTCAGATCTCGGAGAGCGGCATCCGCACCAGCCCCCGCACCCACCCTGGAGAAAACATGGGACCTTTGACGCATGTGAGGGCGGACACACCCGCATAGCGTTGAAGACATCACATCCCCCGCACGACATCCCGATCGAAGGACCCGATGACCCTCACCGACGCACCGACCACAGTCGCCGCCGAGATCGACGCTCTCGTCGTCGCAGGCAACGCTGCGCTCGCCGAGTACGCGAGCTTCACACAGGAGCAGATCGACCACATCGTCAAGAAGGCCTCGGTCGCAGCCCTCAACCAGCACGGCGAGCTCGCCGTGCACGCCGTACGCGAGACCGGCCGCGGAGTCTTCGAGGACAAGGCCGTGAAGAACATCTTCGCGTGCGAGCACGTCACGAACTCGATGCAGAACCTCAAGACCGTGGGCGTCATCAGCCGCGACGAGCTCACCGGCATCACCGAGATCGCAGAGCCTGTGGGCGTCATCTGCGGTGTCACCCCGGTGACGAACCCGACCTCGACAGCGATCTTCAAGTCGCTCATCGCGCTCAAGACCCGCAACCCCATCATCTTCGGCTTCCACCCCTCGGCCCAGCAGTCCTCGGTCGCCGCCGCCCGCGTCGTCCGTGACGCCGCCGTCGCCGCCGGCGCACCCGCCGACTGCATCCAGTGGGTCGAGCACCCCTCGCTCGAGGCCACCAACCTGCTCATGAACCACCCGGGGGTCGCACTGATCCTCGCGACCGGCGGCAACGCGATGGTCCGTGCGGCCTACTCCTGCGGCAAGCCCGCCCTGGGCGTCGGCGCCGGCAACGTCCCGGCCTTCATCGAGCGCAGCGCCAAGCTCAAGCGCGCCGTGAACGACGTGGTCCTGTCCAAGGCCTTCGACAACGGCATGATCTGCGCCTCCGAGCAGGCCGTCATCCTCGACGCCCCGATCTACGACGAGGCCATGTCCGAGTTCGCGGTCCTGCACGCCTACCGCGTGAACGCCGCCGAGAAGGCCATGCTCGAGGAGTTCATCTTCGGGGTCCAGGCCAACGGCACCAACTGCGGCGAGGCCAAGCTCAACCCGACAGTGGTCGGCCAGAGCCCCGAGTGGATCGCCGAGAAGGCGGGCTTCTCGGTCCCCGAGGGCACGTCGATCATCCTCGCGGAGGTCTCCGAGGTCGGCCCCAACGAGCCCCTCACCCGCGAGAAGCTCTGCCCAGTGCTCGCCGTGCTGCGCGCCGACGGCGCCGAGGAGGGCATCCGCCTCTCCGAGCAGATGGTGGAGTTCGACGGCCTCGGCCACTCGGGCTCGATCCACTCCGAGGACCAGGCGATCATCGAAGAGTTCGGCTCACGCGTGAAGGCCGTCCGCATCATCACCAACGCGCCCAGCTCCCTCGGTGGCATCGGTGACATCTACAACGCCTTCATCCCCTCGCTCACCCTCGGCTGCGGCTCCTACGGCCACAACTCGGTCTCCAACAACGTGTCGGCGATCAACCTCGTCAACGTCAAGCGCATCGGCCGGAGGAACAACAACTTGCAGTGGTTCAAGGTCCCCGCCAAGACGTACTTCGAGCCGAACGCGATCCGCTACCTCGCCGACATGCGCGGCATCAGCCGGGTCACGATCGTCACCGACTCGACGATGACCCGACTCGGCTTCGTCGACAAGATCCTCGACGTCCTCAACCGTCGCGGCGACCGCGTCGCGCTGCAGATCATCGACGACATCCTCCCCGAGCCGACCGTCGACTCCGTGACGGCCGGCGCCGAGCTCATGCGGGCCTTCAACCCCGACACGATCATCGCCCTCGGTGGCGGATCGCCGATGGACGCCGCCAAGGTCATGTGGCTGCTCTACGAGCACCCCGAGATCGAGTTCGCGGACATGAAGGAGAAGTTCTTCGACGTCCGCAAGCGCGCCTTCAAGTTCCCCGACCTCGGTGAGAAGGCCAGCCTGGTCTGCATCCCGACCACCTCCGGCACAGGCTCTGAGATGACCCCCTTCGCGGTCATCACCGACCCGGTCTCGGGCAAGAAGTACCCGCTCGCCGACTACGCGCTCACTCCGACAGTCGCGATCGTCGACCCGGCACTGACCGCGATGATGCCCGGCTTCCTCGCCGCAGACTCCGGCTTCGACGCACTGACCCACGCGACCGAGGCCTTCGTCTCCGTCTACGCGAACGACTTCACCGACGGCCTGTGCCTGCACGCCATCAAGCTGATCTTCGAGAACATCGAGGCCTCGGTCAACGGCGCTCCCGGCAGCACCGAGCAGACCGTCGTCAAGGCTCGCGAGAAGATGCACAACGCCGCGACGATCGCCGGCATGGCCTTCGGCAACGCGTTCCTCGGGATCGTGCACGCGATGGCGCACGTCACCGGTTCGGCCTTCCACCTGATCCACGGCCGCACCAACGCGACGTACCTGCCGCACGTGATCCGCTACAACGGCACCGTGCCCACGAAGCTCACGAGCTGGCCCAAGTACGAGCACTACGTGGCACCCGAGCGCTTCCAGGAGATCGCCAAGCACCTTGGTCTCCCCGCGTCGACGCCGGCCGAGGGCGTCGAGTCCTACGCCAAGGCCGTCGAGGCGCTGCGTGACAAGGTCGGCATCGCCCCGTCCTTCCAGGCACAGGGCGTCGCCGAGGAGAACTTCATCGGGAGCCTCGACTCGCTCGCCATGGCTGCCTACGAGGACCAGTGCGCCCCGGCCAACCCCCGCATGCCGATGCTCGAGGACATGAAGACCATCATGGAGGCCGCGTACTACGGCACCTCCTTCGAGGCGGTCCGTGCGAGCCGTCGCGCCGCGGTCGAGACCGTCCCCGCGGTCTCGGCCACCCCTGAGGAGGCAACCCCCGTCGACGCAGCTGCAGTCGAGATCCCTGAGGACCTCGCACCTGAGGCACCGAAGAAGGGCCGCCGCCGCTGAGACGCGCTGACCGCTAGCACCACCGCAGACGGCCGACGCCCCGCTCCTCTCGTCAGGAGCGGGGCGTCGGCCGTCTGTCGAAGGCCCTGCGGGAGTTGGGACGACCCGTCGGTCACGTCGGGACTGGTCTGACCCGTCGCGGCCGGTCGGGCCCGTCACGGAGCGCAGTCAGACCGGAGCGCGGTCACGACGCGACCTGCACACCGGCTCCAGCTCCGAGACCACGAGAGGGCCCGGCCACCTGGCCGGGCCCTCTCGTGAAGACGATGCTGGGGGAAGGTCAGCTACGACCCTCGACACCCTCGGTGAACTCCCAGTGCCACGGCTCGAAGGCGCCGCTGCCACCGGCACGCGCCCAGGCGGGGTTGTCCCAGCCGTAGAGCGGTGCGTTCTCCTTGAGCCAGGCGAACTTCTCGGTTCCCTTGTAGGTCTCGGCGTTGAGGTCGACGGCGAGACCCCAGCCGTGCTCGGACTTGCCCGGGGTAGCCGCCAGGCCGCCCTTGGTCCCCTTGAGGGAGACCTGGGACGCGAGCGTCCTGTAGCCGTCGGTGATCTTCATGTTGACGCCGTACTTGGCCTTGTAGGCCTCGTTCAGCGCGATGAGCGCGTCGGCTGCGTCAGCGCGAGCGTACTGACCGGTGTCCCACAGCTCGCAGAGTCCCTCAGAGGACAGGTTGCCGTTGGTCCCCGTCGGGAGGTTGGTGATGTCGCAGCCGGAGGTGGTGAGCGAGGTGCGCTCCTCAGACCGGCTCGCGGCGGCGACGGTGCGCTGCTCGGTCGGGACGGACTGAGCGAGGCTGGCCGGCACGGCCGAGCCGCTCGACGCCGTCGCGAGGATGCTCGTCGCGGTCGGCCCCACGGCTTCCGCCTGGACCTCGGGGACGTCGACCACCTGGGGCTCGGCCCCTGACTCGGCCTGGACGTCCGTGGACACGTTCCCAGCGCCAGCCGAGATCGGCACGGCGATCGTCGCGACAGCCAGGCTCGTCAAGACGGCGGCGCGCGGGATCCAGCGGTGCGACCCGGGGGTCGGGTTGTTCACGGGTGACGGGGTGCGTCGGACGCGAGCGGGACGCCGTGACTCACGTTCTGCCGCTTCGCGGATCGCCCGTCGGGAGAGGGGAGCTTCACCTGTGACCAGGTCGGACTGCTGCTCCACTACACCTCCATCATCTCTGCGGGCCTGACCGGCAACCACCGGGCAGACGAAGCGGCCTCGCACTCCTGGTCCGGGCGGACCCGGACGAGGTGGCAAGACCGCAGTACCTCTGTCACAGAACAGTAACGAACGATCGGCCCGTTTCCAAGCCGTCTACCCACACTTCACCTGCATCTACGGTGATCAGCGTGTGGGCGGACTGTGAAGCCGCTGGTGCAGCGGACCCGTTCACCGAGCCTCGCGCTGCATGGCGTCACGTACCTCACCTACGAGCTCTTCCAAGATGTCTTCGAGGAAGACGACTCCGAGGACTGCAGAACCGTCCCAGACCCGCGCCAGGTGGGCACCGGAGCGCTGCATGGCGCGCAGCACGACCTCGACCTCGTCGTCCGGTGAGGCCTCGGCCAGGGCGCGCGTGCGCCACACCTGGAGCGGCACGTCGCGCTGGTCCTCGGTCGCGAAGAGCACGTCCTTGAGGTGCAGGTACCCGATGAGGTCGCCGCCAGGGTCGACCACGGGGAAACGGCTGAAGCCTGTCCGTGCGACGAGCCTCTCGACCTCGTCCGGGGTGCATCCCTCGGCCAGGGTCACGAGCTCGTCGAGGGGCACCATGACATCGGCGGCTGAGCGCTCCGAGAACTCGATCGCCCCGGCGAGCAGCCCCTGCTCGTCGACGAGCGAGCCCTGGGCCTGCGAGTGCTCGAGGATCGACTGGACCTCTTCGGCCGTGAAGGCCGACGCGACCTCGTCCTTGGGCTCGACCCCGGTCAGCCGCACGGCGTGGTTGGCGAGCCAGTTGAGGGCGACGATCACAGGACGCAGCAGGCGACCGACGAGCACGAGCGGCGGGCCGAACCACAGCACGGCCTTGTCCGGCCCTGAGACCGACAGGTTCTTGGGGACCATCTCGCCGAGCACGACGTGCAGGTAGACCACGAGCGCGAGCGCGAGCACGAAGGCGATCGGGTGGACGAGCGCCGAGCCGACCCCGAGCGCCTCGAGCGGGACCTCGATCAGGTGCGCGAGCGCGGGCTCGGCGATCACACCGAGCCCTGTCGAGCAGATGGTCACCCCCAGCTGGGCGCAGGCGAGCATGAGCGAGACGTGCTCCATGGCCCACAGCACGGTCTTGGCACGCTTGTTGCCGGCGAGCGCGAGCGGCTCGATGGCGCTGCGCCGCGCGGAGATGATCGCGAACTCCGCACCGACGAAGAACGCGTTCGCGGCGAGCAGCAGCGCGCCGATGGTCAGTGCGAGCCCGGAGCTCATGCCGTGTCCCCTGTCCGCAGACGCAGCCGGTCGACCCGGCGCCCGTCCATCTCTTCGACGGTGGCCGTGACGGTCCCACCCTCGTACTCCGCGTCCAGACGCACCACGTCCCCGACGACGGGCACCCGGCCCAGCCTGGCCATGACGAGCCCGCCGAGGGTCTCGTAGTCCGGCCCCTCAGGGACGCGCAGCGTCGTGCGCTCCTCGAGCTCGTCGGGCCGGAGCAGCCCGGGGACCACCCACGAGCCGTCGGAGGCGAGCAGCGCGCCGGCGCGGCGCGCGTCGTGCTCGTCGGAGACCTCACCGACGAGCTCTTCGACGACGTCCTCGAAGGTCACGACGCCCGAGGTACCGCCGTACTCGTCGACGACCACGGCCATCTGCATGCCGAAGGAGCGCAGCTCGACGAGCAGCGGGCCGAGCCGCACGGTCTCCGGCACCCGGGGTGCCTCGTCCATCAGGGCGACAGCCGGGACGTTGTCCCGGCGCTCCCGCGGCACGGAGACGGCGCGACGCAGGTGGACGAGCCCGACGATGTCGTCCCTGGAGGCGTCGATCACCGGGAACCTCGAGTGGCCGGTCCGTCGTGCCAGCTCGATCACGTCGTTGGCGGTGTCTTCACGGGCGACCACGGCTACCCGCATGCGGTCGGTCATCACGTCGACCGCCGTGAGCTCGTCGAGCTCGACGGCATTCGTGATGAGGCGGGCCGTGGAGACGTCGAGGGTGCCCACCTGGGCGGACCTGCGCACGAGCGCGGCGAGCTCGGGGGCCGAGCGCGCACCCGAGAGCTCCTCCTTGGGCTCGACACCCACGCGCCGCAGGATCGCGTTGGCCGAGCCGTTGAGAGCCGCGATGACAGGTCGCAGCAGACGGGTGAACACCCGCTGCACAGGGACCACCTGACGGGCTGTCGGCAGCGGCCGGCTCAGTGCGTAGTTCTTGGGGATCAGCTCTCCGAACAGCATGGAGAAGAAGTTGACGAGCACGAGGGACACCGTCACGGCGACCACGCCGGCGACAGTCGCGGACAGCGCGGTGCTCTCGAGCGGACCGCCGACCAGGTTCTTGATGGCCGGCTGCGCCGTGTACCCGAGCAGGATGGTCGTGATGGTGATGCCGACCTGCGCGGAGGAGAGCTCGGTCGACAGGTGCTTGACGGCACCGCGGACGCTGCGTCCGCGCCAGTCAGGGTCGTCGTCCTCGTCGTCGTCCGACCCGACGACCGCGGGGTCGAGGGTGACGAGCGAGAACTCGCTCGCGACGAAGACTGCCGTGCCGATGGTGAGGAGGACGCCGAGACCGACGAACAACCAGTCGGTCACCGTCGCTCACCGCAGACGGAGGTGAGGCCCGCGTGGTCGTCGTGCAGACCAGGCCCGGGGGGAGTCGATGTCGAGGACACGTGTCGTGACGGATGGTCGGCTGTCATCAGGATGAGAATAATAGTCGACCGGCTGTCCGCCACCCGGCGCTCTCCACAGTTCCTCCAGGGAACTCGCGCGGGTCGACCGCCGTTTCTCGTGCCGAAGAGCCCGCCGGTGTGCAATTGTGAAGGCATGTCAGTCACCTCACCGCGCCCCGACGGCTCCCCCTCAGCCGGTGCCTCGATCCTCATCGTCGAGGACGAGCCCGCGATCGCCACGGCGATCGCCCAACGCCTGGGCGCCGAGGGCTGGCGCACCGAGGTGGCCCGAGACGGCCTCAGCGGGGTCGACGCCGCCGCCCGCATGCAGCCCGACGCCGTGGTGCTCGACGTCATGCTCCCCGGGATCGACGGGCTCGAGGTGTGCCGCCGCATCCAGGCCGAGCGCCCCGTCCCGATCCTCATGCTCACAGCGCGTGACGACGAGACCGACATGCTCATCGGCCTCGGGGTCGGCGCCGACGACTACATGACCAAGCCCTTCTCGATGCGCGAGCTCGTGGCCCGCCTCAAGGCGCTGCTCCGCCGCGTCGACAGGGCCGCTCAGGCCTCCTCGGCCTCCGACGGCGCCGAGCCACCCATGGTGATCGGCGACGTCGTCATCGACCGCGCCCAGCGTCGGGTGCACCGCGCCGAGCAGGAGATCCACCTGACGCCGACGGAGTTCGAGCTCCTCGTCATGCTCGCGAGCTCGCCCAAGACCGTGCAGACGCGTGAGCGCCTGCTCGCCGAGGTCTGGGACTGGGCCGACGCGAGCGGCACCCGCACCGTCGACTCCCACATCAAGGCGCTGCGCCGCAAGCTCGGTGCGGACCTGATCCGCACCGTGCACGGGGTCGGCTACGCCTTCGAGCCGCCCGCGAGCGCCTGAGGTCTGGACACCTCGACCATGAGCTCCCCGCGCAACGTCCGCCCGCTCCGGCCGCACCTGCCGGACGTCAGGCCGCTCGACAGGTTCAAGACCCTCAAGATCAAGATGGCGATCGTCGTCGCCGCGTCGGTGACCCTCGCGGCCTTCGTCACCTGGCTCGGGCTGCGGTACAACCTCGGCCCGACGCGGACCTTCCCGCTCGCGATCGTCGCCTCGATGCTCTTCACGATGCTGCTGGCCCGCGGCATGACGTCGCCGCTGCGCGAGATGACCTCGGCCGCCCGGTCGATGTCCGAGGGCGACTACAGCCGCAGGGTGCAGGCGACGAGCCGCGACGAGGTCGGGCAGCTGGCGACGGCCTTCAACATCATGGCGGAGGACCTCGACTCCTCCGACAGGGTGCGCCGCGAGCTCATCGCCAACGTCTCGCACGAGCTGCGGACACCCGTCGCGGCCCTGCACGCCCAGCTGGAGAACCTCGTCGACGGTGTGGTCGAGCCGACCCCCGCGACCATGCAGACAGCCTTGACGCAGACCGAGCGGCTGACGCGGCTCATCGCGTACCTGCTCGACCTGTCGCGGGTCGAGGCCGGGGCCGCCGACCTCAACCTCACCGAGGTGGTCGCCAAGGACTTCCTCGAGGACGTCGTGAACTCTGTGTCGACCATCGAGGCCGGCAAGCAGCTCGCGTTCTTCGTCGACGTCGAGCCCGAGGACGCGACCTTCACTGCGGACCAGGAACGACTCCGGCAGATCTTGGTCAACCTGCTGCACAACGCGATCCGGCACTCCCCGTTCATGGGCGAGGTGAGCATCATGGCGCGCCGGACGGACGACGAGATCGTCTTCGACGTGAGCGACAACGGTCCGGGGGTCGCGGTCGAGGACCGTCAGCGGATCTTCGAGAGGTTCGCCCGCGGGGGCGCCGGGGTCAACGGGGCACCGACGGCCGGCGGGACAGGGTCCGGCGGGACCGGGATCGGTCTGGCGATCGTGCGCTGGGCGGTCGACCTTCATGGTGGGACCGTCGAGGTCGCCGACACCCTCGCCGGTGCGACGATGCGGGTCGCTCTGCCGCAGCGCCCACCGGGGGAAGGGCCTGATCCCTCGGACAGCGATGTCGTCGGCGGGGCGGGCAGCTCCGGGGCCGACACCCTCTGAGGCAGCAGTCATCACCACTTGTTATAGCCGGGCTATAACAACTACGCTGCTCCCATGACCTCCGACGACGCCGTCAGACCCCATCGACCCGCTAAGCCCGCAGACAGTCGGCCCGCTGGACCTGCCGTCGCTCCCGGCACGGTCTCGGTCCGCGGTCTCACCAAGACCTTCGGGTCCGTGACGGCCGTCGACGACCTGAGCTTCGACGTCCTGCCAGGGCGCGTGACCGGCTTCCTCGGCCCCAACGGTGCCGGCAAGACGACCACGCTGCGCATGCTGCTCGGGCTCGCCACGCCCACGAGCGGCACGGCGACCATCTCCGGACGGGCCTACGCCGACATCCCGGACCCGCTCCGCGAGGTCGGTGCCGCGCTCGAGGCGACGAGCTTCCACCCGGGGCGCACGGGCCTCGACCACCTGCGGACGTACGCCCCCTACGCGGGCGCCGACGACACGCGCTGCCACGAGCTGCTCGAGCAGGTCGGCCTGGGAGCCGCTGGACGGCGCCGGGTGGGCGGCTACTCCCTCGGCATGCGCCAGCGCCTCGCCCTCGCGACCACGCTCCTCGGGAGCCCGCGGGTGCTGCTGCTCGACGAGCCGTCGAACGGCCTCGACCCCGAGGGCATCCGGTGGCTCCGCGGGTTCTTGCGGCACCTCGCGGCGCAGGGCATGACGGTCCTCGTCTCGAGCCACATGCTCTCGGAGGTGCAGCAGTCTGTCGACGACGTGGTGATCATCGCCGGAGGGCGTCTCGTCCATGCCTCGTCGATGGCCGAGCTCAGCGCCCTCGCCTCACCCCGTGTCGCCGTGACCTCGCCTGACGGGCCAGCGCTCGACAGGCTCGCCGCCGAGCACCGGTGGCACGTCTCGAGCCGGTCGGCCGACGGCACGACCCTCGAGGTCGACCACGTGAGCACCGCGCAGGTCGGCGCCGCCGCCTTCGCCGCCGGCGTCGAGCTGCACGGGCTCCTCGACAAGACCGACAGCCTCGAAGACCTCTTCCTCAGACTCGTCCAGCCGACCACGTCAGGAGCAGCAGCATGAACGTCGCCCTGCGCAGCGAGTACAGGAAGTTCGTCACGACCCGACTCTGGTGGGTCCTCCTGCTCGTCATGGCCGCCTACATGGCCTTCATCGGGATCTTCCTCGGCTGGTCCATCGGAGCGGGGACCGCAGGCCTCGCGGTCGAGGGCAGCAGCCCGGGTGCCGACCTCGCCTCGCCCGACAGCGTCCGCAGCTCCGTGTACGGCACGGCCGCAGCCTTCGGCTACGTCTTCCCGGTGATCATCGGCGCGCTGTCGATGACGGGCGAGTACAGGCACCAGACCATCACCCCGACCTTCCTCGCGAGCCCGTCGCGCACCCGGGTGCTCGTCGCCAAGATGATCGCGGCACTGCCGATCGGCGTCGTCTACGGCGCTGTCGCCACGCTCGCGACCGTCGGCGGCGGCGCGGCCGGGCTGGCGCTCGGCGGGTCTGCGACGCTGCTCGGTGACACGCAGACGTGGACGCTCGTCGCCCGCTCTGTGCTCGCACTCACCGTGTGGGCCCCCCTGGGTGTCGCCCTCGGCTCGATCCTGACGAACCAGGTCCTCGCGATCATCGTGATCCTCGTCTACACCCAGTTCCTCGAGGCCGTGCTGCGGCTCGGCCTGACGCAGGTCGGCGACGTCGGGGCGAGCATCGCGAGCTACCTCCCGGGGGCAGCCGGCGAGGCGATCACGGGGGGCAGCGTCTTCTCCTCCGCCGGGATCGCCGACGTGCTCCCCTGGGGCGCCGGCCTGGCCGTGCTGGCGGGCTACGCCCTCGTGCTCGCCGCGATCGGCTCGCTCACGACGCTGCGGCGCGACGTGTCGTGAGCCATACCCGCCACAGACGAAGCCCGGACCCTCTTTGGGTGTTCACCAGACTCTCGTTGCCCTGGGTTTGCCATGCGGTGAAGCCCGGAGAGATCGGACGAAAGTCACTGGGCGAATAGCCCCGGTTACGGTCCGGGACGTAGGTCTTTAGGCCCTAGGCTGGGAGCGTCAGATACCGCGCGCCGCGGTAGCGATCTGTACGAAAGTGGGCGAACCCTTCCGTGTCCTCGAATGCTGAGTCAGAGTCGATCAGTGCTGTGAGTGCCATCTTCGGAGCCAACGAGTGGCTGGTCGACGAGCTGTACGAGCAGTTCCTCGCCGACAAGAACGCCGTCGACCCTGCGTGGTGGGACTTCTTCGAGAGCTACACCCCGGGAGAGGCGAGCCCCGACACCTCGTCGATCGGCGGCGCGCCCGCAGGCAGCGCCCCGCAGGCAGCCCCGGCTCCTGCAGCCCAGCAGCCTGCCTCGACGCCGGCACCTGCAGCCCCCGCCCAGCAGGCCCCGGCCGAGAAGGCCAGCGCCGCAGCAGCAGCCCCGCGCACCCACGGCGAGCAGGCCGCCCGCCAGGCGCAGAAGGTCCAGAAGGCCGCCGAGTCGCAGGAGGCCGCCGTGCACGCAGACTCCCCCACCCAGCCCCCCGTCGCCACGGCCCAGCCAGCGACGGCCCCCTACGCCGAGGTCGCGAAGGTGCGGACCTCCCCGTCGGCGACCGAGGGACAGGACGACGTCCAGAAGCTCCGTGGCCCCGCGGCCCGGGTCGTCTCCAACATGGAGGCCAGCCTCACGGTCCCCACCGCGACGTCGGTGCGCGCCGTGCCGGCCAAGCTCATGGTCGACAACCGCATCGTCATCAACAACCACCTCGTCCGCGGTCGCGGTGGCAAGGTCTCCTTCACGCACCTCATCGGCTTCGCGCTCGTCGAGGCCCTCAAGGAGATGCCGTCCATGAACGCGAGCTACGCGCTCGTCGACGGCAAGCCCTCGGTGATCCAGCCGGCGCACGTGAACTTCGGTCTCGCGATCGACCTCCCCAAGCCTGACGGCACCCGCCAGCTCCTCGTCCCGAGCATCAAGGCTGCCGAGACGATGGACTTCGCGCAGTTCTGGGCCGCCTACGAGGACATCGTCCGCCGCGCCCGCAACAACAAGCTCACGGTCGAGGACCACCAGGGCGCCACCATCTCGCTGACCAACCCGGGCACGATCGGCACCGTGCACTCCGTGCCGCGCCTGGTCACCGGCCAGGGCGCCATCATCGGCGTCGGTGCCATGGACTACCCGGCCGAGTTCGCCGGGGCCTCGCTCGAGCAGCTGTCGAAGATGGCGATCTCCAAGGTCCTCACCATCACCTCGACCTACGACCACCGCATCATCCAGGGCGCGCAGTCGGGTGACTTCCTGCGGATCCTCGGCCTCAAGCTCATCGGTGAGGACGGGTTCTACGACCGCGTCTTCGCCTCGCTGCGGGTCCCCTACGAGCCCGTGCGCTGGGTCCGCGACAACACCGTGGACGCCGACGCCGAGGCCGCCAAGCCGGCGCGCATCGCCGAGCTCATCCACTCCTACCGCTCGCGCGGCCACCTCATGGCCGACACCGACCCCCTCGCGTACCGCCAGCGCAAGCACCCGGACCTCGACGTCCAGACGCACGGCCTGACGCTCTGGGACCTCGACAGGGTGTTCCCGGTCAACGGTTTCGGCTCCAAGCCCAAGGCGACGCTGCGCGACATCCTCGGCCTGCTGCGCGACTCCTACTGCCGCACCATCGGCGCGGAGTACATGCACCTCGCCGACCGCACGCAGCGCAAGTGGCTCCAGGCCCGCCTCGAGGCCGGCTACGAGCGCACCCCGCGCGAGGAGCAGCTGCGCATCCTGCGTCGCCTCAACTCGGCCGAGGCCTTCGAGACCTTCCTGCAGACGAAGTTCGTCGGGCAGAAGCGCTTCTCCCTCGAGGGTGGCGAGTCGGTCATCGCGCTCCTCGACGGCGTGCTGTCGGGCGCTGCCGACGCCGGCCTCGACGAGGTCTGCATCGGCATGGCGCACCGCGGTCGCCTCAACGTCCTCGCGAACATCGCGGGCAAGAGCTACGCGCAGATCTTCTCCGAGTTCGAGGGCAACCAGGACCCGCGCACGGTCCAGGGCTCGGGCGACGTCAAGTACCACCTGGGCACGGAGGGCACCTTCACCTCCGAGTCGGGCGCGACCACCAAGGTGTACCTCGCGGCCAACCCCTCTCACCTCGAGGCCGTCGACCCTGTCCTCGAGGGCATCGTCCGCGCCAAGCAGGACCGCATCGACCTGGGCGGCGACGGGTTCTCCGTCCTGCCGATCCTCATCCACGGCGACGCGGCGTTCGCAGGCCAGGGAGTCGTCACCGAGGTGCTCAACCTCGCCCAGCTGCGCGGGTACCGCACAGGCGGCACCATCCACGTGGTCATCAACAACCAGGTCGGCTTCACCACCGGGCCGTCGTCCTCGCGCTCCACGCTGTACTGCACCGACGTGGCCAAGGGCCTCCAGGTGCCGATCTTCCACGTGAACGGCGACGACCCCGAGGCCGTCGTGCGCGTCGCACAGCTCGCCTTCGAGTTCCGCGAGGAGTTCGACCGCGACGTCATCATCGACATGGTCTGCTACCGCCGCCGCGGTCACAACGAGGGCGACGACCCCTCGATGACCCAGCCGCTCATGTACAACCTCATCGAGGCCAAGCGCTCGGTCCGCAAGCTCTACACGGAGAACCTCGTGGCCCGCGGCGACATCAGCGTCGAGGAGGCCGAGCAGGTCCTCCAGGACTACCAGGCCCAGCTCGAGCGCGTCTTCACCGAGACCCGCGAGGGTGGCTACACCCCGCCCGCCAACTCCGACCCTGTCGCCGGTCTCGAGCGCCCTGAGTCCCAGCGCGAGGACGCCGGCACGATGGTCGGCTGGAAGACCGCGACCGACCAGTCGGTGCTCGACCGCATCGGGCAGGCGCACGCCACCCCGCCGGCCGGCTTCACGGTGCACCCCAAGCTCGCGCAGCTCCTCGAGAAGCGTGCGGCGATGTCCTCCGAGGGTGGCATCGACTGGGGCTACGGCGAGATCCTCGCCTTCGGCTCGCTGCTCATGGAGGGCACGCCGATCCGCCTCGCCGGCCAGGACTCGCGCCGCGGGACCTTCGTGCAGCGCCACGCCGTGATGCACGACCGCGAGACGGGCGCCGAGTGGACCCCGCTGCTCTACCTCTCGGGCGACCAGGCGAAGCTCTGGGTCTACGACTCCTCGCTCAGCGAGTTCGCGGCCCTCGGCTTCGAGTACGGCTACTCGGTCGAGCGCCCCGACGCACTCGTGCTGTGGGAGGCGCAGTTCGGCGACTTCGTCAACGGCGCGCAGACGATCATCGACGAGTTCATCTCCTCGGCCGAGCAGAAGTGGGGCCAGAACTCCTCGGTCGTCCTCCTCCTCCCGCACGGCTACGAGGGCCAGGGACCGGACCACTCCTCGGCCCGCGTCGAGAGGTTCCTCCAGCTCTGCGCCGAGGACAACCTCACGGTCGCGTTCCCGAGCACCCCGGCCTCGTACTTCCACCTGCTGCGACGTCAGGCCTACGCCCGTCCGCGCCGCCCGCTCGTGGTGATGACCCCGAAGTCGATGCTGCGCCTCAAGGCCGCCGCCTCGCCGACCGAGGACTTCACGAGCGGCACCTTCCGCGAGATCATCGCCGACGACCTCGCCGAGGCTTCTGCCTCGTCGGTCGACCGGGTGCTGCTCTGCTCGGGCAAGGTCTACTACGACCTGCTCGCGCACCGCGTGAAGAGCGGCGACAGGTCGACGGCGATCGTGCGTCTCGAGCAGCTGTACCCGCTCGAGGGCGAGATGCTCCGCGAGGCGCTCGCGCCCTTCGGTGACGCCGAGGTCGTCTGGGTCCAGGACGAGCCCGAGAACCAGGGCGCGTGGCCCTTCATCGCGCTCAACGCCCCGGAGGCCATCGGCCGCGAGATGCGCGTCGTCTCGCGCACGGCGTCGGCCTCGCCGGCGGCCGGCTCGGCCAAGAAGCACCTCGCCGAGCAGACCGACCTGGTCGAGCGCGCCTTCGCCCGCTGACCCGGCTGCACGACCGCTCCACGTGGACGGGCGCACGACACGCGAAGGCGTGGCGGGCGCCCGTTCCGCGTCTGGCGCGCCGACCTGACGGAGAATGGGCTCAGCAGCCGTGACAGGCTCAGCACGACCGGACGCCCGGCATCCCTCGCCGTCCCCCAGCACCGAACGACCAGGAGCACCCGTGACATCGCCAGGCCAGGACCAGCTCCGCATCTGCGTCGTCGGAGACGAGCTCGCCGCAGGCGTCGGGGACCCGAAGGGCCTCGGCTGGCTGGGCCGGGTCACAGCCCGCACCCACTCCCCAGCGCTCACCATGGTCTTCCCGCTCGTGGTCCCCGGCGAGACGACGACAGCGCTCAGCGCCCGCTGGGAGGGCGAGTTCAACCGCCGGGCGACAGGTGCTCCCGAGGTCGACCACAGGCTCGTGATCGCACTCGGCCGCGCTGACGTCGACGCCGACCTGTCGGTCGCCCGCAGCCGCCTCAACCTCGCGAACATGCTCGACGTCGCCGACTCCCGGCGCATCCCGGCCTTCGTCGTCGGCCCGCCCCCCGGTGCGGACGCCGACCGCGAACGGCTCGCCGAGCTCTCGTCAGCCTTCGGGGACGTGGCCAACCGCCGCCGCGTGCCCTACGTGGACACCTTCACCCCCCTCGTCGACCACGAGCAGTGGCTCGGCGACATCGCCGCCAACGGCGTCCCCTACCCGGGCCAGGCGGGCTACGGGCTCATGGCGTGGCTCGTCCTGCACACGGGCTGGTACGGCTGGTTGGGTCTGCCGGACGACGACGCGTCAGCCTGAGGGCTCGCGGACGGCTGCTAGGGGGCAAGCACCGTGCGCCCATCGGTGACACACCCGGCGACGCGTCGCACAGCGCCGTGACACATGACGAGAGCCCGTCCCCTGAGGGGCGGGCTCTCGTCGTGCGAGCGTCTGGTCCGGTCAGGCAGGATGCTCAGACCACCTGACACCGACCGCCGCGCTCGCTGTCGCTGTCAGAGCGTGTGCGAGACGGTGACGTCTCCGGAGACCGTGCTGGCGTCGACGAAGAGCGTCGCGCCGGCCTCGGCCCGGGTGATCTGCGCCGTGCGGTTCTCCCCCGTGATCCGCTCGCCGTCGAAGGACGCCGTCCCGGTCACGGTGCGCGCCTTGAGGTCGATGCCCGTGCCGGGGGCGACCCGCACCGAGATGCGCCCGGAGACCGTCTTGGCGCTCACGTGCCCGGCGCTGCCGGCCAGCTCGAGGGCGACCTGGCCCGAGACGGTCTGCACGTCCGCCCGGGTGATCGTGCCCGCCACGTGCGCCGTGCCCGAGACCGTCCGGACGGTGACCGGACCCGTGTGCTGCGTGACGGCTGCCCGTCCGGAGGCCGTGGTCAGGGACAACGGACCGGTGAGGCTGACAGCCTCGGCCGAGCCGCTCGCCGTGGTGACGGTGACCGGGGCCTCGACGTCCTGCACGCTCACGTCGGAGCGCGCCGTGGTGACCTTGACCGTCGCGGCGCGCGGGACCCGCACGACCACGTCAGCGGTGTCCTTGCCCGAGAAGCTCTTGACCCTGTCGACCAGGCCCTCGACACCCGAGAAGTCGTAGGAGACCGAGAAGGTCTCCCCCTCCAGCCGGGCGACGACGGGACGGTCGGACAGCGCGAGGACGTCGAGCTCGACGTCGACCCTGTCGTGCGCCTCCACGCGGACCGAGCCGCCCGTCAGCGAGACGACCACGCGGGTCACGGGCCCGTCCCCGGCGCCGAAGGTCGGCTGCTCGCCGAAGGCTGCCGCAGCGTCGGCCGCGTTGGCCACCACAGAGGTCGTCAGGGTCCGCGGCTCCGCGATGACCCAGGTCTCGTTGCGCATGCACACACTCCTGTCGTCGGGGCGGTGCACGTCGGCTCGTCGGCTCTGCGCCCGGCCGGGTCCGTGCACCTCGTCGTCCCACCGTAGACGCCCTGGCTGGGCGTCACCAGAGACGTGCGCCCGACCCGGCGACGACGTGACCGCGCCAGACCTACCCTGCGGTGCTGAGGCCCTCGCGGTCGAGGAGGGTGAAGGGGCTCGACGGGAACACCTGCTCGGTGAGCGTCACCAGCCCACCCCCGACGTAGACCTCGACGACAGTCGCGTCGACCACCACGACGACGTCGACGACGTCGTCCGCCCCGACCGGCAGCGGTGCCCAGTCGACCGAGGGGAAGGCCGGGTGGAAGTCGACGGCACCGCTCTGCGTCCTGTCGCAGGTGATGCTGCGCTCGTCCCCGTCGACCGTGAGGACCAGCCGATCCGACCCGCCGTCGTCACCGGTGAGCACGAGGGCTGTCCGGTCCCCCGCGCCGCAGGGCACGGAGAGCTCGAAGACACCCGGCAGGACCTCCGCCGGAGGCAGGACGGGGTGCTGGCGCACCCGGTGACGCCCGTCCGCGCCCAGCACGAGGTCGACCTCCCGGACGAGGGACATCGCCGAGCGCCACGGAGCTGTCGGGGTGTCGTTGGCGTACTCCCAGTTGCTGGCCCACCCGACCATCAGGCGTCGACCGTCCGGGACGTGGTTGAAGGAGACCGCGGCGTAGTAGTCCCTTCCGTAGTCGAGCCAGTCGTGGTCGGCGGGCTCGGTCGAGGTCGACAGGCGCTCCGCGACGAAGGTCGTCCCGTCGAAGTCTCCGACGAAGTACTGCGAGCCTGATCCTCCGGCGATCCCGCCGGGGTTGAGGCTGACGACGAGCACCCAGCGGGTCTCGCCGGTCTCCTGCACGACGAGCGGGAAGAGGTCGGGGCACTCCCACACACCACCGGTCGCGTGCGCCGGGCCGAAGGCCGACGCGTAGGTCCACGAGAGGAGGTCGGGCGAGGTGTAGAGGACCGCACGCCTGTCGACGGCCTCGACGGCGACCATCACCCAGTGGCCCTCCCCCGGGCCGCCGTCGGCGCCGGCCTCTGCGCCGAACCAGAAGACCTTCGGGTCGCGGAACTCGGTCGACCCGATGTCCAGGACCGGGTTCCCCGCGTACCTGGTCCAGGTGGCTCCGGAGTCCACGCTGTAGGCCAGCGACTGCGACTGGATCCCCGGCGCACCGGCGCGAGGGCGGGCCGCACTGGTGTAGACCGCCACGAGGGCCGTCTCACCGGGCCCTGCGAGCCCGCTGGTGTTTTGGCTGTCGACGACGGCGCTGCCCGAGAAGGCCATCTCGTCGTCGGTCGCCCAGATCGCGACGTCCTGCTCCTGCCAGGTCACGAGGTCGGTCGAGGTCGCGTGCCCCCACGAGATCTCCCCCCAGGTCGACCCCTGCGGGTTGTTCTGGAAGAAGAGGTGATAGGTGCCGTCGTGGAACAGCAGACCGTTGGGGTCGTTGAGCCAGGTGTCGCGCGCCGTGAAGTGGGCGACGGGACGCAGCGAGGGGACTGTGCCCGTGGAGGGAGGGGGGAAGGTCACGGTGTGGCTCCTGAAGAGTCGAGGGGTCGTCGTGCTGCGAGGGGGCGGCCGGAGCCGGAGCGGGCGGTGCGCCCGCTCCGGCTCGGTGGTCAGGCGCCGCCCTGCTGGAAGCGGTCGTAGGCCTGCTGGTAGGTCGCGGTCACGTCGTCGACACCCATCGACTCGAGGGTCGAGACATAGCCGTCCCACTCGGCCCCGACGGTGCCCTCGACGATCCAGCTGGCGAACTTCTCCTTCACCAGGCTGTTGATGTCGGTCACGACGAAGGACGTCCGGTCGAGCTCGTCGGTCGAGAGCAGGACCGGGGGGTAGGCCTCGTTGGCCGCGTAGGGGGCGTAGTACTCCTCGACGAGGTCCTGGCGGACCTTGGCGCGCGGCTCGGGGGCCACGACGGTCTCGAAGTCCTCGGCCGTGGTGATCTTGGGGCCGCCGGGGGCGACCTTCTGGCGTCGCTCGCCCTCGGACTCGCCCTCGGCGGCAGGGATCTGGACCAGCATGCCGTCGGCATCCTCTTCGAGGGTCACGCCGAGCGGGCCCCAGCTGGCCTGCGCGGACATCACCGGGTCGTAGAGACGGTCGGCCCAGCGCATGGTCGCTGCCGGGTAGGCGTTGGCACGGGTGATCGCCATCGCCCCGCGGCTGATCTCCTGGTTGTTCGCCACGCTCGCCAGGCGCTCTCCGTCGACACCCTCGAGGACACCGAGCATCGCGTAGTCGCCGGCGCGGTCGTCGCCGACCATCTCCTCGAGCTCCCACCAGAAGAACGACCCGAGGACCGGGGTCTCGGCCTTGCCCTTGGACAGGTAGGCCACGTCGTCCTGCGAGAAGGACTCGGGGTCGATCAGACCCTGGGAGTACCACTCGGAGAGGCCTTCGATCCCGGCGCGGTACTCGTCCGTGCTCGCGGTGAACTGCACCTTCCCGTCCCGGACGATGCGGTGGTCGTTGTTCTCCGGCTGGCCGCCGAGGGCTGCGACGAGGTCGTGCGGGTTGGCGCAGAACGAGTCGGTCCTGAAGGACAGCGGGATCTCGTCGGCCTTGCCGTTGCCGTTCGGGTCCTGCGTCTTGAAGGCCTCGAGGGCCGCGTGGTACTCCTCGACGGTCGTCGGCATCGCCAGCCCGAGGGCGTCGAGCCAGGCCTTGTTGATGTACAGGAAGTTCGGGTACTGCAGGATCCCGAGCTCTTCGACCGAAGGGAGGGTGTAGATGTGCCCCTCGGAGTCGGTGAGCGCCGCCCGGATGTCGGGGCGCTCCTCGAGGATCGCAGAGAGCGTCGGGGCGTACTCCTCGATGAGGTCTTCGAGGGGCAGCAGCGTCCCGTTGCTGCCGTTCTGGACGATCTCGGCGTCGCTCAGACCCGTGTTGTAGAGGACGTCGGGCAGGCTGTCGCCTGCGAGCATGAGGTTCTTCTTCTCGGCGTAGACCTGCTCGGGGAGGTTGGTCCAGTCGATCGCGATGTTGGTGTCCTTCTCCCACTGCTGGACGAGCTCCATGTCGCCGTAGTCGGGGGCGAGGGCGGACTTCGTCCCGCCGAAGGTCAGCGTGATCTTCGTGTCGACGACCGGCAGCCCCTCGAGGTTGAGGCCGACGTCGGCCGACTGGTCGTCGACGGCTCCGCCACCCCCTCCTCCGCAGGCGGCCAGCAGCAGCGAGCCGGTGACGGTGAGCGTGGTGACTGTGGTGAAACGGCGGTGTCTCATGAGGGTCTTCCTGTCGGTTCGGCGCATCAGGGGGAGCATGGGCGGATCAGCTCTTCACAGCGCCGAGCAGGGCGCCCTTGGTGAAGTGCTTCTGCATGAACGGCAGCACGACCAGGAGAGGGATGCTCGAGATCACGATCATCCCGTACTTGATCAGCTCGCCGAGGCGTTGAGCAGCGGCGTAGGAGTCGAGCCCGGCGGTGCCTCCCGCGGAGGTCACCTCGGACTGGATGAGGACGTTCCTCAGCACCAGCTGCAAGGGGTACTTGCTCTCGTCGTCGAGGTAGATGAGGGCGTCGAAGAACGCGTTCCAGTTCGCCACGAGGTGGATCATGATCATGAGGAAGATCAGCGGCTTCGACAGCGCCAGGACGATCTGGAAGAAGAACCTGAAGTCGTTGGCACCGTCCAGCTGGGCGGCCTCGCGCAGCTCGCCGGGGACGTTGTTCTCGAAGAACGCCCGGGCGATGATGAGGTTCCACACCCCGACGGAACCAGGCAGCACCACGGCCCAGATCGTGTCGAGCATGCCGAGGTCGCGGACCACGAGGTACCGGGCGATGAGACCGCCGTCGATGAACATCGTGGCGATGAAGACCATCATGATCACCTTGCGGCCGAAGAGGTCCCTGCGGGACAGCGCGTAGGCGCCGCACAAGATGAGGACCACGCTGATCGTGGTGCCCAGGACCGTGTACAGGACCGAGTTGGCGAAGCCCCTCAGGATCGCCGGGTCGGCGAAGATCCGCTGGTACCCCTCGACCGTGAAGCCCTTCGGCCAGAGCCACACCTGACCGTTGAGGATCGCCGAGGGCTCGCTGAACGAGGCGATCACGATGAAGTAGAGCGGGTAGAGGATCACGGCGATCGCGACCAGCAGAGTGCCGATCGAGACGACGGTGAACGCGGGGTCGCCGAAGCGCTCCCTGAAGGACCGCAGGGGCGGCAGCCTGCGAGGCTGACGCGGCGGCGGGGTCGAGCCTGCATCGGTGGCAGGGCTCGTCGGAGAGATCGTGTGGGTCATGGCGTCATCACCAGAGGCTCGATTGGCCTGCGCGCCTGGCGATCCGGTTGAACGTCAGGAGCAGGACGAGGTTGATCAGGGAGTTGAACAGGCCGATCGCGGCCGAATAGCTGAACTGCGCCTGCTGCAGACCTGCCTTGTACACGTAGGTCTGGATCACCTCGGAGGTCGGCAGGTTGAGGTCGGTCTGCATGAGCAGGACCTTCTCGAACCCGAGGTTGAAGAGGTTGCCGATCGCCAGGATGAACAAGATCGTCACGACCGGGAGGATCCCGGGGATGTCGATGTGCCGGATCCGTTGCCACCTGTCGGCGCCGTCGACCCGGGCCGCCTCGTGCAGCGAGGGGTCGATCGCGGTGAGCGCGGCGAGGTAGACGATCATCGAGAAGCCGGCGTTCTGCCAGATGTCCGACCCGCTGTACAGGGGCCGGAACCAGTCGGGCGACCCCATGAAGAAGATCGGGTCCCCGCCGAGGGCGACGATCGCGTTGTTGACGATCCCCGACTGGGGCGAGAACAGCAGATGGATCATGCCGACGACCACGACGACCGAGATGAACGACGGCGAGTACAGGACCGTCTGCGTGAACTTCTTGAACCTGTCGCTCTGCAGCTGGTTGACGATCAGCGCGAGGATGATCGGCACCGGGAAGGCGATGAGCAGCCCGAGAGCGTTGACCGTGAGGGTGTTGGCCAGGAGCCTCTCGAACTGGAACGAGCTGATGAAGCGCTCGAAGTGCTCGAGACCGACCCACGGGCTCCCGGAGAAGCCGTCGGCCGGGTTGTAGTTGCGGAAGGCGATCTGGGCGCCGTACATCGGCCAGTACTTGAAGACGAGGACCGAGAGCAGCGCCGGGGCTAGTAATACGTATAACTGCCAGCTCCGCCGAGCACGCCTCAGCGTCTGCCGGAAGCCTGCGGGACGTCGCACCGGGCGCGTCTGCGCGCTCCGGGGTGGGGACTTCGTGGTCATGCGGGCACCTTTGCCTCGGTCACCGATCCACGAGAGATCAGCGAGCACTCGACGGGATGCGCACCGGCGGTGTCCGGAGCGCCAGAGAGAAGGATCTCGACGGCCGTGGTGGCCATCTGCTCGTACGGGAGCTCGAGCGTCGTGAGCCCCGGGTCGAGATAGGGGGCGACCATCTGGTGGTTGTCGAAACCGACGATCGAGCAGTCCTGCGGGGTCCTCAGACCGAGCCTCTCGAGGGCCCTGTAGGCACCCCAGGCTGTGCGGTCGTTCCCGCAGAAGATCGCTGTGGGACGGTCGGAGGCGGACATGAGCTCAGTGGTGAGCGCGAGCCCGTCCTCGACGATCCCAGTGCCGTAGCGGACCCAGTCCGGCCGCTCGGCGATCCCGGCCTCGTCGAGGGCTCGGCGGTAGCCGGCGAGACGTCCGATCCCCGCAGGCAGCGTGCTGTCCGGTGACTGGATGTTGATCATCGCGATCCGGGAGTGACCGGCCTCGACCAGGTGCCGGGTCGCCGTGTAGCCGCCGAGCTCTTCGTCAGGGAAGACGCTCGGGACCCGCCCGGCACTGTCCTGGGCGTTGACGACCACTGTCGGGACGCCGGCGAGCCCCTCGGGCACCTCGACCACCCTGTGGAACATCGAGGCGTAGACGACGCCCCGGACCCTGTAGGACAGCATCGTGTCGACGGCCGCAGCCTCGAGCCCAGGGTCGCCGAAGGTGTCGACCCCGAGGATCACGTTGCCGGTCTCCCAGGCCAAGAGCTGCGCACCCTTGAGGAGCTCTCCTGCGAAGGGCGAGCTCGCGACCTCGTCGGAGATGAAGCCGATCATCCCGGACTCGCCGCTGCGCAGGGACCTGGCGAAGGCGTTCGTGCTGTACCCGAGATCACGGACCGCACCCATGACACGGTCCCGGGTCGCGTCGGCGACCCTGCTCCCGCGCACATTGTTGAGGACGAGCGAGACAGTCGCCTGCGAGACACCTGCACGCTCCGCGACATCCTTCATCGTCACGGGCTGGGTACGTCGCACCATCGCTGCTCTCCATCGAGTCGGTTAATCGTATAACTGAAAGGTAGGGGCGGTCTGCGGGCGGTGTCAAGAGCCGTCTCGCGGCAGTCTGACGGAGGCGGTCGCGCAGGGCAGGCCGGGCGCGTCGACGCCGCGCACGCGGCGCTCGCCGGCCCCGGCCCGGCCCGCCCCTACCGCAGGGCGGCGACCTCAGCCGATCAGACCAGCACCGCGCAGCTCGACCGTGAGGTCCTGCGGGTTCGTCGCGACGGCGCACGCGTCCTCGTAGCTGACCACACCGTCGCGGACCAGGTCGAAGAGATGCTGGTCGAAGGTCTGCATCTTGTAGTAGCCGCCGTCGGCGATGAGGTCGAGCAGCGGCGGGTTGTTCGCAGGGTCGACGATCGCCTCGGCCGTGCGTCCCGTGTTGACCATGACCTCGCAGACCACCCGGCGCCCGGCGATGTCCGCCCGGCGCACGAGCCGCTGCGAGACGACCCCGCGCAGCGACTGCGACAGCGCGGCACGGACCTGCGTCTGCTCGTGCGGCGGGAAGAAGTCGACCACCCGGTTGACGGTCTCCTGCGCGTCGATGGTGTGCAGGGTCGACATGACGAGGTGCCCGGTCTCGGCCGCCGCGAGCGCAGCCCGCACGGTCTCGGAGTCGCGCATCTCGCCGACGAGGATCACGTCGGGGTCCTGGCGCATGGCCGCGCGCAGGGCCGAGCCGAAGTCGTTGGTGTCGTGGCGGACCTCCCGCTGGGAGATGATCGCCTTCTTGTCCTCGTGGAGCACCTCGATCGGGTCTTCGATCGAGATGATGTTGACCTCGCGGAGCGTGTTGATGAGGTCGACCATCGAGGCGAGGGTCGTCGTCTTGCCCGAGCCTGTCGGTCCGGTGACGAGGACGAGGCCTCGGGGTTCCAGGGCGAGCTCCCCGACGATCTCGGGCAGCCCGAGCTCGGAGAGCGACACCGTCCCCTCGGTCACACGGCGCAGCACGAGCCCGACGTGCCCGCGGGCCTGGTAGGCGTTCACGCGGAACCGGCCCACGCCGTCGAGCTGATAGGCGAAGTCCGCCTCGTGGTTGCGCTCGAAGTCGCTCAGGAAGGAGTCGGGGAGCACCTCGGCGAGCATCGACAGGGTGTCGGCGGGCTCGAGCGGGGCGACCTGCAGCTTGCGCAGCCGCCCGTCGACCCTGACGCGCGGCGAGGAGCCGACCTTGCAGTGCAGGTCGGAGGCTCCGGTGCTCGCGAGGGCGTGGAGCAGCGGGATGACGGACTGGCGCGTTTCGCTCACGTGCGATCCATCGGCAGGAGCGCAGCGAGACTTGAGGCACGAGGGCAGGTGACAGCCACCGCCACGCCCGGGTTCGAGGCACTGTCCTATGTGTGGGACCATAGAGACGAGGCTCGTGCGCTGTCGCGCGCGACCAACCAGTCCTTCGACGTCAGGGAGTAACCATGAGCAAGCGCGGACGCAAGCGTCGCAGCCGTAAGGGCAGCGCAGCGAATCACGGCAAGCGTCCCAACGCCTGATTCGTCGATACGTACACGAAGGGCCCCGTCGCAGCTGCGACGGGGCCCTTCGTGCGTCTGGGGGTGAGCGCCCGGATCCGGTGCTCCGGTACAGCCTGACGTGTCACGTGCGCACGTGACTCGGCCGAGGCACCGGCGGGCCTGCTCGCCCGGTGGTGCTCAGCCCTCGCTGAGCAGCGTGATCTGGGTGTGGATGCGCACGCGCAGGTGCTCGGGGGCCTGCTCGGTGCACGAGCGGCGGAGCAGGCGCTTGACCATCTCGTCGATGCCGAGCTCGGCGAGGCACGGAGAGCACTCGGCGACGTGCACGCGCATCTTCTCGGCGTCCGAGGTGGTCATCTCGGAGTCCAGGAACTCGAAGAGGTGCTTCATCACCTCGTCGCAGCTGTCGTCGTCTCTCACCGTTCCCCCTTCGTGCTCGTCGTCCCTGCCGTACGGTCTGCCCCTGCGAATCCCCGGTCGGCCGCGTAGTCCGTCAGCAGCGCGCGCAGCTGGCCACGCCCACGGTGCAGCCTCGACATCACTGTGCCGATCGGCGTGCCCATGATCTCGGCGATCTCCTTGTACGGGAAGCCCTCGACGTCCGCGAGGTACACCGCGATGCGACGGTCCTCCGGGATCTCCTGGAGGGCCCGCTTGACGTCCGAGTCCGGCAGCCTGTCGAGCGCCTCGGCCTCGGCCGACCGCAGACCCGTCGAGGTGTGCGACGCCGCCCGGGCGATCTGCCAGTCCTCGACGTCCTCGGCAGCAGACTGCTGGGGCTCGCGCTGCTTCTTGCGGTACGTGTTGATGAAGGTGTTGGTGAGGATCCTGTACAGCCAGGCCTTGAGGTTGGTGTCAGGCCTGTACTGGTGGAAGGCCGCGAAGGCCTTGGCGAAGGTCTCCTGGACCAGGTCCTCGGCGTCGCTCGGGTTGCGGGTCATCCGCAGCGCGGCGGAGTACAGCTGGTCGAGGTGCGCGAGCGCGTCACGCTCGAACCGTCGGGTCCGTTCGGCGTCGCCCTCGGCCTCGGGCGCGCGGTGGGTGTCTTCAGTCATCACGACCGAGCCTAGTCCCACAGGCACCCCGGTGCCTGCACGGGCAGCCCGGGTGGTCGTCGTCTCTTCCAGTACGCATGTCACGAGGGCGTCAACACGACTGCGGCCGCACGCATTCCCGGTCGCCTCTGCGACGCCCTCGCGCAGCGTCCGCCCACGTCCGGCGATAGAGTCGGAGCCAGACGGCGCCGACCCCGGCGCCAGCACCTGCGAGACCCCGCGGGACCTGCTGGACCAGCTGCTCCCGGCCGGGCACAGCGGGACCTGCCGGACCCTGGTCGTGAGGAGACCCACCGATGCTGCTGCGCAAGATCGCCCGACCCCTGCTGGCCACCTGGTTCGTGCACGACGGCCTCGACGCCCTCCGCCACCCTGCGGCGCACGCCGTGGCGGCGCGCGGTCCGGCCGACCAGGTCACCTCCCGGATCGGCCAGGCCCCGCTCACGGAGAACCAGCTCAAGACCGCTGTCCGCGTGCACGGCGCGCTCACCGTCGCCGCCGCCGTGTCGATGGCCACGGGTGCCGCACCGCGCCGCTCGGCCCTGTTCCTCGCCGCACTGACGGTCCCGGTCGCCCTCGCCGACCAGCCCTTCACCTCCGGCCCGGTCTCCCGCTCCGTGCGGACGGAGCGGTTCGTCCGCAGGCTCGGCGCCCTCGGCGCTGCGCTGCTCGCCGGCGTCGACACCGAGGGGCGTCCCGGCATGTCGTGGCGGATCGAGAACGCCCGCGACAAGCACGCTGCGATCAAGGCCGCCAAGGAGACCACGGCTGCGCGCGCAGCGCGGGTCGCGAAGGTGAGCAAGGCGGCGTCCTCCGCCAAGACGAAGGTCGTCGACGCGGTCACCCCTGACTGACCCCAGCTCTTCAGCCCCGTCCGCGGGGCCCTCGCACGCCACCGGGTGCCGAGACCGCTTCACGGTCTCGGCACCCGGTGCCATAACCTGGGGACCATGACGAGCACCCCCACGACGAGCCCCGCCGAGCACGCCGACCTCTGGGCTGCGCCGACCCTGGCAGCAGCCCCCGGCCGGCTCGACGCGACGGTCGAGGTCCCCGGCTCGAAGTCGCTCACCAACCGGTTCCTGGTGCTCGCCGCGCTCGCCGACGGCCCGGGCACCCTGCGCGGCGCGCTGCGCAGCCGCGACACCGACCTCATGGTCGCAGCGCTCCGCTCCCTCGGTGCGACCGTGGTCGAGGGCGAGAGCCCGAGCGAGTGGCACATCACCCCCGGCGCGGTCAGCGGGGACGTCACGGTCGACTGCGGGCTGGCCGGCACCGTCATGCGTTTCGTCCCGGCTGTCGCCGCGCTCTCCGGCGCCCGGGTGACCCTCGACGGCGACGAGGGCGCCAGGGTCCGTCCGATGGGACCGATCCTCGACGGGCTCCGCGGTCTCGGCGTGCGCGTCGACGACGGCGGGCGTGGGCTGCTCCCCTTCACCATCCACGGCACAGGCTCGGTCCGCGGCGGGTCGGTCGATGTCGACGCCTCCGCGTCGAGCCAGTTCGTCTCCGGTCTCCTGCTGGCCGCAGCGCGCTTCGAGCAGGGCCTCACGCTGCGCCACACGGGCACGACGCTGCCGAGCATCCCGCACATCGACATGACCGTCGAGCTGCTGCGCGAGGCCGGCGTGGTCGTCGACGACTCCCGACCGGCGATCTGGCAGGTCTCGCCGGGCCCAGTCGCAGCGCGCGACGTCAGGGTCGAGCCCGACCTCTCCAACGCCGGTCCCTTCCTCGCCGCAGCCCTCGTGGTCGGCGGCACGGTCCGCGTGCCGGGGTGGCCGGCGACCACCACCCAGCCCGGCGCGATGATGGCCGAGCTGCTGACCCGCATGGGCGGCTCCGCGCACCTCGAGGGCGACGTCCTGGCGGTCACCGGCACCGGCGAGGTCCGCGGGATCGACGTCGACCTGCACGCCGCGGGCGAGCTCGCCCCGACCATCGCCGCCCTCGCCGCGATCGCCGACTCCCCCAGCCGGCTGCGCGGCATCGCGCACCTGCGCGGGCACGAGACGGACCGTCTCGCGGCCCTCGCGACCGAGATCACCCGTCTCGGCGGGCAGGCCGAGCAGACGAGCGACGGTCTGGTCATCACCCCGCGCCCGCTGCACGGCGGGGTCTTCGAGACCTACCACGACCACCGCATGGCGACAGCGGGGGCGATCATCGGCCTGCGGGTGCCCGGGGTACAGGTCGAGAACGTCGGCACGACGGCCAAGACCCTCCCCGGTTTCACCGACCTGTGGTCCGGCATGCTCGCCGCACAGGGCGCGGGAGCCTGACCGCCGTGGGACGACGCCCGATCGACGAGTCCGACTTCCACAGCCGTCCGAGCAAGCGGGGCTCGCGCCCACGGACCAAGACGCGCCCCGAGCACGAGGACGCCGTCTCGGGCCTCGTCACCGGTGTCGACCGCGGCCGCTACACGCTCCTGCTCGACGAGGACCAGCCTGACGAGCACGTGATCTCGGCGATGAAAGCACGCGAGCTGACCCGGCAGCGTGTCGTCTGCGGCGACAGGGTCGACGTCGTGGGTGACACCTCCGGAGAAGAGGGCAGCCTCGCCCGCATCGTCCGGATCACCGAGCGCACCACGGTCCTGCGCCGCACAGCCGACGACACCGATCCCTACGAGCGCATCATCGTCGCGAACGCCGACCAGCTCGTCATCGTCACCGCCCTGGCCGATCCCGAGCCCCGCACCCGCATGATCGACCGCTGCGTGGTCGCCGCCTACGACGCCGGCATGGACGTCCTGCTCTGCCTGACCAAGGCCGATCTCGCCTCCCCCGACGCCCTGCGCTCCCTCTACGAGCCGATCGGTGTGTCCGTCGTGACGACCTTCCGCGGCGACGAGGGCGAGATCACGCCGCTCGACGCCGTCCGCGACGCGCTCTCGGGGCGGACCTCGGTGTTCGTCGGGCACTCGGGGGTCGGCAAGTCGACCCTCGTCAACGCCCTGGTCCCCGGTGCCATGCGCACGACAGGCGTCGTCAACGACGTCACCGGGCGCGGACGCCAGACCTCGACCTCGGCGGTCGCCCTGCGCCTGCCCGAGCACGACGGAGCCCGCGGCTGGGTCATCGACACCCCAGGTGTCCGCTCCTTCGGGTTGGCCCACGTGCAGATCGAGCACCTGCTCACGGCCTTCGACGACCTCGACGAGGTCGCCCAGGAGTGCCCGCGTGGCTGCACCCACCTCGAGGGCTCTCCCGACTGTGCGCTCGACGACTGGGTCACCGCTGCCGACGACGACGAGGTGCGGGCTGCCCGCGCTGCCCGGCTCGACTCCTTCCGCAGGCTGCTGGTCTCGCGCAGCTGACGTCTCGCGCAGGCACGAGCCGGTGCGCCGTCCGCTGGTGACCTCCTGCTGGTGGACGCGCGCCGCGGCGCAGCGCCGCGACCTCACGAGATACGGTGAGGGGCATGACCGCCCGCTCCCAGTACGACGACGACCTCAGGCTCGCGCTCGTGATCGCCGACCAGGTCGACGCGCAGACCATGTCACGCTTCAAGGCCCTCGACCTGCACGTCGAGTCGAAGCCCGACCACACGCCCGTCTCCGACGCCGACAAGAGCGCCGAGGAGATCATCCGTGGGCAGCTGGGCAGGTCACGCGGCCGTGACGCCGTGCTCGGCGAGGAGTTCGGGGCGACGGGCCACGGCGCGCGCCGGTGGATCATCGACCCTATCGACGGCACCAAGAACTTCGTGCGCGGGGTCCCCGTCTGGGCCACCCTCATCGCGCTGGCCGACGGCGACGACATCGTCATGGGTGTCGTCAGCGCCCCGGCGCTCGGGCGCCGCTGGTGGGCCGCTCGCGGGACCGGCGCGTGGACCGGCCGTTCGCTGTCCTCGGCCACCCGTCTGCGTGTCTCCGGCGTCAGCGACATCGCTGACGCGTCGATGTCGTACTCGAGCCTGAGCGGGTGGGAGGAGCGCGGTCGGCTGCCGCACTTCCTCGACCTCTCGCGCCAGGTGTGGCGCACCCGCGCCTACGGGGACTTCTGGTCCTACATGCTCGTCGCCGAGGGAGCCGTGGACATCGCCGTCGAGCCCGAGCTCGAGCTGTACGACATGGCGGCCCTCGTGCCGATCGTCACCGAGGCCGGTGGACGCTTCACCTCGCTCGCCGGTGTCGACGGGCCCTTCGGCGGCAACGCGGCTGTGACCAACGGGCACCTGCACGACCACGTGCTCTCGGCCGTGGGGTTCCAGACGCACTGAGACAGCTCAGCGCCGCAGCGCGACGGCGGCCCAGCGCCCGCCGCAGCCGCCCTGCGCCCGCCGCAGCCGCGCAGTGGCGGCGTCAGCGAGCAGCCCCCAGGAAGATCAGCGAGGGATCGAGGAGATCTCGGTCGCGTCGTACCAGAGCAGGTCGCGGTCGGCCAGACGCTCGATCGCGTCGTCGTCGCCCCCCATGACGGCCTGGATGTCGCTCGCGGCCTCGGGCTCGTCGACGTGCGCGCAGACGATGCGTATGCCCGTCAGTGGACCCTCGACCGTCACTGCGCTCGACGCGACGTCGTCGTCGTCGGCCGCCGGCTCGACGGGTCGGACCGAGGAGTCAGGGACGTCGACCGACACGACGGCGCGGAGCCACGGGACGGCAGGGTCGGCGGCGACGAGGACCAGGGAGTCGTCTGCTGCGGCGAGCTGGGCGACGTACTCGACCTCTTCCAGGTCGTCGACCCCCTCGGCGGCGAGCTCGGCCACGAGGGCCGGGGTCGCGGCGTGAGCCCCCCGCGTCTCGAGCGTCATGGTGGGGCCGGTGAGGGCGTCGATCTCGGCGAGCGTCACGGGGACGTAGAGGCGCATGGCTCTAGTGTGCCACCCGTGGCACACCGGGATACCGAGTCCACAGAGGCGACCTCCGGGTGATGTGGGCGACTTATCCACAGGATCCCGTTTGTCTGTACTTCGTCAACCTCGCATAGCTATACCTAGAGGACCGAGGACCCGGGCAGGAGTCGACGGAGCCGGACGTGCAGTCAGGCCCGAGCACTGGTCTCGGGCCCATCTGTCACCTACCGAAGGACCACCATGACTGCGCTGGCCCCTACAGCCCCCGCCGCCGACAGACAGGAGCTCCGTCGCACCGACACGGCATCTGTCAACCGAGAGAGCTCAACCGCTACGGTCTCGGCACGCCACGGGCTGCGGCACAGGGCCGCTCCGGCACCGGTGCGGCGCACACCTGCCCCACCAGGACGAGAACCCGCCGCCGACCCCGGCGACCCGACGGCGCTGTGCTGCGCCGTCGCCCACGCCGCGACCGAGGTCCTGAGGGGTGTGCGCCCTCTGGCACAGCTCGTGCGGTCGGTGTCCCCCGAGGTCTACGACCAGCTCGAGGCGCTCGCCCGTGTGCGGTCCGCCGCACGCGACCGCCGGGGCGCACCACCCACCCCGCAGTCCCGCTCCAGGGTCCGCAGGGCACGCGTGGTCCGGGTCGCGCCGGAGGCCGCCGAGGCCACCGTGATCATCGACGACGTCGACAGGGTCAGGGCCGCCGCCCTCCGTGTCGAGCTGCACCGCGGACGGTGGCGCGTCGTGGTGCTCGAGATCGGCTGACGCGACCGGCTGCAGCACGACCAGCGTCGCGCCAGCGCTCCAGCATCGCGCTGGCATCGAAGGTACCCAGAACGCAGAGAGGGCCCCACGGTTGCCGTGGGGCCCTCTCTGTCGTGTAGCCGTGCAGTCCTGCTCCGCTGTCAGGGGCAGCCCCTGCCGGCCGACGTCACTTCTTCTTCTTGGCCCGCCGACGCTCTTCGCGGTTGCCCGACCCGTCCTCGTCGTCGGTCGAGACCGTGCGCGTGGCGCCGCCCTCGCCGGTGACCACGGCACCGACGCCGTCTTCGCTCGGAGCCGTGTAGCTGAGCGGGACCTTGCGGTCGGGGCCATCCAGCCCCTTCGCCACGAGAACCTTCTCGGTGCCGTCCTCGTCGGGCTGGGCGACGACAGCACCAGCCGCTCCGAGAGCCTGGGCGGCAGCCGTGCCGGCAGCTGCCGCAGCACCTGCTGCCGTGACCGCCGGAGCGGTCTCGACCTTGACCTCGAGGTTGAACATGTAGCCGACGGACTCTTCCTTGATGGCCTCGGTCATGGCCTGGAACAGCAGGAAGCCCTCACGCTGGTACTCCACGAGCGGGTCGCGCTGGGCCATCGCGCGCAGACCGATGCCCTCCTTGAGGTAGTCCATCTCGTAGAGGTGCTCGCGCCACTTGCGGTCGAGGACCGAGAGCACGACACGACGCTCGAGCTGGCGCATGTTCGCCTCGCCGAGCTCGGTCTCGCGCGCCGTGTAGGCGTGCTCGGCGTCGGAGAGCACCTCTGTGAGGATGAGCTCGTGGGTGAGCGCGTCGACGCTCCCTGCCTGGGCGACGACCTCGTCGACCGTGATCGAGACCGGGTAGACGGCCTTGAGCGCGGTCCACAGGCCTTCGAGGTCCCACGAGTCGGGGTGACCTGTCGCGGTCGCACCCTCGACGTAGGCGGTGAGCACGTCCTTGATGAAGTGCTGGATCTGCTCTGCCATGTCTTCGCCCTCGAGCACACGACGACGCTCGTCGTAGATGACCGAGCGCTGGCGCGAGAGGACGTCGTCGTACTTGAGGACGTTCTTGCGGATTTCGAAGTTGCGGCTCTCGACCTGCCCCTGGGCCGAGGCGATGCCTCGGGTGACGATCTTGGACTCGAGCGGCATGTCGTCGGGGAACCGCTGCATCATCGAGTCGGCGAGCGCGCTGCCGAACAGGCGCATGAGGTCGTCCTGGGTCGACAGGTAGAAGCGGGACTCGCCCGGGTCTCCCTGACGGCCGGAGCGCCCACGCAGCTGGTTGTCGATACGACGCGACTCGTGGCGCTCGGTGCCCAGCACGTAGAGACCGCCGAGCTCGGCGACCTCGTCGTGCTCGTCGGCGACGGCCTTCTTCGCTGCCTCGAGGGCGTCGGGCCACGCGGCCTCGTACTCCTCCGGGGTCTCCGCGGCGTCGAGGCCCCGTGCCTTGAGGTCGGCGATGGCGAGGAACTCGGCGTTGCCGCCGAGCATGATGTCGGTGCCTCGACCGGCCATGTTGGTGGCGACGGTGACTGCGCCCTTGCGGCCGGCGAGGGCGACGATCGACGCCTCACGCTCGTGCTGCTTGGCGTTGAGGACCTCGTGCGGGACGCCCTGCTTCTTCAGCTTGGCGGCGAGCAGCTCGGACTTCTCGACGCTCGTCGTGCCGACCAGGACGGGCTGACCGGCCGCGTGACGCTCGACGATGTCTTCGACGACGGCGTCGAACTTCGCGTTCTCGCTCTTGTAGATGAGGTCGGGCTGGTCGATGCGCTGCATCGTGCGGTTCGTCGGGATGGGGACGACGCCGAGCTTGTAGGTGCCCTGGAACTCGGCAGCCTCGGTGTCGGCCGTACCTGTCATGCCGCCCAGCTTGCTGTACAGGCGGAAGTAGTTCTGCAGCGTGATGGTCGCGAGGGTCTGGTTCTCGGCCTTGATGGCCACGCCCTCTTTGGCCTCGATGGCCTGGTGCATGCCCTCGTTGTAACGACGGCCGGCCAGGATACGGCCGGTGTGCTCGTCGACGATGAGCACCTCGCCCTTGATGACGACGTAGTCCTTGTCGCGCTTGAACAGCTCCTTCGCCTTGATGGCGTTGTTGAGGAAGCCGATGAGCGGCGTGTTGAGGGACTCGTAGAGGTTGTCGATGCCGAGGTAGTCCTCGACCTTGGCGATCCCGGGCTCGAGCACGCCGACGGTGCGCTTCTTCTCGTCGACCTCGTAGTCCTCGTCGACGGTGAGGCGGCGCACGACCCGGGCGAACTCGCCGTACCACTTGTTGGCGTCGCCCGAGGAGGGGCCGGAGATGATGAGCGGGGTGCGGGCCTCGTCGATGAGGATCGAGTCGACCTCGTCGACGACGGCGAAGTTGTGGCCGCGCTGGACGAGGTCGTCGGTCGACCACGCCATGTTGTCGCGCAGGTAGTCGAAGCCGAACTCGTTGTTCGTGCCGTACGTGATGTCCTTCGCGTACTGCTCGCGGCGCTCTGCGGGCGTCTGCCCGGACAGGATGCAGCCTGTGCTGAGCCCGAGGAAGCGGAAGACACGTCCCATGAGCTCGCTCTGGTACTTGGCGAGGTAGTCGTTGACGGTCACGACGTGGACGCCGTCGCCCGACAGCGCGTTGAGGTACGCGGGGAGCGTGGCGACGAGGGTCTTGCCCTCACCGGTCTTCATCTCAGCGATGTTGCCGAGGTGGAGCGCCGCACCGCCCATGAGCTGGACGTCGAAGTGGCGCTGCCCGAGGGTCCGACGGGAGGCCTCGCGGACGGCGGCGAAGGCCTCCGGGAGGAGCTCGTCGAGGGTCGCGCCCTGGGCGATCCGCTCCTTGAAGCGGTCGGTCTCCTCGCGCAGCTCTTCGTCGGTGAGCGCCTCGAAGCTGTCTTCGAGGGCGTTCACCTGGTTGGCGAGCCCTGAGAGCTTCTTGACGATGCGCCCCTCGCCGAAACGTAGGACCTTATCGAGGATCGCAGCCACGCAGTACTCCCGGTTCGAGTTCACAGCTCTCCCGCCGAGCCGAGCGGCTCAGAGGGCATACAACTCTCATCGTATGCGAGACCGGACCGGTCTCGACACACCTCTGCCGGGCGATGTCGGAGCCGACCTGGGAGGTCGTGGTGGTGGGCGCCGGGTCGTGGTGGTGGACGCCGGGTCGTGGTGGTGGACGCCGGGTCGGGTCGCCGGGTCGGGTCGTGGGTCGCCGGGTCAAGTGGTGGACGCCGGGTCGGGTGGGGCGACGCACGTGAGACAGGGGTACTGGGGGGCAGAGTCTGACTCTGCTCCCCCGGCACCCTCCGACCGTCGCACGACGCCCGGCCCCCTCCCCGATCAGGCCGGGTGGGGCGCGTCGCCCTTCCCGCTGCTGGACTGCTCGGTGCTGCCCGTAGTGCCACCAGACGGGACCTCCGGGGATGTCGCGGCATCCGCTCCCGTCTCACCAGCGGCCGCCTGGTCGTCGTCCTGGTCGCCGCCCTCGTCGTCGACCGCCGTGTGCTCGCCACGGAACTGCGTCATGTAGAGGCGGTAGTACGCACCCCGACGCTCGAGCAGCTGGTCGTGCGAACCGGTCTCGACGATCCGGCCGTCTTCCATCACGAGGATGGTGTCGGCGTCGCGGATGGTCGAGAGCCTGTGCGCGATGACGAAGGACGTCCGGTCGGTCCGCAGCGCAGCCATGGCGTGCTGGACGAGCAGCTCGGTGCGGGTGTCGACCGACGACGTCGCCTCGTCGAGGATGAGCAGCGACGGGTTGGCGATGAAGGCCCGTGCGATGGTCAGCAGCTGACGCTCGCCGGCCGAGACGCTTCCACCGTCTGCGTCGAGCACGGTGTCGTAGCCGTCGGGGAGCTGCCGGACGAACCTGTCGACCATCGTCGCCTGGGCTGCGGCCACGACCTCGTCGTCTGTCGCGTCGAGACGCCCGTAGCGGATGTTCTCGCGGATGGTGCCCTCGAAGAGCCAGGCGTCCTGGAGGACCATGCCGACCTGGGACCGCAGCTCGCCACGGCTCAGGGTCGTGATGTCGACCCCGTCGAGCAGGATCCGCCCGCCCGTGAGCTCGTAGAACCGCATGATGAGGTTGACCAGGGTGGTCTTGCCCGCACCCGTCGGTCCGACGATCGCGACGGTGTGCCCGGGCTCCGCCGAGAACGACAGGTGCTCGATGAGCGGGACCTCGGGGTCGTAGCTGAACGAGACGTCCTCCAGCTGGACGAGCCCCTCGGTCCGCTCGGGGAGCGTCGCCGTGGCCTGCTCGGGCTCCTGCTCGTCGGCGTCGAGCAGCTCGAAGGTCCGCTCGGCCGAGGCCACACCGGACTGCAGCATGTTCGCCATCCCGGCGATCTGGCCGAGCGGCTGGGAGAACTCGCGGGAGTACTGGATGAAGGCCGTCGCGTCGCCGAGGGTGATCTGACCCGAGGCGACCCGCAGGCCTCCGACCACGGCGATGAGCACGTAGGAGAGATACGAGACGAAGGTCATCGCGGGCATGATCATGCCCGAGACGAACTGGGCTCCGAACGACGCCTCGTACAGCTTCTCGTTGCGGACGTCGAACTCTTCGAGCATCTCCTCGTCGCGACCGAAGCTGCGGACGAGCTCGAGCCCGGAGTACGTCTCCTCGACGTGACCGTTGACGGCCCCGGTGTTCTTCCACTGCGCGGCGAAGAGCTTCTGCGAGCGTGAGCCGATCACCCCGGCGATGACGCCGGAGAGCGGCAGCGCGATGAGGGCGATGAGCGCGAGCTGCCACGACACGATGAACATCATCGCGGTGATGCCCAGGACCGTGAGGACCGACTGGACCAGCTGGGAGAAGGCCTGCTGGAGCGCGGCCTGGATGTTGTCGACGTCGTTGGTCACGCGGGACATGAGGTCACCACGCTGCCGGGTGTCGAAGTAGCTGAGCGGGAGCCTGTTGATCTTCTCCTCGATGTCCTGGCGCAGCCTGTAGACCACCCGCATGACGAGGCCGTTGAGGATGAACCCCTGGGCCCAGCTGAGGAACGACGCGACGACGTACAGGCCGAGGACCACGAGGATGAGCTGGCCGAGCCTGTCGAAGTCGATGCCCTGGCCGGGCACGATGTCGGCGTTGGAGAGGAGGTCGGCGAACTGGTCGTTCCCCTCCGCGCGTGCGCCGGCGACGACCTCCTCGAGCGGCACGCCCTCGGGCAGCCTGGAGCCGAGCACCCCGTTGAAGATCGTGTCCATCGCACGGCCGAGGATCCTCGGCGCGATGACGGTGAGGACCACCGAGACCACGACGAGCGCGACCACGACAGACATGCGCACCCGCTCGGGGGCCAGGAGCCCGACGAGCCGCTTGGCGGAGGGCCAGAAGTGCTGGGCCTTCTTGGCGGGGGCACCGCCGAACATGTCCCCGTCCATCTCGGTGGGGACGTACTCGGGCTCGAGGTCGTCGACCTCGTCGACCACCACTGTCGAGCCGGGCTGGTGGTCGCCTGCGGCGACGTCCTTCGTCTTCTTGCGCGCCATCATCACGCCACCCCCTCCACGCTCAGCTGTGACTCGACGATCTCGCGGTATGTCTCGTTGCTCTCGAGGAGCTCGTCGTGGGTCCCTCGACCGACGACAGCGCCCCCGTCCATGACGAGGATCTGGTCGGCCGACCGGATCGTCGAGACACGCTGGGCCACGATGATCACCGTCGCGCCCGCCGTGGCCTCGCCGAGACCTTCGCGGAGCCTGGCGTCGGTCGCGACGTCGAGGGCCGAGAAGGAGTCGTCGAAGAGGTACACGCGAGGCCGTGCGACGAGGGCTCGGGCGATGCAGAGCCGCTGACGCTGGCCGCCGGAGACGTTCGTGCCGCCCTGGGACACCCGCTCGTCGAGGCCGTGCGTCTTCTCCCGCACGAAGTCAGCCCCCTGGGCGACCCGCAGAGCCTCCCAGAGCTCGGCGTCTGTCGCCTCGGGGCGGCCGAACCTCAGGTTCGAGCCGATCGTCCCCGAGAAGAGGTAGGGCTTCTGCGGGATCAGCCCGACCACGCTGGCCATCTCGTGACGCCCGAGATCGCTGACCGAGACCCCGTCGATCGCGACGCTGCCCTGCTGGGGGTCGTACTGGCGCGAGACGAGGCTGAGCAGCGTGGTCTTGCCGGCGCCTGTCGACCCGATGATCGCGGTCGTCTGGCCCGGCTCGGCGACAAAGCTGACCCCGTCGAGCACGGGACGCTCGGCGCCCGGGTACCCGAAGGTGACGTCGCGGAACTCGACCCGGCCTGCGGTCGGGACCGTCGCAGCAGTCGTGCGCGGCACCGTCAGGCTGGTCTTGGTCCGCAGGACCTCGTCGATGCGCTCGGCGCAGACGACGGCGCGCGGCACCATCATCACCATGAACACGCCCATCATCACGGCCATGAGGATCTGCAGGAGGTACTGCAGGAACGCGGTCAGCGAGCCGATCTGCATCTCGCCCGCGTCGACCCGGTGACCTCCGAACCACAGCACCGCGGCCGTAGCCAGGTGCAGGATCATCATGATGATCGGGAACATCAGCACGAACACGTTGCCGACCTTGACCGACACCGTGGTGATCGCCATGTTCGCGCGCTCGTAGCGCTCCGACTCGAAGGGCTCCCGGACGAAGGCACGGACGACGCGGATGCCGGTGATCTGCTCGCGCAGCACACCGTTGATCCCGTCGATACGGTCCTGCATCAGCCGGAACAGGGGCAGGAGCAGGTAGACGAGGAAGCTGACGACGATCAGCAAGAACGGGACCGAGACCCACAGCAGCCACGACAGACCGACGTCCTCGCGGAGCGCCATGATGATCCCGCCGATGCACATGATCGGCGTCGACACCATGAAGTTCAGCGTCATGAGCACGAGCATCTGCACCTGCTGCACGTCGTTCGTGCTCCGGGTGATGAGCGTCGCGGTGCCAAAACCGTTGATCTCGAGAGCGCTCAGCGAGTCGACCTTGCGGAAGATCTCCCGGCGCAGGTCGCGACCGACGGCCATGGCGGTCTTGGCGCCGAAGTACACACCGCCGATCGCGGTGAGCACCTGGACGAGGCACACCACGAGCATGGTGATGCCCGTGGACCAGATGAAGTCGGTGTCTCCGGTCGAGACGCCCTTGTCGATGATCTGGGCGTTGAGGCTGGGGAGGTAGAGAGCAGCGATGGTCGAGACCAGCTGCAAGATGAACACCCCCACGATCCACGCGGAGTATGGCTTCGCGTGGCGCAAGGTAAGAGCGACGAGTGTCACGGGACTTCCTTCGAGCAGTCGAGCAGACAGGGGAAGGGACAGGTCGACGCCTGTGGAGGCAGGTGCGACGGCACGGACCGGAGAGGTCCGACGACGGTGCGGTCCAGAGCTGGACGACCGGGGGCGAGCACGTCCGCACAGATCATGCCCGACATGAGCGAAATTCTGCTACTTCATTCTTGCTCTCCTCCGGACGGGGCGGCCGAGTCGTCAAGGGGTGCCGAGTCGCCCAGGAGCACCGAGCGGTCGAGGTGCCCCGAGAGCTCGCCCGCGAGGTCGCCGGCCCGCTCCACCTCGACGTGGTCGAGCCCGAGCCACCGGGCGAGGACGCGGAGCTCTTGGGCGAGCGCAGCCGGGGTGCGGTCGGTGACCTCGGGGTCGCGGTGGGCCGAGAGCACCCTGAGGACACCTGCGCGCCTGTCCGCCTTGAGGTCGACCCGTGCGGTGATCGACTCTCCCTCGAGGAAGGGCAGCACGTAGTAGCCGTGGACCCTGCGGGGCGCCGGGACGTAGATCTCGATGCGGTAGTGCGTGCCGAAGAGCTCGGCGAGTCGCCTCCTCTCGAAGACGAGGGGGTCGAAGGGGCTCAGCAGCGTCTGCGCGACGGCCCGGCGCGGAGTGGTCGCGTCCCGGTGGCGGAAGGCGGGGCGGTCCCACCCGTCGACGACCACGGGCTCGAGTGCGCCCTCCTCGACGAGCTCGGCGAGAGCGTCCCGCGGGGCCGCACCCTTGAGCCGGAAGTAGTCGGAGAAGCAGCGCAGCGTGCCGACCCCGTGCGCCCTCGCACCGATCTCGACCAGCCCACGGATGCACTCGGCGTCCGCGGGCACAGGTGCCGCCAGGACGTCCGCGGGGAGCACCCGCTCGACGAGGTCGTACCTCCGCTCGAAGCTGGCGGTCCGCCCCGCCGAGGTGATCTCTCCTGTGAAGAACAACAGCTCGAGCGCACGCTTGGCCACGCTCCACCGCCAGCCCCAGCCGTCCTCGGGCCGGTCAGAGGCCGAACCGAGGTGCCGCTCGACCTCGGTGGCCGTCAGCGGGCCGTGCTCGGCGACGATCTGGCGGATCGCCTCGACCTCGGCGCTGTGGGTGGCCTCGGTCGCACTGATGCTCCCCCAGGCCTGGTCCCGGTATCTGCGTCGTCGCCACTCGAGCAGCCTGTAGGTGGCGGGCGGGACGAAGGACGCCTCGTGCGCCCAGTACTCCACGAGCCGTCGCGGCGCGCGACCGGCGGCACGGTCGAGCAGCGCGGTGTCGTACGGGCCCAGCCGCGAGTACACGGGGACCAGGTGCGCCCGGGCGAGCACGTTGACCGAGTCGATCTGCAGGAGCCCCATCCGGCCCACGGCCTTGTGGAACCGTGCCGCCGAGACCGGCCCGGACGGCCGCTCCCCTGCCAGCCCCTGCGCGGCGAGCGCGGTCCGGCGCGCGGCAGACAGGGACATCCGACGGGCGGCACGCGGTGCTGGAGAGACCATGGGCTGAGTGTGGCCTGCGCCACCGACATCCGTCGAGGTCAGGTCGCGCCCCTCACCTGTGCCCGCGCACGCCGACGGCGCGACCTCTGCTGAGGTCGCGCCGTCGTCGTGCTGTCCTGCTGGTCACCGCCGCAGGTGATGCTGCGGCGGGACGGTCGGACGCCTCAGTCGGCCGCTGCTGCCGCGGCTGCGAGCGCTGCAGCGTCGATGCTGCAGGAGGTGTCCAGGGCGATCACGCCGTAGGTCCACCCTCGACGCCTGTAGGCGACAGAGGGACGCGCGGTCTCAGAGTCGATGAAGAGGAAGAAGTCGTGCCCCACCATCTCCATCTCGTAGAGCGCGTCGTCGATGGTCATGGCCTCAGCCGAGTGGAGCTTCTGCCGGATCACGACAGGAGAGTCTCCGAGCTGCGTCTCGACGGTCTCGCCCGGGTCCGAGGGAGCTGTCGGCTCCGGGGTGACGGGCGGGAGCGGCGGCTCGTACGGCCGGACGTCCGCGGTGTCCATGGGGGCGGGGTTGCGGAAGCGGTTCTTGCGACGGTCGTTGGCGCGACGCAAGCGTTCGGTCAGCTTGTTCATCGCGAGGTCGAGTGCTCCGAAACGGTCGTCTGCTGCGGCTTCGGCGCGGACGACGGGTCCCTTGTCGCGGACGGTCAGCTCGACGCGTTCGCGGATCCCAGACTGCCGGGGGTTGTTCTCGTGAGTGACCTCGACGTCGACGCGCTGGGCGCTCGGTGCGAGCTGCTCGATCTTGGCGAGCTTGTCCTCAGCGTGTCGGCGAAAACGGTCAGCCACCTCGGTGTGCCTACCGACGACAACGATCTCCATGTGAGCCTCCAAGGGAGTGGGTGGGCGTTGCTCCAACGCCCGTCTACCAGGTACGGGGGCGCCCTCGCGGGAGCCAGTTCTTCACCACCTCCCACCTCTGTCGAGATCTTCTAGACAGGCTATCCCGTCCGACGACCCGAGTGCACCACGAGACTCTGAGAAGAGTCTGTGACACCCTCGTCGGAGCTCTCACCAGGGAGTTGTCGACCGATCGCGCCAGGCCTGGGTGCGACCGCCAGCACGAGCCCGAGGACGACCGAGCACCCCACCTCGTGCAGGGCGCGCTCGCACTCCGCGAGGGTCGCACCCGTGGTGAGGACGTCGTCGACGAGCACGCAGACGATCTCCCGCCCGGTCCCCGGCCGTGCGCGACGCCGGTGACGCCGGCGGGCCCGCAGCGCCCCGGAGAGGTTGCTCGCGCGCTCTCGCGCACCCAGGCCAGCCTGGTCGAGCGTCCGCCTCTTCCGGTGGCCCAGCGCACGGACGAGCCGGACGCCGGGCTCCTGCGCACGCCTGGCGGCCGCGCCCCGTCCTCCGGCTCTCCCCGAGCTCGCTGCGGGCCCCGCGCCCGACAGCACCTCGACCGCCGCCCGCGCGAGCTCGGTGGTCGGCTGCCTCCCGCGTCGGCGCACAGCAGAAGGCGTCGAGGGAGCCGGCACCACCCACACCTCGCAGCCCAGCCGGAGGTGCTCGTCGACGACGGCTCGGCCCTCGGCGACGACCTCGCGGAAACGCGAGACCAGGACCGGCGTGACGTCGGTCCGTCCGCGGTCCTTCCACGCACCGACGAGCGTCTTGACGGACCCGGCGTACGGGACGCCGGCGAGGACCGGCCACAGGCTCACGAGCCCGTCATCCTCCCCGGCGTCTGCCCCGAGACCTCCGGCTGGAGAGGCGCCGACGTCTCGGGTGGGGTCGCCCTCACGGTGCCGCGCCGGAGCAGCACGGGGCGCCGGCAGACGGGCGAGCCGCGGTGCTGACAGGTCAGCACGGCGCGCAGCCGTCCCGAGCGCACCGAGGCAGCCCGGGCAGACCACAGCGTCGGGGGCACCGCAGCCGGCACAGGCCAGCGGTACCACCAGGCGGACGAGGTCTTGGAGGAGTGTGACGCAGGTCGTGGTCGTCCGCTGAGATCTCATGGTCCGACGGTCCCAGGACCTGCCGCTGTCCGGCCATCCAGCCCGCGAGACCTGTGGACGTCACCCCGCGTCCAGCGCAGTGTGGACGACGAGTCCTGAGCCGCCGCGAGGACCCCGTCAACGCCGAGAGCGCCGGAGGGAGCAGGGCACCCGAGGCACCGGAGCCGAGGAGCCTGGGCACCCTGGTCGGCCTGGGCCATCCGGTCGGCCCTGTCGACCCGGCCGGCCCGGTCAGCCCGGGAAGGTCGGCAGCCTGACGTCCTGGGCGACCCGCGTCCAGGTCGCCCCTGTCGTCGCGCGGTTGAGCAGCTCGCCGTCTGTCGTGACCACGTAGACGGCGCGCCGTCCGCGGCCCGAGGCGATCCACTCGGCCCCCTCGACGCCAGACAGCGCCTCGGAGTGTGCAGCGAGCGGCACGAGGTGGACCGTGCGCACACCCGAGGTCTGGCCCTGGGCGAGCACGGCGAGCGTCGACTCGTCGACCCACACCACCTGCGAGGCGTCGACGACGGCCGCGCCTGCCACGAGCGCGTCGGAGAGCCTGACAGGGATGTCGGTGTCGCCCCGGACGATCCCGGCCACGTCGATCCTGGTCTGCCCCGCAGTCCCCGTGCCGTCGCGCGAGACCACGGCGATGCGCGCCCCGTCGCGGGACACCTGGATCGACACGACGCTGCGGCCGTCGAGCCAGTCGGCGGCCACAGCCGTCACCACACCGTCAGGGGACACGACCTGGAGCGGCGAGCCGGGGAGCATGTCCCCGGACCAGGTCCAGCCGAAGCGGTCGATCGACGGCGCGACGAGGTCTTTCCCGGTGAGCAGCACCCGGCTGGGCTCGGCTGCCGTCGCCGCGGTCCGGATCGTCGTCCGCCCCGACCTGTAGACCACCTCGGCCCCGGTCACGCTGATCGCGAGGGCCGTCGGGTCGCTGCCCGCGAGGCTCAGGAGACCCTCGACGGGCTCGACCCCGGAGCTGGACACCGTGCTGACGGCCTCGCCGCTGAGGACCAGCGGGCTCGCGAGCGCGGGCATGGGGTCACGGGTCGGGTCGACCCGTGTGCGGATGTCGAGCGGCGCAGAATTGACGGTCACCTCGACGGCCCGGACACCCGAGACACGCAGCAGCACGGCCTCGAGCTGGGCCCGGAGCATCGCCCGCTCGTCGTCTGTCGCCCCGAGCACCTCTTGGCTGAGGTCGACGCTCGCCGTCCCGTCCTCGTCCACCACGACCGAGTCGAGCACGAGCCGCGTGCCCTCGGGGGCGACGACGGAGACAGAGTCCCGCAGCCACTCGGACGGTCCCGCGAGCACCCCGTTGACAGCGTGCGCCGCGGTGTTGGTGCTCGGGTACCACCGCACGTCGGGGACGAGGAACTCTCCGTCCCGCGACGGGAAGTACAGGCTCGTCTGGCGGAAGATCGTGCTGAAGTTCGAGTCCGACATGAAGGTGCCGTCCTCGGTCCCGGTGATACGCCACTGGCCGTCGGGCTGCTGCTCGAGGGAGAACGAGAGGTCTTGCAGCGTGCCGACTGTCGCCTCGGTGTAGCGCCCCTCGGCGTCGAGCTGGGAGGTCACCGCGACCTGACCGCGGATCTCCGCGAGGACAGGTTCTGCTGGCTCGTCGGTCTCCGAGCCGTCGTCGAGGTCGGTCGGCGCACCGGCGATCGTCTCGTCCGTCGGGCCGGAGACCTGGTCCAGCTCGGGGTCGCGCGCCATGACGACGGTGCGCACCGTCGGGTCCCAGGCCTGAGCCGCGCCCTCGTCGAGGAACTCGCGGGCCGTCACCCAGTCTTCGTAGACGCCACCGGCCTGGGCGCTGAGGAATCCGGCGACGATCTCCTCAGGGCCGGCCCCGGCGCGCGGACCGCGCGGCTGGAGGTAGACGGGACCGGGGTCGGTGATGGTCACGTCGCCCCGCTGGACCCCGCCGTCCTGGGGGATCTGGGCACAGGCTCCCGTCACGAGCACGCTCGCGGCGACGAGCAGCCCCGTCACGGCGCGGCGGGCACGTCCGGGCCGCGATGTGCCACCGCTACCGGGTATGGACTGGTGCTCTCGTCGGCTCATCGTGGCCCTCCGAGCTCGTGGACGGGTCCGACGGCACCTGGACCTGCACCCTCGTCGCCGTCAGGCTCGTGGTCGTCGTGCCCGGGCAGGTGGGCGATGTCGGGCAGGCTCGCCGGTCCCGCCTCGTCGCTGCGGCGGACGTGCGTCTCCGGGTCCGACTCGCGGTCTTCTGGCGCCTGGCCGGCCTCCAGCTCGATCGGCGAGCTGGTCAGCACGATGCCTGCCCGCCGCGGCAAGGTCAGTCTGAAGGCCGCGCCCAGACCGGGTCGGGCCCACGCCTCGAGCCACCCGCCGTGCAGGAGCGCGTCCTCGAGTGAGATCGCGAGCCCGAGCCCTGTCCCGCCGCTCGTGCGCGCTCGCGCAGGGTCGGCGCGCCAGAACCTGTCGAAGACGTGCGAGACCTGGTCCTTGGGCATGCCGACCCCGTAGTCACGCACGTGCACGGCCACGGCGGTGAGGTTGGAGGAGACGCGTACCTCGACGGGACCGCTCTCGGCGTACTCGATCGCGTTGACCAGGAGGTTGCGCACCACCCTCTCGACCCGCCGGCGGTCGATGTCAGCCGTGACAGGCCGCTCGTCGAAGTAGGCCGCGACCCACACGTCCTTGCGCGAGGCGAGCGGGGTCGCGTGGTCGATCGCCGCGTTGACGACGTCCCGCAGGTCGAGCGCCTCGGCGTCGAGGACGGCGGCCCCGGCGTCGAAGCGGCTGATCTCGAGCAGGTCGGCCAGCAGGTCCTCGAACCTGTCGAGCTGCGCCTGGAGCAGCTCTGCAGACCGCTTGAGGACGGGATCGAGCTCGTCACGGCTCTCGTAGATGAGCTCGCTCGCCATGCGCACAGTGGTGAGCGGGGTGCGCAGCTCGTGCGAGACGTCCGAGACGAAGCGGCGCTGCAGGGTCGAGAGGTCGTCGAGGCGCTGGATCTGGTCCTGGAGGCTCTCGGCCATCTCGTTGAAGGAGCGGGCCAGCGTCGCGATCTCGTCTTCACCCTTGGCGAGCAGCCGCTCGTCGAGGTGCCCGTCGGCGAGGCGCTCGGCGACCTGCGCGGCGCGCTGCACCGGTCTGACCACCTGGCGGGTGACGACCCACGTGCTGCACGCGAGGAAGATCACCAGGGCCGCGCCGGCGATGGCGAGCACGCGCTGCATGAAGCTCAGGGTCTCCTGCTCGGCCTCGAGGGAGTACAAGAAGTACAGCTCGTAGCTCCCGGCGACAGGGACGTCGACCTTCGACCCGACGAGCACTCCCGGGATCGTCCCCGTCCCCGAGCTGTCGGGGATCGAGACAGACTGCCAGCGCTGCTCCTCGCCCTGGGCGGTCTGGGCACGCAGGTCGTCGGTGACGAGCCCGCTCAGCTGAGGCGCGGTGCTGCTGTTGAGGACCGAGGACGCGCTGTCGGGGTCGGTGCGCCAGAGGAAGATCTCGCGGCCGCTCGAGCCACCGCCCTGCAGCAGGCGGACCAGGTCGTTGACGAGCTGCTGGACGCCCGTCGTGGTCGTGGCGGTCGTCGTGTTGAAGGTCGTCTGCGCCTGGGAGGTCGAGCGCGCGCTCTCGGTGAGGACCTGGGTGATCCGCTGCTCGAAGAGACCGTCGCGGATCGCGCCCGAGAGGTAGGTGCTGAGCACCATCACGGCGAGGAGCCCGAAGCCGATCGCTGTCGACGTCACGCGCAGCTGCATCGACGTGCGCCAGGCACGCACGATCCTGCGCAGGGCCCACTGGACCCGGCGGACGGCACGTCGCAGGCTGCGTCTCACCGACCGGGGGACCGGACGAGGCGCCCCGGTCATGTCGCCGTGGCGCCAGCCTTGTACCCGACGCCGCGGACCGTCAGCACGATCTCGGGGATCTCGGGGTCGTGCTCGATCTTGGACCGCAGACGCTGCACGTGGACGTTGACGAGGCGGGTGTCGGCAGCGTGCCTGTAGCCCCAGACCTTCTCGAGCAGGACCTCGCGGGAGAACACCTGCCACGGCTTGCGGGCGAGGGCGACCAGCAGGTCGAACTCGAGGGGGGTCAGGGAGATCGCGGTGCCGCCCCGGGTCACGCGGTGACCGGTCACGTCGATCTCGAGGTCGCCGATGGTCAGCCGCTCGGGAGCCGGCTCGTCGGTCCTGCGCAGCCGCGCACGGATCCGGGCGACGAGCTCCTTCGGCTTGAAGGGCTTGGAGATGTAGTCGTCAGCACCGGACTCGAGACCCTGGACCACGTCGAGGGTGTCGCTCTTGGCGGTGAGCATGATGACGGGCACGCCGGACTCGGCGCGGATCTGACGGCACACCTCTGTCCCGTCCTTGCCCGGCAGCATGAGATCGAGCAGGACGAGGTCCGGGGAGGTGCTGCGGAAGACCCCGATCGCAGCGTCGCCGTCCGCACAGAACACCGGGTCGAATCCCTCGGTCTTGAGGACCAGCCCGATCATCTCGGCGAGCGCGGTGTCATCGTCAACGACCAGCACACGTGACTTCATCCAGCCATCTTGCCATCCTCCCCGCGTGGGCGGCGCGTGGCACGATGAGCAGGGAGGATGATCTTCCACGAGCAGCACCCCGTTCTGGTCCGGCGAGCACAGCGAGAGGCACCACCGATGACGAGCCCTGAGGACGCGCCCGAGGAGAAGCCCGCGCCGTTCGCACCGCCCGGTGGGACGCCGCCAGAGCCCGGTCCTGCTGCTCCCGCGCAGCCTGGTGCCGTGCAGCCCACCTCCCCGACGACCCCGGCACCCGGTGGCTGGGGCCAGCCCTCCGCGCAGGTCGGCTACGGCCAGCCCCGCTACGGGCAGTACGCACCGGGCGGCCCGCCGCAGGCCGCGCCCGGGGTTGGGCAGCAGCCGTACCCGGGCGCGCCGCCCTCGGGCCCCGGGTACGGGGCGCCGCAGAGCGGGCAGCAGCACGGCGGGCAGCCGCAGTACGGCGCGCAGCAGTACGGCGGTGCCCAGTACGGCGGGCAGCAGCACGGTGGCTTCCCCGCGCCGGGCTGGCGCCCGGGTCCGGCGAAGCCCGGGATCATCCCGCTGCGTCCGCTCTCCCTCGGCGAGATCTACGACGGTGCCTTCGCGGCGATCCGCAAGAACCCCAAGGTGATGCTCGGGGTGGTCGCCCTCGTGACCGCCGTGGCGACCATCGTCCCCGCGCTGATCTCCTACCTCCTCGCACCGTCGGCCAACCAGTGGCTCGACGACGGCGTCGTCTCGCTCTTCGACGACGGCTCGGGCCAGGTCTCCTCCGAGCTCGGGCTCGACGGCCTGGCCGGCCAGCTGTCCCAGACCCTCTTGGTCACGATCGGTGTGTACCTCGGCTCGATCGTCACGACAGGGCTGCTCATCGTGGCCATCTCGCGCTCGGTCATCGGCAAGTCCTTCACGGTCTCCGAGCTCTGGCTGCAGGTCCGTTCGAAGCTGGTCGGGCTCGTCGCGATCTCCCTGCTCCCCTCGATCGGCATCCTGCTGGTGGCCGGGGTCTTCATCGGCGCCATCGCCCTGCTGGCGTCGGCCGACGCCGTCGGGCTCGTGCTGCTCGTGACTGTCGTCGCGCTGATCGTGATCGTCGTGGTCGCCGTGTGGCTCACGACGAGGTTCATCCTCACCCCCGCCGCCTACGTCCTCGAGGGACAGCGGCTCGGCACGTCGATCGCCCGGGGGTGGACGCTGAGCCGCGGATCGTTCTGGAGGCTCTTCGGCATCTACCTGCTGTCGTCGATCATCACCTCGATCGTCTCCGGCCTCGTCGCCTCGCCCGGTCAGATCATCGCCAGCATCCTCTTCCCCACGGGTGACACCGTCCCCCTCGGCGCGGTCGCGATCACCGTCGTCGCGCAGATCATCGCCTCGACCATCTCGACGACCTTCTTGTCGAGCGTGGTCGCCCTGCTCTACATCGACGTGCGGATGCGGCGCGAAGGACTCGACGTCGAGCTGGCCGCGGCGGCCGACGAGGCCTGATGCACCTCGCAGGCATCCCCGTCGACCCTGACGCGACGACAGCCCGCGACCTGCTGCGCGGCGAGCTGACCAACCCCGTCTACCACGACAGCCCGACGCTCTTCGAGAGGTTCGTGCGCTGGTTCACCGGGTTGTTCGACGGTCTTGTCGTGCCCGGCGTCAGCGGTGTCTGGGGCGCGGTGCTCGTGGTCGCCGGCGTGCTCGTCGTCGCCGGCGTCGCGCTCGTCGTGTCCGGGCCGTTGCGCCGAGACCACCGCCGGACCGCGGCCCCGGTCCTGGACCAGGACGACACCCGGTCGGCTGCAGACCTCCTGGCTGCCGCGGATCAGCAGGCCCGCGCCGGCGACCTGGCCGGTGCGACGCTCGACGCGTTCCGCGCCCTCGTGCGACGCTGCGAAGAGCGCGCGCTGCTCGACGACACCCCCGGCAGGACCGCCGACGAGGCCGTCAGGGCGCTCGGGGCACCGTTCCCCGGCTACGCGTCGGCCCTCGACCACGCGGGCGACACCTTCGACGCCGTCTACTACGGGCGGCGCCCGAGCGACCGCAGCACCTACGACGGCATCCGCGCGCTCGACGACGCGCTCGCCGCGACCTCCCCGCAGCTGCCGGCCGCGCGCACGCCCGTCGTCGGGACGCTCTCATGAGCCTCCAGACGCCCGGGGCTCCGGCACCCGTGCCTCCGGCATCTCGGGTGTTTCCGCCGTCTCCGGTGTCTCCGGCAAGCACGACGACGACGTCGATGTCGTCGACCACCTCGGCCGCGTCTGCGAGCGCCGCGGTGCGCGGGGACGGGACCACCGTCGCGTCCCGCGCGCGTCGACGCTGGCGGACGTCCCGGATGGTCGTGGCCGGGCTCGCCGCAGCGCTGCTCGCCGGGGCCGTCCTCGTGACGCTGACCCCCACGACGTCGACCATCAGGTTCGCCGCCGACAACCCCTCCCCCGACGGCGGGATGGCGCTCGCGCAGGTGCTCGGCGACCAGGGGGTCAGGGTCCGCCCGACCACGTCGGTCGCCGAGGCGATCGGCCTCGCCGGCCCCGGGACGACCCTGCTGGTCGCCGACGACTACGGCATGCCCGACGACGTCGCACGGTCGCTGACCGGCACCGGTGCCCAGGTCGTGCTCGTCGCCCCCGGGCCCGAGCTCCTCGCCGCAGCGACAGACCAGGTGACCCACGCCTCCCGCAGCCCCGACCTCGCGACCCCGTCGCCCGCCCGCTGCGAGGACCCCGACGCCGTCGCGGCCGGTGAGGTCACGACGGCGGGTGCACTGCTCAGGCTCGCCGACGACGCGCAGGACGCGCAGGTCTGCTTCACCGACGCCTCGGGCGCCGGGCACTATGCCGTCACGACGCTCGACGACGACCCCGACGTCACCGTGCGCATCCTCGACGACGCGACAGGCCTGACCAACGCCCAGGTGACGACGGCAGGCAACGCGGCGCTCGGCCTGCGGATGCTGGGGCACGAGGAGACCCTCGTCTGGCTGGTCCCCGACCGCCCGACGACGGCCGACGAGCCCGGGGGCGTCATGGCCATGCTCCCGCCGTGGGCCGTGCCGCTCGCCGTCCAGCTGCTGCTGGTGGTGATCGTCCTGGCCCTGTGGCAGGGGCGGCGTCTCGGTCCGCTCGCGACCGAAGACCTCCCCGTCGTCGTGCGCTCCTCGGAGACGACGCTCGGACGGGGGCGCCTCTACAGGCGGTCGCGTGCCTACGGGCACGCCGGTGCGTCGTTGCGGGCCGGCGCTGCCGACAGGATCGCCCGGCGCCTGGGCCTGCCGAGGTCGAGCAGCCCCGACGCGCTCGTGGACGCCGTCTGCCGCGCCACCTCCCGACCCTCCGAGCAGGTGCTCGGACTCCTCTACGGACCACCCCCAGCAGGCGACGTCGAGCTGACGCGCCTGGCCACAGATCTCGACGAGCTGGAGAGCGAGGTTCACCGCGCGTGAGCACCCCACCCCCACCCCCCTCATCCGAGACCACCCCACCCGCAGACCCCCACGGATCCCAGGAGCCGAGCGTGAGCACCGAGAAGGCACTGGCCCCGGCGACCGCACCAGCCTCCGACGACCTGCGCGCCGTGCTCGGCCGTGTGCGAACCGAGGTCGCGAAGGGGGTCGTCGGCCAGGACGCCGCCGTGACGAGCCTGCTCATCGCACTGCTCTGCCGCGGCCACGTGCTGCTCGAGGGAGTCCCAGGCGTCGCGAAGACACTGCTGGTCCGCACGCTCGCGGCGACCCTCGCCCTCGACACCAAGCGTGTGCAGTTCACACCCGACCTCATGCCCGGCGACATCACCGGCTCGCTCGTCTACGACGCCCGGACGGCCGAGTTCAGCTTCCGTGAGGGCCCGGTCTTCACCAACCTGCTGCTCGCCGACGAGATCAACCGCACCCCTCCCAAGACCCAGGCGTCGCTGCTCGAGGCGATGGAAGAGCGCCAGGTGAGCGTCGACGGCGCGCCGCTGCCGCTGCCCGACCCCTTCCTCGTCATCGCGACGCAGAACCCCGTCGAGTACGAGGGCACCTACCCGCTGCCCGAGGCGCAGCTCGACAGGTTCTTGCTCAAGGTGCTGCTCCCGCTGCCCGAGCGCGACCAGGAGCTCGAGGTCCTCGCCCGGCACGCCGCCGGCTTCGACCCCCGCAACCTGGGGGCCGCGGGCGTCAGGTCGGTGGCGACCGCCGACGAGCTCGAGAGGGCGCGCCGCGAGGTCTCGCAGGTCCAGGTGTCGCCCGAGGTCCTGGGATACGTCGTCGACGTCTGCCGCGCGACGCGGTTCTCCCCCTCGCTGTCCCTCGGCGTCTCGCCCCGTGGCGCGACGGCCCTGCTCGCGACGTCTCGCGCCTGGGCCTGGCTCAACGGGCGCACCTTCGTCACGCCCGACGACGTCAAGGCGCTCGCCCACCCGACCCTGCGGCACAGGGTCCAGCTGCGCCCGGAGGCCGAGCTCGAGGGCGTCAGCGCCGAGACCGTCCTGTCGACGGTGCTCGCCTCTGTGCCTGTCCCGCGCTGACCCGTGGTCCTCACCTGGCGTGCCGTCGCCCTCACAGCGCTCGGGGTGGTCCCCGTGCTGCTCACAGGCAGCACGGGGACGGTCCTGCTCTGGGCCGTGGTGGTCGCCGCGCTCGTCGCGCTCGACGCAGGTCTCGCCGCGTCCCCGCGCGAGGTGTCGGTCGAGCGGACGGTCCCGCGGGCCGTGCGCCTCACCGAGCAGACACGGTCGACGCTGCTGCTGCGCAACGAGTCCCGGCGTCGGTTCGTCGGCGTGGTCCGCGACGCGTGGCAGCCCTCGGCAGGAGCCGTGTCGAACCGGCACGCCCTCGACCTTCCCCGAGGCGAGCAGCGCCGAGTCGCGACCACCCTCGTGCCGACCCGGCGCGGGGACCGGCAGGCCGACAAGGTGACGCTGCGCTCGCTCGGACCTCTCGGCATCGCCGGACGGCAGGCGTCGATCGTCGTCCCCGGTGTGCTGCGGGTGCTGCCCGAGTTCGCCTCCCGCCGTCACCTGCCGAGCCGTCTGGCCCGCCTGCGCGAGCTCGACGGGCAGGCCGCCGTGCAGATCCGGGGCGAGGGCACCGAGTTCGACTCGCTGCGCGAGTACGTCATCGGGGACGACGTCAGGTCGATCGACTGGCGTGCGTCTGCGCGCGGGCAAGAGATGGTCGTGCGCACGTGGCGTCCCGAGCGGGACCGACGGGTGCTCATCGTCCTCGACACAGCCCGCACCTCGGCGGCCCGGATCGGCGACCAGCCGAGGCTCGACGCGAGCATCGAGGCGGGTCTGCTGCTCGGGGCTCTCGCCTCCCGCGCGGGTGACAGGGTGGAGATGGTCGCCTACGACCGCCAGCTGCGCGCCCGGGTCGCCGGAGCCGCAGGCCCCCGGCTGCTGCCAGCCCTCGCCGACTCGATGGCACCGCTCGAGCCGAGCCTCGTCGAGACAGACTGGCCCGGGCTCGTGGGCCTGGTCCGCGAGCGCCTGTCGCAGAAGTCCCTCGTCGTGCTGCTCTCGACCCTCGAGCCCGCTGCGATCGAGACCGGTCTGCTGCCCGTGGTCGAGCAGCTGACAGCGCACCACACCGTGGTGCTCGCCTCGGTCGCCGACCCGGCGGTCGCCGAGCTGCGTGCCGGGCGGTCCACGGCCGCCGAGGTCTTCGACGCCGCGGCTGCCGAGCGCACCGAGCTCGAGCGTGCAGCAGCGACAATGGTCCTGGGCCGGCGCGGCGTCGACGTCGTGTCAGCCCTCCCCGACGAGCTCGCCCCGCGGCTCGCCGACACGTACCTCTCACTCAAGGCCGCAGGAAGGCTCTAGATGCGACTCTCACCCAACAGCTCCGAGGCGCGCGAGCGCCGCAACCGCCGCGTCGCGCTCGCGATCGTCGCGGCGCTCGTGCTGACGATCGCGGCACCGGCTCTGGCCCTCCTCCTCGGCTGAGCACCATCGGCTGGGCTGCGCGGGCCGGTCCGCGGGCCGCCGCGACGGCCCTTCCGGCAGACGGCGACCCGGTGCGATCCGGTCGCCGACCGAGTGCGAGACGATCGAGGACCAGACGGGTCTCAGCCCGCGACCTGCTGGACGCTCCCGGCACGTTCTTCGTCGAGGTCCCCGGTCGCGCCCTGCGCGACAGCGCGCCGGCCGAGCACGAGCACGTAGACCCAGAACACCGCGAGGGCGAGCGCCCCGATGACGATCTTGAGCCACCAGACGAGCGACGACCCGGTGACGAAGCCCTCGACGAGGCCTGACAGCGCGAGGGTCGCCACGAGGCCCACGGCCACGGTGAACAGCGAGCGCCCTTCCTCGGCGACGGCGCGACCGCGGGGCCTCGGGCCGGGCGAGACGAGCGTCCAGAAGATCTTGAGACCTGCGGCGCCGGCGACGAGGATCGACGTGAGCTCGAGCAGCCCGTGCGGCGTGATGAGCTGGAGGAACATCCCGAGCTCGCCGTAGTGCGCCATCATGCCGCCGATCGCACCGACCATGACGAAGTTCTGCACGAGCATGTAGACAGGCCAGATCCCGGTGATGCCGAAGGCGACGCACTGCGCGGCGATCCACGCGTTGTTGGTCCACACCACGGCGGCGAACCCTGCACCCGGGTCGTAGTACGAGGCGAAGGCGCTCTCGACGTACTCCTCGCGGTAGCTCGGCGGCCCGACCGCGGCCAGACCCTGCGGCGTGGTCGCGACCCACACACCGGAGACGACGGCGAGCAGCAGGCAGGCGAGGGTGACAGCCACGACCCACCAGCGGAGCCTGTAGAACGCGGCGGGCAGCGACACGAGGACGAAGGTCTTGACGTCTCGCCACGCGGGCTCGTGCGCCCCGGCGATGGTCGTGCGCGCCCGGTTGAGCGTCTGGGACAGCTCGGAGACCAGGACGGGGTCCGGCGCTGAGGAGCGCAGCGTCGACAGGTGAGTGGCGACGGTCTGGTACAGACGGACGAGCTCGTCAGCCTCGGCTCCGTCGAGGCGGCGGCGTCCGCTCAGCTGCTTGAGCCGCTCCCACTCGCCGCGGTGCACGTCGGAGAATGCGTCCAGGTCCACGGACGATACCCTGCCATAGAACTGTGCGGTGCGTCGCTCGACGTGCGCACCCCGACGGACCTGCAGGAGGACTCCGTGGACGACGGCATCGTCATCGGCGAGGGCGTGGTGCTCGACGCCCGTCCAGCGTCCTTCGCGACCCGGATGCTCGGCAGCGCGCTCGACATCGCCGTCCAGGGGGCGGTGCTGCTCGTCCTGCTGTGGCTCGCGACAGGGAGCGTCGCCGTCGGCGGCGAGGACATCGCGCCCGCGCTGCTCGTGTCGGTCCTCGTGCTCGTCATGGTCGTGGTGCCCACGACCGTCGAGACGCTGACCCGTGGCCGGTCCCTCGGCAAGCTGGCGACGGGCATCCGGGTGGTCCGCGACGACGGTGGGCCTGTGCGGGTGCGGCACGCGTTCATCCGGGCGCTCGTGGGCGTCGGGGAGCTGTGGCTCACCTTCGGGACCGTCGCGCTCGTCGCGTCCCTGACGAACACCAAGGGCAAGCGCATCGGCGACATGCTCGCCGGGACCTACGCGATCCGCATCCGCGGCGGGCGGTCGACCGTGGCTGTGGTCTACATGCCGCGGCCCCTCGCCGGCTGGGCGGCCTCCGCAGACATGCGCCGCCTCCCGGACGGCCTGGCCCTCGCGGTCCGGCAGTTCTTGGCCCGCGGGCAGAGGATGAACGAGACGTCGCGGGTCCGGATGGGGCAGGATCTCGCCGGGCGGGTCGAGAAGCTCGTCGCCCCCGGACCGCCGCCCGGGACCCCGCCCGAGACCTTCCTCATGGCCGTCCTCGCCGAGCGCCGCTCACGCGAGTGGGCCGCAGCCCAGCGTGCACGGTCTGTCGCTGCCGAGCAGGCCGAGACCGTCCGCACGCTCCCCTACGGGATCCCCGACCCGGCGCGCTGAGGGACCTCGGTCTGCAGCACCCGGCTCTGTCACCGCCGCGTCCCCTGCTGTCCCCTGCTGTGGTCGCCCTGTCCCCACCGTGTCCGCCGCTGTGCTCCCACGTCGTCCCCGTAGCGTCCCCACCGTGTCCCCGTCGCGATCATGCCGCGGCCAGGGCGACGACCGGGCGCGGTCGCCGCTGGCCGAGCTGCTCGATCCTCTCGAAGACGCGGACCAGCACGAGCAGCACCACCAGGCAGGCCGCGAACCACGCCGGCCGGGTGAGCCACCAGGACGAGGTCCACCCCTCGGGTAGATCCACGTGCGCACCGACGGTCATCAGGCCGATCACCACGAACATCGCGGTGAGGTGCCAGAGGTAGACGGTCATGGACCGCGCCGACAGCCACGCGACAGCGCGGGCCACCCATGGGGTCTGGGCGAGCGCCACCAGCGGTCCCCTCAGCGCGACCGCGCCGAAGACCTGCACGAGGGTGAGCGCGACGAGGCACAGGGTGGGCGGCCCCATGTTGGAGAAGGTGTCGCCGGGCATGCCCACCATGCTCAGCGGGTAGGGCCCCACGGTGACCGCGACCACGAGGCCGACGAGCCCGGCCGCTGCCAGCGCCGCGCAGGCCCGGGACGACCAGGAGAGCCGCCCGTCGGCGTAGGCGAAACCGAGCGTGTACGCGAAGGCCCACACGAGGAAGAGGTTGGCGAGCCCGACGTGGGGGACGTCGGCCCCGAAGCGCAGTGCGTCGACGCCCAGGGCGGCGGCACCGATCGCGGCGACCCCGACCACCCCGGTCTTGGCGTACCAGGCCAGCAGCCCGTGCGACGCGGCGAGCAGCACCACGTAGATGCCCAGGTACCAGAGCAGCTGTGGGGCGATGGTCGCCGCGACCTCGACGGCCCCCTCAGGCACCCCGAGGGCGGGCAGTGCTGCCCGCAGCACCAGCCAGGTCCCGGCGAAGACCGCGACGGGCGGGACCAGCCGCCGCAGCCGGACACCCATGAACTGCGACCATGGCGCAGGCCTGCGCCGCACCTGCCCGAAGGTCGCCGCCCCGGCGACGAAGAACATCAGCGGGATCACCTGGATCAGCCAGGTGACCACCCATCCCGGTCCGCTGCCCAGGACGTTGACGACGCTCATCTCGGAGCCGTCCCACGCGACCTGCGGCATGAGCCAGTGGGCGATCACCACGGCCACGGTCCCCACGGCACGCAGGAGGTCGAGCAGCGGGTCGCGGGCCTGGCGGGCCAGCGGTCCTGCCTGCGCGCCAGTCCTCGTCGCAGGGGTGGGAATGGTGGAGCGTGTCGCGGCGGACGACGACGCACGCTGCGCAGGCGGGCGAGAGACGTGCGTACCGGTCTGACTCAGGCGCACCTGGACGGTCGGCGTGGAGGGGGCGGGACGGGACATGTGGACGACCTCGAGAGCTGGGGGACTGTGCTCTTCGAGTCTTGTCGTCGCAGGTCACGGCGCCCATGGGACAGTCCTCCGAGTCGCACGGAGGCCGACCCACCCAGCGGGGTGAGGCCGTCCCACCCACCAGGGTCGGGTTCTCCCACCCCCGTCGCTGAGGGCCCGTCGTGCGGTCCGTCCCTCAGGCGTTGAGGCGGCGCAGCACGGCGAGGACACGGCGGTGGTCGCCGGCGTCGAGCGGGAGGTCGAGCTTGGTGAAGATCGACGAGACGTTCTTCTCGACGGCCCCGTAGGAGAGCACCAGACGCTCGGCGATCGCGGTGTTGGACCGCCCCTGGGCCATCAGCTCGAGGACCTCGTTCTCCCGCGGGGTCAGGCGGGTGAGGCCGTCGTCGGCCCGCGCGGCTCCCATGAGCTGGGTGACGACCTCGGGGTCGAGGACCGTGTGGCCGTCGGCGATGCGCTCGAGGGCGTCGATGAAGTCCGAGACGTCGGCGACACGGTCCTTGAGCAGGTAGCCGACACCGCGGGCGTCACCAGTGAGCAGCTGGGCGGCGAACCGGGTCTCGACGTACTGCGAGAACAGCAGCACACCCTGCTGCGGGTCGGCCGAGCGGATCGCGAGCGCAGCGTGCAGGCCCTCGTCGGTGAAGGTCGGGGGCATCCGGATGTCGATGATGACCACGTCGGGTGCGCGCTCGGGCTCGAGGTCGGCGAGGAGCGCGCGGAGCTGCTCGCCGTCGCCCGCCGCCCCGACGACCTCGTGGCCGCGCCGGGTGAGGAGCGCGACGAGGCCGTCGCGCAGGATGACGGAGTCTTCGGCGATGAGCAGACGCACGGGGCTGTCCTGTCGGTCGTGGTGCGGGTGGGTGGTACGGGGCCGGACGGACGTCCGGGTGGTGGACTGCTCAGACGTGCAGCGGCAGCACGACAGTGACGAGCGTAGGCCCACCGGGCGGGCTGGTGACGACGAAGGTCCCGTCGACCGAGCCGACCCGTTCGGACAGACCGGCGAGCCCGCTGTGGTGACCTTCGGCGTCGGGGACGAGGATCACCGCTCCGCCGACCCCGTCGTCACGGATCTCCAGGCGCAGAGCCCGGGCCCGGACGGCAACCCGCACGTACAGGGCCGTGGCCTGGGCGTGCTTGATCGCGTTGGTGAGGAGCTCCGTCACACAGAAGTACGCGATGGTCTCGATCGCCTCGGCAGGCCGTGACGCCGGCGGGCCCGGGAGGTCGACGTCGAGCTGGACGGGCAGCGGGCTGCGCGCCGCCAGGGTCTCGAGGGCGACCCCGAGACCGTTGTCGAGGGCCGGCGGGTGGATCCCGCGGGACAGCTCTCGGAGCTCGACGAGCGTCTCCTTGGTCGAGACGTGCGCCGCAGCGATGAGATCAGTCAGCTCGCGCGAGGCCCCGCTGGCCGAGGCCTGCTCCTTCGCCTCGCCGAGCTGCATGGCGATCGCCACGAGCCTCGCCTGGGTGCCGTCGTGCAGGTTGCGCTCGATGCGGCGCAGCGTCGAGTCGGCGTCCTCGACAGCACGCCCGCGCGACTGCTCGAGGCTCGCGACACGCATGCTCGCCTCCGTGGGACCGAGCAGGCCCTCGGCGAGCATCCTGTGCAGGTGCGCCAGGCCGCGGACGATCGCCGCCCCGACGAAGAACAGCAGCAGGCCGGCGACAGCCATGACCACCTGGCGCGGGGTGGTGTCGACGAAGTAGTCGGGGAGCAGCTCGGCACCGCGGTGCAGGACACCTCGGGTGTCCGGGACGGCGGGGAGGAACCTGGACCAGTACCAGTGGGTCACGGCACCGAGCGGGACGGCGAGCCACACGACGGCGATCACGAGGGTGGCGATCGCGAGGGGCAGCTGGAGCACCATGAACGCGACGGCGCGCCAGCCGACGCCGTCGCAGACCATCGACCAGATCCCGGCCCAGAGACCCTTCTTGCGGCGGAACGGCCGCGGGTTGTTGATCTCGGCGCGCAGCATCCCGCGGGCCAGCCCGCGGTCGGCGGCTCCGAAGCCCCGCGCGCCCACGATCATCGCGCCGAGGATCCCGCCCCCGCCGACCACCGTCACGAGGAGCCCGGCGGTCAGCGCGAACATCACGACGACGTAGACGAAGCCGACGACCGACCACAGGGTGACCACGAACAGGTAGGCGAGCTCACGCCAGGTGCGAGCCCTGAAGGCACCGCTGAAGAACCCGACGCGCTCGAGGGGCTCAGGCTCCCGGGCGCGCCGCCAGGGGTAGGTCAGCGTCTCCATGCTCTCCATCGTCGTCACTGCCGGGCGCGCCGACCAGGGTGGCGTCCGCCGAGGTGCACGGGGGAGGTCCCCCGCGCGCCCCGACGGACGTGCCTCTCTCGCACGTCGCTCAGTACCTGTAGTGCTCTGCCTTGTAAGGGCCGTCTGCGTCGATGCCGAGGTAGCCGGCCTGCGCCGGGCTCAGCGTGGTGAGGCGGACACCGAGGGCGTCGAGGTGCAGGCGTGCGACCTTCTCGTCGAGGATCTTCGGCAGGCGGTGCACGGCCACGGGGTACGCCTCGTCGGTCCCGGCCTTGGTGTAGATCTCGATCTGGCCGATCACCTGGTTGGCGAAGGAGTTGCTCATGACGAAGGACGGGTGACCCGTCGCGTTGCCGAGGTTGAGCAGGCGCCCCTCGGACAGCACGATGATCGACCGACCGGCACGCTCCCCCGTCGTGAAGGTCCACTCGTGCACCTGCGGCTTGATCTCGGTGCGCGTGACACCGGGGACCTGGGCGAGACCGGCCATGTCGATCTCGTTGTCGAAGTGGCCGATGTTGCCGACGATCGCCTTGTTCTTCATCCGCGTCAGGTGGTCGGCCGTGATGACGTCCTTGTTGCCCGTCGTGGTGATGAAGAAGTCGGCCTCGTCGAGGACGTCTTCGATCGTGGCGACCTGGTAGCCGTCCATCGCGGCCTGCAGGGCGCAGATCGGGTCGATCTCGGAGACGATGACGCGCGTGCCCTGGCCGCGGAAGGCCTCGGCCGCGCCCTTGCCCACGTCGCCGTAGCCAGCCACGAAGGCGACCTTGCCACCCATGAGCACGTCGGTCGCGCGGTTGATGCCGTCCGGCAGGGAGTGGCGGATGCCGTACTTGTTGTCGAACTTGCTCTTGGTGACCGAGTCGTTGACGTTGATCGCCGGGAACAGCAGCTGACCGGACTCGGCGAGCTGGTAGAGCCTGTGGACGCCTGTCGTCGTCTCCTCGGTGACACCGAGGATGTTCTCGGCGATCGTGGTCCAGCGCAGCGGGTCGTCCTGAAGCACGCGGCGCAGGAGCGCGAGGACGACGTTGGTCTCCTCGGAGTGGTTGGGCTCCCCCGGGCGGGTGTCCGGCGGGACGGCGCCGGCACGCTCGTAGGCGAGGCCGTCGTGCACCAGCAGCGAGGCGTCGCCGCCGTCGTCGAGGATCATGTTGGGACCTGCGTAGGGGGCGTCGACGCCGTCGACGGAGTCGCTCGGCCAGAGCAGGATCTGCTCCGTGCACTCCCAGTACTCCTCGAGGCTCTCGCCCTTCCACGCGAAGACCGGGACACCCTGCGGGTCCTCGACCGAGCCGTGAGGTCCGACGACCACGGCGGCGGCGGCCTCGTCCTGGGTCGAGAAGATGTTGCAGGACGCCCAGCGCACCTTCGCACCGAGGGCTGTGAGCGTCTCGATGAGCACGGCAGTCTGCACGGTCATGTGGATCGACCCTGCGATGCGGGCGCCCGCGAGCGGCTGGCTCTCGCCGTACTCGGCGCGCAGCGCCATCAGACCGGGCATCTCGTGCTCGGCGAGGCGGATCTGGTGCCGACCCGCCTCCGCGAGGGAGAGGTCGCGGACCTTGTACTGGCCGGGGGACTCGCTGAAGCTGTGCGTCGACATGATGCTCCGAGGTCTCGGTGTGAGGGTCGTCGCCAGACTACTCGGCGAGCACCCTCCCAGCAGGGTTGTCCACAGGTGCCCGGAGGGCTGCTGCTGCACCTCGCAGACCTCGCGAGCCGCCCGGGCTCGACAGTGCGGACAAGCGTCGCGAGATGACCGATCGTTGACCGGATCGCCTCTGGCGGGCAAGGCTTGGCAAACTTCAGCAGGCGTGAGCCACGCCACTGGATTCCTGTGACCCAGGCAACATCCGCTGATTTGCAGCGATTGAGTAGATCACAGACGGGTAACGATCGTGATCCGCGGCAGATCGCCGACGAGCCGCAGGTTTCCGGGTAAAGGAACGGTATCGCCACCCTCCGTTCACCGCTCGAGCATTAGCCACGACGGAGCGCATGGGGCATGGTGGAAAAGACCGATCAAGGACACGATCGGCCTGCGAGCGCCTTGAGCCGCCGCCGTCCGACGTGGAGTCATCCCGGACCGGTCGCGTGATCTCGGCGCTGTGGCGCGACGAGCTCGTCTCGACTGCGCCTTCGCCTCGACGCCCTTCCCGGCACCCTCCCAGGTGCCGTCCTGGTGCGCCGACGCAGGCCTCACCCTGCCGCCAAGCAACGGACGGCAGGACACGCGAACGGGGAGACAGTGACCGTAGGACCAGGAGTCACCACACAGCAGGACCCGCACCAGGCAGGACGCACGGACGCAGCGGCAGGACAGGCCGCGCCCAGCGACTCCGACCAGGGTGTGCAGGATTCGCTGCTGAGCAAGACCACCGGCACGGCCACCGGGGCCGAGGGCACGCCCGCGGTGCAGGTCGAGAACGTCTACAAGATCTTCGGCCGCCGCTCCGGCGAGGCCGCACGCAAGCTCAAGGCCGGCGCGAGCCGCGCCGACGTCGCCTCGCTCGGCACCGCCGCGGTGATCGACGCGAGCTTCGAGGTCGCCAAGGGCGAGATCTTCGTCGTCATGGGCCTCTCGGGCTCGGGCAAGTCCACGCTGATCCGCATGCTCAACGGTCTGTGGAAGCCGACGTCGGGGACTGTGCGCCTCGGCGGGCAGGACATCAACGCCGTCGGCGCCAAGAAGCTCCGTGACATCCGCCAGAAGAGCGTGAGCATGGTGTTCCAGCACTTCGCGCTGCTGCCGCACCGCACCGTGCTCGACAACGCCGCGTACCCGCTCGAGATCCAGGGCGTCGACAAGGCCAGCCGCCTCGAGCGTGCCCGCACGGCCCTCGACCTCGTCGGCCTGACCGACTGGGCCGACAAGCTGCCCTCGCAGCTCTCGGGCGGCATGCGCCAGCGTGTGGGCCTGGCCCGTGCCCTGGCCGCCGACACCGACGTGCTGCTCATGGACGAGGCCTTCTCGGCCCTCGACCCGCTGATCCGCCGAGAGATGCAGGAACAGCTCGTCGAGCTCCAGAGCAAGCTCGGCAAGACCATCATCTTCATCACGCACGACCTCAACGAGGCCATGTTCCTCGGCGACCGCATCGCCGTCATGCGCGACGGACGCATCGTGCAGATCGGGTCCTCGGAGGAGATCCTCTCCGACCCGGCCAACGACTACGTCGCGCAGTTCGTCGCCGACGTCGACCGCACCCGCGTGCTCACGGCCTCCTCGCTCATGCACCGCCCGCGTGCCGTCGTCCCGATGTCTGCGGGTCCCCGCGGGGCCTCCCGCACGATGCGCGAGGCGCAGGTCTCCGCCGCGTACGTCGTCGACCGCTCGCGCACGCTGCGCGGCGTCGTCTACGACGCCGAGGTGGTCGACGCCCTGCGCGCCGGTGTCACCTCGCTCGAGGGCCTCGTCCGCGACGACCTCACCGCTGTCACCGAGGACACCTCGCTCGCCGAGGTCTTCGCCCCCGCGGCCGAGTCGCCGCTCCCCGTGCCCGTCACCGACGCGGCGGGACGCCTCGTCGGCGTCATCCCGCGCGTGGTGCTGCTCGAGGCCATGGTGCCTCAGCACCTCGAGGAGACGACCGACGAGACCCGCACGCAGGGCAGCGCGGACGACGACACCGTCGCGTCCGCCGCGGTCGAGCAGGCACCGACGAGCGCCGGGGCCGCTGACGCGGTCGCCGCAGCGCCCGTGCCCGCCGACCCGTCCGAGCAGACGACAGGAGAACGCCCGTGATCACCGCCGCAGAGACCCAGTCGGGTCTCCCCCGCATCCCCTTCGGCGACTGGGTGGACACGGCAGTCTCGTGGATCACCTCGACCTTCGCCTGGCTCTTCGACCTCGTCAAGGACGTCGTCGTCTGGTGCTACGACCAGATCGACCTCGTGCTCAGCGCGCCACCGTTCTGGGTCATCGCCCTCGTGCTCGCCGCCCTCGCCTTCTGGGCCAAGGGCTGGAGGCTGGGCCTGGGAGCCCTCGTCGGCTTCGCGGTCATCGACGTGATGGACCAGTGGAGCAACGCGATGGACACCCTCGCGCTCGTCATCCTGGCGAGCGTCATCGCCCTGGTGATCGGCATCCCGCTGGGTATCTGGGCCGCGCGCAACGACGCGGTCTCGCGCGTGCTGCGCCCGGTGCTCGACTTCATGCAGACCATGCCGGCCTTCGTGTACCTCATCCCGACGGTCATCATCTTCCGCGTCGGCGTGGTCCCCGGCATCATCGCGACCGTGATCTTCGCGCTCGCCCCGGGCGTCCGCTTCACCGAGCTGGGCATCCGTCAGGTCGACCGTGAGGTCGTCGAGGCCGGGCACGCCTTCGGTGCGACCGAGGGACGCATCATGCGCCAGATCCAGCTGCCCCTCGCGCTGCCGACCATCATGGCCGGGATCAACCAGGTCATCATGCTCGCGCTGTCGATGGTGGTCATCTCCGGCATGGTCGGGGCCGCCGGTCTCGGCGGCGACGTCGTCGCCGCTCTCAACCGCGTCAACATCTCGCTCGGCTTCGAGGCCGGTCTCTCCGTGGTCATCCTCGCGATGTTCCTCGACCGCATCACCTCGGCCCTCGCCGACCGCGCCCCCGTGGCCAAGGCCCTCAAGGCCGCCGCGGTCTGACACACCCGTCCGCGGCTCCGGGGCTGTCGTCACCGACGGCCTCGGCGCTGCGTCTGCACCACCTACCAACCCCGCGGCAGCGGCCACCAGGGCTGCTGCCTCCAGGAAGGAACCATGTTCAACCGCTCTACGCACCGCACAGCACTCGTCGCCGGCTCGCTGGCCGTCGCCCTCGGCCTCGCCGCCTGCTCCTCTGACAGCGACGCCTCCGACGCCCCGCGTCTGGACAACGGAGACCTCGAGACCATCTCGATCGGTGTCCACACAGGCTGGGACGAGGGCATCGCCGTCTCGCACCTGTTCAAGGTCATGCTCGAGGACGAGGGCTACACCGTCGACACGACCGAGGCCGAGGCCGGCGTCGTCTACACCGGGCTCACCGGTGGCGACTTCGACGTGAACTTCGACATGTGGCTGCCGAACACGCATGAGGACTACCTGAAGCAGTACGGCGACAAGATGGAGATGCTGGGCGTCTGGTACGACGACGCGAAGCTCACCATCGCCGTCAACGAGGACTCCCCCATCACCTCGCTCGACGAGCTCGCCGCGCAGGCCGACACCGTGGGCAACCGCATCGTCGGCATCGAGTCGGGCGCTGGCCTGACCCGTGTGACGCAGGACGACGTGATCCCGGGCTACGGCCTCGAGGACATGGAGTTCATCGTCTCGTCCACCCCCGCGATGCTCGCCGAGCTCAAGGGCGCGACCGACGCGGGCGAAGACATCGCCGTGACGCTGTGGCGTCCGCACTGGGCCTACGACGCGTACCCCGTCCGCGACCTCGAGGACCCGAAGGGCCTGCTCGGTGAGGCCGAGGAGATCAACTCGGTCGGCCGCGAGGACTTCGCCAAGGACTACCCGACCGCAGCATCGTGGATCGGCGCCTTCAAGCTGACCGACGAGCAGCTGTTCTCGCTCGAGAACATCATGTTCAACGAGAACAACGGCTCTGACCCGGACGCCTCCGCCAAGGAGTGGCTCGAGCAGAACCCGACCTTCGTCGACGACCTCAAGGCCGCAGCCGAGGCCTGAGCACCACCTGACGGACAGGTGCGCTGAGCACCCGTCCTGAACGCACGAGGCCGGTCTCCCCTGGTGGGGAGACCGGCCTCGTGCGTTCTCTCGTGCGGTCTGGCACCCAGGTCGTCCTCCGTACAGCGAGGTCGTACAGACACGCCAGATCAGGCCGCCCGAGGCGATCTTCCGGCGTGTCCGTACGACCTCGCGGGAGACCATGCGACCTCGTGGGCGTCAGTGCGACCTCGCGGTCCTCCGCGGGGTTGAACCGGGACCGAGTCAGCGGAGGCTGCTCAGAGAGCTGTCAGGGAGCCGTGGTCCCGCGCAGCGTGCCGGCGGCGTCGCGGAGGTCGGGCTCGAGGTAGATGCGCATCGTCAGTCCCGGGACCGCTGCACGCACGCGTGACTCGGCCTCGTCGATCGCGTCGGCGACCTCGCTCGCGCTCTCGGTCGTGTCGACCTCGATCTTCGCGGCGACCAGCAGCTCTTCAGGGCCGAGGTGGAGCGTCTTGAGGTGGATCACCGACGGCACGCCAGGTCCCACGAGCGCCTTCTCGATCGCCGCGACGGCGTCCTTCGAGGCGGACTCCCCGAGCAGGAGCGACTTGGTCTCGAGGGCGAGCACCACGGCGATGAGCACGAGCAGCACACCGATGCAGGCAGTCCCGGCAGCGTCGTAGCGACCGTCACCGGTCACCAGGGTCATCCCGACACCACCGAGGGCGAGCACGAGGCCGACGAGCGCGCCGAAGTCCTCGAGCAGGACGACGGGGAGCTCGGGGGCCTTCGCGGTGCGGATGAACTGGCTCCACGTCTGCTTGCCCCGCACGAGGTTCGACTCGTGGACAGCGGTCCGGAAGGAGAACCCCTCCATGCCGATCGCAGCGACCAGCACGACGACGGGCACCCAGTGCCAGGAGTCGATCCCGTGAGGGTCGGAGAACTTGTGGTACGCCTCGTAGAGAGCGAAGAGGCCACCGAGGCTGAACAGCACGATCGAGACGATGAAGGCGTAGATGTACCGCTCGCGCCCGTAGCCGAAGGGGTGCTGGGCGTCGGCCTCGCGGCGCGCACGCTTGCCACCGACGAGCAGCAGCGCCTGGTTTCCCGAGTCTGCGAGCGAGTGGACCGACTCCGCGAGCATCGAGGAGGAGTGCGTCAGCAGGTACGCGACGAACTTCGTGACCGCGATACCGAGGTTCGCGGCCAGAGCCGCGACGATCGCCTTGGAACCACCGTGTGCTGACATCGTGCCTCATCGTCCTGGTACGACGCGCGGGGCCACCGTCTTGGGCCGTCTCACGCGGCAGCGCCGTGCTGCGGCGTCAAACCTACTCTGCCGCCGAGAGGTCGACGACCCGAGCGCAGGAGCGTGTCAGTCCGCGAGCCTGCGCAGCGCCCCGCCCTTGTGTGCGGCGTGCGCACCGGTCTTCTCCGACTCGACGACGAAGGCGGGCTCGTCCTGCGAGGCGGTGAACTTCTGACCGGCCAGCTGGAAGTCGGCGGTCTTGCGCTCGACGACCTTCCCCTGGGTCCGCCCCTGAGGGGTGCCCCACGACACCCGGTCTCCGACCTTCAACGGCTCGGCCATGTGCTCGTCCCCTCGCTGGTCCTCGTCGGTCCTCGTCGGTCCGCGCCGGCGCGTCGCGTCGGTCTCGGACCAGTCGACCACGGCGGTCGCCGACCTGCAGCGCGAGGGCAGCCGCCCCGCAGCGCGGGGGCTGACGTCCACCCCCGCGCGCAGCGTCGTCAGACCAGCGCCTCGGACTCCTCCCAGAGCCGCGCGGCGAGGTCCGCGTCGAGCGAGAGCGGGTTGACGTTCTTCGCGATCTCCTTCGACTCGTAGTAGGCCCCGGGGGTGAAGGTGACGCCAGGTGTCCCCTCCGCGAGCCAGACGAGCTCGTCGGCAGCCTTGTCGGGCTTGATGGTGAAGAGTCGCTTGAGCGGCGTGTGGTACAGGAACCGCATGAGGTGCGTCGTGTCGCTCGCGAAGCTCGTCGCGACGACACCCGGGTGGAAGGCCACGGCCGAGATCCCCTGGTCGCCGTAGCGTCTCTGCAGCTCGGAGGTGAAGAGGATGTTCGCGAGCTTGCCGTTGCCGTAGGCCGCCTGCGGGGAGTACGCATGCTCGCCCTGCAGGTCGCCGATGTCGAACTTCGCGAAGACCCGGGCCGCGATGCTCGCGGTCTGGATCACGGTGGCCCTGCCTGCGACGAGCGAGGGCAGGAGCAGCTGCGTCAGCAGGAAGGGCGCGAGGTGGTTCACCTGGAAGGTCTTCTCGTACCCGTCGACGGTCGTCTGACGGGCCCCCATGATCCCGCCGGCGTTGTTGGCGAGCACCTCGATCTGCGGGTACGCCTCCAGCAGGTCGCCGGCCAGCCGGCGGACCTGGGAGAGGTCGGCGAAGTCGGCGAGGTGGTGGTCGGCGCCGATCTCGTCGGCGACGGCGCGGGTGCGCTCGGGCGAGCGGCCCACGACGACCACCCGCTCCCCCGAGGCGGCGAGCCGGCGCGCCGCAGCGGCACCGATCCCGTCGCTGGCACCGGTGACGACGATGGTCTTCGGCACGGCCTAGAGCCTGCGCGCGTCGTCGACGAGCAGCACCGGGATGCCCTCGCGGACCGGGTAGGCGAGCGGCTCGTGCTCGGCCGTCGAGTGGAGCTCGGGCGAGCCGTCAGGGCCGACGCCGTCGACGAGGGTCGCCCCGCTCACCGGGCAGCGCAAGATCTCGCGCACCCACGGGTCGATCGGGAAGGGGCTCCCCGTGCCTGCCGCCTGCGCGCCGGGCTGCTGCGTGCTCATGCCGTCACCTCGTCCGTCTCGTCCTGCTGTGCGGTCGTCGTCGAGCCTGCGGAGTCTGCCGCGCGGACGAGCGAGAGCACGTCGTCGCGGACCTTCTCCATGATGTCTTCGTCCTCGGCCTCGACGTTGAGGCGCAGCAGCGGCTCGGTGTTCGAGGCACGCAGGCTGAACCACCAGCGGGGACGCTCGTCCCAGTGCGTGACCGTGAGGCCGTCGAGCTCGTCGACCGTGACAGGCCCGGCGCCCTCCTCGGTGACGTAGGCCTGGACGACGCGCTCCCGCGCCGCCGCGACGTCGTCGACCGAGGAGTTGATCTCCCCGCTGGCCGAGTACGGCTCGTAGGCGAGGGCGAGGTCGGAGAGCGGGTGCGGCTGCTCGCCGAGCGCCGCGAGGACGTGCAGGGCGGCGAGCATGCCGGTGTCGGCGAAGAAGAAGTCGCGGAAGTAGTAGTGCGCGCTGTGCTCGCCGCCGAAGACGGCGTCGTGCTCGGCCATCTTCGCCTTGATGAAGGAGTGGCCCACGCGGGTCCGCACCACCGTGGCGCCGGCGGCGGAGAGCACGTCGGGCACGGCCCGCGACGTGATGAGGTTGTGGATCACCGTGGGGGTGCGCCCTTCCGCGAGCTCGCGGGCGACCTCGCGCAGCCCGACGAGCGCGGTGATAGCCGAGGGGCTCACAGCCTGGCCCTGCTCGTCGACAACGAAGCACCTGTCGGCGTCGCCGTCGAAGGCAAGACCGAGGTCCGCGCCGTGCTCGACCACGGCGGCCTGCAGGTCGACGAGGTTCTTCGGGTCGAGGGGGTTCGCCTCGTGGTTCGGGAAGGTCCCGTCGAGCTCGAAGTACAGCGGCACGATCTCGAGCGGCAGGGCCGGCAGCCCGGCGGCGGTCTCGAGGACCGCCGGGACCGTGTAGCCACCCATGCCGTTGCCGGCGTCGACCACGACCTTGAGCGGGCGGATGCCGGAGATGTCGACGAGCCCGCGCAAGAACGCCGCGTAGTCGCCGAGGGTCGAGCGCTCGCTCGTCTGGCCGAGCTCGGTCGCCGGGCCGGGCAGGCCGTAGCCGAGGTACTGCTCGGCGAGGACCTTGATCTCGGCGAGACCGGAGTCCTGACCGACAGGTCGCGCGCCCGCACGGCACAGCTTGATGCCGTTGTAGCGGGCCGGGTTGTGGCTGGCTGTGAACATCGCACCCGGGACGCCGAGCACACCGGAGGCGTGGTACAGACCGTCGGTCGAGCACAGACCGATCTGCACGACGTCGACCCCTGCGGCCACGAGACCGCGCGAGAAGGCCTCGACGAGCTCAGGACCAGAGTCGCGCATGTCGTGACCGACGGCGACCGTCGGACGGCGGCGCGTGCCCGTGGCAGCCGCAGTGCCCAGGACAGACTCGCTCGGCGTCGCGTCAGCCGCGTCGCCCGCGTCGGGGATCACGACGACTGTCGCGAAGGCCGCGCCGATGGCCTCGGCCACCGCCGGGCTGAAGGGCTCGGGCACCACACCGCGCACGTCGTAGGACTTGATGAGGTCCGAGAGGTCGACCGGAGCCGGGCCGTCAGACGCGAGAGTGGAGTCACGGGGTTCCATGAGCACCAATCCTACGTGTCGCTCCCCAGCACGGAGTCCCTGTCGAGGGGGCGGCCGTCGGCGGCTGCGTACCAGCCCGTGCGCTCGCAGTCGTGGCAGGAGAGGAACACCGCGGGGACCCCTGAGCCGCTGACCGACAGGCGGGTGAGCGAAGACGAGGCGCAGCCGGGGCACGAGGTCGGCCCGGGCGCGGCTGTGCGCGGCTGGCTCAGCGAGCCGAGCGGGACGTCTGGCGCCGGAGCCTTGCGGCGCCGCCGCGGCGCGGCCGCACCACCGGTGTCAACCACGGCTGGTCAGCCTTCGCCGCGCAGGATGCGCAGGTGCCCGCGTCGCGCGACCTCGCCCGTCTGGACGGGCTCAGGGTCGGCCAGGTGCTTGGGCCGGCCGGCCTCACGGACAGCCTCGGCGAGGGCGACGAGGTCGTCGGGGGTCGGACCCTGGTCGACGTAGGCGGGCGCGAGGCGCACGACCTCCCAGCCGCGCGGCGCCGTCAGACGCTCCGAGTGCGTCTCGCAGAGGTCGTAGCTGTGCGGCTCCGCCATGTGCGCGAGCGGCCCGAGGACAGCCGTCGAGTCCGAGTACACATAGGTGAGCGTCGCCACTGCGGGTCGCGCGCAGGCGGTTCGGGAGCATTGGCGTACGGAGATCACACCGCAGACGGTACCTCCCACCACCGCTGCGCCATGCGTCCCACGCCGGACGTGACGGCCCTGACACCGTCGAGGGGGCCACCTTCACCCGCTCGGACGGACGGCGTCGCCGAGAACCGACCTCCGGTCCGGGGCGCCGCGCGGACGTCGCCACCCGCGGGTCGGTCCACAGGCAGGCTGCGGTCGTCCGTCTGCCGGCCCGGGCGGACCCGAGGGCTAGGCTGGGCAGCATGCGTGATCTCGTCCCGTCCGACCCGACCGTCCGGGGCAGCCGTCGTGACCGTCGCGGTCGTGGCATGCGCGGCCCTCTCCTGCCGATGTCCGTCCCCGCGCACCGCACCCGCGCCGAGCGCTTCGACGAGCACGTGCTCGCCACGGTCCAGCGCCTCGAGGCGTCGTGGGGCCGAGAGCTCACCGGGACCGAGTTCGCCGTCGAGGACGTCCCGCCCTCCGACCCGGCGCCGTGGGAGCACGGCGGCGTGCCGATGGGCCGCTACTTCCCGGCCGAGTCCGGGCAGCCCGGACGCATCCTCGTGTACAGGCGCCCCGTCGAGTCACGGGCAGTCGACGCGGCCGACCTCGCCGACCTGGTGCGCGACGTGGTCGTCGAGCAGGTCGCGCACATGCTGGCCCGCAGCCCTGAGGAGATCGACCCGCACTTCCGCGAGCCCGGCTGAGCGCAGCCTGGGTGAGCGCGGCCCGGGAGACTACGGTCCGGCTCGACCCGGTGAGGCGAGAACGAGCCCGGCGGCGCACAGCACGCGCAGGCCTGCAGGCCCGGCTACTCGCGCGGCAGCCCGACGGTCGGTGAGCGTCGCACGACGATCGCGTCCTGCGCCGCGCTCGGGACCGTCGGCAGCAGGGTGCTGATCGACCCTGTCACGCCGCTCGCCCGGGCGGTGAGGACCCAGGCCGCCACGGTCGAGGCCTGCGGGTCGGGCACGAAGCGAACGGCTCCGATCTCGGTGTCGTCGTCTCCCCGCGCTGCTGAGCTCTCGACGAGGTCGGCGAGGTCCACCGTCGTGGTCTGCCCGAGGGCGAGCTCGACGTCCTGGTCGACGATCAGGCGTCCGTCGGTCCCGTAGACCTCGAGGGTGCCCACCGTCGACGGGTCCCACGACGTCGGGTCGCCAGCTGTCGCGTCGGTGGTCGCCTGGTCCGTCGCGTCGTCACCAGCAGCGTCGTCAGCGGCATCGGCGGCGGCCTCCTCGTCGTAGACGATCGGGACCTGGTCGGCGAGCTCGGTGCTGCCGTCGACCTCAGCAGGCAGCGCGACGAGCGACACCGTCCCCTGCGTCCCGTCGGGCAGCACGACGCTGCTCGGGCTCGTCGCGCTGCCGCGCTGCGAGGCGATCCAAGTCCGGTCGACCGGTGTGCCGAGCAACGGCTCGTCGCGGTCGGCCTTCCCGGTCTGGGTCGTCACGGCACCGGCGACGACGGGTGCGTCGGACTGCACGACGACGGAATAGGTCCCTGCCGGCAGGCCGGACAGGCTCACGTCGGTCACGGTCCCGGCGACGAGGTCGGCGGTCTGCGCGCCGCGCAGCACACGCTGCCCGTCAGCACCCAAGACGATGATCGTCGCCGTGGCGTCGCCCTCGGGTGCGAGCAGACGGACCGAGGCCACGTCGTCGTCGCCGATCTCGGAGGCCTCGACGGTCAGCCCGGCGAGGGTCTGCGCCGTGGCCGGGGCCTCGCCGGCGACCACGAGGTCGACACCGCGGGCGGTCAGACCGTCCAGGACGGAGTGCTGGAGCGTCGCGGTGACGAGGGCCCCCGTCGAGCTGGCCCGGACGACGATGCCCCGCTGCTGGGCGGCGAGGCCCTCGACGAGCGTCGAGACTTGCTCGCCCGGGGGCACGAGATAGGTGGTGGGTCCAGCGGGGTCGATCGGCCCTGACGGTCCCCAGAGCTCAAGGGTCACGGTCGCCGGGGTGCGGCTCGGGTTCGCGAGGGTGAGACGGCTGCTCGACCCGAGCTCGGTGCCTCCCCCGACGAGCCACTGGTCCACCCCGGGCGCGGCACAGCTGGCCGCGGCGAGGCCGCGGAGGTCACCCGAGGTGGTGAGCGAGGACGCGCTCGCCGAGGTGTCGGACCCGTCGCCGGCTGACGTCGTCGAGCGCACGGCCTCTGCGCTGCCGCTCTGCTCGAGGAGCGCGTAGGCGCTCGGATCGGCGCCCTGGACCGTCCGCTCGGGCCCCGCCGCGCTGCCTGTCGAGAGCGGGCTGAGCACGGAGGTGGTGGCGGAGCCGAAGGCCGCGACCTGGAGGGTCGAGGCGGTCTCGACAGGCGTCGAGCCGAACTCGCTGTCACCTGTCGTGCCAGGGTCGGCCAGGGTCACCGGAGCTGGGCAGACGAGCGTGGCCGTGCGTGCCTCGACCGCGACCTGCTCGCCTGCGGGGACGTCGAGGGCACCTGCGGACCAGAGGTCGTCGCCGAAGGCGGCGAGGGAGCCCGTGACCGCGACGACCGCGAGGCTCGCGACCACGGCACGCGTGGCAGACCTGCGGCGCAGGCGGCGCTCGGGTGTGGTGCGCGGGCTCATCGGGCCCCTCCTCGACGACGACGGACCGGCAGGGCGAGCAGCACGAAGACCACGAGCACGGTGCCCTGCAGGATCAACCACGGTGCACGGCTGGCTCGCTCGTACTCGACCACGAGATGACCGCCGGCAGCGCCGAGCTCGAAGGCAGGCTGCTCGTCGCCGACCGACCGCAGCGGCTGCCCGTCGAGCGTCGCACGCCACCCCGGCGCGTAGTTCTCGGCCAGCACGACCACGCGCCCCGCAGCACCGGCAGGCACCTCGACGTCGACACGCAGCGGCTCTGCAGCCAGGACACCTGACGGCACGAGGGTCCCGCTCTCGTCCGGGCTGTAGACGTCGGCCCACCCGGGCTGGAGCGCGGTCTCGGCCGAGCCGTCGGGTGCGACCCGCCAGATCGTGCCCGACTCGTTCTCGGTGATCCGCTCGAGACCGGCGACGGTGTCGATGCGGCTGACGAGCTCGGCCCTGGCGAGGTCAGGGGACGGCGGCACGAGGACAGCGCCGATCCCCGCCTCGCCGAGGACCGCGACCTGGTCGCCGTCGAGCCCTGCAGACAGCTGGGCGACAGGCTCGGCGAGGCTGTCGGGACGGTTCGTCAGACGGGCGACGTCGACGACCACCGAGGAGTCGACGAGCTGGGGTCCGTCGTCGTGGAGCAGCTGGTAGTGGACCGAGCCGTCGGCGCCGACCTCGAGGGCGAGCACCCGGGCCTGGCGACCGGAGTCCTGCATCTGCTGACCGACGGCCGGCACGATCGCCCGGTCGAGCGACTGCACGAGCACCGGGCTGTCGTCGCTGCGGGCCTGGACGGTCCATGCCGTGAGCCCCGCGAGCGGGACGGCAGCCAACACTGTCGCGAGCGCGCCGACGGCCACCTGCCGCCAGCCGAAGGTGTGACTCACAGCCTTCTCGCTGAGACCGTCGAGCCCGAGGAGGGCAGCGGCGAGCAGACCCAGGGTCATGAGCGAGAGCCCTGCGCCGGGCCATCCCGTCACGGCGCCGTCGACCCCTGCGGCGACGACTGTCGCACCGGAGACGAGTGCTGTCGCCAGACCGAGGGCTGCGACAGCCCAGCCGGCACGAGCGGCAGAGCCGCGTCCGCCCGAGCGGAGCAGACCGACGAGCGCAGCGAGCAGGAGCAGCCCGCCGAGCAGCCCCGGTGCGTACCGCCAGATCTCGGCCCACACGCCGTCTGCGACGAACCACGGACGAGCAGGACCAGGGAAGCCGAGCAGCTGCTGCCACGCGACGGGTGCCTGCGACGGCGTCGCGAGACCGGGGTCGCCGAGCAGGATGCGCCAGCCGCCGCTGTCCCAGGTCACCACGGCCCGGACCACGAGGGGCCCGAGGACCGCGAGGGCGGGCACGGGGACGAGCAGCAGCGGACGACGGTGCCGCGGTGCGGCAGCGGCGACGACGACCAGGGCCACGAGGATCGGCAGCATGAGCACAGGGGCTCCAGCGACGACCACCGCGCAGAGCAGGGCTGCGGCGCCGAGGGCCGCGAGAGAACCGCGGACCGGCGTGCGTGGTCCCGCAGAGGACGCCGGGCGGGGCGCGGCGTCGACGGGCGCGGCGTCGAGGCCCGTGCCGGCGCCGTCGTAGAGGTCGTCGGGGTCGTCGACAGTCACCGTGAGCGCGTCGGTCGACCGGCCGGCCGGGTGGGTGCCGACAGTCTCCTCAGCCGCGGTCTTCTCGACCGCACCAGCGGTCTCGCTCGCCTCAGCCGTCCCGCTGGCCTCAGCCGCCTCCTTCGCCTCAGCGGTCTCGGAGACGGCCGCAGCAGCCGCACGCGCGGCGAGTCGCTCGCGCTCCCGGTCCTGGAAGCGCTGGTCTGCGCGGGCCTGCGACCGCATGCGCAGCCGGCCCCACACGTCGGTGCGCTGGAGGCCGAGGGCTCGGACGAGAGCGAGGGCGAACCACGGGAGCGCGGCATGGGCGAGGATCGCACCGAGGCGCCCCTGCCCGACCGCCGCGAGCAGCGTCGGGGCGGCGACCCACACCAGGACCGCCCAGGACCGCAGGCTCAGCGACCGGGTCACGACGCCGGCCGCGAACCAGGCTCCGAGGCCCGACAGCACGAGCCCGGCGACGACGAGCAGGTTGACCGCGAGCTGGAGGTCGCCACCCGTGAGCGCGGTGACCGGGGCGATGGCTGTGAGCAGCGGGTCGGCCGGCGCCGAGGCACCGAGGCCGTCACGGACCCAGCCGCCGGAGATCGCCTGCCACAGGTCGGACCAGCCGCCGCGAGCCGGGAGCAGGGCGCCGCCGACGACGCGCCCCGTGCTGGTGAGGGTCGAGACCGCGGGTCCGAGGGCGACGACGGTCACGACGCAGAGCAGCAGCACCAGGCCGAGCAGCGTGAGTCGACGCCGCCTGCCGGTCTGCCGGATCTCGGCGCGGTCGAGGTCGTCGTTCCTGTGGAGCGCCTTGCGCCGGGCACGCGCGGCGAGCCTGCGGTCCTGGTGAGAGGTGATGACGTCACGAGTCGTGGCCAGCAGCGGGGCGAGGCGTCGGCGCGGCACCGAGCTGGTGCGGGCCGCGACAGTCCGCGCCCTGATGGTCCGCGGGGTCCGGCCGACGAGCCACAGCGGCGCCCAGATCTCCTCGAGCGCCTGGCCGGGCTGCTTGACGGCGATCCTGTAGAGCGCGCGGACCGGACCGGCGACCACGGCGAGGACGAGGAAGAACGGCAGCACGACGACGGGCAGCGTCGAGGCGAGGAAGAACAGCTGGGACCGCAGGCGCGGCCCGAAGGACGGGTCCCCCGAGACGAGGCTGTCGGAGGCGCCTGCCGCGTCGGTGCGGGCACCGGCGGCGGTGCGGCTGCGCTCCCCGGTGAGGGACGCCCGGGCGTGGTGCACGACCGCCGTCGGCACCACGATCACCCGGTGACCGGCGCGGCGGGCGCGGTAGCAGAGGTCGAGGCTGTCGCCGAAGACGCCGTAGGTGGGGTCCGTCCCCCGGAGCTCGAGCCACACCGAGCGGCGCACGAGCGCGCCCGTGAGGCCGACCGCGAGGACGTCGTCGCGGGAGTCGTGCTGGCCCTGCTCGAGCTCGCCGTCTTCGACGCCTGTCATGCGGCGACCGCTGCGGGAGACCGTGTAGCCGACCTCGAGCAGCTCCTCGGGGGCGTCCCAGCGGACCTGCTTGGACCCGGCCACGGCGACGTTGCTCGTGTGCTCGAGGGCGCGCAGCAGGTGGTCGAGCGACCTGCGCTCCGGGGCGGAGTCGTCGTGGAACAGCCAGAGCCACGTGCTGTCGACGGCGGGGAGGTCGGCGAGCACCGCAGAGACGGCGGTCCCGAAGGAGCGAGCCCCGGGGACCCTGTGCACGACTACCTGGTCGGCGAGGTCGGGGGCGACCTGTGCGCTCGAGTCCTCGGAGGTGTCGGCGACGACGACCCGCGACGGAGCACGGTCGGCAGCCAGCACGGCGCGGAGGGAGGCGTCGAGATAGGGCGTGGTGCCACGGGTGACGAGGATCGCGGTCACGACCCCGGCGGGGGTGCGCTCCGCGGTCGGGTCCGCCGTGGGGAGAGGGCTCGGAGTTGTCATACCGTCGTCCATAGTGCCTCAACCGCCCGCAGACCGGCGGCGGCGAGCACGGCGCGGCGCGAGTCTGGGTGCTGCCTGTGGGGCGCCACGCACGCAGGTGCGTGCGGTCGAGGACGCGCCCCGGGGGAAGGGGTGGTTCAGACCGCGCGGCGCTTGAGCTTGCGGCGCTCGCGCTCGGAGAGCCCGCCCCAGATGCCGAAGCGCTCGTCGTTCTCGAGCGCGTAGTCGAGGCACTCGGACCTGACGTCGCAGCTCACGCAGACCTTCTTGGCCTCGCGGGTCGAGCCGCCCTTCTCGGGGAAGAACGCCTCGGGGTCGGTCTGGGCGCACAGTGCGCGCTCCTGCCACCCGATGATCGCCTCGTCGTCGGCGGCGCCGAAGAGCGGCAGCACAGGCGCGAGCGTCTGCGGTGCGTCCTCGGTCAGTCCCGCGTCAGTGGGGAAGTCTTTGTCCTCGTCGAGCAGGTCCCACATGGCACACCCCCTCCGGGCATCAGCAGTCGTCTCACGATCGGCAGCCGCGGCAGACGTATGAGCGTGATCTCGCTCACGTTCTCAGGGCGCACGGCGTGGACCGTTGACGTAAATTACACGCGTGTCACTTCTATGAGTCAAGCCGAGTTGTTCCGTTTAGGACATAGGGGCGGGTGAAGTTCCGCACACCCCCGCGATTCGTGGCCCGACTACGATCGTGCTATGCCGCACACTCTGCCCTCCCTCCTCGGCGCCCTGACGACCGAGCCCGGACGACCACGCCTGACCTGGTACGGAGACGGCGGCGAACGCATCGAGCTGTCGGGCGCGGTGCTCGTCAACTGGGTGTCCAAGACGACGAACCTGCTGGTCGAGGAGTTCGACGCCGAGCCGGGCACCGTGGTCGTGACCGACCTGCCGCCGCACTGGCGGACCCTCGTCTGGGCTCTCGCGACGTGGCGGGCCGGTGCTCACCTGCGCGTCGTGGACGACTCCTCGGACCCCGCCGCAGACCTCTCGGGCGCCGACGTCGTGGTCACCGCGACCCCCGACCGCTGGACTACGCCGGACGGCACACGTCCCCGTGGCACCGAGCTCGTCGCCGTCGCGCTGCCCGCGCTCGCCCGGAGCTTCGGCGCGGACCTCCCTCCCGGGACCGTCGACGCCGCGTCGGCCGTCATGACCTACGGCGACCAGGTCGGGTACGTCGCGCCGCTCGACGCGGACGAGACCGCCCTGAGCTCAGCGCGAGGCGACGTGGCCTTCGCCGCGCTGCTCGACTGGTCCCGGTCGCAGGTCGATCCCGTGATGCTCGGCGACCGGACCCTCGTGGCGGTGCCGGCGGGACCGGGAGCTGTCGTCAGCCTGCTCGCGACAGCGCTCGACGTGTGGGCCGCGGACGGGTCTCTCGTGCTCGTCCAGCCCGACGACGACGGCACCCTGCCGACCGACCGGCTGGCCCGCCTCGTGGAGACCGAGCGGGTCACGGCACAGCGCTGACCACCCGGTCAGGCGCACGCCGCGGCACGAAGTCGGGCAGACTGTGACGATGCGCGGAATCATCTTGGCCGGCGGGTCCGGCACCAGGCTCCACCCGATCACGCTCGGCGTCTCGAAGCAGCTCGTGCCCGTCTACGACAAGCCGATGATCTACTACCCTCTCTCGACGCTGATGCTCGCAGGGATCCGAGACGTCCTCGTCATCACGACCCCCCACGACGCCGAGCAGTTCCGGCGCCTGCTGGGCGACGGGTCGCAGTTCGGCATCTCGATCCAGTACACGGTCCAAGAGGTCCCTGACGGGCTGGCCCAGGCCTTCGTGCTCGGCGCAGACTTCATCGGCGACGACTCGGTCTCGCTCGTGCTCGGCGACAACATCTTCTACGGCCCCGGCCTGGGCAACCAGCTCTCGCGCTTCACCGACATCGACGGCGGCGCGGTCTTCGCCTACAGGGTGTCCGACCCCACCGCCTACGGCGTGGTCGAGTTCGACGACGCAGGCAAGGCGCTCTCGCTCGAGGAGAAGCCGACGCACCCCAAGAGCAGCTACGCGGTGCCCGGGCTGTACTTCTACGACAACGACGTCGTCGAGATCGCCCGGTCGCTCGCGCCCTCGCCCCGCGGGGAGTACGAGATCACCGACGTGAACCGCACGTACCTCGAGCAGGGGCGGCTGCAGGTCGAGGTGCTCCCGCGTGGGACCGCGTGGCTCGACACCGGGACCTTCGACTCGCTGCTCGAGGCGTCGGACTACGTCCGGACGATCGAGAACCGGCAGGGACTGAAGATCGGCGCTCCCGAGGAGATCGCCTGGCGCCGCGGGTTCCTCGACGACGAGGCGCTCGCCGAGCGCGCCCACGCGCTCGTCAAGTCCGGCTACGGCAGCTACCTGCTCGGGCTGCTGGAGGAGGGGCCCGGTCCGCGCTGACCGGCCCCTGCCCCGCCGGTCAGGACGTCGCGACGACGTCCTGACCGGCGACTGCCCAGCGTCCGCGCCAGTCGCCGATCGGCTCGACACCGGCAGCCACCAGGCTGGCGTGCCCCAGGACCGAGTAGGCGGGGCGAGGCGCGGGCCGCACGAAGTCCGCGCTCGTCGTCGGCGTCACCACCTCAGGGTCGAGACCAGCCGTCGCCACGGCCTCACGGGCGAAGTCGAACCACGTCGCCTCTCCCGAAGACGTCGCGTGGAAGATCCCGCCAGCCACCTCGGCGTCGACCAGCCGGAGGACGAGGTCGGCCACGTCACCCGTCCACGTCGGCTGCCCGTGCTGGTCGTCGACCACCGAGACTGCGCCGCGCTCGGCTGCCACCCGTGCGATGGTCCGCGGGAAGCTCCCGCCCGCGGCGCCGTAGAGCCAGGCCGTGCGCACGACCAGGTGCTCGGGGCTCGCCGCGAGCACAGCCCACTCCCCCGCCGCCTTGGTCCGGCCGTACGCCGAGACCGGCGCGATCTCCGCGTCAGCCTCGTAGGGCTGGGTGGCCGAGCCGGCGAACACGTAGTCGGTCGACACCTGCACGAGGCGTGCGCCGTGCGCCGCGGCTGCGCGGGCGAGGTTCGCCGCGCCCACGGCGTTGACAGCGAAGGCCTCCGCCTCGTGGGTCTCGGCGTCGTCGACCGCCGTCCACGCCGTGCAGTTGACCACCACGTCGAAGCCCGCGAGCACCTCGACGCACGCGGCGGCGTCGGTGACGTCGAGGGCGTCGCGTGCCAGCCCGGTGACGTCACGCCCACCGCGCTCCAGGCGCGCGACCATGTCGTGGCCGAGCATGCCGGCAGCCCCGACGACCGCCCAGCGCGCCGTCGTCTCGGGGGTCGGCGTCCCGGGTGCCCGGTGCGTCCCGCTGTCCTCGTGCACGATGTCTCCTGTCGTCGTAGGTCCCGCAGCCGCGAGCCCGGACCAGCCTATCGGCGACAGGCACGACTACGATGGCCGTCCCGTCACGAAGGAGAGAGACCTGTGGAGTTCCGACAGCTGTCAGTGCCCGGTGCGTGGGAGATCACGCCGAAGCAGTTCGGCGATCCCCGCGGGGTGTTCCTCGAGTGGTTCAAGGGCGCGCCCTTCGCGGAGGAGGTCGGTCACGACCTCTCTCTCGCGCAGGCCAACCTCTCGGTCTCGGCCGCCGGGGTGCTGCGTGGCATCCATTTCGCAGACCTGCCCCCTGGGCAGGCGAAGTACGTGACCTGCGCACGCGGAGCGGTCCTCGACGTGGTCGTCGACATCCGCGTCGGCTCACCGACCTACGGGCAGTGGGACTCGGTCCTGCTCGACGACGTCGACCGTCGGGCGATCTACCTCTCGGAGGGGCTCGGGCACGCCTTCTTGTCCCTCGAGGACAGCTCGACCGTGCTCTACCTGTGCTCCGCGCCCTACGCGCCCGGCCGTGAGCACGGCGTGCACCCCCTCGACCCTGCGATCGGCATCGACTGGCCGACGACGGCTCGGGACGGCTCACCGCTGCGCTACGAGCTGTCCGAGAAGGACGCTGCGGCACCGACCCTCGCAGAAGCCCTCGAGAGCGGGCTGCTGCCCTCGTCGGGTGATGTCGAGCAGTTCCTCGCCGGCCTCGTCTGACCTCGCTGAGGCTGGGCCACCCCGAGCCAGCACCTTCACGCGCGAACCGGCACGGGCAGCTGCGGGCCACGGTCGCGACGAGCCGGCGACGCCTGCTCGCGGCAGCGGAGGATGGGGGACGGAGAACACGGTGCGGTCACGACATGGCGTGGCGTAGGTGGTACCTAGAGACCGTCTAGGTACTGTGACCGCACTGTGAACATCGTCTGCAGGGGCGACGTGCGACCTCTGCGACCCAACGAGGGAACACCCACATGAAACGTCAGACCGCACTCGCGGTCGCGGCGGCGCCCCTTCTCGTCCTGTCTCTCGCCATCGCCGCACAGGCGGTGCCGTCAGACGACCCGAGCGCTCCCGTGACCGAGACCAGCCCGGCCGAGGCGACCGAGGTCCCCACCGAGGGTGCCCCGACCGACACCTCGACCAGCACCCCGACGGACGGCACAGACCCTGCGGCGGTGCCCTCCGACGACACCGCCCCGAGCGAGCCCGTCCAGTCCGAGGAGGACGGGGCAGCCGCGGTCGAGCCGAACGCAGCCCTGCCCGACGCCACGCTCCCTGACGCTGTCGCACCTGCCGAGGGTGACCTCGAGAGGCCCGCCGACCCGGCGCTCGCCGCGGCAGACGTGCAGATCTCGCTGGCCTCGACAGACCTGGTCGCAGGTGCGGTCCTCGTCAGCGGCTACGTCACCGAGGTCGAAGAGGGCGGGACCTGCTCGCTCACCCTGACCCGCGGTGCCGAGGTCTTGACGATCGAGGCCCCGGCCGAGGCCGACGCGACGACGACGGTCTGCGGTGGTCTCACGATGACCACGACAGGCCTCGCTCTCGGCGACTGGTCGGCGACGATCGGCTACGACTCCCCGACCCGCTCCGGGGTCAGCGCGGCGACGACGGTGACGATCCGATGACCCTCGCCCGTTCCCGCCGCGGAGCCGCGGCCCTCACCTTCGTCTTCGTGCTGCTCGCAGCGCTCGTCACCCCGCTCGTCACGGCGGGCCAGACCCCGGCCCAGGCGGCGACCTTCCGGGCCGGCATGATCATCACCGACGCTGAGTTCAACAACTCAGGGTCGATGACCGCGTCCCAGGTCCAGACCTTCCTCAACCAGAGAGCGCCCTCGTGCGTGCCCTCTGGCACGGGTGTGCCCTGCCTCAAGGACTTCCGCCAGACCACCCCGAACCGGGCCGCGACAGCACGCTGCGCCGCCTACACCGGGGCGGCGAACGAGACTGCCGCCACCATCATCAAGAAGGTCGGCACGGCGTGCGGCATCAACCCCAAGGTGCTGCTCGTCCTGCTCCAGAAGGAGCAGAGCCTGGTCACCGCGAGCGGCACGGCCCTGACGCCCCGCAAGTACCAGATCGCCACAGGGTTCGGCTGCCCCGACACCGCAGCCTGCGACGACGCGTACTACGGGTTCTTCAACCAGGTCTACAACGCGTCGTCGCAGTTCAAGCGGTATGCGCAGAACCCCTACGGCTACGCGCACGTCGCGGGTCGTACCCAGTCGATCCGTCTGCACCCGAACGCGGCGTGCGGCAGCGTCACGGTCCGCATCGAGAACCAGGCGACCGCGAGCCTCTACAACTACACCCCGTACACCCCGAACTCGGCGCTGCTCGCCGGCAGCCCGGACGGCTGCTCCTCGTACGGCAACTTCAACTTCGCGAAGTTCTACGACGACTGGTTCGGTCGCCCCAACTTCCCGGTGATCGGTGCCATCGCGACGGTGTGGCAGGCCAACATGAACCTGCTCGGCCAGCCCACGGCAGTCGAGAAGAGCGGCCTCACCCAGGGAGGCGTCATGCAGCCCTTCGAGAAGGGCAACGTCTACTGGTCCCCGGCGACGAGCGCGCAGATGGTCCGCGGCGGTGTCGGGACCTACTGGGGCGGTCAGGGCTGGGAGCGTGGGCGCCTCGGCTACCCGGTCTCGCCCGAGAAGTCGCTGGCGCGCGGTGGTGTCGTGCAGTCCTTCCAGGGTGGCCACGTCTACTGGAGCCCCGCCGGAGGCCCGCAGACGGTCCTCGGGGCGATCGTGTCCCGGTGGGCATCGACAGGCTGGGAGAACGGCGTCCTCGGGTACCCGGTCTCTTCCGAGCGTGCGCTGCGCGACGGCGGCGCGGTGCAGAGCTTCGAGGGTGGCCCGATCTACTACTCCCCCGCCTACGGCGCGCACGCGATCCGCGGCGCGATCTACCAGTGGTGGGCCGTCCGCGGCTGGGAGAACGGGATGGGCTACCCGACGGTGAGCGAGCGCGGCGGGCTGCGTGCCGGCGGGACCGTGCAGAGCTTCGAGCGCGGTGCCATCTACTGGACCCCGATGTACGGAACCAAGGCCGTGAACGGTGCGATCCTCACGTGGTGGGGGCACAACGGCTGGGAGAACGGGCGCCTCGGGTACCCGGTCACCGACGAGATCACCTCCGGTGCGCTCGTGTACCAGAGCTTCGAGCGTGGGCGCATCACCTTCGACACCCGCAACGGTGCCGTCTCGGTCAGCTACAGCTGACGCACCCGGCGGATCCCGCCACAGCACGAGGCCCCGGCCCCCTCGCCGAGAGGGGGCCGGGGCCTCGTGCGTGCCTCACGCTGCGTCGGTCGGGCCGTGCTGGGACCCGAGCACCCTGGCTCTGCGTCAGACGAAGCGACCTCTGCGTCAGACGAAGCGACGCACGACCCTCCAGTAGGCCTTGAGGACACCCTGGACGAGACCGCCACCGGCAGGCAGCGGGAACTGCGCGGGGTCGAAGGTGTCCGTGAGCAGGTGCACCAGGTCCTTGTCCGGGACCGTGCGGGTGGACTGGACGAGCCTGCGGCGCTGGCGGACCCACCCGAGGTTCCGAGCGATCCAGCCCCACCCCTTGACCTTCTGGCGCCACCAGCCCTCCTTGAGGGCGATGAGGAAGATCGCCGCCTCGAAGGCGAGCAGCGGCAGCGCGAGCAGCGCCAGGAGACGGGCACCGTAGCCCGTCAGGACGAACAGCAGGCGGTTGCGCTCGACGAGGTACATCTTCAGCGGCGAACGGCTGAACTCGTAGTGGTGGTCCGCCACGGCGGCCGGCACGTAGTGCACGGTGAGACCGCGCTGCCAGACCCGCCAGCTGACCTCGAGGTCTTCGACGTAGGCGAAGAACTCGTCAGGGAAGCCGCCGAGGGAGCGCCACAGGTCGGCTGTCACGACGAGGCAGGCACCTGTCGCCGACGCGATGGTCCGAGGCTCCTGGTGCGCTGCGACAGGTTCGTCCATGCCACCGGCCCAGCTGAGCCCGAGGACGTGGATCGGGTTGCCGACGCTGTTGACCAGCTCCGGCTTGTCCGCGAGCCGCACGCAGGCACAGACGATCCCGCGACCCGGGAGGTCGACCTCGTCCACGAGGATCCGCAGCGCGTCGGGCGCGACGACCGCGTCGCTGTTGACGAAGGCCAGGTGCTCGGACGTCGCCTCGAGGGCCCCGAGGTTCACCCCACCCGCAAAACCGAGGTTCTCGGCCGGCCGCAGGACCTGGATGCGCGGGTCCTGGGGCAGCATGGCCACGGCGTCGGACGTGCACCCGTTGTCGACGAGCACGAGCTGCACCTCGATGCCCTCGGAGGCGAGGACGGCGGCGACGGCCTCGCCCAGGTACTCCTCGACCCCGTAGGCGAGCATGATCACGGACACGTCCTGTGCGGGCACGCGGACTCCTTCGAGGTCAGGGGCAGGGTGGGGGTGGGGGTGGGCTCTCATGGTCTCAGGCGTCTTGTCCGTAGCTGGCGCGGACGTGGCGCCTGTAGAGCCAGGCGTAGGCGGGCGGTGCCACCTTGAGCAGCACCCCACCAGCCGCCGTGACCGGCGCGACGCGGGCCAGGCGCACCAGCGTCACGAGCCGGATACGACGACGGCAGTCCCGGACCACCTGCCTGTCATGAGCCGTGGCCGGGTCCTTGAGCAGAGCGCGCTGCGCGGAGCTGAGCGTGAGGAACACGGTCGCGTGGTCGACAGCGGCGCGCATCGCGGGAGTCACCCCGGCCCCGGAGAGGAGCGCGTCGCGCAGGTAGCGCTCTGCGGTGTCGAGCTCGCTCACCGGCGGGATCGAGCCCCACGTCACAGAGTCCGCGCGCACGTGGTACAGGTACACGGGTGCGTCGACGACCCGGACCGTCCGCGCCCCGGCGGCCAGCACCGGGTTGGTGAGGAAGTCCTCGTTGATGATGCCTTCGGGGTACCTCACGCCGTCGTAGAGGCTGCGGCGCAACAGCTTGTCGCACGTGAAGGGCGTGATCTTGTCGAGCAGGCCGAGCTCGGCGGCGCGCGGCCCGGGGAAGTCGCCCGTGACCGCCGGGTGCCTCTCGCGGCGCGAGCCGTCCGGGCGGACGTAGACGATGTTCCCCACGACGACGTCGACGCCCTCGTCGAGCGCCCCCACCAAGGTCTCGAGATACGTCGGCAGCATCTCGTCGTCGGAGTCGACGAAGGCCACGAAGTCCCCCGTGGCTGCCGAGACGCCGGTGTTGCGCGCGGCCGCGGCACGGCGGTTCGACGGGTGCGCGAGATAGCGGACCCTCTCGTCACCACCCCGCTCGGCGAGGTGCGCCTGGACGGTCGCGACAGAGCCGTCCGAGGACGCGTCGTCGACGAGCAGGAGCTCGAGGTCCGTGTGGGTCTGGTCGAGCACGCTGCGCACGGCGCGCACGATCGTGTCCTGGGCGTTGTAGACCGCCATGATGACGGAGACTGTGGGCACGACGACGCACCTTCCTGGTTCTGCGGGGCGGTGCAGCTCGGTGCACCCTGGACGCTCCTGCCCGGCTGCCACACCTCTGCGGCGGGCAGCGTCGGGCCGTCAGCCGGCCTGCGGCGTCTCGGGTCCGCCGTCGTCGGGCACAGGGGTCGGGTGCGAGGTCTTGTCCGCGATGCCGGCCTCGTCGAGGGTGCACCGGATGAGCGCGATCTCCTCGGCGAGCGTCCGGGACTGCTCTTCCTGGGCGGAGAGCGCGACGCTCAGCTGGATGCACACGCCCAGCAAGATCACGAGGGCTACGGCGAACACGAGGTTCGACGGGGTCTCGACCCCGACGAGCCGGGCCAGCGAGACTGCGAGGTTCGGCCACACGCACACGACGATGATGCCCAGGCCGAGCGCGATCCACACAGCGGCGTACTTCTCCCGGATGCGGCGGCTGCGCATGAGGCCGACCAGGGAGGCGAGGACGACGACCGACAGGCCGACGACAAATCCGTAACCGCTCATCAGACTCTCTCCTCCTTGGGGACACCCGGCCGGGTGAGGGCGATGGACAGCGCGAGCATCGCCCGGACGAGGAACACTGCGGCCTTGACGGGGCTGTGGGACGGGCGCCCGCCGGCCCGCGGACGCATGGTGACGCCGACCTGCCCGACCTTCATCCCAGCCCGGGCCGCGATGACAAGAGCCTCGACGGTGTCCCCGAGGTACTCGGCGGGGTAGGTCCGGGAGAAGAGGTCGACGGCGCGAGGGCCGCAGGCCTTGAACCCGGAGGTGGTGTCGGTGAGCCGTGCGCGCGTCACCCGGGACAAGATCGTGGAGAGGACCTTCATGGCCCAGCGGCGCGGGCCTCGGGCCTCGTACTCTCCCTCGCCCGCGAAGCGTGCACCGATCATCACGTCGTTGCCCGTCGCGCTCAGCGCGTCGAACATGGTGACGACCCCTGCCGGCGGGTGCTGACCGTCTGCGTCGAGCTGGACCGTGTACCCGTACTGGTTGCGGACGGCGAACTTGTACCCGGCGCGCATCGCGCCGCCGACACCGAGGTTCACGGGCAGCTGGAGCACCCGGACGCCCTTCTCGCGGGCGACCTCGTAGGTGCGGTCGGTCGAGCCGTCGTCGACCACGAGGACGTCGACGTAGGGCAGCTCGGAGGCCACCTCGTCGAGCACCGCGCCGAGAGTCTCCTCCTCGTTCCACGCCGGGATGATGACGAGCACGCGCTCGGTGAGGAAGTCGACCATGCCCGTCATCCTACCGATCGAGGAGCGCGGGACCGCACGAGGGCTGCCGCGTGGATCGAGGCGCCGACGAGCGGGCTGATCCACAGGCTCAGCAGGACGCGCTGCTCGAGAGCCCACGGCGGGAGCAGGAGGAGCACCGCGAGGATGCTCGCGACGGCCCAGCCGGCCGAGTAGGCACGGTGCTTCCCCAGCGCCAGGACTGCTGTGCCGGTCAGCGTGAGGAGGGCGAGCAGAGCCCCGGCGCCGGTGAGTGCCGCGAGCACGCCCGAGCCGATCTGCTGGTCGAGGACGACCTCCATGAGCCACGGGCCGACCAGCGCCGCGAGCCCTGCACCCACGGCGCCGACCACCACGACGATCCCGACGATCACCGTGAGCGTCCGGGCGCGGCGCTCAGGGTGCTCGACGAAGTGCGCGATCGCGACGCCCTGGAAGGCGTTCAGCGGGAGCAGGAGGGGAGCACGGGTCAGCGAGATCGCCAGCAGCAGGGGGGCGGCGGCCGTGACGACGTCGTCAGGTGTCGTCAGCTGGATGAGGACCGGGAAGCCGACGACGAGGATCGCCGTGGACGACGACGCGACGATCGCGTGCCCGAGCCCCGACACGTACCGGCGGGCAGGTCTGTCCGCCCGCATGGTCAGGGTGCTGCGCACCTGCCTGCTCGCGGCGAGCGCCAGCAGCCAGGCGGCGGTCGCCACGGCGGAGGCGACCATGAGGTTGAAGAGCGTGGCGCTCACGACGACCACGGCGACCACGAGCACGAGCCGGACGACAGACTCGAGGCCGACGACCCGGGCGTAGACCTTCCAGGCGCCGGCACCGGCCAGGGCACCGGTCGCCGAGGCGTGGCCCGAGAACAGCAGGGCCGCGACAGCCACGAGGACCACACCGGCCACGGTGTGCTCCTGGAGGACGCTCGAGGCCCAGAGGGGTGACGTGGCGAGCACGGCCACCGCGATGAGCCCGCCCACGGCGAGCCCGACCGGGACCACGCGGGCCCCCTGGACGCCTGGCCGGACCTCGTCGTGCAGGGCAGCCCGGACGGCCCGGGTGCTCTCGTTCTGGATGCCGCCGGTGATGCCGACGACCGCGAACAGCAACGACCAGAAGACGAGGAAGAGCGCTGTGTCTGCCGCTGACGCGGTCCTGGACACGAGGGCCTGCACGACGAAGCCCGTCGCGGCGACCACGATCCCGGCGACAGCGACGCCGCGGGCACCGCGCCCGTCGAGCTCGCCGGCCTGCTGGGCCGGGGGCAGTGGCACCACCTCGGGGCTGCTCAACCGACGATCCTGAACAGCTGGGCTCCCCCGACCTGCTCGACGAGCTCGAAGGCCGGGTTGTCCTCGATGCCGATGAAACCGGCCGCCCGGCTCATGCCGTGGATCCAGCCCTCGCCGACGATGACGTACTCGATGCCGTACTCGTCGACGATGTCGCGAACCTCTTGGTCGGTCGCGATGTCTGAGAGGTGGAAGAGCAGCGCCTCTTGCGTCTCCGAGAGGCCGGCCTGGTTGGGGATGGCGAGGGTGATGCCGCCGAAGAACGGACGCAACCCTTCCGTCGCGAGCATCCAGGTGGACCCGTCTGTCGGGTCGTTGAGCACCATCTGGCCCTCGGGGACGATCTCCGCTGCCTTGGCCCAGAGTGCGAGGTCGTCGTCCCCGATGACCGCTCCGCTCTGGAAGTTCCAGTACATGCGGTCAGCGTTCTGCGCCGCGTACCCCGCGTGGCTGAGCATCGAGAAGGCGTAGACCAGCACGACCACGACACCACCTGTCGCGACCTTGAGGCCGACAGGCGTCCGACCGCTGACCCAGCGCGGCACACGCTCGACGATTGCGGCGACACCGACACCCGCGGCGACCGCCACGAACATCGCGACCATCGCCGCGAAGCGCCAGCGGTCGTTCCACCACGGCGCTGTGAGGTCTTCCCCCGTCGGGGTGTCGTACGCGGCGGCGAGCACGAACAGGCCGAGCGAGAGGATCCCCGCGACCCAGAACCACCACATGGAGCGCATCTTGCGGAAGGAGAGCACACCGACCACGGCGAGCAGCACGATCGCCCACTGCGGGCCGCTCCGGGCGTGGTTGAGCAGGAGAGCCTCGCCGACGGCCTGACCGGCAGTCTCGACGGCAGGCCAGTCCTGGCGGGCGCCGGTGCTCGCGCTGATCGCGGTGAGCAGCGACGGTGCGGCCACGAGGGCAGCGACGAACCCTGTCGCGACGATGGTCAGCAGGTCGCCGACGACGAGACGCCGGTGCGTCATCCACCGCTGGAGGATCCACGGGACGAGGAAGATGAAGGCTGTGTAGACCCCGCTGGGGTGCACGCCGACCACGCCACCTGCGGCGAGCCCGGTCGCGACGACCAGACCCGTCGAGCGCAGGGTCAGCGTCCTGTCGAAGAGCAGGACGAGCGCGGGCACCATCGCGAGACCGACGGCGAAGGGGATGAGAGGACCACGCCACAGGGTGTCGAAGACGAGCGCCGACGGCATCGTCACGAGGATCGCGCTCGCTCCGGCAGCCACGGGGTTGCGGGTCACGCGCAGCACCAGGCCGGCGATGCCGAAGGCGAGGAGGATCGGCATCATGAGCGAGCCGGCATTCAGCAGGCGGGGCACCGAGTCGACGCCCAGGTCCCAGCCGAGGGCCGCCAACCCGTGCCACGAGCTCGGGTAGAAGAAGGTCTCGACGGTCTCGCGGTTGTTGAGCTGTGCGATCGAGGACTGCGAGAGGTCCCCCGTCTCGGCGATCCAGCGCACCACAGCCGCGTGGAAGACACCGTCCCAGTCCTGGACCACAGCATTGAGCGAACCCATGCCGCGGCGCAGGACGTAGGCACCGAAGAGACCTCCGAAGGCGGCGCAGGCCGCGACGAGCGCGTGCGCGCGCCACGTCAGGCGTCGTGCCAGCGGCACGGGCGCCTCGGCGTGCTCTCCGGTGACGTCGAGCTCGTCGTCCGCATAGAGGTCGTCGTCGACGACAGCGCGGCCGACCCGCGGGACGAAGGTGCTCAGGACGAAGGCGACCGCAGCCCACAGGACCGTCGTCAGGGCGAGCGTGAGGACGGACCACGACAGTCCGGTCCAGCTGGCCAGCGCCCCACCGATCGTGACGATGCCGTACGTGACGAGCGGGGAGGCCACGAGGACCCAGCCTCGCTGTCGGGCTGCAGCGAGGACAGCAGCACCAGGGACGACGGCCAGCAGCAGGCTCGCGCAGACTGCCCAGATCTCTTCGAGCATCACAGCTTCTCTTCTTCGGTCGGGTGCCGCTCTCGGCGCTGGCTTCAGCAGGCCGCGGCGCGCAGGGCTCCGGTCGTCAGGAGCGCGCAGGACCTCAGCAGCCTACGGTAACGCCTCGACGGCACCGCACAGGGAGTCTGTCGCGGGCGTCACCTTCACTAGACCTGCCCAGCTGGTTGCTAGATCGCCGGTTCCTGGTGGGCGACAGCACCGGCACGGACCCGCTTGGTGTCGTACGTGCGCACGTGGCGCATCACCCGGCGCTCGAGCAGGAGCCAGCTGGCCGTGGCAGGGATCACGACCAGGACGGCGGTGACGACCATGTAGACGGCGAGGTTCTCGTAGAGCCCGTAGACCGCCAGCAGCTGCTGGATCGGGAAGGTGTAGATGTACACGCCGTACGAGATGTCGTGAGTGCGGAGCAGCCTCGGGGACGGGATCACGGTCGCGAGCCACAAGAGCGTGATCGCGATCAGGGGCGAGGCCGCCTGACCGCCCCACTGCGGCCAGAGCGAGACGAGCACGAAGGCGACGACCCCTGACGCGACACCCACGACAGCGCGCAGCGGGATGCGCTCGCGCAGCATGTACACGACGGCTCCCCCGAGGAAGTACGGGAGCAGCTTGGTGAGCAGGACCACGTCACCGTTGCCGCCGAAGAGGCGGGCGACCGCGCCGACCTTCGCCTGCGCGACGACGCTCACGACGAAAGCCGCGAGGATCGGCCAGGGCGACCGCTTGACGATCGGCACGAGGGCCAGCACCCCGATGACGAGGTAGCAGAGGAACTCGTAGTAGAGGGACCACAACGACCCGTTCCACGCGCCGGGGTACGGGACGCCCGCCGGTGTCCCGGCGACCGAGAAGTCGCCGATCCGCAGGAACATCGACGAGTAGAGGTGGTTGAGAGGCGTGGTCGGCGTCGTCAGGTAGCCGGACAGCGTGCCGTTGAGGCTGAGGTAGCCGAGCGGCGCGAACACCACCACGACGACCACGAGGCTCATGAGGAACGCCGGGAAGATGCGGGCGATCCTGTGCACGAGGTACTCAGCCATGTGGGTGCGCATACGGCTCGCGGTGATGAGGTAGCCGCTGATGATGAAGAACCCGCACACGGCCCAGCCGCCGATGCTCTCCCCCTGCCACATCGGCTCCGGTCGACCTGCGAGCGTGCAGGCGTGCGCGACGAGGACCGCGAGAGCCAGGACCAGCCGGAACAGGTTGAGGCTGTTGTCGCGCGGGTCGAGCTGGCGAGGGCTGAGCAGCGTGAGCGCTCGTCGGTTCGGCTGGGTCACCGGGTCAGTCTCCCGTGCCTGGTGTCGAGAGCACAAACGTGCTGACGGGCGCGGTGCTCGGCGGCCCCGCCGGGGCGTGGTCGCGACGTTCGATACGCTGGCGGCTCACGTTCTGTCCTGGAGGAACCACACATGCGTCTGCTCGTCACCGGCGGGGCCGGATTCATCGGCTCGAACTTCGTCCACACCACCGTCCGCGACCGCCCCGAGGTCGAGGTCACCGTGCTCGACGCCCTCACCTACGCCGGAGACGCGACCTCGCTCGCCCCCGTCGCGGACCGCGTGACCCTCGTCGAGGGCGACATCACCGACGCGCAGCTCGTCCACAGGCTCGTCGGCGAGAGCGACCTCGTGGTCCACTTCGCCGCAGAGTCGCACAACGACAACTCGCTCACGGACCCGTGGCCGTTCGTCCAGACGAACATCGTCGGCACGTACACGCTGCTCGAGGCTGTACGAGCGCACGGCGTGCGGTTCCACCACATCTCGACCGACGAGGTCTACGGCGACCTCGAGCTCGACGACCCCGCGAAGTTCACGCCTGAGACCCCGTACAACCCGTCGAGCCCGTACTCCTCGACCAAGGCCGGCAGCGACCTGCTGGTCCGGGCGTGGGCACGGTCCTTCGGGGTGCAGGCGACGATCTCGAACTGCTCCAACAACTACGGCCCGTACCAGCACATCGAGAAGTTCATCCCTCGCCAGGTGACCAACCTCATCGACGGCATCCGTCCGCGTCTGTACGGCGCAGGTGAGAACGTCCGCGACTGGATCCACGTCGAAGACCACAACACGGCGGTCTGGGCGATCATCGACCGCGGTCAGATCGGTGAGACCTACCTCATCGGGGCCGACGGCGAGAAGAACAACCTCGAGGTCGTGCAGACGCTCCTCGAGGTCTTCGGTCGGCCGACCGACGACTTCGACCACGTGACGGACCGAGCCGGGCACGACCTCCGCTACGCGATCGACTCGTCCCGCCTGCGCACCGAGCTCGGCTGGGAGCCGGCGTTCACCGACTTCGGTGCCGGGCTGCGCGACACCGTCGAGTGGTACCGCGCCAACGAGGCCTGGTGGCGCCCGGCGAAGGCCGCGACCGAGGCCAGGTACGCACAGGCCGGTCACTGACGTCGTGCGCCAGGGCCGCGCCCTGGCGCACGACGAGCGTCACCCGTAGATCTCGCGGCCGATCCTCTGGACGGCCTCGCTGTGCTTCTCGGCCCGCTCCGGGAGGCTGCCAGCACTGCCCGCCTCGCCGGCCGTCTGCCCGGCTGAGACAGTCTCCCAGGCCGACCCCATGCGCCGCACGGCTGCGTGCTTGACGTCGTAGTAGTCCTCCCGGATCGAGAGCGTGACACCCGAGGCGCCTGCTCCGGCGGCGAGGATGTGCGGGTGGAACCTGCTGGAGATCCACCGCTGGTGCGCAGCGGCTGGGAAGCCGTCGCGCAGCACCTCCCACAACGAGTAGAACCGCAGATCGGGGAACTCCGGGAGCAGCCTGTCGTAGATCCGACGGTCGACCCGTGGGATGCACTCGACCACGCCGATCGCCTGCCCCTGCGCACCCCAGGCGCGCAGCGTGCTCGAGACGGTCTCGACGACAGGAGTGAAGTCGTCGCTCGGGTTGAGGTCGTCCTGGACGCAGAGCATGAACCCCGGTGCACCCGCCGCGTCACGGGCATAGAGCGGTCCGAGACCGCCGAGGAACACGTCGTCGGGCGCGAGGCGCGCCTGTGGCGCTCCGTCGAAGAGCTCGTGCGACTCCGTGTCCCTGACGGTGAGCACGTCGAAGGACGGCGCAGCCTCACGCCAGAGCTCGTCCGCGCCGTCGTCGGCCGGCATCAGCCCCAGCCCCGTGGCGGCGATGCGCGCGTCCGTCGCCCGGGACATCCACCGCGCCACGGCGACGATGCCCGTGTGCCGGGGCCAGATGGTGTTGACGTAGCCGCCTCCGACCACGTGGAACACGTCGGCTGTCCGCAGCAGATCGATCCCTGGGATCCAGCGGGGAGCCTCCCCCGGGTCGTCCAGGGCCCGCGTGACGAAGTTGTCGACCTCTCTCACGCTGTCCCCCGGGGCGTCCCAGCAGAGCCTGAACACCGTGTCGGTGAAGTGCACGTCGGGGTGGGCGTCCTTGAGGAGCGCGGCGGCGGGGCCGGGGTTCGGGCAGTCGACCCACACCTGAGACCCTGGCTCGACCTTTGCCAACGTCTCGAGCCAGCGGCGGACGATGACCTCGTCGCCGAAGTTCGGGTGCCCGGGTGTCGCCACGAGGTAGATCAGCCGGGCGAGGGCTGCCGGACGTCGACGCTGCTTGAACACGTGTCCCCTAGGCTTCGGAAGGTCCCGGGCCAGCATCGGCGCAGGGTGCACCCATCATCGCGCACACCGGCGGGCCTGGGCAATCGGTCTCGGGCACGGTCCGGGTGCTCAGCACGCGTCGACCGCGTAGACGCGGGCCCGCTCCGCCTCGTCGACGAGGACGAACCCGTCGACCGCCGGAGGCTCGCCGGCCATGCCCGCGTAGAGCAGCTGGGACGGGTGCGTCGGCCAGTACAGCTGCGGGTCGACGTAGAGGTGCGTGACCCCGAGGTCTTCGATGGCGGCGCACACCCGGGGGTCTGTCTCGAGGTCCGCCAGGTGGAGGCCGAGGTAGCGGGCCTCGGGCGACCAGTCGCCGCGGAGGTGCGGGAACACGACGTCGGTGCCACCCAGGGCGTAGACGAGCGCGGCACCGGTGAACGGGTTCCCGAGCACGACGGCGTCGTCGGGGAGCTCCTCGGCCAGCCGTTCGACGAGCTCGATCTCACCCGTCGTGAGGATGCCGGGCCAGGCCGGGTCGTCCGACCGGCCGTACTCGGCGAGCACCCGCTGCGTGCGCAGCCCGTCCCTGGCGAGGTCTGTCGTCGCGAGGAACACGACCAGCACCCCGGCGCCTGCGACCGAGACGACAGCGCCGCGCAGGACTGCAGGCCGCCCCGGCCGCGCCAGGGACGGGAGCAGCACGGGGACCGCGCTGGCTGCCGCGAGCACGAGGGCCGTCACGGCCTCCAGGGCGAGACCGACCAGGGGCACGGCGACGACGACCACGAGCCCACCCAGGCGCACGGCGTCGCTGTACCACGGGCCAGCGAGGAAGCCGAACGGCAGCGTGGGGTCGTTGGCCGCGACGAACAGCACCAGCACGACGAGATAGGCGATGGCCAGCCAGCGGAGGCGGGCCCTGACCACCGCGATGACGAACCCCAGCACGGTCAGCCCCCCGAGGGCCCACGAAGGATGTGCGTTCCCGGCGCCTGTCGCGACGAGCTGGGAGTCTCCGAGCGCCTGCCAGACCGCGTCGAGCCCGGTCGCGTACGTCGGCCTGTCGTAGGCGATGGCCGACTGCATCTGGGGGGTCAGGAACAGCATCATCGTCACGGAGACAGCCGCAGTCGTCCCCGCGAGCACGCCGGCCACCCGCAGGTGGCGGCCTGTGTCGAGCGCCTCCGCAGCAACCTGCAGGGCACGGAGGACGACCAGCACGCCCGCGACGGCCACATAGCCGAGCAGCGCGTTCGGGTGTGCTGCGGTGATCGCGGCGAGGGAGAGGAGCAGCGCCAGCACGAGAGGTGGCCGGCTGGCCTCGGTCTCCATCAACGGCAGGATCAGGGCTCGGTCGCCCCGAGAGGTCGAGCGCCCGACGTCCCGGCGTTGGTCGCCGGCGCTCGGGCCACGCGCGGCGACGGGGGCGACGTGCCGCGCTGTGGCAGGTCTCCCTGAGTACATGGTGGTGCGGCCGGACCGCACGAGGATGCGCACCGTGAGCGCGAGAGCGGCCGGGAGGAGCGCGTAGGCCAGGGCGTTGGGCCACAGGGTGCCGTACGACAGCATCCTGCTCGGGAACGCGACGAAAGCCACGCTCGCGACGGCGGTGAGACCGGGGAGCAGGCGCGACCCGGGGAGCAGCGCTGCACCGAGCAGTGCGCACCCGACCGGGAAGATCACGGCGGCCACGAGAACCGCGAGGACGTTCGTCGCCACGACGACGTCGTCGGTGGCGACGAGGGAGACGACACCGTGCCAGGCGGCCGGGTAGATCGCCAGGTCGCTCGAGGGCGAGCTGAGCCGTCCTAGATGGAGCGAGGACGCGTCCTGGGTCTCGAGGATCCGCCGGACGGCATTGAGGTGGAAGATCGCGTCCCAGGTCTGCGGGGGTGCGTCGGGCTGTACGATCCCGTCTCGCATCGACCGGGCGGCGAGCAAGGCAGCCACCCCGACGCCGACGACCGTCGCGGGCCACCAGCCGAGCGGCGCGACATCGGGTCGCCAGACCCTGCGGAGCAGGGTCTGCGAGCCCAGGAGCGCTCCGGCGGTCAGCAGGCTGGCTGCGCCGGCGCTGACGGCGGTCCACGGCACTCCCGCCGCTGAAAGCAGGACCGCCCACACCGCGAGCGTCCCGACGCTCAGCGCCGGGGCGACGGCGACGAGCCACCAGCGCCGGAGTCCGATCGCGAGGCCGACGAGGGAACCTGGCACCCAGAGGACCAGGACCGCCCGGAGCACCTCGTCCCAGGTCGAGCCCCAGGTCACGGTCAGCCTCGCATCCGCTTCACGACGTCGTGGCTCTCGCCGTCCGCGACGATCTTGCCCTTCTCGAGGAGGATCCCGCGGTCGCACAGGTCGGCGACCATGTCGAGGTCGTGGCTGACGATCACCAGGGTGCGCCCCTCGGCCGAGAGCTCGCGGATCCTCGCCAGGCACTTCTTCTGGAAGGGCTCGTCACCGACCGCCAGGATCTCGTCGATGAGGAACACCTCGGGGTCCGAGTGGACCGCGACGGAGAAGGCGAGGCGCAAGAACATGCCCGAGGAGTAGAACTTGACCTCGGTGTCGATGAACTTCTCGATCTCGGAGAAGGCGACGATGTCGTCGAACCTCTTCTCGATCGCCTGCTCGCTCATGCCCAGGATCGCGCCGTTCATGTAGACGTTCTCACGCCCGGTGAGATCGGGGTGGAACCCCGCGCCGACCTCGATCAGCCCGGCGACGCGTCCGCGGGTGCGGATGCTCCCGCCGTCTGTGTGCATGACTCCTGCGATGAGCTTGAGCAGCGTGGACTTGCCGGACCCGTTGAACCCGAGGAGTGCCACGGTCTCGCCCTCGTGGACGTCGAAGCTCACGCCGTCGAGCGCGTTGAAGCTGTTGGACAGGTCCTTGCCCTTGACGGACGCGACGAGCAGCTCCTTGAGAGAGCGCTGGTGGCGCAGCGTGAAGGACTTGGTGACGTCGGCGATCTCGATGTTCACCGGAGCGGTGGTGGTGCGTGGCGTGGCCATGTGCTCAGAGCTCCTGGGCGAATCGGCCTTCGAGCCGACGGAAGACCGTCTGGCCGAGGGCGAGGACGACGAGCGCGACGACGAAGCCGATGGCGGTCGTCTGGGCCATGCTGTCGGGCATCTGCTCCATGGCGCGAGGGCCTCCGACCGGGACCCAGAACGCGTAGTGGAACAGCTGGACCGCCACGGTGATCGGGTTCAGCTCATAGACGGTGATGAGCCACTCGTGGTTCTTGAAAGCGTCCTTGACCATCGCGAAGGAGTAGAGCACCGGAGACGCCCAGGTCGCGACGAGCAGCAGCAGGTCGACGAAGTTCTCGGCGTCCCTGAAGTACACGTTGACGGAGCCGAAGAGCATGCCGAGCCCCAGGCCGAGGATCGCCGTCAGCAAGAAGCCGAGCAGCGCCGCCAGCACCCCGAGCAGGGTCGGTCGCCAGCCGACCACCAGAGCGCCGATCAGCAGCACCACGAGCTGGGGCAAGAAGTGCACCACCGACACGTAGATGGCGCTCACCGGGAAGAGCTCACGCGGCAGATAGATCTTCTTGATGAGCTGCGCGTTCCAGATCAACGTCCGTGTCGCGTTGCCAAAAGCCTCCGAGAAGAAGTTGATGACGACGATCCCGGAGAACAGGTAGACGGCGAAGTAGTCGATGTCCGAGCCGACCTTGAGGAACACACCCATCGCGAAGTAGAACACGATGAACTGCGTCGCCGGCTTGACGTACGACCACGCCATGCCGAGCACCGAGCCGCGATAGCGGACACGGAGCTCTTTGCGCACGAGGAGCTTGAGCAGGTACCGCTGGGAGAGGACGTCGAGGAGACCGCGTCCTCTCCCGGGCACCGAGAGTTCAGTCTGTGCCATGTGCTAGCGCTCGCCCCTGAATGTCTTCTTCCACTCGTCCTGGCCGACGAGCGACTCCATCGAGCCCTTGTACTGCTCTGACAGCTCGGGCCACGCCCGGAGCAGCTGCTCGTGGATCTTGACCGACCGGCTCATGAGGTCGCGGAAGCGCTGCGGGTCGCGGTGGTACCACGAGGCACCGGAGCCGTCCGAGGTCGAGACGACCGCGGAGTCGAACTGCGCGAGCATCCACCACTTGGCGTCGGCAGCGTGCACCTCGGCCTCGGGGTGCTCCGTCGAGAGCGGGCGGATCGGACGGAGCTGCTTGACGGCGCCGACGGCGGCCATCTTCAGCAGACCTGCTCGGTTGGACGGAGGACGGACCCCTTCGCCCTTCTTGGGCATCTTCTCGCGGCGAGGAGCGGGGAAGGCCCCGGGGTCCTTCTCGACGGACGAGTCCGAGTGCGCAGCACGGACCGCGCGGATGTCCGCCAGTCGCGTGCCGAGCTGGTCGTGCATGTGCTCGGGCCCGCTGAGCAGGTCCTCGAGAGCCATGAGGCGCAGCTCGGCCACGGAGTACTGCGAGGCGAGCAGGTGGCGGGTCTGGTGGATGAAGGACTCACGGACGAGCCGCCCACCGCGCGGGTACTGCGAGTGCAGGAGGGCCGCGACGAAGCGGTTTCGCTCGTGGTAGTACGCCTGCCAGTCGAGCGTGTCGTCCTTGTCGGTCCACGGCACGTGCCAGACGGCAGCACCGGGGAGCGTGACTGTCGGCACGCCGGTCTGGCGGGCGCGCAGCGAGTACTCCGCGTCGTCCCACTTGATGAAGAGCGGGAGCGACAGACCGATCTCGCGGACCACGGACAGCGGGATGAGGGTCATCCACCACCCGTTGTAGTCGACGTCGACACGGCGGTGGAGCTCGCGGGTGCTGCGCAGCGACTCCTTGTCGAGGTGGTGCCCCTCCGAGTCCGTCAGGACCGGTCCCCACCAGAAGCGCCACGGCTGGATGCGCTCTCCCATGGAGTGCAGGTAGGGGCGGTCGAACATGGAGAACATCTGGCCGCCGACGATGGTCGGACGGCGCGAGAGGTCGGCGAAGGTCGCCGCGCGGACGATCCCCTCGGGCTCGGTGCGGACGTCGTCGTCGGAGATGAGCACGTACGTGCTCTTCTCCGCGTCGAGCGTCTCGCTCATGCCGCGGGAGAACCCGCCGGAACCACCGAGGTTCGCCTGGATGATCACGCGCAGGCGGCCGTCCAAGCCCTTCTCGGCCTCGGCGAAGCCCTCGGCGTCGGTCGGGTGCTGGGAGCCCTGGTCGACGACGATGACCTCGTCGAGGATCGAGAGGAGCTCGGGGTCCGCGCCGTGCTGCCCGAGCAGCGCGACGACGTCGTCCGGACGGTTCAGCGTCGTCACGGCGATCGACAGGGTGCCGGGCGTGGCGCGGTCCTCAGGGACCTCCGCCTCCCAGCGAGCGGCCTTGACGGTCGCTCCCCCGTCGGCGGCGATGACGTCGAACCAGTACCAGCCGCCGTCGGCGAAGGTGGAGAGCGGGAGGTCGAAGGTGACCTCAGCACCGCTGATCCCGCCGTCCACGCGCGTCGAGTCGACGCGGTACACGTTGCCCTTGGCGTTGGACCTGTAGACGATCACGTCGGCCTCGCCGAGGACCGTCACACGGAGGGTGACCTCGGTGACGACGGTCCAGCGCCGCCAGTAGCTCGCCGGGAAGGCGTTGAAGTACGTGCCGAAGGACGTGCGCTGCTGGGCACGGACGGCATAGCTCGTCCTGGAGAGGACCTGCGAGAGGTCCTGCGCCTCGGCGGCTGCACCGCGCTCCTTGCCGTTCGGGACGACGGGCGGCTGCTGCTGCTCGCCCTCGACGTAGAGCGGGAGGATGTCCTGGTCGGCCTCGAGGGGCAGCACCACACGCTGGAGCGTGCGGGTCACGGTCGCAGGGGCAGCCGAGGCTGCTGTGGTGGCGCTCATGCGTCGACCCCGCCGCTCTCGATCGAGCGTCCGGCACCGAAGTGCGGCGCGAGCTTGTTGTCGACCATCGAGAGCGCCGAGCCGATCGCCATGTGCATGTCGAGGTACTTGTACGTCCCGAGGCGCCCGCCGAAGAGGACGTCCTTCTCGGCCGCAGCGAGGTCGCGGTACGCGAGCAGGCGCTCACGGTCGGCCGCGGTGTTGATCGGGTAGTACGGCTCGTCGGTCTTCTCCGCGAAACGCGAGAACTCGCGCATGATCACGGTCTTGTCCTTGGGGTAGTCCCGCTCGGGGTGGAAGTGGCGGAACTCGTGGATGCGCGTGTACGGCACGTCGGCGTCCGGGTAGTTCATCACCGGGGTGCCCTGGAAGTCCCCGATGGGCAGGACCTCCTCCTCGAAGTCGAGGGTGCGCCAGGAGAGGTCGCCCTCGGCGTAGTCGAAGTAGCGGTCGACCGGTCCGGTGTAGACGACGGGCACGTTGCCGACGACATTCTTCTTGTTGACAGGCTGCGACTCGTCGAAGAAGTCGACGTCCAGGCGGACCTCGATGTTCTTGTGGTCCGCCATGCGCTCGATCCAGCGGGTGTACCCGTCGGTCGGCAGCCCCTCGTAGGTGTCCGAGAAGTAGCGGTTGTCGTACGTGTAGCGCACGGGCAGACGCGAGATGATGCTCGCCGGCAGGTCCTTGGGGTCCGTCTGCCACTGCTTCGCGGTGTACTCGCGGATGAAGGCCTCGTACAGCGGGCGCCCGATGAGGGAGATGCCCTGCTCGTCGAGGTTCTCCGGCGTCTTGCCACCGAGCTCGGCCGCCTGCTCGTGGAGCAGGTCGCGGGCGGCCTGGGGACCGAGCGCCGATCGGAAGAACTGGTTCACGGTGCCGAGGTTGATCGGCATCGGGTACACCTCGCCCTTGTGCGTGGTGTACACCCTGTGCACGTAGTCCGTGAAGGACGTGAACCGGTTGACGTACTCCCACACGCGCTCGTTCGAGGTGTGGAACAGGTGGGCACCGTAGCGGTGCACCTCGATCCCCGTCTGCGCCTCGTTCTCCGAGTAGGCGTTGCCGCCCACGTGGTGACGGCGGTCGACGACGAGGACCTTGCGGCCGTACTCCTCGGCGATCCGCTCGGCGACGGTGAGACCGAAGAATCCAGAACCGACGATGACAAGGTCCGCGTCCAACGCACACTCCCTCAGTAGAGATACCAGCACACAAGGTTAACTGGTGACACTACCGGGAGGGGCCAGGGAGCAGGAGGACTCGTGAAGAACCTCACGAGAGCCCGCAGGGCCGGGGGCGGTCCCAGGCCCGAGAGGCTCGGCCGGCCGAGCCGTCACCACCACCCCGTGACCAGCCCGAGACGCGTGTCGATCGGGGCGGCGAGCGTGCGGCTGAACGTCGCGGTCAGGTGGTCCGCGTCGATGTACACCTGGACGTTGCCGATGACTGCGGGGCACGACCCCTCGTCGCAGAAGAGGTCGGAGAGGTCGATCGCGGAGACCGTCCCCGCCAGCCGGGCGACCACGGCGTCGAGCGGGTTCTCGGGTGAGAGCACCTCGTCACGGGCGACGGTGCAGCCTTCTGCTCCGCGCAGGACCAGGCACTCCGAGGTGTGGAACGGCATCCAGGGGTTGTCACGGACCGCGACGACGGCCACCCCCGCCTCCTCGAGCACACCCCACAGCCGCTCGTAGGACGCCGGGACGTAGTCCCCACCGTCCGGAGCAGGTCTGGTGCCCGTCACGACCACGGCGTCGTAGCCACCGTCGAGCACGTGGTCGAGGACGTTCGCAGACCACGCCGTGCACGACGTCGGGTCGTCCTCGAGGAGCTTGAACGGGCAGCCCTGCTTGAAGTAGGTGTCGAGCTGGATCCCCCGCACCTGGGACACCGCGTCGAGCGGCTCGACGAGGCTCACCGCGTGCGACCCGCCCACCAGCGCGACCCTCCGGGCTCCGCCGTCCTCGCCGAACACGCACGAGTAGACGGTCTCTTCGACCGCGTCCGCCGTGCAGCCCGAGCGGTCCCGCGCCGGCCAGTCGTCGAGCGCCAGCAGAGGCTCGGGGAACGACTCCACGCCGTCGGGCGTCGACCACGTGGCCGCATCGACCAGGGTCAGAGCCCCCGGGTACACCGCGGAGTCGATCGCGGCCGCACCCAGGACCGCGTCGCGCTCGGCCTGGGTGTGCGACGTCCACGCCGAGGCGGTCACGAGCACGCCGACGACCCCGAGGGTGCCGACGACGACCCTCGTGGTCGCCCAGCCGGGCAGCGAGCGCCCGCGGGCCGTCGCCCAGGTGAGCGACGGTCGCCACCCCAGCAGCAGCTCGGTGAGCCACGTGAGCAACGCGGCACCGAGGAGCACGAGCGTCCCCTCGTACCACCCCGGCTGACGACCCGTGAGGGTCACGACGAGCACGAGGAGCGGCCAGTGCCAGAGGTAGAAGCCGTAAGCACTGCTCCCGGCCCTGGCCAGCGGTCCCACGGCGAGGGCACGCGACACGGCGCTCGGGCGGTCTCCTGAGCCCGCGAGGACGATCGCTGCCGCACCGAGCAGCGGGAGCAGGGCCGCCGGTCCGGGGAACAGCGAGAGCCCGTCGACGACGACACCCGTCGCGAGGACCGCCACGAGACCGAGGGCCCCGAGCGTGCCGCGCAGCGCCTGGGGCATGCGGCGCCCCGTCCCGCGCGCGACCACGAGCGCGAGCACGGTGCCGAGCAGGAACTGCCACGCCCGGGCAGCCGTGCTGTAGTACGCCAGCCCCTGGTCGACCTGGACGAGCCAGGTCGCGTACACGAAGGATGCGACAAGCAGGGCCACCACCACCCCGGACAGCACGCGCAGCGTCGCGAGGCGCCCCAGCACGAGGGTGAGGACGAGCAGCAGCAGCGGCAGCGCGACGAACAGCTGGCCCTGGACCGAGAGAGACCAGAAGTGCTGGGTCGTGCTCTGGGTCGGGTCTGCGGCACCGTAGTCGCGCCCCGTCGTCGCCAGGTACCAGTTCTCGTAGTAGAACAACGACGCGAGGGTCTGGTGGACGGTCTCGGTCATCCGGGTGCGAGGCAGCAGGGTCCACGTGGTCAGCAGGACCATCGCCAGGACCAGGGCCGCGGCCGGGACGAGCCTCCCGAGCACCTTCGCGTAGTAGCGCCAGAGGCTCGGCGCGCGACCCTGCGCGTACGAGCGGACGACAGAGGCCCCGACGAAGAACCCCGAGATCATGAGGAATACGTCGACACCGCCGGACACCCGCCCGACCCAGACGTGGTAGACCGCGACCATGAGGATCGCGACGGCGCGCAACCCCTCGATGTCCGCACGGAAGCCCGGCCGGTCACGTCGCGCCGAGGTGGCGTCCGGGGCTGAGGTCACGGTCACCCGACCGATGATCCCCGCCCGCACAGGACCTGCACAAATCTCGGGTGCCCACCGAGGGTCAGCGGCACGCCGTGATCTCGTACACGCCTGTCCCGCCAGCAGAGGCGACCAGCTCGAAGCCCTCGGTCACGTCGACCCCGTAGAGACCGGGCCAACGAGCCGCCACGTCGGTGCCCTCGATCCAGCCGGGCTCGTCCGCGTAGAAGTGCGTGATCCCGCGCTCGCGGACGTACTGGCAGACCTGCGGGTCGCTGAGGATGTCGCGGAAGTGCTGCTCGAGGTACTGCTGGTCGGGGTCGGCGAAGGCTGCTCCCAGCTGTGGGAAGACGACGTCCACGTCGGAGACCGCATAGGCGAACGCGGCCCCGTTGAACGGGTCGCCCAGCAGCACCGCATCGTCGGGCAGCACGTCGCCGAGCGACTCGAGGAGCCCGACCTCCTGGGCGCCGACCATCGCCCCGTACCGGATGAGGTCAGGGTCGTAGGCCTGTGCCGTCCGGAACGCCCTGTCGTCGTGCCGGAACCCCTCCGTCCCGGCCCACGCGGCGCCGAGCAGCACGACCGGGACGCAGACCGCGAGGGCAGCCGGCAGCACGGGGCTGCGACGAGGCGACTCGTGACGACCGCCGGCGCTCCGGCGTGCGAGCGCCCAGCGCGCCACCCGCTCGGCCAGGTGCCCGGCCCACACGGCTCCGAGCGCACCGAGGACGCTCGCGGCGACCGGGACCAGGGCCGCGACGCGCGGTGAGCTCTTGTACCAGAAGCCGGTCAGCCAGCGGAGGTCGTTCTCGGGGCCCGTCGCGAGGCCGACCAGACCGACGCACGAGACCCAGGCGACGACGAGCCATCCAGCCTCGCGACGCACGACCGCGGCGACGCACCCCAGGAGGACGAGCACGAGCACGGCGACACCGGGCGTGACGGCCGAGAGCGCAGGGACGTCGAGCAGACCGTCTCGCAGGCCGTCCACCACCGACCCGGTCGGAGCGCGCCTGTAGGCGAGCGTGGTGCGCAGGACCGCCGAACCGCTGAGCATCTCGACGACGCCCGCAGCAGCGACCACCACGAGGACGCACCCGCCGACGACCCACCAGCGGTGCCCGGCGCGCCACAGCGCGAGAGCACCGGAACCGGCGCGAGCCACGACGAGCGGGACGAGGAGCACGACGAGCGCGAAGGCTCCGCTGGCGTGCACGAGCACGACTCCCGCCAGGGCCGGGAGCACGACCACGAGCCCGCTGACGCGGGTGTCGCGCCAGGACCGCAGGACGAGAGTCACGAGAGCCAGGACACCGGGCAGCAGCGCGACCGACAGGCTGTTGGGCCACTGCCCGGACGTGGTCAGCAGGACTGTCGGGAACGCGACGAAGCTCGCACCGACCACGGGCGCCGCGAGAGTGACGAGCGATAGCCGAGGGACGGCTGCGCGGGCCAGCGCGGCCAGGCCCAGGGGCCACACCAGAGCCGCGATCACGACAGTCGAGGCGTTCGCGGCGACGGGCACGGCGCCCGGGGTGAGCGCGACGAGCGCGTGCCACACGCTGGGGTAGTACACGACAGGTGCCCTCGACCCCGACAACGAGTTGAGCCCACCGATCGACGACGCGTTGCCCAGCTCACGCACGGCCTGCACGCCGTTGAGATGGAACACCGAGTCCCAGGACTGCAGCAGAGCGTCCGGGGCACCCATCCCGGACCGCAGCGCGGTGAGCGACACCGTCGCAGCGGCCGCCCACGCGACCACGAGCCCGCCGACCTGCGCTGCTCCCAGCGGAGCACCGAGTGTCCCGCTCCACGTGGTCGCCGTCCGACGCCGCCACCACCCGAGCAGCGCACCGCAGCCCAGCAGGAGCACAGCGCCGACCGCGTAGGCAGGAAGACCCCACGTGAGGCCGACCTGGTCTGCCACGACCCCCATGACCCCGAGCATCGCGGCGCTCACGGCCGGAGCGGCCCCGACGAGGACCAGACCACGCACCCCGGCGAGCAGCCCGAAGCCGAGACCCGGGAGGTACAGCAGAGCAGCGAGCCCGAGCACGGACGGCAACGCACCGGCCCAGCTCACCCGACCCGCCCCCTCACAGGTCCTGAGACCTGTCGCGACGCACGACGAGCCTCCGGTAGGCGACCTTGCGCAGCGCTTCTGGGACCAGCCTGTACCCGCCGCGGACCAGCACGTTGCGGACGAGCTGGGGCCACGACGTCCAGCCGATCCGGCGCATGAGCACCTGCAGCCTGACCTCCGACCGCAGCAGCTGCAGCCCCCCACGGCGCGCGTAGGCCCCCGCACCGACGCGGTAGAGCACGAGCGGCTCGGCGATGTTGCAGGCACGAGCCCCTGCCGAGAGCATCCGGACGAACAGCCAGTAGTCCTCCATGAGCGGCAGGTGCTCGTAGCCGCCCACCCGCCCGACGACGCTCGCACGGTAGACGACCGACGGGTGGTTGAAGGGCGAGACGAACCTCGAGGCACGGAGCACGTCGTCGTCGCTCAGCGGTGGCACCCTGACGATCCCGGGCTCGTTCTCGTCCGTGAACTCCTGGATGGCCGATCCGACCAGGTCGTACCCCTCGGCGAGCAGGGGCACCTGCTGGGCGAACCTCTCCGGGAGGCTCACGTCGTCGGCGTCCATGCGGGCGACGACGTCGTGCGCGCAGCGCGCCAGACCGCGTTCGAGGGCGCGCGCCAACCCGACGTTCTCGGCGATCTCGACGACCGTGACAGGCACGTCTCCCGGCGTGCGGAGCTGCTCCAGGACCGCCGCGAGCGCATCGCCCACAGGTCCGTCACGGACCACGACGACCTCGGCGGGACGCAGCGTCTGCTCGCTCGTCACCGACCGGAACGCCCTCCGCACGAAGGCGGGGTCGTCCCCCGCGTACACGGGCAGCAGCACCGAGAAGGCCGGGACGGCCTCGGGGGTCATGACCGGCGCCCCTCCACCCTCGCGACAGCCGCCGAGACGGGGAGGCCGGACAAGACCGCGGTGGTCGGCCGTGGGGCACCCAGGACACCGTCGCGCAGCCCGCGGAGGGCAGCCGAGGCGAGGACGCCGCGGTTCTCCGACCGTGCGAAGGTCCGCACCCACCGGCGCAGGGCGGCACCCGTGTAGAGCACCCGCTCAGGGCCGGAGAGTGCCGCAGACCGCGTGAACATCCAGATCTTGTTGCGCACCTCGTAGTAGAACCGCGGGCCCGGGTCGGTGTCCGTCGCCCCGAAGGTCTTGGTGCGGTGCTCGACGACGCTCCCCGGCACGTAGAGTCCGGTCCCACGGCGCAGCAGCCTGCAGGAGTACTCGAAGTCGTCGTTCCAGATGAAGTAGTCCGCGATCGGCAGCCCGTGGTACCGGACGGCCTTGGCGTTGACGAGCATCGAGACGAAGGAGGAGGAGCGCACAGGACGTGCCCCGGCCCGGTCGGCGACGTCCATGAGCTCACCCGAGACGCGCGGGCGCTTGCGAGGGGTGTTCATCGGGTGGTCACGTCCGTCGTGCCACACGACCCGGCTGCCGAGCAGGGCCACGGGGCCCTCGTAGGAGTCGGCCGCCCGCAAGAGCTCGGCGAGCGCGTCCTCGGTCGGGATCGTGTCGTCGTCCATGAGCCAGACCCAGTCAGGGGCCCTGTCGGCCGGGACGTCGAGCGCGGCGGCGATGCCCGCGGCAAACCCACCAGCGCCTCCGGTGTTCCGGTCCAGGGTGATGACGCGCGCCCCGACCGGGTGGTCTGCCGCGACCGTGGCCGAGTCGTCCTCGGAGCAGTTGTCGAGCACGACGACCTCGTCGACCGGACGCGACTGCGCCGCGAGCGCGTCGAGGGCCTCGGTCAGCAGGTCACGCCGGTTGTAGGCGACGAGGACGACGCTGACACGGCGGCGCTCGCTCAAGCCGGGACCCCGGTCCCGATGACCACGCGCGGCACGCCGGCCCACAGGGCTGCGTCGGTCGCGCGGCGCCCGTCGACGAGCAGCCGCAGCCCGGGGACCTGGACCGGGGTGAGGGTCGTGTACTCGGCGTGGTCCGCCTGGACGATCGCGACGTCTGCGGCCTCGCCGTAGTGGTAGGCGTCGAATCCGTGGGCGGCGAGCTCGTCGTCGCTGAACATCGGGTCGTGGACGACGACGCGGGCACCGCGGGCCCGCAGGGCTTCGACCGTCGCGAAGACACCGGAGAAGGCCGTCTCCTTCACGCCACCGCGGTACGCGGCTCCGAGGACGACCACGCGCAGACCGTCGAGCGAACCGAGGAGGCTCTCGGCCTGTGCGACGACCCGCTCGGGGACGGCCGCGTTGACGGCGCGGGCCTCTCGGACGATCGACGCGTCAGGGTCGACCGAGAGGTACAGGCGCGGGTACACGGGGATGCAGTGGCCGCCCACGGCGATTCCCGGGCGGTGGATGTGGCTGAAGGGCTGCGAGTTGCACGCGTCGATGACCGAGTACACGTCGATGCCGACCTTCTCGGCGAAGGCGCCGAACTGGTTGGCCAGGCCGATGTTGACGTCGCGGTACGTGGTCTCGGCGAGCTTGGCCATCTCGGCCGCCTCGGCCGAGCCCAGGTCCCACACGCCGTTGGCACGTGGCAGGTCAGGGCGCTCGTCGAAGGTGAGCACGGCCTCGTAGAACTCGCGGGCGCGGCGCGCCCCCTCGTCGCTGAGACCACCGATGAGCTTGGGGTACTTGCGGAGGTCGGCGAAGACCCGACCGGTCAGCACTCGCTCCGGCGAGAACACGAGGTGGAAGTCTGTGCCCTCGGTGAGGCCGGACCCTTCCTCGAGCATCGGCTTCCAGCGTCCACGGGTCACACCGACGGGCAGCGTCGTCTCGTAGGAGACGAGGGTGCCGGCCGTGAGGTGCTCGGCGAGCGAGCGGGTCGCGGCGTCCATCCAGCCGAAGTCGGGCGCGGCCGTCGCCTCGTCGACGAACAGCGGCACGACGAGGACGACGGCGTCGGCACCAGGGATCGCGTCTGCGTAGTCGGTCGTGGCGCGCAGGCGTCCGGCGGGGACGAGCTCGGCGAGCTTCTCGGCGAGGTGCGCCTCACCCGGGAAGGGCTCGGTCGCGGCGTTGACCAGGTCGACGACGGTCTGGTTGACGTCGACACCGACGACGTCGTGCCCCTGATCGGCGAACTGGACGGCCAGCGGGAGACCGATCTTGCCCAGGGCGACAACTGCGATGCGCATGCAACATCCTCACGACGAGCGGCTTGGCCCGGCGCAGGACGGCGGCAGGGCTCCCAGCAGGATACTGCGACACTCGTGCAGAGCCTCATCGGGGCAGGTCGTCCTGCTCGCACGTCCCGCCGGGGACCTGGAGGACGTCGCGGGCTGGCGCGCACCCTGCCAGTTCCGTCAGACCAGGACGGACGACGCCATGAGCCGCAGCGGCGCCTCGCGCGCCAGGATCATCCGCAGGTCACGCGGGACGAGGGTGGCCGGTCGCCCGTGCCGCCGCCGGGCGCGCGCCCGTGCCAGCAGGTCTGCGCCCGGTACGGCGGGGTCGACGACGGCGTCGAGCACAGCACGGTCGGCGTGGGACATCACCCGCTCGCAGCCAGGTGCCGCCTGGAGGACCGCCTGGGCGACGAGGGCGAGCTCTTCACGCTCTGCGGCGTCCCAGAAGCTCTCGTCTCGGTTGCCGAGCACCCCGAAGACGTGGATGCGCAGCAGCTTCACGCCTGCCGCGGCGCGCTGCCGGACCGTGTAGCCGCGGAACCAGTCGGCGGCGACGAGCCGTCGGACGAACTCCAGCTCGTCGGCGACGGGGCGTGACACGTGGGTGATGCGGTCTCCAGCGTCGTCCTGCACGAGGTAGGCCGGTCCGCGTCGGTCGAAGGCGATCGGGGCTCCGCTGAACCAGAGCCGCGTGACGACCTCGACGTCTTCGCCGACCTCGAGCCCCGGCGTGAACCGCAGGCCGAGGCTGTCGAGGGTGGCACGCTCGACCAGACCGAGCGGTGCCGAGCGGTAGCTGAGACGGTCGAGGACACCATCGAGCCCGGTGCTGCGGAAAGGGCGCGCTGGAGGCGTGGGGACGGTCTTGCCTGCTCCGGCTCCGGCAGCGTGCGCGAGCCGTGCGATGACGACGGCGGCGCCGGTGCGGCGCTGGAGCGCGACCCACGAGTCGAGGGCTCCGGGCTCGAGCCTGTCGTCAGACCCCATGACGGCGACGAAGGGAGCGGTCGCCGCGTCGAGCCCACGGTTGAAGGGCCCCGCGGGGCTCCGGGTGCCGTCGCTCAGGGCGAGGACCCGCACGCTCGACCGGTCGGGCACGTCCACAGGTGCCAGGTTGGCCTCGATGAGCGCCGGTTCCACGTGGTGCGCCACGACCGTGACCCGGACGGGGGCCCGGCAGTCGAGCACCGACGCGACAGCCCGGGCGACGGGTCGCTGCGCGGTGTGCACGGCGATCACGACGTCGACGACGGGCTGTGTGCCGTCCGCAGCACCGTCGGGCACGCGCTCGGCCGGGTGAGCCTCGCTCATCGCCCGTGCTCCTGGACGGCCTGGGCGTAGGCGTCGGCGTACCCGCGCTGGACGGTCTCGGCAGAGAACCTGGCCCCGATCGTCCCTGCGACAGAGTCGGAGCTGAGCCCCGCGGTCGCGGCGGCGACACGCTCGACCGCGGCGGCGTAGGCGCCCACCGTCTGCTCGGCGACGAGCTCGCCGACGTGCGGCTCGATGTACTCGCCCTGCCCACCCGTCGCCCCGACGACCACGGGCCGGCCGTGCACGAGCGCCTCGGCGGCCGAGACGCAGAAGTTGTCGGCCTTGGTGGGCAGGAAGAAGAGGTCTGCGGCGTCGAGGGCCTCGCCCACGCCTGCGGTGTCGACGGACCCGAGGAGCGTGACCCTGTCGGAGACTCCGAGCCGCGACGCGAGCGCGAGGGCGTCGTCGCGCAGGGGTCCGCTGCCCGCCCACGTGAGGCGGGTGTCGAGGCCGCGGCGGCCGAGCTCGGCGACGACCTCGACGGCCAGCAGGGGGTCCTTGCGGTCGACCAGCCCGCCGACGCCGACGAGCTCGAGGGGGCGGCCGCCGAGCGGACGACGCGGCACCAGGTCCTGCACGGGTGGGACGATGCAGGGGACGAGGGTTGTCGGTCCGCGCCGTACGGCGCGGACCGGCCGCGCGAGGTAGTCGCAGACGGCGGTGACGACGTCGGGGCGCCGCAGCAGCTGCGTGAGCGCGGGGAGGGCGACCCGCCAGGCGAGGGGCAGGGTCGCGGGAGTGGTGAGCCCAGACCAGTGCTCGGTGTGCACCCACGGACGGGTGGGCCGGCGGACCGCGAAGGGCAGGAGCGTGGGGAAGGCCATGGTGTGGACTAGGTCGGAACGCTCGATCAGCGGGCCGAGGGCCCGACGGGCGGCTGCCGCGTGGTCAGGGCGCTGGGGTGACATGACGAACCTGCGGACGGTGATCCCGTCACGGTCGACGGTGTCTGCACCGCCAGCCTCGACAGTCGACCTGTCAGCGAGGTGGGGGGCGACGAGGTGCACGACCTCGACGTCGTCGTGCTGGGCGATCGCCCGGACGTCCTTGTCGACGAAGGTGCCCATGGTCGGGGACGCGTCGCTGGGGAACCAGGTCGTCACGGCGAGGATCTTCACCTCGGCGACGCTACCAGCGTCAGGATGCGGCGGTGACGGACCCGCACGGCTCGGCGTGGGGTCGCCACAGATCCCTGCGTAGACTCGTCGACCGTGAAGATCCTCTCCGTCGTCGGTGCCCGTCCGCAGTTCGTCAAGCTCGCCCCGATCGCGCACGCTGCCGCCGCGCGCGGAGTGGAGCACCTGATCGTGCACACCGGCCAGCACTACGACCCCATGCTCTCGGACGTGTTCTTCACCGACCTCGGCATCCCTGCACCTGACGTCCACCTCGGCGCAGGGTCGGGCTCGCACGGCCAGCAGACGGGTGCGATCCTCTCGGCGATGGACGCCGTGCTCGAGGAGGCACGCCCCGACTGGGTGCTCGTCTACGGAGACACCAACTCGACGCTCGCCGGGACGCTGTCCGCCGTGAAGATGCACCTGCCCGTCGCGCACCTCGAGGCAGGCCTGCGCTCTTTCAACCGCGCGATGCCCGAAGAGCACAACCGTGTGCTGACCGACCATGCCGCAGACGTGCTGCTGGCACCGACCGAGGTCGCTCGCGAGCACCTGGCCGCTGAGGGTCTCGCCGAGCGGACCGTCGTGGTCGGTGACGTGATGACCGACGTCCTGCACACCGTGCGCGACTCGCTCACCGGCGCTCCGGCCTCGGTGCTCGCGAGCGCCGGCGTCGAGGCCGGCGAGTACTACGTCGCGACGATCCACCGGGCCGAGAGCACCGACGACCCTGAGCGTCTCGCGGAGATCGCGCGCAGCCTCAAGGCGCTCGACAAGCCTGTCGTGCTGCTCGCGCACCCGCGGCTCGTGGCCCGCTCCGAGTCCTTCGGGATCGACTGGTCCGGCGGCTCGGTCCGCCTGCACGCCCCGCTCCCCTACCCGGAGCTGCTCGCGGCGACCATGTCGAGCGCGGGTGTCGTCACCGACTCGGGCGGTCTGCAGAAGGAGGCCTTCCTGCTGCGCGTCCCGTGCACCACGGTCCGCACGGAGACCGAGTGGGTCGAGACCGTCGACCTCGGGTGGAACGTGCTGGCGACCACCGCGGAGGAGATCCTCGCCGGGGTCCAGCGGCCCGCGCCGACACCGACCGACGCGACGCCGTACGGCGACGGGCACGCTGCGGAGCGTGTCATCGACGAGCTGCTGCGTCGCACGCGCGACTGACCTCTCGTCCTCTCCTCGCGGCTCGTGCCGCCCAGCCGACCGCGGCGGTCCGTCGCGAGCTCGTGGCCCTCCGGCAGACGCCCCGCAGCCCCTCCGGGCTGCGGGGCGTCTGCCGTCCCGGAGCTGACGGTGGTCACGGGGCCTCGGGCAGGGCCTCGGGTAGGGCCTCGGGTAGGGCCTCGGACTTCGAACGCATGTTCGACATGATTCAGGAGTCAGAGCCGGTGCGCAGCGACGCTGCCGCAGCGTTCGAGTCGCTCAACCAGGCCTACCGCGCCAGGTTCGGGACCAACATCTCGATCACCGACTCGTACCGGACCCTCGCCGCGCAGCAGCACCTCTGCGAGACCAAGGGCCCGGGCCTGGCAGCCGTGCCCGGCACCTCCAACCACGGGTGGGCCCTCGCGGTCGACCTCGGCGGAGGCATCAACAGCTTCGGCACCGCCCAGCACGTCTGGATGGTCACCAACGGCCCCGCCTACGGATGGATCCACCCGACGTGGGCCCGCCAGGGCGGCGGCCGTGAAGAAGCCTGGCACTTCGAGTACGACGGCAGCACCACACCCGCACCACCGACCACTCCCACCACCCCATCCCCGGAGGACGACATGCCTTTCCGTATCCACGTGACCTCGAGCCCCAACACCCCCTCAGAGGTCGGGAAGATCTACCTCGCCCAGTTCGGCCCGACCGGTCAGTGCCTGTTCCAGCACATCAACCCCGAGGAGAACGGGGTCCACGACCTGGTCAAGACTCCGATCTACAACGTCAGCCACTACCAGAAGGACCTCATCCGCAAGAACATCATCACGCGCGAGGCCGCCTGGAAGGTCGTCTGACCGCACGCCACGCGCCGAGCCCGGTCGAGCGACCACTCACCACGCGACGCAGCACCCCGCTCGTCTCACGGCGAACGGGGTGCTGGTGAGTCCGGCGTCGGCGAGACCGTCGACACCGGACGCACCGGGTCACGCCGACGGGCCGGACGTCGCAGGTCCTGTCCTGCGCAGGACAGTCGGTCCAGCCGGGTGCTCGAGCTACGCCGGGTGGTCTAGGAGCCGGTCGACAGCATCCACCCACCCCGTCGACTGCACCTCCGCGGAGAGCTCCCGAGCATGCTGGTGCGAAGCCTGACGCCAGGACTCGACCACCCGCGGCTCGAGCGTGCCGAGCACGGCCGCGAACCCGGCCGCGGTGAAGTCCGCCGTCACCGCACCGAGCCCTCGCGCCTCCACCTCACGCGCCATCTCCGGGCTGGGCCCGACGATCACGCCGAGCCGGGCCTGCACGTAGTCGAAGAACTTGTTCGGCAGCGTCCACTCGTAGTTGACGTTGACCGGCGGGAGCACGAAGACCCCGACGTCGTAGCCGTTGAGCGTCCGCAGCAGGTCGCGGTACGGGACAGGGTCGAGCACCCGCACGCGCGTCGACCCGGCGTACCGGGCACGGAGCTCGTCGCGGTAGGCCTCGTCGTTGGGCATGAGCAGCAGGTCGAGCGTCACGGGCGTCGTGGACTGCTCGACGCCGTCGATCATCACCTCGAGCTGCCTGTTGCGCTGTGCGTTGCCCGAGTGGACCAGCCTGACGGGCGAACCCACGACACCCGGGGCGAGCTCCGCGTATGGCGCGGCGTTCGTCACGACGCCGACGGGGAACCCGAACTCCCTCGTGTACCGCTCCGCGATGCCTTGCCCGACAGTCGTCACCGACGCCGCCCTCGACACGAACCTGCGGCAGATCCACCGGATGTACGGCGCGACGAACCAGCGCCATCTCGGCAGCTCGCTGTTCTGCCCGGGCGCGTACTCATGGAGGTCGGCGTGCACCCCGCGACGCGGCTGGAGGGACAGCGCGAGCGGGACCGTGTCGACGTCGTCGGCGAGCACAGCGTCGAACTCCCCCACAGGCAGCACGCTGCGGGCGTAGGCCACTGCGGCATTCCCCCAGTAGACCCGCGAGTACTGCCGGGCCAGCAACCACCGCGGGTCTTTGCGCCAGGCCAGCAGGTCGGCCGGGACCTCGTGGTGCTCGACGACCCCCTCGGGTGCCGGGCCGTAGCCGCAGGTCGTCACGTCGTAGCGGTCGGCGAAGAGCCGCACCTGCTTGAGGACGCGCGCGTCGTCGGCAATCGGCGAGAAGGACAGGATGAGCAGCGACGGGCGGCTCATGCGGCACCTCCCTCGACGAGCGCGTCGACAGCACGCTGCCACCCGGCGACCTCGATCTCGGCCGAGAGCTCTCGGGCGCGGGCGTGCGCCGACTCCTTGAGTCCTCGGACCGTCTCGCGGTCGAGGGAGGTGAGCACCTCCGTGAGCGACTCGACCGAGAAGTCGGGCGACACGACCCCCACCCCCCACTGCTCGACGCGTCCCGCCATCTCGGGCGACGGCCCTACGACCACCCCGAGCCGCGCCTGCACGTAGTCGAAGAGCTTGTTGGGCAGCGACCACCGGATGTTGAAGTTGACGAAGGGGAACACGGCGAGCCCCACGTCGTAGCGGTTGAGCGTCTCGACCAGCTGCGCGTAGGCGACGGGCTCGTGGAACCTGACGCGCCCGCGAGGGTCGGCGGCGGCGCGCTCGCGCAGCTCGAGCAGGTGCGCGGGGTCGTTCGGCATGAGGAACAGGTCGAGCGTCACGTCGGCCGGTGTCGCGTGCACGGCGTCGACCAGCAGGTCGAGCCGCCTCTTGCGCTGCGCGACACCACTGTGGACGAGCCTGAGCGGGCCCTCCTCAGGTGCTGGCACAGCGCCGGGCTGGAGGTCGTGGAACGGCGCCGCGTTGGTCACGACACCTGCCTCGACGCCGAAGACCCGCCGGTACTCGGCCGCGATGCCGTCGGCCACCGTGGTAACCGACGCCGCACGCGTGACGTACCGGCGGCAGATCCACGCCTTGTACGGCGCGATCCGCTTCTTCCACGCCGCGTTCTCGTCGTGCTGGGCCGGTGCGTACTCGTGCAGGTCGGCGTGCACGCCGTAGGTCGGCGCGAGGCCCACCGCGACGGGGACCGCCTCGACGTCGTTGGCGAGCACGACGTCGAAGCGCCTGCCGCGCAGCGACCGGCGTGCCCACGCGACCGCAGACGTCGACCAGTACGCCCTGCTGTACCAGCGGGCGGTGATGAGCCTGCCGTCGACGTCGGTCGCCGAGAGCCCGGCAGGGACCTCGACATGGTCGACCACGCCCGCAGGAGCCGGTCCGAAGCCGCAGGTCGTCACGTCATAGCGGTCCTTGAAGAGCTCGACCTGCTTGAGCACCCGGGCGTCCGCGACGATCGGCGAGAAGGACAGGACGAGCAGAGTGGCTCGGGTCATGGTGACTCCGTCCGAGATCGGCGGGTGAGGGAGGCGTAGCGCTCGGAGAGCTCGGCTGCGCTGCTGCGGATGCTGCGGCGTGCCACGGTGAAGTCGCGCGCGGCGCGGGACAGGCGCCGCCGATCGGTGGCCGCCAGACGCAAGATGTCGCCGACGGCACCGGCGAGCGCGTGGGTGTCACGCTCGGGGACGAGAGTCCCCGTCGTCCCGTCGTCGAGCATCTCGGGAGCGCCGCCGCTCGCGTAGACCACGACAGGCACACCGCAGGCCTGGGCCTCGAGCGTCACCAGACCTGCTGCCTCGCGCCACTCACCGTCCTGCTGCGTGGGCAGGACGAACACGTCCGCCCGGCGCATGGCGTCGCGGACGCCGGCGCGGTCTCGCATCCCCTCGAGGGCGATGTGCGGGTGCTCGGCGGCGGCCGCGCGCACGAGGGCCTCCTGAGACCCGGCGCCGACCACCCGGAGCCTGTGCGGGACGCTCCGCGCGAGCTCGACCGACGCCTCGATCGCGTCAGCCACACCCTTGCGCCGCTCGAGAGCTCCGAGGAACAGCACCTCGGGGAGGTCGTCGCGCCCGCCGTGGCGCGGTTCGCCGCTCGGGGACAGCTCGTCGAGCAGCTCGTCGCTGGTCGCCCCGAGAGGCTCGGCGGCGTCGGGGCCGGCCGGGGTGAAGAAGTCGGTGTCGACGCCCTGGTAGTGGACCTCGATCTTCTCGGCCGGATAGCCGCGGCGCACCGCCTCCCCCGCGAGCCACCCGCTCACGGCCAGCAAGGTGGTGGCCCGCTCCCCGCAGGTACGCAGGTTGCGGGCCGTCACCCAGGTCCAGAAGTCTCGGACTGCATCGGACCGGCGGAACACGTCGTAGCCGTGGAGTGTCGCCACGAAGGGCACCCCCAGGTCGCGGGCGGCGCCGGAGCCCGCGAGGCTCCACGTGCCGAAGTGCTGGTGCACCAGGTCCGGGGCGAAGTCTCGCACCGCGCGGCGCTGGCGGCGCACCGCCGCGAAGGCCGCCGCGCTCCCCCGCAGGCCCGGGACCCCGTAGGGGGTCGAGGTCTCCACGAGCGGCTCGACAGCAGGGTCGTCGACCTCGGCCGAGAGCGCGAACAGCCGCCCGTCGACGTCAGGCATGTGCAGCAGGTGGTTGACCACGAAATAGGTCGGTGGGATCCGCACGGGTCCCGTCGTGACCGCGACCCGCGTCATCGCCAGAACCTGTCGGCGACGTAGTAGCGCAGCGTGCTCTCACGGTCGAGAGCACCGAGCACCCCGGGCGGCAGCAGGCGCGCGACCCGACCCGCGCGTGTGCGGGCCGACGCAGCGGCGACGAGCGACTGCGGGGTCGAGGCCGGGTCGAGGCAGGCGTCGAGGACCAGCCGGTCCGCAGCCGAGAAGGGGCGCAGCACCCGCGGGGCGACGGCGACGAGGCTGCTCACGACGTCGCGCAGGTAGTCGGCCTCGCCGTCGGCCCAGAGGTCGACCGCGTCGCGCCGCCCGACGTTGTCGAGCACGTGGATGCGCAGCACCTTGATCGCGACAGCACGCTGGTACGCCCGTGGGAGCCTGGCGAACCAGTCACGGGCCAGCAGCGCGGTGTAGGGCGCCAACGACACCGCGAGCGGGCGGACCGTCGTGGTCACGCGCGTCTGGGCGTCGACACCCACCACGTACGCCGGGTCGTCCCACGCGAGGTCGATACGCTCGGCGAGGTCCCACAGACGCACGGTGAACGCGATGTCTCCACCCACCTTCATGCCCTCGTCGAGACGCAGCCCGAGGTCGCTGAGCGACTCCCGACGCATGAGCCCGAGCGGGGCCGTGCGGTAGGCCATCCGGTCCTTGACGGCGTCCAGCCGGGTCGTCCGGCGGGGACGGACCCGCGGGGTGTTGATGGGCGCCCCGCCCTGCATCGTCATCCGGGCGAGGACCATCTCGGCGCCCGACTCCTCGGCGCGGGCGTGCCAGGCCAGCAGCGCACCGGGCTCGAAGAAGTCGTCCGAGCCGATGATCGTCACGTAGGGCGCCGTCGCCGCGTCGATCCCCGCGTTGTACGGACCTGACGGGCTGCCGAGACCGTCGCGCACCTCGAGCAGGCGCACGGAGCCACGGAGGTCTTCGGGGAGCACGGCGGCGACCTCGGACGCGTCGAGCTCGTGGCACGCGACAGTGACGCGCAGACGCCCGTCCGCGACGACCCGTCCCTCGGGCAGCGCGAAGACCGACCGGACGGTCCGGGCCACGGGCCTGCTGAGGTCGTGCAGCGCGACGACGACGTCGACGAGCGGGGTCGGTGCTCCCGCAGCGTCGAAGCCCCCGGCCGCCACGAGCCGAGCGGTCACGACCGGCCCGGGCGCTCGAGCGCCGCGACGGCCAGGCGGAGGAGCCCGTCGACCTCGTTCTGCCAGGTGAGGGTCCGGGCCGCAGCAGCCGAGGCCGCGCGGTACGTGCCGGCGTCCGCGATGACGGCGGCGATCGCGTCGGCGGTGGTCTGCGCGTCGTCGATGTCGAAGACCTGACCTGCACCCGTCGCGCTCACCACCGAGGCGATGTCCGGCAGGTCCGACGCAGCGACGGGCAGCCCCGCGTGGATCGACTCGAAGAGCTTGTTGGGCAGGCTGAACCGCTGGTTGAGCGTCACGGGGCGGCTGAAGATCACGGAGGCGTCGGCGTCGCGCAAGGTCGCGGGAACCTCGTCCGACGGCACGATGCCGACGAAGTGCACCCTGTCCTCAAGTCCCGCCGCGGCCACCCGGGCGTCGAGCACCGCGCGGTAGGCCTGAGATCCGCGTCCGAGGAGCACGAGGTGCGTCGAGGGGTCGAGCAGCTCGAGGGCGTCGAGCGTCTGCTCGATCCCGCGGTTGATCGTCACGGCACCGCAGTAGGCCACGACCCGCGTATCGGCGCCGAGCCCGGCGAGCTCGCGCAGGCGACCCGTCGCAGCGGGGTCCGAGACGACGGGCGCCGGTCCCACGGGGACGTTCCGCACGAGGGTCGGGGCTGCCGCGAGCCTGAGCTCACGGTGGAGCCAGTCGACGATGCTGCCCGACACCGTCGTCACCCCGGACGCACGCGGGGTGAGCCGCTTCTCGACCCAGGCCTCCCACCGACGAGCCACCGGCCGGGAACCCGCCTTGACACGCGCGGTCCAGATCTCGTGCGCGTCGAAGATGTACGGCGTCCCGAGGGATCGACCGGCGAGCCACGCGGGGAGCAGGGTGTCGGCGTCGTTGGCGTGGACGAGGTCTGGGCGCCAGCGCCGCAGAGACCGGAGCGAGCGCAGCTGGAAGGAGCCCAGCCGGACCGTGTAGTGCATCCGCATCCACAGGCCGACCACCCGTGCCTTGAGACCGGCGGGGACGGCGGGCGTCGAGCGCGGCGTGCCGTGGGTCGTCGACCCTGCCGACGGACCGAGGTCGCCGTCCTGAGGGCTGCGGGTCTGGGCGGTCGCCTCAGACCGCGCGTCGCTGGTCGTCGGAGCGGTCGGCCCGGCCGTCGCCGATCCTCGGGAGCCTCGACGGAGAGCACCGCGGGCACGGGCCACGACCTGGCGAGCCGTGCTGCCCAGCCGTGGCAGCGTGTGGTCGAGCTCGACCAGGGGCAGCCGCTCGACCTCGATCCCGCCGTCGAGCACGGTCAGGCCCGGCTCCATCCCCTCGAAGGTCCCGAAGGCCACGACCCGCACCTGAGCGCCGGCAGCGGCGTAGCTGTACGCCGTCTTGAGCACCCGGGTGTCGACCGAGAAGTCGTTGTAGACGAGCAGCGCGACGCGCGGGGCGCGCCCGTCGACGCTCGGCAGCTGGCGCAGGTTCTCGAGCCTCACAGGATCCCTCCGTCGACCTCTCCGGCCAGCCCGGCAAGAGCCGCCTGGGCTGCGAACTCGGGGACCGCAGCGACGAGCTCGTCGAAGGTCCCCCGGGCGACGATCCGCCCGTCTTTCATGAAGCACACCTGCTGGCTGGTCCGGATCGTCGAGAGCCTGTGGGCGACCGAGATGACCGTGATCTCACCCGCCAGCTCGGCGATGGCCTGCGACACGTCCGCCTCCGTCTTGGTGTCGAGAGCGCTCGTCGCCTCGTCCATGACGAGCACGAGCGGGTCGACGTAGAGCGCCCGCGCGATACCGATGCGCTGGCGCTGCCCGCCCGAGAGCGCCATGCCCCGGTCGCCGATCCGCGCGTCGAGACCTCCCTCACGGGCCTCGATGACGTCGAGCAGCTGGGCACGGCGCAGCGCGTCCCGCACGCGCTCGCGGTCGTAGTCCTCGGTCCACGTCAGGGCGACGTTCTGCGCGACGCTCGCGTCGAAGAGCGACACGTCCTGCGGCACGTATCCCACGCGCGAGCGCCAGGCTGCGAGGACGTTCTCGAGCGGCTCGCCGTCGAGCTCGATCTCCCCCTCCGACGGGACGAGCAGACCGAGCAGGATGTCCACGAGGGTCGTCTTGCCCGAGCCTGACGAGCCGACGAGGGCGAGCGAGCTGCCCATCGGCAGGGACAGGTCGACCCCGGTGACAGCAGGGGTGCTCGAGCCCGGGTAGGTGAACTGGACACCGCGCAGGTCGAGGCTCAGCGGCTGCTCGGCGATCGGGTCCTTGCCGACCCGCTCGGCGTTCTCGATGTAGGACTTCGACGCGGTGATGTCGTTGATGACAGCCCGGACGTGCGGGATCGTCGAGGCAGTCTGCGTGACCACGGCCTGGAAAGCCGTGAGCGCTGGGACCATGCGGAAACCCGCGACGCCGAAGAAGGCGACGGCACTGATCGCCGCGGCCTCGCCGCCGGTCGCGTAGGTCACCGCTCCGATGAGCAGGAAGCCGCCGACGAGCGCAGCCTCGAGCACGTAGCGCGGGAGCCCGCCGAGGAACGAGAGGTTCGAGCGGGCCCGCGTCGTGTGGAGGCGGTTGGCGTGCACCACCCGGGCGACCTCGGGAGCCTGGCCCCGCAGGGTGATCTCCTTGAGGGCGCCGACCATCTCGGTCATGAGGCTCGCGACCCTGAAGGAGTAGTCCCGGTTGACGCGTCCGGCGATCAGCGCCCGCTTGGACACCCCGAAGTACAGCGTCCCGGCGATGACGCCGAGGTACAGCAACGTGATCCCCGCGGTGAGCGGCTGGACGATGATGAGCATCGTCAGGACAGCGAGAAAGGTCGTCACGAGCGACGGGAGCGTCGACACCGGGAGCAAGAACCCCGAGGTCGCGTTGGCGATCCCGACGTCGGCGAGCCGCACGAGCTGCGCGGTGTTGCGCTTGAGCCGCTCTGTCCACGGCGCGCGGATGTAAGCGTCGAAGAGCTGGTCTCCGATCTCGAGCTCGTAGACGGCGAAGCGACGTGTCGCGACCCACTGGAGCGCTACAGCGACAACTCCCTTGAGCACGATGAGCAACGAGATCGCCGCGAGCACCCAGACGACAGAGTCGCGCTGGATCTCGCCGACCAGGGGCAGCGGGATCCCCGAGCCGTCGGTGTCGACCATCGCCGCGAGGGTGATCGCGAGCAGACCGAGCGCGGCGATGTCGAGGAGCGCGAGAGCGCTCGTGGCGACCACGTAGAACCCCAGGAAGCGTCGCGCCTTCGCCGGCAGCAGAGGCAGCACGTCCTGCAGGGTGCGCCAGATGAGTTTCACGGTGCGGAGGTCCTTCGGGAGGGGGTGAGATGGTCTGGCTCGAGCTGCGCTGCGGGACGCGTGCAGCGACTCACAATCGTCACACGCCTGTCACGAGGGCCGGGCCGCGGAACGCACGACGTCAGCGGCAACGTCGCCGGCGTGGTCCGCCGAGGCGTTCTGGCGGACCCACTCTCCCAGACGCGCGCGCGCAGCCGGCGCGGGTGGTTGGGCGACGAGCATCGCCGTCATGGCCTCGGCGACCTCCTCGACGTCGTAGCCGGTGACCGTACCGAGCTCGTTCTCGGTGATGACAGGCCCGGCCGGTCCAGGCCCCGCGTAGAGCACCGGGGTGCCGCACGCCACGGCCGCGAAGACCTTCGTCGGGAAGGCGAAGTCGTAGCCCTGCCCGGGCCGCAGGCTGACGAGGGCTCCGCGCGCACCACGCAACCACGCGGCGGCACCGGCCGGCGGTGCCGCTTCGACGAAGGTCACCGCGGCGGTGCTCTCCCCCAGCCCGAGGCCGTCGGCGGTCTCGCGCATGGCGGGCCACGCGCTGCCCTGGCCGAGGAAGACGACTCGCGCGTCCGGGACGCTCTCGCGGACCCGGACGAGGGCGTCGATGAAGATCTCTGCTCCCTGCCACTCCGAGGCCGTCCCTGCGTACAGCAGGTACGGGGCGCCGTCGGCCTGCGGCTCGACGGGTCCGTCCGGGGTGAACACCGCGGTGTCGATCCCGTTGCGGACCACCGAGATCCGCGCGTCCTCGACGCCCAGCGCCCGCACCCGGTCAGCCACCCCGTCGGAGACGGCGACGGTCGCGCGGGCACCGCGCAGCGCCCAGCCCTCGAGGGCGGTGAGAAGCCGCACCACAGCACGGGGCGCACCGGTGCTCGCGGCGGCATCGGACCAGACGTCCGCCGCGTAGTAGACGTACGGGACGCGGCGGACCGCGCAGACGGCGCGCACGACGACACCGGTCGTGGGCGGCGGCTCGCTCACGACCACGTCGGGCCGGCGGGCGACGAGCAGGCGGAGAGCGAGCGGAGCGTCGAAGCTCAGGTACTGCAGGTATCCGCGCACCACGCCGGAGGCGTCACGCAGCACCGGCCAGCGGGAGACGGTGACCCCGTCGGGCACGACGGCACCGGGGCCCCCGACGGCCGCCCTCGAGACGCCCGCTGTCGGCCGGACGGTCAGCACGGAGACCGTCGCGGAGACTCGGCGGAGCGCAGCCGTGAGGGCCCACAGACGGAACGACGCCGCCGCCGGCTCGGGAGCGAAGATCCGGCTCGCGACGACGACGTGCGGGCGCCGCTGGCCGGACTGCCCTCTACCCAAGGTCGATGCTCTGCCCGGTACGGGCCGACTCGACCATCGCCTCGGCGACACGCAGGGTCTGGAGGCCTTCTTCGAGCGTGACGACGTCCTGTCGGATGCCCAGGACGGCATCCCGGAACGCCTCGTGCTCCACACGCAGCGGCTCGCGCTTGTGCAGCGCAAAACGCACCACGTCCCCCTCGGAGACGCCGCGGAAGGCCGCGATCGAGTCCCAGGCCGTCGCGATGGTGCCGTTGGCGTAGAAGGTCAGGTCGGCGCTGCCGGTGTCCACGACGAAGGCGCCGCGCTCGCCGGTGACCACGGTGACCCGTTCCTTCATCGGGGAGAGCCAGTTGACCGTGTGGTTGACGATCACGCCGTTGGCGAGGCGCCCTGTCGCGAGGACCATGTCCTCGAACTCGCGTCCGCTGCGGTGAGCGGTCTGCGCCGAGATCGACGCGTAGGAGCTCTGGGCGACCCACGCCGTGAGGTCGATGTCGTGCGTCGCGAGGTCCTTGACGACACCCACGTCCGCGATGCGGGCGGGGAACGGTCCCTGACGGCGGGTGACGATCTGGTAGATCGCCCCGAGCTCGCCCGCAGCGAGCCGCTTGCGGAGCTCCTGGAGCGCGGGGTTGAAGCGTTCGATGTGCCCGACGGCACCGACCAGCCCTGCCTGCGCGAAGGCGTCGACGATCCGCTGCCCGGCCTCGCCCGTGCTGGCGATCGGCTTCTCGATGAGCGCGTGCACACCAGCCTCTGCGAGCGCGAGCGCGATGGCCTCGTGGTAGACGGTCGGGACAGCGACGACAGCCGTGTCGATCCCGGCGGCGATGAGTGCCTGCACGTCCGCGAGGACCTCGAGGTCGCCAGACACGGAGTGCGGGTCCCCCGCGGGGTCCGCTACGGCGACGAGGTCGACCCCGTCGATCTCCCGCAGGACTCGGGCGTGGTGACGCCCCATCGCCCCGAGGCCGATGAGCCCGGCCCGCAGCGTGCGCTGTGCGCTCATCAGGAGCCCGCCTTCACGGTCGCGGTGACTGCGGCGACGATGCGCTCGAGGTCTCCGTCGGTCAGCGAGGGGTGCACAGGCAGCGAGATGACCTGCTGGGCGGCCTCTTCGGTCTGCGGCAGGTCGAGCCCCGGTGCGAAGCGGGCGAGCGACGGGAGGCGGTGGTTGGGGATCGGGTAGTACACACCCGAGCCGACCTGGTGCTCCTCGCGCAGCGCGGTGACGATGCGGTCGCGGTCCTCTGCGACGCGGATCGTGTACTGGTGGTAGACGTGCACGGCGCCCTCGCGGACCGTCGGCACCGTGACCCCCTCGAGCCCGGCCAGGCCGGCGTCGAGGTGCGCGGCGTTGGCCTGGCGCTGAGCAGTCCAGCCCTCGACCTTGGTGAGCTGGACGCGACCGATGGCGGCGTGCAGGTCGGTCATGCGGGCGTTGAACCCGACGACCTCGTTCGCGTACTGCGTCTCCATGCCCTGGTTGCGCAGCAGGCGGATGTTCCGCGCGATCTCGTCTGTCGCGCACGAGACCATGCCGCCCTCGCCCGAGGTCATGTTCTTGGTCGGGTACAGGCTGAACATCGCGAAGTCGCCGAAGGCGCCTACAGGAGTCCCGTGCAGCTGTGCACCGTGCGCCTGGGCCGCGTCCTCGTACAGCGCGATGCCGTGCTCGTCCGCGATCACGCGCAGCTCGTCCATCGCAGCCGGGTGCCCGTAGAGGTGCACAGGCATGATCGCCTTGGTGCGCTCCGTGATCGACGCGCGCACCGAGGCGGGGTCGAGGCAGAAGGAGACCGGGTCGATGTCCGCGAACACCGGGGTCGCTCCGGTCAGCGCGACAGAGTTGCCTGTCGCGGCGAAGGTGAAGGACGGGACGATGACCTCGTCGCCAGGCCCTACACCCGCCGCCAGAAGGCCCAGGTGGAGACCCGATGTCCCCGAGTTGACCGCCACGCACTGGCGTCCGCCCACGAGCCTGTCGGCGAACTCGACCTCGAAGGCCTTGACCTCGGGGCCCTGGGCGACCATGCCCGAGAGCAGCACACGGTCGACCGCGGCCCGCTCGTCGTCCCCGATGATCGGCTTTGCTGCTGGGATGAACTGAAGGCTCATCGTGTCACGACCTCTCTCAACGTCTTGTCCTCGTCAGCCTGGTAGACACGCCCGGTGACCGGGCAGGACCATCGTCCGCTGCCCTCGTCCACCAGGGGGTGACCTGCGTGCCCGACCCAGCCGCGCTGCTTGGCGGGGACGCCCGCCACGATCGCGAAGTCGGGGACGTCGCGTGTCACCACGGCACCGGCGGCCACCGTAGCCCACGCCCCGATGCGCAGCGGGGCGACACAGACGGCACGCGCCCCGATGGACGCACCTGTCCCGACGTCGACCCCGACGGCGTGCCAGTCGGAGGTGTCCTTGATCGAGCCGTCAGGGTTGACCGCTCGCGGGTACTGATCGTTCGTCAAGACCGCTGCGGGGCCGACGAACACTCCGTCGGCGAGCGACGCGGGCTCGTACACCAGCGCGTAGTTCTGGATCTTGCAGTCGGAGCCCACCTGGACGCCGCTGCCGATGTAGGCCCCGCGGCCGACGACGCAGCGTTCTCCGAGGACGACTCCGTCTCGTACCTGAGCGAGGTGCCAGACCTGCGAACCGTCACCGATCACCGCCGTCTCGTCGACGTCTGCGGTCTCGAGGATCTTGGTCGCCATACATCGTTCCCGTCTGCTCAGGAGTGGAGCGCGACGCTGGTTGACGCGCCTCGTGAGCCTATCGGAGATCGGATGGGAGAATGGCGGCATGCAGGCATCTCACTCGGACCAGGTCGCGCCCGGACCGACCCGCTACGCGGACGACTGGCTCGTCATTCCCCTCTACAACGAGGCGACAGTCGTCGGCGACGTCATCAGCGCCGCTCTCCCCACCTTCCCGAACATCGTCTGCGTCGACGACGGGAGCTCGGACGGGTCTGGCGACGCCGCGCGCGCCGCCGGGGCGACGGTCCTCACCCACGCCGTGAACCTCGGCCAGGGCGCAGCGCTGCAGACAGGTATCTCCTTCGTCTGCGAGCAGCCCGGTGCCCGGGCCCTGGTCACCTTCGACGCCGACGGTCAGCACCAGGTGCAGGACGCCGCCGCCATGGTCGACCTCATCGACTCGGGCGAGACCTCGATCGTCTTCGGGTCCAGGTTCCTCGACGGGCGGACCAAACCAGGGTTCGTCAAGCGCACGATCCTCACCTTCGCGGTGTGGTTCACCAAGCAGAGCACCGGCATGCGCCTCACCGACGCGCACAACGGGCTGCGCGCCATGAGCGTCCAGGCCGCCCGCCGCGTGAACCTCCAGCAGGACCGGATGGCCCATGCGAGCGAGATCGTGCTCCAGCTCGGGCGCACGGGTCTCCCCTGGCGCGAGCACCCTGTGCACGTGCTCTACACCGACTACTCCCGCGGCAAGGGACAGTCGGTGTGGAACTCGGTCAACATCCTCGTGGACCTCCTCTTCAAGTAGGTGTGCGCGCAGCGGGCCCCTCCCCCACGTGCGCCGCACACCACTCCCCCCGACCGAAGGAACCTCATGGGCGGACAATCCGCGCTCATCCAGCTGATCCTCCTCGCAGCCGTCGCCGTCGTCGCGGTGCTGCTCACGCGGTCGACCGCCGACGCCCGGCACCAGGCGATCCGCCGACTCTCGCTCATGGGGTTCGTCGTCGCCGCAGTCTTCTCGATCATCTTCCCGGAATGGCTCTCACGTGCCGCCAACGCCGTCGGTGTCGGCCGCGGGACCGACCTCCTGCTCTACGGCCTGGTCATCGCGTTCCTCAGCTACATCTCGACGAGCCACCGGCGGATGAACCTCATGTCGCGCCGCATCACGCTGCTCACGCGTGAGCTGACGCTCGCGGAGGCCCGAGGCGAGCGCGGACCAGGGGCCGCGTCGCTCGCTCCGACAGACCGCGAAGATCTCGAGGACCGAGGTGGACCGACGACCTGAGGCGGCACCCGCGAGCCTGTGGCGAGTCGCCGTCGAGGCGGATCAGCGGAACTCGCCGTCGCCGGACTACCGGCATACCGACGTCGTCCGGCAGCCGCCCGCTCGGTATCCGCAGACACCAGTTCCGCAGGGCTCGCCCGGCTCCATCGTGACGTCGTGGGGCACGCCGGTCTGCACAATCCCTTCACCCAGCGGGTGCTCAGGCTTCTCCACGCCCCCTGAACCGCACCCTAGGATGACTGATCGTGACCTCCTCTGACGCCCCTACGCGGGCTGCCCGCCGCGCAGCCCGCAGCTCCACGTCGTCCCGGCCACCCGTGCACGCCCGCTCCCGGAGTCGGCACAGGGTCGGGCGGGCCGTGGCGCTGACGCTCGTCGGAGTCTTCGCCTTCGCCGGCACCGCCGCCGGCGCGCTCTACTACACCCTCGAGCACAACATCACCGAGGTCGACATCGAAGCCCTCACCGTCGAGGCACTGCGCCCGGAGGCCCCCGAGCCTGACCCTGAAGACCCGAACGGTGGGAGGGCGCTCAACATCCTGCTCATCGGCTCCGACTCTCGCGACGGTGAGAACGGTGCCATCGGCGGCGACGCTCCCGGCATGCGGTCTGACACGACGATGGTCATGCACGTCTCGGCCGACCGCACACGGGTCGAGGTCGTCTCGATCCCGCGAGACAGCATCGTCGACCTTCCCTCGTGCCTGACGACGAACGGCGAGGTCCCCGCACGCGCTGCGAGCCCGACGACGATGTTCAACTCCGCATTCGCCTATGGCTGGGACCGCGGCCAGGACATCGAGTCGGCCGTGAGCTGCACCCGGACCGCGGTCGAGTCGCTGACCGACGTCCGGATGGACGGGTTCATCGTCGTGGACTTCACAGGGTTCGAGCACATGGTCGACGCGATCGGAGGCGTACCGATCACGCTCGACGCCCCGATCAACGCGCCGCAGGCGGACCTCGATCTTCCTGCGGGCGAGCAGACGCTCAACGGGCAGCAGGCGCTCGGTCTCGCGAGGGCTCGCAAGGGTGAGGGCCTCAACGGGTCAGACCTGCAGCGCATCGACCGCCAGCAGGACCTGCTCGACGCGATGGCCTCCGCGATCCTGTCCAAGAACCTGCTGACGGACACCCCCGCGCTCATCCAGTTCCTCAGCTCCGCCACGTCGTCGCTCACCGTGAGCCCGAACTTCTCCTCGATCCCCGAGCTCACGGGTCTCGCCCTGTCGCTCAAGAACGTCTCGACCGACAGCATCGTCTTCGAGACCATCCCGGTCGCGGACTACCCAGCAGACCGCAACCGCGTGATGTGGACGAGCGCCGCCGACGAGGTGTGGGAGAACATGAAGAACGACATCCCGATCCCCGTGTCCGAGTCGCCGTCGGGGACAGGCATCAGCAGCCCTGCTCCCGCCGACACGGCTGTGGAGGCACCCGCCACAGCCGACGTCGTGGTTCCATGAGCACGACGCCCTTCACCCGGTACCCGGCACGGACCACAGCAACGACGGCCCGCCGGCCACTCTGACCTGGAACCGCATGTCACCCGACCCCACGCCCAGGCGCACACCGCCGCCGAGCTTCACGCCGCAGTCCGGACGCCCCACGCGCCCGTCGGTCCGTGACGCCGCGATCGAGGTCCCGGACTCCGGCGAGCAGCCGCTCTCGGCAGCACCTGCGTCACCCAGGGCACCGCTGAGCACCAACGCTCCACGCGCCGGAGCCTCAGGCCGTGTGCCCGCGCGGGTGCCGCGCCCGCCAGAGCCGTCCTCCCCGTCGCGCCCTGCGACCATCCCGCCGGCGCGCCCCACGAGCCGGCCCGCCCGTGACGCCGACGGCGCAGGGGTGGCCGCCGCGAGCCGGACCCCCACGAACGGGACGGGCACGCCGGTCTCCTACGCCCCGGCGTCCCGCACGGCGCGTCCGGGGGCGACAGGTGCCGCACGCACCAGCTCTCCCCAGCCCCCTGCGGCGGCCCGGAAGGTCTCGTCCTCGGCTCAGGCAGGGTCCCGGCCTGTGTCGTCACGCCCGAGCACAGCTCGCCCGACGACCGCACCCGCTCGGCACCCGGCCCCCGGCGGCCGGCCTCCCGGCAACCGTCCCCCGGGTACCACCCCTCCGGGCGCGGCTCCTCTCGGCGCCGCGAAGCGCGGCGGCACCCGACCGCGCTGGCGGCGGATCGTCCCCCTCGCCCTCGCGCTCCTCCTGATCCTGGTGATCGCCTGGCCTGTCGGCCTGATGATCTGGGCCAACGGCAAGATCAGCCACGTCGAGGCGCTCTCGGGCGCGGCGAACACCCCGGGCACCACGTACCTGCTCGCAGGGTCAGACTCGCGGGCCGATGGTGGCGTGTACGACGACGGCACCGAGGGCGCCCGCACCGACACGATCATGATCCTGCACGTCCCGGACTCCGGCCCGTCGGCGCTCATCAGCCTGCCGCGCGACTCCTACGCCGAGATCCCCGGTTTCTCAGCCAGCAAGCTCAACTCGGCGTACTCGTGGGGCGGGGCCCCCCTGCTCGTCCAGACCGTCGAGGGCATGACGGGGCTGACCATCGACCACTACGTCGAGGTCGGGCTCGCCGGCATCGAGCAGATCGTCGACGCCGTCGGTGGCGTCGAGCTCTGCCTGGACTACGACGTGGACGACCCCAAGAGCGAGCTCGTCTGGGCCGCCGGGTGCCACGTCGCCGACGGCAAGACCGCGATCGCCTTCTCGCGGATGCGCTACTCCGACCCGCAGGGCGACATCGGACGCGCCGAGCGCCAGCGCCAGCTCATCTCCGCGGTCAGCACGAAGCTGCAGGACAAGTCGATCGTCGTGAAGCCGACCATGCAGACCGCGCTGATCGACGCCGGACTCGGGGCTGTCACCGTCGACGGCGGGACGGGGATCATCGACATCGGCAAGCTGGCGCTCGCCTTCCGGAGTGCGAACGGGGCCGACGGCATCACCGGGACCCCGCCGATCTCGACGATCGACTACCGTCCCGGCAACGTGGGTTCGACGGTGCTGCTCGACCCAGACCTCAGCCCGCAGTTCTGGAAGGACATCCAGGACGGGACGCTGCCCCCAGGTCCCGTCGGCGGCATGCCGCAGTCCTGAGCACCGACACGTCGCACGACGCGTCAGCGGGCCCGGTCCGGGTAGATCTCGGACCAGGCCCGCTCGCAGAGCCTGAGGATCGGTGGAGCAGCGTCAGACGCTGAAGCCGGTCCGCCTGTCGCGCCCCGCGCGCAGGCGCGCGCCCTTCTCCTTGGCCTGCTCGCTCAGCGCGGCCTGGAAGGCGACCATCCGCTCGCGCAGCGCGAGCGACTCGTCGTCGGTCGCGCTCGCGAGGATGCGGGCGGCCAGCAGACCGGCGTTGCGCGCCCCGCCGATCGACACAGTCGCGACGGGGACCCCGGCGGGCATCTGCACGATCGACAGCAGCGAGTCCATGCCGTCGAGGTACGCGAGCGGGACGGGCACGCCGATCACCGGCAGGGGCGTCACGGCGGCCAGCATGCCGGGCAGGTGGGCAGCTCCCCCGGCGCCGGCGATGATGGCGCGCAGACCGCGTCCGGCGGCCTCGCGGCCGTAGTCGATCATCTCGGTCGGCATGCGGTGGGCGGACACGACGTCGACCTCGACCTCGACGCCGAGCTCGGCGAGCGCGTCGGCTGCGGCCTGCATGACAGGCCAGTCGGAGTCGGAGCCCATGACGATGCCGACGACGGGGTTGCTCATGCGATTCTCCTCAGGGACGGTACTGGGCTTGTCGTGCAGTGCAGTCTCGTGCCGTGCTGGTGCTGGTCGACCGATGGCTGTCCGGTCTGAGCCGGTCCCACGGGCTCCGCCACGAGTCTGTGCCGTGGCTGTCCCGCTGGGGCGGCTCTCGACGTCAGCCGGGCAGCGTCTGACCGCGCAGCATCGCCGCCGCGGCGACGGCGCGCCGACGGACCTCGTCGAGGTCCGCGCCGCTGACGTTCACGTGGCCGAGCTTGCGACCGGGCCGGACCTGCTTGCCGTAGAGGTTCACCCGCGCGTCGGGGAAGGCAGCCAGCACGGCGGGCAGGGCATCGGTGACGTCGTCGAGCGCGCTGCCGAGCACGTTCGCCATGACGGTCCACGGGGCAGTCGCGGCGGTCTCGCCGAGCGGGAGGTCGAGCACCGCACGCAGGTGCTGCTCGAACTGGCTGGTGACCGAGCCGTCGATCGTCCAGTGCCCGGAGTTGTGCGGGCGCATGGCGAGCTCGTTGACGACGAGCGCCGGCTCGGCGTCGCGGCCCGTGCGGACCTCGAACATCTCGACGGCCAGGACGCCGGTGACGTCGAGCCCCTCGGCGATGCTCAGCGCGACGGCGCGGGCACGGTCTGCCTCTGCGGGCGTGAGGCCCGGGGCCGGTGCGACCACCTCGGAGCAGACTCCGTCCCGCTGGACGGACTCGACGACGGGCCAGGTGCGCGCCTCGCCGCTCGGACGTCGGGCGACCAGGACCGCGAGCTCGCGGGTGAAGGGCACCTTCTCCTCGACGAGCAGCGTCGGTCCGCCGTCGGCGACAGCCGCGAACCAGTCGGCGACGGCGTCGGCCGAGGCCACGACCCGCACCCCCTTGCCGTCGTACCCGCCGCGGGAGGTCTTGACGACGACCTCGCCGCCGCCCCCTTCAGAGATGAAGGCGTCGAGTGCCGTGCGGGCGGCGCTCTCCTCGCGCGGGAGCTCGAGCCAGCGTGGGCACGGCGCACCGAGCTCGGCGATCCGCCGTCGCATGACGATCTTGTCCTGGGCCTGGACGAGGGCGTCTGGGCCGGGGTGCACAGGGGTGCCCGCGGCGACGATCTCGCGCAGCAGCTCGTTCGGCACGTGCTCGTGCTCGAAGGTCAGGACGTCGGCACCGATCACCAGCGCGCGCAGCGCGGACTCGTCGGAGGCGAGACCCACCGGGGCGTCGACCACCACCTGGGCCGCGCTCGACGCAGGGTCCTCGACGAGCACCCGCAGGTGCACCCCGAGCTCTGCCGCCGCAGGGGCCATCATCCGGGCAAGCTGCCCGCCACCAACTACTGAGATCACCGGAGCTGCCACGAGAGACCACCCTAGTCGACACCGGCACCCGAGTCCTCGGCCGTCGCACAGGTGGACGGCAGGCTTCCGGGATACTCTTCCACGATGACCTCGCACGTCCGTCAGGCCACGTCGCCGGCGGGATCCCCGGACCCGGACGGACCAGCCGCCGCGCCCGAGGGCCGCGCGCCCTCGGCTCCCCCCGCGGGGCGCACCGAGCCGTCCGCCCCCCAGACAGCGTCAGCCCAGGTCCCCGCCGTCGAGCCTCGCAGGTCACGGCGCAGCGCGCTCGTCGCGCGGGCCGCAGAGCTGCTGCGCTTCGGGACCGTCGGCGGGGTCGCCTTCGTCGTCGACACGGGACTGTTCAACCTCTTGCGCTTCGGCCCGGGCGACCTGCTCGCCGACAAGCCGCTGACCGCGAAGGTGCTCTCGGTCGCTGTCGCCACGATCGTCGCGTGGCTCGGCAACAGGTACTGGACCTTCTCAGACCGCAAGACCCAGACGCAGCTCCGCGAGTTCATCGGCTTCGTGGTCGTCAACATCGGTGGCATGGGGATCGCCCTGGGCTGCCTGTGGTTCTCCCACTACGTGCTCGACCTGCGCTCCCCGCTCGCGGACAACATCTCCGCCAACGGCGTCGGGCTGGTCCTCGGCATGGTGTTCCGCTACCTGGCGTACAGGACCTTCGTCTTCACGGCGAAGCCCGCGGGGGCTACCAAGACCGCCGGCGCTTAGAGCTGCTCGAGATCGCGACACCCCGCGGGATGACGACGTCGGGGTTCATGGTCCGCGGGACCCCGGCGAGGAACACCGAGAAGATCGGCGGCTGACGCTGCGTGAGCTCGAGGCGTCCGCCGTCGGCCGCCGCGAGGTCGCGGGCGAGCGCCAGACCGAGCCCGGTTCCCTTGCCTGACGTGACCTCGCGCTCGAAGATCCGTGGTGCGAGGTCGTCGGGCACACCGGGGCCCTCGTCGGTCACCGTGATGACCATCGCCTTGCTCGGGCCCGACTGCTTGGCGCGGACCGTCGTGGTCCCGCCACCGTGCTTGAGCGAGTTCTCGATGAGGGTGGCGAGCACCTGGGCGAGAGCCCCGGGGGTCGCGAGGACGTGGATCTCGTCCGACACGTCGATGACGAGCCTGCGGCCCTGCGCCTCGAAGGTCGGACCCCACTCCTCCTCCTGCTGCTGGAGGACCTCGACGAGGTGCACGGCCTCGGTCGTCCCGCCCGAGGTGCGCGAGCGGGAGAGCAGGTCGTCGACGACCCGGACGAGGCGCTCGACCTGCTCGAGGGAGATCCGTGCTTCTTCCTGCACCTCGGGGTTCTCGGGGGCCGCCATGGCGATCTCCTCGAGGCGCATCGACAGCGCTGTGAGGGGCGTCCGGAGCTGGTGGGAGGCGTCCGAGGCGAACTGCCGCTCGGCGGCGAGCCGACCGGCCATGCGGTCGGAGCTGCGGCCGAGCTCGGCGGCGACGAGGTCGATCTCCTCGACCCCCGAGGGCTCGATCCGCGGGCGGACCTGACCAGAGCCGAGCTGCTCGGCGGAGGCCGCGAGGTACACGAGGGGCGCGGAGAGCCGGTTCGCCTGCCAGACGGCCATGACGATCCCGGCACCGAAGGCCACGACCGCCGCGGCGACCACGAGGACCACCACCTGCGCGCTGCGCAGGTAGAGCGCCCAGGTCGACACCTCGATCTGCACGATCCAGTTGGACTGCGTGCGGATCGGCCGCGACTCGGTGCGACCCTCGATGGGTTCGCCCGCGGTGATCTTGTCGCCCACGCCGAACACCTGCACGTAGCCCGTGAGGTTGCCGTCGTCCCCGCCGACGTAGCGCTCGAGGAGGTCGGGGGTGATCTGCTCGTCGCGCGCCAGACGGTTCTCGATCGAGCGTCCGAGCTCGGAGGTGCGGGCCTGGAGCGAGCGGATCTCGTTGTCGCGCACGAGGGTCGCGCCGATGAGCGCGAGCGGGAGCCCGAGCAGGATGACGGCGACAGCCACGGCAGACACCGTGGCCATCAGTACTCGACGTCGCATGTCAGTCCTCGCTCATGGGGTCCGTCGGCGCACCGGGGTGGCCGGGCGCTGACGGACCCGCGTCAACCAGCGGGAGGGCTCAGCCCTCGCCGTTCTCGAACCTGAAGCCGAGGCCGCGCACCGTGGTGATGTAGCGCGGCGAGTTGGCGTCGTCACCGAGCTTGCGGCGCAGCCAGGACACGTGCATGTCGAGGGTCTTGGTCGAGCCGATCGGCTCGGAGCCCCAGACCTCGCGCATGAGCGCGTCGCGGACGACGACGGTGCCGGCACCCTGGACGAGCACGCGGAGCAGCTCGAACTCCTTGGTGGTCAGGTGGAGCTCGCGCTCGCCCTGGAAAGCACGGTGCGCGGCGACGTCGACCTTGACGTCCTGCGCGTGGAGCTCTTCGGCCTCGGTCGGGTCGCCGTGGGTGCGACGCAGCAGCGCGCGGACGCGGGCGAGCAGCTCGGCGAGCCTGAAGGGCTTGGTGACGTAGTCGTCGGCACCGGCGTCGAGACCGACCACGAGGTCGACCTCGTCGGCACGGGCGGTGAGGACGAGCACGGGGGTGGTCAGGCCGAGACCGCGGATCGCACGGGCGACCTCGAGTCCGTCCATGTCCGGGAGCCCGAGGTCGAGCACGACCAGGTCGGCGACAGACGCGTTGTCGATCGCGCCTTGACCTGTTCCTTGCACGACCACGTTGTATCCCTCACGTGAGAGGGCGCGCGCCAAAGGTTCGGCAATGGCCGGGTCGTCCTCAGCCAGAAGTACGTGGGTCATTCGCCCATGCTAGGTCATGAAAGCCCCCTGCGGGTGATGAAGTTCGCGCGTCCCCCGGGCGAGTGCATCACACATCGCGTCGGCCGTCGCGGCTCCGGCACCAGGGGCCGCCGGGTCAGAGCGCCGCAGGTCAGGCGTGCCGCCGCGAGACCGGCCGTGCCCCGCGGACGCCGTCAGCCCGCAGGGGCGCTGACGACGCCGGGGCTCCGCCCTGGGGCTGACGCCGCTCCCCCCGAGGCGTCTCTAGGCTGTCCCCCATGAACTGGTACGACAAGGCAGGCCGCTGGGCCGAAGAGCACCGCGCGCAGGTCGACGTCGTCGGGACCCTGCTCACGCTGCTCGTCGTCGTGCCGCTGTCGACGGCCATGTCCTCCGGGTACATCGACTACGGGCTCGGCACCGTGGGGACCGCGCCCGTCCTCGCGCTCTTCGCGCTGCTGACCGTCGGGCCGCTGGCTGTGCGCCGTACCCGGCCGGTGCTCTCCGTGACCCTCGTCTACGCCGCCACCCTCGTCCAGATGCTGCTCGGCATGCCTCTCGTGCTGCCGGCCAACTTCTTCGTCCTCGTGGCCCTGTTCTCCGTCACCGTCTACGGCCCGCGCTGGGCGCACCTCGTCGCGATCGCGACAGGTCTCCTCGGCTCGGCGCTGCTGGGGGCCATGCTCGGCCTGCAGAGCGGCGCCGGGAACACGATCTTCGGCATGATCCTGTCGGTCGTCTTCGTCGGGCTGCTCTTCGTCGCGACCTGGGCCTTCGGGCTCGTGCGCCGCGCCCGGAGGGAGACCCTCATCGCGCTGCGTGACAGGACCCGCAGCCTCGAGGTCGAGCGCGACCAGCAGGCCCGCATCGCGACAGCCGCCGAGCGCTCGCGCATCGCCCGCGAGATGCACGACATCGTCGCCCACTCCCTCTCGGTGATGATCGCCCAGGCCGACGGCGGGCGCTACGCCGCCAAGGCCGACCCCGAGGCCGCGGCCCGCACCCTCGGGACCATCTCCGAGACCGGTCGCGCAGCCCTCGCCGACATGCGCAGGCTCCTCGGCGTGCTCCGCGACGAGCCCGACGACGAGCGGGGCAACGGCGGGGCCGCCGAGCGCACACCACAACCTGCTGCAGGAGACGTCACAGCCCTCGTCGAGCAGGTGCGCGCCTCGGGGATGCGGGTCTCGCTCGTCCGCATGGGCGTCGCCAGGACGCTGCCCCCGGGCACAGGCCTGACGCTGTACAGGATCTGCCAGGAAGCGCTGACGAACATCCTCAAGCACGCAGGCCCGGACCCCTCGGTGACCGTCGTGGTCACGTGGGAGCGCCGCAGCGTCAAGGTCGAGATCGACGACGACGGGCGCGGCGCCTCGGCCGACAGCGACGGCGCCGGTCAGGGTCTGCTCGGCATGCGCGAGCGCGCCGCGATGTTCGGCGGGACCGTGACCTCGGGACCACGCCCAGGCGGCGGCTTCCGTGTGATGCTTGACCTTCCGCTGCCCGAGCCACGTACCGAGGAGCTCTCCGCACCATGACGACCGCCCTGCCCGACGCCTCACCGCACATCCGCGTCGCGATCGTCGACGACCAGCAGCTCCTCCGGGCCGGCTTCCGCATGGTGATCGACTCTCAGCCCGACCTCGAGGTCGTGGTCGAGGCCGGTGACGGCGCCCAGGCGGTCCGCCTGCTGACCGACCACCCCGTCGACGTGGTGCTCATGGACATCCGGATGCCGACCATGGACGGGCTCGTCGCGACGGCCCAGCTGACAGCGCTGTGGGCCGCGCACCCCGACACGGCTCCGCGCATCATCGTGCTGACGACCTTCGACCTCGACGAGTACGCCCTCGAGGCGATCCGCTCGGGGGCGAGCGGGTTCTTGCTCAAGGACGCCCCGCCCGAGGAGATGCTCGCGGCCATCCGCACCGTCCACTCGGGCGACGCCGTCATCGCCCCCTCGACGACGCGCCGGCTGCTCGACAGGCTCGTGACGACCCTCCCGGCAGAGCAGCTCGCGGACTCGGGCAAGGCCTCGGCCGTCGACAGCCTCACCGACCGCGAGCGCGAGGTGCTCGTGCTCATGGCGCGGGGCCGAGCGAACCAGGAGATCGCCTCGGACCTGTTCGTCGCCGAGGCGACGGTCAAGACCCACGTCGGCAGGATCTTGGCCAAGCTGGGCGCCCGCGACAGGGTGCAGGCCGTCGTCACCGCCTACGAGACCGGTCTGGTCCGCCCCGGCGAGTAGCCCGGTCCGTCCGCGGACGGCTCGGACGTCGTCACAGGTCAGCCCGGGGGATGACAGCGGGCAGGGCAAGACCAGCCCTCGGCCCGACGCAGCGCGCGAGGCCCCAGAACTAGCGTGGTGATCACGTCGGGGGCGGGTTCCCCAGCTCGTGTGCTCCTCGGAGCGCGTCCGCCCCCGACGTCCATCGTTCCCCCCGCCACCAGGAGACATCTCGTGGACTCGTCCGCAGCACCCCACCCCCGCCCGACGTCCGGCGCGCCCGTACAGCCTGCGGTCCGCGCCAGGTCCCTCACCAAGCTCTACGGCAAGGGTGCCGGGACCGTGCACGCGCTCGACGGGGTCGACGTGGACTTCGCGGCCGGCCAGTTCACCGCGATCATGGGCCCGTCGGGCTCCGGCAAGTCCACGCTCATGCACCTGCTCGCGGGGCTCGACTCGGCGTCGTCGGGGCAGGCCTTCATCGGTGACACCGAGGTCACGAGCCTCGACGACAACCACCTGACTTCGCTGCGCCGCGACAGGGTCGGCTTCGTCTTCCAGTCCTTCAACCTGCTGCCGATGTTCACGGCCGAGCAGAACATCCTGCTGCCGCTGACCCTCGCAGGGTCGCCCGGGGCCGCCGAGGTGAAGGAGTGGCTGAGCACGCTCGCCGTCACCCTGGGCATCCAGGACAGGCTCTCGCACCGTCCCTCGGAGCTGTCGGGCGGGCAGCAGCAGCGCGTGGCGATCGCCCGGGCGCTCATCGCCCGTCCCGAGGTCGTCTTCGCCGACGAGCCCACCGGGAACCTCGACTCGCGCTCGGGCGCCGAGGTGCTGAGCTTCTTGCGACGCTCTGTGCGTGAGCTGGGCCGCACGATCATCATGGTCACCCACGACCCGGCGGCCGCCGCCTACGCCGACCGCGTGGTGCTCATCGCCGACGGCGCGATCGCCGGGGACATCGCCAACCCGACCCCGGAGTCTGTCCTCGCAGGGCTCGACGCGCTGCGCACCTTCGAGACGACCGCTGACACCGGCTCGACCCGGCAGGTGGCCTCCTGATGTTCGCCCTCACCTTCGCCCAGATGCGACGCAGCATCGGGCGGCTCGCTGCCGCCGGTGTCGCGATCGCGATCGGCACAGCCTTCGTGGCCGCCACCCTCCTCGCCTCCGACGTGCTCAAGCGCGCCAGCTACGACTCGGTCGCCGCCCAGTACGGGCAGGCCGAGCTCGTGGTCCGCGCGGCGAGCGGGGCAGGCGGCTACGGCGACGCGACGTCGTTCGCGGCCGACGAGGCCCAGCTCGACCAGATGCGCCAGATCGACGGCGTCGAGGCTGCAGACCCGGTCGAGTCGACCTACCTCCAGCTCCAGAACGGCGCCCGGAGCCTCTACCAGGCCACCATCGCCGTGCCCTCGTCGCCGAAGCTCCAGCCCCTCACTCTCGTGTCCGGCACCTTCCCGGCGTCGAGCGACGAGATCGCGCTCCCCGCGGACGCCGCCGAGCTCCTCGGCGTGGCTCCCGGCGACACGCTCACGGACCTCTCGTGGGGGCCCTCGGCCGTCGAGAGCACGTCAGCCGTCGACGGCGAGAGCACGACCGCGTCCGACGAGCCTGTCGAGACGACGCTCACCGTCAGCGGGATCGTCGACGACCCCTTCAAGGCCTACGCGATGCAGGGCGGGGCTGCTGTGGTGACCGCGGACACCTTCACGGACCGTCGTTGGCCCGACTCCGACCCCATGCACGTCGACATCGCCGTGCTGCTCGAGGCAGGCGCCGACGAGTCGGCGGTGAGCAGCGCGATCCAGTCCGTCGTCGCCGACCAGGGCATGACGGTGGAGACCAAGGACGCTGCCGCCGAGAGCTCGATCAACGCCGTCACCGGGGACCAGCAGGTCTTCACCCTGACGATCCTCTCCTTCGCGGCGATCGCGCTGCTCGTCGCGGCCCTCGTCATCTCGAACACCTTCCAGGTGATCGTCGCCCAGCGGACCCGCACGCTCGCGCTGCTGCGCTGCGTCGGCGCCAAGAAGTCCCAGCTGCGTCAGTCCGTCGTCCTCGAGGCCGCGACCCTCGGTCTGGTCTCGTCGGCGATCGGGCTGGCCGTCGGGTCTGCCTTCGTGCAGATCGCGGTCATGGTGCTCGGTCGGGTCGACCTCGACATCCCGGTCCCCAGCCGTATCTCCTTCTCAGTCGCCGCTGTGGTCTGGCCGCTCGTGGTCGGCACCCTGGTGACTGTCCTCGCCAGCCTCGTCCCCGCGCGGGCCGCGACCCGTGTCGCACCCCTCGAGGCGCTGCGCCCCTCCGAGGCACCGAGCGCGACAGCCGGCGGCGGACGGGTCCGTCTCGTCTTCACCCTGCTCCTCGTGCTCGGCGGCGCGCTCCTCATGGTCGGCGGCATAGCCGCCAGCCAGAACGGGCAGGTCGAGGTCGGACTGCTGGCCGGCGTCCTGGGCGGGGCGACCTCCTTCGTGGGGGTCCTGCTCGGTGCCGTGTTCTGGGTGCCGAAGATCGTCGGCGCGGTCGGTCGGATGCTCTCGTCCGCAGGGCCGAGCACGCAGCTCGCCGCCGCCAACATCACCCGGAACCCGCGGCGCACCGCGGCGACGAGCAGCGCGCTGCTCATCGGCGTGACGCTGGTCGCGATGATGTCTGTCGGTGCCTCTACGGCGCGGGCCTCACTCAGCTCGACCCTCGACGGGTCCTACAACGTGGACGTGCAGGTGCAGGGCCCGTCCTGGTCCGCGGGTTCGGACGTCGAGCCCCTGCCCGCATCGCTGATGTCCGAGGTCGCCGGTCTCGACGGCGTCTCAGAGGTGGCCCCCGTGAGCGAGGTCCTCGTGAGGACCGAGGGCGGCAACGTGACAGCCGACGAGGACACCGTGCAGATCGTCGACCCGGACTCCGCTCGCGCCGCCCTGCGCGACCCGTCGGTGCTCGACGGGCTCGACGCCACGCACGCCGTGGTCTCTCAGGACTACCGCGACTACTTCCTCGGTGGTTCGTCGACCATCACGATCGAGGGTGACGCCGGCGAGGTGACCCTCGAGACGGTCGTCCGGGACATCGTGGGGATGAACGTGATCGTCGACCCGAGCGTCGGGGAGCAGATCGTCTCCTCGACCGCGCCGACCTCTCTGTGGGTCAAGGTCACCGACCTCGACGACGCCGGGAGCACCGTGAACGAGATCCGTGACGCGGTGTCAGGGACCTCCCTCAACGTGACGGGCGCCGCCGTCGAGCGGGCCACGATGCAGCAGGCCATCGACACGATCCTCGCGGTCGTCGTCGGGCTCCTGGGGATCGCCGTCATCATCGCGCTCATCGGCGTGGCGAACACGCTCTCCCTGTCGGTCCTCGAGCGACGTCGAGAATCGGCGACGCTCCGGGCGATCGGACTGAGCAAGCGCCAGCTGCGCTCCACGCTCGCACAGGAGGGCATGCTCATCGCCGGGGTCGGCGCGGTCCTCGGGGTCGCCCTCGGGCTGCTCTACGGGTGGGTCGGGTCGTTGGTCGTCCTCGGCGGGTTCGCCGACGTGGCGCTCACCGTGCCGTTCGCGACGCTGGGGCTCGTCGTCCTGGTCGCTGTCGCCGCCGGCCTGCTCGCGTCGATCGTCCCCGGGCGCTCGGCCGCGAAGACCTCGCCCGTCGAGGCGCTGGCCGTCGACTGACGTCCGCAGCACCGCAGAGGGCGGGCAGGCACCAGGTCTGGCCGCCCTCTGCGTCAGGATGGCTGCCGCAGGCGCTCGTCAGGTGCCGGTGGGGGCAGGCGCGAACCGCGCCGGCTCAGTCCTGGTCGAGGTCGTAGGTGCGACGACCGGTGAAGCTGGAGACCGGACCGGAGAGCAGCCCGACCAGACCGAGGACCGCGACGACGACCAACGCCAGACCGAGGCCCGTCGTGCCGCCCTGGAGGAAGCTCACACCGACCAGACCCGTCAGCACCTGCACGGTGATGACGGGGCCTCGCACCCAGGACCGTCCCACGGACACCCCGTAGGCGGCTGCGAGCATCAGCCAGGCCCCTGCCGCGCACGACAGGGTGAGGGCGATCGCGACCGAGACGACCCTGTCCCGCCCGGGGAGGAGGTCGAGGGCGCCGATCACCGCGAAGACGACGAGCGCCAGACCTTCGAGGGCGAGCAGGACCGACGTGGCCCAGACCGCGGGGTGGCGACGCACCTCGAACCAGCGGCCGAGGGCGCCCCGACCCTCGGGCGTGGGCTCAGACGGCTGGGAGAAACCTGAGGAAGTCATAAGTGCTCCAGACGATAGCGGATAGATCACAGTGCTCTCGACCCTGTCCTTGGTCCTGGATCCGACGTCACAGCGCGCAGAGCGTGCCGATCCTCGCGAATCGGCCCAAGATCACCCTTGACCAGCGCCGTCGAGCATGCTTATAACCCACCTGACGAGTGCGACTGACCAAAAATGTGATCAAGACCTCAGTCGTCACGCAATAGAAACCTCCTGGTAACCCTTGTGCCGGGGATGGTTGAGGTGTGAACTGGTTACCAGCAGTCACAAGCCCCCCTCTCCCTTTGCCGCGCCCTCCCCTGGGCCGGCTCGCCCCTGCCTAGGAGTTCTCATGGATTGGCGTCACCGCGCATCCTGTCTCGACGAAGACCCTGAGCTGTTCTTCCCCATCGGCAACACAGGTCCCGCGATCCTCCAGATAGACGAGGCGAAGGCCGTCTGCCGTCGCTGCCCCGTCGTCGACACCTGCCTCAAGTGGGCCATCGAGTCCGGCCAGGACGCCGGCGTCTGGGGAGGCCTGTCCGAGGACGAGCGCCGCGCCCTCAAGCGCCGCACGGCCCGCGCCCGCCGCGCCAGCTGACGTCACGCTGAGCCGCACCGCAGACTGAGCACCACCCGCTGAACCACGAGGCCCGGATCCCGCCCAGGGACCCGGGCCTCGCTGCATCCCCACCGGCGCACGCCTCCCCCTCCCCCCCGTCGAGGTCGCTCGCGCTACCGAGGTCGTACGGTCACCGCCGAGGTCGCACAGATTCCACCGAGGTCGCACGGACACGCCGGATCACGCCGTCCCGGACTCGATTCTGGCGTGTCTGTACGACCTCACCGCGGAGCAGGCGACCTCGCGGGTGCGAGGGTAGGGCCGGGTGGTCAGAGCAGCGTGATCAGACGGGCCCAGTCAGGCGCGTCCGGCGAGGCCTGCGGTCCGGTCCGGTCAGGTGGTGCGGTCCGTCGGTCCGTCCCGGCCCGTTGTCAGGCCGTCGGGTCATGGGTCGTGACGCCGCGGAGGACGACGGCGACGGCGACGATCGTCCCGCCACCCTCGCGGGGCTCCCACTCGATCGTGCCCTGGAGCTCGTTGGTGACGAGGGTCTTGACGATCTGGGTCCCGAGGCCGCCCGACGGCCCCTTGCCCTCACCCATGCCGACGCCGTCGTCCTCGACAGTGACCGACAGGTGCGCCCCGTCCCGCTCCGCCCTGACCTCGACGGTGCCTCCACCGGCTGCCGACAGCCCGTGCTCGACGGCGTTGGTCACCAGCTCGGTGAGGATCAGCGCGAGGGCCGTGGCGTCCTGCGCGGGCACCATGCCGAAGGTCCCCGTCTGCACCGTGCGCACGCTCACGTCGGCCGAGGCGACGTCGGCCGTGAGGCGCAGCGCACGCCCCATCATGTCGTCGAACTCGACCTCTTCGTCGAGGGTCTGCGAGAGCGAGTCGTGCACGAGGGCGATGGTCGCCACGCGGCGCATGGCCTCTTCGAGAGCCTCTTTGGCCTCGGGCACGGTCATGCGACGCGCCTGGAGACGCAGCAGCGCGGCGACGGTCTGCAGGTTGTTCTTCACGCGGTGGTGGATCTCGCGGATCGTCGCGTCCTTGGTGATGAGCTCGCGCTCACGCCTGCGGAGCTCGGACACGTCGCGGCACATGAGGACAGCGCCGATGCGCTGGCCGTTCTCCGTCAGCGGGACCGAGCGCACCGAGAGGCACACACCGTGCGAGTCGACCTCGGTGCGCCACGGAGCCCGCCCCATGAGCACGAGCGGCATGGACTCGTCGACGGGTACCTGGTGCTCGACGAGCTCGGTCGTCACCTCGATGAGCGACTCGCCCACGAGGGCACCGATCACCCCGAGCCTGTGGAAGCAGCTGAGCGCGTTGGGGCTCGCGTAGAGCACCTCGCCCTCGGAGTTGAGGCGGATGAGCCCGTCACCCACGCGTGGTGCACCCCGCCGCGGGCCCGTGGCGCCGTCGGGCGAGGGGAACTCGCCGGTGGTCACCATGTTCATGAGGTCGTCTGCGGCCTCGACGTAGTTGAGCTCGAGACGGCTGGGGGTGCGCCCGCTGCCGAGGTTGGTCTGCCGGGCGACGACGGCGATCGGTCGGCCCTCGTGCAGGACCGGGACGACCTCCTCGCGGACCGCGTAGGTGCCGAACCATCGGGGCTCGCGCGAGCGCTGCGTGCGCTCCTCCGTGAGGGCACGCTCCAGCTGGGGCAGCAGCCCGCCGGGGGCGAAGGACCCGACGATGTCGTCGTGGTGGACCGTCGCACCTGTGCTCGGTCGGCACTGGGACACGGCCACGAAACCGCCGTCGGTCGTCGGCAGCCACAGCACGAGGTCGGCGAAGGCCAGGTCGGAGATGAGCTGCCAGTCACCCACCAGCAGGTGGAGCCACTCGGCGTCCGCAGGGTCGAGCGCGCTGTACTTGGACACGAGGTTGCTCATGGTCGACACAGAGGAAGCCTACGCGGGCGAGCGCCCCGCGCGTCGTCCGGACGTGCTCGCCCGCGCACCTCGTCCCCACATCGGCAGACGTACACCCGGGCGCACCGTTCGGTAGGCTCGTGCTCACCCGTCACGGCGAAGGAGCACGACCCATGCGCACGAGCATCACCCTGGACCTTCCCCTGCCGACCGACGCCGCGGTCCGGCTGGTCAACGACCCCGAGTTCATCCGCCACAAGGCGGCGCAGGCCGGGTCGAAGGTGCTGACAGTCGACGTGACCTCGGGCACCGACGGCAGCTACACGTCGGCGGTCCGCAGGGTGATCCCGAGCGACCAGATCCCTGCGCAGGCGCGCTCCTTCGTGGGGTCCGAGCTCGAGATCCGCCAGACCGAGGCGTGGGCCGAGCCGACCGAGGGGGCCGACGGGCGTCGCTTCGGCACGGTCTCGGTCGAGATCACCGGCGCGCCTGTGCGCATGACGGGGTCGATCACCCTGGTGCCCGCTGCCGGAGGCTCGACCATGACCTACGAGGGCGAGATCAAGTCCCCGGTCCCGCTCTTCGGGGCGAGCATCGAGAAGGCTGCCGCCGAGGCCATCCGCCAGGCCCTCACAGCCGAGGCCGCGACGGCCTCCGACTGGATCGCGACCCACCCGCAGGACTGACTCGTCAGGCGGTCGACGACGACCGCCTCCCGGGAGCCAGGGCCGCCCTCTCGAGGGCGGCCCTCTCGTGCGTCTGGGCACCGTCCGAACCGGTCACCCGATAACGATTCAGCAACCTTCCACGCGGTCGGCAATGCTCTGACCTGCGACTATGCACTTTGGAGTGCCCGTGGAACCGCTCTCACCCCGACTGGGCATTGACGTGTGGGAGCGATCCCACCATGATCATCCGTGACGCATGGGAGCGTTCCCACAGGCGGGCTACCTCCTCCACATGCAGGTTCGACGGTCACCCCTCACCGGGGAGTCCGACAGTCCTTCACACGCACGGACGGCACCGCAGCCGGACCGTGGACAAAGGAGTCTTCACCTATGTTCAGCACCCCTCGTTCGCGTCGCCTCACCTCCGTGGTGGCCGGCGCCTCGATCATGGCGCTCGCGCTCTCGGCTTGCTCCAGCGACGACGAGGCCAGCGGCTCGTCGACCAACGCGGACGGCAAGATCGAGCTGACCGTCGCCACCTTCAACAACTTCGGCTACACCGACGAGCTCCTCGCGGAGTACACGGCCGCCAACCCGAACGTCGTCGTCAAGCAGACCAAGGCTGCCAAGACCGAAGACGCTCGCTCCAACCTCACGACGAAGCTCGCCGCCGGTGGTGACGGCCTCGCCGACATCGAGGGCATCGAGGTCGACTGGATGCCTGAGCTCGACATGGTCTCCTCGGCCTTCGCCGACCTGTCCGACCCTGAGGTCGAGGGTCGCTACGTCGACTGGAAGCTCAAGCAGGGCACGGCCTCGGACGGCACGCTCATCGGTCTCGGCACGGACATCGGCCCGGCCGGCATCTGCTACCGCTCCGACCTCTTCGAGGCCGCCGGTCTGCCGACCGACCGCGCCGCTGTCGCCGAGCTCCTCGGTGGCGAGGACGCCACCTGGGACGACTACTTCGCAGCGGGCAAGACCTTCACCGCAGCGAGCGACTCCGCCTGGTACGACTCGAGCAACGCGATCATGCAGGGCATGGTCGGCCAGGTCGAGGCAGCCTACGAGGACCCCTCCACGGGCGAGCCGAAGGACCTCGCGTCGAACACCGAGATCAAGGGCTTCTACGACTCGATCCTCGAGGTCGCCCCTGAGCTCTCGGCACACCTCGACCAGTGGAGCCCCGACTGGGACGCTGCGTTCCAGAACGCCGGCTTCGCGACGATGCTCTGCCCCGCCTGGATGACAGGTCCGGTCGAAGAGCGCGCGGGCGGCGTCGACGGCTGGGACGTCGCTGACGTCTTCCCCGGCGGCGGCGGCAACTGGGGCGGGTCCTTCCTGACCGTCCCGAAGTCCGGCAAGAACGTCGAAGAGGCCAAGAAGCTCGCTCTGTGGCTGACCGCCCCCGAGCAGCAGATCAAGGCCTTCGCCAACGCGGGCACCTTCCCGAGCCAGGTCGCGGCATACGACGACGAGACCCTCACCTCGGCGACGAACGACTTCTTCAACGACGCACCCGTCGGCGAGATCTTCATCAACCGCTCCAACGCCGTCAACCCGGTCCCGCCGTTCAAGGGCCAGAACTACTTCGCGATCAACCAGGCCGTCGGCGACGCCCTGAAGCGCGTCGACATCGAGCAGACCCAGAAGGCCGACGAGGCATGGGACCAGGCTCTGAGCGACTTCAGCAACCTGGGCTTCTGACCTCGCTGCACCACCGCGCCTGACCGCCGCGTCGGGCACGGCGCGCCCCACCCGGGGCGCGGCGTGCCCGACGCGGCACCGCCTCTGCTCATCCGCGCCCCGCTGCGGCGTCTGCCCGAAGGATCCTCATGGCTGTCCTGTCCCCACCCAAGCCCTCGACCGACGAGGAGCGCACACCCCGTCGGATCGCCTTCCGTCAGAAGCGCGGCAAGTGGGATGTGAAGCTCTCCCCGTACCTGTACATCTCTCCGTTCTTCGTCCTCTTCGCGATCACCGGTCTGTTCCCGCTGGTCTACACAGCGTGGGTCTCGGTCCACGACTGGAACCTGCTCATCGGGCAGGGCGAGATGGTGGGCCTGCAGAACTACGTGGACGTGCTCCACCAGCCGAACTTCTGGAAGGCGCTGCGCAACACCTTCTCGATCTTCCTGCTGTCCTCGGTGCCGCAGGTGATCATCGCGATCATCCTCGCCGCGCTGCTCGACGCGAACATCCGCGCGAAGACCTTCTGGCGCATGGGCGTGCTGCTCCCCTACGTGGTCGCCCCCGTCGCCGTCGGCCTGATCTTCGGTCGCCTCTTCGCCGACCAGTCCGGCACGATCAACGCGGTCCTGGACATCATCGGCGTCGACCCGGTCCGCTGGCACGCCGAGATCCTCCCCAGCCACTTCGCGATCGCCACGATGGTGAACTTCCGCTGGACCGGCTACAACACCCTCATCTTCCTCGCGGCCATGCAGGCCGTGCCGCGCGAGCTCTACGAGGCCGCGATCATCGACGGCGCCGGGCGCCTGCGCCAGTTCTTCTCGGTCACCGTGCCGCAGCTGCGCGCGACCATCATCTTCGTGGTCATCACCTCGACCATCGGCGGTCTGCAGATCTTCGACGAGCCGCGCATGTTCGACCCCTCCGGCATGGGTGGCGCGGACCGTCAGTGGATGACGCTCACCATGTACATCTACGAGCTCGGCTGGGGCAACCAGAAGAGCTTCGGCCGCGCCGCCGCGGTCGCATGGATCCTCTTCCTGCTCATCGTGGTGATCGGCATCCTCAACTTCCTCATCACCCGGCGGATCTCGTCCTCGGGCACCCGGGCGGTGGCCCGCGCGAAGAAGAAGTCGCTGCGCGAGGCACCCCCCACGCCCCCGGCACCGACAGCACCCCTCGCCCCCACGGGCGTCGGCGTGCCGGCCGCAGCCGACCCGACCACACAGTCAGACGACCTGCCCGACAACGGCACCACGACCACCGGGAGGACGCGATGAGCTCGGTCCCTGTCATCGCCCAGACCGCCGGCAAGGGCGCTGCTCGCAGCGCCGCCAAGCGGCGCCGCAACAAGGTCGGCGGAGCCGACCGCCGCCCCGGGTGGATCACGTACACGCTGCTCGGCATCGTGCTGCTCGTGTCCGTCTACCCGCTGCTCTACGTGTTCCTGCTCGGGTCCTCCGACCAGCTGACGATCTCGCAGAACCCGATCCCCAGCCTCATCCCGCAGGGCAACCTCTTCGAGAACTTCTCCCGCGTCTTCGAGTCGAACATCCCGCTCCTCAAGGGCTTCGTGAACTCGATGATCGTGGCCGTCCTGCAGTCGCTGTCGGTCGTGGTCTTCTCGACCCTCGCTGGCTACTCCTTCGCGAAGCTGCGCTTCCGCGGCCGTGGCCCGCTGCTCGTCTTCGTCATCGCGACCATGGCGATCCCGACCCAGCTCGGCATCGTCCCGCTGTTCATCGTCATGTCCGAGATCGGCTGGTCCGGCAAGCTCATCGCCGTGATCGTGCCCGGCATGGTGACAGCCTTCGGTGTGTTCTGGATGACCCAGTACCTCGAGAACGCCCTGCCCTTCGAGCTCATCGAGGCGGCCCGCATGGACGGCGCGTCGATGATCCGCACGTTCTGGCACGTCGCCATGCCGGCAGCCCGTCCCGCCGCGGCGATGCTCGCGCTCTTCACCTTCATCGGCAGCTGGACGGCGTTCTTCTGGCCGTTCATCATCCTCAACGGGTCCAACCCGACCCTGCCCATGGTGATCCAGCAGCTCCAGGCGAACTACTTCCAGGACTACTCGCTCATCATGGCCGGTGTGCTGCTCTCGACGCTGCCGCTGATCTTCGTCTTCCTCTTCGCGGGCCGCCAGCTGGTCGCCGGCATCATGCAAGGAGCTGTCAAGGGATGACCACCTCGACCCCCACCCCCGGCCAGACCGCGACCACCGCGCCCCTGGTCTTCCCCGAGGGCTTCGTCTGGGGCGCGGCGACAGCCGCGTTCCAGATCGAGGGCGCAGCGCACGAGGACGGCCGCAAGGACTCCATCTGGGACACCTTCTGCCGCGTGCCCGGCGCCGTGCTCGACGGCCACACCGGCGACGTCGCGTGCGACCACTACCACCGCTACGCCGACGACACCCGGCTCATGAAAGAGCTGAGCATCGGCGCGTACAGGTTCTCCTCGTCGTGGGCACGCGTGCGCCCCGACGGCGTCGCCGGTCCGGCCGGGGTCAACCAGAAGGGGCTCGACTTCTACTCGCGCCTCGTCGACTCCCTCCTCGAGCAGGACATCCTGCCGTGGATCACGCTGTACCACTGGGACCTCCCCCAGGCCCTCGAGGACAAGGGCGGCTGGACCAACCGCGACACCGCGTACCTCTTCGCCGAGTACGCCGTGACGATGCACGAGGCGCTCGGCGACCGCGTCGGCGTGTGGACCACGCTCAACGAGCCGTGGTGCTCCTCCTTCCTCAGCTACACCGCCGGGGTGCACGCACCGGGCCGTCAGTCGCGGCCCGACGGCCTCGCGGCAGCCCACCACCTGCTGCTCGGCCACGGCCTGGCCACGCAGGAGCTGCGCGCTCGTGCGCCCGAGGCGAACCTCGGTCTCACGCTCAACCTCACGGTCGCCGAGCCCGTCGACCCGACGAACCCTGACGACGTCGACGCCGCGCGCCGCATCGACGCGCAGTTCAACAGGGTGTTCGCCGACCCGATCTTCCACGGCGCCTACCCCGTCGACCTGCTCGAGGACCTCGACGAGCTCGGCCTGGCCGAGGGCTTCCTCGAGCACGTGCACGACGGCGACCTCGAGATCATCTCGACGCCGATCGACACCCTGGGCGTGAACTACTACCACGGCGAGAGCGTGTCGAAGACGCCTGCAGCACCGACCGAAGAGCTGCACGGCGACGCACCCGTCGCCCGTGAGACCTCGGCCCCGTGGCCTGCCGCCGACGGTGTCTTCTGGCACCCGACGGGCGCGCCCGTGACCGACATGGACTGGGAGATCCAGCCCGAGCTCCTCACCCGCCTGCTGGTGCGCATGCACGAGGAGTACACGGGGCCGAAGGGCATGCGCCTGTACGTGACCGAGAACGGCTGCGCCTACGACGACGTCGCCGGCCCGGACGAGCAGGTCGACGACCAGGACAGGCTCTCGTTCTACGACCTCCACCTGCGCGCGACGCACGAGGCTATCGCGCAGGGGGCCGACGTCGCGGGATACTTCGCATGGTCGCTGCTCGACAACTTCGAGTGGGCCTGGGGCTACAACAAGCGCTTCGGTATCGTCCGGGTGAACTATGAGACCCAGGAACGGACCGTCAAGGCGAGCGGTGCGTGGTACGGCGAGGTCGCCCGGACCAGCACAGTCCCGCCGCGCCGCGCCTGAGGCGCAGCGCACCACAGCACCGGGGCCCACGCCCCACGAGGAGATCCGATGAGCATGCAGGTCCCGACGCTCGAAGAGGTGGCCCTGGCCGCCGGGGTGTCACGCTCGACAGCATCACGAGCGATCAACGGCGGCTCACGGGTCTCCGCCGAGGCGCAGGCCGCCGTCGACGACGCCGTCGCCCGGCTCGGGTTCGTCCCGAACCGGGCGGCGAGGTCGCTCGTCACGCGCCGCACCAACTCTGTCGCGCTCGTCGTCCCCGAGCCCGACGAGAGATTCCTCAACGACCCGTTCTTCGCAGCGACGCTGCGCGGCATGAACTCTGTGCTGAAGAACTCCGACCTCCAGCTCGTGCTGCTCATCGCCAAGCTCGACGAGTCCGCCGGGCGGATCGCGCAGTACCTGCGCAACGGGCACGTCGACGGGGCGATCGTCGTCTCCCACCACCGCAAGGACGGCCTCGAGGGGGCCATCGAGGCCTCCAGGCTGCCCGCGGTGTTCGTCGGGCGCCCCTTCCACCCCTTCCCGGGTCTGCGCTGCGTCGACGTCGACAACGTCGGGGGCGGGAAGATCGCGACCGAGCACCTCGTCGCGCGCGGGTGCCGGCGCATCGCCCACATCGCCGGGCCGGGCGACATGACCGCGGGCGAAGACCGTCTCGAGGGCTTCCACGCGGCTCTGCGCGAGGCGGGCCTCGAGCCCGGCCCCGTGGTCCGCGGTGACTTCACGATCGCGACGGGGGCGTCGGCGATGGACCAGATCCTCGCCGAGGACCCCACCATCGACGCCGTCTTCGCGGCCTCCGACCTCATGGCCAGCGGCGCCCTCCAGTCGCTCGCCGCGCACGGGCGCCGGGTGCCCGAGGACGTGGCAGTCATCGGCTACGACGACCTCGGCGTCGCCGACGACACCGTCCCCGCCCTCACGACTGTCGCCAACCCCGTGGTCCGGATGGCACGCCTGGCGACCGAAGAGCTCCTCGTGACGCTCGGTGCGATCTCGGCGGAGGACCTCGCAGACCCGTCCGACACCGAGCTCCCACCCGTCGTGGACCCGACAGGCCGCTCCGTGCTCGCCCCCGTCCTGGTGCTGCGAGCCTCGAGCTGAGGTCCTCCGCTCCCCCGCCCGAGCACGCCCCCATCCCGGCACCCGCCCCGCGGCGGCAGGTGACCCGCGCGTGACGCCGGACGTCGGACGAGGATGCCGAGGTCGGAGCCGAGCCTGGCGCAGGCGCGCGCTGGAGGCCGAGACCCCGGCTCCCCAGGTAGGTTGGTCTGTGACGTGCCGCACAACGGTGCGTCGTCGACAGCGAGGAGACCACCGACGATGTCCACCCAGCAGACCGCCGCGACAGACCACGACACCGCAGCGAGCACCGACGACCTGACGGGCGACGCAGCCCGGACGGGGCGAGCGGCGCCGGCAGCGTCCGCAGAGTCCACGGCGACGAGCCACCCGAGCACGGCCCAGATCTCTGTCCCGTGGGCCAACGCCCTGGGGCAGCTCGCCGGAGCCGTCGAGATCCTCGGCTACGAAGAGGGCCTCCACGAGATGCTCGCGACCCCGCGACGCGAGATCAACGTGGCCGTCCCGCTGCGCCGCGACGACGGCAGGGTCGAGCTGTTCAAGGGTTTCAGGGTGCAGCACAACGTCTCGCGCGGGCCCGGCAAGGGCGGTCTGCGGTTCCACCCCAGCGTCGACGCCGACGAGGTGCGAGCCCTCGCGATGCTCATGACCTGGAAGTGTGCCGTCGTCGACCTGCCCTACGGCGGTGCCAAGGGCGGCGTCGGCATCGACCCCCAGCAGTACAGCGAGCGCGAGCTCGAGCGCGTCACCCGCCGCTACACGAGCGAGATCATGCCGATGATCGGCCCGGAGCGCGACATCATGGCCCCCGACATGGGGACCAACGAGCAGACCATGGCCTGGGTCATGGACACCTACTCGGTGAGCCAGGGCTACACGATCCCCGGGGTCGTGACAGGCAAGCCCCTCGCCGTCGGCGGCTCCCTGGGCCGGGCCACAGCCACCTCGCGCGGGGTCGTACACGTGACCATCTCCGCACTCGCCGAGGTCGGCGAGACGCTCACCGGCGCGACCGTCGCCATCCAGGGCTTCGGCAAGGTCGGTGCCCACGCCGCGTCGATCTTCGCGGAGGAGGGCGCCCGCGTGGTCGCGGTCAGCGACCAGTTCGGCGGGGTCCACAACGCTGCGGGCATCGACGTGCCGCGCCTGCTCGACCACGTGGCAGCGACAGGCTCGGTCGTGGGCTTCGACGGCGCCGACCCGCTCGGCAACGACGCGCTCCTCGCCCTCGAGGTCGACGTCCTCGTCCCTGCGGCCATCGACGGGGTGCTCGACTCCCGCACGGCGCCGTCGGTCCGCGCGAGGTTCGTCGTCGAGGGCGCCAACGGCCCCACGACCTCGGAGGCCGACGCGATCCTCGCCGAGAAGGGTGTCGTGGTCGTCCCCGACATCCTCGCCAACGCCGGCGGTGTGGTCGTCTCGTACTTCGAGTGGGTCCAGTCGAACCAGACCTACTGGTGGGACGCGAACGAGATCGAGCAGAAGCTGGCCGATCGCATGCACTCGGCCTTCCGCGAGGTCGCCGCGACCTCACGTGCGCAGGGCATCACGCTGCGCGACGCGGCACTGGTGATCGGCGTGCGGCGCGTCGCCGAGGCGCACCAGATCCGCGGCCTCTACCCCTGATCTCCGGCCGTCGCAGACCGACGCAGCCCTGCACCCCTCGCGTGAGGGGTGCAGGGCTGCGTCGATGTGGCCGGTGGGCCCAGTCGCCGAGCGGCTGCCTGTCTCTCAGTCGCCGAGCGGCTGCCTGTCTCTCAGTCGCCGAGCGGCTGCCTGTCTCTCAGTCGCCGAGCGGCTGGCGGTCAGCCCAGGCGTGCAGGTCGGTCCGCGGCCCTGTGAAGAAGGGCACCTCTTCACGCACGTGGTGGCGCGCCTCGGTCGCGCGGAGGTCGCGCATGAGGTCGACGATCCGTGCGAGGTCGGCCGCCTCGAAGGCGAGCAGCCACTCGTAGTCGCCGAGGGCGAAGGCCTGGACGGTGTTCGCCCTGACGTCCTTGTAGCCCGCCGCCGCGATGCCGTGGTCGCGCAGCATGGTCGCGCGCTCCGCGGCCGGCAGCAGGTACCACTCGTAAGACCTCACGAAGGGGTACACGCAGATGTACTTCTCCGGGGCCTCGTCCGCCATGAAGGCCGGGACGTGACCGCGGTTGAACTCGGCCGGGCGGTGCAGGCCGACGTTCGACCACACAGGCTCGAGGTGACGTCCCAGGTCGGAGGCGCGCAGGCGCTGGTAGGCCCCCTGGACGGACTCGATCGAGGGCCCGTGCCACCACACCATGAGGTCGGCGTCGGAGCGCAGGCCACCGACGTCGTACCAGCCGCGGATCGTCAGGTCGGTGTCGACCCCCGAGTCCGCGCCACCGACCGAGGCGAGGGCGGCGTCGACGATCTCGGCGCGCTCGGCGGCGTCGGTCGGGAGGGTCTGGACCGTCGAGAAGACCGACCACATCGTGTAGCGCACGGCCTCGTTGATGTCGTCCGTCGGGACGGTCTCGCCGGTGTCGGGACGGTGGTGCAGGTGCTGGTCGCTCATGGCGTGCTGGCTCTCTTCGTCGCGGGTCAGGAGTTCAGGGCTTCCGAGCACAGGGCGGGAACGCCGCTGTCCTCGCCGTCACGGCGACGGCAGCAGCCGGGCCGGCACACGGACCTGTAGGCGGGCAGGGTGCCGACGGTCTGCTGGACGATCTCGTCGCCGCGGGCCAGGGCGGCCCGCTCGAGGACGAGGTCGACCAGACCGGAGACGAAGGGCGCCCGGGTGCTCACGGTCCCGGCGCGCACGGCGGCGAGGCCGAGCTCGGCAGCCGTCGCGATCGCCTCGGTGTCGAGGTCGTAGGCGACCTCCATGTGGTCGGAGATGAACCCGATCGGCGAGATCACGACAGAGCGCACACCCGACTCGGCGAGCTCGCCGAGGTGGTCGTTGACGTCGGGCTCGAGCCACGGCTGGCTCGGCGGGCCGGAGCGCGAGCAGTACGCGAGCGTCCACTCGACGGGGTGGCCGAGGACCGTCGAGACCTCGGCGGCGACCACGGCGGCGAGGTCGAGGTGCTGCTGGGAGTACGTCGCGCCGGAGACTGCCGAGGCGGCCTCCATGGTGTCCGGGATCGAGTGCGTGACGAAGACGAGGCGGGCCTCGGCTGCGAGCTCGGCACCGTCCTTCTCGGCGAGCGCACGGTAGCCGTCCACGACGGCGTCGATGTTGGCCTGGGCGAAGCCGGGGTGGTTGAAGTACGAGCGCACCTTGTCGAACTGGACGCTGCGCGACCCCTCGGGGCCGAGGTCGCCCAGCCCGTCGAGTGTCACGGCGAGGTCTTCGCGGTACTGGCGGCAGCCGGAGTACGAGGAGTACGCGCTCGTGACGAGGGCGACGGCGCGCTGGACACCCATCTCCTTGAGCTGCTCGACGGCGTCGCGCGTGTACGGCTCCCAGTTGCGGTTGCCCCACACGACCGGCAGGTCGATGCCGCGAGCGGCGAGCTCGCCCTCGAGGGCCGCCTGGAGGGCGAGGTTCTGCTCGTTGATCGGGCTCTTGCCGCCGAAGCCGTAGTAGTGCTCGCCGACCTCTTCGAGGCGGGAGTCGGGGATCCCCTTGCCGGCGGTGACGTTGCGGAGGAAGGGGACGACGTCTTCGGGCTTGTTGGGGCCTCCGAAGGAGTACAGCAGGAGGGCGTCGTAGGGCAGCTGGGGGCCGCGGGTGGTCTCGGCAGCCGTGCCGGGAGCAGCCTCGGTGTCTGGGGTGAGGGCCATGTGAGCCATCTTCGCACCGCTGGAGAACCCCGCCACCGCGAGGGTCGGGCTGCGCGGTGTGAGTTTGACACGACAGAACGTCAGGTCGTCTGAGAGCCTGCCGCCGGGCGCGCTGGTGGGTAGCGGCAGTCCTGGTCCTCGTCGTGCGGGGTGACGAGAGCGTGCGCGGCGTGGTGCAGCAGAGCGCTCACGTCGGCGAGGTCGAGGACCACCTGCTGGCAGTGGCCGCACCTGTGGAGATGGCTGTCGTACCGCTCTTCCGACGCCGGCGCGAGCACGCCGCAGGGGCGCAGGTCGATGCGCGGGACCATCCAGGCGCAGCCTGGCGCCGTCGACGGCGCCTCGACGATCTCGGCGAGCCACCGGGTCCGCAGCTCGACCTCGGCGACCCTCTGGAGCGCGTACAGCTCGTCGCCGTGGACACCGGCCATGAGGGCGACCGAGCCTGTCGGCTCGTCCTCGACGACCCTGTACCAGAGCACCGTGCGGGACTGCGCCGACAGAGCGCCGAAGGCACGGACGACGAGCGGGACGTCCGGGTGCAGGTCCCAGGAGCTCTCCGCGAAGAGCCTGCGGTAGAGGTGGAGGCGGAACGGTCCGTCGACGTCGCAGCCTGCCGAGATCTCGAGGAGGACGTCGGCGAAGGCGCGGTTCACGGCGGACTCGGAGGGGCCGTCCGGCTGCGACCACCGGCCTGCGAAGTCGTAGGCGGCCTGCCGGTGACGTCGCCAGAGCTCGAGGAAGGCGTCGACGTCTCCGGTGCTGACGTCCTCGACGAGAGCGGCGTCGGCCGGGCCCGCCGAGCCCGCGGCGAGGTCGGTGTCGGTGTCTGTCGGGACATCGGTGAACATCTGAGACCCCTCCTGCGGCGAGCACCCCCTGCGACGCCGTGCGTCGATCATCCCAGGTGCCGGGCCGGTCGCGCAGAGGGGAACCCGCAGCGGGTCCGACGACGGGCTCCCGGAGTGGTCTCTCTCGCGACGACCTCAGGTCCGCCGTCGGCCTGATGCCGCGGCTGCTCGGGGGTCCGGTCCTCGCCGGACGACATCCGGTGCCGAGACGCTGAGAGGCAGATCACTCTCGACTGCGTTTGTCAGGAGGGTGGACAAACCCTGAAGTCTCGTTAGGCTCGACCTCGTGACCACTGCTGACCACCTCGGGCTCGTCCCTGCTCCAGTCCGTGCCGAGCCCGGCTCCGGAGCCCCGTTCGTGGCCCGAGAGGGCATCGTCATCACCGTCGACGAGGCCCTGCGACCAGCCGCCCGCTGGTGGGCCGGGGTCGTCTCCGCGGCGCACGGGGTCGAGACCGTGCTGGCGGGGTCGGCGGACCCTGCTGCGGGTGCGGGCGGAGCCCGGTGGTCCCGCGCGACCTTCCGGTTCGCGCCTGCGCCCGCGGCTGGCTCAGCAGAGCAAGCAGGGACAGGGCCGGCAGCGCCGAGAACCGGCGGCTACAGGCTCCGCGTGAGCGGGTCCGAGGTCGACGTCGAGGCCGACGACCTGCCCGGCGCCTTCGCGGCCGCCCAGACCCTGCGCCAGCTCGCCGGCCCTGACGCCTTCAGGCGTGCGCCGCTGCGCACCGACCGCAGCGGGCTGACGCTCCCGGCCGTCGAGGTCTCCGACTCCCCTCGTTTCGCCTGGCGCGGGATGCTGCTCGACGTGGCCCGGCACTTCATGCCCGTGCACGACGTGCTGCGCCTCGTCGAGCTCGCCGCCGCCCACAAGCTCAACGTGCTCCAGCTGCACCTGACCGACGACCAGGGCTGGCGCATGCAGGTGCTGCGCTACCCCCTGCTCACGGCGGTCGGGGGGTGGCGCACCGAGACGGGGGTGGGCACCTGGCGCAGCGACCGCACCGACGGGCAGCCGCACGGCGGCTGGTACACGCAGGACGACCTGCGCGAGATCGTCGCCTACGCCCGCGAGCGCGGGGTCGTCGTCGTGCCCGAGATCGACGTCCCAGGTCACGTCGAGGCGGCCGTGGCCGCCTACCCCGAGCTCGGCACCCGCAAGCAGCCGCACACGGTCCGCACCACCTGGGGGGTGAGCACCGAGGTGCTCGACCCCTCCGACGAGACCCTCGAGTTCTTCAGGCACGTGCTCGACGAGGTCCTCGACGTCTTCGACTCCCCCTGGGTCGCCCTCGGCGGTGACGAGGTCCCGACCACCCTGTGGCTCGAGAACCCGGCCATCGTCGAGCGGGCCGCCGCGCTCGGCCTGCCCGACGCGCGCCACCTGCACGGGTGGTTCGTCGACAGGCTGTGCGAGCACGTGATCGCCGCCGGACGTCGCCCCGTCGTGTGGGACGAGGCCTTCACGCCGACGCTCCCCGTCGAGACCGTCGTGACGGCGTGGCGCGGCATCAGCGTGGGTGCCGCGGCGATCGAGGCCGGGCACGACGTGGTCATGGCCCCCGAGCAGGTGGTGTACCTGGACCACCGGGCGGGCGAGCACCCCGACGAGCCGACGCCCGTGGGGTTCGTCCGGACCGTCGCCGACGTCTACGCCTTCGACCCGCTGCCGGGCGCCGTGCGCACCGCGCACCCGGGCCTGGACGACGCGCCCGGGCGGCTCGTGGGTGTGCAGGCCCAGGTGTGGACCGAGCACCTCGACTCTCCCCGACGGGTCGACTTCGCGACCTTCCCCAGGCTCGCGGCCTTCGCGGAGGTCGCCTGGTCGCCCGAGGCGGACCGCGCACCCGGGTCGCCAGCCTCCGAGGCGTTCCTCGAGAGGCTGCGGACCGTGCACCTGCCGCGCCTGGACGCGGCAGGTGTCGAGTACCGCCCGCTCGACGGCCCCTTGCCCTGGCAGGCTCGGCCTGGCGCCCCCGGCTTCCCGCGCGACCTCGCGGCGGAGATGGCCGCTGCGGGGTGGGACGGCGCTGGCGGCTGGCACGAGGGCGACTCGCAGGACGACGTACGCGAGGCGGCACTGTCGGCGACTCCCGCGACTCCCGCGACTCCCGCGACTCCCGCGACTCCCGCGACTCCCGCGACTCCCGCGACTGACGGTCTCGCATGACGGCCAGCGGTGTCGAGACCGTCGTCCACGGCGTCCGCCTGCCGGACGCCTCGTCGACGACAGGGCTGACCGAGCCCGTCGACCTGCACCTCGGCTGCCGGGTGATCGAGGTGTCGCCGGCCGGTCGCCGGCCGACGGGCGTCGACGTGCTCGACGGTGACGGTCGTGTCGCCCTGCCCGGGCTGGTCGACGCGCACGTGCACGGCGAGGCAGCCGTGCTCGACCCCGAGGTGCAGCACGCGATGCTGCGCCAGGGGGTGACGAGCATCGTCGTCGGGCAGGACGGGGTGTCCTTCGCGCCCTCGCACGTGACCGGCGCTGAATCCTCGCGGTCAGCCGGCGCAGCGCTCTCCCACGCAACCGGTACCGGTGCCGGCACCGACCGCATCCCGGCCCGGCACCCGTCCTCGTCCTCGAACGCAGACCTGGATGCGACCACGTGGGCGGGCCGGTACTTCTCCGCGATCAACGGCGAGCACCCGACCTTCCGCGGCGGCGGCGTCGCCGACCTCCTCGCGACCTACGACGGCACCACCCCGGTCAACGTCGCCTACCTCGTCCCGCACGGCACGCTGCGCTACGCCCTGCTCGGCGACAGCGACAGGCCCGCGACCCGCGCCGAGCGCGACCTGCTCGTCGCGGCCCTCGTCGACGGGCTCGACGCCGGTGCTGTCGGCATGTCGACGGGCCTCGAGTACGTCCCGGCCGCCTACGCAGACCGCGAGGAGCTGGTCGCGCTGGCCCGGGTGCTCGCCGGTCGCGGGCTCCCTCACGTGAGCCACATGCGCGGGTACGAGGACAGGGCGGGCGCTGCGATGGCCGAGCTCGTCTCGATCGCCGCCGAGACCGGCGTCGCCACCCACGTCTCGCACTACCACGGACCGGCCGCTGAGCTCGCGGGCTACGTCGACAACGCCCTCGCCTCAGGCCTCGACGTCAGCTTCGACTCCTACCCGTACCTGCGCGGTGCGTCGATCCTCTCGATGGTCGCGCTGCCGACCTGGCTGCCGATCGCCGACCCGGAGCGGACCGTCGCTGCGCTGCGCGACCCTGCGGTGCTGGCCCGCCTGCGCACCGAGCACCTGCCGGGGCTCGTCGACCTGTGGCCCCGCGTGACGATGGCCTCGGTGCCGGGCGAGCACGTGTGGGCAGAGGGGCTGTCCCTCGTCGACGTCGCGCGGCGCCTCGGCCTCTCCCCCGCGGACACCGCCGTCGAGCTCCTGGTCAGCACAGGGCTGCGGGCCGGGTGCGTCTTCGCCCAGCCACCGACCAACTCGGCAGCCTCGGTCCTCGCGCTCTCGACGCACCCTGCTCAGATGGGCGGCTCGGACGCCATCTACGCCGGTGGGCGCCCGCACCCGCGCGGCTGGGGTGCCTTCGCCCGGATGCTCGCCCAGGTGCGCTCGGGCGACTGGACGTGGTCGGAGGCGCAGCACCACCTGTCGACGGCCGCTGCACGTCGCTTCGGGCTCGCCGGGCGCGGGTCGCTCGAGGTCGGGTCGGTCGCCGACGTGGCCCTGGTCGACCCCGGGACCGTCCGGGACCTCGCGACCTACGACGAGCCGCGACGGCTGGCGACGGGTGTCACCGACGTCGTCGTCGCGGGACGGCGGGTGCTCGCCGACGGCGAGCTCACAGGACTCACCCCCGGCCGGTCGCTCCGGCCGTCGACCGCGCCCACGACCGTGACCGCGCCCGCGCCCGCGCCCGCGCCCGCATCAGCGCACCGCACAGGAGGACGAGCATGAGCGATCAGGACGGCACAGCGAGCACGACCACCCACGGCCTGGAGGGTGCCGCCACAGGCACTGCCGAGACCCGTGGGACCGCGCACGGACACGAGCACGGGCGCGGGCGCAGCAGCGACACCGTCGGTCCGCGGACCAAGGGGCTCGCGCTCGGTGCACCGGTGACCCTCGCGGAGGTGACAGCAGACCTCCCGTCGACCACAGGTGACACCTTCGGCTGGCCGCTGCTCACCCTCGACGAGGCGGCCCTCGAGCACAACCTCACCACGATGGCCGAGGTCTGCCGGGCCGCCGGGGTGCTGCACGCACCCCACGTGAAGACGACGATGTCGCGGCAGGTCTTCGCGCGGCAGCAGGCCCACGGTGCCTGGGGTGCGACAGTCGCCAACCCCGCCCAGCTGCACACCGTCGTCGACTGGGGTGTGCGCAGGGTGTTCCTCGCCAACGAGATGGTCGACCCCCGCGAGACCCGCCGGCTGCGGACCCTCGTCGAGACGTCGGACCCTCTCGACCCTCTCGAGGTGTGGCTCTACGTCGACTCCGCCTACGGTGTGCGGCTGCTCGCGACGGCCTTCGCCGACGCCGCACCCGAGGTCCGCGAGCGGGTCGGCGTGCTCCTCGAGGTCGGGGTCGCCGGCGGCAGGACCGGCACCCGCGGACCCGAGCAGGCCCTCGACCTCGCCCGGTCTGTCGTGGGTGCTGGCCTGCGGCTGGTCGGCGTCGCCGGGTACGAGGGGTCTGCCGCCTCGGGCACCACCCCAGACGACCTCGCCCGCGTCGCGGCGTACTGCAGGTCCTTGCGCGAGGTCGCCGGGCTCTTCGTCGAGGCGGGCCTGGTCGGGCAGGACGGCTCCCCCGTCGTGGTCTCCGCAGGGGGCAGCTCCTTCCTCGACGTCGTGGTCGCCGAGCTGCCCGGACCCCTCGACGGCCCCGACGGCCGGACGACACCTGTCGACGTCCTCGTGCGCTCGGGCGCCTACGTCACGCACGACCACGGCTTCTGCGAGCGCATGGACCCCTGGCGGCGCATCCCCGGCGCCGTCCCGATGCGGGCAGCGGCGACGGTCTGGGCCCAGGTGCTCTCGGCTCCTGAGCCAGGGCTCGTCGTGCTCGGCGCGGGTCGGCGCGACCTCGCCTACGACCTCGACCTCCCGGTCGCCCTGTCGGTGCGCCGCGCGGACGACGACGGTGTGCTCGCGTCGCCCGAGCCTCTCGTCGGTGCGCGCGTGACAGGGCTCAACGACCAGCACCTGTTCCTCGCCGTCGACGACCTCGCGCCCGGCACGCCTGCGCTGGGACCCGGCGACGTGGTCGGGCTCGGGATCTCCCACCCGTGCACGCTCTTCGACAAGTGGCGGGTCGCGGCGGTCGTCGACGCCGAGGACCGGGTCGTCGAGCTGGTCACCACAGACTTCTGAGCCGGAGGGCCTGCTCCGCGCCCGGCCCCTGCCCTGTCGCTGTCCACCCCGCACCCCCGCACCCCCGCACCCCCGCACCCCCGCACCCCCGCACCCCCGCACCCNCCACCCCGCACCCCCGCACCCCCGCACCCCCGCACCCCCGCACCCCGAGGAGTCTCCATGACCACCGCCGCAGCCAAGACCCCCATCAGCACCCCGCACGCCCCGGCGCCCGCGCACACCTTCCACCAGGGGGTCCGCAAGGGCCCGTTCGTCCAGGTGTCGGGGCAGGGCCCCGTCGACCCCGAGACCGGCGAGTACCTGTTCCCGGGCGACGTCGCCGCGCAGACCGCCCGGACCCTCGAGAACGTCCGGGCGATCGTCGAGGCGTCGGGAGCAAGCTTCGACGACGTCGTCATGCTGCGCGTCTACCTCACGACGCGTGACGACTTCGCCGCGATGAACGAGGCCTACGGAGCCTTCGTCGCGCAGCACTGCCCCTCAGGCGTCCTGCCCAGCCGCACGACGGTGATGACAGGCCTGCCGCGCGAGGAGATGCTCGTCGAGATCGACGCCTTCGCGATCACCGACTGACGTCGCAGCCTCGGTCGCGGCGTCGCCCGGCCAGCAGACGCGACACTGCGGGCACGGTCGTGCCGAACCCGGTCTTGTCGAGCACGGTCCTGCCGAGCCCGGTCCTGCCGAGCCCGGTCCTGCCGAGCCCGGTCCTGCCGAGCACAGTCGCGCTAGCTCGTCGCCGTCAGGCACGACGTGGCTCCGCACCGACCAGGCTCAGCGTTTCGGCCACGCCCAGCGCGGGCTGTCGAGCGGGCCCTCCCGGCCGTCGACGAGCGTCTCACCGACCGACTTCACGAGGTGCACCCGCTCGACGCTCGGCTGCCAGCGCTGACTCCGGCGCTCGTCGTCGAGCGCGTCGAGGAGGATCTGCGAGTGCGTCACGAGGATGGTCTGAGTCCGCTCGGCGCTCGAGAGCACGAGGCGCGCGAGGGCGGGCAGCAGGTCCGGGTGCAGGCTCGTCTCGGGCTCGTTGAGGACCAGCAGCTCGGGCGGTCGCGGTGACCCGAGGGCTGCGAGCAGCAGCAGGTAGCGCAGCGTCCCGTCCGAGAGCTCGGCCGTCGACAGCGGGCGGAGCAGGCCGGGCTGGTGCAGCGCGAGACGGAAGAGCCCCGCGTCGGAGGTCACCTGGAGCTCGGAGCCCGGGAAGGCGTCGTCGACAGCCCGTTCGAGCTCTCCGTCGGCAGACATCCACTGGATGGTCGCGAGAGCCGCAGCGAGGTCCGCCCCGTCGTCGGCCAGGACGGGCGTCTGCGTGCCGATGTGCGCTGCGCGGGCCGGTGCGTGCGGGTCAGTCCGGAACTGGTCGTAGAACCGCCAGTCCCGCAGGTCGCGGCGCACCCGGAGCATCTCCGGGGCACCGGTGTCGTCGACGAACTCGTCGATCATCGACTCCGAGGTCCGTAGGTTGCGGCTCGACTCCGTCCACCGGCCCGCGTCGTCGCGGGTCCGCACGTGCCCTCGGCGCCGCTCCGCCTGGAGGGTCGCGGGGCGCAGCACGCCGCCCGACCAGACCGTCTCGGTCTTGATCTCCGGGTCGAGGGCGAAGGGCGAGTCCTGGCTGGTCTGCGGCAGACCCAGGTCGATCGCGTACCCGAGGTCAGGTCCGCTGAAGCCCAGGCGCAGCGCGACAGGACCGGTCCGGCGCGTCCCCTCGGTGATCCCGCCCGGCCGCGTGCCGTGCTGCGGGCCCGCCCACAGGGTCGAGGGCAGTCCGCCCTCGGCAGCCAGCGCACCGACCACGCGCCCCTGCCCGCACGCGGCGAGCAGCCTGAGCGCCCTGAAGAAGTTCGACTTGCCGCTCCCGTTGGCCCCGGTGACCACGGTCAGCTGCCCGAGGTCGACCACGAGGTCGCGCAGCGTGCGGTAGCCCTCGACGGCGACAGTCTGGATCATGGGCCGAGCCTACGAGGAGGCGGTGACACCCGGACTTGCGTCGGTCTGCGCCCGTCAGCGCCGTCAACGCCGTCAGTGCCGTCAGCGCCGTCAACGCCTTCAACGCCGTCAGCGCCGTCAGCGCCCGAGGCGACGTTCGCGCCGTCAGCGCCCGAGGCGACGTTCGCGCCGTCAGCGCCCGAGGCGACGTTCGCGCTGGGAGTAGGCGCGCAGCGCGCGGAGGTAGTCGACCCTGCGGAAGTCGGGCCAGTAGGCCTCGCAGAAGTAGAACTCCGAGTGGGCCGACTGCCACAGCAAGAACCCGCCGAGGCGCTGCTCGCCCGAGGTGCGGATGACCAGCTCCGGGTCGGGCTGGCCGCGGGTGTAGAGGTGCTGGCCGATGTGGTCGACGTCGATCGCGGCCGCGACCTCGTCGAGGGTGTCCCCGGCGGCGGCCCGCTCGGTGAGGAAGGCACGGACCGCGTCGGCGATCTCGTGGCGTCCGCCGTAGCCGATCGCGACGTTGACCTGAAGCCCTTCGACGTCGTCCGTCTGTGCCTGGGCGGCGCGCAGACGCTCGGCGAAGGCCTCGGGCAGCAGGTCGAGCCTGCCCACCACGCGCAGGCGCCAGCGCCGGCTGCGGGACAGGGCGTCGACCGAGTCGCCGATGATCCCGAGCAGGGCGTCGAGCTCTTCGGCACCGCGGGACAGGTTGTCCGTCGAGAGCATCCACAGGGTGACGACCTCGATGCCGAGCTCTTCGCTCCAGCCGAGGAACTCTTCGATGCGGTCGGCGCCGCGGCGGTGGCCGTGGGCCGCGGGCTCGCCGAAGGACTTGGCCCAGCGACGGTTGCCGTCGAGGATCACGCCGACGTGGCGCGGGAGCGGCTGCGAGGAGAGTGCTGCGGCGACGCGTCGTTCGTAGAGCCCGTAGAGCAGGTGGGGCATGCGCACGCGGATTCCTCCGGGAGAGACAGGACAGTGTTTCCACGGTACCGGAGGCGGTGGTGGGAGATGCGCAGCGTCGGCGAAGATGTCTTCACAGGACGCCCGTCCCACGGCGGCTAACCTACGGCAGCGTAGGTTAGGGTCGGGGATGTCCGGACGGGCACCTGCAGCACCCCCTGCTCGTCCGCCTGCCCGTCCGCCGAGAACCCCGGAGCACCCCGCTCCGTGCGCCCGCCCGAGCAGCGCCGCGAGCACCGACGACCACCAGGAGCCCCTCATGGCCAAGACCTCCCCGGCCGACGCACCCGGCCCGTCCACCGAGCCCGACGGCCCGCTCGAGCGTGTCGCCGACGCGGCCGAGGCCGTCGTCGACGCCATCAAGCCGCGGCTGCGCGGATGGATCCACGCCGGCATGTTCCCCGTGGCGCTGGTCGCCAGCATCGTCCTCGTCGTGCTCGCCCCGCCCGTCGCCGGCAAGGTGGCGACGGCGATCTTCGGGTTCACCGCGATCTTGCTCTTCGGCACCTCGGCGGTCTACCACCGCGGGACCTGGTCCCCCCGGGTGCACGCCGCGCTGCGCCGGGCAGACCACTCGAACATCTTCCTCATCATCGCCGGGACGTGCACGCCCCTCGCGGTCCTGCTGCTGCCGAAGGCCTCGGCGATCACGCTGCTCGTCACCGTGTGGGCCGGGGCTCTGCTCGGGCTAGCCGCGCGGATGATCTGGATCGGCGCGCCGCGCTGGGTCTACGTGCCCGTCTACATCGCGCTCGGCTGGGTGGCCGTCTTCTACATGCCCCAGTTCGCCAGCAACGGCAGCCCGGCGATCGTGTGGCTCGTGGCCGTCGGCGGCCTCGCGTACAGCGTCGGAGCGCTCGTCTACGGCCTCAAGCGCCCCAACCCGAGCCCGCAGTGGTTCGGCTTCCACGAGATCTTCCACGTGCTCACCGTGGTCGGCTACGGCTGCCACTACGCAGCGATCCTCGTCGCCGTCCTCATCGTCCGCTGACCCCCGGGTCACGCGACCCGCCCGACCCACCGTCCGCACACCCCGGTCCCACCACTACCCGTACCCACCGCGCACCGCCCACCGCGCCCCAGGTCGCACGCTCTGCCGCGAGGTCGTCTGGACACTCCAGATCTGGGGCTGAGGACGGTCGATCCGGCGTGTCTGTACGACCTCGTTGACCACCGGACGACCTCGTGTGCGGGCAGGCGACCTCGTCGTCACGCGTGCGACCTCGTGGGCGGGCAGGCGGCTCGCCGGCTGGCTCCCACCCGCCGGGGAGTCCTAGCCGCCGGGTCAGGCCTGCTGCGGCGGGTCGACCGGGACCGTCGTGTAGCGGCGGTTCGCCAGCGAGGGGTTGCGGTCACGCTCGACGGCCACGCCGTCGGGGTCGACGTCTGCAGTCCGGTACGCCGGGGTGTCACCGAGCTCGATCGCGACCGAGCCGTCGGGACCCACCAGCAGCGAGTGCCCGGAGACCCCCTTGCCAGCCTGGCCCACGGCCACCACGGCGCTGACGTTCTCGATCGCGCGGGCCTGCGCGAGGATCCGCCACTGCTCGACCTTGCCGCGCCCCGCTGCCCACGCCGCCGGGACGACGAGCACCTGCGCGCCAGCGTCGACAAGACGGCGGGCGCTCTCGGGGAACCGCAGGTCGTAGCAGGTCATCACGCCGACCTGCAGACCGGCGACGGTCACGACCAGGGGCGCCGCCTCCGGGTCGCCCGCCGCAAGACGGTCGGACTCACGGTGACCGAAGGCGTCGTACAGGTGCACCTTGCGGTACGTCCCGACGACCTCGCCGCCACGGACCACGACGACGACGTTGCCAGGCAGACCACCGTCGGTCGCCGCGAGCACCATCCCGGCCACGACGGTCAGCAGACCACCTGCGGCGGCCTCACCCTCGCCCCGGGTGGCGGCCCCGCCGGCTCGAGCAGGGGCGACCTGCCGGGCGGTGAGCTCGCGCAGCATGCTGACGAAGGGCCCGTCGAGAGTCTCGGCGTGCTCGACGCCTACCCCGGCCGGGTCGTACCCGCTCGCGTACTCAGGCAGGACGAGCAGGTCGCTCGACACCCGCAGCGCCTCGGCGACAGCGTGCCGCACGACCACGAGGTTGGCGGAGTGGTCCCCGCTCACCTCGGTCTGCGCGATGGTGACGCGCACGTCAGCCCCGGTCGGTGCGCTGGTCGGAGCTGATCCTGTCGTCGAAGACCGCCGAGGCCTGCGGGTCGGCGCCCTGGGAGTGGTTCACCTTGCGCAGCTTGCGGGTCATCGAGAGCATCAGCAGGATCGCGGCGACAGCCACCACGAAGATCGCGAGGAACCCGGCGAGCCCGGGCGAGACGTCCGTGACCTCGAGGTCGGGGCGCATCGTCGGGATCCCCGGCGTGGTCGAGGTGGTGGCGGGCTCAGGGTCCGTCGTGGTCGACGCCGTGACCGCTGCGGAGGACGCCGGGGCGTACCCGAGGGCAGCCGCCTCGACGGGGTCGACCACGGTGAGCGTGCCTGCGGCGAGCGTCATCAGTGCGTCTCCTCGTGCGTGCGGATCCCGGCGAACAGGTCGTCCTCGGGCAGCGTCGTGGCCACGCGCGACTCGGCGAGCTCGTACTCCTCGAAGGGCCACTCGTCGAGCTCGAGGTCACGCGGGACCGCGAAGAAGAAGCCGTCGGGGTCGATCTGCGTGGCGTGCGCGCGCAGCGCGGCGTCGCGGGCGTCGAAGTAGTCCGCGACGGGGACGCGGGTGGTCACCTCGCGCTCGGGGATCTCGCGGGCGGCACGGGACTCGACCCACTCGCCGAAGGGCGACTCGAGCCCGGCCCCGAGCATCGCCTCGTGGACGGCACGGATGCGGGCCATCGAGAAGCCGTGGTTGTAGTAGAGCTTGAGCGGCGTCCAGGGCTCGCCGCGCCCGCGGTAGCGCTCGGCGTCCCCCGCGGTGTCGAAGGCCTCCTTCGACACCCTGTGGCACATGATGTGGTCAGGGTGGGGGTAGCCGCCGGTCGGGTCGTAGGTGGTGATCACGTGCGGCCTGAACTCCCGGACCAGCTCGACGAGCGGCGCGGCGGCCTCCTCGAGCGGCGTCAGCGCGAAGCAGCCCTCGGGCAGGGGCGGCAGCGGGTCGCCCTCGGGCAGACCCGAGTCGACGAAGCCCAGCCAGCGGTGCTGGACCCCGAGAGCCCGGGCGGCCTCGGCCATCTCGACCGTGCGGACCTCACGCATCTCGTCGAGGTCGGTGATCTCGCGCCCGTAGCTCGGGTTGAGGATGCTCCCTCGTTCCCCGCCGGTGCAGCTGACGACCAGCACCTCGACGCCCTCCGCGGCGTAGCGCGCCGTGGTGGCTGCTCCCTTGCTCGACTCGTCGTCGGGGTGAGCATGCACGGCCATGAGCCGCAACGGTGCTGTGGTCACCGCGTCCTCCTAGGGTTCGCCTGTGTGTGCCTGAGTGCGTGTGTGTGCCTGAGTGCGTGCGCGCGACCGTGCGCGTGCAGACGCACCCGTGGATTTCGGCTGTGCGCCGTTCGCGACAATAATCGACAACGACCATGATCCCATCGATGACCGACACCGACCGCCCGAGGGGGCCTCGACGTCGTCACACCGACCGCACCACCGACGCCGGAGAGGCGCACCCGTGACCGAGCACCCGAGCACCCGACCGGACGACGCGCGCCGTCACGACTCCCCCACCGAGCCGACCGCAGCGGCTGGTCCCGCCGACAGCGCGACCTCGGCCCAGGACGCCGGCCTCCAGGCCGAGGGCGGCCTCGGCTCCCCGCGCGATGCAGCGCCCACCCGACCGGCCGGCTCTGCCCGACCGGCCGGCTCGACCCGACCGGTCCGGCTCACCGACGACGAGGCCTCCGGCACCGCCGCGGGCTCGGCAGCGCCCGTCGCCTCGGGCCGCTACGACACGCGCCGCGGGATCAGCAGGACCACGCAGGTCCGCCTGGCCGTCGCCGCCGTGACCGTCGCGGTCCTCTCGATCGCCTGGGTGACGATGGGCCCGACGGCCAGCACTGTCCGCGGCAAGGACTTCGGGTACTCGGTGAAGGGGCCCGAGGCCGTCGACATCACCTTCGACGTCGCCAAGCCCAAGGACTCGACAGTCGTGTGCACGGTCGAGGCGCTCAACGAGAACTACGCGCAGGTAGGCACCAAAGAGGTGACGATCGGCCCCGCGGAGGTCTCCGAGGCCCGCTACACCACGACCATCGCGACGACCGAGCTCGCGGTGACCGCCGTGGTCGACGAGTGCGTGCTGGTCGACTGACCCTCGGCGAGCCGGTCGGCTGGCTGACCCGTCCCGCCTGACCGGCTGATCATCCGTCCCCGCCGGTCCGATGCCGTGCCCGGTTCTTCTGCATTGCTATACTGACGGATTCAGACGCTGACCCGGCTCGTGCCGATCGTGCTCAGGCGCACTGAAGCCGGGAGCCACTGACGTCACCAGCTGACGCAGACGATCGACGGGTCCCTGCCCACGTGCACGCTGTGCCGACAGGCCCGCGCCTGGGCAACCCACCACTCGAGTCATCGCGGCCGCGCACCACGCGTCCGTGACAAGGAAGGAGCGACCTGTGGCAGAGAACGACGTCACCTGGCTGACCCAGGAGGCACACGACCGACTCCAGGCTGAGCTCGCGCACCTGACGGGTGAGGGCCGCACGGACATCACCGACCGCATCGCGGCAGCCCGCGACGAGGGCGACCTCAAGGAGAACGGCGGCTACCACGCGGCACGCGAGGAGCAGGCCAAGAACGAGGCCCGCATCCGCGAGCTCACGGAGAAGCTGCGGTCTGTGCGCATCGGCACCCCGCCCGACGACGGCGTCGTCGAGCAGGGCATGGTCGTGACCGCCGAGGTCGCCGGAGACGAGATGGTGTTCCTGCTCGGCTCGCGCGAGATCGCCGACACGACGGACATCGACGTCTACTCCGAGAAGTCGCCGCTCGGCGCCGCGATCCTCGGCAAGAAGGTCGGCGAGACCGCCTCGTACACGGCGCCCAACGGCAAGGACATCGCGGTCTCGATCAAGGACGCCAAGCCGTACAGCGGCTGACTCCTTCGGTGACCGAGCCCGTCGACGGCTCGGTCACCGAGGACCAGGGCAGCAGCCAGGCACCCGCCAGACGACAGGAGGGGCCGCACCGGACGGTGCGGCCCCTCCTGTCGTCTGCTCTGGCGTCGCACGCACGGAGCCGGACAGGCACCGAGCACGTCAGACAGCCGAGCCGTCAGACACCGGACGCCTAGGCAGCGGGGGCGCCCCGGTGCCTGGCCTCTCACTCGGAGAGCCTGTACCCCTCGCCCCGCAGGTGGTCGAGGAGCGCCGCGCAGTGCTCGGGTCCCTTGGTCTCGACCTGCATGGTGACCTCGACCTCGTCGATCGCGAGGTCGACGCCCGTGCGCACGTGGTCGACGTGCATGATGTTCCCGCCCGAGCGGGCGAGGTCCTGCAGCAGGTCGGCGAGGGCGCCGGGCCTGTCGACGAGCCGCACCCGCAGCTGCATGTACCGACCGGCCGCGGCGAGCCCGTGACGCAGCACGCGGAGCAGCACGAGAGGGTCGATGTTGCCGCCCGACAGCACGGCGACCACAGGCCCCTCGTACTCCTCGGGGTGCGCCATGAGCGCAGCCACCCCCGCCACCCCGGCCGGTTCGACGATGAGCTTGGCGCGCTCCGCGACGAAGAGCAGCGCGCGGGAGATGTCCTCCTCGGACACCGTGCGGATGTGACCGCCGCCGTCCTTGATGATCTGGAAGGGCACGGCACCCGGTGTGCTCACCGCGATGCCGTCGGCCATCGTCGAGGCCGTCACGGTCTTGACGGGCTCTCCGGCCGCGAGGGACTGGAGGTAACCCCCTGCGCGGGCCGCCTGGACCCCCACGACGCGCACGTGCGGGGCGACCGCAGCCATCGCGGCCACGACGCCGGCCCCGAGCCCACCGCCGCCGACAGGCACGACGATCGTCTTGACGTCGGGGACCTGCTCGAGGATCTCGAGGGCGACGGTCGCCTGCCCGGCCACGACGTCGACATGGTCGAAGGGGTGGATGAGCACGGCACCTGAGCGCTCGGACTCCTCGCGGGCCGCCGTGAGGACGTCGTCGACCGTGGTCCCGACGAGCCGGACCTCGGCCCCGTACTCCCGGGTCGCCGCGACCTTGGGGAGCGCAGCGTCGGTCGGCATGTAGACCACGGCGCGGATGCCGAGCAGCCGCGCGGCGAGCGCGACACCCTGCGCGTGGTTGCCGGCGCTCGCCGCGACGACGCCGCGGGCACGCTCGTCGGCATCCAGGCGTGACATGCGCACGTAGGCGCCACGGATCTTGAAGGACCCGGACCGCTGGAGGTTCTCGCACTTGAGGTAGACGGGCGCGCCGACGATCCCGGCGAGCGCGCTGCTGCGCTCGACGGGGGTGACCGTCGCGACGCCCTCGAGCGCGCGGGCGGCGTCACGGATGTCCTCGATCCCGACGGCGAGCTCGTGGTGGGGACGCTCGGGCACAGTCGACAGGTCAGTGCTCGTCACGATCCCCCTTGCTCAGGTCGGGGGCGGAGGCCGGTGCCGACGTCGTCTCCGTCGTCGTGACGGTCTCGGTCGCCGTGGTGGTCCGGGTCGTCGCGGGGACGCCCGCGGCGAGCATGTTCTCGGCGCTCATCACCATGACCGCCCGACGCCCTGCGGGCCTGACGTCGACGTGGTCGTCGAAGCCGAGCTCAGGGAACTTGTCGTGCCCGTGGAAGTACAAGAACACCGTGTTGAGCACAGCGACGACCGGCACGGCGAAGAGCGCACCGACGATCCCGGCGGTGAGCGTCCCGGCGGTCACGACGAGCAGGACCGCGACAGGGTGCAGCGAGACCGCGTGCCCCATGAGCCACGGCTGGAGGACGTTGCCCTCGATCTGCTGCACCAGCAGCACGACACCGAGCATGATGAGCGCCTGCCAGGGCCCGAGCGCGACGAGCGCGACCAGGACAGCCATCGAGCCCGTGACGATCGCGCCGACGAAGGGGATGAACGAACCGATGAACACGAGCACACCGAGCGGCAGCGCGAGCGGGACGCCGATGATCGCGGCCCCGATGCCGATGCCGACGCTGTCGATGAAGGCGACGAGGATCTGCGTGCGGGCGTAGGACGCGAGGGTCACCAGTCCGCGACGACCGGCCTGGTGCGTGCGCTCGCGGGCGCTGCGCGGCAGCAGGCCGACCAGCCACGACCAGATGCGCCGTCCGTCCATGAGGAAGAACAGCGTGCAGAACAGCGCGATGACCGACCCGGCGAGCACCTGACCGACCGTCGTGGTGACCGACAGAGCGCCGGACAGCAGCGCCGAGGAGTTCTCCTCGAGGGCTGCGAGACCGCTGTCGAGGTAGCCGTTGAGCGCCTCGTTGTCGATGTGCAGCGGGCCGTCGGCCAGCCACGTGAGAGCCTTCTGGAAGCCCTGGACGGCCTGGTCGCTGAGGTCGCTGATGCCCGAGACGATCGAGCGTCCCGCGACGACCACGAGCAGGACGATGCCGGCGACGAGCAAGATCACCGAGGTCGCGGCAGCGAGGGCCGGCGAGAACCTCGCGCGGCGACGCAAGAAGCTCGAGACCGGCTGCAGCAGCACCGTGAGCAGCAGCGCGACCGCGACCGGGATGATGACGACCTTGAGATACGCGACGAGCGAGAAGACCACCGCGAGCGCTGCGGCGATCGCGAGGAACCTCCACGCCCAGGAGGCAGCGGCCTGGACGCTGTGCGTCACGACCGACGACTCGGCGTCTCGAGGACGCGCGGCCGTCGACGACGCGAGAGTCGTCGAGGTCACGCGGACCGCGTGCGCGCCGTCGTCGACGGCGCCGGACGCGTCGGGGCTGCTGGGCTGCTGTGCTGGGCGCCCGGAGTCGCTCATGTGCTGGAGACCTCTCGTCGTGCGTGGTCGGAGGGCGGCCGATGAGTCGGCCGGCTCTGAGACTAGGTGCGCGGGGCGCTGCCCCGGGTGCTGGTCCACGCCTCACGCCCGCGAGCGTCCTGCGTGGTACCGAGGCAAGGCTACGTCGGACGGGCGTCGGGAACACTGCGAACACCCCGGGTGTTGACGCTCGCGGGGAGCTCTCCCTACCCGTCGCACCCAGTTGGAGGCCCGCATGTTCGGCTCGTTGTTCGGCTCGTCCCTCAAGACGACCATGGTCACGCCCGAGCGCGCCCTGTCTGGCCGCGCCGACGCCGTGTACTCCGTCCCCGAGACCCATACCGTCCTGGGCACCCCGCTCGCCGGCCCCTGGCCCGAGGGCACGCGGGTGCTGTACCTGGGCCTCGGCTGCTTCTGGGGCGCCGAGAAGGAGTTCTGGCAGCTGCCCGGCGTCGTCACGACGGCTGTCGGCTACCAGGGCGGGTTCACCCAGAACCCGACGTACGAAGAGGTCTGCACGGCCATGACAGGCCACACCGAGACCGTGCTCGTCGCCTACGACCCCGCTGTCGTCAGCGACACCGAGATCCTGCGGATGTTCTGGGAGTCCCACGACCCGACCCAGGGCTTCCGCCAGGGCAACGACGTGGGGACGCAGTACAGGTCCGCCGTGTACTGGACCACGCCCGAGCAGGAGGTCGCGGCACGCACGACGCTCGACGTGTTCCAGCAGAATCTCACGGCGCGCGGCTTCGGCCAGATCACCACAGACCTGCGCCCTGCCGAGGCGGCCGGCCCGTTCTACTACGCCGAGGGCTACCACCAGCAGTACCTCGACAAGAACCCGTCCGGCTACTGCCCCGTGCACTCGACAGGCGTCGCCTGCCAGCCCGCAGACGCCTGACGCTCCCCGGGGCCCAGCCCCCCGCGAGGTCGCACGACTGACAGCGAAGTCGCACGAACACGCCAGATCTGAGCCTTCACGCCCATGATCTGGCGTGTTCGTACGACCTGAGTGTCAGAGGGACGACCTCGACGTCGAGACAGGGGGCGTCGTCCGAGGTCCGGGTGGTCGCTCAGGGCGCCGTCACGCCGAGCGGCTACGACTCAGCGGTTCCCGCGCTTGCCGAGGCGCTTGCCGGTGAGCTTGCCGCCGCGGGTCCCCGCCTTGCGGGCTGCGGCGGCCTTGCGGTCGGTCTCGCGTCGGGCTGCGGCGGCCTTCTCCTGCGCCTTGGTGCGCGGCTTGGGCTGCTGGTCGCCCGACGCCTTCGAGGCGTCCTGCTGTGCCGCTCGCCCGCGCGAGCTGTTCGCGGTGCGCCCGCGCACGATGCCGATGAACTCTTCGACGAGCTCGGTCGTCTCGTCCTCGGGCCACACGAAGCCGATCCTCGACTGCGGGCCGTCGGACACCAGACGGTAGGTGAGGTCCTTGCGGTGGTGCAGGCGCGCGACAGACTGCGGCACGACGACCACCCCCACGCCGGCGGCGACGAGCTCGATGGCAGCCGCGGTGGTCGCGGGGCGTTCCTGGGCCGGTGTCCCCGGGAGCGTCTCCCACTCGAGCAGGTCGTCGAGCGGGTGCAGGAAGACCTCGTCGGCGAGCTCCTCGGAGCTCACCTCGTCGAAGGCCGCGACCACGTGGTCCTTCGGGACCACGACCACGGGGATCTCTGTGTACAGCGGGATGACGCTCAGGCCCTCGCGGCCGAGCGGGAGCCTGAGCAGCCCGGCGTCGACAGTGCGGTCCGTCACCACGGCACCGCGGTCGAGCACGTCCACCTGGACGAGCTCGAGGGGGACGTCGGCGAGACGGGTCCGCCACACCCCGACCCACTTCGCAGGGGTCACGCCAGGCGCGATCGCGAGCCTGAAGGACGGCCCACCGGCCTGCTCGGTGATGGGCTGGTCCGCGGAGGAGTCTTGCTCCTCGGGGGCCTGCGGGTCGTCGAGGCTCGGGTCAGAAGGCACGGAGTCAGGCTACCCGGCCTGAGACCGATACCCTTGGAGCATGACGTCCCAGAAGACCCCGCAGACCATGAAGCCCGCCACAGCGGCGAAGAAGCTGGGCGTGTACCTGCCTGCGACACCCGCCGAGTTCCAGGAGAAGGTCATCTCCCGCGACGAGCTCAACGCACTGACCACCAACCCGCCGGAGTGGCTCGTCGAGCTCCGTCGCAACGGGCCGCACCCGCGCCCGACTGTCGCCGCACGCCTCGGCGTCTCGATCGCCGGTCTCGCCCGCGGTGGCGTGACCGAGGCGCTGACCACAGACGAGATCAACGAGATCCGCGACGACGAGCCTGACTGGCTGGTGCGCGAGCGCGAGGTCCAGGCGAAGGTCCGCGAAGAGGAAGAGCGTCTGCGCGAGCGTGACGCCAAGCTCGCCGAGAAGGCCGAGCGCTCCGCCAAGCGCTGACCTCGCCTCCGGTGGTCGCACGACGGCGTGCGCCCACCGACCGGCTGGTCCGGCACGACAGCTCAGAGATAGGCGTTGACGACCGGGGAGTCCCCGCTCACGTCGACCTCGAGGCGCAGCGGCGGCACGTCACCGTCGAGGATCACGTAGACCACCTGCACGGACCCCGTCCGCCCGCAGGGCACCTCGACGGGCGTCATCCGGCCCGATGCTGTCAGGCGGCTGCGCATCGCGTCGCGCAGGTCTGACGACGAGCGGACGCCTCCTTCGAAGGCGTCGACCTCACGGTCGGTCCCAGAGCGCAACGCCCTCACGTAGTCCGACGCCACCCCGAGAGCAGAGTCACCCGAGGTCGGGTCGACCAGCGCGTGGTGACCGTCGTCGTCGTGCACGGCACGGACCTGCTCGAGGACCAGGCGGGTGCCCGTGCCGTCTGGTGTCCCGTCGCCCGGGCCGTCGGTCTCCGCGGGTCCCTGGGCATCGGTCGCACCGGCGGTCGGACCCGAGGACGAACCAGACGTGGAGCCGGGGTCGGAGGCGCCCGGCGATCCCCAGCTGAGGGCGTAGGACGCCCGGGTCGTGGTCGGGTTCCCGTCCACCGGGGTGCGGACGGTGTCGAGGGTCACGAGGGTCACGGGTCCGTCCTGGTCGTCGGCCTCGGTGACGTCGACCACCGCCACGTCGGCGTCGGTGAGGTCGACGGTCCGGGTCTCGCGCTCGACCTGCGAGGTGTGCCCCTCGAAGAAGGCCCGCGCCTGGTTCCCGAGGTCCATCTCCGGGTCGACCAGGGCCGCGACGGTCGAGCGGGCGTCTGCCGGTGCCCCCGTCGGAGCGGTGGTCACCCCGACCTGGTCCTCGAGCTCGGCGAGGACAGCCGCAAAAGCCTCCGCAGCGTCCACCACGTCGGCCGAGGCGGCCCTGTCGTCGGCCAGGCGCTCGAGCGGGTGGTCGGGTCCGCACCCGGTCATGAGCACGCCGAGCAGCAGCGCCGTCACGAGCGCGACGCCGCGTCGAGCCTTGCTCCCCTGTCTCGTGCTCACCGGTCCATCCTGGCGGACCACCTGCCCTCCCCGCATCAGCCCGAGGGCTGACTCCGTGGGAGCCGCGGATCGGCCGAGGGACCGAGCAGACGACGAAGGCCGCCCTCCGGAGAGGACGGCCTTCGTGTGCCATCTGCCCCCGCGACCGAGGGGTGGCTGCCTGGGCTCCAGACGTGCGGAGCCTGCAGGGCGGGCGGTGCTGGTGGTGCTGGTGGTCAGCCGACGCCGACGATGTCGACGACGAAGACGAGCGTGGCGCCCGGGCCGATGCCGGCCTGCGGCACGCCGCGAGAGCCGTAGCCGAGCTCCGGCGGGATCGAGAGCAGGAGGCGCGAGCCGATGTTCTGGCCGACGAGACCCTGGTCCCAGCCGCCGATGACAGCCCCGATGCCGATCGGGAAGTCGATCGTGGCACCACGGTCGTAGGAGTTGTCGAAGACGCCGCCGTCCCAGGACTGGCCCAGGTAGTGCACGACGATGTTGTCGCCTGCAGCGACCTCAGCCCCGTCGCCCTGGCTCAGCACCTGGACGTGCAGGCCCTCGGGGGCGCCGCCAGCCGGGAAGGTGATCTGGGGCTTGTCACCGAAGGATCCGGTGGCCTGGGGAAGTTCGATCGTCATGCGGGTACCTCTCAGGAGTGGGGAGTGCGAAGGGTGCGAGGACTGCTACTCGCCGCGGAGGATCGCGAGGAGGCGCAGGAACTCGAGGTAGAGCCAGATGAGCGTGACCATCAGGCCGAAGGCTGCGGACCAGGCGTACTTCTTGGGGACGCCGTTGCGCACGCCGCGCTGGATCGCGTCGAAGTCGACGATCAGCGAGGCCGAGGCGAGGCCGACGGCGATGAGACCGACGGCGATGCCGAGCGGGCCCTCACGCAGGGGGCCGAAGCCGCCGTCGCCCACGCCGGCGAACATCATGACGACGTTCACGAGGGAGAAGACGAGGTAGCCGACCATCGCGAAGAGCAGCCAGCGCGTGAAGCGCGGGGTCACGCGGACGCGGCCCGAGCGGAACAGCCAGAGGCACGCCGCGAAGGTGGAGACCGTCGCGAGGACGGCCTGGAGCACGATGCCGCTCCACTGCGCCTCGAAGGCCTGGGAGATGCCACCGAGGAACACGCCCTGCGCAACCGTGTAGGCGACGATGAGCGCCGGGCTGGGCTCGCGCTTGAAGGCGTTGACCAGACCGAGGACGAGGCCGACGATCGCGCCGACGAAGAAGAGCTGCGGGAACATGACCCACGTGACGGCACCCGTCGCGACGAGGAGGGCGAGCAGCCCACCGGTCTTGACGATGACGTCGTCGTAGGTCAGACGCCCGGTGTCGGCCGTCGTGGCCGACGGCGAGCTGTACATGGTGTTGAGGGTCGCGGCGTCGGTCGCTGCGTAACCAGCCCCGTACTGCTGCTGACCGTACTGGGCCTGCTGGCCCTGCGCGCCTGCAGGCGCGCGGCCTGAAGCGTTCGCCTTCTCACCGAAGACGTCGCTCCGGGCAAAGATGGGACTTCCCACTGGGTACCTCCTGGTCGCGGTTCCGGTCCGACGCCGTGGCGCCAGCCGAGGGGCTCTCGCTGGCCGGATGATGACTCGTCGTTCCACTGTAGTCAACGCACCGAGCAGCGCCAACGTTCCCGCTGCGCTGTGGACGAACGGTGCAGGAGACGTCGCCCGGACGACCGACAGGGCGTCAGCGGAGCATCTCTCCTGTAGCCGATCGGCCGACCGACCAGGCCGAGGATCGGCCGGACGACCGTAGGCGCAGCCCCCCTCCTCTCCGTAGGCTCGGACCAGCAGCAGCCACCGGACCGGCAGCCCGGACCGGTGGACCTGACCCTGAACCACCACGACAGGAACGAGCACCTGATGATCGAGGTACAGAACCTCACCAAGAGGTACGGGCAGAAGACGGCGGTCGACGGAGTCTCCTTCACGGTTCGCCCCGGGATCGTCACCGGGTTCCTCGGCCCGAACGGCGCCGGCAAGTCGACCACCATGCGCGCCATCGTCGGGCTCGACCGCCCGACGTCGGGCTCGGTCACCGTGAACGGCAAGCCGTACGCGCAGCACACCTCGCCGCTCACCCAGGTGGGTGCGCTCCTCGACGCGAAGGCCGTCCACACCGGCCGCAGCGCCTACAACCACCTCCGCGCCATGGCCGCCACGCACGGCATCCCGCTGAGCCGCGTCAACGAGGTCATCGAGATGACGGGCCTCGAGAGCGTCGCCAAGAAGCGTGTCGGCGGGTTCTCGCTCGGCATGGGCCAGCGCCTGGGCATCGCGGTCGCCCTGCTGGGCAACCCCCGCACCCTGCTCCTCGACGAGCCCGTCAACGGTCTCGACCCCGAGGGCGTCGTCTGGGTCCGTCAGCTGACCCGGGCGCTCGCCGCCGAGGGTCGCACGGTGTTCCTCTCGAGCCACCTCATGAGCGAGATGGCCCAGACCGCCGACCACGTCGTGGTCATCGGCCGCGGCAAGATCCTCGCGGACGCCCCGGTCTCCGACATCGTCGCCCGTGCCAAGGGCAACGGGGTGCGCGTGCGCAGCCCGCAGGCCGCGCAGCTCGTCGAGCTGCTCCGCCCGACAGGCGCCGAGATCACGAGCGACGAGCCAGGCCTGCTGTACATCAACGGCGCGCAGTCTGCGCAGATCGGCGAGACCGCGGCCGCGGCCGGCATCGTCCTGCACGAGCTCTCCCCCGTGAGCTCGACCCTCGAAGAGGCGTACATGGAGCTCACCGCAGACTCCGTCGAATACCACTCGGCCACCGCCTCTGGCGCGAAGGCCACCACGACCGCAGCACACGCCGGAGGCACCCGATGAGCACCGAGACCCTCAGCCGCACCGCGGCGACCACCCCTAAGGACGAGCGCTACAAGGTGACGTTCCCGCGTCTGGTCAAGAGCGAGATCATCAAGCTCACCACGGTCCGCTCGACCATCTGGTCGCTCGCCGTGATGGTGTTCATCGTCCTGGGCTTCGCGGCCCTCATGTCCTTCGCCCTCCGCTCGCAGGACATCTCCGACTTCGGGAGCGACCTCCCGCTCGGCGCGTCCGTGGCCACCTTCGGCATCAGCTTCGGCCAGCTCGTCATCGTCGTGCTCGGTGTCATCTCGATCGGCTCCGAGTACAGCACCGGGATGATCCGCTCGACCCTCAGCGCGGCACCGACCCGCATCCCGGCGCTGCTCGCCAAGATGCTGGTCATCGCCATCGTGTCCTTCGTGGTCTCGCTCGTGGCGCTCTTCGCGGCCTTCTTCATCGCCCAGGCGATCTTGCCGTCGACGCAGACCGCCTCCCTCGGTGACCCGCAGGTCCTGCGGATGATCGTCGGCGGCGCGCTGTACCTCGCGGTGATGTCCATGTTCGCCGTCGCCGTCGGTGCGATCGTGCGCAACACCGCGGCGGGCATCTCGATCATCGTCGGTCTCGTCCTCATCCTCCCCGGGATCCTCGTGTCGATCCCGTGGGAGTGGGTCAAGACCATCGGTCGTTACCTCCCCGACGCAGGGATGTCGGTCTTCTCCGAAGAGGGGTCGATGTACCACGGCACCTGGACCGGGTTCGGCATCCTCGTGATCTGGACCGTCGCGGCCGCGATCGTCGCCTCGATCCTCCTGAAGCGCCGGGACGCCTGACCTCAGGCTCGTCCCCAGGGGCGCTGAGCCAGCGCTCGTCTCCACCCCAGACCACCCCCTCGCCCCTCGTGTCACGGGAGGCCAGGGGGTGGTCTGCTGTCGGGACGGACAGCGGCACGGGCACCGGCCGGCCTGCGTCACCCCTGAAGACCCTCACGCTCGGCGCTCGCGTGCCGATGGGACCGGAGAGTGACGACGGTCGACCACGACCGCCGCGACGTCGTGGGGCAGCGGCAGACCGGTCGTCTGGACGCGAGGAGCGACGAGTGAGCGGGCTAGCAACCGTGGTCGGAGACCCTCCGGGGATCTCCCGGTGGTCGGCGGCGCTCGCGTCCATGGTCGTGAGGTCGTCGGGCGGCTCGCTCCTGACGCTCCAGATCCCCCTCACCCTGGTCGTCGGGCTCGTCGTGGCGCTCTTCGCGGTCGCGGCCTCGCAGATCCTCGTCCACCCGGCGATCGTCCTGTCGGTCCTGCTCATCCTCGGCGGGTGCGCCTACGCGCGGTGGGCGCCAGCCCGTCGTATCGGGTCGCGCTGGGCACCTGTGGTGATCTGCCTCGTGGACTTCGCAGCCATCGGTCTGCTGCGGTACGGGACGCACCTGGAGTTCGGCATCCTCGGGGTCCTCTCGGTGTTCCCCGCCGCGTGGCTCGCCCACACCTACCTGTGGCGCGGCGCGGCGCTCGCGGGGGCCGCGACCGTCGCGGTCACCGTCGTCCCCGAGCTCGCTACGTCGACGGCGCTGACAGTGCACGTCGGGGTCCGCCTGATCCTGCTGCCGCTCATCGTGGCCGCCGTGATCGTCGCCGTCGTGGTCATCACCGAGCACACAGCGTTCCAGGAGCGCGAGCTGCAGCGCGAGCACGCCCGCCTGGACGCAGCACTGACCGAGAGCGAGTCGACGTCGCTCCTGCTCGACGCGATGCTCGAGTCCCTCGACACAGGTCTGCTCGCCATCGACTCCTCGGGCGAGACGATCCGGATGAACACGACGACGCGCGAGCTCTACGACCTCACGCTGCCCTCGACAGGCGCGCGGGCGGTCTTCGCCGCGGACCGCACGTCTCCCCTGGGGCGCGAGCTGATGCCAGCGGCCCTCGCGCGGCGGGGCGAGCAGGCCACGGGACGGCTCATGTGGTTCGGTCTGCCGAGCGGACGGCAGCGGGCGATCTCCGCCAACATCGTGAGGATCGTCGACTCCGCAGGGGTCGACCGCGGCGCGCTCGTCGCCCACCACGACGTCACCGAGCTCATGGAGGCGATCGAGTCCAAGGACAGGTTCGTCGGGACCGTCTCGCACGAGCTCCGCACGCCCCTGACGTCGATCATGGGATATCTCGAGCTGATCGCCGAGGACGACAGCGCGGGCGACCACCCGCTGTCGCCCGAGACCCGGGAGTACGTGTCGATCGCCCGGCGCAATGCCGAGCAGCTGCTCTCCCTCGTCTCCGACCTCCTGACGACGGCGCAGATCGACTCGGGCGCCCTGCGGCTCACGACGGACGAGACGTCCCTCAGCACGCTCGTCTCCGAGGCCGTCGAGGCCGCGCGACCACGCTTCGACGAGGCGCAGATCCGTCTCACCGCGAACGTCGTCCCCACAGTCCCGCAGGAGATCGACCGTCGCCGCATGGCGCAGGTGATCGAGAACCTGATCTCCAACGCGCTCAAGTACACCCCTGCCGGCGGGTCGGTGACAGTCGCGACCTCGACGGTGCTCGACGCGTCTGTCCTCACCGTGAGCGACACGGGCATCGGCATGAACCGCGCAGACCTCGGCAAGATGTTCACCAAGTTCTTCAGGGCGGAGTCGGCCCGTGAGAACCGGATCCAGGGATTCGGTCTGGGCCTGGTGATCTGCCGCGCGATCGTCGAGGCGCACGGGGGCAAGCTCCGGATCGACAGCGCGCTCGGGCGCGGCACCAAGGTGTCTGCGGTGCTGCCCGTCGGGGTCGTCGAGGACTGAGGAGGGCGCGGACCGCATCGGTCCCGCGCCTGCGCCTGCACCTGAGTCGTCCTGCTAACCGGGCGACGCGTGCTCGTCGAGCACCTCGAGCTCACGGAGGGCGTCGCGGGCCCGAGCCAGCCGGGCGGCCTCGGGCCCGTCCCACCAGTACGGACCGCGCTCCCCGAGACCAGCCTTCGCCAGCCCGACCCGCCGACGCGATGCGGTCACCCGCTCGTCGTCGCCAGCCTTCTTGCCGGCCCGCACGCCTGACCGGCCCTTCCCGAGGTGCGAGGTGAGCGCCTCGACGACGTCGGCGGGCAGGCTCGGGTCGGTCCGACGCCACCGCCTGCCGTGGACCACGAGCCAGCGCTCCTCGTCGGGCACCGAGGTGCCGGGCCCCTGGGCTTCCTGAGACGCTGTGGTCGAGGTGCCCGGGGCCCCGGCCTCAGAGGTCTTGTCGTGAGAGGTCATCTCCCAGAGATCTCACACTTCCGTGCCGTCGGCCTCTCAGAGGGTGCAGCGCACAGGTATCAGCCCGCTAGGCGGACACCTGGCCGACCAGGGCCCGTCGACGTCACGACCACCGTCGTCGCACCGTCGACAAGCCCAGCCACGGTGCACCCGTCGACCTGGACGACGAGCGCCCCAGCAGGTGAGCCGTCGAGGTCGACGGCGTCTGGCCGGTCCTCGGGGACGATGCTCGCCGCATCGCGGACCGCCGCCGTGAGCTCGTCGCGCGGGACGGCGCGCTCCATCCCTCGGACCATCACGAGCCCGAGGGCCTCCGCCTGCACGAGCGACGCCGTGGGCACCTGAGCATCTGTCGTCAGGGTGGTGACCTCGACGTCCGAGGCGGCATCTGTCGCCCATCGCCTGACGGACTGAGGCGTGCCGTCCTCACCGTCGGTCTCGGTGTCCTCCACCAGCACGAGGCTCCTGCCGTCGACCGTGACCTCCACGGCGTCGCGCCGGGTCTGCGGGGGCTTCTCCATCTGCACATCTCCTCTGTCGTGACCTACCAGCGTAGAGCGGGCCTCGCTCGAGGCGTCGACTCTTCCCCGGCGCGACGACTCTGGCCCCCCGGACGCGCACACACCGTCATACAGAGACTTGTTTGCAAAGGAACCCTTGCAAAGATTCCTCTGCACTCGTACAGTCGAACCATGACCACCCGCGACGAGCCCTCGACCACCGAGCACGCACCAGCTCCAGACCTCGGCGCCTCGACGGCGGCGGCCCCTGCCGAGCAGCGGATGCTGGACATCGAGTCGCTGCGGGGTCTCGCGCACCCGCTGCGCATCCAGCTGCTCGAGATCCTCGGGTCGCGGGGACCGCTCACCGCGAGCGGTCTGGCCCACCTCACCGGTGAGTCGAGCGGCACCACCAGCTATCACCTCCGTCAGCTGGAGCGGCACGGCTTCATCCAGGAGGAACCCGGACGCGGCACGGCCCGCGAGCGCTGGTGGCGGACCCGTCCGGGTGGCTTCGCCGTACCGACGGCGTCGTTGTCGGAGTCGAGCCCGGCCAACCGCGAGGCGGTCTCCCTCGTCAACCGGGAGTTCGTGCAGGCCCAGCACCGTCACCTCATGGCGCACGTGGAGCACGGCACGACCGAGCTCCCCGAAGACTGGGCCGAGGCCAGCACAGTCACGACCGTGAACCTGCGGGTCACCGCGGAGGAGCTCGAAGAGATCTCCGCAGAGCTGCACGAGCTCTCGCAGCGCGTCGTCGCCCGCTACCGCGCGGGACGCGACCGCCCCGAGGCACGGCCGATCCAGATGAACCTCAACGCCTTCCCCCTCATGTTCTCCGAGGAGACACCATGACCCCCGCCACCGCCGGACCGCTCCACGGCCCCCGGACGCTCCACGCTGCCGAGCACGTCCCGCTCTTCCCCTCGCCCTCCGCCCTGCACGCCCGTGGCCTGACCGGCCTGCTGGTGAGAGCGAGCCTGGCGGTCGCCGCCTGGGGCGAGGACCGAGCGGTCCGGCGCGCCGACGCCGCTCTCGTCCGCCCTGCTCGGCGCCACCGCGGCGCGGTCCAGGGATGGTCGGACCTGGACCAGGCCCGCGAGCGCTACGCGGACCGGCGTGCTGCCGGGTTCCTCGAACCCTGACGCCCGGTCCGCCCGGGGTCCGCTGTCAGACGAGCGTCAGACGAGCGCGTCTCGGCGCTGCTGGGCCTCACCCGACGCCGTGGGCGCCGTGGGCCTCGCGGACCGCACCCGGGCGGCCCCGCTGGTCTCACCCGCCGGCCCGCCGAGCGCGCGCAGCGCGTTGAGGATCGCGACGAGGTCGACGACCTCTTGCAGCCCTGCGCCCACGATCGCGGGGATCGCCCCGAAGGCGGCCAGGACCATGAGCACCAGGCTGAGCCCGATCCCCAGGCCGATGCTCTGCAGGGCGATCCTGACGGTCCGCCGGGAGATCGCGACGGCGTCGGCCACCCTGCTGATCTCGTCGACGAGCACGACCACGTCGGCCGACTCGCTCGCGGCGGACGCACCGCGGGCCCCCATCGCGACACCCACGTCGGCGACGGCGAGGACCGGGGCGTCGTTGATGCCGTCGCCGACCATCATCACCGGTCGGCCGGCGAGCCCGGCGACGGCGTCGACCTTGCCCTGCGGCAGACGCGCTGCCCGGACGTCGTCGATCCCGACCTCTGCGGCCACGGCGTCGGCGGTCGCCTGGGCGTCACCGGTGAGGACGACGACGTGCTCGACGCCCGAGGCGCGCAGCCTCGAGACCGTCGAGGCGGCGTCGGCACGGACCTCGTCGGAGAGCGTCACGGTCCCGGCGTAGCGACCGTCGACGCCGACCATGACGGACATCTCCCCGGGGACCAGGTCGGGCCTGACGACGTCGGCGGAGGACTCCGCGACCAGGTCGTAGGAGCCGACGACCACGAGACGCCCGTCGACGTGGGCGCGCAGCCCGCGCCCGGGGAGGTCGTCCACGGTCACGTCGGTCGAGAGGTCGAGGCCTCGGCCCGTCGCCTCGTCGACGATCGCCTGGGCGAGCACGTGCGAGGAGAGCCTCTCGGCGGAGGCGACGAGGGCGAGCAGCTCGTCGGCCGTGCGCCCCTCGGGCAGCACGCGGGAGACGCGCGGCTCACCGTGGGTGAGGGTGCCGGTCTTGTCGAAGGCCGCGGTGCGGACCCGCGCGAGGCGCTCGAGGGTGCCGCCGTCCTTGACGATGACGCCGTCCTTCGCAGCGCGGCTCATCCCTGCGATGAAGGAGACCGGCGCGGCGATGAGCAGCGGGCACGGGGTCGCGACCACGAGCACCTCGGCGAAGCGCACGGGGTCGCCGGTGATCGCCCAGGCGGCACCGGCGATCGCGAGGGCGACGAGCGTGAAGGGCACGGCGTACCTGTCGGCGAGCCTGACGAAGGGCGCTCGGCTCTCTGCGGCACCCTCGACGAGCGCGACGATCTGCTGGTACTGCGAGCCCGCAGCGGTCGCTGTCGCACGGACCGTCACGGCGGTCGAGCCGTTGACCGCGCCCGAGAGCACGGTGTCCCCACGGTGACGGACGACGGGCAAGGACTCCCCCGTGGTCGAGGACTCGTCGAAGTCTGCGGCCTCGTCGACCAGGACGGCGTCGACGGGGACCATCTCACCCGGCTTGACGAGGAGCAGCTGCCCGACGGTGACGTCGTCGACCGCGACGTCGAGCACCGACCCCTCGCCCAGCACGAGGTGCGCGGAGCGCGGGGCCCGTGAGAGCAGCGTCGTGAGCTCGTCCCGGGCGCGGTGCTCCGCGTAGTCCTCGAGGGCCTCGCCTCCCGTGAGCATGAGGACGATCACGAGGGATGCCCAGTGCTCACCGACGGCGAGGGTGCTGAGGATCGCGACGAGGGCGAGCACGTCGAGACCCCACTGGCCGCGGCGGGCGTCCTGCACCATGCCCCACCCCTGCTGCGCGGCCACGACGAGCGCGAAGGTGGTGACGAGCACCCGCGCGACGGTGGGGCCGGAGCCCGGCAGCGCGAAGAAGGCGAGCAGGGCGACGAGCCCGACGGAGACGGTGAGGGCGACCGTCGGGTACCGGCGTGAGAACTCCAGGACTCGTGTCATATATCCAGTGATACACCTCTGAAAATGCTTGTTCAAGCAAGCAAAGGCTTCCCTCAGCCGCAGGATCCTGCGGTTCCTGAGGCAAGCCTCACCAGAGTGAGGTCGACCTGGCCGTCGTCAGAAGAGCGCTCCAGGACCCTCCAGCACGCCCGCCGCCGATGCTCCGACGAGCACGAGGCCGAGCACGCCGAGGACGACCACAGCGAAGACCGCGTCCCTCCTGTCGAGCGGCACGGGACGCCAGGTCGTCCGCTCTCCGTCGCCGAGGCCGCGGAGCTCGAGCGTGCCCGCGACACGGTCCCCGCGGCGCACGGAACCGACGAGCAGCGCGAAGGCCGACGCCGCGTGACCCCGCAGACCGACCCGGGGCCGCCCGCGCCGACCGAGGGGTGCCCGCACGGACTGGGCCCGCCGGATCGTCTGCCACTCCGCTCCCATCTGCTGGAGCAGCCTGTACCCGGCGAGCACGGCGAAGGTCACCTTCGCCCCGAGCCGGGCGTGCTGGTGCAGGCTCGTGACGAGGGCGACGCCGTCGGTCGTCGCGACGAAGGCGACCGACAGCAGACCCATCAGCAGGGTCCGCCCGGCCAGGCCCGCGCCCACCCAGATGCCCTCGGTCGTGACGCGCAGCCCGGCCCCCTGCCACACGACCTCCCCCGGCCGGCTCAGCATGTTGACGAGCAGCACTCCCACGGCGAAGGCGACGAAGGGCAGCTGCGCGACGAGCAGTGCCCGTGGCCGAACGCCCGCCCCGACGAGGACCGCCCCCGCCACGAGGACGTACAGCACCGCGGGTGTCACCGGGTCGAGCACCAGGAGCAGCACAGCGGAGACGACGAAGAGCAGCGCGAGCTTCACTGTCGGGTTCCGCCGGGCGAGCGGCGAGGCCAGAGCGAGCGCGTCGGGCTGCAGGACGCTCATGCCCTCACCCCTGCGGTGGTCGCCGGTTCCGGGTCGTGCGCAGCAGACCCGGCCACGGGGTGACGGCCCAGGGCCCGGAGCGCCGAACGCAGCGCCGCTGTGGTCGAGCACCGCTCGACGAACCACCGCACGATCGCGGGCAGCTCGAGGCCCGCGCCGGTGAGCGCATCCGCGTCGGACAGGACGTCGTGCGTGGACCCCCAGGCGAGCACCCGACCCTGGCCGACGACGACCACCTCGTCGGCGACCTCGGCCGCGAGGCGGAGGTCGTGGGTCGAGAAGACGACCGCCCCGCCACCGTCCGCCACCGAGCGCAGTGCGTCGGCGACCACCACGGTGTCGCGCCTGTCGAGCCCGAAGGTCGGCTCGTCGGCGAGCAGCACGTGACGACCGTGCGCGAGCATCGCCGCGAGGCTCAGCCGTCGCTTCTCACCACCCGACAGCTGGTGCGGGTTGCGGTCCGCGCAGTGCTCGAGGCGGTGCTCCCGGAGCATGCGGGCCACCGTCGGCGCAGGGTCGGCGAGGCCGTGCGCGATCTCCTCCGCCACGGTGTGCGCGACGAGCTGGTGCTCGGGGTTCTGGAACACCATCCCCGGGCGCTCGCCCGCCACCCTCCCTGCGAGAGGCCGGGCGAGGCCAGCGAGAGCGTGCAGCAGGGTCGACTTGCCGGTCCCGTTCTCCCCGAGGACGGCCACGACCTGCCCCGCGCGCACGTCGAGGTCGACGCCGTCGAGGACGGTCTGACGACCGTGGCCGACAGCCAGCCCGTGGGCCCGCAGCAGGACGCGAGGCACCCCGGTCTCGGCTGGCGCCGGGAGAACCTCGTCGCACGGCACGAGACCGGCGAGGAGCTCGTCGTGCGCCCCCGAGGTGAGGTCCCCGACCTTCCCGCTGAGGGCCGTGAGCTCGGCCTCGAGAGGCAACCAGCAGCCGAGGGCGTGGAGCGCCCCGGCGTGCTCTCGCAGCACCTGGGGGGTCGGGCCGTCCGCGACGACAGTCCCGTCGGCGTCGAGCACGACGGCCCGGCCGGGCAGCCCGTCCAGCCCGGCCTCCCCGGCGTAGTCGTCGAGCCTGTGCTCGACGAGCAGCACTGTGAGCGACGCGTCGCGGGCGACCTCCTCGACGGCAGCCCGCACAGCCCGCACCCCGCTCGCGTCGAGCATCGAGGTAGGTTCGTCGAGCAGCAGCAGCCCGGGCCGACCGATCACCGCCGCCGCGAGCGCGACCCGCTGGGTCTGACCGCCGGACAACCGCGCCGTCTGCCGCTGAGCCAGGTCCCCGACGCCGACCTGCTCGAGGGCCACCCCGACCCGCGGACCGATCTGGGCGGGCGGGAGGGCACGGTTCTCGAGGACGAGGGCGAGCTCTGCGTCGACCTGCGGCAGGCAGACCGAGGCCGAGGGGTCCTGCCCGACGACCCCGAGCAGAGCCGAGCGCTCGTGGACAGGGCTCGACAGGTCGAGGGGCTGCCCGCCTCCCCCGAGGACCAGCGTCCCCTCGACCTCCGCGGGGGTGCTGTGCGGCACGAGCCCGGCGACGAGGTGCAGCAGGGTCGACTTGCCCGCCCCCGAGGGTCCGAGGACGACGACCCGCTCCCCCGCGGCGAGGTGCAGGTCGACCCCGCGCAGTGACGGGCGGTCCCTGCGCGGATAGGTGACCGTGACGCCCGAGAGGGTGATCACCGCGGGACCCGAGCTGGTCGTCACCGCGAGACCCGAGCCGGTCGTCACCGCGAGACCCGAGCCGGTCGTCACCGCGAAGCCGTGCGACCGACGGCAAAGCTGTCGACGACACCTGTGCGCACGAGCGCGTCGACGACCACCTTGGCGAGCAGCCCGCCGAGGACGACACCCGAGACCACCTGGATGGCCAGACGCGTCCAGAACAGGTCGGTGCCGTACCAGCCGGACCTGAAGGCGCTGAAGAAGAACACCGCGAAGGCACCCAGCCCACCGGACAGTGCGTAGGTGAACCAGGAATAGCTGCGGTAGCGGGTCAGCGCGAAGGGCAGCTCGCTGCCAGCCCCCTGGATCGCCGCGGCGACGAAGAGCAACGGCCCGACGGCCGACCCGAGGAACACGACCTCGATGACCGAGGCCAGCACCTCGGCGACCACCCCGGCACCGGGGCGCTGGATGATCGCGACAGCGACTGGCGCGACGATCAGCCAGCCGCCGAGCAGCACGTGCTGCGTGAGGTCACCGAAGGGCCCGGTGACCGCGGCGAAGGCGATCCACCCCTGGACGAGCGCCCAGTACAAGAACCCGAAGACGATACCCAGGACGACGACGAGCATGAGCTCTTTGAGGCTCCAGGGCGCACGTCGCGAGCGGGTAGGGCGGTCCTGGCCCACGTCCTGCGCGGCCTTGCCGGCCGCCTGCTCGGGGGTCATCGGGCAGCCTCGCCGTCGGTCTCGGTGTCGGTGTCTGTGTCTGTCGTGCCAGGCTGCGGGCTGCCGGCGGTCCTGGTGCCATCTGTGCGGTCTGTACCGTCGGTGCCTGCGCGGAGGCTGGGGCTGTTGACCGAGAGCGTCAGGTGCGTGGTCACGTGCTGGACCGTCCTCCCGACGCTCTGCCACGCACCGACCACAGTGGTGAGGATGTCCGCGACATCCCCAGCGAGCCGGGTGACGTAGTGGTCGCTGCCGACGACGGTCCCGGCTGCGCGCGCCTGCTCGATCGCGGCATAGATGTCACGCATGTGGTCCGGCGCGCGCGAACCTGCGAGCGGCTGGTCGGCCAGGGGGTACAGCGCCCACTGGGCGACGGCCTCCACCCCCGTCGCCTCCAGGACGGCCGAGGGCGCCGCCGGCAGCACCTGACCCGCGGGAAGGTCGCAGGTGACCTCCCCAGGGCACCCCCGGGACAGCATGATGCTCGCCGAGACGTGCTCCCCGCTGCGGCCGGCTGCTGCGACCAGGGCGGAGAGGTACTCGGCGATCCGCTGCTCGGGCCCGGCGACCCGGGTGCTCACGGGGTCGGTCTCGACGGTCAGCCCGTCGGTCGACGTCTGGGCGAGGGCGCCGGTGATGATGCGGACGTAGTCGGAGCTCATCACCGAGAGGGTGACGCGCGCGCCGACGCCCAGCTCGGCCGGCGTGGGGCTCGGCTGCTGGTCCGGCGTGGGGACCGGCTGCTGCGCCTGGGTGGGTGCGGATGAGGTGCGGTGCGTGGTGGTGTGCACTGTCGTGCCCTTCTCGTCTCGAGGTGGGGCACGGGCGTCACCGACGCACGCCCGCTGCTGCAGGCGTGCGTGGGTGACGTAAGAGATGCCTCCCTGCGCTGGCATGATCCAGATCAGGTTCGACGGTCGAAGGTTGAGAACCTTCCTCTCAGCCCGGCTCACCGGACTCCCGTGTTCAGGCACCACCCTAGGGGGCACCCGGGCTCGCTGACCAGCCAGGCCGTGGGTCGAGACAGGCTCAGCCCGGCACAGCGTCAGGTCCTCGCGGCGTCGGCTCGGCCGAGCATCAGCCCCAGGGTGGACCCCGGCCCCTCCCGCAGGACCGCCCGCACGCGCGGGCACCGGCGCAGATCAGCCCGCGGGCTGATGCCCTGCGGTACGTGCCGACGGGAGGATCGTCACCATGACCTCCTCCCAGGCGACGAGCCGGCCCCGCATCCCCCGGCGCGGCGCTGCCGAGAGCGCGCCGGCTGCGCAGGTCGACGGACCACCACGGCGGCGCACCCACGTCCGGGCCAACGCACCGCACGTGGTGCCCTTCGACACCCTGCGCGAGGTCGGCATACCCGCGCGCCCCCGCGCGTCGTCCGGCACGCCGGCCGTGTCACCACCCGTCCCGTCCTCAGCCGAGCGGGCCGCCAGCCCCGAGGTCCGCCCGGCTGTCCGCGTCGTGCCGTCGCCGCCTCCCCCTCCCGCCGCTCCTGCCCCTCCCGCCGCCGGGCCGCCGACCTCGAGGCCGCTGCCCGACGAGGGATCGCCCGAGCACGCGGTACGCAGCCCACGACGCACAGCCCTCCTGGTCGCCGTCCCCGTGGCCGTCGTCGTCCTCGGTCTCGCAGCCGTCGCCCTCGGCGTCTCAGGCCGCTCCGACGCACCGCAGGGAGACGGCTCGGGCAGCGGCACGGCCTCCGCACCGCAGGACGGCGGCGTCGCGGAATCTCCGGCGACAGGTCTCGACCCCGAGCTCGAGCGGCGGTTCGCGCTGGCCGTCGAGGCCGCGGCCGCCGACGGTGTCGCGCTCACGCTGACCTCCGGGTGGCGCTCTACTGAGGACCAGGCCGCTCTCGTGGAGTCGGCCGTCGAGCGCTACGGCTCGCTCGAGGAGGCCCGGCGGTGGGTGCTGCCGCCGGAACGCTCTGCGCACGTCGCCGGTCGTGCGATCGACGTCGGCCCGACAGACGGAGCCCTGTGGCTCGAGCAGCACGGAGCCGACCTCGGCCTGTGCAGGGTCTACGCGAACGAGCTGTGGCACTTCGAGCCGGTGATCGAGCCGGGCGGTGCGTGCCCGGCCCTGCTCGACGACTCGTCGAGCGGCTGGGACGGGCTGGGCTGACCGGCAGGCGCGGAGCCAGCGGGCAGGCGCGCAGCCAGCGGGCAGGCAGGCCAGCGGGCACAAAGAAGGAGACCCTGGCACGAGGGCGGTGCAAGACTGGGACCCCACATCCCCCGTCGGAGCCCCCACCCGTGACCGCTGATCGTCCACGCCCCCTCCTCCCGCTGGCCCAGACCGGCACGAGCGTCGGCCCCCGCCCCGCCGCCTCGGGCGATGCCGAGGCTCTGCGTGCCGACTGCTCACGCTGTGCTGGTCTGTGCTGCGTCGCCCTGCCCTTCGCACGGTCGGCAGACTTCGCCTTCACCAAGGCGGCCGGCGACCCCTGCGGCAACCTCACGGAGGGCTTCGGCTGCGGCATCCACACCCGGCTGCGCAGCTCGGGCATGCGCGGGTGCACGGTCTACGACTGCTTCGGTGCCGGGCAGCAGGTGGTGCAGGGCACCTACGCCGGGAAGACCTGGCGGGACGGTGCCCCCGCCGCCGAGATGTTCGAGGTGTTCCCGGTGGTCAAGAACCTCCACGAGCTGCTCTGGTACCTCACCGACGCGCTGTCCCACGAGGCTGCCGAGCCCGAGCACCCCGCCCTGCGCGCCGAGGTCACGCGCACGCAGTCGCTGACCCGCAGGACCCCTGCCGAGCTGCTGGCGCTCGACGTCGACGCCGAGCGCCAGCGGGTCAACACCGTCCTGCTCAGGGCGAGCGCCCTGGTGCGCGGCCAGGCACCCGGGAAGCCCCGAGACCACCGAGGAGCCGACCTCCTCGGGGCCAGGCTCCGCGGTGCGCGGCTGGCCGGGGCGAACCTGCGAGGCACCTACCTCATCGGTGCGGACCTGCGCGGTGCAGACCTGCGCTGGGCCGACGTCATCGGTGCGGACCTGCGCGGTGCAGACCTGCGGGGGGCGGACCTCTCGACCACGCTGTTCCTCACCCAGGCCCAGGTGGGCTCCGCACGCGGCGACGCGAGCACCCGGCTCCCGGCCCGCCTCGACGAGCCCGACCACTGGACCGCCTCCTGACCCACGGGGGCCTCGCCCACCGACCCGGACGTCTGACGCCCGGGGTGCGCTCGTCGACCGCTAGGGTGCGCACGTCGACCGCGAGGGTGCGCACGTCGACCGCGGCAGCGCGCGACAACCGCCCCAGCCCAGTCTGGCCCTGCTGAGCAGCCCCCTCCCCTGAGGGGCGTCAACCCGTGTCTCGACCGACCAGCACCGTCGATCTGCGTCAACTACTAAAACGTTATCAATAACGTTTGACACGACGCCGTCGCGCTTGCCAGACTCAACCCCACGCACCCCTGAGGGGCACCACGACAGGTCTCGACGACGACGACCGAGCAGCAGACGACGACAGTCCGCTGCACCTGTGGCACCACCGGGGAGCACGGCCGACCAGGACGCGGGACACCGCACCCGGCGGTCACCAGCGGTCGGCCTCGTGCGAGGCCCCGTCCACCGTGCAGCTCAACGAAGAGGATGAGTCTCATGAAACTACGGAAGATCCTGGCGATCTCAGCGGCCATGGCTGTGGGTGCCGGAGCGCTCGGCGCCTGCGGAAGCGACGACTCCGGTTCTGGGTCCGACGACTCGAGCATGACGTTCTGGCACAACTCGACCACCGGCGAGGGCAAGGCCTACTGGGAGAGCACGGTCGCCGACTTCGAGGCCGCCAACCCGGGCGTGACCATCTCGATCCAGGCGATCCAGAACGAAGACATGGACGGCAAGCTCCAGACCGCCCTCAACTCCGGTGACGCCCCTGACATCTTCATGGCGCGCGGCGGCGGCAAGCTCGCCGACGTGGTCGAGGCCGGACAGGTCAAGGACATTTCCGACGCGATCGACGACACCACCCGTGCCGCCCTCGGCGACGCCGCGCTCAACGCCTTCAGCGTCGACGGGAAGATCTACGGCATGCCCACGGCGATCCTCCCCGGAGGCGTCTACTACAGCCAGGACCTCTTCGACCAGGCCGGCATCACGGCAGCACCGACCACCATGGACGAGCTCGACACCGCGGTGAGCGCGCTCAAGACCGCGGGGATCTCACCTGTCGCCCTCGGCGGCAAGGACGCGTGGCCCGCCGCGCACTGGTACTACTTCTTCGCGCTGCGCGAGTGCTCGCAGCAGACCATCGAAGACGCCGCCAAGTCCAAGAGCTTCGACGACCCGTGCTGGCTCGCCGCCGGTGAAGACCTCCAGGCCTTCGCCGACACCGAGCCCTTCAACGACGGGTTCCTCACCACGACCGCGCAGCAGGGTGCTGGCTCCTCGGCCGGTCTCATCGCCAACCACCTCGCGGGCATGGAGCTCATGGGCGCCTGGAACCCCGGGGTCATCGCCAGCCTGACACCCGACGAGAAGCCCCTCGCCGACCTCGCCTGGTTCCCGTTCCCGGCCGTCGAGGGCGGTGACGGCGACCCCGGCGCCATGATGGGCGGTGTCGACGGCTTCTCCTGCTCCGTGGACGCCCCGGACGCGTGCACAGACTTCCTCAACTTCTTCATGCAGAAGGAGTACCAGGAGGGCTACGCCAACGCCTTCCACACCCTCCCGGCCAGCAAGGACGCCCAGGGCGTCGTGAGCGAGCCCGCGCTCCAGTCGATCCTCACCGCGTACAACGAGGCACCGTACGTCACGGTCTGGATGGACACCCTCTTCGGCCAGAACGTCGGCAACGCGCTCAACAGCGGGGTCGTCGACCTCCTCGCCGGCAAGGGTGACCCTGCAGGGATCGTCCAGGCCGTCGCCGACGCAGCGGCCAAGGGGTAGTCGACCACCATGAGCGAATCCTCGGACAAGGACGTCCTGACTTCGAGGACCTCGCCCGGCGCGATCGCGACGGTGGGGGACGAGCGTCCCTCGTCCCCCACCGTCCGGCCCGCTCAGCGGCGACGTCCCGACTGGCGCAAGCGGCTCGAGATCCTCCTCCTGTCGGGCCCCGCCATCTTCATGTTCCTGGCCTTCGTCATCTTCCCCGTGGTGATGGCCGCCTACTACGGGTTCTTCAGGTGGAAGGGCTACGGGGCGCCGACAGACTTCGTCGGTCTGGACAACTACCTCATCATCTTCAAGGACAGCGCCTTCCACGAGGCGCTCATGCACAACGGCTTCATCCTCGTGATGTCGCTCGTGCTCCAGGGGCCCGCTGCCGTGGCGCTCGCGCTGCTGCTCAACCAGAACATGCGCGGACGCTCGCTCGTGCGGGTGCTGATCTTCGTGCCCTACGTCATCTCCGAGGTGATCGTCGGGACCGGCTGGAGCCTCATGCTCCAGACCAACGGCGCCGTCAACGGCATGCTCGTCAAGATGGGCCTGCCCGGCTGGACCGTCGACTGGTTGTCCGACCCCAAGGTCGCCATCTGGTCGCTCATGGTGATCATCACCTGGAAGTACGTCGGCTTCGCCGTGATCCTCTTCCTCGCCGGCCTGCAGAGCATCCCCACCGAGCTCTTCGAGGCGTCCGCGATCGACGGCGCGACCTACTGGAAGACCCAGCGCTACATCACCCTCCCGCTGCTCGGCCCGACCATCCGCATCTGGGCCTTCTTGTCGATCATCGGGTCGCTCCAGCTCTTCGACCTCGTCTACATCGTCTGGGGCCAGTACGTCGCGTCGACCGCAGGGACGTCGACCATGGCCACCTACATGGTCACCAACGGCCGCATGGCCGGGAACTACGGCTTCGGCAACGCCGTCGCGGTCGTGCTCTTCTTCATCTCGCTCGCCATCGCGCTCGTCTACCAGCGCTTCGTGCTCCGCCGCGACACCGAGGGTGCGCTCACAGAAGGGAAGAAGTGATGACCACCATCGCAGCCCGACGGTCCGTCGCCCCCGTGCGACCCCGCAAGCACTCGTCGATCGACAGCGCGAGCCCGACCACCTACCTCATCGCACTGGTCTTCGTGACGGTCTGCATCGCGCCGGTGCTCTACATCATCCTCGGCGGGTTCAGGACGAACGCGCAGATCACCACGGACCCCGCAGGCTTCCCGAGCCCGTGGCAGCTCGGCAACTACGCCGACGTGCTGGCGAACTCGATCTTCTGGCGGCAGGTCGGCAACTCGGCGATCAGCGCGATCTTCACGACAGTCGGCGTCGTCGTCCTGGGAGTCATGGCCAGCTACGTCATCGCGCGGTACACGTTCAAGGGGCGCGGGGCGATGTACTCGCTCTTCGCCGCCGGTCTCATGTTCCCGATGACCGTGGCCATCACGCCGCTGTACATCCTCATCAAGAACCTCGGGCTCATGAACAGCCTCGCGGGGATCATCCTGCCGCAGATCGCCTTCGCGCTGCCCACGACCATCATCATCCTCGTGCCCTTCCTGCGGGCGATCCCCAAGGAGCTCGAGGAGGCCGCCGCGATCGACGGGACGAGCCGCCTCGGCTTCTTCTTCCGCATGGTCGTGCCGCTCTCGGTCCCCGGTGTCGTGACGACAGGGATCCTCGCCTTCATCGGCAGCTGGAACAGCTACATGCTCCCGCTGTTCATCCTCAACGACGAGTCCACCTACACGCTGCCGCTGGGCGTGCAGGCCTTCGCCTCGCAGTACTCCGTCGACACTGCGAAGGTCCTGGCCTTCACCTCGCTGTCGATGATCCCTGCGCTGGTGTTCTTCTCGCTGTTCGAGCGCCGGATCGTCGGCGGCCTCACCGGAGCGGTCAAGGGCTGAGGCCCTCGGCGCCCACCGCACGTCCCCAGATCAAGGAGAAGTACCGTGCCCGACCCCTCCCCCACGCTCCCCGAGGTCTCCGAGCAGGTCCGCGCGCTCCACGCCCGGATGACCCTCGAGGAGAAGCTCGCCCAGCTCGTGGGCTACTGGCTCGACCAGAGCGGCACCGTCGCACCGATGCAGTCCGAGATGGCCTCGGGCCAGAAGGACCCCGGTCGGCTCGCGGAGATCACCGAGCACGGGCTCGGGCACTACACGCGGGTCTACGGCACCCGGCCGGTCGACCCTGTCGAGCGGGCGGGGTGGTTGTGGTCGGAGCAGCGGCGGCTCCAGAAGGAGACCCGCCTCGGCATCCCCGCCCTCGTCCACGAGGAGTGCCTGACGGGTCTGGCCGCCTGGAAGGCCGCGACCTTCCCGACGCCGTTGGCCTGGGGGGCGTCCTTCGACCCTGACCTCGTCCACGAGATGGCCCGGCTCATCGGCACCTCGATGCGCCAGCTCGGGATCCACCAGGGCCTCGCCCCGGTCCTCGACGTCGTGCGCGACCCGCGCTGGGGACGGGTCGACGAGTGCATCGCCGAAGACCCGTACCTCGTGGGGACCGTGGGCACGGCCTACGTCCGAGGCCTGCAGGACGCCGGCGTGCACGCGACCCTCAAGCACTTCGTCGGGTACTCGGCCTCGACCGCCGGGCGCAACCACGCCCCCGTGAGCGCCGGGCCTCGGGAGATCGCCGACGTCTTCCTCCCGCCCTTCGAGATGGCCGTCCTCGACGGCCGGGCCCGGTCCGTCATGAACTCCTACACAGACATCGACGGGGTCCCCGTCGCGTCGACCCCTGCCTACCTCACCGAGATCCTGCGGGAGCGCTGGGGATTCGACGGCGTGGTCGTCGCCGACTACTTCGCTGTCGCCTTCCTCGAGGTCATGCACGCCGTCGCGGCAGACCGGGGCGAGGCCGCAGCCCTCGCGCTCCAGGCCGGCATCGACATCGAGCTGCCGACCGGCGACGCGTACCTCGAGCCGCTCGCGGCGAAGGTGCGTGACGGCTCGCTCGACGAGGCCTTCGTCGACAGGGCTGTGCTGCGGGCTCTGGCGCAGAAGGACGACCTCGGTCTCCTCGACCCCGCGGCCTTCGACGACGGTCCGCCCGAGGAGGTCGACCTGGACTCTCCGGCGCACCAGGAAGTCGCCAGGCGCCTGGCCGAGGAGTCGGTCGTGCTGCTGTCCAACGACGGTGTGCTGCCGCTGCTCCGCGACGGGGCCGCCCCAGCGCGGGTCGCTGTCGTGGGACCGAACGCGCACCGGGCGGAGGCCCTCATGGGGTGCTACTCCTTCGCCAACCACGTGCTCGCCCACCACCCCGGGCTGCCGCTCGGCTTCGACATCCCGACGGTCTTCGAGGGGCTGGCGGCCGCCTTCGCGGGGGACGGTGTCGAGCCGCCGGAGCTGCGCTTCGTGGAGGGCTGCTCGGCCGAGGGCGACGACACGTCGGGCTTCGCCGACGCCGTCTCCGCGGTCGAGTCCTCCGACGTCGCCGTGGTCGTGGTGGGTGACGACGCCGGTCTGTTCGGCCGCGGGACCGTGGGCGAGGGCAACGACACGGAGTCGCTCGAGCTGCCGGGGGTCCAGCGCCGGCTGGTCGACGCGCTGCTCGCCACGGGCACTCCCGTCGTCCTCGTCCTGCTCACAGGTCGTCCCTACGCCGTCGGCTGGGCCCTCGACGGACCTGACGGCACCGATGGTCTCGACGCCGCGGGCCCGCGCCCGTCCGCCGTGGTGCAGGCCTTCTTCCCCGGGGAGGGTGGAGGACTGGCCGTGGCCGACGTCCTCGTCGGCCGGGTCAACCCCTCCGGTCGCCTGCCCGTGTCCATGCCGCGAGCCGCCGGGGCCCAGCCGTACTCCTACCTGCACCCGCGGCTCGGCGGGCCCTCCGACGTCACGTCGACAGACCCGACACCGGTCCGTCCCTTCGGTTTCGGGCTCTCGTACACCACCTTCGACTACACAGACCTCGAGGTCAGCCCCTCGGTCGTGGCCGGTGAGGCGTTCACGGCGGCAGTCACCGTGACCAACACCGGGGCTGTCGCCGGGGTCGACGTCGTGCAGCTCTACGGGCACGACGTCGTCGGGTCGGTCGCCCGCCCGCTCGTCCAGCTGCTCGGTTATGCACGAACCGCCCTCGAGCCTGGAGAGTCCCGCCGGCTCGAGCTCACGGTGCCCACGGCACGCCTGGCCTTCTCCGACCGGCGGATGGTCCGTGTGGTCGAGCCCGGCGACGTCGAGGTCTGGTTCGGGGCGCACTCGGCCGCCTCACGCCGGGTGACCAGCACCGGGGACTCGACAGGGGGCGCCATCACGAACGTCCGGGCGACCGGCACCGCCGAGCTCCCCGGCGCGGCGACGGAACGCCACAGGCTCGCGGTCACGGGAGACGTGCACGAGGTCACCCCGGCCGACGCTCGGCTCGTGAGCGTGCGGGTCGTCGGATGAGCGACCTGGCTCAGACGTGCCCGGCGCGGTCGCTGGCACGGGGACAGGCCCCGGCCCGGACGCCTGCGGCCCAGGCCCGTCGGCACGGCACGGCCGTGATCGGGGCTACGATCCGCCTATGAAGAGCCGGGTCACGATCGTCGACGTCGCCGAGGCCGCAGGGGTCTCCGTCGCCACGGTCTCCAAGGTCGTCAACGAGAGGTACGGCGTCGCTGCAGCGACCCAGGTCCGCGTCCAGGGGGTGATCGAGACGCTGGGCTACGAGTCCAGCCTCGTCGCGCGCAGCATGCGGGCGCACAAGACGCACGTGATCGGCGTGCTGGTCGCCGAGTTCGAGCCGTTCAGCGCGGAGATCCTCAAGGGCGCCGCCTCGGCCCTCGCCGAGACCGACTACGAGCTGCTCGCCTACACGGGCGCGCAGCGCAGCCGGCGCGAGGGCTGGGAGCGTCGCTACCTGTCAAGGCTCAGCGGGACGCTCATCGACGGCGCGCTCCTCGTGACCCCGACGGTGAGCGATGCGAGCACCTCGGTGCCCGTGGTCGCGATCGACCCGCACACAGGACCCCTCGGCCTGCCGACCGTCGACTCGGACAACGTCACCGGGGCTCGCGCCGCGACAGAGCACCTCGTCGCCCTCGGGCACCGCCGGATCGCCTTCGTGGCCGGGCGGTCCGACCTCGCGTCGTCGGCCCTGCGCGAGAAGGGCTTCCGCGACGCCATGGCCGAGGCCGGTCTCGTCGTCGACCCTGACCTCGTCCGCGTCGGTGAGTACTCGAAGGAGTCGGCGCGCGCGGCGGCCACCGAGCTGCTGACGCTGCCGGCACCCCCGACGGCGATCTTCGCGGCGAACGACCTGTCGGCTCTCGAGACGATCAAGGTCGCGCACGAGCGCGGGCTCGACGTCCCCGGGGACCTGTCGGTGGTCGGCTTCGACGACATCCCTGAGTCCACGGGCGGCATCCCGCCCCTGACCACGGTCCACCAGCCGATCCAGGAGATGGGCGCCGCAGCGACCCGGCTGCTCGTCGCGCTGATGAACGGCACACCCGTCGACAGCACCTACGTCACGCTGCCGACCTCGCTCGTCGTCCGGGGGACGACGCGGAAGCTGGGCTGAGGGCGGCTCGGCTGTCCGGCGCCGAGCTGGTGCCCCCGCAGGGGTTCGAACCCTGACTGTGCCGATTTTAAGTCGGCTGCCTCTGCCAGTTGGGCTACGGGGGCCACGCTGCCCGGCCGGTCACGACCTGCACGGCAGGTGTCGGACGATACAACACCGGGCGCTGCGACGGGGGCAGGCAGACCGGAGCCGCGCCTCAGCAGACGACGACGGGGACGCACCGTCACGGTGCGTCCCCGTCGGGGTCGGGCGCTCCGCCTCAGCAGAGCACCCCGTGAGGCGTCGTCAGGACTTCGACGCGTCCTCGGTGTTGTTGGTCTCCGTCGGAGCCATCGGGGTGGTCTTCGCGGCCTCGGCCGGAGCCTCCTTCGGCTTGGCCGGCACGGAGACCGCGCGGAACTCGGCGCGCGGGTCGTGGATCGAGCCGAGGGAGACGACCTCGCGGCGCAGGAAGTACGTCCCGAACCAGTTGGTGAGGATGCGGATCTTGCGGCTCGCGGTCGGCATCGCGGCGACGTGGTACGCGCGGTGCATGACCCAGGCCGGGAAGCCCTTGAGCTTGATCGAGCCGAAGAGGATCGCGACACCCTTGTGCAGACCGAGCGAGGCGACGGTGCCGAGGTTCTTGTGCTTGTACTCGGTGACCGGGCCCGACTTCAGCGACTGGAAGAGGTTGTCGGCCATGACCTTCGCCTCACGGATCGCGTGCTGGGCGTTCGGCGGGCAGAACTTGCCCGGGTTGTAGAGGTCGGGGACCGCTGCGCAGTCACCGGCGCCCCAGGCGCCCTCGACGACGTTGCCGTCCTCGTCCGCGACCTGGAGGGTCGGCAGGACCATGAGGCGGCCCATCTTGTCGAGCGGCAGGTCCGAGGTGCCGAGCACCGGGTTGGCCTTGACGCCAGCGGTCCAGACGATGGTCTCGGAGTCGAACTCGACACCCGTCGAGGTGACGACGTGGCCGTCGACGCACGAGCTGAGGAAGGTCGAGAGGTGGAACTCGATGCCGCGCTTCTTCATCTCGGCGAGGGCGTAGTTGGCCATCTCGAGGGTGAGCTCGGGGAGGATGCGGTCCGTGCCCTCGATCATGACGAAGCGGATGTCGTCCTGCGAGACGCCCGGGAGGTTCTTGGCGGCCGCGCGGGCCATGTCCTCGGTCTCGGCGAGCGCCTCGATGCCGGCGAACCCACCACCCACGAAGGTGAAGGTGAGCATGCGGCGGCGGAGCTCGGGGTCCCAGGTGGACGACGCGAGGTTGATGCGGTTGAGGATGTGGTTGCGGAGCGCCACGGCCTCTTCGACGTTCTTGAAGCCGATGCCCTGCTCCGCGAGTCCCGGGATCGGGAGCGTGCGGGCGACCGAGCCGAGGCCGACGATGAGGTGGTCGTACGTGATCGAGTACACGTCGCCCTCTTCGGGGGTGATCTCGATCGTGCGGTTGCCGTGGTCGATGTTCGTGACCTTGCCCTGGAGCGTGTCGACGTGCTTGAGCGCGCGGCGGTGCGGCGCGACGACGTCACGGTCCTGGATCGAGCCGGCCGCGACCTCGGGGAGGAACGGCGCGTAGGTCATGTACGGGCGAGGGTCGACGACGACGATCGCAGCCTCGCGGCGCCCGAGGCGCTTGCGGAGGCGACGGGCCGAGTAGAGGCCGACCGATCCACCACCGAGCACGACGATGCGCGGAACCTTGCGCGGCTTGGGCGCGCGTGCAGGTTCCGTCGACGATGAGGAGGACGCACTAGCCGGGGTCACGTCAGTCTGAGCCATACAGCCATGATATTCGCGGGTCTTTGGTCCGCGAACCCGGAACGCAGTGATCCGCGGCACAGAAGCTCTCACATCTCGTGCACACGGCGTCCACCTGCGACGACGAGAGGTACGCCAACGGCGAACCTCCCGCCCGGGCTCACGCCTGAGCGACGCTCCAGGCGATCCCGTCGAGGATGTCGTGCTCGCTCGTGACGACCTCGGTGAGCTCTCCACCGGAGGCGGCGACCTCGTCGCGCACACGGCGGACGACCTCGGACCACACGAGGGCCCCGGCAGCGATGACGTCGACACGGCCCGGGTGCATGAAGCCGAGGGCGGCGCGCTCGTCGCGCGTCTTGGACAGGAGGTCCTCGCAGGCCGCGAGGGTCTGCTCGACGGTCAGCACAGACCCGTTGATGCGGTCACGGTCGTAGCGCTCGAGCCCGAGGGCGTGCGCTGTCACCGTCGTGACGGTGCCTGCGAGGCCGACCAGAGTCCCGGCCTGGCCGAGCGGGACGACGAGGGCAGCGGCGTCGAGCGCAGCCCTGACGTCGCTGCGGGCGGCGTCGACCTGCTCTGCGGTCGGCGGGTCGAGCGTGAGGTGGCGCTCGGTCATGCGGACGCAGCCGACGTCCATCGACCGCGCGGCGTCGGGGGCGTCGGTGCCGAGGACCACCTCGGTCGAGCCGCCACCGAGGTCGACGACGAGGTAGGGCGCCGTGTGGCCTGCTCCGAGGACGCTCGTCGCCCCGCGGAAGCTGAGCTCGGCCTCTTCGTCGCCCGAGATGACCTCGGGCTCGACGCCGATCGCCGCGAGGACCCCGTCCACGAAGTCTTGGCGGTTCTCGGCGTCACGGGACGCCGAGGTCGCGACGAAGCGCACGCGCTCTGCGCCGAGCTCGTGGCACGTCTGCGCGTAGCGGCGGGTGGCCTCGAGGGTGCGCTCGAGCGCCTCGGGGGCCAGCCTCCCGGTCTTGTCGACGCCCTGACCGAGCCGGACGACCTCCATCTCGCGGACCAGGTCCGTGAGGGTGCCGGCCTCGACGTCGACGTCGGCGACGAGCAGGCGGATCGAGTTGGTGCCGCAGTCGATCGCGGCGACGCGACGGGTTCCCGGGGCGGGCGCCTGTGCCGCTGTCGAGGTGTCGGGCGAAGAGGGGGTGGTGTGTGCAGCCGAGGTCATGAGACCTAGCCTGCCACCTCCCGCCGACACCCGCGGACCCGACCGGTCTGCTCCTGTCAGCAGGTGCAGCGGTCCTGTCGCCAGCTGTGCGCGATGAGCCCGAGCGCCTCGTCGCCGAGGGGGTTCACGCCAGGTCCGGCCGCGAGTGCGTGACCCACGAGCACGTGCAGGCACTTGACGCGGGTGGGCATGCCACCTGCGGAGATCCCGGCGATCTCCTCGACGTGACCGAGCTCTTCGCGCTGGGCCAGGTAGTGCTCGTGGGCGGCCCGGTACGCGGCGGCGAGCTCCTCGTCCTCGAGCAGGCGCTCGGACATCTCCTTCATCACGCCGTTCGCCTCGAGCGTGCTCGCGGCCGCGACGGCGCCCGGGCTCGTGAGGTAGTACGTGGTCGGGAACGGGGTCCCGTCGTCGAGCCTCGGCGCTGTGCGCACGACGAGCGGGCGCCCGCAGACGCAGCGTGCAGCGATGCCGACGACCCCGCGGGGGACGCGTCCGAGCTGCTCGGCGAGGACCTCGAGGTCACGCTCGGTGACGGCTGTCGGGTCTGGGACGACGGCGGGTGCCAGCTCGGTCACGGGGCGTTCCTTCGTTCGGGTGGGCTTCGATCGCGCGGACCATTGTCTCCCGGATCCCCCGCTGCCCGGAACCAGGAGGTCAGCCGGTCTGCCCGGCCACCCCGACGGAGTCCCAGACCGTGGAGTACCAGGGCTGGTCCTCGACGAGGCCCGAGGTGACGGCGCCGTCCTCGACGGCGCCCTGGGTCTCGGCGGGCACGGGCTCCTCGACGGACTCGGGGTCGACGACCCTGTAGGCCTGCTCCCCCGGGAACACGAAGGTCAGCCGCTCGCGCGCCTGGGCGATCACGAACCTGTCGTCCTGCCAGCGGCTGAGCTCGTTGGTCGCGTCGGCGTTCTGCTCCTGGATCTGCGCGAGCTGCGACCTCAGCTCTTCGTTGGCAGAGCGCTGCTTGAAGAACTGCAGCGCTGTCGGCAGCGTGAGGATGAACCCCATGAGCGCGACCAGGATGATGACAGCCGACCGCACCGTGAAGATGCGCACCCAGCCGCGGGGCTTCGCGACGGGCGCGGGTCCGCTCTGACGGACCGGCGCCGGCCGGACAGCACGGTTCGACCCCGTGGACCCGCCTCGGGGAGCGGAGCTCCCACGGGGCGCTGGGGCGCTGCGCGGGGTGGGCGCGCTGCGCGGGGCTGACCGTGGAGCGGCCCCGGCGGTCCGGCCGGTCGGCCGCGGGACCGAGGGGACGTCCCCGGTCCGTGACGACGCCGGGCGAGCGGCCTTCCGACCCGACCCCGGGCTCGCGGCACCGTCAGGACGGGGCGCGGGAGGGCGGGAGGAGGGAGGCACAGGGCAATCCTGCCCCGTCGGCCCGGAGGACGCAGCGCGCGACTCGCCAGCCTCCACATCCCTCACACACCCCGCACCCCGTCCGGGCGGCGCACGCGGTCAGGTGCGCCACGCGGTCACGCGGTGCTGGCGGCGTACCGCGCGGGATCTGCGTCGAAGGCCGGCCCGCAGCCTGGGCAGCAGAAGTGGTAGCGCTGGCCCTCGTGGTCGCGGAACAGTCCTGCTGCCTCGGCCGACGCCTTGCTGACAGGGGTGCCGGCCATGACCGGGCAGGTGGTCATGTCCTCGCTCGGGGGTGCGAGCAGGTTCTCGGTGCCGCTGACCGCCGCGGCGGGGTTCGCCGCTCCGGTGCTGCAACAGCTGGCTGGCTGCGGGGCGTCCTGGTTCATGGGTGGTTCCTCTCGTGCGGTGCATGGGTGGGTAGGTGTGCCGGGTCCGGGGAGCTCATCGCGTGGTGACGCTCCGGAACCCGCGCAGGCGCAGGCTGTTGCCCACGACGAAGACGCTCGAGAGCGCCATCGCAGCCCCTGCGAGCATCGGGTTGAGCATGCCGAGCGCTGCGACGGGGATCGCCGCGACGTTGTAGGCGAAGGCCCAGAACAGGTTGGTCTTGATCGTCCGGAGCGTCGCGCGAGACAGCCGGATGGCATCGACGGCGCTGCGCAGGTCGCCACGCACCAGCGTGATGTCGGAGGCCTCGATCGCGACGTCCGCTCCGGTGCCCATCGCCAGGCCGAGGTCCGCCTGCGCGAGCGCCGGGGCGTCGTTGACGCCGTCGCCGATCATCGCGACGACCCTCCCCTCGGACTGCAGGCGGGTGACGACGTCGACCTTGTCCTTCGGGAGGACCTCGGCGATCACCTCGTCGATACCCACCTCCGCGGCGATCTGCCGGGCGACGGCCTCGTTGTCCCCGGTGAGGAGCACAGGGGTCAGCCCGAGCGCCTTGAGCTGGGTGACGGCCTCGGCGCTCGTCGGCTTGACGGTGTCGGCGACCACGAGGACACCGCGTGCCTGCCCGTCCCAGCCGACAGCGACGACGGTCTTCCCCTCGCCCTCGGCCCGGGTCTTGGCAGCGACCAGCGCAGGGCTGAGCTCCTGGGACCACTCGGCGAGCAAGGACTGGCGACCGACGAGGACGGCGCGGCCGTCCACGACACCCTGCACCCCCTTGCCCTCGACGTTCGCGAAGTCCTCGGGGACCGCGAGCGCCCCGACCTCCTGCCTCGCACCCTGGGCGACAGCCTGCGCGATCGGGTGCTCGGAGGCGTCTTCGAGCGAGCCGGCGAGCCGCAGCAGCTCGGCGCGGTCTGTCCCGGGCTCGACCACGACGTCGACGAGGGTCATCTTCCCCGTCGTGACCGTCCCGGTCTTGTCCAGGACGACAGTGTCGATCGCGCGGGTCGACTCGAGCACCTCCGGGCCCTTGATGAGCACACCCATCTGCGCACCCCGGCCTGTGCCGACCAGGAGCGCCGTCGGCGTCGCGAGCCCGAGCGCGCAGGGGCAGGCGATGACCAGGACCGCGACCGCAGCCGTGAAGGCCGCGCTCACGGGGAAGCCTGCGCCCAGCCACCCGCCGAGCGCTGCGGCGGCGATCACGATGACGATCGGCACGAACACACCGGAGATCCTGTCGGCCAGGCGCTGGACCTCGGCCTTGCCGGTCTGGGCGTCCTCGACGAGACGGGCCATCTGCGCGAGCTGGGTGTCTGACCCGATGCGGGTAGCGCGGACCACGAGGCGTCCACCGGCGTTGGTCGTCGCGCCGGTGACGGCGTCCCCTGCCGAGACCTCGACAGGGACCGACTCACCCGTGAGCATCGACTCGTCCACGGCTGACGTCCCGGACACCACGACACCGTCCGTGGCGATCTTCTCACCGGGCCGCACCACGAACTCGTCGCCCGCAGCGAGGTCCTCGACCGGGATCTTCGTCTCGACGCCGCCGCGCAGCACCGAGACCTCTTTGGCGCCGAGCTCGAGCAGCGCGCGCAGGGCCGCCCCGGCCTGCTTCTTGGAACGTTTCTCGAAGTACCGACCGGCGAGGATGAACATCGTGACGCCGGCACCCACCTCGAGGTAGATGTTCGCCGCACCGTCGGACGGTGCGAGCGTGAGCTCGAAGGGGTGCGTCATGCCCGGGGTGCCCGCGGTGCCGAAGAACAGCGCGTACAGCGACCACAAGAACGCGGCGGAGGTACCCACCGAGATGAGCGTGTCCATGGTCGCGGTGCCGTGCCGGAGGTTCGCCCACGCGGCCTTGTGGAACGGCCACGCCGCCCACACGATCACCGGGGAGGCGAGGACGAGCGAGGCCCACTGCCAGTAGGTGAACTGCCAGGCCGGGACCATGGCCATCGCGATGACGGGCACCGTCAGCACGACAGCACCGATCAGCCGGTGGCGCAGCGAGACCAGCTCAGGGTCTTCGCCGTCTGCGGTCGGACCGTCCGTGCTCCCGCCCACGGGGGCGGGCAGGGCGGCGCCGTACCCGGTCTTCTCGACCTCGGCGATCAGCATCGCCGGGTCGAACCCGTCCGGGACCGTCACCCGGGCCTTCTCGGTCGCGTAGTTCACGGTCGCGACGACGCCGTCGAGCTTGTTGAGCTTCTTCTCGATCCGCATGGCGCAGGAGGCGCAGGTCATCCCGCTGATCTCCAGCTCGATGCAGGCGGTCACGCCCGGAGGGGCAGTCGTGCTCATGTCAGTTCCTTCTCTCGGCTGGTGGGAGTGGGTCCGACCTCTCGGTCAGTGCTCCTCCGGGTGCGGTCCGCTCTCGGGTCCCGCGGGGTCGGCGCCGGGTTCGGCGTCGAGCACGAGCTCGGCGGTGCGGACCTGACCGTCGACCTGGAAGTCCAGGTACAGCAGGTACCGGCCCGCGGTCGGGGTCTGGGCCGCGAAGGTGATCTCCGGCCCGGCTGTCTGACCGGGCTCCGGGTCGCCGCCCTCGGCGTGGACGTGCAGATAGGCGAGGTCGCCGTCGCGCAGCGCGACGAGGTGGCCGAAGGCCCCCAGGTACGGCTCGAGGGCGACGACAGGCTCGCCGTCCCTGGTGACGGTGAAGGTGAGCTCGCTGGCCTCCCCCACGACCAGCTCGCCGTCGACGGTCACGGTGAAGCCGTCCACCTGGTCGCTCCGGGCCGGCTGCGGGACCACGGGGACCAGGTCCCCGGCGACCTGGACCGTGCGAGTCAGCGTGAGGGACTCCTCGGCGCCGGCCGGCGTGACGTCGGCGTAGACGCGGTAGCTCCCGGCTGCTGCCCACTCCCAGGGCGTCGACCAGGTCCCTGTGGTCTCGTCCAGCTCGGGGTGGACGTGGCGGAACTGGCTGCCGTCGGCCCGCACCACGATCAGGTGCAGGTCCTTCTCGTGCGCTGTCGTGTACTGCGTGACCGGCGCCCCCGAGGCGTCCCGGACCTGGAAGCTCAGCTCGCCGGTCTCACGGACCTGCGTCGGTGCGTCGACCGACGAGAGCTCGTACCCGGCGGCGCCGAGCGCGAGGCCCGCGAGCCCGCTGTCCGCAGGTCCGGTCCCTGTGGTCTCTGTCGTCACGGCGCTCTCGGCTCCGTGGTCTTGTCCGTGCTCGTCCATCTCGTCTCCTCTGGTCCAGCTGTCGACGGTGCTCTCGGGCACGACCGCCCCGGCGACGCCGTAGGCGCCACCGAAGGTCAGCGCGATCCCGAGGCCGTAGAGACTCAGTCGCGCCCAGGTCTTCATGCGGACCGCACGGCCGAGTAGCCGGCCTCGTCGACGGCCGCCAGGACCTGTGCGTCGTCGAAGGCACCGGAGCCCGTCACGACGAGCCGGCCTGTCGCGGCGCTCACCTGGATGTCGACGACCCCGGCGACCGCGCCGACCTCCTCGCGGACCGAGAGCTCGCAGTGCCCGCAGGTCATGCCGCTCACCTGGTACTCCTTCGTGGCCATGACGGACCGTCCTCTCATGCGTCTGGATACCCCCACGGGGTATCTCGTCCCCTGGAACGTATACCCCGCTGGGGTATTCCACAAGGGCGGGTCGAGAGATGCCACGTTCGCTGCGCTCCAGAGTCTTGGATACCCCTACGGGGTACGTCCGCAGATCCGAACAAGTTGTCCACCAGCAGGTTCGTCTCGCGCTGACACCTATACCCCCCATGGGTATTCCTTGGCGAGCGCCGGGTCCGCCGGCCCATCCTCAGGAGGAGATCTCATGTCTACCCACCCCCCGTCGTCCAGGAAGCGGTGGCTCGGCCTCGCGCTCATCGCCACGGCCCAGTTCGTGGTCATCATGGACACGTCGATCATCGGAGTCGCCCTCCCGGACATCCAGGCAGACCTCGGCTTCACGCCCGAGTAGTTGTCCTGGGTGTTCAACGCCTACGTCGTCGCCTTCGGGGGCCTGCTCCTGCTGGGCGGTCGCCTTGCCGACGTCTTCGGCGCCCGCAAGATCTTCGCGCTGGGCTGGTTCGTGCTGATCGTCGGGTCTGTCCTCGCCGGAGCCGCGAGCAGCATCGGGCTCGAGATCGCCGGCCGGGCGATCCAGGGTGCCGGGTCGGCGATGATCGCCCCGGCCGCACTGACCCTGCTGATGATGCTGTTCGGCGGCACACGCGACCTGCCGAAGGCCTTCGCCGTCTACGGCGCGGCGGCTCCGGTCGGAGGCAGCGCCGGGGTCTTCCTCGGAGGAGTCCTCACCGAGTACGCGAGCTGGCCCTGGGTCTTCTACGTCACCGTGCCGATCGCGGTCCTGGTGCTCGCGTTCACGGCGTCAGCCCTCCCGCGCACCGAGAAGAAGGCCTCAGGTTCCATCGACGTCGTCGGTGCGCTCACCGTGACCCTCGGTCTGGCGGCGCTCGTCTACGCGGTCGTCAACGCCCCGGAGGTCGGGTGGCTCGCGCTGCCGACCCTCGCCGCGCTGGCCGCCGGCGTCGTGCTGCTGGTGATCTTCTTCGTGGTCCAGGCGCGGAGCCGCAACCCTCTGCTCCGGCTCGGGCTGCTGCGTGCGCCTCTGCTCGCTGCCGCGAACGGCGCACAGCTGATGCTCGGCGCCGCGTGGGTCTCGATGTGGTTCTTCCTCAACCTCTACCTGCAGCAGGTCCTCGGCGCGAGCGCCTTCGCGGCCGGCGCGGCGCTCCTGCCGATGACAGGGCTCGTCGTGCTCGTCATGCTCGCTGTCGCACCTCGGCTCCAGGAACGCTTCGGCGCGAGGTCGCTCATCGTGACGGAGCTGCTGCTGCTCGCAGCCGGGCTCGTGTGGCTGTCCTTCGTCCGTCCTGACGGCAGCTATGCCGTCGACGTGCTGCCCGCCTCGCTCCTGGCCGCCCTCGGCATGTCCCTCACCTTCGTGCCGTCCCTCGGCACGGCGATCAACGCCGCGCCACCCGCTGAGACCGGAGTCGCGTCGGGCCTCGTGAGCACGAGCTACCAGATCGGCTCCGCGCTCGGGCTCGCCGCGCTCACGGCCATCGTCTACGTGGTCGCCGGCACCGACCCCGCACCGGTCGACCTCACAGCCGGTTACTCGGCCGCCTTCGTCGGAGCGGCGGTCCTCGCACTCGTCGGCGCTGTCGTGACGGCCGTCGCGATGTCGAGGCCCCGCGTGGGCACTCACGCGACCGACGCGCCGGTCAACGACTGGCGGTCAGCGGCCGGACAGCAGCGTGTGTCTCCTGCTCTTTCCAGGTCGACGCGACCGGCCTCTCGCAGGAGACCACGACCGGTCTCTCACCGGAGACGACGACGCCCGGTGGCCCCTCACGGGACCACCGGGCGTCGTCAGCAGGTCAGCGACCTACCTGTGAGCTGATGCTCAGGCGTTCCAGCGCGGGAAGGCCGAGGCACCGGCGTAGACAGCCGAGTCGCCGAGGGACTCTTCGATACGCAGGAGCTGGTTGTACTTGTTGATGCGCTCGCCACGGGCGGGGGCACCGGTCTTGATCTGGCCAGCGTTGGTCGCGACGGCGAGGTCGGCGATCGTCGTGTCCTCGGTCTCGCCCGAGCGGTGCGAGATCATCGCGGTGAAGCCGGCGCGCTGCGCGAGCTGGACAGCGTCGAGGGTCTCGGTGAGGGTACCGATCTGGTTGAGCTTGACGAGCAGCGAGTTGGCCGAGCGGGCCTTGATGCCCTTGGCCAGACGCTCCGGGTTGGTGACGAAGAGGTCGTCACCGACGATCTGCACCTTGTCCCCCACGAGGGCGACAAGCTCGGCCCAGGAGTCCCACTCGTCCTCGGACAGCGGGTCCTCGATCGAGACGAGGGGGTAGTCGGCGACGAGCTGCGCGTAGTACGCGACCATGTCGGCCGGGCTCGTGGCCTTGCCCTCGAACTGGTAGGCACCCTCGGAGAAGAACTCGGTCGCTGCGACGTCGAGCGCGAGGCCCACGTCGACGCCCGGCTTGAAGCCGGCCTTCTCGATCGCGACGAGGATCAGGTCGAGCGCGGCACGGTTGCTCGAGAGGTTCGGCGCGAAGCCACCCTCGTCACCGAGACCGGTCGAGAGGCCCTCGCTCTTGAGGACGGACTTGAGGGAGTGGTAGACCTCGGCGCCGATGCGCAGGCCCTCGCGGAACGAGGAGGCACCGATCGGGGCGACCATGAACTCCTGGATGTCGACGTTGGAGTCGGCGTGCGACCCACCGTTGAGGATGTTCATCATCGGGACGGGGAGGACGTGGGCGTTCGGGCCGCCGACGTAGCGGAAGTACTCGAGGCCTGCGGACTCCGCAGCGGCCTGCGAGACGGCGAGCGAGACGCCGAGGATCGCGTTGGCGCCGAGCTTGCCCTTGTTCGGGGTGCCGTCGAGGTCGATCAGCGTGGAGTCGAGCTCGCGCTGCTCCTCGGCCTCGAGGCCGATGATCTCGGGGGCGATCTCTTCGTTGACGGCGTCGATGGCGCCCTGGACGCCCTTGCCGAGGTAACGGCCCTTGTCACCGTCGCGGCGCTCGACTGCCTCGAACGCACCCGTGGACGCACCGGAGGGCACGCCTGCGCGGGCGGACGAGCCGTCGTCGAGGACGACCTCGACCTCGACAGTGGGGTTTCCGCGGGAGTCGAGGATCTCGCGTGCGTAGACGACTTCGATGCTGGCCACAGATGCTCCTTCTAAGGACTACGGGTTTACGACCCAACACTAGTCGGATCCGGGCGGTCCTGGGGCGGGATGTTCGACCTATGGCGCACACGTTCACGCCCGAGCCACCCCCGCGTCACCGCTGCGCCACGTCGGTCAGGGGCCCGCGTGACGCTCCACGTCACGGATCTCAGACTCGAGCGTGCGCAGGGCCGCGCGGAGCGCACCTTCGGCGTCGACGTCTGCCGCCTGGGCCCTGCGGACGACGGCGAGCAGCTCCGCGCCGACCTCCTCGGAGGTCAGACCTACCGGGCCGGGCGCCTTTGCCGCCCCGCCGTCCGCTGCCCCGTCGTCCGGCAAGCCCGCACGCTGGGCTCGCGAGACCACCTTCTGCGCGCGCGAGAGCGCGCCCTGGTCGAGAGGGATGCCGTCGAGGACCGACGCACGAGCCTTCTCCTGCTGCTTGATCTGGTCCCAGCGCGTGGTGAGGTGCGCGGCGTCGACGTACTCGTCGTCGCCGAACACGTGCGGGTGGCGACGGTGCAGCTTGGCGACGAGGTCGGCGGCGACGTCGTCGAGGGTGAAGGGGTCGTCCTGGTCCTCCGCGGCGATCCGCGCGTGGAAGACGACCTGGAAGAGGACGTCGCCGAGCTCTTCGCGCAGCCCGGCCCTGTCCCCGGTCTCGATGGTCTCGACGAGCTCGTAGGTCTCCTCGAGCAGGTACCTCACGAGCGACTCGTGGGTCTGCTCGGCGTCCCACGGGCACCCGCCCGGGGAGCGCAGCACGTCCATCGCCTCGACGAGGTCGCGGAGCGGGTCGGCGTCGCGGAGCGGCTCGGCGTCACGGAGCCGGTCGGCGTCACGGAGCCGGTCGGCGTCGCGGAGCGGGTCGCGGACGGTGCCGGAGGGCTCGGTGCCTGACGGCTCGGTGCGGGCAGCAGAGGTCATGCTCCGATTCTGCCGCAGCCTCGACGCACGACGGGCTCGTCGCCACCACGAGGGTGGACGACGAGCCCGTCGGCGGGGCTGGGGACGGCCTGCGGTCGCAGGCCGTCCTCCTCGGTCAGACCGAGACCTTCTCCTCCGCGCCGATCGCGGCGACGATGTCGTCGACGCGCTGCTTGGCGTCGCCGAAGAGCATCGCGGTGTTCTCCTTGAAGAACAGCGGGTTCTGGACCCCGGCGTACCCGGTGGCCATCGACCGCTTGAACACGACCACCTGCTTGGCCTTCCACACCTCCAGGACGGGCATCCCGGCGATGGGCGAGCCCGGGTCGTCGAGAGCGGCCGGGTTGACCGTGTCGTTCGCACCGATGACCAGCACGACGTCGGTCTCGGGGAGGTCGTCGTTGATCTCGTCCATCTCGAGGACGATGTCGTACGGGACCCTGGCCTCGGCGAGCAGCACGTTCATGTGGCCCGGGAGGCGTCCGGCGACGGGGTGGACACCGAAGCGCACGTCGACGCCCTGGGCCCGCAGCCGCGAGACGAGGTCCGCGACAGGGTACTGCGCCTTGGCGACGGCCATGCCGTAGCCGGGCGTGATGACCACGGAGCGGGCTTCCGAGAGCATCTCGGCGACCTCGACGGCGGTGACCTCGCGGTGCTCGCCGTAGTCGGTGTCGTCGGAGCCTGCGGCGGGGGCGCCGTCGTCAGAGCCGAAGCCGCCCAGGATCACCGAGACGAAGGACCGGTTCATCGCCTTGCACATGATGTACGACAAGATCGCACCGGAGGAGCCGACGAGCGCACCGACGATGATCAGCAGGTTGTTGCTCAGCATGAACCCGGCCGCGGCGGCAGCCCACCCGGAGTACGAGTTGAGCATCGACACGACGACAGGCATGTCGCCGCCTCCGATCGACGCCACGAGGTGCCAGCCGATCGCGAGCGCGACGACCATCATGACGAGCAGCGGCCACACCGAGGGGCTGGCGAGGAACCAGACGAGCAGCCCTGCGCACGCGAGAAGCCCGGCGAGGTTGAGCAGGTTGCGCCCGGGGAGGGTGAGCGGCGAGGACTTGATGCGCGCCGAGAGCTTGAGGTACGCGACGATCGACCCTGTGAAGGTGATGGCCCCGATGAAGATCCCGAGGAACACCTCCACGAGGTGGAGCGTGTCTGCGTGGGTCTCGGTGAGGTAGGAGTTGACGCCGACCAGCACTGCGGCGAGACCGACGAAGCTGTGCAGCATCGCGATCATCTCTGGCATCTGCGTCATCTCGACGCGTCGTGCCTGCCAGGTGCCGACGCCCGCACCGACGACGAAGACCATCGCGATGAGCAGGGCTGTGACGAGGACCGGCCGCTCGCTGCTGTCGAGGCCGAGGGCCACGGTCGCGAGCAGGGCCAGCCCCATGCCCAGCATGCCGAAGATGTTGCCGCTGCGGGCTGTGCTCTGCTTCGAGAGCCCGGCCAGACTGAGGATGAAGAGGATCGCGGCGAGGACGTACACGGCCTGCGCGAGGGAGGCGAGCGTCATGTCAGGCGTCCTTCCGGAACATGGTGATCATGCGGTAGGCCACGAGGAACCCGCCGAAGATGTTGATGCTGGCGACTGTCGCGGCGACGAGGGCGAGCGAGGTGACCCACCAGTCGTCGCTGCCGATCTGCAGCAGCGCGCCGACGAGGATGATCCCCGAGATGGCGTTCGTCTGGGCCATCAGCGGGGTGTGCAGCGAGTGGCTCACGTTGGAGATGACGTAGTAGCCCACGAAGACGGCGAGCACGAAGACCGTGAAGAACCCGACGAAGGCCGGTGGGGAGAACGCCACGGCGAGCCCGAGGAGCACTGCTCCGAGCCCGTAGGTCGCCAGGCGGCGCTGGCTCTGGCGCCGGGCGGCCTCGGCGGCCAGCCGCGCCGCCACGACGGGGTCGACGGCGGGGACCACTGCGGCGACCGGGGCCGGCGCTGCTGCCGAGACCTGGACGGGCGGCGGGGGCCACAAGACCTCTCCCCCGAGCGTGACGGTCATCCCGCGCTGCACGACGTCGTCCATGTCGAGGACGATCTGGCCGTCCTTGCCGGGCGTGAGCAGCTTCATGAGGTTGACGATGTTCGTGCCGAGGAGCTGCGAGGTGTGCTTGGGCAGCCGGCTCGCGAGGTCGGTCCAGCCGATGATCGTCACGCCGTCGTCGGTGACCACGACGCTCCCGGGGACCGTGAGCTCGCAGTTCCCGCCGCCTGAGGCGGCGAGGTCGACGACGACGCTGCCTGGACGCATGGCCGCGACCATCTCGGCCGTGATGGTCCGCGGAGCAGAGCCCCGCACGAGAGCCGTCGTGATGACGATGTCGGCCCAGGCGCTCTCCTGGGCGTACATGACGGCGGTCAGCCGCTCCTGCTCGTCGGTCATCGCCTGGGCGTAGCCGTCTGAGGACACCTCTTGCTGGGCGGCCTGCGCCTGGACGAACTCTGCGCCCATCGACTCGATCTGCTCACCGGCCTCGGGCCGCACGTCGAACGCTCGGACCTGCGCGCCGAGGCTGACCGCGGCACCGATGGCCGCGAGCCCGGCGACGCCGCCGCCGATGACGAAGACCTTGGCCGGAGCGGTCTTGCCCGCTGCCGTGACCTGCCCGGCGAACATGCCGCCGTAGGCCTCGGCGGCCTCGATGACCGCGCGGTAGCCCGCGACGTTGGACATGGTGCTGAGGACGTCGAGCGCCTGGGCGCGGGAGATCCGCGGGACAGCGTCGAGGGCGAGGGCGTTGACGCCCTGCTGCCAGAAGGCCTGGACGAGGTCCGGGCGTGCGGCCGGCGCCATCATCGACACGATCGTCGCCCCCGAGCGCAGCCGCGCGATGTCGTCGTCGGCCGGCGGGTTGACACAGGTGACGATGTCGCTGGCCCACACCTCGTCGTGGCCGACGACCGACGCCCCGGCGGCGACGTAGCTCGCGTCGTCGAAGCTGGCCTCTGAGCCCGCTCCGCTCTCGACAGCGACGTCGTAGCCGAGCGCGACGAGCTGCGTGACCGTGGTGGGGGTCGCCGCGACGAGCCTCTCCCCCGGACGTGTCTCGCGGGGTGCTCCGATCTTCATCGATTCTCCTCGTTCACTGGTCCGTGGACAGGCCGGTCGGCCGGAACCGGGTGCTGGGACGGCGTACGCCCCAGCGGATGGAGCCTGGTCTACCACACACGGCGGTAAGCGTTTTCCAAGCGGCAGTCGACACTCCGTCACCGGTCTGGTCTGGAGGTGGTGGGGGGCGTCGTGCGCCGACCCACCGTCCATGGTGACGCACGACTGCCCGCGGACGCAGGGACCTAAGCCCTTGCTGACCTGCGTCGCGGACCGGTCGCGTCATCGCCGCGGGCGCTGGGCACCCGGCCTGCCGCGGGCTCCCGGCCGGCTGCCCCGCGCGCCCGCTACCGGCGCGTCCCGACCGACGCTGCTGCCGACACGTCGCCCGTGATGACGGCGTCGATGAGCTCCGTGGCCCAGGCGAGGATCTCCGCCCCTCGCAGCGGCCGACCGCCGATGCGACCGGTGGTCGGGAAGGGCACGAGGACCGAGCGGATCGCCGGCTTGAGGATCGTCCCGGGGTACAGACGCTTGAGGCGCAGCTCTGCAGACTCGGCGAGGTCGACGGGCGCGAAGCGCACGTACTTGCCCTGGGCCGTGACGTCGGAGAGACCGGCAGCCCGCGCGTGGTTGCGGAAGGCCGCCACGTCGAAGAGGTTGCCGACCACCTCGGGGACCGCACCGTACCTGTCGACGAGCTCGGCTCGGATGTCCGCGAGGTCGGCGTCGGTCTGGGCCGCCGCGATCTTGCGGTACGCCTCGAGGCGCAGCCGCTCGTGCGCGATGTACTCGTGCGGCAGGTGCGCGTCGACGGGGAGCTCGATGGTGACCTCGGGCGCCTCTTCCTCGGCCTCGCCGCGGAAGGCCGCGACGGCCTCGCCGACCATCCGCACGTAGAGGTCGAAGCCGACGCCGGCGATGTGCCCGGACTGCTCACCGCCGAGCAGGTTGCCTGCGCCGCGGATCTCGAGGTCCTTCATGGCCACGGCCATGCCCGAGCCGAGGTCGGTGTTGGCCGCGATGGTCGCGAGACGGTCGTGCGCAGTCTCCGTCAGGGGACGCTCGGGCGGGTAGAGGAAGTACGCGTACGCCCTGTCCCGCCCACGCCCCACGCGCCCGCGGAGCTGGTGCAGCTGGGAGAGGCCGAGCATGTCGGCGCGCTCGAGGATCAGCGTGTTGGCGTTCGAGATGTCGAGCCCGGTCTCGATGATGGTCGTGCAGACGAGCACGTCGAACTTCTTCTCCCAGAAGTCCATGATCACGCGCTCGAGCTGGTGCTCGCCCATCTTGCCGTGAGCCACCTCGATGCGGGCCTCGGGCACGAGCTCTTTGAGGCGCGCGGCCGTCCGGTCGATCGAGTCGACCTTGTTGTGCACGTAGAACAGCTGGCCCTCGCGGAGCAGCTCACGGCGGATCGCCGCGGTGATCTGCTTGTCGTCGTAGGCCCCGACGTAGGTGAGCACCGGGTGGCGCTCCTCAGGCGGCGTCGCGAGCGTCGACATCTCCCGGATCCCGGTGACAGCCATCTCGAGGGTCCTGGGGATCGGCGTCGCGCTCATCGCGAGGACGTCGACGTTGGTGCGCAGCTGCTTGAGCGTCTCCTTGTGCTCCACGCCGAAACGCTGCTCCTCGTCGACCACGACGAGCCCGAGGTCTTTGAAACGGATGGACCCTGACAGCAGGCGGTGCGTCCCGATGACCACGTCGACCGTGCCCTCCTTGAGACCGTCGACGACCTCCTTCGCCTCTTTGTCGGACTGGAAGCGCGAGAGGCCCTTGACCACGACGGGGAATCCCGCGTAGCGCTCGGCGAAGGTGTCGTAGTGCTGCTGGACGAGCAGGGTGGTCGGGACCAGGACCGCGACCTGCTTGCCGTCCTGCACAGCCTTGAAGGCAGCCCGGACCGCGATCTCGGTCTTGCCGTAGCCGACGTCGCCGCAGACCAGACGGTCCATCGGGATCGTCTTCTCCATGTCCTGCTTGACCTCGTCGATGGTCGCCAGCTGGTCGGGCGTCTCGGTGTACGCGAAGGCGTCCTCGAGCTCGCGCTGCCACGGGGTGTCCGGCCCGAAGGCGTGGCCCTTGGTCGCCATGCGCGCCGAGTAGAGACGGATGAGCTCGGAGGCGATCTCCTTGATCGCCTTCTTCGCCCTGCCCTTCGTCTTGGCCCAGTCCGAGCCGCCCATCTTGTTGAGGGCCGGGGACTCACCACCGGTGTACTTGGTCACCTGGTCGAGCTGGTCCGTCGGGCAGAAGAGCCGGTCTCCGGGCTGGCCGCGGCGCGAGCTCGCGTACTCGATGACGAGGTACTCACGGGTCGCGGCAGCAGCACCGCCACCCAGGGTGCGCTGGACGAGCTCGATGAACTTCCCGACACCGTGCTGCTCGTGCACCACGAAGTCGCCAGCCCTCAGCTGGAGGGGGTCGACGATGTTGCGGCGCTTCGACGGCATCTTGCGCATGTCGCGGGTCGAGGACCCGGCACGGCCTGTCATGTCCGACTCGGAGAAGACGGCGATCTTGAGGTCGGGCGCGACGAACCCTGGACCGAGCGGCGCCGGGGTCACGAGGACCACCCCGCCCTCGGGGTCCGTGGTGATCTCCCCGACGAGACGCGCGGGTGCGTCGGCGCTGCTCAGCTGCTCGACCATGCGCTTGGCCGGGCCGTGGCCCTCGGTCGTCATGATGAGTCGCCAGCCGGCGTGCTGGAGCCCGCGGACGTCGTCGAGGGCGCGCGAGACGTCACCGTGGTACGCCTCGACCTCACGGGCACCGATGCGCAGCACGTCGGCGTCAGGGTCCTGGAGGGGTGCGTCCTCGTCGCTGTCGTCCTCGGGGTTGTCGAGCCCGAAGGGGCTCAGGGTCCACCAGCCGAGGCCACGGCGGGCCGAGAGGTCCCGGGCGTCGTCGATCGTGTCGAAGGAGGCTGCGCTGAGGTCGATCGGGGTCGACCCGCCGGCCGCGGCCGAGGTCCATGCCGCAGCGAGGAACTCCTGGGTGGTCGCGACGAGGTCGTGCGCACGGCGGCGGACCCGCTCGGGGTCGCTCAGCACGACGAGGGCGTCGTCGGGGACGAGGTCGAGGACGGGCACCATGCGGTCGACGAGGACCGGGGCGAGGGACTCCATGCCCTCGACGGCGATACCGGCGCCCATCTTGTCGAGCATCTCGGCGGCGCCCGGGAGCTGCTCGACGAGGGCCGAGGCACGGTCGCGAACGTCGTCGGTGAGCAGCATCTCGCGGCACGGCGGTGCCCAGACGCCGTGGTCGGCGATCTCGAGGCTGCGCTGGTCGGCGACCGCGAACCAGCGGATCTCCTCGACCTCCTCGCCCCAGAACTCGACACGCAGCGGGTGGTCCTCGGTCGGTGGGAACACGTCGAGGATCCCGCCGCGCACGGCGAACTCGCCACGGCGCTCGACCATGTCGACGCGGGCGTAGGCGGCCGCGGACAGCCTGTCGGCGACGTCCGCGAGGTCGGCGCGGTCACGGACCTCGAGGCGCACGGGCTCGAGGTCGCCGAGGCCCTCGACGACGGGCTGGAGCAGGGCACGCACGGGCATGACGAGGACGCGGACCGGTCCTGTCATGCCGAGGTCGGCCGAGGGGTGGGCCAGCCGGCGGAACACGGCGAGTCGCTTGGCGACGGTGTCCGAGCGCGGTGACAGACGCTCGTGCGGGAGCGTCTCCCACGCGGGCAGCACCGCGACGTCGTCGTAGGGCAGGTAGCAGCGCAGCGCCGAGGCGAGGTCGTCGGCCTCGCGGCCCGTCGCCGTGACGACCACGAGCGGGCGCGAGCCGTCGGCACCGGTCTCCGGGATGAGGCCTTCACTCGCACGGGCACCGGCCATCGCGGCCAGCAACGGCGGGCGCACGCCCGCCGGGCCGATCACGTCGAGCGCGCCGCGGGCCCGCACACGGTCGACCGTGGCGCGCGCGCCCTGGTCCTCGAGGAGAGCGGAGATGATGCCCGTGAGATTCATGTGTCCTTCACCAGTGCCGACGATCGGCCGGCCAGACGCCGGTCGTGCGCTCCCGCTGCGCCCGGCACAGCCGGTCGGGGCAACGCGAACAGGCCCGAATCATGAATGATCCGGGCTACGTGCTTCTAGCGTACGACGCACCACCGACATCGCGCGGGGAGGCCCCCGCCAGGACCGAGGAGGCCCCCGGGCACCAGGGTCAGCGCTGGTCGTCGGGGATCGGGATCGGCTGCGGGCCGGGCCGCGGCGTCCGGTCCGGCGGGGTGAGAGGGCCGGGCTCACCACCGGGGCCTGTGGGCACCGGGAGCGGGAGCGGGTCGACAGTCGGTCCCGGGGCTGGTGCGACCGGGGTGCTGGTCGGCGGTGGCTGCTGCTGGAGCAACCACTCCTCGTGCGAGTCAGCGACGATCCCGGCAGCATGCTGCAGGCTCGCCGTCGTCGCGCGGAGCCTGGTCGTCGCCGTCTGCACGTCGCTGAGCCTCGTGCGGTCCACGTCGGCGTCGAGGGCGCTCTGCGCCACCGCGAGCGCGTCGACCAGCCCAGTGCGCGACGCGGGGTCGGCGACCTTGCCGTCCGTCGCCCTGAGGAGCTCGTCGGCGGAGAGGACAGCCGTCTCGAGGGTCGAGCGCGAGGAGTCGAGGTCGGCGAGCGCCGCGTCGAGGTCGGCGTCGGGGGTCGACGTGGCACTCGGCTCAGCCGTCGGTGAGCTGGTGCCTGGGTCGTCGGTCACCGTGCCTCCTGGGACAGGCTCGCGCTGGCTGGCGAGCAGCACGAGCACGACGACCGCTCCGACCACGAGCAGCACGGACAGGAGCGCGAGGAGGATCTGCCTCTGGCGGCGGGCGGACAGCGCGTCCGGTGCGCCGTCGTCGGGCAGATGGTCGAGCGGCGAGCGGTCCTGCGGCATCACGGCCCCTGTCAGTGGCATCGGTGCGGCTCGTTCGAGGGGTGAAATCTACAGGCTCGGAGAGCCTGCTGTCAGACCTCTCGTCTGCGGCTCTGGTGAACCTGTCACGCCCAGGCTGTGGACGGAGGCGATGCCTGTGCCGGCCCTGCCGTCGTCGCCAGCTCTGCCTCCGCGAGCGCAGCCCGCACGGGTGCGAGCCCGTCCTCGTCGTACCTGTCGCCGACGTCGTCGAGCATGTACCGGCACGCCCAGGCCGTGGCCCGGGCTGGCACCAGGTCCAGCTGCGCGCTCTCGGTCCACCCGTCGAGGAAGGCTCGCCAGGTCGAGTCCCCGAGCAGCGGGACGGCGTGGGGGTCGAGGTGGAAGATGCTCGCCGTACGCGCCCGGTCGAGGGCGGCAGGCCCGGCCGCGGCGTTGGTCCAGTCGATGACGGCGGTGACCTCGTCGTCGTCGCCGAGCACGATGTTGAGAGGGTGCAGGTCGAGGTGCAGCAGCACGTCCTCCTCGCTCCTGGGGTGGTCGTCGTCCCCTCGAACCCTGGCGAGCCCCGCAGGCGGGCGGACGGTGCTGATCGCGACCTGGGCTCTGCCGCACGCTGCCCCACGCCTGCGCGCCCTGTCGAGGCTCATCCCGTCGAGCGCAGCCGCGTCGGTCCCCGGCGCACGGCGGATCAGCGCCGCTGCACCGTCGCACGAGGGGCTGTCGTACCGGTCCACGAGCTCGGGCACCGGGACCACGGCTGCTGCGGCCGAGGACGCGAGCTGCTCGTGGTCGAGCACCTGCGGCCAGCTGAGACGCAGCACGACGTCGTCGACTCCGAGCACCCGCCCGGTCGCCCCACCGAGCGGCACGAGCCGCTCTGGGTCCAGCCCGAAGCTGCGCGACGCCTCGCGCACCAGCCGGGCGACGTCCTGCTCGTCCATGACATTCCCCTCCCTGCGACAGACCGGTGTCGCGCAGACCGATCATCACCCATGGTGACTTCTCCCCCAGCCTCCCACGAGAATTCAGCCCCGTGACCTGCGCTCACGCGGCTACGATCGGCGTGCCTGCAGCCCTCCGGTCGCAGAGCCCCTCACGAGAGAAGGCACTCCCACCATGTCGCCGTCCCTGTCCCGCCCCTCGGGCCTCTCCCTCCGCGGCCTGTCCGTCGTGGCACTGTCGGCCGTCGCCGCCCTCGCCCTGTCGAGCTGCTCCGTCTTCGACAGCTCGGGTTCCTCGAACGAGCCCCCGCGCGACGAGACGAACGGCCAGATCACCGAGACGGCCGACGCCGACGTCTTCTCCATCAAGGTCGGCGACTGCCTCGACTACGTGGCCCTCGGGTCGGGCGAGATCAACTCGGTCCCCGTCGTCCCGTGCGGCGAGCCGCACGACGGCGAGGTCTACGCGGAGATGTCGCTGCCCGACGGCGACTACCCCGGCGACGACGCCATCAGCCAGCAGGCAGACACGTACTGCTACGACCAGTTCGCGACCTTCGTCGGGATCCCCTGGGACGACTCGTCGCTCGACTACTCCCCGCTGACCCCCACGGCTGACAGCTGGGACGGCTTCGACGACCGTCTGATCCAGTGCGTCGTCGCCTCGCAGGACGACGTCACGGAGTCCTTCAAGGGCTCGCAGCTCTGACCCTCTCCGGACGACAGACGACGGGCCGCCCTACCTCTAGGTAGGGCGGCCCGTCGTCATCCGGCGTCGGGTGCCAGGCTAGACCCGACGTCGTCGACGGACGTCTGGTCCGCAGAACCATGGCCCGCAGACCCGTCGTCGAGCGCACCGTGAGGAACACTCACTGCCACTGCCATGCATCGAGCTGCACCAACGACACGTTGGTGCGGTCGTCGGTGTCGACCAGCTGGACCACGACCTCGGCGACCGCTCTCGGGTCCAGCATCAGGTCGCGTTGCTCCTGCGAGAGCTCCGCACCGGGCATGTTCTCTCGGAACCCCGTGTCGACCTTGTCGAGCACCACGGTCGACACCTTGACGCCGTGCGGCCGGAGCTCGAGAGCCATCGACTCGGACAGTCCGTGCACAGCGTGCTTGGTCACCGCATAGGGTGCCATCGCCTGCGAGGGAAGGTGCGCCCACACGGAGGAGAGGTTGACGACGTGCCCGCTGCCCTGTTCCTTCAGGATCGGGCTGACCGCACGAGCCACGTTGACGTATCCCATGACATTCGTCTCCCACGACCGGCGCCAGTGGTCCAGCTCCGCTCCTGACGGAGAGCCTGGGTAGGCGACCCCCGCGACGTTGAAGACCGCGTCGAGACGCCCGAACCGCTCGTGAGCCCGCAGCACCGCACTGGATACCGCCTCGTCGTCGGCGATGTCTCCCGACGCCAGGACGAGGTCTAGACCGTCGCCTTCCGCTCCGGCGAACGTCGACTGCAGTGACGGGCCGTCGAGCGAGTGGAGCAGCATGCCCGTCCATCCCCTCCGGTGGAGGGCTCGTACGATCTCTCGACCGATCCCCCGCTCGGCGCCCGTGACCATGGCGACGCGCCCCCGTGCTCCCACCGTGCTGTGATCTGCCCGAGGCGTCATGGTCCGACCTTTCGTGCTGCGCGAGATGATGGGGCCCGGCCGTCCCGGACGGGGGACGTGCCAGAGGATCCCGAGCTCGGGGGGCTGCCCGGCGCAGAGGTGCGACGCATGACGATGTTGGTGGCCAGGAGCGCACCGACAGTCACGATCGCTCCCACGACCTGTCCACCGGTCGTGTGAGATCCGCGTACCCACTCGACGCCGAACGCGGTGAGTGGCACCAGGTTCATGAACAGCACGCCGTTGCTGGCGCCCAGCACAGCGACCGCGTGGTTCCAGGTCAGCACGGCGACCACGGTCGCCGGCAAGGCCATGTACAGGATCTGCGGCGAGACCGAGACCAGGTCGTCCATCGACAGGGGCGGGCGCCCCCGGGCGAGCACCCAGGCGATCACGACCACTGACATCGAACCGAGCATGCAGGTGAGCGTCGTGAACCGGAGCAGGCTCATCTCGCCGAACCGGCCTCGACTCGTCGTGTAGACGACCCACGCGACCACACCTGCGAAGGCGAGCGCCGCACCGGCACCGACGCCTGCGTCGAGCACCGCTGCCGGGTTGCCGTCGCCGAGCACCATGGCGATGCCTACGACAGCGACCACCGCGAACGCGAACACCCCTGCGTGGGGGCGCCTCCCTGTCCGGATCCACATGACGAACAGGGTCACCATGGGCACGGTCGCCATGACGAGGGAGATCACCTGCGGCGTAGATCGCTCGAGACCGGCGTAGACGAGCAGGTTGAAGCCGGCGAAGCCGAGGGTGCCGGTCAGCCACAGAGCACCGAGCCGGCCGCTCGGGAGCAACGCGCTCGGCCCCTCCTTGGCCGCAAGAACTACCATGAGCACCACCGAGGCGATCACGAATCGCGCGGCCGTGAGTCGGAAGGGATCGATCGTGTCGAAGGCTGACTGGGCGACGGCGAACATGCCGCCCCAGGCCAGCGCAGTCACGAGACCACCCCCGACGGCGAGACCGGTCCTGCTCATCTGGAACCCCCTGTAGTATTCGAGTATTCGCGAACACTCGAACACTAGCCCTGCGAACGACTGCGAAGCAACATGAGCTACCTCCCGCACCCCCGGACCGCCGACGTCGAGCTGACGTCGGTCCTTCGCGCGCTGTCCGACACCACCCGGCTGGCCCTGCTAGACGAGATCTCTCGGCACCCGGGAAAGTCCTGCGGCACGTTCGAGACCACGATGGCCAAGTCGACGCTCTCGGCGCACTTCAAGACCCTGCGTTCAGCAGGGCTGATCCACCAGTCCGTCGGGCCCGGCAACTCGCGGCTGAACTGGCCACGCACAGACGAGATCGACGCCCGGTTCCCGCGGCTCGTCGCCACGGTGCTGGAGGCGTACTCGACGGTCGAGAGCCCCTCTCTCTGACCCGCCGGACGGGACGGACAGCCCAGCACCCAGACCGGCCCTGCCAGGCCGCTGGCCTGGACGATGGCCTGGACGATCGACCCTAGAGCGCGACCCCGACGAGCACAGGCTCGGGCACGAGCTCGATGCCGAAGGCGGCGTCGACACCGCCCCGGACCTCTCGCGCGAGCCGCACGATGTCGTTCGCGGTCGCGTGCCCACGGTTGGTGAGGGCGAGCGTGTGCCGGGTCGAGACCCTCGCGGCACTGTCCGGCCCGTCGACGCCGTATCCCTTGCCGAAGCCGGCACGCTCGATGAGCCACGCGGCCGAGACCTTGACGACGCTCGGGTCGATGGTGCCGAGGGCCGGGCCTGTCGTCGTGGTCGGGGTCGCCGTCCGCACGGGGAACACCGGGACACCCTCGGGCAGGTCCGCGACGAGGTCTGCGGGGATGATCGGGTTGGTGAAGAAGGAGCCGGCGCTCCACCGGTCGTAGTCCGGCTGGTCACCGGTGTCGAGCAGCATGCCCTTGCTGCCCCGCAGCTCGAGGACGGCGTCACGCACAGCGCTCGTCTCGGCGCGGGCGCCCTCCTCCACCCCGAGGCGGCGGGCGAGCTCGGGGTAGACGATGGGCGTCGAGAGCGTCCCGATGCGCAGCTGGAAGCTCACGTCGAGGACGACATAGCGCGGGCTCGGGTACCACGGCGCCCGCGGGTCGACATCGCCCGGCTCGCCTGCGCGCGAGTGCGGCATCTGCGTCGAGCGCTTGAGCATCGACGTGCGGTAGCCGAAGTCCAGGTCGACGAGGGACAGGGTGCGCACACGACCGCGCCCGCGGTCCCAGACCCTGACGTTGGCGACAGAGCCGGAGATCTCCTGGCCGTAGGCACCGATGTTCTGGACCGGGGCTGCGCCGACGGTCCCCGGGATGCCCGAGAGCGACTCGACACCGACCCAGCCACGGTCGATCACCTCGGCGACGAGCTCGTCCATGCTGTGCCCAGCCGGCGCCGTGAGGTTCGCACCACCGCAGGAGTCGGCGCTCTCGACCCGCAGCCCGGAGCGCTGGTCCTGGATCACGACCCCGGAGAAGCCCTCGTCGGCGACGAGCAGGTTGGAGCCGCCGCCGAGGATCAGCACGGGCTCACCCGCGTCGTCAGCAGCACGGACGGCATCGATCAGCTCGGCCTCGGTGGTCGTGCGGACCAGGGTGTCCATGTCCCCGCCGACGCGCAGCGTCGTGAGGTCGGCGAAGGTGGGCTCGGCCAGTGTTCTCAGGTCCTCGGTCACCCCGCCAGTTTAAGACTCCGAGCCCTGTCTGCGCTGCGCTGGGCAGGTGAGGATCTAGCGCAGGCGAGCTGACAGGAGCCAGACCGGCGGGGCAGCACGCCTCAGCCGCGCGAGCGGGCCTCGGCCCGGGCGACGTCGTCGTCCTCGTCCATGAGCACCTCGACGGCGAAGGCGTCGGCGACCATGTTCTCGGCCACCGCCATCTCCATGCCGAGGGTCGTGGTCTCGGTCCGGCGCTCGTCGTCGGTCGGCGCCGAACCGTCGACCCGCGTGCTGTCGCCCTGGGCACCCGTGGTGTCCTCGGGGACCAGGCGGGCGACGTGCTTGGACAGCAGGATCGATAGCACCACGAACACCGTGATCCCGGTGAGCGTCTGGCGCGCACCGATCGACTCGGCCAGCAGGCCGACCACCGGGGGCGCGACGAGCGAGGACATCGAGGCGAAGGCCGAGACCACCGAGACACGGGCGGCGGCCTTGAGCGGGTCGTCCGAGGCGGCCGCGATACCGACAGGCACAGCCAGGGCCGCGCCGAAGCCCCAGAGGACGACGCCGACGGCGGAGACCGCGAGGGTCGGGCCGAAGCCGAAGAGCAGGAGGCCGACCATCGAGACCACGCCCGAGGCCCGCAGCACGAGCACGCGCCCGTAGCGGTCGATGAGCCGGGTGCCAAAGATCCGCACGACGGTCATGGCTGTGACGAAGGCACCGAAGACCAGCGCACCGGTGCTCTCCGAGGCCGCGAAGCCGTCGACGACGCTGATCGCCAACCAGTTGTTGGCCGAGCCCTCGGACAGCGACGCGGCGAGGATGACCACACCGATGAAGAGGGTGCGCGGCTCGCGCCAGGCACCCAGTGCGGACGCCAGGCTGGCGCGCCGGGCGCGGACCACGGCACGGGCACCTGTCGTCCCCGGAGCAGCCTGGACCACGCCGCCGCGAATCTCGGCCTTCTGCACCCGACGCACCCGGGCTGTCGACGCGCGCTCCCAGCGGACCTCGCCAGCGAGGTGCGTGTCGTGGATGATGTAGCGCACCGAGACCAGGCGCCAGACGAGCGTCAGCGTGGTCATCACGAGGAACTGCACCACGACGGGGACCTCGAGAGCCGAGGACCCGGCGCCGATGAGCGACCCGAGGACGGCGCCGATCGAGAAGGCTGCGTGGAACTGGGGCACGATCGCCCGGCCCATCCGCCGTTCGACGCTCGCCGTCTCGACGTTCTGCACCACGTTGAGCAGCGCGATGCTCATACCGTTGAGGAAGATGCCCACGACCAGCACCCAGGTGTGCCCGACCGCAGGGCCGATGCCCTCGAGGGCCAGCGCGAGGAAGCTCGACGAGGCCGCGAAGACGTAGACGGGCGTCCCGCCGAAGCGCAGCACGATCGACCCCGCGAAGGTCACCATGACGAGGGAGCCGACGGCTCCGGCCAGCATCACGGCACCGAGGTCGGCTGTGGTCAGCCCGAGCATCTCCCGGATGGTCGGCAGGCGCGCCAACCAGCTCGAGGTGTTGACCCCGAGGATGAGGAAGAGCCCGAGGAGGGCGATGCGCGCGTGGTGGAGGGCGCGGTCGGGGGAGGTCGAGGCCTTGATCGTTCTGTTCCTTCGCTGTCGAATCGATTCGAACGCCCGCCACGATACTGATCGAATCGTTCCGAGGCTTGCTGACAATTGTCAGGTACGCTGGCGGCGTCCGTCAATCAGATGCGCCCAGGGGAAGCGAGGATCACATGTCGGCTCACCGTCCGACGCTCGCGAGCGTCGCCGAGGTGGCCGGTGTCTCGATCTCGACAGCCTCTCTCGCCTTCGCCGCCTCCGGGCCGATCGCCGAGAAGACCCGCGCCCGCGTCATGGCCGCAGCCGAAGAGCTCGGCTACCGCGGCCCGAACCCGCTGGGGCGCCAGCTGCGCTCCGGCCGCTCGGGCATCGTCGGCGTGGTCATCGGCGACAAGCTGCGCCGGTCGTTCCGCGACCCTGTCTCCGTCCAGGTCCTCGACGGCCTGGCCAGCACCCTCGGCTCCCTCGGCCTGGGGGTCCTGCTCATCCCCGGGACGAGCGACGAAGAAGGCCTGCAGACCGTCGACCCGCTCATCGAGACCGCCGCGATGGACGTCGCGATCCTCATCTGGGGTGTCCACGCGAACGACAAGAGCGTCGAGGCGCTCGAGCGCCGCGGGGTGCCGATGGTCGTCGGCGAGGGTCGCCCGCTCGAGGGCGCCCCGCTCGTGGGGATCGACGACCGCGGCGGCACCGCCGAGCTCACGCGCTACCTGACGGATCTGGGCCACGAGCGCATCGCCGTGGTCAGCCTGCCCTTCTCGGCCGACAGGCGCTCGGGCGAGGCCACCTCCCTCGACGACATCGAGTGGACTCCGACGCGCAACCGCCTCGCGGGGATGCACGACGCCGGGGTCGACCCGGTGCTCGTGTGGGAGACCGAGGCGTCGCTCGTCGAGCACGGCCATGCCGCCGCGATGGAGGTGCTCTCCCCCGAGCGCTGGCCTGACGTCTCCCAGCGACCGACGGCCCTCGTCGCCCAGTCAGACCTGCTCGCGGCCGGGGCGATCCTCGGCGCACGCGAGCTCGGACTGCGGGTGCCGGAGGACGTGTCGATCGCCGGCTTCGACGGCCTCGACCTCCCGTGGCTCGGGGCCGACGTGCTGACGACCGTCCGTCAGCCCCTCGCCGACAAGGGGGCCGCCCTCGGCCACGCCGTCGAGGGGATCCTCGCGGGCGACGAACCTACGGTGACGATCCTCGACGTCGAGCTCGTCGTCGGCACGACGACAGCACCCCCAGCGCAGAGCTGACCAAGCCCGCGTCTCCCAGAGTCACGAGGTCTCACCCAGAATCACGAGGTCTCCCCCGAGTCGCGAGGTCGTACCCGTAGGCACGAGGTCTCACCCGTGGGCACGAGGTCGCCCCGGAGTCGCGAGGTCGTACCCGTGGGCACGAAGTCTCACCCGTGGGCACGAGGTCGCCCCGGAGTCGCGAGGTCGTACCCGTAGGCACGAAGTCGTACCCGTAGGCACGAAGTCGTATCCCCAGTCACGAGGTCGTACTCGGTGGCACGAGGTCGTCCGGACACGCCAAAATCCTGAGGATCCGCGGGAGATACCGCGTGTCCGTACGACCTCGACGAAGAACGTGCGACCTCGTGGGTATCAGCGCGACGTCGACGAAGGACGTGCGACCTCGTGCGCGAGCGTGCGGGGTTGGACATGAGCGCGCTACCTCATGCGTGAGCGCGCTACCTCGTGCGCGAGCGCGCTCCCTCGTCAGAGGAAGACCTCACCGGGCTCAGAGGGCGACGACGGCCTGAGACTTGCCGAGGACGCGGGCACCCTCGAAGGTGACCGTGAGGTCGACGCGTGCCGTGCGAGCCTCGAGGTCGATGGCGCCGATGACGGCCGACACCTCGACCACGGCCTCACCCGGGTTCGGCACGGGGACAGGTCGTGTGAATCGCGTCTGGTAGTCGACGACCCGACCCGGGTCGCCCACCCAGTCTTCGACGAGGGCAACGGCCGTACCCATGGTGAACATGCCGTGGGCGATCACACCGGGTAGACCCACGCCCTGGGCGAAGGCGTCGTTCCAGTGGATGGGGTTGAAGTCTCCGCTGGCACCGGCGTAGCGGACGAGCCTGGAGCGGTCGACGGCGACAGTCCTGGTGCCGACGACGGACCCGACCGTGAGGGTCGTGATGTCAGGGACGGGGCTGAGCGTGGTCACAGACCCTCACCTCGGACGGCGAGCGTGGAGCTCACGCTCGAGACGAGCTCGGCACCCTCGGTGCTGGGCGCTGCCTGGCTGGTCGCGGCGTCCGCGTCGGCGGGCAGGGCGTAGATGTCGCAGCGTGTGCTCACCATGGCGAGGCCGGCGCGCTCGGTGATCGACACGACGTGCAGGACCGTCACGAGCTCGTCGCCGGCGACGATCGGACGGTGGTGCACGAACCTCTCGTCGGCGTGGACCACGCGAGAGAAGTCGACCCCCGCCTCGGGGTCCTCGATGTACTGCGCCTCAGCGCGCTGTGCCACGAGGACCGCGAAGGTCGGGGGTGCGACGATGTCCGGATACCCCAAACCCCGCGCTGTGACCACATCGTGGTGCGCGGGGTGGGACGAACCTACTGCAGCAGCGAACTCACGGATCTTCTCTCGGCCAACCGAGTACGGGGCATTGGCCGGATACTCGCGCCCGACGTAGTCGAGGTTGACCGAGGAGGATGTCATCGCTGCGCTGGTGACCGAGAAGGTCAGCGGGTCTCGCGGTGCGGGTTGTGCTTGCTGCAGCGCGGGCAGAACTTCGCGAGCTCGAGACGGTCGGGGTTGTTCCGACGGTTCTTCTTCGTGATGTAGTTCCGCTCCTTGCACTCGACACAAGCGAGCGTGATCTTGGGGCGAACGTCTGAACTCTTGCTAGCCACGGTCGTGCCACCTCTCGCGCCGCCGGGGGCGCTACGAACTTCGGATGACGCACACCGCCGGCCGGCGCGCGCGTGTTGCCAGTGCTGGTAGCGGGGGCGGGGCTCGAACCCGCGACCTCACGATTATGAGCCGTGCGCTCTGACCAACTGAGCTACCCCGCCGCATCGATGTCCAACGTCTGACGCAGGAGACATAGTCCCACGCCTGACGCCGACACACCAACAGAGCCCCCGATGGGAATCGGACCCATGACCTCAGTCTTACCAAGACTGCGCTCTACCACTGAGCTACGGGGGCAGCGCGGGAAACATTACATGCTCAGGGGCTGGTAGACGAAATCGGCTCCGTGTGGTTCCGATCACGGCCCTGACGCTCCGCGAACGACAACGATACAGCAGCCCAGGAGTGCTTCTGCACACCGCTGCCGAGAGCCCGTCGTACCCCCCGGAGAGCACCGCCAGACGGCGGGTTCGCGCGGGATCGGGCGCGGCCAGCTCGCGCCGGCCTCACAGGACCGGCAGGGTGCGCCGGGGTCCGCGCGCAAGGCCGGTGGGCGACGACAGTGCGCGCACGCCGGACCCGCGCGTGACGGCGCAGGCACTCACGACCGGTCAGAGCAGAGGAGAGCAGAGCAGGCTGCACCCCGACGCCAGACCCGGGAAGCACCGAAGGCGCCACCCTGACGGGTGACGCCTTCTCGTGTGGCAACTGAGGGATTCGAACCCACGTAGTCTGTGACGGCTGATTTACAGTCAGCTCCCTTTGGCCGCTCGGGCAAGTTGCCGTGATGACTTCTGCGGGTAGATCGCGCTGGTCAGCAGCCGGACGAGCCGGATGCAGCCACCTACGCTGCAGGAGCACCCCAACAATACAAGAGGGTCCGGCCAGGACGAAATCCGTGGCGCGAAGGTGTCGCAGGACACCCTGACCTGGCAGGCACCAGCGGCGTACGGTGGCGACGTGACGACATCTCCAGCCTCGCCCACTCCCGCCACCCCGGGGAGTGCCGACGGACCGAGCGGCACCGCCACCGACGCCTCGGCCAGCACCGCCACGACAGACTCAGCCCGCGGATCAGCGCGCTGGGGGCTCACGCTCGGCATCGCCAGCTACGCCATGTGGGGCACGCTCCCCCTCTACTTCCCGCTGCTCCAGCCAGCCGGGGCGCTCGAGATCATCGCGCACAGGATCGTCTGGAGCCTGCTGTTCTGCCTCGTGCTCCTCCTGGCCACCCGGCAGATGCGCGGCTACCTGGCGGTCATGCGCTCGGGCCGCATGCTCGCCGTCCTCTCGGCCGCCGCAGTGCTGGTCGCGGCCAACTGGACCATCTACGTCTTCGCCGTGACGTCGGACCACGTGGTCGACGCTGCCCTCGGGTACTTCATCAACCCGCTCGTCACGGTCTTGCTCGCGGTGCTCGTGCTCAAAGAACGGCTGCGCCCTGCCCAGTGGGTGGCGCTCGGCTTCGGCGGTGCCGCGGTGGTGGTCATCACCGCAGGGCTGGGGACAGTGCCCTGGGTGGCTCTCGGTGTCGCCTTCTCCTTCGGGTTCTACGGGCTGCTGAAGAACCGTGCCGGCCGGACCGTCCCGGCGATCCCCGGTCTCGCGGTCGAGACGACGGTCCTGGCCCCCGTCGCCGTCCTCTACCTCCTCTGGCTGGGCGCACAGGGCACGAGCACCTTCGTCCAGGAGGGCACGGGACACGCGCTGCTGCTCGTGTCCTCAGGCATCGTCACCGCGCTCCCCCTGCTGTGCTTCGGCGCGGCCGCCCGCCTGCTGCCGCTGAGCGTGGTCGGGATGCTCCAGTACCTGGCGCCGATCATGCAGCTCGCGCTCGGGGTGCTCGTGTTCCACGAGGAGATGCCCGTGGTGCGCTGGGTCGGGTTCTCCCTCGTGTGGTGCGCCCTGGTGCTGCTCACGGTCGACGCACTCAGGTCTCTGCGGGTCGCCCGCGTCGCCCGCGTCGCGCAGCGCTGATCTCGCCACCCCGCTCACCGTCTCACCCCGCCTGCCGCTGCTGCCGTCACGCTCTCCTCGCTGCCCTCTCGGGCCCCGCTGAGCACGTCCTGCCGGGTGCCCACGAGCGTCGTCCACACCCCCTCACGCGCCCTGCGCGCATCAGATACCGTTGCCTGAACCCCTATCCCGTCTCACGAGGAGTCTCACCGTGGCCGATTCATCGATGGACATCGTCAGCAAGGTCGACCGCCAAGAGGTCGACAACGCCCTCAACCAGGCGGTCAAGGAGGTCGCGCAGCGCTACGACTTCAAGAACATCGGCGCGTCGATCGCCTGGAGCGGCACCGAGAAGATCGTCATGATCGCGAACTCCGAGGAGCGCGTCCTCGCGATCCTCGACGTGCTGCAGTCCAAGCTCATCAAGCGTGGTGTCTCGCTCAAGCACCTCGACACCGGCGAGAACGAGCCGCAGCTGTCCGGCAAGGAGTACCGCCTCGAGGCGACCCTCAAGGAGGGCCTCGCGGGCGAGAACGCCAAGAAGGTCACCAAGCTGATCCGCGACGAGGGCCCCAAGGGCGTCAAGACGCAGATCACCGGCGACGAGGTCCGCGCCACGAGCAAGTCGCGCGACGACCTGCAGGAGGTCCAGGCGCTCCTCAAGAACGCCGACCTCGACTTCGCCGTGCAGTTCACCAACTACCGCTGACCGTGCCGCTGCCCCGCGTCGTCGCGACGGACCTCGACGGCACGCTGCTGCACTCCGACGGCTCGTTGTCGGAGCGGTCACGTGTCGCGCTGCGCGCCGTCGAGGACGCCGGGGTCCACGTGCTCTTCGTGACGGCGCGCCCGCCGCGCTGGCTCACGGGCCTGGCCGACGCGATCGGCGGGCACGGGCACGTGATCTGCCTCGGCGGCGCGGGGGTCTTCGAGGTCGCGACGTCGCGGGTCAGCGAGGTGCACGCCTTCGGCGAGACGGCGGTCCGCGAGGTCGTCGCCGACCTGCGCCGCGCGGTCCCGGGCATCGCCTTCGGCCTCGAGGGGCCTGACGGACCGTCCTTCGACCCACGGTTCTACGCCGAGGACGACCATGTCGTCGCGGAGGCGCCCCGGGTCCCTGTCGAGGACCTGCTCGACCAGCCTGTCGGCAAGCTGCTCGCACGGCACCGCGAGATGCCCGACGAGACCTTCTTCGACGCCGTCCGCGAGACCGTCGGCGACCGCGCGATGCTCGCCTTCTCGGGGGCCGCGGGTCTCGCCGAGATGACGGCTCCGGGCGTCACCAAGGCGACCGCGCTCGAGCACTGGTGCTCGAGCCGCGGCATCGACGCAGCCGACGTGTGGGCCTTCGGCGACATGCCGAACGACCTGCCGATGCTCCGCTGGGCCGGTCGCTCGATCGCCGTCGCGAACGCGCACCCCGACGTGCTCGCCGCCGCGACCCACAGCACGACCTCGAACGACGACGACGGCGTGGCCCGAGCCCTCGAGGCCCTGGTCCCCGACGTTGTCGAACCTGAGGTCGTCTCTGAGGACCTCACCGAGGAGCTCTCGGGGAGCGTCGAGCAGGACGCAGCCCCCGAGGCCGTCTCCTGACCTGGGTCCACGCCGGATCCTGACCCGGTCCGTCGATCGACGCGGCGGTGCACTCCCTCTCGGGAGGCACCACCACGCGGGCTGGACGCGTGACCGCGCTGCTCAGAAGGTGAAGCGCCGCACCTCGGTGCGCAGCGCCGACGCCATCGCGGCGAGGTCGTTGACCGCTGCCTGCGTCTGCGCGGCTGCCTCGGTCGTGAGCGTGGCGGCGCCCGAGACACCCGTGATCGTCGCGGCGATCTCGCCGCTGCCGTCGGCAGCGACCTGGACCGAGCGGCTCATCTCGGCCGTCGTGGCGGTCTGCTCCTCGACCGCCGACGCGATCGAGAGCTGGAACTCGTTGATCTCGGAGATGATCGTCGAGATCTCGCTGATCGCCTCGACGGCCCCGCTCGTGTCGGACTGGATGGACTCGACCCGGCGCGCGATGTCCTGCGTCGCGCGGGCGGTCTCCTGCGAGAGCTCCTTGACCTCGTTCGCGACGACCGCGAAGCCCTTGCCCGCCTCACCGGCGCGCGCGGCCTCGATGGTCGCGTTGAGGGCGAGCAGGTTGGTCTGCTCGGCGATGCTCGTGATGACCTTGACGACGTCCCCGATCTCCCGCGACGAGATGCCCAGACGGCTGACCCGCTCGGTGGTCTGCTCGGCCGAGGCGACTGCCTGCGCGGCGACGCGCGCCGCGTCGTTGGCGGACTGCGAGATCTCCCGGATCGCGGCTCCCATCTCGCCGGCGCCGTCGGCCACCCGGCCCACGTTCTGCGACACCTCGTCGGCCGAGGCTGCGACCACGCCCGACTGGGCCGAGGTCTCCTCGGCGGCCGAGGCGATCTGCGCAGCCGTCGCTGAGAGCTCTTCGGAGGCCGCGGCGACACCGTCGGCCGAGCCGACGACCGAGGACATGACCGACCGCACGTCGAGGATCGCGGCGTCGAGGGCCTGCGCCATGCGTCCGATCTCGTCGCCCGAGGTGACACCCGTCGTCGCGAGCAGGTCGCCCTGCGCGAGGCGGTCTGTGGCCTTCTGCACGCGGCGGACGTCGCGCAGGATCGCGCGGGTGACGAAGAAGGCCAGGAGCCCCGAGGCGAGGATCCCGACGGTGAGCGTCACGGCGACGAGGATCATCGCGGCGCGCGCGTTGGCCGCACCCTCGGCGGCGCGGCTCTCGCCCTGCGCGGCCTGGGCCGTGGTCTCGGCTGTGAAGGGCTCGACGAAGGCCGTGATCATCGGCCGGATGGTCTCCTGAAAGTTCGTCGCGAACCCGGCGTCGTCGCCGGCGTCGGCGAGCGAGAAGAGCTCACCCTCCGAGGCCTCGTAGAAGGCGTCGAGCTTGCTGCGGAAGGAGTCCATGCTCGCGCTGTCGATCTCGAAGGGCGCGTAGTCCTCGATGAGCGCGTCGATCTCGCCCCGGCGCTCGGTGAGCTCGGTGCGCAGGACCTCGCGGGTCTCCTCGTCGGCCATGCCGTACTGGGTGATGCGGGCTCGGTCGCCCTGGAACGCACGCTGGATCTCGCCGAGCACCACCATCGGGGCGACGTTCTCCGTGTAGAGCTGCGCCTGGCCGTCACGCAGCGACGCGATGCGCTGGACCGCGAGCAGTCCGGTGACGAGCGCGGCGACGGCCATGAGGGCGATCGCGGCACCGATCTTCAGACCGAGAGGTCGGTTCGACAGGGAGTGCCACGGGCGGCGGGGGGTGGACGGCATGAGCGTGCTCCTCGATGAACATGGGCGCACCCTGGCGGGTGCTCCACACTCATCGGCCACGCACGTCACGCTGTGACATGTCCCCCGGGTGATATCCGGGGGACGGTGTGACACGGCGTCGGCCGCGCTACCCCGACCTGTCAGTACCGGGTGATCGGCCCGTCCTGCGTCCCCCGGCGGCCTGCAGGTCCGCCGGCCATGCGCTCGAGCCGCTGGATGCGCTCAGGCATCGGCGGGTGGGTCGCGAAGAGCCTGCGGGCCCCACCCCCGCGGAAGGGGTTCGCGATCATCATGTGCGAGACGTCGACGAGGCGCTGGTCCTGCGGCAGCGGCGCACGCTGGGTCCCGGACTCGAGCTTGCGCAGCGCGGAGGCCAGGGCGAGCGGGTCACCGGTGAGCTTGGCACCGTCTTCGTCGGCGTCGTACTCGCGGGTCCGCGAGATCGCGAGCTGCACGACCGTCGCGGCGAGCGGGGCGAGGAAGGCCATCGCGAGCATGGCGAGCGGGTTGCCTCCGCGGTCGCGGTTCCCACCGAAGAACATCAAGAACTGCGCGATCCCGGTGATGACACCGGCGAAGGCCGAGGCGACCGACGAGGTGAGGATGTCGCGGTTGTAGACGTGCATGAGCTCGTGACCGAGCACGCCGCGGAGCTCGCGCTCGTCGAGCAGCGTGAGGATCCCCTCGGTGCAGCAGACCGCGGCGTTCTGCGGGTTGCGGCCCGTCGCGAAGGCGTTCGGCGCGGCTGTCGGCGACACGTAGAGGCGAGGCATGGGCTGGCGGGCGGCGGTCGAGAGCTCCCGCACGATCCTGTACATCGCGGGCTGCTCGATCTCGCTCACGGGGCGCGCGTGCATCGCGCGGATCGCCAGCTTGTCGGAGTTCCAGTACCCGTAGGCGGTCGTCGCGACACCGATGCCGCAGAACAGCACGAGCATCGTGCCGCTGCCCTGCCCCACGAGAGCCCACAGCCCGAGCAGCACGGCCCACATGAGACCGAACAGCACGGCCGTCTTGAGTCCGTTGTAGTGCCTGTGCCCCATCGTGCCCACCTCTGGTCTGAGTCCTGCGTCGTCTATCTGCCACAACGCACGAGCCCCCGTGGGCGTTCCCGTCTCCAGGAAGCTCACAGGGACTCGTCAGCGGCCGGTCAGCCGGGCCCGTGCAGCCGGGCCGGGGCCGTACCGACGCCGGCCAGGCCAGGGTCGGTCACGCCAGAGCCCGTCAGGCTGGCGTCGTTCAGCGCCCGAGGGTGATGTCCAGCATCTCCTCGCGCGAGACGACCTTGATGCGCTCGCGCCCGACGGCCTCGCCGAGGGCACGCTCGTGCGCGTCGAGGAGCTCCCAGCCCGACCACTGCACGACCTCGACCCCGCGGTCCGCGAGGAACCCGGTGATCGCGTCGGGCGAAGGCTGGGTCGCTGAGACGAAGCCGTCCTGGACGCTGTCCTCGACGAGGTGACGGATGGTCTCCGAGGCGTCGGACTTGGTGTGGCCGATGAGGCCGACGGGGCCGCGCTTGATCCAGCCTGTGCAGTACACGCCCTCGAGGTGCTCGCCGTCGAGGTCGAGGACCCGGCCCTCGGCGTTGGGGACGACACCCTTGACGTCGTCGAAGGGCAGCTCGGCGAGCGGAGAGCCGAAATAGCCGACCGCGCGGTAGACGGCCTGGACGGGCCAGTCGTGCGTCTCGCCGGTGCGGCTGACCGTGCCGTCGCCGTTGAGGCGGGTGCGCTCGGTGCGCAGCGCGTCGACCTTGCCGTCGCCGTCGGTGTCGAGGATCTCGGCCGGAGCGTGCAGGAAGTGCAGGTGCAGGCGACGCGAGGCGGAGAAGGTCGACGGGTCCTTGAGGGTCCAGTCGGTGAGGGTCTTGACGACCTGCTTCGTCTGGTTGGACGAGCCGATCGCGGCCATCGAGCCCTCGTCGAACTCGAAGTCCTCGGGGTAGACGATCACGTCGACGTCGGGGACGTGCCCGAGCTCGCGGAGCTCGAGCGGGGAGAACTTCGCCTGCGCGGGGCCGCGGCGGGCGAAGACGTGCACGTCGGTGACGGGCGAGGCCTTGAGGCCCTCGTAGACGTTCGCGGGGATCTCGGTGACGAGCAGGTCGTCCGCGTGCTTGGCCAAGACCCGGGCGACGTCGAGAGCGACGTTGCCGGCCCCGATGACCGCGACCTGCTGCGCCTCGAGCGGCCAGGTGGTCGGGACGTGCGGGTGGCCGTCGTACCAGGACACGAAGTCGGCCGCGCCGTAGGAGCCGTCGAGCTCGGTCCCCGGGATGTCCAGGGGGGCGTCGGTGATCGCACCCGTCGAGAAGATCACCGCGTCGTAGAACTCGCGGAGCTCGTCGAGCTTGATGTCGATGCCGTAGTCGACGTTCGACAGCAGGCGGATGTCCCCGCGCTCGAGCACCCTGTGCAGGGCGGTGATGATCTGCTTGATCCGCGGGTGGTCGGGCGCGACGCCGTAGCGCACGAGACCGAAGGGCGCGGGCAGCCGCTCGAAGAGGTCGATGGAGACGTCGAGCTCCGTCTTGGAGAGGATGTCGGCGGCGTAGATGCCGGCCGGTCCGGCCCCGACGATCGCGACGCGCAGCTGACGGTCAGTGCTCACGGAGATGCATGCCTTCCGGTAGGTGTCCCGAGCGCGGCTCGGCAGAGTGGTGCTCCTGGTACTTAGTCTAGGCTTACCCGCGCCGCTCAGGGACGACGGAGGGCCCTGGACAGGCGCACCAGGGGCTCAGCCCGCGAGGCGCAGGCTGTCCTGGATCTCACGGACCTGGCCGAAGAACGCCTCGGTCTGCGGGCCCGTGCACGTGCCCGTGACCTGCACGACGTCGAAGACCGGGCCGTTCTCGAGCACGCACATGCGCAGGGCCTGGACGAGCGTGCCGCCCTTGCCGTCGGAGAAGTACCCCTCGACCCGCATGCCGGGCGCCCCGAGGATCTCCACCGAGTCCTCACGCAGGGTCTGGCTGAACCTGGGCAGGGCCTTGAGGCTCTTGTTGACCGCCGCACGCGAGTCGGCGACGGTGTGCCCGACCCCGAACCTCTGGACTGTGACCAGCACGTTCGGCCGGAACTGCCCCGAGGGGACCTCTGCGGCGAGGGCCAGCGGCAGCCCGACACCGGCGAGGGCGACCCAGCCGTCGGGCTGGTCGATCTCGAGCGCCGGGTACGCCGGGAAGGCCTCGGACGGGAAGGCGAGCGTGCCGGGCATCAGTCTTCGGAGTCCACGTCGAGCAGAGGGAGGTCGGCCGAGGTCACCAGGCGGGAGGTCACCGCGTACTCGACGAGCCGGGCACGACGGTTGGTCGCGAGCTGCTTGGGTCCGCCGCGCAGACCCTTGACACCCATGCGGTCCAGCTTGTCGCACACGTTGTCGAGCTTGCGGTTGAAGCGGGTCGTCGCCCAGCCCAGGCGCTTGGCGGCCTCGGCGGTCGACGGGATCTCGCTCAGACCGGCGCCGTCGCGCTTGAGCATGGGCTCGCAGAGCGCGACGATCAGCTGCTTCTGGCTCGTGGTGAAGGAGATCACGCCGATGGTCGTCTCGCCGATGAGGGGGTCGTCGGTGAGGACCTCCTGGTAGGGCGAGCCCTCGAGGTGGGCCAGCAGCTCGTAGGTGGTCGGCCCTGCGGTGAAGACGATCGTGGTCGTCTTGAAGACGATGGGCAGCCTGTTGCCGGGCGAGAGCCACGACTGCACGCCGCCGCTCGCGTCGCAGATGGTCGCCGAGATGAGCGACCCGACGTTCGAGAGCCACCAGATGCCGTCCACGTGCGTGATGCGCAAGAACCTGCGGTGCAGGTAGGGGTTGTCGTCGACGGAGAGGTCGGCCTCGCGCCCGATGTCGAAGGGCTCGTCGAGGGACGGCTTGAACCACTCGCCGCAGTAGTCAATCGCCAGCTCGGTCATCGCAGAAGTCCACACTCTCTCTCGTGCCCCGTCAGGGCGTCGTGCTCGCCGCCGGGCTCGGTGCCGACGACGCGTGTGCTCGCCCGCTCGACTCTAGCGGGAAGCGCTGTCAGTCGAGGCATGCCCGCGCCGGGGAGCCGGACAACCGGCCGTCCCGGACGATCGCGACCTCGAGGCAGGGGTTCGAGACCCCGAAGGAGTTGACGCTCGCGCTGAGCACGCTCGTCTGGCGGTACTCCTCGGTCGACGCCGAGCCGATCGTCGTCACCGGGCGGTAGGCGTAGGTGTCGGAGGACCCGGGCTCGGGGTTCTCCCACGAGAACACCACCTGGCTCGAGCCGTCGCTGCCCGTCGCAGTCAGCTCGACCGGGGCGGGCACTGTCGAGGCCTCGAGCAGGTCGGGGCGGCTCATCCGCTCGACGACCACCCCGCCCGCGACGAGGAGCGCGAGCACCGCGGCGACCGACGTGATCGCCGTCGGCGACCTCCAGCGCGAGAGCCGCCTCGGCGGCTGCTGCTGCGTGGGCGCGAGCGTGCCGATGCTCAGGCCGGCCGGCTGGCCAGGCCCACCGGGCGATCCCGCCTGGGCCTGCGCGACGGCCGGGTCGACCGGACCGACGACCCCGTACCCCGTGGTCACGGGCTGCGCGGCGGGCACCGCGTCGGGGTAGGCGACGGACGGCACGTAGGGCGAGCCGCCGACGCGCCCGTAGCTGCTGCCCGTGAAGGAGTCGCTGCGGTGGCCCGAGACGGAGTCGACCATGACGCCGTCGCCCGTCGTGCCGGGCTGCAGACCCGAGCGCCAGGAGTCCTCGGAGTGGCCCACCCCGTAGCCCGGGTGGAACCTGTCGCTCGCGAGCCGGATGCGGGTGCCGCCGTCGCCGGTCTCGTCCTGGCCGTCGGTCGGGTCCCTGTCACCGGACAGGTGCGAGATGGTGGTGCTCGTCGAGTCGTCGATGATGTCGATCGACGTGGACGTGAGGTTCAGTCCCGACTGGACCCGCTGGAGGGCGCGCCCGAGGTCGAGCATCGAGGGGTACCGCATGTCGGGTGACTTGGCCATCGCCGCACCGAGCACCTGCTCGAGCTCGGCCGGGACGTCACCGCGGCCGATCGGCGGGAGCGGCTCGTGCGTGATGCGCTGGACGAGCGCTCGCTGGGTGTTGTTGCCCCCGGGGACCTCGAAGGGCGAGCGCCCTGCGAGCAGCGTGTAGATGGTCGCCCCGAGCGACCACACGTCGCTGCGCACACCGCTGCGAGGCTCGGCCGTGAGGTTCTCGGGCGGGGACCACGGGACCGACATGCCGTCGGCCCCGGCCTCGCTCTGCTCGATGGTCGCCGAGATCCCGAAGTCCGTGAGCGCCGGGTGCCCGTAGTCGGTCACCAAGATGTTCGCGGGCTTGATGTCGCGGTGCACGATCCCGTTGCGGTGCGCGGTCTCGACGGCCCCGGCGATCTGGATGCCCACGCGCAGGGTCTCCGCCACGCCGAGAGGCTCGCGCTTGTACCTCGCGGACATGGTCGAGCGGGAGCAGTACTCCATGGCGAGGAACAGCCGGCCGTCGTCGGTCACGTCGGTGTCGAAGATCGTGACGATCGAGGGGTGGCTCGACAAGATCGCCATCAGGTCGGCCTCGGCCGTGAAGGCCGCCCGGGTCGCCTCGTCGGCCCGCTGCGGGAGCAGGACCTTGATCGCGACCTTCCGACGGGGGCGCAGCTCCTGGTAGAGGAAGACGTCGGCGAACCCGCCCGAGCCGATCACGCTCAGGTACTCGTAGCCGGCGATCTCCGGCGGCGCCGAGGGCGGCCTGCGTGCTCTCATGCAAGACCCTCGAAGGTCAGCCGGACCCCGTCGCCGAGGTCGGCGACGTCACCGCTCATGACGAGGGTCGGCTCCTGCGGGTGCAGGCGGCGCGGCGGCTGGCCCGGGCGCAGCAGGGTGGTCCCGTTGACTGTCGTGAGGTCGACGAGGAGGACGTTCCAGCCCTCGAGGCGCACCTCGAGGTGCGAGCGGGAGATGTCCTGGCTCGGGCTCGGCACAGTGACCAGGCGGGGAGCCTGGGCCTGGGCCGTGACCACGTGGGCCTGCGGGTACCGGCCGAGCACGAGAGGCTGCTCGAGCTCGACGACGTCGCCCGTCGAGAGCACGACCCGGCCCAGCGACGGCCTGGGGACCACCTCGGCCTGCGGGTTGAGACCGCCGCCGCACACGGCGCAGGTCGAGCGGACGGGGGTGTTGGCGTGGCCGTAGGCACAGCTGCGGGCCAGGATGGTCGGCACCTGGGAGGGAGCCGCAGCCGGGGCGACCTCGTCTGCGGCAAGCGGGGTACCGGGCAGCTGGACGGTCCACTGCGGGCCTGAGCCCTGCGGGTACAGCGGCGCTGCCGGTGCCGGCGGTGCTGCCGGGCTCGGCGCAGACCAGCCGGCCTGCTCGGGCGCCCGGTCCGAGGTGGGCACGGGGCCGGTCCCTGCGGGGAGCGCCTCCCCCGGGGGCATCTGCGGAGCCGCCTGGTACACCGGGTACGGCGCGTGGCCTGCGGGTGCCGGCTGGTCCGGGTGCTGGTCCGCGACCGACGGCGCAGGCCACGACGCGGCGGCGGGCAGCGGAGCGGCCGGCGCCGGCTCCGGCGGGGGCGGTGGGACCGGGGGCAGCCCTGTGCTCGGAGCGGGCACGGAGGGCGTCACCGCGCTCCCGCCCGCGCTCTCGTCGCGCCCGGCCGCGTCGTGAGCGGCCTCGTCGGGAGCAGCCTTCTTGAACCGTGCCTCGTCGAAGCCTCCGGTCTCGGTCTCGGCCGAACCGGTCTCGTCGACCTGGGCTGCACCGACCGCGCCGTCTCCGCGCTCGCCCTCGTCGAGCCCGGGTTCGACGGGCTCGGCGTGGTCGGGGCCGGTCTCGGCGACTGCTGCGGCGCGCGCAGCGAGCACGCCGCGCACTCCTTCGAGGGAGAACACGGTGTCTTCGAGGTCGTCGTCCGACTCGGCCTCGTCGTCCGAGACGGCCTCGTCGGTCGAGACAGCCGCGCCTGCTGAGACGGCCTCGTCGTCGGTCTGCGCGCCCGACGGCACCACGGCGGGTGCCGCACTGCCCTGGACGTCGTCGGCCTGCGGTGCAGCCTCGTGCGCGGAGGTCCCCTCGACCTGCTGGATCTCGTCGGCAAGACATTCCGGGGGCGCGTCCTCGGCTGAGGCCTCGCCGGTCCCGGAGTCGCCGGTCACGGGTTCGTCGCCGGCCGGGTTGTCGCCCGCGAGCTCGTCGGTCGGCGCCTCCGGGAACTCCCCGAGGGTGCGGGCGAAGTCCGGCTCGGCGGGGTGGACGGGGACCATCGCCGGGTCGAGGCCGGAGACCTGCTCCTCGCGCTCGGCGTCGGCAGCCCGTGCGTCCTCGCGCAGCTCGCCACCCTCGCGCACCTCGTCGTCCGCGCCGCTGTCCCCGACGGCGGCGACGGCAGCGACGGCTGCGACAGCCGCGAGCCCGTCCTCGTCGATCGTGTCGTCTGCGGTCCCGACAGACGCGACATCCGTCGCCGACGCCCCCGCTGTCGCACCGGCCTCGTGCGGGCGCTGCCAGCTCACCGAGCGGGCCGTGACGACGCCCGTGGTGAGCGCGAGGGTCAGCGCCGCCTCGAGACCGGTCTCTCCGACGGCGAGCTCGTAGCGGTCGACGTCGGTGAAGCGCTTGTCGGCCCAGGTGGTCATGCCGAAGGCCTCGATGGTCTCGCTGCCGACCTCACCGGCCAGGTGGACCGAGACCCGGCCACGGGCCACGACGTGCAGGACCCCGGTCTCCTCGCCCTCAGGGCCGGACTCGTGGACGACCACGCCGAAGTCCGGGAGCTCGCGCAGCGACGGGTCCAGGACTGTCGTGAGGCTGTCGAGCACGTCGGCCATGCCGTCAGGGCGCCCGAGGGTCTCGAGCGCGGACCAGATGGCCGAGACCGCTGTCGGCTCGACGGCGTCGTCGAGCAGGACGACCACGCCGGGCCTGACGAGGGCGAAGGCCGTTCCGGGCGCGTAGCTGATCGACATCTCTTGTTCATCCTCACACCGGGGTCGGCAGCGCCGCGTGCTCGCGCTGCCGTGGACTTGGTTCTGCCTGGACGGTACTGCGTGGTCGCCCGCTCTGCTACGCGGAGACGGACCGTCCCGTCCAGCTTCCCTGCGGGGGCGGCGCGGGGACCTGGCCTGCGGGGGTCGGGGCGACGTCCACCACGACCACCGTGACGTTGTCCCGGCCACCGGCGAGCAGGGCCGCGTTGACGAGCTGGTCGGCGGCGAGCTGGGGGTGCGGCTGCTGGCGGAGCACCTCGGAGATCTGGGCGACCGAGACGTCCTCGGTGAGACCGTCGGAGCAGATGAGCAGTCGCTCCCCGGGCACGATCGGCAGGCTCCAGCAGTCCGGCTCGGGCTCGACGGTCCCGCCGAGCGCCCGGGTGATCACGTGCCTGCGGGCGAAGGTCCGCGCCTCTTCGGGCGACACCTCGCCGGCGGCGACGAGCTCCTGGACGAGGGAGTGGTCGACGGTGATCTGCTGGAGCTCGGAGTTCAGGAAGCGGTAGGTGCGGGAGTCTCCGACGTTCGCGACGAGCCAGGTGGGCACCCCGTCACGCTGGACGACCACGGCCCCGGTCATCGTGGTGCCGGCGTGCCGTCCGGGCTGGGTCGCGATCTGGGTGACTGCCCGGTGCGCCTCGCGGATCGTGGCGTGCAGCTCGTCGAGGGTCACGTTGTCGGACTCTGCGAGGGCGCAGAGGACCTCGACGGCCGCGGCGCTCGCCCGGGCGCCGCCCTCGTGACCACCCATGCCGTCCGCGACGAAGTAGACCCCGCGCTCGGCGTGGAAGGCGTCTTCGTTGGCGGCCCGGCGCCGGCCAGGGTGCGTGGTCGCACCCCATCGCAGGGCGCTGACGGCGTGCCGCTGATCCACTGCCCGTCACCTGCCTGTCGGTCTGTCGGTCTGTCGTGCACCGACGTCTCGCGGTCCGTGCTGGGCCGCGTCTGTCGGCGTCCTGGGGGCGCCGCTCCGCCCGTTCGGGCAGGACTGACGCTAGTCGCCTGTACGGGGTGCTGCGATGGGGACTACTCCCCCGCAGTCACGGGGCTCTCCGGCGTGCGCGGACTGACGTGTCGTGCGAGTCAGGGCCACGGTCGCCGAGCAGGACGCGAGGGGTCGCGTCGAGCGTCTCGACGTCCGCCCGGCGCACCCGGGGCGACGAGCCGTCGCCCCGTGCTGCCCAGCCTGTCGGGGGGTCAGGCTGTCCGGTCGACCAGGGACTCCGCGAAGGCCACGAGGGCGTCCTTCACAGGACCGTCCGGGAGGGGGACGAGCTCGGCGACGGCATCCTGCGCCCAGGCGACGGCCTGCGCGCGGGTCTCCTCGACGACGGGGTGAGCACGCAGGGCCGCGACGGCCCCGGCGAGCGCCTCGTCGGAGCTGAGGTCGGAGTCGAGGAGGGCGAGGATCGCGAGGTCCTCGGGCGACGGCTGGGCGCTCGCGGCGACGTGGCTGCGCAGCAGCAGGACGGGCATGGTCGGCACGCCCTCGCGCAGGTCGGTCCCCGGAGTCTTGCCGGTGAGCGCACCGTCGGAGGTGAGGTCGATGACGTCGTCGGCCAGCTGGAAGGCGACGCCGACCTTCTCGCCGAAGTTCGCGACGATCTCGACGATCTCCGGGCGGCACCCCGCGTACCTGGCACCGAAGCGCGCGGAGGTCGCGATGAGCGAGGCGGTCTTGTCCGAGAGCACCTGGAGGTAGTGCTGGACGGCGTCTTCGTCGGGCCTGGGGCCCACGGTCTCGTGCAGCTGGCCCAGGCACAGCCTCTCGAAGGTCTCGGCCTGCCAGCGGACGGCCTCGGGACCGAGCCCGGCGACGGTCACCGAGGCCCGCGCGAAGAGGAGGTCGCCGGTGAGGATCGCGACAGAGTTGCCCCACACCTCGTGCGCGGCGGGTGCGCCGCGGCGCAGGGGCGCGGAGTCCATGACGTCGTCGTGGTACAGGGTCGCCAGGTGGGTGAGCTCGACGACGACGGCTGCGTCGATGACCTCGGGCCTGGCGGACTCGCCGAGCTCGGCGGTGAGCAGCGCGAGCAGGGGGCGCAGGCGCTTGCCCCCGGCGTCCACGAGGTGGCGGGAGGTCGTGTTCGCGAGCTCGTCCGCGTGCGTCACGGAGTCGCGCAGACGCTCCTCGACGTAGGCGAGCCGTGCGGCCAGCCTCTCGGCAAGGTCAGGGTCCGGCACAGGCAGCCCGATCGAAGCAGTAGTCACGAGGTAGAACCTATCGTCTGTCGTGCCCCGAGCGTGCACTGACACCCGGCGGCAGAGGTCACACCGCTGCTGCGGCGACGATCTCGGTCACCCGAGGCCGCCACCACTGACCAGGCCTCAGCCGATGCCTGTGGCCCATCCGACGAGCTCGAGCAGCGGCGCCGGGAAGACGCCGAGCACGACCACGAGCGCAGCGCACACCGCGACGGCCACGGCTGTGGGGCCCAGGCCCGTGACGACGGTGACCTGGGGCGCACCGTCCGCGAGCAGCACAGACGTCTGCGCCGGGCTGCTGGCCAGGCCCTCCGAGTCGCCCTCGACCCGAGCGCCCGGGGTGGCGGGTCCGTCCGGGACCAGGTCGGCAGGTCCGTCCGGGAGTGTCCCGGCAGGGTCCATGAAGAACATGATGACGATGATCCTGATGTAGAAGAACACCGCCACGGCAGAGGCGAGCACACCGACGACGGCGAGCACCTCGCCCGTCCCGAGCTGCGGGTTGCCCTCGACAGCCGCCGAGAAGGCACCGAACTTCGCGATGAAGCCCGCGGTCAGCGGGATCCCGGCGAAGGACAGCAGGAACACCGAGAAGCACGCGGCGAGCCAGGGGCTGCGCTTGCCGAGCCCGGCCCACTGGCCCAGGTGCGTGGCCTCGCCGAGGACCTCTCCCCCGCTGCCCCGCTCGCGGACGAGGGAGACGACGCCGAAGGCACCGACCGTGGCGACGCCGTAGGCGACGAGGTAGAAGATCACGGCCTTGATGCCCTGGGGGTTGAAGCCGAGGATCGCGACGAGCACGAAGCCCGCGTGCGCGATCGAGGAGTACCCGAGCATGCGCTTCATGTCGGTCTGGGTGGCACCGACGACCACACCGACGGCCATCGTGGCGATCGCGACGACCCACATCGCCGTCTTGAAGGACAGCAGCATGTCGAGCGTGCCGCCGAGCCCGCCGAACCAGAGGATCCGCACGAGCGCCCCGAAGGCGGCGATCTTGGTGCACGCCGCCATGAAGCCCGTGACCGGGGTGGGTGCGCCCTGGTAGACGTCGGGCACCCAGGCCTGGAAGGGCACCGCACCGACCTTGAACAGCAGACCGCAGACGACCATGAGGAAGCCGACGAGCCACAGCAGCTCCCAGCCGTCGGGCGAACCGCCCTGCACGACCGCGGTCGACGCGTTGGACAGGTCGGCGAAGCGCACCGAGCCCGAGTAGCCGTACAGCAGGGCCGAGCCGAAGAGGAAGATCGCCGAGGCGAAGGCACCGAGCACGAAGTACTTGAACGACGCCTCCTGCGACAGCAGCCTGCGCCGACGGGCCATGCCCGACATCACGTAGAGCGGCAGGGAGAGTACCTCGAGGGCGACGAACATGGTGAGCAGGTCGGCCGCTGCCGGGAAGATCAGCATCCCGCCGATCGCGAAGAGCAGGAGCGGGAAGACCTCGGTCTGCTCGAGGCCACGACGACGCGCGAGCTCCTCGTAGTCCGAGCCCGGGATCGCTGCGACGCTCGGCGCGAAGGCGTCCTGCCCGCTCGCGCTGCGGTCGACGACCACGAGCACGGCGAGGAAGGCCACGACGAGGATCGTGCCCTGGAACATCAGCGCGATGCCCTCGATCACGAGCGACCCGCCGAGGACGACGACGGCGCCAGGCTTGTCGGGGCCGAGCCACTCGACGCACTGCCAGACGACCACGAGCAGCGCGGCGACGAGCGCCACGAGGATCAGCGGCACCTGGACCGCGCGTCGGAGCCGCGCGGGGACGAAGGCCTCGACGAGGACCGCGAGCACACCGGCCCCGAAGACGACGAGGAGCGGCGCGACGGCGGTCCACTGCACCTCGGGCGGCGTGAAGCTCCCGGCCGCGACGACGGCTGTCGTGGTCGAGCCTCCGGCTGCGCTGGCTGCTGTGGTGAGGATCATGAGTCGCTCCCCTCGGTCTGTGCGTCGGAGAGCGGGACGACGTCGGCGACGCCGACCTGCTCGAGGGTGACTGCTGCGGGGTCGCGGACCAGGTCGAGCGCAGGCCCAGGTACGAAGCCGAGCACGAGGAGCGCGACGACCAGCGGGGCGACCACCCAGCGCTCGCGCGCCGAGAGGTCCCGCGTCCCGGCGAGCTCGGGCCGCACGGGGCCTGTGAAGATCCGCTGATAGGTCAGCAGCACGTAGAGCGCCGCGAGCACGACCACGAAGGCCGAGACGATCGCGGCGACGGGATACCTGCCGAAGGACCCGACGAGCACCATGATCTCGGAGACGAAGGTCGACAGACCCGGGAGCGACAGCGCGGAGAGCCCGGCCAGCAGAAAGACCCCCGCCAGGACCGGGGTGACCTTGGCCAGACCGCCGAGCTCGCTGATCCGGCGCGAGCGGCCTGTCACGGTCCGCCGGACGACGAAGCCGCCGACGAGGAACAGCAGCCCTGTCGAGATCCCGTGGTTGAGCATGTAGAACGAGGCACCCGAGACGCTGAGCTGGGTGAAGGCGAAGATGCCCAGGACGATCACGCCGAAGTGCGACACCGAGGTGTAGGCGACCAGGCGCATGAGGTCGTCCTGCCCGAGGGCGAGCAGCGCGCCGTAGAGGATCGACACGACAGCCAGCACGATCACCACCGGCGCCGCCCACCGGCTCGCGTCGGGGAACAGCGGGAGGCAGAGCGTGAGCATCCCGAAGGTGCCGACCTTGTCGAGCACACCGACCAGCAGGACGGAGGTGCCCGCGGGTGCGTGCTCGGCGGCGTCGGGCAGCCAGGAGTGCACGGGGAACATCGGGGCCTTGATCGCGAAGGCGAGGAAGAACCCGAGGAACAGCAGGCGCTCGGTCGTCTGGTCGAGGCCGAGCCCTGTGAGGTTGTCCGTGAGGAAGCCCTGCTCGCCCCCGGGCCCCTGGACGTAGAGCACGATCACCGCGGCGAGCATGACGAGCCCGCCGGCGAGGGAGAAGATGAGGAACTTGATCGCCGCGTACCGGCGGCGGGCGCCGTCGCCGAAGCCGCCGATCATGAAGTAGACCGGGACCAGCATGGCCTCGAAGACGACGTAGAAGAGGAACACGTCGCGCGCGCTGAAGACGAGCACCATGAAGGTCTGCAGCACGAGGACCAGCGCGAGGTAGTGGCGCAGACGCCCCTCGCCGGCCTCGCGGAGGACGACGTCGGTCGTGCTCTCGGGACCGGCAGCACCGGGAAGGCCGTCCGCGCCGGAGGCGTCGTCGGCGCCGACGACGCTGCCGACGCTGCCGACGCTGCCGACGGTGACCTTCGCGCGCCGGGTGCTCGCGGCACCGCTGACGCCCTGCTCGCGCCAGGCGGCGCCGATGACGAGCGGCACGAGGGCCACGCTCAGCACGACGAGCAGGAGTCCGACCCCGTCGACGGCCACGGCATAGCTCGCGCCGATCTGCGGGATCCACGCGTGCGTCTCGGCGAGCTGGTGGACGGCGGCCCTGGAGGTGTCGAAGGCCGCGACGGCGGCGACGACGAGCAGCACCTCGACGAGCGAGAAGGCGAGCGCGACGGGCCGAGCCAGCCTGCGCGAGCCGCGGGGCAGCGCCCACAGCACGAGCGCGCCGACGAGCGGCACGACGGCCAGCAGGGTGAGCCACGGGATGTTCGGGTCGATGGTCATCTGTCCGCCCCTCTCAGTTCCACACGAGCAGGACGACGACGACGAGGACACCGAACCCTGCGAGCATCATGGCCGCATAGGACCGGACGTAGCCGTTCTGGACCTTCTTCACGGCCTCGCCGAGCAGACCCAGGGCCCCTGCGGCTCCCATGAACCCGCCGTCGACGACCTTCTTGTCGGCGTAGACGAGGGACCGCGTGAGGTACTGCCCGGGTCGCATGACGAGGTTCTCGTTGACGACGTCCTGGTACAGGTCGGCGCGCGCGGCACGGGTCAGGACGCTGCCCGCGGGCGGCTCGACGGGGACCGTCGAGGCACCGTACTGGCGCCAGGCGAGGAAGGCCCCGCCGAGCACGAGCAGCAGCGTGAGGACCATGATCACCGGGACGGGCAGCACAGGCTCGTGGTGCTCGACGTGGCCGGTCACGGGCTCGAGCCAGGAGGCGAACGCTCCCCCGACCATGAGCAGACCACCGAGGGCTGCGGACCCGACGGCGAGGACCACCATCGGCACGGTCATGAGGGCGGGCGACTCGTGCGGGTGCCGTACCGGCAGCCCCGAGCCGTCGTCGCTCTCGACCCAGCGGTGCTGGCCGTGGAAGGTCATGAAGAACAGCCTGGACATGTAGAAGGCCGTGATCCCTGCGCCGACGAGGGCGACGAGGCCGAAGACCCACGGCTGCCAGCCGTGGCCGCCGTCAGCCGCGAAGGCGCTCTCGATGATCTTGTCCTTGCTCCAGAACCCTGAGAAGGGCGGGATGCCGAGGATCGCGAGCCAGCCGAGCCCGAAGGTCACCCAGGTGACCTTCATGACCGCGGAGAGCCCTCCGAACCTGCGCATGCTCACGTCGTCGGACATGCCGTGCATCACGGAACCGGCGCCGAGGAACATACCGGCCTTGAAGAACCCGTGGGTCAGCAGGTGGAAGATCGCGAAGGCGTAACCGATCGGGCCGAGGCCCGCGGCGAGCATCATGTAGCCGATCTGCGACATGGTCGAGGCGGCGAGGGTCTTCTTGATGTCGTCCTTGGCACAGCCGACGACAGCACCGAACACCAGGGTGACGGCGCCGACGACGGCGGTGACGAGCAGGGCGTCCGGGGCCAGCGTGAAGACCGGGCCGGACCTGACGACGAGGTAGACACCCGCGGTGACCATGGTGGCGGCGTGGATGAGCGCGGAGACGGGCGTCGGGCCGGCCATCGCGTCCCCGAGCCAGGACTGCAGGGGGAACTGGGCGCTCTTGCCGCAGGCCGCGACGAGCAGCATGAGGGCGATCGCGGTGAGGCGGCCCGTGTCGGTGGTCTCGGCCCCGGCGAAGACCGAGGCGAAGTCGACGGCACCGAAGGAGCTGAACATCAGCATGAGCGCGACGATCATGCCGACGTCGGCGACGCGGTTGACGATGAAGGCCTTCTTCGCGGCTGTCGCGTTGGCAGGGACGTGGTTCCAGAACCCGATGAGCAGGTAGGACGCGAGCCCCACACCCTCCCAGCCGACGAAGAGCAGCAGGTAGGAGTCGGCGAGCACGAGCAGCAGCATCGCCGCGACGAAGAGGTTGAGGTACGCGAAGAACCTGCGCCTGTCCGCGTCGTGCTCCATGTACGCGACCGAGTACAGGTGGATGAGGGTGCCCACGAAGCTCACGAGCAGCACGAAGGTCAGCGACAGCGGGTCGACCCGCAGGCCGACGTCGACCACGAGCGAGCCGGCGTCGAACCAGCGCCCGACGTGCACGTCGACGACGCGGTCGGCCGCGTCCCAGCCGAGCAGGGTGACCAGGTACACGGCGCCGAGCACGAAGGTCGCCGCCGAGGCGAGCACACCGAGCCAGTGGCCCCACGCGTCGGCGCGGCGGCCCGCGAGCAGCAGGATCCCGGCACCGACGAGCGGCACGACGACCAGCAACCAGGCAGAGTCGATCACAGAGGTGTCCACAGGTGTCCGCTCCCCGTCAGTTCTTCAGCAGGTTGACGTCGTCGACCGACGCAGACCTGCGGGTTCTAAAGATGGACACGATGATGGCGAGCCCGACGACCACCTCGGCGGCGGCGACGACCATCACGAAGAAGGCGATGACCTGGCCGCTGAGGTCTCCGTGCATGCGCGCGAAGGTGACGAAGGCGAGGTTGGAGGCGTTGAGCATGAGCTCGATGCCCATGAACACGATGATCGCGTTGCGGCGCAGGAGGACCGTCGCGGCGCCGATCGAGAACAGCAGGGCCGAGAGCACGAGGTAGTTGGACATGTCCATGTCAGCTCTCCTCCTCGGTCGTCCGCGGCGGGGTGGTGTCGCCCGCACCCGGGGCGACAGGGTCGGCCGTCGGCTCGCCGGGCCCGTCCGTGCGGTCCACGTCGTGCGACGGGCCCGAGCCGACACCCCGTGGTCCCTGGCCGGACAGGTGCGCGATCTGCGCGTCGAGCGGCGCCTGCCGCTCCTGCCCGCGCACCCGCAGCACCCGCGAGACCGAGGCCTCGATGGGTCGGCCCTGCGGGTCGAGGGCCGGGACGTCCATCGCGTTGCGCTGGGCGTAGACGCCCGGGGCGGGCAGCGGGACGAGCGACTCTCCGCTCGCGACCCGTGCGTCGGCGCGCTCCTTCTGACCCACGCGCGGGGTGAGCCGCTGCTTGTGGGTGAGTGTGAGGGCGGCGAGGGCAGCCGTGATGAGCAGGACGCCGACGACCTCGAGGTTGAACACGAAGTCGCCGAAGAGCACCCGGGCGATCGCGACGGGGTTGGTGTCGGCGTTCGCGGCCTCGAGACCGATGCCCGCGGGGAAGGACACCCGCAGGATCACACCCACGAGCACGGCGCCGAGCCCGATGCCGAGCAACCAGCCCACGAGCCGCTGACCACGGATGGTCTCGACGAGGGAGTCCGAGGCGTCGACACCGACGAGCATGATGACGAAGAGGAAGAGCATCATCACGGCGCCCGTGTAGACGACGATCTGCACGATGCCGAGGAACGGCGCCTCGAGGGCGACGTACATGACGGCCAGGCAGACCATGACGAAGACGACGCAGAGCGTGGCGTGCACGGCCTTGCGGGCGAAGAGCAGCCCGAGCGCGGCGATCACCATGAGCGGCGCGAGGCACCAGAAGAGGACGGCCTCCGCCCCGCTCGTCACGAGCGGCCCGTCCCGGTCGGTGCGGGTGCTGTCGCGGGTGCCGGTTCTGCTGCAGGCCCCGAGGCACCCCGCCCGGCGGCGGCGCGCGCCGTCTCGAGCGTCGGGTCGTCGGGCCTGTGCTCGGCGACCCACGCGACCTGCTCGGGCGTCGGCCCGGTGACCTCGCCGCGGTAGTACTGGGTGTCCTCGGTCCCGGGGACCATCGGGTGCGGTGCGGCGAGCATGCCGTCGCGCAGCGGGGCCAAGAGGTCCTCCTTCTCGAAGATCAGCCCGGCACGTGTCGGGCCCGTCAGCTCGTACTCGTTGGTCATGGTGAGCGCGCGGGTCGGGCAGGCCTCGATGCACAGGCCGCAGAAGATGCAGCGCAGATAGTTGATCTGGTAGACGCTCCCGTACCGCTCACCTGGTGACCTGTGGCCGCCGTCGGGGAGGTCGGCGTTGCTCGCGCCCTCGACGTAGATGGCGTCCGCGGGGCAGGCCCAGGCGCAGAGCTCGCAACCGATGCACTTCTCGAGGCCGTCGGCATAGCGGTTGAGCTGGTGCCGGCCGTGGTAGCGGGGCTTGGTGGGCACCTTCTCGAAGGGGTACTGCTCCGTGACTGTGGGCCGGAACATCGAGGAGAAGGTCACGCCGAATCCCGCGACGGGCGCGATGAGCTCGCGGACCCCCGACGCGGCCGGGCGCAGCTGCTGGTACCCGGCTGCGCCGTCGGTCGAGCCTGTTGCAGGTCCGCCGGTCGTCTCGCGGTCCCCGTCACTGCTGTGCGTGCCGTGCGTGCCGTGCGTGCCGTGGTCACTCATCGTCGGTCTCCTTCGCGTGGGCCGTGGAGCTGTCGGACGCTGCTGCTGAGACGCCTGGGCCACCTGGACCTGCGGAGATCGCCGCCGTGGCTCGCTGGCGCCGCGCTGCACGCGGTGAGGGCGGGAGCGACTGACCGGGCAGCGGGGGGACGGGATATCCGCCCGCGAAGGCGTCGAAGGGCTCGCCGTCCGCAGCACCTCCGGTGCCCGCAGCCCCGCCAGCTCCCGCAGACTCCTGCGCCGACGCAGGCTGCTTCTCGGGCCAGAACCTCAGCACCAGCATCGCCAGCAGGGCGACCGCGAAGACCACGACCCCGACGGTCTGGAGGTCGACGCCGCTGAACTCGCGGACGCCGCGGACCACCGAGACGCAGACGATCCAGGCGAGGGCGGCCGGGATGAGCACCTTCCAGCCGAAGCGCATGAACTGGTCGTAGCGCAGGCGCAGGACCGTCCCGCGGATCCACACGAAGAGGAACATGAAGCCCCACATCTTCACGAGGAACCAGAGGATGGGCCACCAGCCCTCGTTGAACATGCCGTCGTTGATCGCGGAGATCGGGAAGGGGGCGCGCCACCCGCCGAGGAACAGCGTCGTGGCGACTGCGGAGACGTTGATCATGTTGATGTACTCGGCGAGGAAGAACCACGCGAACTTCATCGAGGAGTACTCGGTCATGTACCCGGAGACGAGCTCACCCTCGGCCTCGGGGAGGTCGAAGGGCAGACGGTTGGTCTCGCCGACCATCGAGATCACGTAGATGAGGAAGGCCGGGAACAGCGGCAGGATCAGCCAGTACTCGGTCTGGTAGTCGACGATGTCACCCGTCGACATCGAGCCGACCATGATGAACACGCTCACGAGGGACAGTCCCATCGCGAGCTCGTAGCTGATGACCTGCGCCGTCGAGCGGACCGAGCCGAGCAGCGGGTACGTGGAGCCCGAGGACCAGCCGCCGAGCACGATCCCGTACACGCCGACCGACGCGCAGGCGAGGATGTACAGGACAGCGACGGGGAAGTCGGTCAGCTGCGCGGGTGTCGAGATGTTCGTGAAGGGGATGGTCACCTGCGGTCCGAGCGGGATGACCGCGAAGGTCAGCAGCGCGCAGAAGACCGAGATCATCGGCGCGACGAGGTAGACGATCTTGTCGGCCGCCTTGACGGTGATGTCTTCTTTGAGGAGCAGCTTCATCGCGTCGGCGAGGGACTGCAGGAGCCCGAAGGGCCCGTGCACGTTGGGCCCGGGCCGCACCTGCATGCGGGCGACCACCTTGCGCTCGAACCAGATCGCGATGAGCACGCTCGTCAGCAAGAACACGAGGATGAGGACGGCCTTGACGAGGTAGGTCCAGAAGGTGTCGTTCGAGAAGTCGACCATCACGCACCGTGCCCTTCGACGGAGGTCGGTACGGCGCCGGCGGCGCGCACCTGGACGACTGCGCCGGGCGAGACGCCGAGGGTGCTGTGCACCTGCGACCCCGGGGAGTTGAGCGGCACCCAGACGACGTGGTCCGGCATGTCCGTCACGACGAGCGGGAGCGTGATCGCGCCTGTCGACGTGGACACCTCGACCGACGAGGGCAGGTCACCGCCGACAGGCGCCGCACCCTTGCCTGCACCGGTCACGAGCGCCGCCGCGGTCGCGGCCGACATCCGGGCGACAGGCCGCTTGGCCGTCCCGGCCAGGAAGAGCTCGCCGTCCTGGGCCCGCCCGCAGTCGAGGAGCATCCGCCACCCGGCGAGCACGGCCTGACCCGGCTGGAGCCCCGCAGGCTCGGTCACGGGCTCGGCCGGAGCCTCGACCCGCGCACCGTCCCAGCCGGCGAGCTGCTCGATCTCGGCGCGTACGGCGTCGAGCGACCCCAGACCGAGCGAGACTCCCATGACGTCAGCGACGGCGTCGAGCACCCTGTGGTCGGACAGCGCAGAGGAGTCGAGGGCCGCGGGGAAGGGCCGGATGCGCCCCTCCCAGCTCCAGTACGCGCCGGCCTTCTCGGCTGGCGGGGCGACGGGGAAGACCACGTCCGCGTGCTCGGTCACGTCGCTCGCCCGCACCTCGAGCGAGACGACGAAGTCCGCCACCTCGAGGGCACCGCGCGCCGCGACAGGGTCGGGCAGGTCGGCGAGCTCGAGACCGCCGACGACCACACCACGCAGCCGCCCCTCGGCGAGGGCCGAGACGATCCCGGCCGTGTCGAGGCCCGGGGTCTGCGGGAGGGTGTCGACCGACCACGCGGCCGCGAGGTCGACCCGCGCCGCAGCGTCGGAGACCGGTCGACCGCCCGGCAGCAGGGTGGGCAGGGTGCCGGTCTCGACACCGCCGCGCTCACCAGCACGCCGCGGGACCCAGGCGACCCGTGCGCCTGTGCGCTCGGCGAGCCGCAGCACGGCGGAGAGGCCCCCGGGGACGCCTGCGAGACGCTCCCCGACGAGGATCACGCCCCGGCCGCCGTCCGCGAGCGCGTCGTGCACGTGGGCGAGGTCGTCATCGGTCCCGACGGCGTCGAGCACCTCGGGCTCGGTCCCCGGCGCAGCGGGGAGCAGCTCGCCGCCCCGGTCGCCGATCCGCAGCAGACCGCGCGAGGCGAAGGGCGCGATGCTGAAGGCCCGCAGACCACGGGTCTTGGCGGCCTTGCGCAGCCTGAGGAACACGACCCCGGCTTCTTCCTCGGGCTCGAGCCCGACGAGCAGCACGGCCGAGGCCGACTCGAGGGCGTCGAAGGTGACACCCAGACCAGAACCGGCGACGGCGTGCCCGAGGAAGGCGAGCTCTTCGTCGGAGTGCACCCGGGCACGGTGGTCGACGTCGTTGGTGCCGAGCACCACCCGGGCGAACTTCGCGTAGGCGTAGGCGTCTTCGATCGTCAGCCGACCGCCGGGCAGCACACCGACACCGCCGGCCGAGCGCCTGTCCGCCGTGCACGCGGCCCGCAGACCGGCGGCGGCCGCGTCGAAGGCCTCCATCCAGCTGGCCGGGCGCAGCTCGCCGCGGAAGCCGTCGGCCCCGCGCTCGCGGATCATCGGTGTGGTGATGCGGTCCGGCGCGGTCTGCCACGTGAAGGCAAAACGGTCCTTGTCGGTGATCCACTCCTCGTTGACCGCAGGGTCCTCCCCCGCCAGCCGGCGCATCACGGTGCCGCGGCGGTGGTCGACGCGGATCGCCGATCCCGAGGAGTCGTGCTCGGCGACCGACGGCGTCGAGACCAGGTCGAAGGGACGGGACCGGAACCTGTAGGCGGCCCCGGTCAGGGCACCGACCGGGCAGATCTGCACGGTGTTGCCGGAGAAGTACGACGCGAAGGGCTGCCCGGACTCGTCGGGCTCGGCGCCGCCCGTGGGCCTGTCGCCCGGGCCCTCGGGGTCCGCGAAGCCGAGCACGTCGGTGTCGAAGCGGCCGATCTGCTGCTGCGCGCCACGCTTCTGCAGGTCGATGAAGGCGTCTCCGGCGATCTGCTTGGAGAACCTCGTGCAGCGCTGGCACAGCACGCAGCGCTCACGGTCGAGGAGGATCTCGGTCGAGATCGAGATCGGCTTGGGGAAGGTCCGCTTGACGTCGACGAAGCGGCTGCTCGGCCGACCGTTGCTCATGGCCTGGTTCTGCAGGGGGCACTCGCCGCCCTTGTCGCAGACGGGGCAGTCGAGCGGGTGGTTGATGAGCAGCAGCTCCATGACACCCTTCTGCGCCTTGTCGGCGACAGCCGAGGTGTGCTGGGTCTTGACGACCATGCCCGGCGTCGCCTCGAGGGTGCAGGAGGCCTGCGGCTTGGGCATCGGACGGACGTTGCCCTCGCGGTCGGGCATCGCGACGTCGACGAGGCACTGGCGGCACGCGCCGGCGGGCTCGAGCAGCGGGTGGTCGCAGAACCTCGGGATCTGCACCCCGACCTGCTCGGCTGCGCGGATGACGAGGGTGCCCTTGGGCACGGAGACCTCGACGCCGTCGAGGGTGAAGCTGATGTGGTCGGGCCGTGCCGGCGGCTCGGCCTGTGCGCCCTTGTCGACAGCGCCTTTGTTGTCGGTGACGGTCATCAGTGGCCTCCTGCGCCGGCTCCTGCGAGCGCAGCGGCCCGCGTCCTCGGCGGATAGTCGAACAGGGCGGAGCGCGCGGGTGGGAACAGCTCGCTCGCGGGGGTGTGCATCCCGGCCTCGAACTCCTCCCGGAAGTACTGGACGGCTGAGGTGATGCACGAGGTGGCACCGTCGCCGAGGGCGCAGAACGCACGACCGAGGATGTTGTCGCAGGTGTCGAGGAGCGTGTCGATGTCGCCCTGGGTGCCCTGCCCGGCCTCGAGGCGCCGGAGCACCTGCTTGAGCCAGTACGTGCCCTCACGGCACGGGGTGCACTTGCCGCAGGACTCGTGGGCGTAGAACTCGGTCCACCGGGTCACGGCACGGACCACCGAGGTGGTCTCGTCGAAGATCTGCAGCGCCCGGGTGCCGAGCATGGAACCTGCTGCGGCGACAGACTCGTAGTCGAGCGGGACGTCGAGGTGCTCGGCCGTGAAGATCGGCGTCGACGACCCGCCGGGCGTCCAGAACTTCAGCTCGTGCCCCTCCCGGACGCCCCCGGCCATGTCGAGCAGCTCACGGAGGGTGATGCCGAGCGGTGCCTCGTACTGGCCTGGACGCGTGACGTGGCCCGAGAGCGAGAACAGCCCGTGGCCAGCCGACCGCTCGGTCCCCATGGACGTGAACCAGGAGGCCCCGCGGGCGACGATCTGCGGCACGGAGGCGACAGACTCGACGTTGTTGACGACTGTCGGCCGGGCGTAGAGACCCGCGACCGCCGGGAACGGCGGCTTGAGCCTCGGCTGGCCGCGCAGCCCTTCGAGGGAGTCGAGCAGCGCGGTCTCCTCGCCACAGATGTACGCACCCGCGCCGGCGTGCACGGTGACGTCGAGGTCGAATCCCGAGCCGAGCACGTCCTTGCCGAGGAACCCCGCGGCGTAGGCCTCCTCGACGGCCTTGAGCAGCCTGCGGTAGACGTGCAGGACCTCCCCGCGGACGTAGATGAAGGCGTGGTGGCAGCCGATCGCGTAGGAGGTGATGGCCACCCCCTCGACGAGGGTCTGCGGTGTGGCGAGCATGAGCGGGATGTCTTTGCAGGTCCCCGGCTCGGACTCGTCGGCGTTGACCACGAGGTACCGCGGGCCACCGTCGGGCGCGGGCAGGAAGCCCCACTTCATGCCCGTCGGGAACCCTGCACCGCCTCGGCCGCGCAGACCTGAGTCCTTGACGGTCTGGACGACGTCGGCTGCAGGCTGGGCGAGGGCGGCGCGCAGCCCCTCGTACCCGCCGTTCGCGAGATAGGTCTCCAGCGTCCAGGAGCGCTCGGCGTCCCAGTGCGCGGAGAGGACCGGTGCGAGCTCGGTGCTCATCGCTCCCCCTCGGTGGTCGTCGACGTGGTGTCGGCGGCCGCAGGATCGGTCTTCTCGTCGGCGGCCGGGGTCGGCTCGTCGGTCGACGTGGTGGTGGCCGGCGAGGTGTCGGCCGGGGTCTCCTCGGTGCGCTCGGCGCTCGACTGCTCGGCACCCGTCGACGGTGTCGCGTCGGCGACCCCGCTGCCCTGGGCCGGAGCGTCCTCGTCGGGGGTCTGGTCTTCGGCACCGGTCCCACCCGGGCCGTCGGCACCTGCCGTCCACCCGTGCTCGCGCGCCAGCCGGGTCCCCCGGGTGGTGGGCTCACCGGCCCCGACACCCTCGTCGGCGCGGCCGTCCGTGAACCCTGCGAGCACGCGGGACATCTGCTTGAAGGAGCACACCGACGACGCACCGCGCGTCGGCGCGACGTCCTTGCCCAGACGCAGGTCGTCGACGACGCCGCGGGCGCTCGCCGGGGTCTGCTGGTCGAAGAACTCCCAGTTGACCATCATCACCGGGGCGTAGTCGCAGGCCGCGTTGCACTCGATCCGCTCGAGGGTCACCGCACCGTCGTCGGTCGTCTCGTCATGGCCGATCCCCAGGTGCTCGGACAGCTCGTCGAAGATCTCGTCGCCGCCCATGATCGCGCAGAGCGTGTTGGTGCAGACCCCGACCGTGTACTCACCGTTCGGGCGGCGCTTGTACTGCGTGTAGAACGTCGCGACAGCCGAGACCTCGGCCGGGGTGAGGTCGAGGATCCCCGCGCAGAACGTGATGCCCGAGCGGGAGACGTAGCCGTCCTCGGACTGGACGAGGTGCAGCATCGGCAGGAGCGCGGAGCGGGCCTGCGGATACCGGGCGACGATCTGGTGGGCGTCGGCGGTCAGCCGGGCGAGGGTGACCTCGTCGTAGCCGGTCCCCGTGGGGCCGACAGGTCGCTGCCCGGCGGGCTGGGTCTCGAGGCTCATCGGTCCACACCTCCCAGGACTGGGTCGAGCGAGGCGACCGCGACGACGACGTCGGCGACCTGGCCGCCCTCGCACATCAGGGCGACGGCCTGCAGGTTGTTGAAGGACGGGTCGCGGAAGTGCGCCCTGTAGGGACGGGTGCCGCCGTCCGAGACCAGGTGGACGCCGAGCTCGCCGCGGGGGTGCTCGACGGTCTGGAACACCTGCCCGGCTGGGACCCTGAAGCCCTCGGTCACGAGCTTGAAGTGGTGGATGAGAGCCTCCATCGACTGCCCCATGATCTCCCTGATGTGCTCGAAGGAGTTGCCCGCACCGTCGGTTCCGACGGCCAGCTGCGCAGGCCACGCGATCTTCTTGTCGGCGACCATCACGGGTTCACCCACGGAGCGCTCGAGCCGCTCGATGCACTGCGCAGCGATCTTGAGCGACTGATAGCACTCTTCGATGCGCAGCACGACGCGGGAGTAGCAGTCGGCGTCGGTCGAGGTCGGGACGTCGAAGTCGTAGGTCTCGTAGCCGCAGTACGGCGCGGACTTGCGGACGTCGTAGGGCAGACCCGCCGAGCGGAGCACCGGACCTGTCACCCCGAGGGCCATGCAGCCCGCGAGGTTGAGGTGCCCTGTGCCGACGAGCCTGGACTTGAAGATCGGGTTGGCGAGCATGAGGTCGCTCAGCTGCGCGAGGTACTTGCGGACCTCGGTGTCCATGTGCCAGAAGTCTTCGGACAGTCCCGCCGGCACGTCCTGCGCGACACCTCCGGGGCGGATGAACGCGTGGTTCATGCGCAGACCCGTGACTGACTCGAAGATCCGCAAGATCTCCTCGCGGGCCGTGAAGGAGATGGTCATGACCGTCGTCGCGCCCATCTCGTTGCCGCCGGTCCCCAGGCACACCAGGTGGCTCGCGACCCTGTTGAGCTCCATGAGCAGCACCCGGATCACCTGCGCGCGCTCGGGGACGTCGTCCTCGATGCCCAGCAGCCGCTCGATCCCGAGGCAGTACGCGGCCTCCTGGAAGAACGGCGCCAGGTAGTCCATCCGCGTGCAGAAGGCGACACCCTGGGTCCAGGTGCGGAACTCCATGTTCTTCTCGATGCCCGTGTGCAGGTAGCCGACCCCGCAGCGCGCCTCGGTCACGGTCTCGCCGTCGATCTCGAGCATGAGGCGCAGGACCCCGTGGGTCGAGGGGTGCTGGGGACCCATGTTGACGACGATGCGCTCTTCGCCCAGCTCGGCGATCTCGGCCGCGATCTCGTCCCAGTCCCCGCCCGAGGACTCGAAGGACGGGACCGACGTGTCCTCGACAGGCGGGCGTGCGGCGTGCGGCCGGGCGGCCCCCGGCGCCGGTCCGGTCGACCTGGCGCTGCTCTGCGTGCTCACGAGTAGGACCTCCTCTGGTCCGGCGGGGGCACCGTCGCACCCTTGTACTCCACGGGGATGCCACCGAGCGGATAGTCCTTGCGCTGCGGGTGGCCGGGCCAGTCGTCAGGCATCGCGATCCGGGCCAGAGCCGGATGACCGTCGAAGACGATCCCGAAGAAGTCCCAGGTCTCGCGCTCGTGCCAGTCGTTCGTCGGGTAGACCGTCGTGGTCGTCGGGATGTGCGGGTGGGAGTCGGGGACGGTGACCTCGAGGCGCAAGGACCGGCCGTGGGTGATCGACGTCAGGTGGTACACCGCGTGGAGCTCACGCCCGACGTCACCGGGATAGTGCACGCCCGAGACACCCAGGCTCAGCTCGAAGCGGAGGTCCTGGTCGTCGCGCAGCGCCTGGCACACCGCGACGATGTGCTCCGGCCGCACGTGGATGGTCAGCTCGGTCCGCGCACCCGAACCGGCGGGCGGGTCGACCACCACACCCTCCACAGCAGCGTCGAAGGCTGTCCCACCCTCGGCCAGCACCTCGGCGAGGACGTCGACCACCTCGTCGTACCAGCCGCCGTAGGGCCTCGGCGTCGCGAGCGGCCGGGTGACCGGGCGGACGAGACCGCCGAAGCCTGAGGTGTCCCCCGAGCCGTGAGCGCCGAACATGCCTGTGCGGACCTCGACCACCTCGAGCTCTTCACGCCCCTCGGGAGCCGCCGGGGCCGCGAGCACGTCGCCGCCGGCTGTCACGTCGGTCCGCGGCTCGGCCGCCGACCCTCCCGTCGTGCCGGGGTCTTTCTCCGTCATCGCAGCAGCCCCTTCATCGCGGAGGTCGGGGTCGCCTCGAGCGCGGCGGCCTCGGCGGCGCGGGCTGCCTCCCGGCGGTTGACGCCGAGCGGCTGGTCCTGGATCTGCTGGTGCAGCGCGAGGATCGAGTTGATGAGCATCTCGGGGCGGGGCGGGCACCCGGGCAGGTAGATGTCCACGGGAACGATGTGGTCGACACCCTGGACGATCGCGTAGTTGTTGAACATGCCGCCGCTCGACGCGCACACACCCATCGACAGCACCCACTTGGGCTCGGGCATCTGGTCGTAGACCTGACGGACCACCGGAGCCATCTTCTGGCTCACGCGTCCCGCGACGATCATGAGGTCCGCCTGGCGCGGCGACGCGCGGAACACCTCCATGCCGAAGCGCGAGAGGTCGAAGCGGCTCGCGCCCGCCGCCATCATCTCGATCGCGCAGCACGCGAGCCCGAAGGTCACCGGCCACAGCGAACCCTTGCGGAAGTACCCCGCAAGGTCTTCGACGGTGGTCAGGAGGAATCCTGAGGGAGCTTCTTCGATCCCCATGTCGTCAGTACCTCTCGTCGCGTGGCGTGGCCGAGGTCGGACAGGCTCGCAGCGCGGTCGAGACGCGCGACGGTCCTCCTCGGGAGGTGCAGGTGCGCAGGTGCGCAGTCATCAGTCCCACTCGAATCCGCCGCGGCGCCACTCATAGACGAAGGGCACGGTGATGAGGGCGAGGAAGGAGAGCATCGCGACGAGCCCGAACATCGCGAGCGTCGAGAAGTCGACGGCCCACGGGTAGAGGAACACGACCTCGATGTCGAAGATGATGAAGGTCATCGCCACGAGGTAGTACTTCACCGGGAAGCGGCCCCCGCCCGTCGCGTGCGGTGTCGGCTCGATCCCGCACTCGTAGGCGTCGAGCTTGGCGCGGTTGTAGCGCTTGGGACCGATGACAGCGCTCGCGGCGACGCCGCCGAGAGCGAGGACCATCGCGATCCCCATGAGGACCAGCAGCGGGACGTAGGGGTTGTTCATGCGTTCGGCACCACCCTCGCGAGCCCGGCGATCACGCGGTCGACGATGTCGCCGCCGTGAGGCTCGTAGCAGTCGGACAGGAGCTTGACGACGATCTTCATGACGAGCGGCCTGGGCAGCCCGTAGGTGGTGCACAGGCGCATGATGCGCGGGTGCTCGATCACCCGGACGAAGATCCGCCCGAGCGTGTAGTAGCCGCCGAGGTCACGGCTCATGGTGTCGGCGTAGGTCGACAGGGCCCGCTCGCGCGAGTCGTCCGTGGTCCGTGCGGCGGCCTGGGCGATCACGTCGGCGGCGACGCGGCCGGCCTGCATGGCGTAGGCGATGCCCTCACCGTTGAAGGGGCTGACCATGCCGCCCGAGTCCCCGACGAGCATGAGTCCGCGGGTGTAGAGCGGCTTGCGGTTGAAGGCCATCGGCAGGGCGGCCCCGCGGACCGGGCCGATCTGGTTCTCGGGGGTGAAGCCCCACTCTTCGGGGGTGTTCTCCATCCACTGCGCGAAGAGCTTCTTGTAGTCGATCTTCGTGGCGGCGGCCGTCGAGGAGACCGACCCGAGACCGACGTTGACCGTGCCGTCGCCGAGGGCGAAGATCCAGCCGTACCCGGGCAGCAGGTTGGACTTCCCCGGGGCGCCGTCCCACAGCTCGAGCTGGGACTCCATCCACGGGTCGTCGTGGCGGGGGCTGGTGAAGTAGGTGCGGACCGCGACACCCATCGGCCGGTTCATGGCCTTCTCGATGCCGAGCGACGTCGCCATGCGGGCCGAGACACCGTCGGCGGCGATGACGACAGGTGCGCGGTAGGTCGTCTCGTCGCCGGCGCGCCGTCCGTCGGAGTCGACGGGCCTCGCGGTCACGCCGACCACGCGCCCGGTGCGCTCGTCGACGACGGGTCCGGTGACGTTGGTGCGCTCCATGAGCTTGGCGCCGGTCGCCCGGGCGTGCTCGGCGAGGGTCTGGTCGAGGTTCATCCGCGAGCGTGCGAGGCCGTACGACGGGTACGAACGGAGCTCGGGCCAGGGGAACTCGAAGGACCGTCCGCCCGCGACGGCGCGCAGGCCGATGTTGCGGATCCAGCCGTCTTCCTCGCGGGTGGGCACACCCATCCGGACGAGCTCGCTCACCGCTCGCGGGGTCAGTCCGTCGCCGCAGATCTTGTCGCGGGGGAAGCCTGACTTCTCCATGAGGATGACGTCGAGGCCAGCGGCGGCGCAGTAGTGCGCAGCGGCAGACCCGGCCGGGCCCGCGCCGACGACGATGACGTCTGCGTCATCGTTGCCCGTGAGTCTCATGCCGTGCCACCTGTCCGACGCGAGCTGCCTGTGAGGTCTGGGCCGGGGGTCCCGCCGTGACAGAGGTCACCGTCGAGCCCCGTACCTGCCGTGCTGGTCCTGCGGGTCGTGCTGCTGATCCTGGCCGTCTCGCGACGACCGCTTGTGAACTTCTTCACAAGCGACGAGGCCACTCTATCCACGGTTCCCTCACATTGTCTGCTTAGGCGACCCTTGCCTGGGCGCAGGTCAGCGACCTGCGGGAGCGCACGGCCAGAGCGCGCCGGAGGACCCCACAGGGTCCGGCGGCGCCGCCCTGCACGGCGACGCAGAGCCGGGCCGCTGCGCCGGGTGCGCACCCGGGCACCGGCTCGGCCGAAGAGCCGACCGGCGCCCAGGGGGACGACCCAGGAGACGACTCAGGCCGGGCGTGTCGCCCTGTGCAGCGCGACGATCCCACCGGTGAGGTTGCGGTAGCCGACAGAGCCCCACCCGGCGTCGAGCAGGAGACGGCCGAGGCCCTCCTGGTCGGGCCAGGCGCGGATCGACTCGGCGAGGTACTCGTAGGAGCCGGAGTCCTTGGTCACGGCCCCGGCGACCTTCGGCAGGGCGCGCATGAGGTACTCGGAGTAGACGGTGCGGAACGGCTTCCACGTCGGCTGGGAGAACTCGCACACCACCAGGCGCCCGCCCGGGCGCACCACGCGCAGCATCTCGCGGAGCCCGCCCACGGTGTCCACCACGTTGCGCAGCCCGAAGGAGATGGTCACGGCGTCGAAAGACGCGTCGGCGAAGGGCAGACGGGTCGCGTCGCCGGCTGTGAAGGGGAGGTCGGGCCTGCGGGACTTGCCGACGCTGAGCATGCCGAAGGAGAAGTCGCACGGGACCACGCGCGCGCCGGCCGCGGCGAAGGGCTCGCTCGACGTGCCGGTCCCCGCGGCGAGGTCGAGGACCGTCTCCCCGGGCTGGGCGTCGACGGCCTGGAGGGTGGCGCGACGCCACGACCTCGTCTGCCCGGCCGAGACCAGGTCGTTGACCAGGTCGTAGTGCTGGGCGATCCCGTCGAACATCGACGCGACCTCGGTGGGCTTCTTGTCCAGGCTCGCACGTGACATGAGGCCATGCTCTCACCCGAGGCACGCACGCGGCACCTCGCGGTCGTACGCTTGGAGGCGATGAATCCCCTGTCGTCCGCGGACGTTGCCCCTGAACCGTCGTCACCCCAGCTCGTGGTCCGCACCACGCTGCTCGGCACCGTCCTCGACGAGCACCCCGCAGCGCTGCTCAGGCTGCTCCCCCGCACCGCCCCCCTGGCCTGGGTCCGCCGCGGCGACGGCCTGGTCGCCTGGGGCGAGGTGGCCCGCGTCGAGACGCGCGGCCCCACCCGGTTCGCGGACGCCGAGGCCGCCTGGGCGGCGTTGCGCTCGCGCGCCGTCGTGCGCGACGACGTCGACCTGCCCGGCACGGGCCCCGTGGCCTTCGGGTCCTTCGCCTTCGACGAGGGGTCGGAGCAGCGCAGCGTGCTCGTCGTCCCGCGGGTGGTCGTCGGACGACGCGGACGGACCGCGTGGATCACGACCATCACGACCTCGCAGACCTCGGCCGGCTCGGCGCCGACCCTCGCCCCTGTCCCCACGCTCGCCCACGTGCTCGAGGACGTCGAGCCGGTGACAGCACCCGGCGCCGTGACGTACAGGCAGGGAGCCGTCGCGGACGAGGCGTGGACCGACGCCGTCGAGCAGGCTGTCCAGCAGATCCGCGACGGCCGCCTCGACAAGGTGGTCATGGCGCGCGACGTCCAGGCACGGACCGAGCAGCCGATCGACCCGCGCTGGCTGCTGACCCGCCTGGCGACCGCGTACACGGGCTGCTGGACCTTCAGCGTCGACGGCATGGTCGGCGCGACCCCCGAGCTGCTGGTCCGCAGCGAGAAGGGCCTGGTCACCTCGCGGGTGCTCGCCGGCACCATCCGCCGCACCGGTGGGGAGGAGGCCGACCTCGCCAGGGCCGCGAAGCTCGCGCACTCCTCCAAGGACCTCGAAGAGCACGAGTACGCCGTCGCGTCGGTCGCCGAGGCGCTCGCCCCGTTCTGCCAGTCGCTCAACGTCCCCGAGACGCCCTTCGTGCTGCACCTGCCGAACGTGCTGCACCTCGCGAGCGACGTCACCGGCGTGCTGTGCACGCGGGGGACGGGCAGCCTGGCCGCCCAGGCGGGCTCTGCGAGCTCGACCGGGACCACGGGGCTGGCAGGCCCCTCAGGTCTGGTCGGACCGGGCAGCACGTCCACGTCCACAGTCAGCCCGACCGTCACCCCGCCGTCGAGCCTGACCCTGGCCGCCGCGCTGCACCCGACCGCCGCCGTGTGCGGTACGCCGACGCCCGACGCAAACGACCTCATCCGTGCCCTCGAAGGCATGGACCGCGCGCGCTACGCGGGTCCTGTCGGCTGGGTTGGTGGCGACGGGGACGGCGAGTGGGGCATCGCGCTGCGCTCTGCCTCGCTCGATCCCGAGGACCCTCGCTCGGCCCGGCTCTTCGCAGGATGCGGCGTGGTCGCCGCCTCCGACCCCGTCGCCGAGCTGGCCGAGACCGAGGCGAAGCTCGAGCCGATGCGGCTGGCCCTCGGCGCGGAGACCGTCGGCTCGGACTAGTCGTCCCGCACGCTCGGGCCTCGCCAGGCAGGCCCTGAGCGCAGGCACGTCCTGAGCACCAGGCACGTCGAACGCGCCGAGCGCGTCCGGTGCGCCAAGAGCTCAGTGCGTGCCGGGCACCTCACGACCTCCGGACCTGCGCCCCGGACCGTGCACGCAGAAGCGGCGCCACGCAGGGGAACGTGGCGCCGCCGGGTCCTCACCCGGCGCGAGGGGGGCGCGCCGGGGAGGAGTGTGTGTCCTGTCCTCAGCCGTTCTGGCCGGGGAACAGGTCGCCCAGGTCCGGGATGTTGCCCGGGGACTCCGAGCCGGGCAGCGTGCCCTGACCGGGGAGCGTGCTCCCGCTGTCGCCGCTGCCGTCCGAGCCCTGGTCGTTGCTGGTCGCGTCTTCGGTCTTCGTCGCCAGCGTCACGGGGACGTCGATCGACTTGCCGTCGCGGATCACCGTGAGGGTGACCTCGGTGCCTGAGGCGAGACCGCGGACGAAGCCCGTGAGCGACTCCGCGCCCGTGACCGCCTTGCCGTCGATCGCGACGACCACGTCGTCGGCCTGCAGCCCGGCCTCCGAGGCCGGCGAGCCGTCCGAGACCGTGCCCACGACAGCACCCTGACGGGTGGTGCCGTCGGCCGTGCCGGTACCGTCGCCGAGCGTGACGCCGAGGAAGGCGTGCTCTGCGGTCCCGGAGTCGATCAGCTGCCCGCCGATGTTCTTCGCGAGGGTCGAGGGGATCGCGAAGCCGAGGCCGATCGAGCCGGACTGGCTCGACGAGCTCGACTGGGACAGCGACGCGATCGACGAGGTGATGCCGATGACCTCACCACGGGAGTTGAAGAGCGGTCCACCGCTGTTGCCCGGGTTGATCGCGGCGTCGATCTGGATCGCGTTGGTGACCACGGGTGCCTGGCTGCTCGCCGAGGTCGCCGTGCTCACGGGGCGGTCGATCGCGGAGACGATGCCCGTGGTCGCGGTGTTCGACAGGCCGAGCGGGTTGCCCACGGCCATCACGGCGTCGCCGACGGTCACCTCGGCCGAGTCGGCGAAGACGGCCGACTGGAGGTCTGAGGGCGGGTCGACGATCTGCACGACCGCGAGGTCTGTCGCGGGGTCGAGACCGGTGATCTTGGCCTCGTACACCCGGCCGTCGGCGAGCGTCACCTGGACGGTGTCGTCGTTCGCGCCGCCGACGACGTGGTCGTTGGTGAGGATGTGGCCCTGGTCGTCGATGATGACGCCCGAGCCCTCGCCCTGGCCCTCGGCCGTCGTCACCTTGATCGCGACCACGGAGGGCGCGACGGCTGCGCTGACGGCCTTCCAGTCGGGCGAGCCGTCGGTCGACTCGGCGACCGGGACGGCCACCGAGCTGTCGTTCTTCTGGCCGACGCTGCTGATGCTCGTCGGGGCTGTGCCCGCGGCGTCGTCCGAGCCGAGCTGGCCCGTCAGCGCGGCGGTGCCGGCGCTGGCGAGCACGGCGGCCAGGACGGCCGTCGTGGCGATCGGCAGCACGAGGCGTCGCTTGGCCGGTGCCGTCGCGACGGCCGAGCCACCGCCCTGCGGGGGCTGCTGGCCGAAGGCCGCGCCGTAGGCCTGCTGCTGGTGCTGCTGGGGAGCGTGCTGGGCACCTGCGAAGCCGTGCTGGCCCGAGCCCTGGTGCGTGCTGTACGTGTCGTGCTGAGGCTGGTGCTCTGACCGTGCGGCGTGCGCCTGCGGCACGGCCTCGGTCCGGGGCGCCTCGGGGACTGGCGGCATCGGCCGGGTCGGCTGCATCGGCTCGATGCGCTCGGTGGGCTGGTTGCCCTGCAGACGGTCAGCGCCGTCCGCGGGGGTTCCGTCTGCTGGTGTGTGCTGAGTCGTCATGGGGGTTCCCTCTCTCCGGGTCTTTCTGCTGACCCCTACTCAACCCCCTCGATCTGTGGCGACCCTTGAACTTTCCTGGGAACTTGCTGCGAATGATGTCCGGTACGCGAGGTGCGGCGGAGCCTCAGCCGCCGAGCGCCGCCGTCACCCGGTCTGCGAGCGCCCGACCCTGCGGACCACGGTCCTGGCGGTCGACCACCACCTCGACGACGCTGATCCCCGGGCGGGGCGCGGCGAGCACCTCACGCAGGGCTCCGACGCTGCTGACGGCCTCGTGGTGCACCCCGTACCCGGCGCAGAGCGCACCGAGGTCGGCGCCGTGCGGGGTCGCGAAGACCCTCTCGAAGATGTCCGCGTGCTCGGGGCGTCCGTGCTCGAGGGTCGCGAAGATCGCTCCCCCGTCGTCGTTCACGACCACGACCTGCGCCTGGACTGCGGGTTCGTCGGGCCCGCGGAGCAGACCGCCGACGTCGTGCAAGAACGTGAGGTCGCCGAGCAGGGCTCGGACCGTCGTCGGGCCGGTGGCCTGCGCGGCGAGCGCGACGCCGACGACGGTCGAGACCGTGCCGTCGATCCCGGCGAGACCACGGTTCGACACGACGACGGGCGCGTCGTGCCAGGAGGCGACGAGCTCGAGGTCGCGGGCCGGGCTGCTCGACCCGACGACGAGCACGTCGTCAGGCTGGCTGGCCCGCGCGACCTCGGCCGCCACGGCGAGCGAGGTGGGACGTGCGCCGGTGCCGGTGCCTGCGTCTGGGCCGGTCCCCCCGCCACCAGCCACGGTCGTCTCGACGACGGTGCGGGCTGCGGTCGAGGCGGTCTGCCACCTCTCGAGCCACGAGCGCCCGGCCGCAGGGACCGCGCCAGATCCGTCGGGCTCGCCAGGTCGTCCGGGCTCGTCGGGCTCGTCGAGCCGGTCCGGCCCGCCAGCCTGGTCGAGCCAGGCGGAGGGGACCGCGGCGAGCACGACCGACGCAGAGCGCGCGGCATCAGGCCACTGCTCGGCACCGGGCGCCACGACCACGACCCTCGACCCCGAGCCGAGGAGCGTCTGGACGGGACGGGACACCGTCGGTCGGCCCAGCACCACGACCTGGTGGACCTGTGCCGTCAACGGCGAGCCGCCGAGCACGAGGCGGTGCGCAGCGACGAGGTTCGGCCCGGCCGCAGCGCCCGAGGACACCTCGGCGAGCAGGGGCCAGCCGCGGGCCTCGGCGAGGGCACGTGCGACGTCCCCGGCGCCGTCACCGGCGACGACCACCGTCGCCGGCTCGTCGGCGAGCGCGAGGATCTCCGCAGGGGCGTCGGTCGCCGTCTCCCGGGGGACCACGCGGGCGAGCACCAGGGGCGACGACCCGGCACCGCCATCGACGGCCGGCCCCCGTGAGAGCAGCTCGACGTCAGCGGCCGTCGGGACGAGCGGGTCCCTGTAGGCCAGGTTCACCTGGACCGGCCCTGGGGACGCCGTCCGGCTGCCGGTGGCCGCCGCGACGGCACGACCGAGCTGCGCACGCAGGTCGCCGAGCTCACCCGGACGACCCGTCGGCGCAGGCACGTCGAGAGCCAGCCGGGTCGCTGTGCCGAAGATCCCGACCTGGTCGCCCGTCTGGTTGGCACCGGTGCCCCGCAGCTCGTGCGGGCGGTCTGCGGTCAGCAGGAGCAGCGGGACCCCCGCGTGGTGCGCCTCGAGGACGGCCGGGTGCAGGTTGGCCACGGCAGTCCCGGAGGTCGTCACCACGGCGACAGGTGCGGTCGGCGAGGGGGCAGCCGGCGAGGGGACGTCAGACGAGGAGCCTGCCGTCACCCCACGCGCGGACCGCCCGGCCACGAGACCAGCACCCTTGGCCAGACCGAGCGCGAGGAAGCCCGCGTCGCGCTCGTCGACACGCACGTGCAGACGCAGACCCGGGTGGCAGCCCGAGCGCACGGCGTGCGCGAGGGCGTAGGCGAGGGGTGCGCTGCGCGACCCCGGTGCGAGGACGACCTCACGGACCCCCAGACCGACCAGGGTCTCGACGAGGGTGTGCGCAGCGACCACCGAGGGAGCCGATGCTGCAGGCCCGGACGGTGCGGCGCTCACGCCGCTCCCCCGCCGTGGCGGGCGGACCCGGCGCCGGGGGTGCTCGCGACGAGCGCCTCGACGCGGGTCACCCGCTCGGCCCAGCGCCGGGCGACCTCGGGCGCCAGTCTGGCGGCGTCGGTCGCCTCGAGGGACGCCGGGCTCGGGACAGGACGCCCGACGGCGATCGCGCCGTCGACTGGGAGCAACGGCTCGTCGACGGTGTCCTGCACGAGCAGCTGGGAGGTGGCCAGCCCGCAGGCGTGCTCGAGGCGCGGCAGCGCGGCCGCGAGGGCCACCCCGGCAGCCAGACCGACCGAGCTCTCGAGGGCTGACGAGACGACGACGGGCAGCCCGACCTGCTCGGCCAGCTCGAGGCAGGCACGGACCCCGCCGAGGGGCTGGACCTTGAGCACGATGATGTCGGCAGCGTCCTGCCGGACGACCTCGAAGGGATCCTCGGCCCGGCGGACAGACTCGTCGGCGGCGACGGGCACCGAGGTGCGTCGGCGCACGGCTGCGAGACCGGCGACGTCGGCGCACGGCTGCTCCACGTACTCGAGCCCGCCTGCGGCGCGGTCGAGGTGGACCAGCCTGGAGACGGCCTCGTCGACCTCCCACGCCCCGTTGGCGTCGATGCGGATCCTGCCGCCGGGTCCGAGCGCGTCCCGGACGGCCTCGAGCCGGGCGATCTCCTCGGCGAGGCTCTGCCCGCGCTCGGCGACCTTGACCTTCGCGGTCCGGCAGCCGCCCGAGGCGAGCACGATGCTGCGCGCACGCTCGGGGTCGGTCGCCGGGACGGTGACGTTGACGGGCACGTGGGTGCGCACCGGGGCGGGCCAGCCGAGGTCGGCGGCCTCGCGGGCCGCAGACCACCAGGCGGCGGACTCCGCGTCGTCGTAGTCCCAGAAGGGCGAGAACTCGCCCCAGCCGGCTGCTCCCTCGAGCAGGACGCCGTCGCGGGCGTCGAGGCCTCGGAACCGCGTGGTCAGGGGGGTCGTGTAGACGTGCACCTGACCAGGTTAGGCCCCGGCGACCGCGGGCTGGAGCGCGAGCAGCGTGCGCCGCAGGAGGAGCTCGGCGTGCACCCGCACGTCACCGCCCTCGCTGAGCGCCGACACCGCAGCCCCGTCGACGACGGCCACGACGATCTCGGGCCCCACAGGGATGTCCAGCAGGTCCACGATCTGCGTGACGGCCTCGTCGAGCCCGGCGCGCCCGGCCGCGTAGGCACCGGCGAGGGTGTCGTCGCGTCCCGCGCTCACGAGGTGCTCGTAGTGGCCGCGGACGGCGAGGGGACCGCCGGCCGGCAGGACGGCGTCGACGAGCACGGCGCACCGGCGCTCGAGCGAGAGCACCGCGGCGACGGAGCCAGGTCGCCCGAGGACTTCAGCCACCCCTGCGGTCGCACCTGCGGTCACCTCGGCTGTCAGGTCGGCTGTCACCTCGGCCGTCAGGTCGGCTGTCACCTCGGCTGTCACAGCGGCGAGCACGGCGTCGGCGTGGACCGCCCACCGCTCCGCGAGCCGGGTCCCTGCCGCGCCCACGAGGTCGTCGAGAGAGGCGAAGTAGTACGTGGTCGCCGCGAGGGGAACGTCGGCGCGCTGCGCGATGGTCCTGTGCGTGAGGGTCGAGGGGCCGGCCTCGACGACCAGGGCGGCGGCGGCCTCGACGATCGCGTCGCGGCGCGCGGCCCCCCGGGGTTGGCGGCGCAGCGGCGTGGTCACCCGCAGACCATAGCGAGGCTCTGTGACCGGCATGTTTCGGGGCGGTCGCGGCGCGGGCGCTGTCGCCTAGGGTGGGTGCGTGAGCTCTCTCCCCGCACCTGTGTCCCAGACCTTCGACCCCGAGAGGTGGCGCCTGGTCGCCGGCTTCGAGGAGCTGACCGACATCACGTACCACCGCGGCGTGGACAGGACCGGCGAGCAGGAGCGCGACCTCCCCGTGGTGCGCATCGCCTTCGACAGGCCCGAGGTCCGCAACGCCTTCCGTCCGCACACCGTGGACGAGCTGCACAGGGTGATGGACCACGCACGCATGACCTCCGACGTCGCCGCGGTGATCCTCACCGGCAACGGGCCGAGCCCCAAGGACGGCGGCTGGGCCTTCTGCTCGGGTGGCGACCAGCGCATCCGCGGGCGTGACGGCTACAGGTACACGACGGCCGACGAGTCCGGCTCTGCGGCGCAGACGGCCGACCACATCGACCCCGCCCAGGCCGGCCGGCTGCACATCCTCGAGGTCCAGCGGCTCATGCGGACCATGCCGAAGGTGGTCATCGCCGTGGTCAACGGCTGGGCGGCCGGCGGCGGTCACTCGCTCCACGTCGTGGCGGACCTGTCGATCGCGAGCCGCGAGCACGCACGGTTCAAGCAGACCGACGCGAACGTGGGGTCCTTCGACGCCGGCTACGGCTCGGCGCTCTTCGCCCGGCAGGTGGGCCAGAAGCGGGCGCGCGAGGTGTTCTTCCTCGCCCGGGAGTACTCGGCGCAGGACGCCTACGAGTGGGGCGCCGTGAACGAGGTGGCCGACCACGCCGACGTGGAAGACCTCGCCCTCGAGTACGCACGGACCATCGCGACGAAGTCGCCGCAGGCGATCCGGATGCTCAAGTTCGCCTTCAACCTCGCCGACGACGGGCTCGCGGGCCAGCAGGTCTTCGCCGGTGAGGCGACGCGTCTGGCGTACATGACGGACGAGGCCGTCGAGGGCCGGGACGCGTTCCTCGAGCGCCGGGACCCCGACTGGTCGGCGTACCCGTACTACTTCTGAGCGAGACGCCTGCTGCTCTGCGGGACGCCCAGGGGCAGCGGCTGTTCAGCGGGACGCTGGGGGCAGCGGCTGCGAGTCAGCCGTGGGGCTCAGGGCGCCGCGAGGAAAGAGCCGACGAAGGAGATCACCTCGCGGCCGAAGTACGCCGCCGCGACGCTCAGCAGGACGAGCGCCCCGAAGGCCAGCAGGACGGGGACCACGGATGCGGCGCGGCGCGGCTCGTCGGTCGAGTCGTAGCCGGTGACGGCCCGCGAGGTGACGGACCTGCGGACTGAGGGCGTCGTCGCGCGAGCTGGGCGTGCGGAGCGAGCCTGACGGATCGGGAGCCTGGGGTGCGTGAAGGTTGCCATGACTCGATCTTTCCCTCGCGCGGGCGCGGGCACATCGGGCCGACGGATGGTCGTGGTCCCCCGGCCGTCATGCGTCAGGCTGACCCCGGTGCGCCGGGGTCAGCCTGACGGATGAGTCAGCCGATCGAGAACGCCCCGCCGTTGCTCGGGACGAGCTCGACCCAGGTGTTCCCAGGAGCGAGCTGGACGGGTTGGCCGTCGGCTCCGGTGAGGACGACAGGCGTGCCCGTCCCCTCCTTGCTCCAGGTCGCCGGGACGGACTGGCCGCCGGAGACCACGAGAGCCTCACCGGAACCGATGACCTGGGTCTCGGGGACCGGGGTGCCCGCCGGGTCGAGGAAGGCCGTGTCCACGACAGGAACGCTCAGCACGACCACGTTGGTCGCCCCGAGCTGCTCTCCGGTCACCGAGACGGCGGGGGTCGTCCCCTCGGACCGCAGGTAGCGGCCCGAGGCCGCGTCCCACGCCCAGGAGGGGCTGCTGTAGCCGGACATCGTGATCGCCAGCGCGCCTGCCGGGGTGCCCGCAGCCGTCGACGCGCTCGCGGGGTCGGCCGCGAACTCGAACTGCTCGGCCGGGGAGTCCAGGTGCGTCGGGTCTGCCTGCCCGGCGAACTCGGCGAGGGCCCCGTAGACGTTGTGCGGGGCGCGACGGTCCGAGGACCTCGAGAATCCTGCGTCGCCGCGGTCGTTCGAGACGATCTGGAGCCCGCTGGTGGCCACGGCGTCGACGAAGGGCGGCTGCCCGCCGGAGAAGACCATGAGGCCGTGCAGCGGCGCGATGATGTTCGCGTCCATCGGGCGGACCGACCGGATCGGCCCGACGACCTCGGGCTGCTGAGAGTGGTAGACCGCGATGTAGCGCGTCACCCCGCCCTCGACGACCTCCTCCCAGACGACGTCGGCTGCCTCGAGCCCGGTCTGCGGGCGCGCCTCGCGCGAGTTCTCGATCTTCACGGCGATCGCCGGGCGGTTCGCGAGCTCGGCGGACTCGACACCGGTGAGCGGCCAGGTCGTCGGCAGAGCCGGGTCCGGCGCCGCACCCCTGTCGGACGTCGCGTCGGGGGTGGCTCCGGTGGTCACGGTCGCGTCGCCGTCGCCCGAGCACCCGGCCAGCAGCAGCGCGGTCGAGACGAGCGCGACGGCGAGCCTGGCGCGGCCCTGCCGTCTCGCGGTTCCGGTCGGCGTGCGGTGGTGTCGCTGCACGTGGGGGCTCCCTCGTCACGGGCTCTGAGGCCGTCTGGTGCTGAGCGCGCGGGCCTGTGCTGGGCACGGCCGCTGCGCGCGGGTCGAGACAAGAGTAGGACCCGACCTAGTCTGGTCTGGTGAAGGACCCGGCTGAAACCTCCCCGAGCGCGACCCACCTCGCGGCAGACGACGCCCGACGGCGCGTCGAGACCGCCTTCGCCGCCGCCCCGGGCGAGGCGTCCGCGTGCGTCGTGGTCCCGACCTCTGGATCGACCGGTGAACCTCGACGCGTGCAGGTCTCGGGCACCGCGCTGCGCGCCTCCGGGACGGCGACCGCCGCACGGCTCGGCGGCCACGGCTCGTGGCTCCTCGCCCTGCCCACCACGCACGTGGCCGGGCTGCAGGTGGTCGCCAGATCTGTGCTCGCAGGGACCGCGCCCGTGGTCCTCGACCTTGCGCCCACCTTCCGCGGTGCGGCCTTCGCGGCCGCAGCAGACCAGGTCGACGGCACGCGGCGCTACACCTCGCTCGTGCCCACGCAGGTGCACAGGCTGATCGCAGAGGCTCGTGGCGGGGACTCTGCAGGGCTCGACGCGCTCGCCTCCTTCGACGCCGTGCTGCTCGGCGGCGCGGCCACCCCGGCCCCTGTCCTTGCCGAGCTCCGTGCCGCAGGCGTCAGGGTGGTCACCACCTACGGCATGAGCGAGACGGCTGGCGGGTGCGTCTACGACGGCCGTCCCCTCGACGGGGTCAACGTCCGCACCGTCGACGGACGCGTCCAGATCTCCGGGCCGGTCTTGGCCGACGGCTATGTCGACGACCCAGAGGCGACCGCGGCCGCCTTCGTGACCGACCTCCCGGCAACCCCAGCAGCGGCCCCGGCAACAGGTGCGGGACCTCGTGCCCTGTCCGGCGCCGGGTCAGGTCCAGCCCGGTGGTTCCGGACGAGCGACCTCGGCGAGCTGGCCCCCGACGGGACGCTCACGGTGCTCGGACGGGCCGACGACGTCATCATCAGCGGCGGTGTCAACGTCGCCCCTGCAGCAGTCGAGGCCGTCCTCGTCGGCCTCCCCGAGGTCGGCGAGGTCTGCGTGGTCGGGCTGCCCGACCCCGAGTGGGGCGAGGTCGTCGTCGCGGTCGTCACGCCGGCGCTCGGCGGCACCGACGTGTCGCAGGACACCCTCCTCGCCGAGGCCCGGTCCCACGTCACCGATATCCTGGGAGCGCCGGCCGCACCCCGCCACGTCGTCGTCACCGACGCCCTCGCGCTCCGCGGACCCGGAAAGGTCGACCGCCGTGCGGTCGCGCTGCTCGCGGCGCGTTGTCTCGGACGACCGACCTCGACGTCCGACCGCTGAACGGAGCACCATGGCCACCTCCTCCGAGTGGGTCGCAGGGGCACGCCCCCGCACCCTCCCCGCCGCCGCCACCCCCGTGATGGTGGGCTCGGGCGCAGCGGCGCAGATCGACGCCTTCCACCTCGGTGCCGCGCTCCTCGCCCTGGTGGTCGCCGTCGCGCTCCAGGTGGGTGTCAACTACGCCAACGACTACTCCGACGGCGTGCGCGGCACAGACGCGGACAGGGTCGGCCCGCTGCGCCTGACGGGCTCGGGCGCCGCACAGGCGTCGCAGGTCAAGACCGCCGCCTTCGCAGCCTTCGGCGTCGGAGCCCTCGCCGGTCTCGCACTCGTCGTCATCACCGGGCACTGGTGGCTGATCGCCGTCGGCGTGCTCTCGATCGCAGCGGCCTGGTACTACACCGGTGGCAAGAACCCCTACGGCTACCGCGGTCTGGGTGAGGTCGGCGTCTTCGTCTTCTTCGGCCTCGTGGCCGTGCTCGGCACGACCTACACCCAGGCGGACCAGATCACCGTCCCTGCGGTCCTGGGAGCCGTCGCGGTCGGTCTGCTCGCCTGCGCGATCCTCATGGTCAACAACATCCGCGACGTGCCGACCGACATGCTCGTGGGCAAGCGGACGCTGGCCGTGCGCCTCGGAGAGTTCCGGGCACGGCGGGTCTACGTGCTGATGATCTGGCTGCCGCTGCTGCTCGGCCTGCTCTGCGCCTTCGCGAACGGCTGGGCCGTCATCGTGCTGCTGCTGGCCTTCCCGGCCGTCCTGCTCACGCTGCCCGTGATCGCCGGGGCGCGCGGCCTGCTGCTCGTGCCCGTCCTCGCAGGGACGGGCATGTACGAGCTCGGCTTCGGCCTACTTCTCGGGATCGGTCTCGCGATCTGACGTGACAGGCACCTCGCCGGGAGCGGGCGCGGCCTGAACGGCGGGGGCCTGGTCGTCGACCGGGACAGTCGCCCCACGCGCCGGCCGCCCGGCGGACGCGTCGATCGCCTCGTCCTCGTCGGCGTTGTCGCGGTCGAGGCGCTCGGTGAGCTGCACCCCGCTCGTCTGACGCTGTGTGCGACGCGTCGCGATGTACAGCGCCGCGGCCTCCCGCTGACGGCTCAGCGCGAGGTACGAGACCAGCAGCGCGACGAGGATCGCGACGACCCCGAGCAGCCAGCCGCGCATCCCCACGAGGTAGAGCACGACGCCGACGACGACGATCAGGGCGATCCGCAGCGCGGAGTAGATGATGAAGGGCACGCTCCCAGACTAAACGCTTAGGCTGGAGGGATGCTCCGAGTACTCGCAGTCATCGCCGCCTTCGCCCTGCTCGTCTATGCCCTCAGCGACTTCGCCACGAGCGACGAGCGCGACAGGGGCGGGATCCCGAAGTGGCTGTGGGTGATCATCATCGTGGTGCTCGTGTACTTCGGTCCGCTCGCCTGGATCGCGTACAGCCGGTCGCGGCGCTCCGCCGCAGCCCCCGCCTCCGGACGCGCCTCCTTCCCTGGCGCCCCGGCCCGCGGCCGCCGCCGTCCGAACCAGCCTGTCGCACCCGACGACGACCCCGACTTCTTGTGGCGCCTGGCTCGCGAGCAGCGCGAGCAGGCCCGCCGCGAGGGCGCAGCCGTCCAGCCTGACGACCTCCTGGACGGCGACCCGCGCGCCGACGGCCCGGCAGCCCCCACGGGCGACGTGGTCGACCCGCCTCGGGCCCCCCAGGACCCGAGCAGCCTCGGGACCGACGGGACGCAGGGCGACGCGAGCAGCGAGAGCACCGACGGGCACGACGACACCGACGGCAGCACCCCGAGCCGCGGCCCCTCGGTCTGACGCCGACGCAGCTCCGTGCCGGCTCGCCCCGGCGCACCCCGCACGACGGGCACAGCGCACGACAGCCATCCCGGACGACGCGCCACCGCACGACGGCTACCCCGCCGACGAGAAGACCCCCAGCACCGTGACGGTGCTGGGGGTCATCTCGTGCCGGGAGAGCTGCCGGGGAACCAGGCTCAGATGCCGGAGTAGGAGTGCTTCCCGGTGAAGAGCAGGTTCACGCCCGTGAAGTTGAACAGCACGCAGGCGTAGCCGACCACGACGAACCAGGCGGCACGTCGACCGGCCCAGCCGCGGGTCGTGCGGGCGTGGAGGTAGGCCGCGTAGACGACCCAGATGACAAAGCTCCAGACCTCCTTGGGGTCCCAGCCCCAGGCCCGGCCCCAGGCGTCCTCGGCCCAGATCGCGCCACCGATGATCGTGAAGGTCCACAGCACGAAGCCCACGGCGTTGAGCCTGAAGCTCAGGGCCTCGAGAGCCGTCGGCGTGGGGATCTGGTCGAGGAAGCGCCAGTTCATCAGGCGCCAGGCGGCGACATTGCGGCCCCGCACGACGGTGCCCTCGCCGCGGAGCAGCGTCGAGCCGTTGTCGCGGGAGTCACGGAGCAGCTGGAGCGCGCTCGTCGCGAAGGACACCGTGAAGATGCCCGTCGCTGTCACGGCGACACCGACGTGGATCACGAGCCAGTAGTTCTGCAGCGCCGGCTGGACCTCGTCGGCCACCACGTGGAACACGTTGAGCCCGAGCACCAGGAACATCGCACTGAGGAAGGTCACGACGACGCCGAGGAACCTCACGTCGACCTTGAGCTGGAGCAGCAGGAACAACCCGACGGCCACGAAGGTGCCGCTGAGCCAGAACTCGTACATGTTGGCCCACGGGACGTGCCCGGCCGCGACCCAGCGGGTCGCGAAGGCGGCCGCGTGGATCAGGAACCCGATCGTCGTGGTCGACATCGCGATGCCGAGGGCCTTGCTGCGACGACGCTCCTCGACGACCTCGGAGGGCGCGGTCGCCGACGACACGCCGTACTGCTCGGGGCCGCCGCTGCCGGCCAGGACGGTGGTCTTGGCTGCGCGTGCGGTCTTGCGCTGCACCATCGCGTCGGTCACCTGGGAGAGGTCCATCGCGAAGGCGATCATCGCGACGGTGTACGCGGTCGCGGCCCCCCACGCGAGGAGATCGCTGATCTCAGAGAGGTTCATCGGTCGGCCTTTCGGGTGCTGCTGTCGGGGGTGCTGGTGCCGTGCTGCGGGTGGGTCAGGTCCTCGGGGAGCGCCGGGAGGGCGTGGAGCAGCGCGTCGACCTCGCCCTGGAGGCCGGTGTCGTCGCCGCGCGCGAGCCCGGCCACCTCGACCACTGTACGTCGGACGGTCCGGCCGCTGCCGTCGGGGTCCGGTGCCTCGTCCTGGGTCGCGCGGACCCAGATGCGTCGGCGCGGGGTGAAGAGCGAGACAGAGACGCCGAGGAGGGCACCGAGGGAGGAGGCGAGCAACCAGCCGAGCGTCGGGTCGTGCCGCAGGTCGAGGGCGACGAAGCGGGGCAGCGCGTCGAACTCGATGGTCCCGAGCCCGTCCGGGAGGTCCACGGTCTCGCCCTGGCCGACGAGCAGCGTGACCGCCGTGCCGTCCTCCTCGAGCGACTGCGTCATGCCGTCGGTGTCGAGCCTGTACACGTTCTGCGGCACCCCGTCGTCGAGCCCGAGGTCGCCGTGGAACACGGTCAGCACGAGCATCGGGTTGATGGGGTCCGGGAAGATCGACCGGGCACCGGAGTCTGTCACCTCGGCTGTCGGGAGCAGATAGCCGACGAGGCCGACCTGCTCCCCCGTCGAGACGTCGGGGACCTTGATGACGCCCTGCGAGGTGTACACGTCGTCCTGCGGCAGGAACGGCACCGACCCCGCGAAGGCGATCTCGCCGGCAGAGTCACGGACCGTGACGCTCGGCGCGAAGCCGTTGCCCTGCAGGTAGATCTTGGCGCCCGACTGGTCGAGCGGGTGGTTCACCTTGATCTGGTCGGCACGCTCGGTGCCGTCGGTCTCGCGGACCGTGACGAAGGCCGTGAAGTCCTGCGCCTTGGCGTCGGTGATCCGGAACTGCGACTCGAAGGAGTCGAGGGTCATCGAGAAGGGCTCGAGGCTGTTCTCGTCGAAGAGCGCCCCCGACTCGAAGGTGTCGTAGTCGACGACAGAGTTGGCGAAGCCGCGACCCTCGACGACGATCGCCTGCCCGCGGTACTCGAGCATCTGCCCGGCCCCGAAGGAGATGAGGATGCCCAGCAGGCTGATGTGGAACACCAGGTTGCCGGTCTCGCGCAGGTAGCCGCGCTCCGCGCTCACGGTCAGCGCACCGCTCGGCTCGACGTCGGTGACCACGCGGAAGGCAGGCAGACCGAGATAGCGGCGGCGCAGGTGCTTCACGGCCGCGGCCGAGACGTCCTCCGGGCCCACGAGATCCGCCGGGGCGAGGTAGCGGCCCCGGGCCGGGAACCTCGCGAAGCGGCGGGGCGTGCGCGGCGGCGCCGTGCGCAGCGCGTGCAGGTGCGCCTTGGTGCGCGGCAGGATGCACCCGACGAGGGAGGTGAACAGCAAGATGTAGATGGCCGAGAACCACACCGAGGCGTACACGTCGAAGAACCCGAGGCGGTTGAGCCACTCGCCGAGCGTCGGGTTGTCGATCATGTACTGCGCGACCGCCGCAGGGTCCTGCTTCTGCTGCGGGAACACCGAGCCGGGCACGGCCGCGACGGCGAGCAGCATGAGCAGGAACAGGGCGACCCGCATCGAGGTGAGCTGGCGCCACGCGAAGCGCAGCATCCCGACCGCGCCGAGCCTGGGGACTGTCGGCCCGGGGCTGGTCGTCGAGGTGTCGGCCGCCCCGCTGAACTCGTCGGCGATGCCTTCGGGGCGGTACGAGCCGCCTGCGGTCGTCCCGCTGGTGTCGTCGGCCATCAGACCAGAGTCTCCGTCCCGCTGATGAGGCCCTGCATGGACCTCGTGAGCTCGCCCCACAGGCCGGTGACGAGGGCGAGGCCGACGAGGACGAGGAGCGCCCCGCCGATCCTCATGACGGCGAGGCGGTGCTTGCGCAGGAACGCGACGCCTCGCGTGCTGGACTGCAGCCCGAGGGCGAGCAGCAAGAAGGGCAGGCCGAGGCCGATGCAGTACGCGACCGCAAGGATGCCGCCGCGCAGCGCCGAGCCCTCCTGGAAGGCGAGGGCGTTGATCGCCACGAGGGTCGGGCCCATGCACGGGGCCCAGCCGAGCCCGAAGGCGAAGCCGAGCAGCGGCGCGCCCCACAGGCTGGCGCGGGGGCTGACGTGCATCCGCCGCTCACGCTGGAGGGCAGGCACGGCCCCGAGGAAGGCGAGACCCATGACGATCACGACGACCCCGAGGACCCGGGTGATGACGTCCTCCCAGCGGATCAGGAAGGACCCGACGGTGCCGCTGACGATCCCGATGGCCACGTACACGACCGTGAAGCCGAGGACGAAGAGGCTCACGCCGAGCAGCAGCCTGCCGCGACCGGCCGAGGCACGGCCGGGAGCGCCGGGGTCGGAGACGCTCGACGCTGACAGCCCGCTGACGAAGCCGAGGTAGCCGGGGACGAGGGGCAGCACGCAGGGCGACGCGAAGGAGATGAACCCGGCGAGCAGCGCGACAGGGACCGCGAGGATCATCGCGCCGCTGAACGCCGTGGTCGCGAAGGTCTCGCCGATGCCGGCAGCCTGGGTCTGCAGGGCCGGACCGGCCCCGATGAGCGTATGCACGGTGGAGATCAAGCCCCTGCCGGCTCGGCGAGGACGTCGTCGATCAGCCCGTCGAGCGTGGTCGCGTCGACCTGGCCGAGGACGCGTGCCGCGACCCGGCCCTGGCGGTCCAGGACGACTGTCGTCGGCACGGCGCGGACCGGCACGACCTCCTGGAGGGAGGCGACGACCGAGCCGTCGGTGTCGGCGATCGAGGGCCACGTGATGTCGTGCTCACGCTCGAAGGCGAGGGCGGCACCGGCGTCGTCGACGCCGTTGATGCCGATGAACCTCACCCCGTCGTCCGCGCGGTCTGTCGCGACGGTCAGCAGGTCGGGTGCCTCGGCGCGGCACGGCGGGCAGGCCGCGTACCAGGTGTTGAGGACGACCACGGCGTCCTCGTCGGAGCGGGTGGCCACGGCCTCGCCCTCGAAGTCGACTCCCGAGAGGTCGACCACGTCGCCCCGCTCGTCGAGCGACCAGGTCCGCAGGCTGCCGTCGCCCGACTGGTACCCCTGGCCCTGGACGTCGTCAGGGTTGGTGTTGCCGGAGTCGGAGGCGCAGCCGGCGAGCAGGAGCGCTGCGCCGGCCAGGACGGACACCGCCACGGCGGCGCGGGGTCGTCGGGCACCTCGTCGGCCGGGCTGGGAGACGGACGTCAGGCGGGGGCGGAGAAGAGCAGGGTGCACCCGCCCACTATCCCCGATGTCACTGAGAGATGTCTGAGAAGCCGGTCGTCCCACGGTGTGACGTGGGCGACCGGCCTCCCTGACGAGGACGACCGTCAGGCTCCCGAGACGCCCGAGGCACCGGGCAGCAGGGCCGCCGCAGGCTCTGTGTAGTGGAGCCCGACGAGGCGGTCACCGTCGAAGCGCAGCGAGGTCACCGAGGCGAGCGAGCACTGACGCTTGCGGGGGTCGTGCCAGAGCCGCTTGTTCTCGAAGGCCTGGCGCGCGATCCAGATCGGCAGCTGGTGGCTGACGAGCACGGCCTCGTGGCCCTCGGCCTGCTGGCGGGCGGTCTCGACGGCGGCGTGCATGCGCGCGACCTGCTCCTTGTAGGCCTCGCCCCACGACGGGCGGAAGGGGTTGATGAGGTGCGGCCAGTGCTCGGGGTGCCGCAGGGACCCGTCGCCCACGCCGAAGGTCTTGCCCTCGAAGTAGTTGCCCGCCTCGATGAGGCGCTCGTCGGTCCCGAGCTCGAGGCCGAGACCTGCGGCGATCGGGGTCGCGGTCTCCTGCGCGCGCTGGAGCGGCGACGCGGTGACGACGGTGATGTCGAAGTCCCCTGCCGAGAAGTGGTCGGCGACGCGCTGGGCCATCTGGTGCCCCAGCTCGGAGAGGTGGTAGCCCGGGATCCGTCCGTAGAGGATCTTCTCGGGGTTGAAGACTTCGCCGTGTCGCATGAGGTGCACTGTGGTGGTGGCCATGGGCCCATCCTCCCAAACTTCTCGCCCGCCCCCTTCACGCACGGCCGAGCTCAGTCCGCGTCGGACCTGCGGCACGCCCCGGCGACGAGGGACATCGCCTCGCCGAGGACCCGCATCTGCTCAGGGCTCAGGACGTCGACCATGTGGCGCCGGACCGACCTCACGTGGTGGGGCGCAGCCTCGGCGAGCGTCGCCATCCCGGCGTCGGTCAGCACGCAGTCGACCCCGCGCCCGTCGTCGAGGCAGGCCTGGCGCCGGACCAGCCCGCGGTCTTCGAGCCGTCGGACGGTGTGGGTCACGCGGCTGCGCGAGTGCGCGAGGGTGTCCGCGAGCGCCGACATGCGCAGCGTGCGCTCGGGGTTCTCGGACAGCCTGACGAGCACCTCGTACTCGTGGAGCGAGAGCTGGGACTCGGCGTCGAGGTCACGGTTGAGCGCCTCGGTGAGGCGCGCGCTGCCCTCGAGGAACGATCGCCAGCTCACCTGCTGCTCGTCGTCGAGCCACGGGATCGGTCCGCTGTCGCTGCTCATCACTCACGTATCTCCTGGTCCCAGGCCTGCGGAGGCAGGGGTCGGCCTGCCATCCCCCTCTTGGACCCTAGCGGCCCGACGCGCGTGACGGAGACTCCGGCGCAAGAATCGGGAGACGGGGGGGACTTGCGCCTCGCGGCAACTTAGTAGAAGATTCAATTATTGAAGGTGAGAGAGAACCTCCCGCCGTCCACTCGCCGCTCGTCCGGGTCCAGCCCGTCCGAGCACGGAACACCTCAGGAGCTCACATCATGACTGCACTCCCCAACGGACTCGTCGCCGGCACCTACAACGCCGACCCCAGCCACAGCACCGCGGCCTTCGTCGTCCGCCACGCCGGCATCTCCAAGGTCCGCGGCACCCTCGGCCTGAACTCCGCGACCATCACCATCGGTGAGGACGTCGAGAGCTCGACCGTCGTCGCCGAGCTCGACGCGACCGCCGTCAACACCGGCTCGCCGGACCGCGACGCGCACCTCACCAGCGCCGACTTCTGGGACGCCGAGAAGAACCCGACCTGGACCTTCACCTCCACCTCGGTCTCCTCCGACGGCGACGACTTCGTCGTGACCGGCGACCTCACCATCAACGGCGTCACGAAGTCGGTCGAGCTCGAGACCGAGTTCGACGGCACCGCGGTCGACGCCTACGGCAACCCGCGCGCAGGCTTCGAGGCCAAGACGGAGATCTCCCGCAAGGACTTCGGCCTCACCTGGAACGTGGCCCTCGAGGCCGGCGGCGTGCTCGTCAGCGACAAGGTCAAGATCTCGCTCGACATCTCGGCCATCAAGGCCTGACCCGAGCACCACGACCTGACCGCGGCGGCGCCGCAGGTCCTGTCACCCGGCCACCGGACGGAGCGACCCCCGGCTCCCCGACCGGCCCCCTGAGAGCCCGCCTGCCCCTGCGCAGGCGGGCTCTCGGCGTCTGGCGGGATCTCAGCCTGGCGGGATCTCGGCCTCGCAGGCTCTCGGTCTGGCGGCATCTCGGTCGCGAGGCGGCGACCTACAGCCCCGCGGCCTCCCGGCCCGACCGCTCGCGCGAGTGGAAGGCGAGGATCTGCAGCTCGCTGCCGAGGTCGACCGAGCGCAGCTCGACGTCGTCGGGGACCTGGAGCGCGCGCGGGGCGAAGTTGAGGATCTCCCGCACGCCGGCTGCGACGACCACGTCGCACACCCCCTGCGCGTGCTCGCCGGGGGTCGCGATCACGACGATCGACACGTCGAGGTCGCGCACGACGTCGGCGAGCCGGGCGACGTCCTCGACCACCACCCCGGCCACCTCTGTCCCCACGAGCGCGGGGTTCGAGTCGAGCAGCGCCGCGACGGTGAAGCCGCGGGCTCCGAAGCCCGAGTAGTTGGCGAGGGCGTGACCGAGGTTGCCCGCCCCGACGATCGCGACCCGCAGCTCGACGACGAGCCCGAGGGCCGACTGGACGCGCTCGCGCAGCGTGTCGACGTCGTAGCCCACCCCGCGCCGCCCGTGGGAGCCGAGATGGCTGAGGTCTTTGCGCAGCTGGGCCGGGCCCACGCCCGCGAGCTCGGCGAGCTGCTGCGAGGAGGCACTCGTCACGCCTCGGGCGGCCAGGTCGGTGAGCACCCGCAGGTACCCCGGGAGTCGCTCGACGCTCGCCGGCGGCATGGTGCGGCGGATCTCGACGACCTCGCGGAGCCCCACGGCCTCGGCTGCCGAGGTGGTGGGCTCGGGGCGGGGCGCGGTCATCCCCTCAGGGTAGGGCCGTGCACAGCCGCTCGGCGCGCGTGCCCGTCGACAGGTTCGTACGGTGGGGCTCGTGCCCCCACGTCCCGCTCAGATCACCGCCCGCGTCCGGACCAGCCGCACCGGGGTCCTCACCGGGCGCGCGCTGCGGCTGTGGGCCCTCAACCCCCGCTGGTCGATGGCCGTCAAGGCGTCGGTCGCCGCGGCCCTCGCCTGGTACGTCGGCGTGCTGGCCCCGGCCCCCTTCTCCGACTATCCCTACTACGCGCCGCTCGGCGCGGTCATCGCCACGTCGACCACGGTCGCCCGGTCGGTCCGGGAGACCGCCCAGACCACAGGCGCGATCTTGCTCGGGGTCGTGATCGCCCGGCTCGCCGACGCCTTCCTCGACCCCGGTGCGCTGTCGATCGCCGTCGTCGTGTGCCTCGCCACGCTCGGGGCAGGATGGAGCCGGCTCGGCGAGATGGGCGCGTACGTCACCACGACGGCGCTCTTCGTCCTCGTGATCGGCAGCGGCGACCCCGGCGACTTCGTCGGGGCCTACGCGGGACTCGTGGTCGCCGGGGCGCTCGTCGGCATCGGCGTGAACTTCGCCTTCCCACCCCTGCCGCTGTCCCCCTCGGACGTGGCGCTCGACGGGCTGCGCGACACGCTCGCCGACCAGCTCGACTCCCTCGCTGACGGGCTGCGCGGTGACCGGCCCCCGACCGCTGAGGAGTGGGACGACAGGCGTTTCGCGATCCGCCCGGTCCTCGAGAAGAGCCGGGCGGCCGTCGCGTACGCGGGCGAGGCCAGCAAGGGCAACTGGCACGCCCGGCGCTACAGCGCCTGGTCGGTCGCCCAGGCCAGGCGGTCGGTCATGCTCGAGAAGCACGCGAACCTCGTCGACCACCTCACGAACCTGCTGACCGAGACCGAGACGCAGACCGCACGCGACCCCGCCCTCGGCCCGGACCTGCGTCCGCCGGCGGCCGACGCCCTCGCAGAGTACGCAGCCGCGCTCCGCGCCCTCGAGGTCTCCACGGACGACTCGATCCCCGACCCGCCGACAGCCCTCCAGCATGCCGTCGACGCGCTGCGGGACGCGGTCCGCGAGCAGCGGTCGCGCCGGGAGGGCGACTTCCTCGCCGCTGGTGCGCTGGTCCTCGGCCTCGACCGCGCTCTCAGGTCGGTCGGGGCGGACGCCGACGAGCGCCGCGCCGAGGAAGAGGCCGGTGTCGACGACGTCGAGGGCGACGGTGAGAGCCAGAACGGCGAGAACGGCGAGGAGGGTGGCACCACCGAGCGGCTCAGGCCGTGAGCGACCTGCGCAGCCGCGCCTCGTCGACCCGCCAGAAGGCCTGCTGCACACCGTCGACCTCGACGACGGGCACGTGGTCGCCGTACCGCGCACGGAGCTCCTCGGAGGCGTCGACGTCGGTCGTGCGCCACGCCTCGCCGAGGTCGTCGCAGACGCGCGCGACAACCTCGAGGGCCTCGACGCACAGGTGGCAGTCGTCGCGGGTGAAGACCACGACTCGTTCTTCAGGGTTCACGCGACCCACACTAGGCGGTCGGCTCCGCCCACCTGCCCCGCAGCCCGTCCCTGGTTAGAGTGGGTGGCGTGCGCATCGACAGGACAGACCCGGAGTCGGGCGAGGTGGTGGCCGAGACGGCCCTGACGACGGCCGACGTGAGCACGACCTCCCCAGCCCCCGGCGCCTCCCCCGACGAGCAGGGCGCCGCAGCCGCACGGCCGGTCGCCGCGTTCTTCGACGTCGACAACACGATCATCCGCGGGGCGAGCTCGTTCTACCTCGCCCGCGCGCTGTGGCGCCGAGGCTTCTTCCGCAAGCGGGACATCTTCAACTTCGCGTTCCAGCAGGCGCGCTACCTCGCCTTCGGCGAGACCAACCAGCAGATCGACGAGGTGCGCTCGCGCGCGCTGTTCCTCATGACAGGCCACTCTGTCGCCGAGGTCGTGGCGATCGGCGAAGAGGTCTACGACCAGGTCCTCTCGCAGCGGATCTTCCCGGGCACGCAGAAGCTGCTCGACGCCCACCAGGCCGCAGGCCACCAGGTGTGGCTCGTCACGGCGACGCCCGTCGAGATCGGCGACCTCATCGCGCGGCGCCTGGGCGCGACGGGCGCGCTCGGGACCGTCGCCGAGCACTCGAACGGCTTCTACACAGGGCGCCTCGTCGGCGACATGATGCACGGCACAGCGAAGGCCAACGCCGTGCAGGTGCTCGCAGCGGACCTCGACATCGACCTCGAGGCCTCGTCCGCCTACGGCGACTCGATGAACGACGTGCCGCTGCTGTCGACAGTCGGCAACCCGTGCGCGATCAACCCCGACCCGCGGCTGCGCAAGCACTCCAAGACGATCGGCTGGCCGATCCGTGAGTTCCGCGGGAAGCGCCGCGCCGCCAAGCGCGGCATGAAGACCGCGAGCTGGGCGGGCCTCGCCTGGGCCGCTGGGCTCGTCGTCAGGTCGGCGACGCGCGCGGTCCGCGGGCGTCTGGGGCACTAGCAGAGTCGACGAGAGGGCCGGGGCTGCGTGCCCCGGCCCTCTCGTGGTGCGCGGCGACCTCAGCCGAGGCGGACCATCGTCCACGAGACTGCCGGCAGGTCGACGGTCAGCACACCGTCGACGACCTTCGCCGTGCTGTTGTCCTGCGGCAGGACCGAGGTCGAGTCGTCGGCCGTGGCAGCCCAGGTGTGGTCGGGGTTGGACAGGGTGAGCGCCTCGACCACGTCGACGTCAGCGCCGCCAGCAGCGTGGCGCAGGGCGCTGAGGTCCACGGTGACGCCCGTCGAGCCGTCGGTCGAGCGGTTGACGACGAAGAGGCTCACGGCCCCGGTCTCAGGGTCGCGGGTGGCGACGGCGTCGACGAGCGGGACCTCGCCGAAGCGTGCCGTCGGGTAGGTCGGCGCCTCGATGCCGACCCGCAGGACGTCGCCCACGGCGTGCTCCGACGCCTGCGCGAAGGGGTGGAAGATGGTCTGCTTCCAGGACCGCCCGCCCGGCTCGGTCATGATCGGCGCGATGACGTTGACGAGCTGGGCGAGCGACGCCGCGTGCACGCGGTCGGTGTTGCGCAGCAGCGAGACGAGCAGGTTGCCCACGACCACGGCGTCGGCGACGTTGTAGCGGTCTTCGAGCAGGACCGGCGCGACGGGCCAGTCGTCCCCCGTCGGCGGGACCGACTCCGCGCGCTTCTGGTACCAGACGTTCCACTCGTCGAAGGAGATGTTGATCCGCTTCGTGTGCTTGCCCGCGGCCCGCACGTAGTCGGCGGCAGCCGTCACGGACTCGATGAAGTGGTCCATGTCGACAGCCGAGGCGAGGAAGGACCCGAGGTCGCCGTCCTCCTCGAAGTAGTACGCGTGCGCCGAGATGTAGTCGACGAACTCGTAGGACTCCTCGAGGACCGTGGCCTCCCACGCGCCGAAGGTCGGCATCGACGAGGACGACGAGCCGCAGACGACCAGCTCGATGCTCGGGTCGATCATCCGCATGGCGCGGGCTGTCTCGGTGGCGAGCCGCGCATACTCCTCGGCGGTCTTGTGGCCGATCTGCCAGGGTCCGTCCATCTCGTTGCCCAGGCACCACATCGTGATGCGGTACGGCTCTTCGTGGCCGTTCGCCCGGCGCAGGTCGGAGTAGTAGGTGCCGCCCGGGACGTTGCAGTACTCCAGCAGGTCGAGCGCCTCCTGGATCCCGCGCGTGCCGAGGTTGACGGCCATCATCGGCTCGACACCAGCCTTGCGGGCCCACTGCATGAACTCGTCGACACCCACGAGGTTCGGGTCGCTCGAGTGCCAGGCGAGGTCGAGGCGGGTGGGGCGCTGGTCCTTCGGGCCGATGCCGTCCTCCCAGCGGTAGCCGGACACGAAGTTGCCACCGGGGTAGCGGACCGTCGAGACACCGAGCTCGCGGGTGAGCTCGACGACGTCCCCGCGGAAGCCGTGCTCGTCAGCGCTCTCGTGCTCAGGGTCGTGGATGCCTGTGTAGACGCAGCGTCCGAGGTGCTCGACGAAGGAGCCGAAGGTGCGGCGCCGGACAGGTCCGACGGTGAAGGCCGGGTCGAGCGTCAGGGTGACGGCCGAGGAGTTCGCGCCTGCGGCGTCGGTCGGGGTGGCGTGGCTCATGGTTCTCCTGTCGTGTGCACGGGCGTCGGTGCCGCGTGGGTCCCGGGCGCAGGGCGAGCCTCTGGCGCCAGGTTCTACATCGTTGTAGAGAGATCATGCACCAGCACTCTGAGAGCGTCAACAGCGGCGCTCGGCCTCGCCCGTGCGGAGCAGGACCACCCCGCCCGACCGCGTCCGGAGGTCTTGCCGATCGAGGCGCCGAGGGGTGCCGCTCCCCCGCCAGACAGTTCGGACAGAGCGGACGACTCCACGTCGGGCCGACCGAGAGGGGTCGGCAAAACCGTCCGGGTGGGGTTACTGTGCTCCTTACCCGAGGTTGTACAACGATGAAGAACGGCGGGGCGGAGGTCCCGTGGCCTCCGGACGGCAGCACGAGCAGCACCGGCGCCGCCCGCCGGAGAAGAAGCGACCGAGCAGCGCACGGCACCGGTGCCGCGCGAGAACGTAGCAACGAAGGAGTGGCTATGAACGACTGGGCGATCCCAGACCGACGGAGCCCGGGCACACCGCCCAGCAGGTTCCGGTCCGGACGAGGAACCGCGAGCGAGGCCGACGGCTTCTCCCGACGCTCCTTCCTGCGCGGCGGGGCCTTCCTCGCCGGGGGCACGGCGCTCATGGCCCTCGGCGGCTGCGGAGCCGTCGCCCGCCCGCAAGAACAGCTGAGCTTCTGGCACCTGCTGACAGGCAGCGACGGCCGGACCCTCACGACCATGATCGACGAGTTCACCGCGGCGAACACCGACGTGAAGGTCCGTCAGACGATCCTCGGCTGGGGCTCCCCGTACTACACCAAGCTCGCGATGGCCTCGGCCGGTGGCCGCGCCCCGGACATCGCCGTGATGCACAGCGCCCGGGTCCCCGGGTACGCACCCGGCGGTCTGCTCGACGCCTGGGACGCCGACCTCCTCGCCGACCTCGGTGTCTCGGCTGAGACCGTCCCCGAGCTCGTGTGGAAGAAGGGTCTCAACGGCGACCGCGTCCTCTCGGTCGCGATGGACACCCACCCCTTCGTCCTCTACTACGACAAGACGGCCGCGAGCACCGCCGGAGTCCTCGACGCGGGCGGTCTCATCACCGGCGCCGACTCCCCCGAGGGCTTCCGCGACGTCGCGCTCGCGATGGCCGAGGTGACCGGTGGCCACGGGCTGGCGTACGGCTTCCTCAACGACCCGTCGAACATGTGGCGCATGTTCTACACCTGGTACAAGCAGACCGGCGCCGAGATGTCCTTCCCCGAGGGCGGAACGGTCCAGTACGACCGCGACGCCGCGATGACGTCGCTCGAGTGGATCGTCTCGCTCCTCGACGACGAGGTCGCCTCGAGCAGCAACGACGGCGGCACCGCGATCTCCGAGTTCGCCACAGGCCGGACCGGGATGTTCCTCGGTGGCGTGTGGGAGATCGGCACCTTCAAGGAGAACGACATCGACCTGGGCATGCAGGTGATCCCCACGGTCTTCGACAACCCTGTCGCCTTCTGCGACTCGCACTCCTTCGTCCTGCCGCACCAGAGCTCGCCCGACGCGTGGAAGCGCGAGAAGTCGCACGAGTTCGTCGCCGACCTCCTCAAGTCCTCGCTCCAGTGGGCCGAGGCCGGTCACATCCCCGCGTACACCCCTGTGCTCGAGTCGCCGGCGTACCAGGAGCTCGTCCCCCAGCGCGACTACGCCGACGCCGTCGACTACGTCGTCTACGACCCGGAGGCCTGGTTCAGCGGGTCGGGGTCCGACCTGCACCGCCACTTCGGGGACGCCATGCAGAGCGTCTACATGGGGAGCGTGAAGCCCGCCGACGGGCTCGACGCCTTCGTGGACCGCATCAACACGCTGATGTCCCGGCCGAGCCCGGTCTGACCGACGAGAGGGACGAGGAAGTCTCATCATGACCACACCTGACCTGAAGGGGCGCACAGACGCGCCCCCCACCCCCGCGGCGACAGCCGCCGCGTCGCGCTCGCTGAGCGCACGCCGACGCTCGGACACCATCCGCGGCTGGATGTACATGGCGCCGTTCGCGATCGCCTTCGTGCTGTTCCTCGTCTGGCCGACGATCTCCGGCTTCTACATGAGCTTCACGGCCCGCAGCCTCACCGGCGCGGGCTCCGAGCTCGTCGGCCTGGCCAACTACTCCGAGGCCTTCGGCGACTCCGAGATGTGGAAGTCGCTGTGGAACACCGTCGTGTTCACGGTCCTGAGCACCATCCCGCTCGTCGTCGTGGCCCTCCTGCTCGCGACCCTGGTCAACATGAACCTCAAGGGCCAGTGGGTCTGGCGGCTCTCGTTCTTCATGCCGTTCCTGCTCGCCTCGACAGTCGTCTCGCAGTTCTGGCTGTGGATGTACAACCCCCAGCTCGGCCTCGTCAACGAGGTCCTCGGCTGGGTCGGCATCGAGCCCAAGGCCTGGCTCCAGGACCCCTCGACGGCCATGATGTCCGTCGTCGTCACGACGGTCTGGTGGACCGTCGGCTTCAACTTCTTGCTCTACCTGTCGGCGCTCCAGAACGTCCCTGACCACCAGTACGAGGCCGCAGCCCTCGACGGCGCGAGCACCACGCGCCAGTTCTTCTCGATCACCCTGCCGCAGCTCGGCCCGACCACGGTCCTCGTGTCGATCCTCCAGCTCCTCGCCTCGCTCAAGGTCTTCGACCAGATCTACCAGATGACCGGCGGTGGCCCCGGCGGCGCGACCCGGCCCATCCTCCAGTACGTCTACGAGGTCGGCTTCACCGGGTACCGCCTCGGCTACGCCTCGGCGATCTCGTACATCTTCTTCTTCCTCATCGTCGTCGTGTCCGTGGTCAACATCGTCGTCATCAACCGCAGAGGAGCACGGTCGTGACTGCTCAGACTCTCGAACGCACACCTGTCGCCCCTGTGCGCGGCGCCACCAAGAAGCCGCGGCGCAGGCCGCGCGCCGGCAGGATCGTCTCCTACGTCGTCATCGCCGTGCTGGCCTTCGGCTGGCTCGTGCCCGTCCTGTGGGCCGTGATGACCTCCCTCAAGACCGAGTCCGAGGCCGCTGCCGCACCGATCACCATCGTCCCCGAGAGCGGGTTCACCCTCGACGCCTACGCCCGGGTGCTCTCGTCCAGCCAGGTGCCGCGGTGGGCCCTCAACAGCCTCATCACGGCGACGGCCGTCACGCTCATCACCCTGGTCATCAGCGCCCTGGCCGGGTACGCGCTCTCCAGGCTCGACTTCAAGGGCAAGAAGATCGCGCTCGCCGTGATCATCGGCTCGATCATGGTCCCCGGGCAGATCCTCATCGTCCCGCTGTTCCAGCAGATGCTCGACTTCGACCTCGTCGACACGTACTGGGGCGTGATCCTGCCGCAGATCGTCGCGGCACCGATGGTGTTCATCCTCAAGAAGTTCTTCGACCAGATCCCGCGCGAGCTCGAAGAGGCCGCGCTCGTCGACGGCGCGAGCCGGTTGCGCATCCTGCGGCAGATCATCGTGCCGCTGTCCCGCCCGATCCTCGCGGCGGTGTCGATCTTCGTGTTCATCGGCGCGTGGAACAACTTCTTGTGGCCGTTCATCGTCATCAACGACTCGGACCTCATGACGCTCCCTGTCGGCCTGCAGACCGTCGTGAGCGCCTACGGCATCCAGTACGCGCAGAACATGGCGCAGGCCGTGCTCGCGGCGCTGCCGCTGATCGTCGCGTTCTTGTTCTTCCAGCGACAGATCATCAAGGGCATCTCGACGACCGGGATCGCCGGCCAGTAGAGACCCGATCAGCACCGCAGACTGACGGCGGCCGTGCCAGCACCCAGGTGCTGGCACGGCCGCCGCGCTGTGTCAGCGTCTGCTGCCACCGACGTGCCGGCGCCACCGACGTGCTGCGCAGCGGTGCTGCTGCAGGTCAGCCGCGCCCGGCGGCGGCGTCCACCTGGGCCAGCAGCGCGAGGACGTGGTCGGTGAGCACCCCGGCAGCCTCGGCGTCGTAGGACTCGTGCCCGGGGTCCGCGAACAGGTGGGCGCTACCCGGCAGCAGCACGAGCTCGGCGTCCGGGCTCGCGTCGACGAGCTGACGGGCTGCGTCGATGTCGCCCTCGTCGACGAAGAAGGGGTCTGCCTCGGTCGCGACCACCCTGACGGGCACACCCTCGGGCCACTCCTCGCCGAACTCGCTCACCGGCAGGCACGCACTCACCAGCACGGCGCCACCCGCCCCCGGGGTCGTCTGCGCGAGCCGCTGGGCCGACACCACCCCGAGCGAGAAGCCGATGTAGACGGCGCCGGGTGGTGTGCCCTCGGCGGCCTCAGCGCCGCGTCGCATGATCGTGCCGAAGCCGATCTCCGAGGCGTGGGCGACACCCGCGTCGATGTCGTCGAAGAGCCTGCCCTCGAACAGGTCGGGGGTCCGCACGTCGTGCCCTGCGGCGCGGAGCAGCTCCGCGAAGGTCTCGACACCGGGGGTCAGCCCCAGCGCGTGGTGGAACAGCAGCACGTCAGCCATGACGCTCCTCGTCTCGGTCGGCAGGGTCCGCGGACGGTCGTCGTCCACGCGTCCAGCCCACTCTCCCCGCCGCAGGCCCGACAGTCCAGAGGAGGTGCTCCGGCGACGCACGGTCCCCTACGCCCTGGGGAGGTCAGGCGCGTCAGAGCGTCCGGGCTCGCAGGTCCGAGCCTGCGCCCGCGCGACCCGTCGACTCGCGCACGACGATCTCGAAGCCCGCGACCACCGACGTCGGCGTCCACCCCTCGCCGCGTGCGGCGATCCGGGCCTGGAGCAGCTGGACCGCCGTCGTGGCGATCTCCTCGCGGCCCGGCGAGACCGACGACATCGGCGGCGAGGCATAGCGGGCCTCGTCGATGTCGTCGAAGCCGATCACGGCGACCTCGTCGGGGACCGAGACCCGGCGCACGTGCAGCGCGTGCATCGCGCCGAGCGCGAGGGCGTCGTTGAGGCCGAAGACGGCGTCGATCTCCGTGCCCGAGTCGAGCAGCCTGTGCATCGCCTCGGCGCCGTCGGCTCGGTGCCACAGACCAGCCTCGCCGATGAGCGCAGGGTCGGGGGCGATCCCGGCGTCCTCGAGGGCCTGGAGGTACCCCTGCGTGCGGAGGGCGGCCGTGCCGACCTGCTCGCCGAGGTGCGCCCCGATCATCGCGATCCTGCGACGCCCCTGGCTGATCAGGTGCGCCGTCGCGGCACGCGCCGCCTCGACGTTGTGCATCGTCACGTGGTCGTGGCCGGAGCCGAACATGCGCTCGCCGAGCAGGACCATCGGGAAGTCCACGTCGAAGGCCGCGCGGTCTTCGGGCCCGAGGTCGAGCGGGGAGAAGATCACCCCGTCGGTGAGGTGCTTGCGCTTGCCGGACAGCAGCTCGAGCTCGCGCTCACGGACCGCGCCGGTCTGCTCGATGAGCACCGTGAGGCCCACGGCCTCGGCGGCCCGGATGACGGAGTCGGCGAGCTCGGCGAAGTACGGGAGGCTGAGCTCGGGGACCGCCAGGCAGATCATGCCCGTGCGCCCCGAGCGCAGGTTCCGCGCCGAGACGTTCATCTGGTAGTCGAGCTCTTTGATGGCCGCGAGCACCCTGTCGCGCGTCGTGTCGCGGATGTACGGGTACCCGTTGACGACGTTGGACACGGTCTTGATCGACACGCCCGCGCGCTGGGCGACGTCGTGCATCGTCGTTGACATCCGCTGGACCACAGCCCCTTCTCCACCCCGGTCAGGTGCGGCGGCAGCGCCTACCTCCGGGAACGACTCGGGCCCGGTCGAAACCGGGCCCGGACGAGACTACTTCTTGTTACGACGCTGGTGGCGCGTCTTGCGAAGCAGCTTGCGGTGCTTCTTCTTGGCCATACGCTTGCGGCGCTTCTTGATGACGGAGCCCATGGGTCCTCGCAATGTTGATCGGGTCTGCTCGCGCAGCACGCCGTAGAACCGCTCAGAGCCTCTGCCCGGCCGCTGGCCGGAAGACTAGGAGAGGTACATGCGACGCCCACGCTCGGGAAAGTCCTGCACTAGCCTACCTTCTTCGGGAGGCTCGACGCGACGCGGTGGTCTGACCACAGCGCAGCAGCGGTCAGGAGGACAGCTGGTCGCCCTCGATCACCGAGGTCGACAGGTAGGTCGTGAGGGCGTCCTGCGGCACCCGGAACGACTTTCCGACGCGCACGGCGGGCAGCTCGCCCGAGTGCACGAGGCGGTAGACGGTCATCTTCGACACCCGCATCGCGTCGGCCACCTCGGCGACGGTCAGGAACTGAACGCGCGGTGCTTCAGAGCTCATCGTGTGAACCTTCGTGTCGCGACCCTCGAGGGGCCGTGCGGTGTGCCGCTGGAGGCGGCACGTCAGGGTGGTCGTCCTCGGCCCACGACGTCTGACGTGTGGCCCGTGTGACACCTGAGGCTCACGTGACGTTCGCCCTGGCCACACCTTAGAGGCTGGGAGGCGCGGAGGAAAGGTGGAAACTCTGCCCCCGCGCCGCTTTTGTCGTGTTGCTCCTCAGACGTCCAGGCTGACGTCGAGACCAAGCAGCGGGAAGGTGGCCTGACGGGTCGCGCGGATGGCCCTGTCGACCTCCTGCTCGGGGTCGTAGCCCTGCGCCCACGGGCTGAAGCCGACCTCGCCCTCCCGGTCGCACATGACCTCCGGGGCGCTGTGGCCGAGCACGTCCTCGACGTGCGTCCGCCAGGCGGCGGGGACCGGGGTGCTCGGCGGCACGGGGCGGTGCTGGGCGATCGCGAGGACGTGGCACCACGCGACCGGGACCACCTCGACGATCGCGTACCCGCCCCCGCCGAGAGCGACCCAGCGGCCGTCGCTCAGCTCGTGCGCGAGGTCGTGCACCCAGGAGGCCGCCTGGCGCTGCGCGTCGACGGCCACGTCGAGGTCGCTCAGCGCGTCGTGCCCGTGGGCGTCGCAGCCGTGCTGGGAGACGATCACCTCGGGCCTGAAGGCCCGCAGGGCCTCGGGGACCACGGCGTCGACCGCGCGCAGCCACTGCGACCCGCTCGTCCGCGGCGGGAGCGCGACGTTCACAGCTCCCCCGGGCGCGCCGTGACCCCCGGTGTCCGTCGCGTGACCGGTGCCGGGGAACAGCGTGGCGCCGCTCTGGTGCACCGAGACCGTCAGCACCCGGCTGTCGTCCCAGAACGCTGCCTCGACACCGTCTCCGTGGTGCGCGTCGAGGTCGACGTACGCGACCCGCTCGGCGCCGTCGTCGAGCAGGGCCTGGATCGCGACCGCGGCGTCGTTGTAGACGCAGAACCCCGAGGCTGCGCCCGGCATCGCGTGGTGCATGCCACCGGCGATGCTGACCCCGTGGCGCGTCTGGCCGCGCCACACCGACAGCGCAACGGCGACGGTCCCGGCGACGATCCGCGCGGCCGAGTCGTCCATCCCCGGGAAGATCGGGTCGTCCTCGGTGCCCAGACCACGGCTCTCGTCCTCGACCCCGCGGCCCGCAGCGTGCACGGCTGCGACGTAGGCGGGGTCGTGCACCGTCGACAGGAGGGCGTCCGACGCGATCCCCGCGTCGACCAGGCGCACGTCGTCGGGATCGATCAGCCCGAGCTCGCGCGCCAGGCGCAGGGTGAGGTCGAGGCGCAGGGGGGACATGGGGTGTCCAGGGCCGAAGTCGTGCAGCGCGAGCTCTGGGCTCCACGCGACGTCCGTCGTGTCCGGGCTGTCCGCGCGGTCCGGGCTGAAGGGCATGGTCCACGGTAGCGCGCCCACCCTCGCTCGGGCCCTTCTCGTGGCACAGTTCGGTGGTACGTGTCTATCTCGACGCAGGGAGCAGTCATGGCATCCGGGTTCTCGGGACGCCTCTGGGCAGGCCGCGAGCTGGTCGACCGCATGGCCCGCCAGTCCCCCGCCCGCCTCGCCCTCACGGTGTTCGCCGCGGTCATCGCCGTCTTCACAGGGCTCCTGTCGACGCCCTTCGCGACGACCTCCGGGGTCCGCGCCCCCTTCGTCGACGCCCTCTTCACAGCCACCTCTGCGGTGTGCGTGACGGGCCTCGTGACGGTCCCCACGGGGACGTACTGGTCGACCTTCGGGCAGGCCGTCATCCTCGTGGCCATCAAGGTCGGCGGGCTCGGCGTCATGACGCTGGCCTCGCTGCTCGGCATGGCCGTCTCGCGCCGCATCGGGCTCACGCAGAAGCTGCTCACGGCCTCCGAGACCAAGACCACCAGGCTCGGCGAGGTCGGGTCGCTGATCCGCGTCGTCATCATCACCTCGACCACGATCGAGGTGGCGCTCGCACTCCTGCTGGTGCCGCGCTTCATCGTGCTGCGCGAGACCGTCGGCGAGGCCGTGTGGCACGGCATCTTCTACGCGGTGTCGGTCTTCAACAACGCCGGGTTCATCCCGACCGAGGAGGGCCTGACCCCGCACTCGGGCGACTGGCTGCTGCTCCTGCCGATCATCGTCGGTGCGTTCATCGGAGCGCTCGGGTTCCCGGTGATCCTCAACGTCGCCCGGAACCGCCGTCAGTTCCGCAGGTGGAGCCTGCACGCCAAGCTCACCGTCGTCACCTCGGGGCTGCTCGTGGTCGCCGGGTCCCTCATGTTCGTCCTGCTCGAGTGGACGAACCCCGGGACCTTCGGTCGCATGCCCGTCGGCGAGAAGCTGCTGTCGGGCCTCTTCATGGGGGTCATGCCGCGGTCCGCGGGCTTCTCGACGGTCGACATCGGGCAGATGCACGAGGCCAGCTGGCTCGTCACCGACTCCCTCATGTTCGTCGGAGGCGGTTCGGCCTCGACCGCGGGTGGCATCAAGGTGACGACCCTCGCCGTGATGATGATCGCGATCGTCGCCGAGGCGCGCGGCGACCGTGACGTCGAGGCCTTCGGCCGGCGCATCCCGCGCGAGACCCTGCGGCTCGCCGTCGCCGTGGTGTTCGTCGGCGCGACCGCTGTGCTCGTGTCGTCGCTGCTGCTCCTCGAGATCACCGGCTGGTCGCTCGACGTGGTCTTGTTCGAGGTGATCTCCGCCTTCGCGACGGTCGGTCTGACGACAGGCGTGACGCACGAGCTCCCCGAGGCCGGGAAGTACGTGCTCGTCGCCTTGATGTTCATCGGCCGTACCGGCACCATGACCTTTGCTGCAGCTCTTGCGCTGCGCGACCGCCGCCGGGTCATCCGGCTGCCCGAGGAGAGGCCGATCATTGGTTGACAGCACTGCCGGACGCGTGGACCGCGCCGCGAAGGCGTCGAAGTCCGACGCCGGCGTCCTCGTCGTCGGCCTCGGCCGCTTCGGCTCCGCGATGGCCATGACCCTCGACAGGCTGGGGCAGGACGTGCTCGCCGTCGAGAGGTCTCCTCAGCTCGTCGCCCACTTCTCGGACCGCCTGCCGATCGTCGAGGCGGACGCGACGAGCCCCGAGGCTCTCGAGCAGCTCGGCGCGCGCGACTTCTCGGTCGCGGTCGTCGGGGTCGGCACCTCCCTCGAGGCGAGCGTGCTCATCACGGGCAACCTCGTCGACCTGGGGACCGCGCAGATCTGGGCGAAGGCGATCTCGGCCGAGCACGGGCGCATCCTCCAGCGCATCGGGGCGCACCACGTCGTCTTCCCCGAGGCCGACGCGGGCAACCGGGTCGCGCACCTCGTGTCAGGCAAGCTGCTCGACTACATCGAGGTCGAAGACGGGTTCACGATCGTCAAGATGCGTCCCCCGCGTGAGACGCAGGGCTTCACGATCGCGCAGTCGAAGGTCCGCGAACGGTACGGCGTGACGATCATCGGCGTGAAGTCGCCCGGGCAGGAGTTCGTCTACGCCGAGCCGCAGACCCGGATCGCCGCCACAGACCTGCTCGTGGTCTCGGGCCACTCTGATCTCCTCGAGAGATTCGCAGCGCGCCCCTGACCGGTGGGAGACCACCACTCAGCACCACATGTTCTGCACGGCAGATCCTTGGCTCCACCACCTATCTCCCTGCTTCTTCGCAGCCAGCACTGGCACGCTCGAGGCATTGTTGCGGAGCCCTGCGCCCGCACCCCTCGAGGAGATGCCGACCCCGATGCTCGACCGACTACCCCCGTTGCCGTCGCGCCTGCGGTTCACCCCGGACCTGAGTACGAGGTCCGTCCTGAGCCTGCCCGTGCGCGAGGCCGTCGCAGCCGCCGAGGGCCGCACGGGATGGATGTCCCGCCTGGGGGCCTACAGGCCCGCAGAGCCCCCGTCACGCCCCTGGACGGGGCCTGCTGAGCCGGAGCACGCGCCTTCGGCGGAACGTCGCCGTGACGGTGCGGGGTGCTCTCCGTGCAGCTGTGGGCGTGCGCCCCAGGCCGGGGACCACCTAGGCCGCCGGGACGGCTGAGCCACTCGCGCCGGTCTCCCGACGGAGCTGCGGCAAGCTGACGACGACGCCGCGACGCTCAGTGGCGTCGACGGGGCATCGTCCGGCCAGCGTCGGGCACAGACGGGGAGCGCCGACTGGGTGCACAGGTCCCAGAGACGACAAGACCGCCGTCGCCCTCGGTCTGCGCCCCCTGCGGCGCTCGTCGAGGACGACGGCGGGTCTGAGCTCGGGACGCAAGACGTCCCGAGAGTCTGTGACGGTTCGATCCTAGAGCCCGGGGGCGGTCCGTGCAGCGCGGTGGCTGTGGACCGCCCCTGGGCTCAGGTGCTGGTCAGGGGGTCAGAAGCCCTGCGCGAGCCTGTAGTACGCCTGGTTCCAGCGGAGCTCCTGGGCGAAGCCGCGCGACGTGGTCGTCTCGTCGATGGTCGCGAGCTCGGTCCGCGCCATGTCGGAGAAGTCCTGGAAGGCCTCGAGGCCCACAGCCGTGCTCATCACGGTGTGGTGCGCGGCGCCGGCGATCAGCCAGGCCTCCGCTGAGACCGCGAAGCTCGGCTGCGGCTTCCACACGGCGCGGGCGACGGGCAGGTTCGGCAGCTCGTGGCCGGGCTCGACGACGTCGACCACGTTGACGGTGAGGCGGAAACGCTCGCGCATGTCCGACATCGCGACCACCACGGCAGGCCCAGGGTCGGTGTCGAAGACCAGGCGGACCGGGTCCTCCTTGCCGCCGATGCCGAGCGGGTGCACCTCGAGCGAGGGCTTGGAGGTGGTGAGCGAGGGGCAGACCTCGAGCATGTGCGCCCCGAGGATCTTCTCGTCACCGGGGGTCAGGTCGTAGGTGTAGTCCTCCATGAGGGACGCCCCACCCGGGAGGCCGTAGCCCATGACCTTCGCGGCGCGCACGAGGAGCGCGGTCTTCCAGTCGCCCTCGGCACCGAAGCCGTAGCCCTCGGCCATGAGGCGCTGGACGGCGAGCCCAGGGAGCTGGCGCAGCGCGCCGAGGTCTTCGAAGTTTGTCGTGAAGGCACCGAAGTCGCCCGCCTCGAGGAAGGACCGCAGCCCGGCCTCCTGGCGCGCGCCGTAGCGCAGCGCGTCGTGCTGCGCGCCGCCTGCACGGAGCTCGGGGGCGACGTCGTAGAGCTCTTCGTACTCGGCGACCAGGGCGTCGATCACCGAGTCCTCGACGGCGTCGACAGCCTCGACGAGGTCGTTGACGCCCCAGGTGTTGACCGAGACGCCGAGGCTGATCTCAGCCTCGGTCTTGTCGCCCTCGGTGACGGCCACGTTGCGCATGTTGTCCCCGAAGCGGGCGAGGCGCAGGTTGCGGACGGCGTCGAAGCCGGCAGCGGCACGCGACCAGGTGGCGATCTTCGCGATCACGGCCGGGTTGGAGACGTGCCCGACAACGGTCTTGCGCGGGACGCCCATGCGCGTCTGGATGTACCCGAACTCACGGTCGCCGTGCGCGGCCTGGTTGAGGTTCATGAAGTCCATGTCGATGTCTGCCCAGGGCAGCTCGACGTTGGCCTGCGTGTGCAGGTGCAGCAGCGGGGTGTCGAGGGCGTCGAGACCGCGGATCCACATCTTGGCGGGCGAGAAGGTGTGCATCCAGGCGACGAGGCCGATGCACGCCGGGTCGGCGTTGGCCTCGAGGGCCGTCCGCTTGATCGACTCGGAGTCCTTGAGCACGGGCTTCCACACGACGCGGATCGGCACCTCGCCGGCTTCGTCGATGGCCGCGGCGATCGCCTGCGACTGCTCGGCGACCTGCTGGAGGGTCTCTTCTCCGTAGAGCCCCTGAGACCCGGTCAGGAACCAGATCTCTTTGCCCTCGAACGGGTTCTTCATGGTGTGTCCTCACTCCGGCTGGGTGTGCCGGTAGGCGACGCGGCACGGGGCCGCTGTCATGGGTGGTGTCACGTGCTGTGCGCTCGGGGCAGGTCAGCGTCCGTAGACGTTCTGGTACCTGTCGTAGAGCGAGTCGATCTGCTCCTGCGGGATGCGGGTGGGCTCGCCGAGCTGCCGCGAGATGTGCACCGTGCGGGCGACCTCTTCGACCATGACGGCGGCCTTGACCGCAGCCTTCGCGTCGGCACCGATCGTGAAGGGCCCATGGTTGCGCATGAGGACCGCCGGGGACCGGCTGCCGGAGAGCGTCTCGACGATCCCCTGGCCGATCGAGTCGTCGCCGATGAGGGCGAAGGGACCGACCGGGACCTCACCGCCGAACTCGTCGGCCATCATCGTCAGGACGCAGGGGACGGCCTCACCGCGGGCCGCCCAGGCGGTCGCGTAGGTCGAGTGGGTGTGCACCACGCCCCCGACCTGCGGCATGTGCCTGTACACGTAGGCGTGGGCCGCGGTGTCCGACGACGGCGACCGCGTCCCGTCGACGAGCTCGCCGTCGAGGGTGCAGACCACCATCGACTCCGGGGTGAGCTCGTCGTAGGTCACCCCCGACGGCTTGATGACGAAGAGGTCGGCCGTGGTGAGCCTCTGCGAGACGTTTCCCGCGGTCCACACGACCAGCTCCCAGCGCGGGAGCTCGGCGTGCAGGCGCGCGACGACCTCACGGACACGGGCCACCTCCTCGCGGACCTCGTCGGAATATCCTGCGAGGCCAGGAGCCTGGGCGGCGCTCACGCGTCGGCCCCGGCGGTCTTGCTGCTGGTCTGCTCGGCGCCGTCGTGCGCCGAGCCGGTCTGCGCGGCCGAGGCCGGGGCGCTCTTGGCGGCACGGCGGATGTCCTTGAGACGGTGCATGACCTCGTTGGCCCCACGGCCGAAGTAGTCGTGGAGGGCCGTGTACTCGGCGAAGAGCGCGTCGTAGCGGACGGCGTTCTCCTCGATCGGCAGGTACGCGGCGACTGTGCGCTTGCCCATCACCTGGGCCGCGGCACGGACGTCGGGGTAGGCACCGGCAGCGACGGCTGCGTGGATGGCCGAGCCGAGCGCGGGTCCCTGGTCCGAGGCGATCGTCGACAGCGGCAGGCGCGTGACGTCAGCGTAGATCTGCATGAGCAGCGTGTTCTTCAGCAGCCCACCGGCCACGACGAGCTCGGTCACGGGGACGCCCGAGCCCTGGAAGGCCTCGACGATCGTCCGGGTGCCGAAGGCTGTCGCCTCGAGGAGCGCACGGTAGGTGTCCTCCGGGGTGGTCGCGAGCGTCTGGCCGACGACCACTCCCGAGAGCTCGTGGTCGACGAGGACAGAACGGTTGCCCGAGTGCCAGTCGAGGGCGATCAGGCCGTGATCGCCGATCTGCTGCGGGCGGGCGAGCTCGGTGAGGTGCTCGTGGACCGAGCGACCGGCTGCAGCAGCGGCCTCGACGTAGGCCGGCGGCACGGCGCTCTTGACGAACCAGCCGAAGATGTCGCCGACACCGGACTGACCCGCTTCGTAGCCCCAGAGCCCGTCGACGATCCCACCCTCGACGACCCCGCACATGCCGGGGACCGAGTGCAGCTCTTCGCCGTTCATCACGTGGCAGGTGGACGTCCCCATGATCGCGGTCATCTGACCCGGCTCGACGGCGTTGGCTGCCGGGGCCGTGACGTGGGCGTCGACGTTGCCGACAGCGACCGCGATGCCCTCGGGCAGACCGGTCCAGCCGGCCGCCTCGGCGGAGAGACGACCTGCCGCGGCTCCGAGCTGTCCGATGGTGTGCTCGACCTTGTCGGAGACGAAGGAGCCGAAGTCGGGGTTGAGTGCCGAGAGGAACTCCTCGGAGGGGTACTGACCGTCCTGGTAGATGCCCTTGTACCCGGCTGTGCAGGCGTTGCGGACGTAGTCCCCGCTGAGCTGCCACACGATCCAGTCAGCAGCCTCGACCCAGTGGTCCATGCGGTCGTAGACCTCGCGGTCCTCCTCGAGGATCTCGAGACCCTTGGCGAACTCCCACTCGGAGGAGATGAGTCCGCCATAGCGCGAGATCCAGGACTCGCCGCGGCTGTGCGCGAGCTCGTTGATACGGTCCGCCTGGCCCTGCGCGGCGTGGTGACGCCACAGCTTCACATAGGCGTGGGGACGGTCGCCGAGCCCGTCGAGCTCGCAGAGCGGCGTGCCGTCGGCGGTCGTGGGGACCATGGTGCAGGCAGTGAAGTCTGTGCCGATGCCGATGATGTCGGCGACGTCGATCCCGTGGTCCGCCTGAGCCTGCGCGATGGCAGCAGGGACGGCGACCTTGAGGACGTCGACGTAGTCCTGAGGGACCTGCAGCGCCCAGTCGGGTGCGAGAGAGACGGGTGTGCCGGCCTCCCAGGCAGGGCCCGTGGTGAGCTGGCGGTCCATCACCGCGTGCGGGTACTCGTGCACCCCGGTGCCCAGCTCGGCTCCGTCGTGCACGCGCACGACGACAGCACGGCCAGAGAGAGTTCCGTAGTCCACGCCCACGACCAGGGCGCGCTGCGAGTCAGTCATTCGAAGCCTCGTTGCTTGTGAAGACGGCTGGACGACATCGACCACGACCGGACGAGCCACCCGACGTCGGGAGACAGGGGACGGAGCGCACGGGCTCCCGCCCGCCTCCGCGTCGACGAGACCGGGTATCGGACCTGACCCCCTCGACTCAGCCATGTTAACGTTCACAATCGGTGCTGCGCAAGAGCGCGGATGACCGGTTCGACCGTCTGTGGATCTCGCGGTCGACCGGGCCCGACATCCGGCCGCGGGGCCAGGGGGTCACGGGGACACGGCGTCGCGTGGTCTCGGCATCGCAGCGTCAGGGAGTTTCGCGGTCACGGCATCGCGGCACAACGCGGTCACGCAGTCACGCAGTCACGCAGTCACGCAGTCACGCAGTCACGCAGTCACGCAGTCACGCAGTCACGCAGTCACGCAGTCACGCGATCGATGTTGATGTTGATGCGAGAAACGTCACGCTCGAAGCTCAGAGTATCCGGGTACGACAAGAGCCCACCCCCGTAAAGGGGTGGGCTCTTGTTGAATGGTTGTCCGGCGGCGACCTACTCTCCCACACAGTCTCCCGTGCAGTACCATCGGCGCAGAGGGGCT
>NZ_LMRH01000003.1:0-933668 GCF_001425965.1 Sanguibacter sp. Leaf3 | reverse complement strand
CGAAACCAGTTAACAACCATACGAAGCAAGCCTCCCTGCAAAGAGAGAACTTGATTAATCAAGGCTACAAACCGAAAACTTGCGTTTTCAATTCATACCAAATAAACCTTGCCATCAGACCAGTCCCGACCGAAAAGCCGAGCACCAATCCAAGACAAGGGGTCTTGGCATTGACTATTAAGCACACTGTTGAGTTCTCAAGGAGCGGACGCGCACCACCATCGAGCCATTCTCAGGCTCATCCGCATGGGGCTGCCGTTCAAGTTGACCTGTCGTTCTCCGGTCAGCCGTCCCCGCGACTAGCGCAGGTTCTTCCGGCCTGGAACAGGTTACCTCATGTCTTCGGAGTCGATGTCCAGACTGTGTCTGGCCTCGGTACTTCTCGATGAGGTTCGGTCACGCCCCGGGAACAGCCACTTCGCGGCGGCTCTTGCGAGCTTCGCAGTGGTGTCTGTGCCTCCCTGTCGGGCTGACATCCAGAACACTACGTCACGGATCGGGGACTTGGCCAATCCGCTACCAGTGACCCCGATCACGCGCCACCGGAACGGGTGGTCAACTGGTCCCGGGGGTCGGCCGGGCACTCGGGCACTCGGGCACTCGAGCACGCCACCTGGCAGGGAACGGTCAGACGGCCCGAGGGGCTGCGGTGCTCGCGCGCACCACGAGCTCGGGCACGAGCACAGCGTCTCCGACGGCCATGCCGTCGAGCAGGCCGCGGAGCGTCTCGATGATCTGGTGCCCCAGCGCGACGAAGCCCGGGCGGACCGTCGTGAGCGGCGGGATGAAGTCCCCCGAGCCGGTGATGTCGTCGAAGCCGACGACCGAGACGTCGTACGGCACGCGCATCCCTGCCTCGTGGAAGGCCCTAAGCAACCCCAGCGCCAGGTGGTCGTTCGCCGCGAAGACGGCGCTCGGTGCTCCTTCGGCAGCCATGCGCTGGCCGAGCTCGTAGCCGCACCCCGAGGTCCAGTCCCCCTCGACCACCTCTGGCACCCCGAGACCTCTGGCCTGCGACTGCTCGCGCCACCCCAGCACCCGCGCCTCCGCGTCCAACCAGCCCGCGGGCCCCGACACGTGCACGACCTCCCGGTGACCGAGACCCGCCAGGTGGTCGACCACGGATCGCGCGCCGAGGACCTGGTCGACCGACACCGTGGTCACCGACTCGGGCGGGTCCGCGAGCGCGGCCACGACGACCACGGGAAGCTGCTCGTGCGCGGCGCGCACGGCGTCGACGACCTCGGCGTGCGGCGCGATCACGACGATGCCGTCGACCCCCTGCTGCATGAGGTGGTCGAGCGCGTCACGCATCGACTCGGCGTCGACGGTGCGCAAGGTCGCCACGGTGATGAAGTAGCCGGTCTCCCGCGCTGCCTCCTCGATCGCCACGAGGGTCTGCGACGGGCCGAAGGAGAACGAGCCCGTCGTGACCACCCCGACGGTGCCGGACCGCTGGGTCACCAGCGTCCGCGCGGCAGAGTTGCGGCGGTAGCCGAGCTCCGCGATCGCGGCGAGCACCTTCTCCCGGGTCTCGTCGCGCACGTTGGGGTGGTTGTTGAGCACCCTGGAGACCGTCTGGTGCGAGACGCCGGCAGCGCGCGCGACGTCGTTCATGCCCGGTCGCCTGGTGCTCACCCGCATCAGAGGCCGAAGGCCGTCGCGAAGTTGACGAGCTCGGACGACGGGCCGACCGCACGGATCGCGACAGTCCCGTTGGTCCACACCGCTGTCCCGGTCGTGCCGACGGACGGGTAGTAGGACAGCGAGCCGGTGACCTCTCCACCGACGGTCACCTCCTCGGTCGTCGCGGGCTCACCGAGCTCGGCCGCGAGCGCCTGCGCTCCTGCGGTCGCCTGCTCGGCGTCCTCCCACTGTCCGACGGTGACGGTGAAGGCCGGGGGTGCGGGGACGTCGGCGGCGGCGCTCTGGTCTGCCTCCGCTGCGGCCGCCCCCTCGGACGTGGCACCGTGCGGGGCTGCGGCGTCCGACGCTGCATCTGCACTCTCGACCGGCGTGCCGTCTTCAGCGAGGACCTGGCCCGAGTACGTGACGGTCCAGGCCTCGAGAGCTCCGTCGAGGGTGTCGGTCGGCTCGACGGTCCCGAGGACGAACTGACGGACCGTCCCGGGGAGCGCCTGGACGAGCGCTGTCGCGCCGGTCCTGTCGAGAGGCTCAGCTGTCGGGGTCGGGACGTCGATCGTCGTCGTGACCGTCTGGGCTGCAGGCTCTGCGTCGTCACCGGAGAGGAGAGCGAAGACGACGACCGCTGCGACCACGACCGCGACCGCGCCGCCGATCACAGCCCACAAGACCCAGGCGCGCCGCCGGGTCCCGTCGTCCGGGCGAGTCACGTCGGGCTCCGCGTCCAGACCGTCGAGAGGGTGCGCACCAGATGGCTCGTCGACAGCACCAGCGGCGCCCCTTGCACCTGCGGCACGTCGGGCCGAGCGGGTGAGCTGCACCTGGCTGCGAGTCCCGGGCTGCGAGTCCTCGGTCGCGTGGCCCGACGTGCGGTGGGCTGACATCGCCTCGCCGTCCTGGTCTGTCGCGACCGCACCTGCATCGTCCGCACGACCGCGTGCGCCGCGGCGGGGCGGGGGTGTCCAGGGGATGTCGGGCATGCCGGACGCGGGAGCCGGCTCGGCTACCGCTGCGTCGGTCGTCGTGCGCGTGGCGTGCTCGCCTCGAGGGGGCTGGCCGGGGACTGCTGACCCGGTCTGCTCGTTCTCGGACATGGTGCTCCCTCGTGGCAGGCGCGGGTCGGACCCGGCGGTGCGCCGGAACCTGTCGGCCGGCGAGACGTGCAGATGACGAGGTCAGCCTACGGTCAGGGTCTGTCAGCGTGGTGGAGCCACGACGACGCCGGTCACCCCGGGGGGTGTCAGGGGGTGCCGTTACCGTTCTCGGCATGGCCACCACCACCAGGACCACGTCCTCCGCCGCCCGGGCGACCCGTCCGGGCTACCGCTGCTCCGAGTGCGGATGGACCACGTCCAAGTGGGTCGGCCGCTGCGGGGAGTGCCAGGAGTGGGGCACGGTGGCCGAGACGGCCGCAGCCGCGTCCGGGCCCAAGACCGTGGCGTCCGCACCGACCCGTTCTGTCGCGCAGCCGATCGGCGAGATCGACGTCGACACCGCACAGGCGTCCCCGACAGGCATCAGCGAGTTCGACCGTGTCCTCGGCGGCGGGATCGTCCCCGGCGCCGTGGTGCTCCTCGCCGGTGAGCCAGGCGTCGGCAAGTCGACCCTGCTGCTCGACGTCGCGAGCACGACCGCCCGCGCAGGTCGCAAGGTCCTCTACATCACGGGCGAGGAGTCCGCGGGGCAGGTGCGGCTGCGCGCCGAGCGGATCGACGCCCTCGCCCCGAGCCTGCTGCTCGCGGCAGAGACCGACCTCGGGCAGGTCCTCGGTCAGATCGAGGCGACCGACCCCGACCTGCTGATCGTCGACTCGGTCCAGACGATCGCGTCGGCCCAGGTGGACGGCTCCCCCGGCGGTGTCAGCCAGGTCCGGGAGGTCGCCGGCGCGCTGATCGCCGCGGCCAAGGGACGCAACATGCCTGTCGTGCTCGTCGGGCACGTCACCAAGGACGGCTCGGTCGCCGGGCCACGCACCCTCGAGCACCTGGTCGACGTGGTGCTGCAGTTCGAGGGTGACCGCCACTCTCGCCTGCGCATGGTCCGGGCCGTCAAGAACAGGTACGGACCGACCGACGAGGTCGGTTGCTTCGAGCTCACCGAGGACGGCATCACCGGTCTCGCCGACCCGAGCGGCCTGTTCTTGTCGCACATCAACCTGGCCGTCCCGGGGACCTGCGTGACCGTCACACTCGAGGGCCGCCGACCCTTGGCCCTCGAGATCCAGTCGCTGGTGGTCGCGAGCCCGCTCGCCAACCCGCGGCGGACCACGAGCGGGATCGACTCGAGCAGGCTCGCGATGATCCTCGCCGTGATCCACCGCCACCTCGGCGCCCGGCTGACCGACGCCGACGTGTACGTCTCGACCATCGGCGGCGCACGGGTCACCGAGCCCGCGGCCGACCTCGCGATCGCCCTGGCGACGCTCAGCGCGCTCGAGAACAAGCCTGTGCCCGTCGGGACCATCGCGATCGGGGAGGTCGGTCTGGCCGGCGAGCTGCGCGCGGTCGCCGGGATCTCGCGCCGGCTCAGCGAGGCCGCCAGGCTCGGTTTCACCCGCGCCGTCGTGCCTCCGGGGACGTCCGGGCCTGCGCCCGCAGGCATGACGCTGCTGCCCGCCGCGAACCTCGCCGAGGCCGTCCAACGCACCCAGCAGAGCCTCCTGCCGCAGACGCGTCCTGACGCGTAGGATCGCCCCGTGGCCAACTCCCCCGCGCACGTCGACGAGCTTCTCCGCGAGACCCTGGCCGCCGTGGCGCCAGGGACCGAGCTGCGGGACGGGCTAGAACGCATCCTCCGCGGCCGGACCGGCGCGCTCGTCGTGCTCGGATTCGACGAGACCGTCGAGACGATGAGCTCGGGCGGCTTCGCCCTCGACGTCGAGTTCTCGGCCACCCGCCTGCGCGAGCTCGCCAAGATGGACGGTGCGATCGTCATGGACCGCGAGGCCAGCCGGATCTTGCGAGCCGCTGTGCAGCTCCTGCCCGACCCGTCGATCGAGACCACAGAGTCGGGCACCCGCCACCGCACCGCCGAGCGGGTCGCGAAGCAGACCGGCTTCCCCGTGATCTCCGTCAGCCAGTCCATGCGCATCGTCGCCCTGTACGTCGGCGGCTCCCGCTACGTGCTCGAGGACCCTGACACGATCCTGTCCCGCGCGAACCAGGCGCTCGCGACCCTCGAGCGTTACAAGGCTCGCCTGGACGAGGTCAGCGGCACCCTCTCAGCGCTCGAGATCGAAGACCTCGTCACCGTCCGTGACGTCTGCGCCGTCGTGCAGCGTCTCGAGATGGTCGGGCGCATCTCCGAGGAGATCGCCGGCTACGTCGTCGAGCTCGGCACCGAGGGACGTCTGCTCGCGCTGCAGCTCGACGAGCTCATCGGCGGTCTCGGGTCGGACCGGGAGTTCGTCATCCGTGACTACGTCGAGGTCGGGCGCAAGGACCACTCCGTCCAGGACGTGCTCGCGAGCCTCGCAGTCCTCGACTCGACCGAGCTCCTCGACCTCGGGCTCATCGGCCGCGTGCTCGGTCTGCCCGGCGGCGGCGAGGCGCTCGATGCCGCTGTTGCGCCGCACGGGTACCGCCTGCTCGCCAAGGTGCCCCGTCTGCCCAGCACGATCGTCGCCCGCCTCGTCAGCCACTTCGGTGGTCTGCAGAAGCTCCTCGCGGCCACCGTCGAAGACCTCATGGTCGTCGACGGCGTCGGCGAGCAGCGCGCACGCTCGGTCCGCGAGGGTCTGTCCAGGCTCGCAGAGTCCAGCATCCTCGAACGGTACGTCTGACCCTGGGTGCAGCACCGGCTCGGGCCGGGGCCGATACGGCTCCTGGGCAGCGCGTCGGGCCGAGAGGCCAGACCGTCGTCAGCCGACGGTGAAGACCAGCGGCTCCGTCGTGGTCGTCGAGGTGGTCACTGTCGCCTGGTAGGTCCCTGCGCCGATCGGCGGGAGGTCGGTGGGGCACTCGGGGGCAGAACGGTTCGTCGCCCACTCGATGGCGCTCACGTCGGAGCTGCCGGCGTCGAGCAGCAGCAACCTCGGGTCGCCAGGCTCGCAGTCGGCGCTCGACCAGACCCTGTCGGCTCCGGAGGTCACGACCAGCTGGGCCGCCGTCCGGCCCGCGTCGATCGTGCACGGTGCCTCGCCGACGTTGGTGAGGGTCAGCGTGAAGACTGCGGTCTGGCCGAGGGCGTACGCCCCGGCGTCGGATGCGAGCTCGACGGTGAGACCCTCTGCGCTGCACTCCGCAGGGGTGGCGGGGTCGGACGTCGGTTCGGCGGCTGCCTCGGAGGTCGCCGGGGCTGGGTCCGGGGTGTCGTCGGCCCCGCCCCCGCCGAGCGCACCGGCGATGGCTCGGATCCCGAAGGCGATCCCGGCGACGACGACGGCGAGCACGAGGAGCACCACCGCCCACCGCACGACCAGGACTCTCGGGCTGGGGCGTCCGCTGCCCGTGGGACGGGGGGTGCGTGGCCCCTGCCCGCCAGGCCCTCGTCCACCAGGACCGGCTGCGGGACCGGCACCGGTCCGCGCGGAGTGCGGGACCCCGGGCCGCGAACCGCCGGGCCTGCCTGAGCGGGCGTCGTCAGGGCGCGGGCTGCCGTCCTGGGGGTGCTGCGGGCCTTCGTGCTCCATGCGTGTGAACCACCCTCGTCTGCCAGCCCGACCACGGATCTCGCCACGCGGCGTCGGCCCACCGTACGGGGACGCGACACTGCGGCGACGACTGCTGAGAACTACCATATGCGGCGCGACCTCGTCACGCGGGACGCGACCCGCGACCGGACGCCACCGGGGCCCAGCATCCCGTGGCCCGTGGCCGTGGGGCACCGGCCGGCGCAGGCCAGCACGGGTCGCCCCGGGCCGGCGCTGACCCTCGGTCGACCGCCAGCCGGACGACGACCGCTGCCGTCTCGTACCATCCACCACGCCCCCACCATCGCCCGTGCACCACCTGACCGAGACCGAGGACATGACCGCACCAGACAGCGTCGCCCCGGCTCTGGTCGCCGAGCTCCAGGAGACTCTCGGCGACTGGTTCGAGCGCACAGCGCGCCCGCTCCCGTGGCGTTCCGCCGACCGGACCCCGTGGGGTGTCCTGGTCAGCGAGGTCATGTCTCAGCAGACCCCCGTCGCGCGGGTGGCCCCGGTCTGGGTGGAGTGGATGGAGCGGTGGCCGACCCCCGCAGCCTTCGCGGCGGCCTCGACGGCCGACGTCCTGCGCGCCTGGGGACGGCTCGGCTACCCACGACGCGCGCTCCGCCTGCAGGAGTGCGCCAGGGCCGTGGTCGAGCGTCACGACGGCGAGGTGCCCGAGGACGAGGCTCTGCTGCTCGCCCTCCCCGGGGTCGGTGCCTACACGGCTGCGGCCGTCATGGCCTTCGCCTTCGGGCGACGGTCTGTGGTCGTCGACACCAACGTGCGCAGGGTCCTGGCCCGCACCCTCGGCGGTGATGCGCTGCCGATGCCCGCGCTGACGGCTGCCGAGTCTGCGCGGGCGGCGCGGGTCGCCCCGGTCTCCGACGACGACGCCGCGCTCTGGGCCGCCTCGTCGATGGAGCTCGGCGCTGTCGTCTGCACGGCACGCGCCCCCTCGTGCGACAGCTGCCCGGTGAGCCACCTGTGCGCCTGGCGGGCGGCCGGCTACCCGCCCGACGAGCACGCCGGGCGCAGGCGCACCCAGGCGTGGAAGGGCACGGACCGGCAGGCGCGCGGCACCGTGATGGGTGCGCTGCGCGCCGCGCCCGGACCTGTCGCGCGGGCGGTCCTGGACGACCTGTGGCCTGACGCGGCGCAGCTGGGGCGGTGTCTCGCCTCGCTCGTCGAAGACGGTCTGGTCGAGCAGTGCGACGCTGACCTCTCAGGCGGACCGGACGGACGCACTCCCGGGCGCGACGCCGACGACGCGCAGGTGTACAGGCTGCCCGCCTGACACGACCCGTCGCGCTGGGAGAGCGGGCGGCGGCTCTCGGCCTCCGGGGCCCGATCGGCCCTGCCCTGGTCGGCCCGGTCAGCCCTGGTCGGTCCCGCTCCTGCCCTGCCCTGTCCTGGTCGGTGCTGCTCTGCCCAGGCCTTTCTTCGTCAGCCCTACAGCTCGATGAGCATCCGGCTGTTGCCCAGGGTGTTGGGCTTCACGCGGGCGAGGTCGAGGAACTCGGCGATCCCGTCGTCGTGGGAGCGCAGGAGCTCCGCGTAGACCGCAGGGTCGACCGGTGTGCCCTCGATCTCGTGGAAGCCGTGACGGACGAAGAAGTCGACCTCGAAGGTCAGGCAGAACACCCGACGCAGACCGAGCGTCCGAGCGCGGGCCAGCAGCTCGTCGACGAGAGCGTGGCCGAGCCCGCTGCCGTGCATCTCGGGCGCGACGGCCAGGGTGCGGATCTCAGCGAGGTCCTCCCACATGACGTGGAGCGCCCCGCAGCCGACGAGGCGCGGCTGGTCGGCCGGTCCGGCCTCGGCGACGACGAACTCCTGGACCGACTCGTAGTACGCGACAGCCTCCTTCTCGACGAGGATCCGGCGCTGCGCGTAGGGCTCGACGAGCGCGCGGATGTTCCGCACGTCGGAGGGGCGCGCAGCTCGGACTGTCGCGGTCTGCGTCGGGGGTGCAGGAGTCACGCGGACAACCTACGCCCATACTCAATCGACTGCATACTTATCCACCTGACGGTCACCCGGCCACACCCTTGTCGCGCTCCGCCTGCTCAGGGGGTTGCGAGGACCCCGGTCTCCCCGGTCAGCCGTCCGCGAGACCCAGCGCTCCCCCGCTCAGGCGTCGGCGAGGCCCAGCACTCCCCCGCTCAGGCGTCGGCGAGGCCCAGCACTCCCCCGCTCAGGCGTCCGCGAGGTGCTGCGCCTCCCCGGTCAGTCGTCCTCGAGCAGCTTGGTCGCCGTCACCTCGTCGACGATGAGGTGCGTGACGACCCGGGCACGCAGCGCGGCCCGCAGCGGCACCACCTTGTTGTCCCCCGCGACGGCGCACACCCTCCGCGGCACACGACGCAGCTCGCTCGGCGAGGGCCCTGTGGCCCGGGCGTTGAGCGCGACGTCCTTGTACGTCCCGTCCTCGCGCAAGAACACCGTGCAGACGTCGCCGACGACACCCTCGTGGTCGAGCACGGCGACGTCGCTCGCCTCGAGGTACCCGGCCGTGTAGACGTGGCTGGGCAGCCCGCCCGACAGCGCGCCGACCGAGAACAGCGCGATGTCTGCCCGCCGCTGCTGGGCGAGCACCCTGCGCACGGAGCGCTCGCGCCACATGGCTTCTTTCGTCTCGGCGTAGTCGAAGAACGCCGGCACTGGGAAATAGTGCACGTGGGCGTCGAAGGCCTTGCCGAACTCCGCGATGAGGTCTCCGGCGTACTCGACACCCGAGGTCCGGGTGTTCGCAGCACCGTTGAGCTGGACGACGGCGCTGCCCCGGGTCGTCTTGCGCGGCAGGTTCCGGGCGATCGCGCTGAGCGTCGTCCCCCAGGCCACGGCGAGGATCATGTTGGAGTCGAACCACGTGCCGATCAGGCGCGCCGTCGTCAGCGCCACCTGCTCGAGCCTCTCGACCTCGCTGTTGTGGTCGGGAACTGCGACGACGTAGGCCTCGATGCCGTAGACCTCACGGATCTTCTGCCCCAGGCTCGGCGCGTTGGAGTGCGTCGGGCGCAGCGTGATCTCGACGAGCCCGGTCTCGCGGGCGTGCTTGACCATCCTGGAGACCGTCGACCTCGAGGTGCCGAGGTGCTTGGCGATGGTCTCCATCGTGAGGTCCTGCAGGTAGTACATGGACGCAGCCCTCAAGACGTCCTTGTCTCGAACCGCCATAGCGCAAACTCCCTCGTGAGACGACCCTTGCACCCGCCCGTGCACATATGTGCATCCAGGTTGCGCGAACGTTCTGACAGTGTGACCTTAGTCCTAGCCGTAGTGCGAGTCGAAAGGTCATCCATGTCCACGTCCGGAACGTCGTCCAAGCTCACCCCGCAGAGCCGAGCGCAGTCGCTCGACGCCCTCCGCGCGAGCGCCGAGGGAGAACCTCTCGACGTCCTCGTCATCGGTGGTGGCGTCACAGGCGCGGGCATCGCGCTCGACGCCGTGACCCGTGGGCTCACCACAGCCGTCGTCGAGTCTCAGGACTGGGCGGCAGGCACCTCGAGCCGCTCGAGCAAGCTCGTGCACGGTGGCCTGCGCTACCTGCAGATGCTCGACTTCAACCTCGTCCACGAGGCCCTGACCGAGCGCGACCTGCTCATCAAGAAGCTGGCCCCGCACCTCGTCAAGCCCGTCTCCTTCCTCTACCCGCTCGAGCACAGGGTGTGGGAGCGCGGGTACGTCGGCGCGGGCATCATGCTCTACGACACCCTCGCGAGCCTCATCCCGGGCAAGCGCGCGCTGCCGTTCCACAAGCACGTCTCCCGCAAGGGCATGGAGCGGCTGTTCCCCGACCTGCGTCACGACGCCGCCGTCGGGGCCGTCCGCTACTGGGACGGCTCGGTCGACGACGCACGCCTGGTCTCGACCCTGATCCGCACGGCTGCCTCCTACGGAGCGAGCGCAGCGTCCCGCACGCAGGTCGTCGAGCTCACCAAGGACCCGAGCGGCCGTGTCGACGGCGCCGTGCTCAAGGACCTCGAGACCGGTGAAACCTTCCCGGTCAAGGCCCGCAACGTCATCAACGCGACGGGCGTGTGGACCGAGGAGACCGAGGCTCTCGCCGGCGGGACCGGGGGGCTGCGCGTGCTCGCCTCGAAGGGCGTCCACATCGTCGTCCCGCGCGAGCGGATCAAGGGCACCGTCGGGCTGATCTTGCAGACCGAGAAGAGCGTGCTCTTCGTCATCCCGTGGTCGCGCTACTGGGTCATCGGCACCACGGACACCCCGTGGAAGCAGGAGCTCCAGCACCCCGTCGCGACAGCCGCGGACATCGACTACGTGCTCGAGCACGCCAACGCCGTGCTCGCCGACCCGCTCACCCGGGACGACATCATCGGCACGTGGGCCGGTCTGCGCCCGCTGCTCCAGCCGGGCACCAAGGAGGGCACCTCGTCCGCCAAGGTCTCCCGCGAGCACACGGTGGCCTCGCCCGTCCCCGGCCTGACGGTCATCGCGGGCGGAAAGCTCACGACGTACCGCGTCATGGCGGAGGACGCCGTCGACTTCGCCCTCGGCGAGGGCGCCAAGGCCCGTCCGTCCATCACGACCGAGGTGCCGCTGCTCGGCGCCGTCGGCCTCGACGTCCAGCAGAACTGGGGCCGCCGCTACGCCGCCACCTACGGGTGGACCCCGGCGCTCGTCGACCACCTGCTGCACCGCTACGGCTCGCTGCTCTCCGACATCGTCGAGCTCTGCGAGTCCGACCCGGAGATGGCCAAGCCTCTGCAGCACGCCCCGGCGTACCTGCGGGCCGAGATCGCGTACGCGGTCAGCCACGAGGGCGTCCTGCACCTCGAGGACATCATGCTGCACCGCACCCGCCTCAACTACGAGGTCGCCGACCGCGGTGTCGCCGCCCTCGAGGAGATCTCGCAGATCGCCGCTGCCGGGCTCGGCTGGGACGAGGAGACCCGCCTCGCCGAGGTGGCCTCGTACACGGCTCGAGCCGAGGCCGAGGCTGCTGCCGAGCACGACCTCGACGACGCTGCCGCCGAGCGCACCCGCCTCGCGGCCACGGACGTCACCCCGATGACCGCGCTCTCCTCCTGACAACCCTGTGGTGCGGCGGACCTGCTCGGTCCGCCGCACCTCTCAGCACTACTCCCCGATCTGCCAGGGCCGGCGACGACCCTGGCCGCACCACACCTCCACAGCACGACCTCGGACGCAGAGCCGCTCCGAGGAGCCCGGGACGCAGCAGTCCCTGACACATGAGGACACGACATGAATTTCTCCGCTGGTGAAGTCTTCGCATCAGAAGTCGTCGGAACCGCACTCTTGATCCTGCTCGGTGCAGGTGTCGTCGCCAACGTCATCCTCCCCAAGACCAAGGGGTTCGCAGGCGGCACGCTGATGATCAACTTCGGCTGGGGCCTCGCGGTCTTCACAGGTGTCTACGCCTCGTGGAAGTCCGGAGCCCACCTCAACCCCGCCGTGACGATCGGCATCATGACCAACGGCCAGGACACGTTCTCCCCGGACGGCCTGCCGGTCAACTTCGGCAACATGCTCCTGTACTTCGCCGCTCAGATGATCGGTGCGATCATCGGCGCCGTCCTCGCCTTCCTCGCCTACAAGAACCACTTCGACCTCGAGGCCCCTGCGGCCACGAAGCTCGGCGTGTTCTCGACAGGCCCGGAGATCCGGTCCTACACCTGGAACTTCATCACGGAGGTCATCGCGACCTTCGTCCTCGTCTTCACCATCCTCAACTTCGGCAACACCCCGAGCCAGCTCGGTCCGCTCGCCGTCGCCTTCCTGGTGGTCGGGATCGGTGCGAGCCTCGGTGGCCCGACCGGGTACGCCATCAACCCTGCTCGTGACCTCGGTCCGCGCATCGCCCACGCCTTCCTGCCCATCAAGGGCAAGGGTGGCAGCGACTGGTCCTACGCCTGGGTGCCCGTCGTCGGCCCGCTCGTCGGTGGCGCGCTCGCCGGTCTCGCCGCGACGGCGATGGCCTGAGCCGATCCACCTGCGGGTGGCCGCGCACGACCGCGGCCACCCGCACCCTCCCCCCTCGCTCTTCCGGGACACCGCACGACCCCTCCGTCTCGACCCGCACACCGAAGTGAAGGACTCACCTCATGACCGAGCAGTACGTACTCGCCATCGACCAGGGCACCACGAGCTCGCGTGCCATCGTCTTCAAGCACAACGGCACCATCCACTCCTCCGGGCAGCTCGAGCACGACCAGATCTTCCCGCGGGCCGGCTGGGTCGAGCACAACCCGGAGCAGATCTGGAACAACGTCCGCGAGGCCGTCGGCCTGGCGCTCACCCGCGGCAACCTCACGCACGAGGACATCGCGGCTGTCGGCATCACCAACCAGCGCGAGACCGCCGTGGTCTGGGACCGGACCACCGGAAAGCCCGTCTACAACGCGATCGTCTGGCAGGACACCCGCACGCAGAAGATCGTCGACGAGCTCGGCGGTGCTGAGGGCGCTGACAAGTACAAGGCGATCGTCGGCCTCCCCCTCGCGACCTACTTCTCGGGCCCGAAGGTCAAGTGGATCCTCGACAACGTCGAGGGTGCCCGCGAGGCTGCCGAGCGCGGCGACCTCATGTTCGGCAACACCGACACCTGGGTGCTGTGGAACATGACCGGCGGGACCGACGGCGGCGTGCACCTGACCGACGTCACCAACGCCTCGCGCACCATGCTCATGAACATCGACTCGCTCACCTGGAACGAGGACATCGCGAAGGACATGGGCATCCCGATGTCGATGCTCCCCGAGATCCGCTCCTCCTCCGAGGTCTACGGGACCGGACGCCAGCGCGGTCTGCTCCCCGGTGTGCCGATCGCCGGCATCCTCGGCGACCAGCAGGCGGCGACCTTCGGCCAGGCCTGCTTCGAGAAGGGCACCGCGAAGAACACCTACGGCACCGGCAACTTCATGCTGCTCAACACGGGCACCGAGCCCGTGCACAGCAAGAACGGCCTGCTGACCACGGTCTGCTACAAGATCGGTGACGCCCCGCAGGTCTACGCCCTCGAGGGCTCGATCGCCGTGACAGGCTCGCTCGTGCAGTGGATGCGCGACAACCTCGGCATGTTCGAAGAGGCCAAGGACGTCGAGTACTACGCGAGCAAGGTCGAGGACAACGGCGGCGCGTACTTCGTGCCCGCGTTCTCCGGCCTCTTCGCACCGTACTGGCGCCCGGACGCACGCGGTGCGCTCGTCGGCCTCACCCGGTTCGTCAACAAGAACCACATCGCCCGTGCGGCCCTCGAGGCCACGGCGTTCCAGACCCGCGAGGTCCTCGACGCGATGAACGCCGACTCTGGCGTGGACCTCACCGAGCTCAAGGTCGACGGCGGCATGGTCGCCAACGAGCTGCTCATGCAGTTCCAGGCCGACATCCTCGACGTCGACGTGGTCCGCCCGCAGGTCGCCGAGACCACCGCCCTCGGTGCCGCCTACGCGGCCGGGATCGCTGTCGGCTTCTGGAACGGCGAGCAGGACGTCATCGACAACTGGGCCGAGGACAAGCGCTGGTCGTCGACGATGGAGAGCTCCGAGCGCGACCGCCAGTACCGCCTCTGGAAGAAGGCTGTCTCGAAGACCCTCGACTGGGTCGACGAGGACGTCGTCTGACCCGACGCACGACCAGACCCTCTCTGCGGTCTGAGGCACGACAGACGCCCGGCGTCTGGTGGGATCTCTCCCGCCGGGCGCCGGGCGTCGTCGTACGAGCAGAGGGAAGGGCCGAGCACGCCGACCTGCACGGCATAGGCTGTCCGGACCGACAGCACCCCAGCCTCCTGGAGCCCTCCCCCGTGACGAGCGTCAGCTATACGATCCCCGGCCTGCACGTGACCGACCACGAGGTCGAGGTACCGCTCGACTGGGCGTCGCCCCACGACGGCCGGACGCTCACGGTCTTCGCGCGCGAGCTCGTCGCACCGTCCCGACGGCACGACGACCTGCCGCTCGTGGTCTTCCTCCAGGGCGGGCCTGGTGGAAAAGGACCCCGCCCGACCGCAGCCGACGGCTGGGTCGGGCAGATGCTCGCGACCCACCGGGTCGTGCTGCTCGACCAACGTGGCACGGGCCGGTCGAGCGCCGTGCGCGGCGCGGCGCTGGCGGCGCTCGGAACCCCGACCGAGCAGGCCGCGTACCTCGCGCACTTCCGTGCCGACTCGATCGTCGACGACGCCGAGCACCTCCGGAAGACCGTCTACGGCGGTCGGCGATGGGCGACGATCGGGCAGAGCTACGGCGGGTTCCTGACTCTGACCTACCTGTCCCGGGCACCGCACGCGCTGACCGCCTGCTACGTCACCGGCGGCCTGCCGAGCATCTGGCCGGACACCCACGAGGTCTACAGGCGGACGTACCCGCGGACGGCCGCGAAGAACGCCCAGTACTACGAGCGCTTCCCGCAGGACGTCGAGAGGGTCGCGCGCATCGCGGACAGGCTCGACGCCGGGGACGTCCGTCTGCCCGACGGCGACGTGCTGAGCACCCGGCGCTTCCAGACCCTCGGCATGGACTTCGGCATGAAGCCTGGCTTCGAACGGGTGCACTGGCTCGTCGACGAGGCCTTCGACCGTGGGTCGGACGACCTGAGCGACACCTTCCTCGAGGCCGTCATGGACCTCACCTCGTACAGGTCTCGCCCGCTCTACGCGGTCCTGCACGAGTCCATCTACGCCTCGGGAGAGGCGACGACAGGCTGGGCCGCGCACACGGTGCGCGCCGAGCACCCGGCCTTCGACCCGTCATCCCGGCCGCTGCTCTTCAGCGGCGAGATGATCTACCCGTGGATGTTCGAGGAGATCTCCGGGCTGCGCCCCTTCCAGGCCGCCGCGGAAGAGCTCGCGGCGCGCAGCTCCTGGACGACGCTCTACGACCCTGACGTCCTCGCGTCGAACGAGGTCCCGGTCGCCGCGGCGGTGTACCACGACGACATGTTCGTCGATGCGCAGCTCTCGCTCGCGACGGCCGCGCACGTCGGCTCTGTGCAGACGTGGGTGACGAACGAGTTCGAGCACGACGGCCTGCGCACCGGAGACGTGCTGAGCCGCCTGGTCCGGCTCGTCGCCGACCAGGGCGGGCCGCTGCGGGACTGAGCGAGAGCAGACGACGGCCCCGGCCGGTCCCGTGAGGGACCGGCCGGGGCCGTCGGCACCTACCGCAGCCGTGAGGCCGCGGGTCGGGCTACTTCGCGTGGGCGCCGGTGTGCGCCTCGTGCTTCGGCTCGTGGTGCGTCTCCGTGCGGGCCTCGAGGGACGCGCCCTCGATGTCGACGTTCGGCAGAGCCTTGTCGAGCCAGCGCGGCAGCCACCAGGCGGACTTGCCGAGGAGCGCCATGACGGCCGGGATCATCGTCATGCGCACGACGAGGGCGTCGACCGCGATGCCGAAGCCGAGCGCGAAGGCGATCGGGCCGATGGTCGTGTTGCCCGAGAAGACGAAGCTCGCGAAGACCGCGATCATGATGAGCGCGGCGGCGAGCACCACCCGCGCACCGTGGGCGTAGCCCGACCGCACGGCCTGCATGGCACCGGCACCGTGCGTGAAGTCTTCCCGCATGCGGGAGACCAGGAACACCTGGTAGTCCATCGCGAGGCCGAAGAGCACACCCACGAGCAGGACGGGCATGAAGCTCAGCAGCGGCGCCGGGGTCGCGACGCTGAACACGTCAGCCAACCAGCCCCACTGGTACACGGCCGTGGTCGCACCGAAGGCTGCGGCGACGGTGAGCAGGAAGCCGAGGACCGCGGTGACCGGGACGAGCAGCGAGCGGAAGGCGACCAGCAGCAGGATGATCGCGAGGCCCACGACGATCGCGAGGAACAGCGGCAGAGCGTCCGCGAGCTTCTCGGTGACGTCGATGTTGGCCGCGGCCGCGCCGGTGACCCACACGTCGGCCCCGGTGGCCTCCTCGACGGCGCCGCGCAGGTCCCGGATGTCGTGGACGACCTCCGCGGTCTCCTCGGCGTTCGGTCCCGTCGTCGGGATCACCGTGATGATCGCGGCGTCGGCCTGCGGGGTTCCCGAGGCGGCCTCCATGCCCTCGACGGCCCCGTTGGGGATCGCCGGTGCGACGGCGGCGACGTTCGCGACGCCCTCGAGCGCAGCCGACATCTGGGCCATCGCGGCGGGCAGCGCGTCAGGGTCGGACTCTGCGTCGAGGAGCACGACGAGCGGTCCGTTGATGCCGGGGCCGAAGCCCTCGGCGAGCAGGTCGTAGGCCTGGCGGTCGTGCGAGCTGGCCTGCTCCTGGCCGGCGTCGGGCAGCCCCAGACGCATGGAGGTCGCGGGGAGCGCGACGGTCCCGAGGAGCAGCACGCCGACCAGCAGGGTCCACACCGGGTGCGTGGTGACGAAGGTGCCCCAGCGGTTCTCGGCCTTGGTCGAGCGCTGGGCACGAGCGGCAGCCCGGCCCTTCGGGATGAGCCTGTCGCCGGCGAAGCCCATGATCGCGGGGAGCAGCGTGGTGGCGATGAGCACAGCGATCGCGACAGTCGCAGCGGCTGCGAGACCCATGGTGGCGAGGAACGGGATCCCGGTGACGGAGAGTCCGGCGAGGGCGATGACGACGGTCAGACCTGCGAAGACGACCGCGGACCCAGCGGTGCCGACCGCACGGCCTGCGGACTCTGCCGGGGGGATGCCCTCGGCCAGCTGCTGACGGTGCCTGGAGAGCAGGAACAGCGCGTAGTCGATCCCGACGGCCAGGCCCAGCATGAGTGCGAGCGTCAGCGTCGCCGACGAGATCGTGACGACTGCTGAGAGCGAGAGGACACCGGCGACGCCGATGCCCACGCCCAGCAGCGCGGTGAGGATGGGCATCCCTGCGGCGAGCAGCGAGCCGAAGGTGACGAGCAGGACGAGCAGCGCGACGACCACGCCGACGAGCTCGGTCGGACCGAGGAGCTCGAGCGGCTCGGTGAACGGGCCACCCGCGACGGCGACCGTGAAGCCGTCGTCGCTGAGCGTGCTCTCGGCCGAGGCGATGGTGTCGAGGGTCGCGTCGCTCACGTCGTCCGCGGGGACCGTGAACTGGATGTCGACGTAGACGGCCCCGCCGTCGGGGGCGATCGTGCCCGTGGTCATGGGGTCGGAGACCGACTCGACCTGGCTCTCCTCGGAGATGGGCGCGAGAGCGCCGAGGACGGTCTCGAGGCTGCCGTCCTCGATGAGGTTGGTCCCCTCGGGCGCCTGGACGACGAACTTGGACGACGCGGGCTTCTCGGCCTCGGCGCCTGCGGCAGCCTGACCACCGGTACCAGCACCGACACCCGAGGCGGCGTCGCCGAAGCGCTCTTCGAGGATGGTCTGCGCCGTCGCGGACTCGACGCCCGGGATGGTGAGCTCTTCGGTCATCTTCATGCCCGAGGCGACGGCTCCGGCGCCTGCGGCGGCGAGCACGAGGAGCCAGGCGATGAGCACTGTCCACCGTCTGGTGAACGAGAAGTGCCCGACCCTGTACAGGAAGGAGGCCATGGTGATCCCTTGGTCGTCCGGGAGGGGTCCCGGGGGTGGAGAACGGTCTGCGGGCGTGCCGCTGCGTCGCACCTCGTTGAACGACGTTGCCACCGTAAGCAACGATCGTCGTGTACGCAACACGTGTTGGCTTTCCGGTTTCGCAGATCGCTCCAGGCTGACAGAATGAGGGCATGGACCCCCGGATCGCCCGCACCCGAGCGCTGCTCCAGGACGCGCTGCTCTCGCTCGCCCGCGAGCGCGACCTGGACGAGATCGCCGTCGCGGACATCGCCGACAGGGCCACGATCAACCGCAGCACCTTCTACCAGCACTACGCCGACAAGGAGACGCTGCTCGCCGACGCCCTCGACACCCGGGCACGCCAGGCGGGCGCCGACCTGTCCGAGGCCGGCACCCTCGAGCTGACCGACGCACCGCCCCTGCTGCTCACCCGGTACGTCGAGCACCTCGACGAGAACGCGGCGCTGTACAGGCGCGCGCTCGGCGAGGGCGGCTCGAGCATCGCGGCTGCCCGGTTGCGGGCCCGCATCAACACCGTGGTCATCCAGGGCGTGAGCGAGCACAGCGACCACCCCGAGACGGAGATGCCTCTCGAGATCGTCGCGGCGGGCATCACCGGGTCTCTCGTCGGCGTGCTCACGGCCTGGCTCGAGATGGAACCCCGCCCGTCGGTCGCCGAGGCGTCCGGCTGGGCGTGGCGGATGCTGGTCCCGGCCGTCGCGAAGGAGATCGCGCAGGGGGCTGCCGGGGGCGCTCCGGTGTGCACGGTGAGCGGACCGGCGGAGGCCTGAGACCCGACACACGAGGCCCGAAGCCTCCTGCATCGTGAGCAAGGTCGCGACCTCGGGTATGAGGTCGCGACGTCGCACCCGAGGTCGCCTCGTCTGCCCGGAGGTCGCCCCGCCGGCCCCGAGGTCGCCTCGTCTACGGCGAGGTCGCACGGACACGCCAAAGTTCGATGGCAGACCTGATGATCTGGCGTGTCTGTACGACCTCGCGGTCGTAGGTGCGACCTGGGTGAGGGTCGTGCGACCTCGTCGCCGGCGGCGCGACTCGCCGCCGGCGCGACGCACCGTTGAGCCGGCGGTCAGGCGTAGACCGTGCCCATGAGCTCTCGGACGTCGTCGAGGGTTCGGTCGGCGATCTGGTTGGCGCGGGCGTTGCCACGCTCGAGCAGCGACAGCGGGTCGACCGTGCTCTCCGCGAGCGCCGCCCGCCGCGCACGGACCGGTCGGAAATACTCCACGAGAGCCTCGGTGACGAGAGCCTTGAGGACTCCGGCTCCCCGGGCACCGATCTCGTCGGCCACGGACTCGGCCGCCTCCCCCGTGCACAGCGAGGCGAGCGTCAGCAGGTTCGCGACCCCGGGCCTGCGCTCAGGGTCGTAGGTGACGTGCCTGTCGGCATCGGTCACGCAGCGTCGCACGAAGGCCGCGGTCTCGTCCTCGGTGGCCGAGATCAGCAGGCTGTTGCCGCGGCTCTTGCTCATCTTCGTCCCGTCGTGCCCGAGGATCGTCGGGGATGGTGCGAGCAGCGCGTCGGGCTCGGTGAAGTACGGGCGGGCCGGGCTGAACCTGTGGTTGAAGCGCCGCGCGAGCATGCGCGTCGTCTCGAGGTGCGGCAGCTGGTCCTGCCCGACGGGGACGAGGTTCGCGTGGCAGAAGAGGATGTCAGCCGCCTGGTGCACCGGGTAGGTCAGCATGAGGCCGCTCATCGCGCGGCCTCCCCCGGCGCGCACCTCGTCCTTGACCGTGGGGTTCCGCTCGAGCTCGGCGACGCTCACGAGACTGAGGAAGGGCAGGATCAGCTGGTTGAGCGCGGGGACGGCCGAGTGCGTGAAGATCGTGGTGCGCTCGGGGTCGATCCCCGCGGCCTGGTAGTCGAGCAGGATCTCGCGGACCGTCCCGCGCAGGTCACCCGTCTCGTCCCGGTCGGTGATGACCTGGTAGTCGGCGAGCACGAGCATCACCTCGACCCCTGCCTGCTGGAGGCGCGCGCGGTTCGCGACGGTGCCGAAGTAGTGGCCGATGTGCAGCGCGCCCGTCGGACGCTCCCCCGTGAGGACCCGGAACGCCGAGGGATCTTGGGCGATCTGGTCTTCGATCTCACGGCTGCGGGCGCGGGCTGCGGCGGCAGAGCCGGTCTCGTGGGGTGGTGCGGGAGGGGCGTCGTCCGGCCTCACCGTCCCGGCTCCGGACGGAGAGAGGAGGGGCGCGCTCGTGCTGGGCGCCAGGGGGTGGGTCACGGGCTGTGCTGGGACGTGGGTGGTCATCTCGGGGCTCCTCAGGTGGGGAGCGGCTCGACCCAGACCTGGAGGTGCACGACGATGGCGACCCGGCTGCGGCGAGCAGCTCGGGGACACGACAGGTCACGGCTGCTGAGGCAGCCACCACCATGCGCGCGTGATCATCGGGTCAGGGTATACCGTCCTCGGGCCTGCCTCCCGAAGGTGCTGGAGCTCTGGAGCGACCAGAGACCGGGCGGCAGTGGTCAGCGGTCGTCGGCAGCGGGCTCTACCCGAGGTGTCCCGACCGCGGGCCGGTGATTGCGCGGCAGGACGGACTCCTTGACCGGGCGCGACGCACGGCACCGCACCGCCGTGACGAGGGCAGATACCTGATCGAGGGGTTGCAGCAGTCCTCGTGGTGTCACAGAATCTTCACATGATTCTCACGGTGGTCGGGGCGGTGCTCCTGGTGGCAGGGATGGTGGCGGTCGTCTCCGCCGCCCGGGCACGGGACGGGGTACCTGCGGCGGGGTGGTTCCCCGACCCGGCGTCGCACGCACCCCGGCAGCGGCGCTGGGACTCACGCGCGTGGACCGGTGACACCCAGGAGGGCGCGCAGGCCGCCGAGCGCGGGCACAGGTTCCGTGGCAGGTTCTGGGGCTGGTCCTGGGTGGCGAGCCTGCTGGCCGCCTTCGTCGTCCTCGGTGTCGGCGCTGCTGTCTACACGTCGAGCGACCAGATCCACGTCATGGGCGTCGCGAGCCTCGTCGGCATGGCGCTGGTGTGCTGGGCCTTCTACAGGTTCGTGAACCGCCAGCTCGCGCTCGACGACGTCATCGGTCCCGTCGAGCTGCTGGCCGTGGTGGTCGCCTCGAGCGGCGCGGTGCTCCTCGTCGCGGCCAACGTCAACTCGTGGATCATCGACGGAGCGGGGATCCAGACCGCGACAGCCTTTGTCGGCCTCGTCGAGGAGGGCACCAAGCTGATCGTCCCGCTGGCCCTGTTCATCCTCGGGCGGTACCACGACCCTCGGGCCGGTATCGCGGTCGGGCTCGCCTCAGGCTTCGGCTTCGCGATCACCGAGACCACCCAGTACGCGTACCAGACCGCGGCGGCCTCAGGCCCGAACTTCTGCGGCACGGGGACCGTCGACACCACACCCACGATGGTGGTGCAGGAGCAGATCTTCCGGATCTTCACGGTCTCACCCCTGCACTGGCTGTGGACCGGCATCGCCGTGGCGATCGCGTGGCGGCTGTGGCACCTGCACGGACGCCGCGGGACCCCCGGCGCGGTCGGCGGCATCGTGCTGGTCATGGTGGTGCACTCCCTCAACGACAGCTCGGTGACAGCCTTCTGCGACGACGCGTCCGCCCAGACGCTCGCTTCGCTCCTGCGCTGGGTCCTGCTCGTCGTGATGTACCTGACCTTCCGTGCCTGGGCCCGCAAGTCCACCCCGCCCCAGCTGATCGGGCGGGTGTCCCGCGGCTGGACACCGAAGCACCTGCCCCGACACACCGGGGGCCCAACTCACGTCGACGCCGGCTCCACGCGGAAGAGCGGCGACCGCACACCGGGCTCCACGGACTAGCCCGACCAGAGCCCTCCGAGCCGTCGTCTGCCCCGGCCCCGGGCAGACGACGGACGGCTGCTCCGGGGCCATCAACCCCGTGCCGTGCCGCGACCTCGGCAGCGCCGGCTGCGAGACAGCCCGACCGGTCACCGCGTGTGGGTGGCAGCCCGCACACTGGTGTCATGCTCGTCGTCGTCTGCCCTCAGCCCGACGGGACCGTCGTGGTGCAGGACGTCGACAGGGCGCAGCCCGGGCTGCCTGTCGTCGCGACGGAGACCGTCGAGGTCGAGGAGCTCCCGGCGCTGGTGCGCGCCCGTGAGGCTGCCGCCTCACCCGCAGGGACAGCACCGGACGCCGGTCTGCGGTGGGTCTGGGCCGACACCGCAGCGACGTACCCCGCACTCCTCGACGCCGACGTGCGCGTCGACAGGTGCTGGGACCTGCGCCTGTGCCGCACGATCCTGCGGGGCAGCGCGCTGACCGCCCGCACCCCGTACGCGAGCGCGCCGCGCTCAGCCTGGGACGAGGCACGGACGGCGGCCGCCCCCGAAGGCCTCTTCGACCTCACCCCGCCCGTCGCGCTCGACCCGCTGCGAGAGCTGCGCGATCAGCAGCGCGCCCTCACGGCAGCGGTCGGCGAGGACGGCCGTCCGGAGTCGTCCAGGTTGTGGCTGCTGCTCGCCGCCGAGTCTGCCGGGGCGCTCGTCGCAGCAGAGATGACCTTCGCGGGGGTGCCGTGGGACGTCGTCGAGCACGACCGTCTGCTCTCCGAGCTCCTCGGGCCCCGTCCTGCTCCCGGCTTCCGCCCGGCGCTCCTCGAGGCGAAGGCCGCGCAGGTCAGCGCTGCCCTCGGGGTGGGCGAGATCAACCCAGACTCCCCCGTCGAGCTGCTGCGGTCGATGCGCCTGGCCGGGCTGCCCGCGACCTCCACCCGCTCGTGGGAGCTCCAGCAGATCGACCACCCGGCGATCGCCCCGCTGCTGGAGTACAAGAAGATGTCGCGGCTGATGACCGCCAACGGCTGGCACTGGCTCGACACCTGGGTGGCCGGCGGCAGGTTCCGGCCCGTCTACGTGCCGGGCGGTGTGGTCACCGGGCGGTGGGCCTCGGACGGCGGCGGAGCCCTGCAGCTGCCGCACCAGGTGCGCAGCGCAGTCCGCGCCGACCCGGGCTGGGTGCTCGTGGTGGCCGACGCCGCGCAGCTCGAGCCGCGGATCCTCGCGGCGATGTCGGGCGACGAGGCGATGGCCACGGCCGGGCAGGCCGCTGACATGTACGAGGGCATGGTCGCCACGGGCGCCGTCGCGACCCGTCAGCAGGCGAAGTTCGGGATGCTCGGCGCGATGTACGGCGGGACGCAGGGTGAGAGCGGTCGCATGCTCCCTCGCATCACGCGGGCCTTCCCGCAGGCGCTCGCCCTCGTCGAGGCCGCAGCACGGGCCGGCGAGCAGGGCGAGATCGTCTCGACGTGGCTCGGCCGCAGCTCACCCCTGCCGAGCGCCGAGTGGCGCTCAGCCCACTCCGCGGCGGGTGCCGAGGGCGGGTCGGCCGCCGAGCAGGAGGCCGTCCGCGCCCAGGCCCGGTCGTGGGGACGTTTCACGAGGAACTTCGTGGTGCAGGGCACGGCCGCCGAGTGGGCGCTGTGCTGGATGGCCCTGCTGCGCCTGCGGCTGCGAGCCCTGAGCGAGACCGTCACCGGCGGTCCGCACCTGGCGTTCTTCCTCCACGACGAGATCATGGTCCACACCCCGGCCGATCTCGCCGACCAGGTGGTCGAGATGGTCCAGGAGACCGCGCACGAGGCCGGGCGCATCCTCTTCGAGGGCTCGCCCGTGGAGTTCCGGCTGACGACAGCCGTGGTCACGGCATACTCGGACGCAAAGTAGCCGTCCGAGCACTGGAGACCCGATGACGCGTCAGACCAGCAGTCGCACCGAGAGCAGCAGCGGCACGAGCAGCGTGACTCGCGAGAGCACCGAGACTCGCGGGAGCGCCGAGACTCGCGGGAGCGCCGAGACTCGCGGGAGCGCCGAGAGCACCGGGAGCACCGCACAGTCCGCAAGCGCAGCCGGCGCCGTCCGCACGGGCCCCGCACGCCCACGCCTGCTGCTCGGCGCCTACGCCCTCGCGCCCGGCGACCCCGCCGGTGAGGCGACCTTCCTCGCCGGTCTGGACGGTCTCGGGGTGCAGGCCCTCGAGATGCCGTTGCCTGCTCCCGGGACGGCCGCCGAGACGGCACGCTGGGCCCGGGCGCACCTGCCCGAGCACGTCGACCTCGTCGTGACGGCTGTCCCGCGGACGATGCAGCGACTCGCCTCTGACCCCGGCTACGGCCTGTCGTCGGCTGACCTCGTGCAGCGCCGGGCCGCCCTCGACGACCTGGCCGTCCTGCGGGACCTGGCACGCCGGCTCGCCGACGACGCAGGCCGTCCTCGACTGGCCGCAGTCGAGCTGCACAGCGCCCCCGGGCCTGGTCTGGGGACTCTCACGGCCTTCCGCGAGTCGCTCGACGAGGTGCTCGCGTGGGACCTCGGTGGGGCGCACCTGCTCGTCGAGCACTGCGACGCACTCGTCGAGGGGCAGCCGCCCGCCAAGGGCTTCTGGCCGCTGCACGAGGAGATCGCGGTGCTGCAAGCGATCGTCGACGACGTCCCGGGCTCCGGGTCGAGGCTCGGAGTGAGCATCAACTGGGGTCGTTCGGCGATCGAGGGACGCTCGGCCCGCACCCCGGTCGAGCACGTGCGGGCTGCGGCCGAGGCGGGGCTGCTCCGGGCGGTCGTCTTCTCGGGCGCCGCAGCCTCGGACACCCCGTGGGGCCCGGCCTGGGGCGACCAGCACATCGCCCCTCGTGGCTCCGACCCCGCCCTGGAAGCGTCAGCGGGATCGCTCCTCGGTGCTGCAGAGATCCTGGAGACTCTCCAGGCGGCTCGAGGTGCCACGCTCGAGGCTGTCGGGATCAAGGTCACGGCCCGTCCCGAGGATGCCGACGTCGAGGAGCGGCTGGCTGTCGCGCGGGCCAGCCTCCGGATGGTCTCCGAGGCCCTGCGCGGCGGGAGCGTAGGCCGCGGCTGAGGGGCACCACACGCAACCGGGGCCGGCTCTCCCCGGAGCCCAGCGCTCCGCACCGTGCCACGCGGTGGCAGAATCGGCGGGTGAGTGAACTCCCGAGCATCGTCTTCCACGAGCCCCGCATCCCCCAGAACACCGGGAACGCGATCCGGCTCGCCGCCGTCACCGGTGCCGCCCTGCACCTCGTCGAGCCGCTCGGCTTCGACCTGTCCGAGCCCAAGCTCAAGCGTGCCGGCCTGGACTACCACGACCTCGCGCACCTGACCGTGCAGCCGGACCTCGAGACGCTGCTCGCGACCGACCCCGAGGCCCGCGTCTTCGCCTTCACCACCAAGGCCACGACCCGGTACTCCGACGTCGAGTACCGCCCGAGCGACCTGCTGGTCTTCGGCCCCGAACCCACGGGGCTCTCCGACGAGGTCCTCGCGCACCCGCGGATCACCGACCAGGTGAAGATCCCGATGCTCCCGAGCCGCCGGTCCCTCAACCTCACGAGCAGCGCGTCGATCGTCATCTACGAGGCCTGGCGCCAGCTCGGGTTCCCCGGCGGCGAGTAGTGGCACGGTCTGCCACGCCCGTGCGCGACCAGGCTCGCGGTCCTCTGCCCGTCACGGTCCTCGCCGGGTACCTCGGCGCGGGCAAGACGTCGCTGCTCAACCACCTGCTGACCCACCCCCGGGGACTACGTATCGCGGCTGTCGTCAACGACTTCGGTGACGTCGGGATCGACCCGATGCTCGTCTCGACGAGCGCGACAGCCGTGTACGCGACGAGCGGCGGATGCTTCTGCTGCGTGCTCGACTCCGAGGACGACCTGCACCCGTTGCTCACCCGCCTGGCCCGTCGTGGCGCGGGGGTCGACGCCGTGCTGCTCGAGGCGAGCGGCCTGGCCGACCCGCAGGCCCTCGCCCGCAGGGTCGCCGACCACCCCGCGACGGTCCTCGCCGGGATCGTCCAGGTGGTCGACGCCGTCGAGACCGAGGGCCTGCTCGCGACTCACCCCTCGCTCGCCCGGCACATCGCCGGCGCCGGTCTCGTCGTGGTGACCAAGGCCGACCTCGTCGAGGACGTCGCGCCAGTCCTCGCACTGTGCCGTCGGCTCAACCCGCACGCCCCTGTCGTCGCGACGGTCGACGGCGTGCTCGACCCGCGCCTCGTCCTCGACGCGGCACCGGAGCCCACCGGTCCGCAGGAGCAGCTGCTCGCGCACGCCGCGCTCGACGAGGACGTGCACGGGCACCGCGCCGGCGGAAGCACCTCACCAAGCGCACACCCGCACCTGCACCACAGCGCTCAGTCGCTCGACCTCGTCACCGACGCCCCTGTCGACCCCGGTGCGCTCATGGACCTCCTCGACGACCGACCGACTGGCCTGTTCCGCGTCAAGGGAGTGGTGCACCTGGCCATCGCCCCGGGCCAGACGGCGCCTGTCGTCGTGCACGCCGCGGGCCGCCAGGTCCGCATCGACGTGCTGCACGAGACCCTCGACGCCACGAGCCGGCTCGTGGCCATCGGCTCCGGCCTCGACCTGCCAGAGCTGCGCTGCCGGCTCGACGCCTGCCAGGCGACACCGGACACCGCACCGTCGGAGGTCGACCTCGCCCGAGTGCGCCGCGCAACGGTCCGACCGGGACGCCACCTCGACCCTCGACCTGCCCCGCAGACAGACCCGCAGGCGAGCCCTCCGGCAGCACCGAGCACCGCGCCAGAGACCCAGATCTCACCCACCCTGTGACCGGGCACAGAGGAGATGGTGCGGAATGCCCTCTCCGGGGTGGCCCTGCGTGTCCCTAAGATGACGGACATGACCGTCACCCTGAGCGATGTCGCACGCGAGGCCGGCGTCTCGCTCGCCACGGCGTCGCGCGCCATCAACGGCAGCGCGAACCGTACAGTCCGCCCGGAGCTGCGCGAGCGCGTGCTGGCCGCCGCAGCCCGTCTGCGCTACTCCCCCGACGCCAACGCCCAGGCGATGGCCCGTGGTCGGACCACGGCGCTCGGACTGATCGTGCACGACATCGCCGACCCGTACTTCTCGACCATCGCGTCGGGGGTCACCGCCGCCGCCGAGCGCGCCGGCCTGGTCGTCACGCTCGCGAGCACGGACCGCGACCCGGACCGCGAGATGGCCTTCGTCGAGCTCATGCAGCGTCAGCGCGCCCGGGCGATCATCGTCGCGGGCGGGCGCTACGACGACGAGGCGGCGAACGCCGCGCTGGCCGAGGCCCTCGTCGAGTACAGGTCCCGCGGGGGCGGGGCCGCAGCCGTCGGCCAGCCGCTGCTCGGCGTCGACACCGTGGTCATCGAGAACCGGAGCGCGACAGCCGAGCTCGCCCGCCAGCTGCACGGACGCGGGTACAGGCGCTTCGCGGCGCTGGCCGGTCCGGCGCACCACCTCACCGCGCACGAACGCTTCGACGGCTTCCGCGGGAGCCTCGCCGAGCTCGGCGCACCCGTCGACCCCGACCTCGTGGTCCCCTGCGCCTTCACCCGTGACGGTGGCTACGAGGCGATGGAGCAGCTCATCGCCCGCGGCGTCGTCGGGCGTCGCGACGACCCGTCGACGAGCGTGGACGCGGTGTTCGCCGTCAACGACGTCATGGCCGTCGGCGCCATGGCCGCGGCCCGCGCCGCCGGGCTGGACGTGCCGGCCGACGTGGCGATCGCGGGCTTCGACGACATCATCACGCTCCGCGACATCACACCGTCGCTCACGACCATCCGGCTGCCTCTCGCCGACATCGGCGCGATGGTGACCGAGCTCGCGCTCGCCCCGGACAACGAGAGCCCACGTCTGGTGCCCGTCGACGGCGAGGTCATCCTCCGCGACTCGACGCCGCCGCGCGGCTGACGGCTCGCGGTGGTCCGGCGGCCGGCACCTCCCGCCGGACGTCTCGCCGCTCGGGCGCGGCTTGGTCCCGCCCACGCTGTGGAATACGCTTCCCGGATGGCTCTCACCGACGCGAACCGTCCTCCGTCCCCTGCCGCCACGACCCCTGCACAGCAGCCCGACAGCACCCCGGGCGGCCGCCCGGGCTGGCCCAGGGGTCTCGAGGGATTCGGCTACGGCGGCGACTACAACCCTGAGCAGTGGCCCCAGGTCACCCGCGTCGAGGACGTCGAGCTCATGGTCGAGGCCGGTGTGACGATCGTCAGCGTCGCGATCTTCGCGTGGGCGACGATCGAGCCGGCCGAGGGCGAGCAGAACTTCGGGTGGCTCGACGAGACGATGGACCGCCTGCACGCCGCGGGCATCCGGGTCGCCCTCGCGACGGCCACCGCGAGCCCGCCGCCGTGGCTCACCGCCCGCCACCCCGAGATCCTCCCGCAGACGGCCGACGGCACTGTCCTGTGGCAGGGCGGACGACAGTCGTACTCCGTGACGCACCCGGTGTTCCGCGAGCACGCGCTCCGCCTGGCGACCCTCGTCGCCGAGCGCTACAAGGACCACCCCGCGCTGGCGGTCTGGCACGTCGACAACGAGATCGGCTGCCACGTCCCGCGCGACTACTCCGACGCGGCAGCCGCTGCCTTCCGCTCGTGGCTCGCCGCCCGCTACAGCACCGTCGAGGCGCTCAACGAGGCCTGGGGCACGGCCTTCTGGTCCCAGCGCTACTCCGCCTTCGAGGACATCCTCCCCCCGCGCTCGGCCCCGACCTACGCGAACCCGACGCAGCAGCTCGACTTCGACAGGTTCAGCTCCGACGCGCTGCTCGGCTACTACCGCGAGCACCGTGACGCGCTGCGGGTCATCACGCCCGACGTGCCGATCACCACGAACTTCATGATGTCCTCGGCCACCAAGGGCATGGACTACTTCGGCTGGGGCCCGGAGGTCGACGTGGTCGCCAACGACCACTACACGATCGCCTCCGACGAGGCCCGCCACATCGAGCTCGCCTTCTCGGCGGACCTCTCGCGCGGGATCGCCGGCGGGCGGCCGTGGATGCTCATGGAGCACTCCACCTCGGCGGTCAACTGGCAGCCGCGCAACCGGCCCAAGCTCCCGGGCGAGATGCTCCGCAACTCCCTCGCGCACGTCGCCCGCGGCGCCGACGCCGTGATGTTCTTCCAGTGGCGCCAGTCGAAGGCCGGTGCGGAGAAGTTCCACTCGTCGATGCTGCCGCACGCCGGCCGCGACACCGATGTGTGGCGCAGCACCGTCACGCTCGGCGAGACCCTGAAGAAGGTCGCCCCTGTCATCGGCTCGAGGGTCCGCTCGCGCGCGGCCCTGCTCTTCGACTACGAGGCCTGGTGGGCGAGCGAGCTCGACTCGCACCCGACCCAGCAGCTGCGCTACACCGACGAGGTCCTCTCGACGTACACGGCGCTGTGGAACCGCGGGGTGACCACCGACGTCGTGCACCCGAGCGCAGACCTCTCCGGGTACGACCTCGTCGTGGTCCCGACGCTCTACCTCGTCTCCGACGAGGATGCTGCGAACGTCGCGGCCGCCGCCGAGCTCGGTGCGACAGTGCTGGTCACGTACTTCTCAGGGATCGTGGACGTCAACGACCACGTGCGTCTCGGCGGCTACCCCGGAGCCTTCCGCACGCTGCTCGGGGTGAGCACCGAAGAGTTCTACACGCTCCAGGAGGGCGAGACCGTGGGGCTCAGCGGATCCGGCGACGCGCTCAGCAGCACGTTCTCGGCCGACCTCTGGACCGAGAAGACCCACCTGGTCGGCGCGACGGCTGTCGCGACCTTCGACGAGGGCCCGCTCGCCGGTCTGCCAGCGGTCACGCGGGCCGACGTCGGGACCTCGGGCGGGTCCGCCTGGTACGTCGGCGCGCGCCTCGACCCATCCGGCATCGCGGCTGTCGTCGACGCAGCCCTCGCCGACGCCGGGCTCACCGGCGAGGCCGACGTCCCCGCAGGCGTCGAGGTCGTCCGCAGGCACGCAGCCGACGGCACGAGCTATCTCTTCGTCCTCAACCACACCGGTGCTGCGGTGACCGTCAAGACGACGGGCACCGAGCTCACCGGCGGGGTCGAGGTCGACGGCGAGCTCACCGTCGACGCGGCGAGGGTCGCCGTCGTCCAGGAAGGCTAGGAGACGCGCCCGCGGCGCGTCGGCCTCGGTCTGTCTCCCGAGGCGTCACCGCACGTCTCCGTCGCCCGGTGCTCGCTCGTCACAGGGTGACCGACGCCAACGGGGTGTCTGAGGTGGGTGTCGTCAGCTCGACGCGGGCGATCTCCTCGGGCGCCAGCGCCGTGCTGGCGCTCAGGCCCGTGGTCGTCGACGTGGTGCCCCCGGTCCAGGTGGCCGCCGTGAGGCGCTCCCCGGTCTGGGACACCAGGGTCAGCTCGTAGGTGACGCCGTCGACGAGCCGACCCTCCGGATAGCTGCAGGACCACTCGAGCCCCGTGCCCCATGCGGCAGGCTGCAGCGCCAGGGTCGCCTGGACACCGCTGCCGTCGACGGGCTGCAGCTGGACCTCGTCCGCGAGCGCCTGGACCGCCGGGGTCTGGTCCTGCCCGGAGACCTGGGACACGAGGGTCCCCGTCGCGAAGCCGCCGAGCACGAGAGCGGACGCGGCCGCGACGAGGAGCACCCGCCGACGGGTCCGGGCGGCGCGGGCCCTCCGGGCGAGCAGGGAGACCGGCGGGGCGGGCGCACCGTCGACCTCGCCTGAGGGCTGGGCTGCTGGACCCGTGACCGCGAGGGCGTCGAGGGGCTCGACGAGCCCGAGCACACCGGGGATCCCGGCGAGCTCTCCGACAGCCCGGCTGCACAGCTCGCACGTCTTGAGGTGCTGCTCGTACTCCCGACGGTCGTCAGGGCTCAATGCACCGAGGACGTACGCGCCGTCCCAGTCCGCGTAGGGGTCGGTCTGGTGGGTCATGCGGTGACGCCTCTCTCTTGCAGCGCGAGCCTGAGCGCGCGGATCCCGTAGTGCATGCGTGACTTCACGGTCCCGGCCGCGATGCCCAGCTCCTCGGCCAGCGTGGCGACGGTCTTGCCGCCGTAGTAGGCCCCCACGACCACCTCGCGGTGCTCCTGGGAGAGCGTGGCCAGCGCGTCGGTGACCAACCAGGCGTCCAGCGAACGGCGGGTCTCGTCCTCCTGGTGCCCCTCGGGGAGCACCTCGGTCGCGCGCTCACGGCGGGTGCGCGCGCTGCGCAGGTCGTCCAGGGCCAGGTTGCGGGCCACCTTGACGAGCCACGCCCGCACCACAGGATCGGGCCTCTCGAGGATCGCACCGTCCTTCCACGCACGCAGCAGCGCCTCCTGCACGACGTCTCGGGCGAGCTCGCTGTCGTAGGGGATCCGGACGACGTACCGCCAGAGCATGTCGGCGTACTCGTCGTGGATCCGCCGGAGCAGGGCGTCGGTCTCGGCGCCCATCAGCCGCCCCACGTGCCGTGGAGGAACCCGAGCTGGGGTGCCGCCGTCCTGCGCGTGTCCATCTGGGCTCCTCGCCGATCGTCTGTCCACAGTGTCCTCTGTCCTAGAGACGGGACAGGCCCTCCAGAAGTTCACCGCCGACCCGCACCCGTCTGGGCCGGGGCGCCGGACATCCCGGCGGACCGTCGAGAGAGCCCGGTGAACCTTCTCGTCCCCTGCCCCGTCTCTCCTGGCGACAGACCTTCTCGACGGCCCCGGACCACCCGGCCGCCGGGTCCCCCACCTCGAAGGAGCACTCCCATGAAGCGATCTCACACTGTCCCCGCCGCGCTCGGGCTGGCGCTCGTGCTCTCCGCAGCAGCCTGCTCGACCACGAGCGAGGACACCGCCGCCCCTGCGGCCACCACGCAGCCCGCCCCCGCTGCGACAGCGACCGCAGACCTCTCGACGGCCTCGACGGATCTCGGGCAGGTCGTCGTCGACGGTTCCGGGATGACCGTCTACTACTTCACCGCAGACACACCCGGGTCCGGAGAGAGCGCGTGCACCGGCGACTGCCTGACGGCCTGGCCCCCTGTGCACCCGGCAGGCTCGGCCCCCGTGGTCGACGGGGTCACCGGGGAGGTCGCGACCATCACGGGTGCCGACGGCGAGGCCCAGGTCACGATCGACGGTCGCCCTGTGTACACCTTCGCCGGGGACACCGCCGCGGGCGACACCGCAGGCCAGGGCGTGGACGGCGCGTGGTTCGCCGTCGCTCCCGAGGGCGCAGAGATCACCTCGCCGGCCCCGTCGGCCACCGCGTCCAGCGGCTACTGACCGCACCCAGACCACCACGTGTCCCCAGCCGACGGCGGGGACCGTCCACGCACCCTCAGGACAGGAACCACCATGAAGCACAAGCTCGTCATCGCGGTCGTCGCCCTGCTCGCCCTCGCCGGGATCGCCGTCGGAGGCAGCGCCCTCTACGCCAAGATCGAGAACGACAAGGCGCCGGACGCACTGGCCCTCTCGACGCCGACCGCCACGACCGACGGTGCGAGCCCCGGCCTGACCGAGCAGGACCTCGCCGGGACCTGGACGGTGTCCGACGGGTCGCAGGCCGGGTACAGGGTCGCCGAGGTGCTCAACGGCCAGGACGTCACCGTCGTGGGCCGGACCTCCGACGTCGAGGGCACCGTGACGATCGACGGGACCTCCCTCAGCGCGGCCGACGTCACCGTCTCGATGACCACCATCACGACGGACAACAGCAACCGTGACGGCCAGTTCCTCGACATCCTCAAGACCTCGGAGTTCCCCACGGCGACCTTCACCCTCACCGAACCCGTCGACGTCTCGGGTGTCACCGAGGGCACCACCTCGGTCCAGGCGAAGGGCGAGCTCACAGTCGCCGGCGTCAGCGCACCCGTCGTGGTCGCCCTCGACGCCCAGACGACCGCGACGGGGGTCGAGGTCTCGGGCAGCATCCCTGTGACGTTCTCGGACTTCGGCGTCGACGCTCCTGACCTCGGCTTCGTCAAGGTCGAGGACACAGGCACCGTCGAGATGCTCCTCACCCTGGCGAAGTAGCCGGACGGCAGCGACAGGCGCGGGGACGCCCCGGCAGGCGATCGTGCCCGCCGGGGCCCGGACCGCGGCGCGCCGCTGCTCGGAGGCGCGCGACAAGGCATGATCTCTCGCACGGGAACCTTCCCGCGGGGCCGGCCGTTGTGCTGGCTACCTACCCCCTCCCCCGGAAGAGATGATGGACGCAGACAGTAGACATCCCCTCGTGCAGAACGACATCACGAGGGGATGTGAGTGCCCGTGTGGATCCTGACCCTCCTGCTCGGAGTAGCGGTCATCGTGCTGATCACAGCAGCGACCGGCTACTTCGTCGCCCAAGAGTTCGCCTACATGGCGGTCGACCGGTCCAGGTTGAACGCCCGCGCCGCTGCCGGGGACGCCGGCGCCAAGCGCGCCCTGGCCGTCACCCGGCGGACCTCCTTCATGCTGTCCGGTGCCCAGCTGGGCATCACCGTGACCACCCTGCTCGTCGGCTACGTCGCCGAGCCCCTCGTCGGACAGGCCCTCGGTGAGGCCCTCGGCGGCGTCGGTGTGCCGACGGGCGTCGGCATCGCCGTCGGGACCGTCCTCGCGCTGGTCTTCTCGACCTTCGTGCAGATGCTCTTCGGCGAGCTGTTCCCCAAGAACCTCGCGATCGCGCGCCCCGAACCTGTCGCCCTCTGGCTGGCGACGTCCACGACCGTCTACCTCAAGGTCTTCGGCTGGCTCATCACGATCTTCGACCAGGCGTCGAACCTGCTGCTGCGTGCCCTGAAGATCGAGCCCGTGCACGACGTCGAGCACTCGGCGACGGCCCGGGACCTCGAGCACATCGTGGCCGACTCGCGCCTCAGCGGCGACCTGCCCGCCGAGCTCTCGGTCCTGCTCGACCGGATCCTCGACTTCCCCGAGCAGGACGCCGAGCACGCGATGATCCCGCGGTCGCGGGTCGACGTGCTGCACGACGACGACACCCTCGATCACGTGCGCGAGACCATGTCCCGCGGCCACTCGCGCTACCCCGTGCTGTCCGAGGACGACCAGGTCCTCGGCGTCGTCCACCTCGACGACGTGCTGCGGGCGCGGTGGAGCGGTGACACCACGGTGACGACCTTCATGCGTCCAGCCGTGATGATCCCCACCACGATGACCCTGCCCGACGCCCTCAACCACCTCACGTCGACCCACAACCAGCTGGCCTGCGTCATCGACGAGTACGGCGGCTTCGCCGGTGTGCTCACCGCCGAAGACCTGGCCGAAGAGCTCGTCGGGGAGATCACCGACGAGCACGACCCCGCCACCCCGACGATCGCCCCGCGCGACGACGACGGCACCTGGGTCATGGCCGGCGACGTGCACATCGACGAGGTCGAGCGTGCGCTCGAGCACGACGTCCCGCGCGGGGACTACGAGACGATCGCCGGACTCGTGATCGCCGAGCACGGCTCGCTGCCCACGGTCGGTACCCGCGTGCTGGTCCAGCTGCCCCTCGACCCCGCAGACCTCGCGTCCGCGGAGGAGCCCGAGGTGGTGTGGATGTCCGTCGAGGTCCTCGACGTGGAGCGGCACGTGCCAGCCCTGGTGCGTGTCCTCATGCCCGCCGACCCCCCTGACCCCGACCCCGACCCTGGCCTGGTCACCGACCACGCCACGACCGTCGACGACGGAGAGGACGCACGATGAGCAACCCGTGGACCATCCTCGTCATCACCGCTGTGCTCATCGCCCTGAGCGCCTTCTTCGTCGCTGTGGAGTTCGCGCTCCTCGCCGCCAAGCGGCACAGGCTCGAAGACGCGGCACCGACCAGCCGCTCGGCACGGGCGGCGCTGCGCAGCTCGACCGAGCTCACGGTCCTGCTCGCCGGTTCCCAGCTCGGCATCACCGCGTGCGCCCTCGCCCTGGGTGCCGTCACCAAGCCCGCCGTGCACCACTGGCTCACCCCGCTCTTCGAGACGTGGGGGTCGCCGCTGTGGCTGGCCGACGTCGCCGGCTTCGTCCTGGCGCTGGTCATCGTGACCTTCCTGCACCTGGTGGTCGGCGAGATGGCACCGAAGTCGTGGGCCATCGCGCACCCGGAGACCTCCGCGACGATGCTCGCGATCCCCATGCGCGTCTTCATGTGGTTCACCCGGCCGCTGCTCATCGCCCTCAACTCGATGGCGAACTGGTGCCTGGTCAAGGTCGGCGTCGAGCCGGCCGCGCAGGTCACCAACGGTCAGAACCCTGACGACCTGCGCCACCTGGTCGAGCACTCCGCGAACGTCGGGGCCCTCGACGCGTCCTACGTCGGACAGCTGGCCGGAGCCCTGGACCTCCAGACGCTCACGGTGCGCGACCTCGTGCGGGGTGACGGCCGCCCGACGACAGTCCCGGGCGGAGCCACGGTCTCGGCCGTGCAGGACGCCACGCGCGAGTCGGGTCACCTGCGCATCCTCGTGGGCGACATCGAGTCGATCACGGGTGTGGTGCACGTCCGCGACACCCTCGGCGAGCCGGACGACAGGCCGATCACGCACCTCGTCCGCGAGGTCCCGTCCTTCGCGCCCGACACGCCCGTGTACAGCGCGCTGGCGACCATGCGCGAGACCCGCAACCACCTCGCGATCGTCACCGACGAAGAGACGATCCTCGGGGTCATCACCCTCTCGGACGTCCTCTCGCGGCTGTTCCCGCGCGCACCCGAGGAGCCCACGCTCCAGCACGCCTGAGGTCCGGGCGCACCGGCCCGGCGACGTCGGCTGAGACAGCACGCCATGCACCGCACGGCCCGTCCCGCTCTGGGGGCGGGCCGTCCGCCGTCAGCCCATAGTTCAGCAGGCAGCGCCCACCACGCCACCTCCCGTTCACCCCACCAACGCCTGGCTCCGGGACAGTGGCCGCACCTCTGCCTCGACGAACGGATACGCATGCGCGCGCCCTCCCTCCGGCCTGGGGCGATGCTGATCGCCGGCACCCTCGCCGCCAGCAGCCTCGTCACCCTCGCCGCCTCCCCCGCCCTGGCGGCCACCGAGCCGCCCGCGATACCTGCCGCCCTGACCGGCGTCGTCATCAACGAGATCGAGTCGAAGGACGGCGACCCGGGCGACTGGGTCGAGCTGAAGAACACCTCGACGGTCCCGGTCGACGCCTCGGGTCTCGTGCTCTCCGACAGCAAGGGCACCCCGTCGTACACGATCCCCTCCGGGACGATCATCGCCGCCGACGGATATCTCGTCCTCGACGAGGCAGCCTTCGGCTTCGGCCTCGGGGGCGAGGACCTCGTCCGCCTGCACGACACCGACGGCACGACGGTGGTCGACGAGCACGCGTGGACCGAGCACAGCCCGACCACCCTCGGACGCTGCCCCGACGGCACGGGGCCGTTCGCCACCACCGCGAGCCCGACCAAGGGCGCTGCCAACGACTGCGCCACTCCCGGCGCGACCGCCGACCTCGTGGTCAACGAGGTCGAGTCGAACGGTGACGACACCGACTGGGTCGAGCTCACCACGACAGGCTCCGGGCCCGTCGACGTCTCGGGCTTCACCTTCCGCGACGACGACGACGCGCGGACGCCGTACACGCTGCCCGCGGGCTCGGTCGTCGAGCCCGGTGGGTTCTTCGTGATCGACCAGGTGTCCGGCTCCAACCCTGTCGGCTTCGACTTCGGCCTCGGCAACGCGGACTCGGTCAGGCTCTACGACACGACCGGCACCCTGGTCGCCGACCACTCCTGGACCGTGCACTCGCTCGTCACCTACGGGCGCTGCCCGGACGGCACCGGTGACATGACGACCACGACGGTCTCGACCAAGGGCGCCCCGAACGACTGCTCCTCGCCTGTGCGGATCAACGAGGTCTCGACCTCGGGCGACTGGGTCGAGCTCACGAGCATCGGTGCGTCTGCCGTGCCCCTCGACGGGTACACGCTCACGGCGACCGACGGCACCGGCACGACCGGCACGGTGACGGTCTCGGCCGGCACGTCCCTGGCACCCGCCGGCTTCCTCGCTCTCGACCTGCCGCTCGCCAGCGCAGGCACCCTCCAGCTGCGCTCGAGCGCCGGAACCGTCGTCGACGAGCACACGTGGACCGCTGAGCCGGGCGCCTCCTACGGTCGTTGCCCCGACGGCACCGGTGACATCACCACGACGCTCGCTGCGACCCGCGGCACCGCGAACGCCTGCGAGGGCGTGCTCACCCCGCAGCCGTGGCCGGGTGGACCCGACGAGGTCCCGCTCGACGCTGTCGACACCTTCTCGGGTGACCTCAGCGGGCTGGACTACGAGCCCTCGGGCTCAGCCGCTCCCGGCACCCTGTGGGCCGTGCAGAACGGCGACGGCCTGCTCTACAAGATCGTCGCCGACGGGAACGGCGGATGGGCCCCGACGACAGCAGCCGGCTGGTCGGCGGGCAAGACGCTCCGCTACCCCGACGGCGGCGGAGCAGTCGACGCCGAGGGTGTCACGGTCGCCGCAGACTCCTCAGGCGGAGGCGTCTACGTCTCGACCGAGCGCAACAACGACCAGTCGTCGGTGAGCCGGCCCTCGGTCCTGCGCTACGACGTCACGGGCGACGCGACGACCCTGGTGGCCACCGACGAGTGGAACCTCGCTGCCGACTTCCCGGGCCTCGGCGCCAACGCCGGCCTCGAGGGCATCACCTGGGTGCCGGACACCTTCCTCACCGCGCAGGGCTTCGTCGACCAGCGCACGGGGGTGGCCTACACCCCGGCGAGCTACCCCGGCCACGGTGACGGGCTCTTCGTCGTCGGAGTCGAGGGCACGGCGGGCGTCTACGCCTACGCGCTCATCGACGACGGCAGCTTCGTCCGGGTCGCCGCGATGGAAACCCCCTTCGACCTCGTGGCCGACGTGCAGTTCGACGCCGACCTCGACGCCCTCTGGGTGGCGTGCGACGAGGCCTGCTCCGGGCGGACAGCACTCTTCGAGATCGACGACGCCGGTGCCTTCACGGCGACCACGGTGTACGAGGCTCCCGCCGCGGCCGACACCGGTCTCGCCAACGAGGGCTTCGCGATCGCCGACGCCGCCACCTGCGTCGACGGCTCGCGCGCGACCTTCTATGCAGACGACAACGACACCGACGGGTACTCGCTGCGCACCGGGACCTTCCCGTGCGCGAAGAGCCCGACCGAGCCCGGGGAACCTGGCGAGCCCACCCCGGGCGAGCCGGGTCAGCCGGTCCCCGGCGAGCCTGCGCCCGGCACCCCGGGCACGCCCGGGTCACCGGCTCCCGCGACTACCCATGTCGACACCGCGCTCCTCACCGACGCGACCCGTGGCAGCATCGCCGCACCGACGACCGCTGTCCCGGGTCAGGCGGTGACGATCACGGTCGACCCCCGGTACGCGGGCCAGACCGTCTACGTGTGGCTGCACTCCGAGCCACGCCTGCTCGGCTCGCCCGTCGTGGCCGCCGACGGGACCGTCCGCGTGACGATCCCGGCCGACGTCCCTGTCGGCCTCCACCGCCTCGTGGTCCTGGACTCGACCGGCGCGATCATCGGGTGGCAGGAGATCGAGATCGTCGCAGCAGCCGGCGCACCGGGTCGCGTGGGCGGCGGGTCTGCCGCGACCGGGCCGCTCGCGTCGACCGGGCTGGACGGCCGTGGCGCCGTCCTGGCAGCGATGGTCCTCGTGCTCGCCGGGGCGACCGTCCTGGCCGCCCGCCGACCTGCTCGGCGCGACAGGGTCTGACGCGAGCGGGTCTGACGCGATCAGTACCGCTGTGCTCGACAGCACGACGACGAGGGCCGGGCAGACGACTGCTCGGCCCTCGTCGCTGTCAGAGGTCTTTGGCGTACCAGTGCGTCGCGTTGGGGTTGTCGTTGTAGGCGGGGACGTCCGCGTACCCGCTCGACCTGTACAGCCCCGCGGCGGCAGCGAGCGAGGCGTTGGTGTCGAGCACCGTGCGCGAGGCACCGAGCGCAGCAGCGGCTTCTTCGAGGGCGGTGAGCAGCGCGCGGCCGTAGCCCTTGCCACGGGTCGAGGGGCGCAACCACAGATGCTTGACCTCGAAGCGCACCGCTCCGTCCGGGGCGTCGTCGATCCGGCGGACCCCGCCGCAGCCGACAGCCGTGCCGTCCTCGTCCAGCCCGACCAGGAACGTCCCCGCGGGTGGCGTGAACCTCGCAGGGTCGGGGGTGAAGACCTGGTAGGTGCCGCCGGTGAACCCGAGCTCCCTCGAGGTGAAGTACTCACCGAGCAGCGTCGCAGCGGGTTCGGCGTCGACGGGCACCGGGACGAAGGTCAGCATGGATCTAGCCTAGGCCGCGCGGTGCGCCGTGCTCCGCGTCGGCCCAGCGCCGTGCTCCGCGCGACTGCTCCTGCTCTCTGGCGGTGCTGCTCACGGCCAGCCTGGCGGACGACAGAGTCTCAGGCCTCTGCGCCCGACCGGCCAGCGTCGTCCCCCGTGAACCGTTCCGCCGAGACCACCTGCTGGGCCGCTCGCCGCAGCGCGAGGATCAGCGGCTCCGTGAGCACGGTCCCGAGCACGACGTACTCCACGGCACTCTCGGGCGAGCCTGTCGGGATGCCGTCGATCTCGGCCTCCGCGATGCGACGGGCCGCGGTGACGTAGGTCTCGAGGACCTCTGGGGGCACGGTGAAACCCGCCTGCTTGAGGGTGTCGAGCGACTGCGCGAGCCCCGCGAGCAGACCGGGCTCGCACTCGTCGGCCGCCCCTCCCAGCCTCTCGTAGAGCCTGCGAGCCTGCGTCGGGTCCCCGACCGGGCGCCCTTCGGGGGCGACGGCCGAGTGCGCCACGCCCAGCAAGTCGTAGGGGCCCGAGGGCGGCGAGTCGAGGGCCGCGATCACGTCCCGGGCCCGGGCGATGCTCACGCCGGCGGCGAGGAGCGCGCGGATGACGCCGAGCCGGGCGAGGTGGTCGTCGGTATACACAGCCTGGGTCGCGGAGGTACGCCGCCCCTCGGGCAGCAGCCTCTCGCGCAGGTAGTACTTGATGGTCGCGACCGGGACCTCCGACGCGGCAGCCAGCTCGGACATCCTCATGGCCCATCCTTTCTGGATAGTGATACTCTCCAATCTAGAGAGCGTCACTATCTGGTCAGGAGAAGCGTATGTCACGGGTCACCGTCGGCCGAATCACCCACCGCCACGAGGGCGAGCTCGTCGTCTTCCACATCGGCATGACCATCAACCAGTGGTGGCGACCAGACCTGTGGATGCCGCTGTTCGCGGACATGCCCAGGATGCTGCGCGAGCTGAGCACCGACCCGGAGTCGGGGATGCTCGGGTCGCACATGCTGCTGGGCGCCTCCGGTCCCTACCTCGTGCAGTACTGGTCCTCGATCGACAAGCTCTACGACTACGCGTCGTCAGCCGAGCAGCAGCACCGTCCGGCCTGGGCCCGCTTCAACAAGCGCGCGCGGTCCGCACCCCGGGCGGTCGGGGTCTGGCACGAGACCTTCCTCGTCGACCGCGCCGAGAGCATCTACATCTCGACCCCGTCCATGGGTCTGCCCGCCGCGACGTCCTCGGTCCCGGTGACCTCTCGACACGACAGGGCCAGAGCCCGGTTCGCCGACGGTCGCACCACGGGGTCGCCGGAGACCGACAGCCGCCCTGCAGCGTCGCCGGAGACTCCGGCCAGCTGAGACCGGCACCGACCCGTCTACGGCAGAGCCCCGCACGACTCGAGCCCGCGCACAGCCGCGACCCTCGCGCCGGGCCTACCGGCGCGGCGCGGGCCCCGAGCTGTCGCGGACGATGAGCTCGACAGGCACCAGGCGCAGCGTCTTCGCGCCGCGTCCCTGCTGCTCGATCTGCTCGAGCATCGTCTGCACGCACAGCTCGCCGACCTCGTCGAAGCGCTGACGCACCGTGGTGAGCGGGGGCCACACGTACTCGGCCTCGTCGATGTCGTCGAAGCCGACGACCGACACGTCCTGCGGGATCCGCACCCCGCGCTCGTGGAAGGCGCGCATCAGGCCGATGGCCATCTGGTCGTTGGCGCAGAACACTGCCGTGAGCTCCTCGCGCGGGACCTCGGCGAGCAGCGCGCCGATCCTGTAGCCCGAGCCGGCCGTCCAGTCGCCCTGGTGGACCGGCGGCACGGGTGCGCCCGCACGCTGCAGCACCTGGCCCCAGGCCTCGGTGCGCTCTTGCGCGGCGCTCGACGTGGTCGGACCGGAGACGTGCCACACCGTCTCGTGACCCATCGCGAGCAGGTGCTCGACGGCCCGGCGCACGCCGCCCTCCTGGTCGGTGTCGACGATCGGGTAGTCCGGGTGCGGCGAGGGGTAGGTGTCGGTGATGACGACGGGCAGCGTCGGGCCGATGACCAGCGACGGGACGTCGAGGATCTCCGCCTGGATGATGACGACCCCGTCGACGTTCTGCCCGGCGAGGTTCGCGATGGCCGCGCTGACCCCGCCGAGGGTCGGGCGCTCGACGACCATGAGGTTGATCGAGTAGCCCGCAGAGCGGCTCGCGTTGGCGATGGCCTCGATCGTGCGGGCGTCGCCGATCCTCGAGATCGAGAAGGAGATGACGCCGAAGGCGCCGAAGCGGCCCGTGGCGAGCGCGCGAGCGGCACCGTTGGGCTGGTAGCCGACGACCTGCATCGCGTCGAGGACCTTGTCGCGGGTCGCACGGTCGACGTTGGCGCGGCCGTTGGCCACGCGGGAGACGGTCTGCGCCGAGACGCCGGCGATCTTCGCGACGTCGGCCATGGAGGGTGCGCGGCGCCGACCGGCCGGGCGGCTGTCGGTCTCGTCAGCCCTGTCCCGGTCGTGGTCTCGCACTGCGGCCAGAGCCGTCGCTCGATCCTCGGACGCCATCGTCTTCCCCTTCTGCGTGCACGGTCCACGAGTGGTGAACCGAGGACAGTTCGGAGAGTAGGCCTCCGTCGGCTGTTAGCGCAACCATAGCGAAGTCCCCGGCGAATCCGACGTACCGCCCGCGGCCGATCGTTGAGATCTTGCCGTTACCGGTTCGCAACACTTCCGCAGTTGACCAAACCCGACTCCGGCTGTGATGCTGTGCGGACCAGAAAATGTTTGCGCTAACACGGCGAGGGTGCCGAAGCCCTCCTCGGGGGGTCCGCAGCACCGCCGCCGCACGAGCAACCGAAAGACGAGAGACGATGACGTCCGCTACGCAGCACGCGGTCCCCGGTCACGCAGACCCGGCACCGACCCCCCGACCTCGACGTCGCACCAGGTACAAGCGGCAGGACTGGGCCGGCGCGGCTTTTGTCGCACCGTTCCTCGCCGTCTTCTTCTTCGCGATCGTCGCGCCGCTGGTCTACGCGATGTACCTGTCGTTCTTCCAGGACAGGCTCATCGGCGGCTCCTTCTTCACGGGGCTGAGCAACTACACGCAGGCCATCGCCGACCCGCTGCTGCGCACGGGCCTCGGCCGCGTGCTGCTGTTCCTCGCGGTCCAGGTGCCGATCATGATCGGCCTCGCGCTCTTCGCGGCGCTGGCCATCGACTCCGGCCGCCTGCGCGCCAAGGGCGGCTTCCGCATCGCGCTGTTCCTGCCCTACGCGGTGCCCTCGGTCGTCGCGGCCCTCATGTGGGGCTACATCTACGGCAAGGACTTCGGCCTCATCGGCCAGGTCTTCGAGTTCTTCGGGGCTGAGCCGCCAGCGCTGCTCGCCGGCTCGTGGGTGCTCGTCTCGATCGGGAACATCGTCACCTGGTCCTTCGTGGGCTACAACATGCTGATCCTCTTCTCGGCGCTGCGGGTCATCCCGACCGAGCTCTACGAGGCAGCCGAGATCGACGGGGCCGGCGCGATGCGCACAGCCTTCTCGATCAAGCTCCCGGCACTGCGCCCGGCGCTGCTCCTCACCGTCATCTTCTCGATCATCGGCAGCTTCCAGCTCTTCAACGAGCCGAACGTGCTGCAGGCGCTCGCGCCGACCGAGATCACGACCTACTACACGCCGAACATGTACGCCTACAACCTCGCGTTCAACGGCCAGCAGTACAACTACTCGGCCGCCGTCGCCATCATCGTCGGTCTCATCACCGTCGTGGTCGCCTACCTCGCACAGCGCGTGAGCAACCGCCTCGAGACCGGAGGGAAGAAATGACCACCGCCAGCACCCCCGCCCCCGTCTCCGGAGTCGTCGACGCGACCGACAGCACGACCGTCGCCTCGGCTGCCAAGAAGAGCCGCGCCGGTCGTGGCCGCCGCCGTCCGACGTCTCCGCGCCAGAAGTCCTCGATCACCCTCACGGTGATCATGGTCGTGATGTTCCTCTACGTGCTGCTCCCGCTCGTGTGGCTGGTCATCAACTCGACCAAGACCAACGGTGGTCTGTTCACCTCCTTCGGGCTCTGGTTCGCGGACGACTTCGCCCTCTGGGACAACATCAAGCAGCTGTTCTCCTACCAGAACTCGGTCTACCCGCGCTGGCTCGCCAACACCGTGCTCTACGCCGGGGTCGGCGGCATCGGTGCGACGATCCTCGCGACCTTCGGCGGCTACGGCCTGGCCAAGTACAACTTCCCGGGTCGCCGCGCAGCCTTCGCGATCGTCATCGGCGCCATGACCGTGCCGATGACCGCCCTCGCGGTCCCGACGTTCCTCATGTTCAGCCAGCTCGGTCTGACGAACACCGTGTGGGCCGTGCTCATCCCGGCGCTCGCCAGCCCCTTCGGGCTGTACCTCATGTACGTGTACTCCCAGGACTCGGTCCCCGACTCGCTGCTCGAGGCAGCCCGCCTCGACGGCGCCGGTGAGCTCCGCACCTTCCTCACGGTGTCGCTGCGCCTGCTGGCCCCCGGCTTCGTGACGGTCCTGCTGTTCGCGGTCGTGGCCACCTGGAACAACTACTTCCTGCCGCTCATCATGCTGACGGACCCCAAGCTCTACCCGCTGACCGTCGGCCTCAACCAGTGGAACTCGCAGTCCGGGTCCTCCGGCTCGACCGAGCCCGTGTACAACCTCGTGCTCGTCGGCTCGCTCGTCGCGATCATCCCGCTGGTCATCGTCTTCCTCTCGCTGCAGCGCTTCTGGCAGTCCGGCCTCGCGGCCGGCGCCGTGAAGCAGTAGCGCGAGGTCCGCTCTACCACCACCGGCTTTCCCCCTCCTGCGCCCTGGCGCATACGACGAAGTACCCAAGGAGAGATCATGAAGAACCACACGACCCGCCTCACGCGGACGATCGGGGTCACGGCAGCGCTCGCGCTGACCTTCGGCCTCGCGGCCTGCGGCGGCGGCGACGACTCCGGCGAAGGTGCCGGCTCGACCGACATCACCGCAGCCGACGTCGACGCAGCGCTCGAGTCCGACGAAGAGGTCACCCTCGAGTTCTGGTCCTGGGTCCCGAACCTGCAGCCGACGGTCGACCTCTGGAACGAGAAGCACCCGAACATCCAGGTGACGCTGACCAACGCCGGCCAGTCGGCCGACCAGTACACCAAGCTGCAGAACGCTGTGAAGGCCGGCACCGGTGCTCCCGACGTCGCGCAGATCGAGTACTTCGCCCTCCCCCAGTTCGCCCTGAGCGACTCGGTGGTCAGCCTGAGCGACGTCGGCCTGTCCGACCTCGAGCCCAAGTTCGCTGGCTCCGCCTGGGACCAGGTCTCCGTGAGCGGCGACCAGTACGGCTTCCCGCAGGACACCGGCCCCCAGGTGATGTTCTACCGCGCCGACATCCTCGAGAAGCTCGGCCTCGAGGTCCCCGAGACGTGGGACGAGTTCACCGAGGTGGCCCGCGCCATCAAGGCCGACAACCCCGACAACTACATCACCTCGATCGACCCGGGTGACGCCGGTGGTGTCGACTCGCTCATCTGGCAGGCCGGCGGACGCCCCTTCAGCGTCGACGGCACCACTGTCGGCATCGACTTCACCGACGAGGGCACCACGAAGTTCACCGAGACCTTCGACACCCTCATCCAGGAAGACCTCATCGACGTGGCCCCGGGCTGGAACGACGCCTTCTGGCGCTCCTTCTCCGACGGCAAGTACGCGATGTGGCTGACCGGCGCCTGGGCTCCGGGCTCGATCCGCACCAACATGCCGGACACCTCCGGCATGTGGCGCGCAGCCCCGATGCCGACCTACGAGGCCGGCACCCCGATGAACGCCGAGAACGGTGGCTCGGGTGTCTCCGTCCTCAAGCAGGGCGACAACCAGGCTGCGGCCCTCGCGTTCTCCCGCTGGCTCACGACCGACATCGAGGCCGTGCAGTCTCAGGTCGACGCCGGTCTGTTCCCCGCCACGACCGAGATCATGGCTGACGAGACCTTCCTCGGCTTCGAGGACCCGTTCTTCGGCAACCAGAAGATCAACGAGGTCTTCGTCGAGTCGTCCAAGGCTGTCTCCTCCGGATGGCAGTACCTGCCCTTCCAGGTCTACGCGAACTCGATCTTCGGTGACACCGCAGGTCAGGCTCTCGGCGCCAAGACCGACCTCGCACCGGGTCTGGCGACCTGGCAGGAGTCGGCCACGTCGTACGGCTCGAGCCAGGGCTTCACGCTGAAGTAAGCACCACCGAGACGACGGTCGGGGCACGGCCTGCGCCGAGCCCCGACCGTCGTCGTCTCCCGGGTCCCCCAGACCCGGTCCCCGCACCACAGCTCGACCGACTGGCGCCTCGCGTCGTCGCACCACCCTTCTCACGCACAGGACTGATCACATGGCTTCCCGTTGGATCCGCTGGCCCGAGCCCCTCGCCGACGCTGCTCCCACAGCGCGCGGACCTCTCGCCTACGGCGGCGACTACAACCCTGAGCAGTGGCCCCGCGAGGTCTGGCTCGAAGACGCCCGCCTCATGCAGGAGGCCGGGGTCAACCTCGTCTCCGTCGCGATCTTCTCGTGGGCGCGGCTCCAGCCGGCCCCCGACCAGTGGGACTTCGAGTGGCTCGACGACGTCCTGGACATCATGCACAGCCACGGGATCGCCGTGGACCTCGCGACGGCGACGGCCTCGACCCCCGCGTGGCTGACCACGCTGCACCCGGAGATCTTGCCCGTCGACGTCGACGGCCACACGCTCTACCACGGGTCGCGGCAGTCCTGGAGCCCGAGCTCGCCGGTGTACCGCGAGTACTCGCTGGCCCTCGTCGAGAAGATGGCCGAGCGCTACGGCAAGCACCCGGCCCTGGCCATGTGGCACGTGTCGAACGAGCTCGGCTGCCACAACGTCCTGGACTACTCCGACGTCGCAGCCGTCGCCTTCCGCGGCTGGCTCGAGGCGCGCTACACCACGCTCGACGAGCTCAACCGCGCGTGGGGCACCGACTTCTGGGCGCAGCGCTACACGGCCTGGGACCAGATCCTCCCGCCGCGCCGCTCGACGGCCTTCGTCAACCCGACGCAGCAGCTCGACTTCGCACGCTTCTCCTCCTACCAGCTGCGCGAGCAGCTGCGCGCCGAGCGCGAGGTCCTCACCCGCATCACGCCGGACGTCCCCGTCACCACCAACTTCATGGTCATGGGCGACACCAAGGCGATGGACTACACCTCGTGGGCCGGCGACGTCGACCTCGTGTCGAACGACCACTACATCACCTCGGCCGACCCCGTCTCGCACATCGAGCTGTCCTTCTCCGCAGACCTCACGCACGGCATCGCCGGCGGCGAGCCGTGGATGCTCATGGAGCACTCGACGTCGGCGGTCAACTGGCAGCACGTCAACCTTCAGAAGCGCCCGGGCCAGATGCGCCGCAACTCCCTCGCGCACGTCGCCCACGGTGCGGACGCCGTGTGCTTCTTCCAGTGGCGCCAGTCCCAGGCCGGGGCCGAGAAGTTCCACTCCGCGATGGTCCCCCACGCCGGGACCGACTCCGCCCTGTGGCGCGGCGTCGTCTCCCTCGGCGCGGACCTCGTCTCCCTCGGCGAGATCGCCGGGTCGACGGTCCAGGCGCAGACCGCCGTGCTGTTCGACTACGAGTCCTGGTGGGCCACCGAGATCGACTCGCACCCCAACAACGAGTTCCAGTACCGCCGCCGCGTGCTGTCCTGGTACCGCTCGCTGTGGGAGAAGCAGGTCGGCACGGCCGTCGTGCCCGCGCACGCCGACCTCTCGGGCTACAGGCTCGTGGTCGTCCCGCACCTGTACCTCGCCGACGACTCCCTCGTCTCCCGCCTGACGGCCTTCGCCGAGGCTGGCGGGACCGTCGTGGTCACGTACTTCTCCGGGATCGCGGACCAGGACGACCACATCCACCTCGGTGGGTACCCGGGCGCGTTCCGCGACCTGCTCGGCGTCCGCGTCGAAGAGTTCGCCCCCGTGCTCCCCGGCGACACGATCCACCTCGACGGCGACGTCGTCGGCGGGCCGTCCGCCGAGGCGTCCGGCTGGTCCGAGCCCGTCGCGCTCGTCGACGCCGAGGCCCGTGCGACGTACGTCGACGGCCCGAGCGTCGGGTGGCCCGCGATCTCGCGCGCTGCTCGTGGCACCGGCGCCGCCTGGTACGTCACGACAGACCTGTCCGACGCGGCCCGCGGCGAGCTCGTCGACGTGCTGCTCGCCGAGGCCGGCGTCACCGCGATCGCCCAGGCCGACGCGGGTGTCGAGCTCGTCGTGCGCCATGGGGCTGACGACGTCGAGTTCCTCTTCGCGATCAACCACACGGACGACGCGACGACTGTCGAGGCGTCGGGGACCGACCTGCTCACCGGCGACGTGCACGAGGGCTCGGTGAAGATCGACGCCGGCGGCGTCGTCGTCCTGCGCCGCGCGGCGCAGCAGGGCTGACACCCTCGGTGGGACGGTCGCGCGAGAGCGCACCGGTGCCACCACACAGCTGACCTCGCGGGCCGACCCCCCTCGGCCCGCGAGGTCGCACGATCCTGCGCGACGTCGGAGGAAGCTCCCCGAGGTCGCACGGATGTCGACCAGGTCGCACGACTGTCGACTAGGTCGCATGAACACCGAAGAGGTCGTACGGACACGCCAAACCCAGCTCTATCCGGGGCTGGGATGGCGTGTCTGTGCGACCTCGTCGTCGTCTGTGCGACTTCGTGGCTCGTGCGGCTACCACCCCTGGTCGTGGCGCGAACCACGGCGCTACGATCCAAGAGCGGGCAGCGTCAGCCGCGACCATGCGCCCCCGGCGCCCGGAGAGAGGTACGACGATGAGCGACTACCCCCCGAAGACTCCCCCGCCGCCCGCAGGACCACCCCCGGTCCCGCTGACCGACGCCGAGGCTCAGCAGTGGGCCGGGCTGAGCCACCTGCTCGGCGGTGTCCTGGGGTTCTTGGCCCCGCTGATCATCTGGCTCGTCTTCAAAGACCGCAGCGGCTACGTCTCCGCCGAGTCGAAGCGCGCGCTCAACTTCCAGCTGGTCGTCACCGTCGGGTACGTCGTCTCCTACGTCTTGATGATCGTGCTGATCGGCTACCTCACCTGGTTGGCCCTGTGGGTCCTGTCGATCTACCTCGGCTACACCAACTTCCAGGCCGTCAACCAGCGCCGAGCCACCTCCTACCCGGTCGACGTCCAGATCATCAAGTAGTCCCCACCTCGGGCCGGGCCCATCCCTAGGTTGCACCTCGCGTCTCCACCCTTGACGGCGGCAACCCTTTTCCATACGCTGGAAAGCGCATTCCGTTGCAGCTCTTGCCACGGCCGCAGCGGCGACGACGCCGCTGGACCACCGCCGCGTCGACCCACCCGGAGACCCTTGATGACCACCCGCACGCTCCGCATCGCCATGAACGGCATCACCGGCCGCATGGGATACCGCCAGCACCTGCTCCGCTCGATCCTGCCGATCCGTGACCAGGGCGGCTTCACCCTCGAAGACGGCACCAAGGTGCAGGTCGAGCCGATCCTCATCGGACGCAACGAGGCCAAGGTCTCCGAGCTCGCCGAGCTGCACGGCGTCGAGCACTGGACCACCGACCTCGACGGCGCGATCGCCGACCCGACCGTCGACATCGTCTTCGACGCCTCGATGACGAGCCTGCGTGCCGAGACCCTCAAGAAGGCCATGAAGGCCGGCAAGCACATCTTCACCGAAAAGCCGACGGCCGAGACCCTCGACGAGGCCGTCGAGCTCGCGAGCATCGCGCAGGAGGCGGGCATCACCGCGGGCGTCGTGCACGACAAGCTCTACCTGCCGGGGCTCGTCAAGCTGCGCCGCCTTGTCGACGAGGGCTTCTTCGGACGGATCTTGTCGATCCGCGGCGAGTTCGGCTACTGGGTGTTCGAGGGCGACATCCAGGCGGCGCAGCGCCCGTCGTGGAACTACCGCAAGGAAGACGGCGGGGGCATGACCACCGACATGTTCTGCCACTGGAACTACGTCCTCGAGGGCATCATCGGCACCGTGAAGTCGGTCAACGCGACCACCGTCACGCACATCCCGACCCGCTGGGACGAGACGGGCACCGAGTACACCGCGACGGCCGACGACGCCGCCTACGGGATCTTCGAGCTCGAGACGCCTGACGGCGACCCCGTCGTCGGCCAGATCAACTCGTCGTGGGCAGTCCGTGTCTACCGCGACGAGCTCGTCGAGTTCCAGATCGACGGCACCCACGGGTCGGCCGTCGCCGGGCTCAACAAGTGCGTCGCCCAGCAGCGCGCACACACCCCGAAGCCCGTGTGGAACCCCGACCTGCCTGTCACCGAGTCCTTCCGCGACCAGTGGCTCGAGGTGCCCGCCAACGCCGACCTCGACAACGGCTTCAAGGCCCAGTGGGAAGAGTTCCTGCGCGACGTGGTCGCCGGACGCGAGCACCGCTTCGGGCTGCTCTCTGCGGCGCGCGGTGTTCAGCTCGCCGAGCTCGGCCTGCGGTCGTCCGCCGAGCGCCGGACCCTCGACGTGCCGGTCATCTCGCTCTGACACGACCGTCTCGACGATCTTCGAAGGCAGCTCGACTGCTCTCACCGCCAGAGGGCGCCCACCATCACGTCGGGCGCCCTCTGCGCGTACCGGGCCCACCGCCGTAGCCCGTCGACGTGGCGCTGCGCCGGTCGCTCTCAGCGGCGGTGGGGCGGGGCGACACGGACGACGGCGAGGCGGGCCTGCCCGGAGAGCCTGAGCGGCCCGTCGGAGTCGCCGAGCAGCACGGCCTCCCCGGCACCGAGCCCGCAGCTCGCGGAGACCCCGGTGATGGTCGCCGTGCCGTCGAGGCACACGACAGTCCGTGGACCGTCCGGACCGGGCAGCACCGTCGGGACGGGGGTGTGCACGTCGACGACTGTGAGCTCGAAGTCTGGCGCGGGTGTCGCGTACCTCTGAGCGGTCAGTCCCTGCCCTGACCAGGTGACCTCAGGTCGGACGACCTGGGCGGGGCCCGGAGTCGTGTCGACCAGCGAGAGCAGCTCGGGGACGTCGACCCGCTTGCTGGTGAGCCCTGCGCGCAGCACGTTGTCCGAGGCCGCCATGACCTCGATGCCAAATCCGCTCACGTAGCAGTGCACCATCCGTGCCGGGACGAAGAGCCCGGCGCCAGGATCGAGCCTGACAGGGTTGAGCAGCATCGAGGCGATCACCCCCGGATCGTCCGGATAGTCCGCAGCGAGGTTCACCGCGATGCCCTGAGACGGGTCGCCCGACTCCCACGACAGGTCCTGCACCTGGGCGACGAGGAGATCGGTCGCCGCGGTCACCGCCTCTGGGCTCAGGCCGAGGACGGCCTCGAAGGCTGCAGCCATCTGCTGGGCTGGCGTTCCCGGTCCGCGGAGTGACGCGACCACCTCGTCGAGACTCCCTGCTCCGAGGGCCGCCACCGTGACCACCGCATCGACCGGCCGACGGAAGCCTGCGAGCGCGACCGTGGGGGCCAGCGCCACCAGGAGCTCAGGCTTGTGCGACGCGTCGGGATAGTTTCGGCTCTCCGGGAGCACCCCAGACTCGATCTCGACGTCGTACCGTTGCCGCGCCTGCTCGGCATCGGGATGGACCTGGAGCGAGAGAGGTCTCGCGGCGGAGAGCAGCTTGGTGAGGAAGGGCAGACGAGGCCCGAAAGTGCGGGTGACGTCACTGCCGAGGACGTCCTGCGTCCTGGCGGAGACGACCCGGTCGAGCGGGACGGCTCCGAGGTCGCAGGACTGTCCCGGCGTGTAGGTCGACACCACCTCGATCGCGATCGAGGGCGCGCTCGGGTGGGCCCCGAACCACATCTCGGCCTGTGGGTTCCCGTCGGGTGCGACGCCGAGCACACCGGGGATGTCGTCGGTCGAGCCCCAGCCGTAGTGCTGGACCGGGTTGACCAGACGCCACACGGTCAGACCTCCACGCGGTCGAGGCGGGCGACGCCGATCTTGGCGTCGGCCATCCCGTAGAAGACGAACAGCTGCCCCTCGACCTCTTCGATGGCGGTGGGGAAGACCACGTCCCCGACGGTGCCGACGCGCTCGTGCTCAGTCTCGGGCTCGAGCAGAGGTACCGCCGTGCGGGCGAGAACACGTGACGGGTCGTCGGCGTCGAGGATCATGGCACCGGCCGTGTACCTGACGTCGTTGTGGATCGACCACGGGTCGCTGATGTGCCCGGTGACGCCGTGGTGCAGCAGCAGCCATCCCTCGGGGACACGGACCGGCGCGGGACCGGCACCCATCTTGAGGGACTCGTACTCGTAGAGCGGCCGTGCGAGCTCGCGTGACCGTTCTTGCAGGCAGAGCGCGGAGACGTCGGCCTCGACAGCAGCGGCCGGGACGTACGAGATCCAGATCGCCGGTCTGTCGTCGTGCGACGACGCCGGTGGCCACTGACCGGCGTCCGGGCGGATGAGCCCGAGATCCCACGTCGGCCTGTGGAGCAGCGCGTAGCTGGGTCTGCCGTCAGGATCAGGGACCACTGCGGGGAAGAGGACGGTGTCCTTGTTGGAGTAGAGGTTGAGGTCGATGTCGAGGTCCGCGTCGTACCGGAACATCAGAGGTCCGAGCCGACGCCATGAGCGCAGGTCGTCCGAGACGGCCAGTGCTGTCCGTGGGCCCATCGGACCGTAGGCGACATAGGTCATCACGTGGAGGCCGAGGCTCGGCACCCAGGTCACCCGGGGGTCTTCTGTCCCCGCGCTCGACGCCCCCTCCTCCCATCGGTTGGCGGGTTCGAGCACGACCCCTCGGCGTTCCACGCCCACCGGCTCGCCACCCTCGATCACCACCCGAGCCAGTCCTACCCTGGACACGTTCCCAGCGGCGACCATGCGCGGCAGCAGGTAGAGCTCCCCGTCCGCACCTCTCCCCGAGGCCGGGTTGAGCACACCCTCGACCTCGAGCGGATTCCCAGGCTCTGGCTCCATGAGCGTCCGGAGACGGGTGAGTGCATAGGGGATGAGGTCAACGGTCACGGTGGTCCTTCGGTCGGCGTGGGATCGCGAGCTGGGGTCGACCACGGGCGCGGTGCCGTCAGGGCACCCCGCTGGGTCTGATTCGGGTACTGCGTCAGCGACGACGATCCCGCGGTGGCGGTCACGGTCGGGATGGGTTGTCGGACGGCGGGGTCTCTGGTGGCTAGACAGCGAGTGCTCTCTCACCTGCCCCCGGCTACCGCACGGCGCCCCTCCACCTGGTGGTCAGGGTCTGGGTGCCGCCGCCGTCGACGAGCGGACGACGAGGCTCGGCTCTGCAAGAGCGAGATCGTCCGTCGCACCGGAGCCGCGGATCACCTCGAGCAGGCGACGAGCAGCGACCGCCCCCCAGCCGAAGGGGTCAGTACGGACGGTGGTCAGCGAGGGCGAGACGTACGCGGAGATCTCGGCGTCGTCGAAGCCCACGACCGAGAGGTCCCTCGGGACGTCGATCCCCAGGTGCTGGGCCACGACCGTGCCGGCGACCGCCATCGTGTCGTTGTCGTAGAGGATCGCCGTCGGCCTCAGACCCGCAGGTACGTCGAGGAGGTCTCGGGTGGCGCTCGCCGCCCCCTGGGCCGTGAAGTCTGCCTCAGCCGTCGAGCAGACGTCGAGACCAGCGATCTCGAGCGCAGCGGTGAAAGCTGCCCGGCGGCGCCTCGTGTGCAGGTAGTGCTGCGGCCCGCTCACCTGGGAGATACGTCGGTGGCCAAGGCCCAGGAGGTGGTCTACCGCCGCGCCGACCCCGGCGGCGTCGTCGTTGACGACCGCCCCGAAGGGCGACGGCACGTCGGGGCTGTTGAGCGTGACAGCCGGGATCCCGAGCTCTGCGAGAAATGCGATACGGGGATCGTCAGGGCGCAGGTCGGCGACGATCACGCCGTCGACCCTCCCACCCCGGACGAGGCTGCGGTACGCGTCGAGCTCAGCCTCTCCGGTCTCGACGAAACGCAGCAGGACCGACATGTCTGCCTGCGAGACGCTGTGCTCGACCCCCGCGATGAACGGCGCGAAGAAGGAGTCGGACCTCAGCGTCTCGGCGGTCCGCGCGAGCACGAGCCCGATGGCGTCGGCCCTCGAGAACGACAGGGACTGCGCCAGACGGCTCGGCTGCCACCCGAGCTCGTCGATCGCCGCCAGGACCCGCCGCCGTGTCTCCTCGGCGACACCCGGCTTGTTGTTGAGGACAAAGGACACCGTCCCCTTCGAGGTCCCCGAGAGAGCAGCGACGTCGGCGATGGTCGTCCGTCGCGCCGGCTCGTCCGGGCGCCTGGGGCCTCGGGCGGCTCCGGTCATGGGTCACTCCTCGCATCTGGTGGTCCTGCGTCCGGCCACCATATCCATCAAACCGGTTTGATGTAAACCGTCAATCTCGGTCAGTCACGAGAACTGCCTGATCCGCTGGTCGTCCACAGGCGTCGCAGACACCCTGTCATCCACAGCCCTCAGCACTCCCTTGACATTGCCGAGTGGAACAGTGTTCAGTGCCTCTTAAACCGGTTTGAAGCCAGCTGGCACGTGCAGCACCAGAGCGAGAGCCGCCGGTGCGCACCGTCCGGTCCAACCCACATGAAGGAGACCACGCAATGAAGCGTCCACTCGAGGTCATCACCGCAGCGTCCCTCGCTGCCACCGTCGTCCTGGCCGGTTGCGGCACCGACGGGGACACCGGCGACGGTGGTGACAGGCTGACAGCCACAGGTCCGATCACCATCTGGTACTCGAACAACGAGCAAGAGGTCGCCTGGGGTGAGCAGGTGGTCGAGGCCTGGAACGCCGAGCATCCGGACGAGCAGGTGAGTGCCGAAGAGATCCCGGCCGGCAAGTCGTCCGAGGAGGTCATCGGTGCTGCCATCGCCGCAGGCAACGCCCCGTGCCTCGTCTACAACACGGCCCCTGCCGCCGTCGCGGACTTCCAGAAGCAGGGTGGGCTGGTGAACCTCTCGTCCTTCCCTGACGGTGCGTCGTACATCGAGGCCCGCACCGGCGATGCCGCCGAGCAGTTCTCCTCCCCGGACGGATATTTCCAGATGCCGTGGAAGTCCAACCCCGTGGCCCTCTTCTACAACAAGGACGTCTTCGCCGCAGCCGGCCTCGACCCCGAGAACCCTCCGATCTCGACCTACGAGGACCTGCTCGAGGCGTCTCGGACCATCGTCGAGTCCGGATCGGCGGACTACGCGATCTACCCGTCCCCGAGCAGCGACTTCTACGAGACGTGGTTCGACTTCTATCCCTTCTTCGCCGCAGAGACCGGAGGCACCCAGCTGATCGAGGACGACGCGGCAGCCTTCACCTCACCCGAGGGGCTCGCGGTCGCAGAGCTCTGGCGGACCATGTACTCGGAGAACCTCGCCGGCCAGGAGCCCTACACGGGCGACGCCTTCACCGATGGTGTCTCGGCCATGGCTCTCGCCGGCCCCTGGGCAGTCCCCACCTTCGACGGCAAGGTGAGCTGGGGCACCGCACCGATACCCACCTCCGACGGGACCGCCCCGGAGGAGACCGCGACGTTCGACGACGCCAAGAACGTCGGCATGTACACAGCGTGCAAGAACCAGAAGACAGCGTGGGAGTTCCTCAAGTTCACGACCAGCGAGGAGCAGGACGGTGAGCTGCTCGAGGGCACAGGGCAGATGCCGCTGCGGACAGACCTCGCGACGACCTTCGCGGACTTCTTCACCGACAACCCGCAGTACAGCGCATGGTCGACCGGGCGCACAGTAGCCGTCCCGAACACGCTCAACTCGACAGAGATCTGGCAGACCTTCCGCGACGCCTGGACGAGCTCGGTGATCTTCGGTGAGACCGACATCGAGACATCCTTCTCGACTGCGGCCGACACCGTCACCTCGCTGACGACCGACTGACCGTGGCGATCTCCCCACCCGCCGCCCAGACCGCACCCCTTGCCGGGTCGCGCTCTGGGCGGCGTCCCGGATCTCGGTGGAAGAGGGCTCTGGGCCAGGACCCGATGGGTCTGCTGCTCTCTGCGCCCTATGCGATCTTCATCGCGGCGGTCTTCGTCTACCCGCTCGGGCTCGGAGTCTGGATCGCCTTCCACGAGTACTCCTTCGCCGCGCCGGGAGCACAGGTCGACAGGCCCTTCGTCGGGCTCGACAACTTCACGAGGGCACTCACCGACCCCGTCGTCCTCGCGTCGTTCCGTCATGTGGCCGTCTTCCTGGTCATCAACGTCCCGTTGACGGTCTTCGGCGCCATGCTCCTCGCGACGGCGCTCAACAGGGCTGTCCGCGGCATGACCTTCTTCAGGGTCGCGTACTACGTCCCGTACATCACTGCGAGCGTCGCGACCGTCACGGTGTGGCTCTTCATGTTCGGGGAGCAAGGAGTCGTCAACGCAGCTCTCGGCGACCTGGCCCCGTCCCCGTCGTGGCTGGTCAGCTCGGTCTGGGCGATGCCCATGATCGCGCTCTACGTGACCTGGAAGCAGCTCGGGTTCTTCATCCTGCTCTACCTCGCGAGCCTGCAGAACATCCCACGGGAGCTCTACGAGTCCGCTCGCACCGACGGCGCCGGGTGGTGGCACTCCTTCCGTGCGGTGACCCTGCCTGGGGTGCGGCCGGCGACGGCACTCGTCGCGACGCTGGCCATCATCACCGGCGCGAACCTCTTCACGGAGCCGTACCTGCTCACCAACGGCGGCGGGCCCAACCAGGCTTCGACCACCCCTGTGCTGCTCATCTACCAGCAGGCCATCCAGCAGAACAACCCTGGTCGGGCGGCCGCCATAGGGATCATCCTGGTCGTCGGCGTCCTCCTCCTCGCCTGGGTGACACGACGCATCACCGAGAGGGACTGACATGACGACCACGCTCTCGCGCCCCGCCGGACCCCGCCGGCCCCGGTGGGCGACCATCGCCTCCTACGTCAGCCTGTCCGTCGGTGCTCTCGTCTTCATCTTCCCGTTCCTCTACATGCTCGTCGCGTCCCTCCAGGAGACCAAGGACGCGAGCCCGAGCGGCACCTTGCCGTGGCCCTCGAACATGTGGCCCGGCAACTTCGTGGCCATCGACGCCGCGATCGACCTCGGGCGGTCGCTGCTCAACTCGTTCATCTTCACCGGAGGCGTCCTGCTCGGGACTCTGCTGTTCGGGGTGATCGCCGGATACGCGCTCGCCACGCTCAGGTACCGCGGGCGCGGCGTGCTCTTCGCCCTGGTCCTGCTCGTCCAGACGGTCCCGTTCCAGCTCCTGATGGTCCCGCTCTACGTCATGACGGTCCGGACCTTCGGGCTCGCAGACACCTACCTCGGCATGATCCTGCCCTTCGCGATCAACTCGACGGCGGTGCTGATCTTCAGGTCCTACTTCCTCAACCTGCCCAAGGACCTCTTCAACGCGGCCCGCATCGACGGTGCTGGCGAGGTCCGCGTGCTGTGGTCGATCGCCATCCCGCTCGTGCGGCCCGCGCTGCTCACAGCGACGCTGCTGACGTTCATCGGGCCGTGGAACGAGTTCCTGTGGCCGTTCTTGGTCACCAAGAAGCAGTCGATGCAGCCCCTCGCAGTCTCGCTCGCCAACTTCACGGACAACGCCGCGTCGAGCCAGGCGAACCCCTTCGGCGTGGCCCTCGCCGGAGCGGTCGTCCTTGCCCTGCCCGCCGTCGTGCTGTTCGTCTTCTTCCAGCGGCACTTCACGTCGACAGACCTCGGTTCCGGCGTCAAGGGCTGAGCCCCGGGCCATCCCTTGACCCACGAGATACCAACCGCAGCTCAGGGCTCCCCGCGCAGTCACGCGCGGGGAGCCCGAGCCGTCTGAGCGCCCTCGGTCAGTCGACGAGCGAGACCCACCAGGTCTCCGCGTCGCCGACACCGCAGATCACGCTGGTCCTCCCGTCACGACGTTCACGTCCGCCAGGGAACACCACGTCCCTGAGGTCAGGTCGCTTGGACTCGCCGTCAGGCAGGTCCCCACGCTCGAAGAGCATCTGCGGAGCAGTCCACGACAGGGCGACGGGGTCGATCTCGAAGGTGATCGGGTAGTAGTGGCGTCCTCCCTGGTCGTCGAAGCGAGCGATGTGCGCAAGGACGTCGAGCCGTCCGTCGTCGAGCACGTCGACCTGGTTGACCCCGCCCCACTCCTCTGGGAGGAACAGGCCCTCGAGCCGCGGGGCCCTCTCGACGTCCGCGACAGTGAGGCTCTCGACAGCGTCGACGACAGTGACGCCGATGCGCCCTCGGCCGTCGGCGCCACCCTGCGGTCGGGTGACGACCGCCACCCGACCATCCGGGAGCTCACCGAACCGCAGGTCTTTCATGCCCCACGGGCCGTCGAAGACCGGGACGAGCTCGGTGAGGTCGTCGCAACGCAGCACGATGGTCCTGTATCGGAGCTCGCCCATCAGGTCCCCCACGTCCGGTGCCTGGATCTCGACGCCGCCGAGGTACAGCCTGCCATGGACCGTGAAGACGAAGGGGTCCTGCAGATCGAGGCGCGCGGCCCCGGGGACCGGGCGCCAGCCCCCCTCCTCCTCGGTGAAGAAGACGACCGTCGACTGCTCGCTGTCGCGGGTCTCCACCCGGCCAGCGAGGACACGAGAACCCGGGAGACCTGGAGCCTCGAAGGGGACAGAGACGTTGTAGACGTCTCGCTCCCCCACCCCCTCGAAGACCAAGCGGGTGGCACCGTCCAGCCGTGGCCCCGCTGCCCTGAGGTCGGCGAGGAGGCGGTCGATCTGTGCGGTGCTGCTCATGCGCATCTCCATCTCTCGGAAAGAACTTCTGGCACACACAAGATCGTGCACACCCCGTGCATAGCGCTATTCCTTCAAACCGGTTTGAACGCTAATCTAACGAGATGCAGGCCGACGCTGTCAATCACCGTCACAAGACTCGCCCGACGCCTGTTCGAGCGCTACGACAGAGCACCCTGGAACCTGCACGTCGCAGCCGTCGCAGACGCAGAGAATCCCACCCGTCGAAGGAGATGTCGTGAGACCCAGCAGACCTCAGATCGCCGGAGCTGTGGTGACCGCCGCCCTGGTGTGCGCGCTGATCACCCCAGCTCAGGCGACCACCCCGGTCGAAGACGCCGGCGGCCACCCCCGCCCGTCGCCGCAGATCGTCACACCTCTCGTCGCAGGGTTCCCGGCCGCCCCGCAGCCGGCTCTGCCCGGCGGGACAGACTGGCGCGAGCGCGCGCTCGCCTACGACGCCTTCGTCTACGACTGGAACCCCTCGGGCGAGGGGCACCCGACGATCCTCGCGGACACGACACACCTCAACATGGACTCGGACACCTACAAGATCCCCGTCTACTACGCCGACACCCGCATCGAGTCCGACGGCTACCAAGAGGCCGTCGACCAGGTCGCCTCGGTCGTGGGAGCCACCCTCGTCGGTGTCGACAAGTCCGACCAGGACGGCCACGACTACGTCTCGATGCTGCAGACCTTCTTCCACCCCGATCTCGGCATCGCCATGAACAACCCGTTGGACCGGACCGACGGCGGCGCGGACACCTACTGGTACACGACGACGGCGAACGTCCTCTACGCGATGCTCGGCGACCAGTACCCGGCCTCCCCGGGCATGACCGAGTCGTTCCGCAGCATCGCCGACCGCCACTACGACATGGTGGTCGCGCTCGGCGGTGCCGAGGCCGACTTCACGGGGCAGGGATTCTCCTTCGAGACCATGACGGTGAACCCGGGCAACCGCGACGAGGGCGGTGACGGCGCCGCTGGCACCGCCGCGATCCTGCTGTGGGCCTGGGAGACCTTCGGGGACGAGCGCTATCTCGACGGAGCCCGCTGGTCGATGGACTATCTCGACCGCTCCACCACTGGCCTCTACTACGAGGTCCTCCCCGTGCTGGCCCCCTACGTGGCCGCACGGCTCAATGCACAGGCGGGCACGAGCTACGACCCGAGCCGCTACGTCCGGTGGATCGAGGGCGGCTCGACCGCTCGACCCGGGTGGGGCACGATCTCCGGGACCTGGGGCGGCCACGACGTGCACGGGCTCATGGGGTCCCAGTCCGACGGCGGGGGCTACGCCTTCGCGATGAACAGCTTTGCCGTCGGGCTGCTCGCGCCGACAGCCCGCTACGACGCCCGCTACGCGACCCTCGTCGGGTCGTGGCTGCACGCCGTCGACCACGCCGCACGACTCTTCTACCCCGACCAGATGGACGCCGACCACCAGTCCCACGGCGACAGGTTCCTCGGGGCACCCGAGGCCGTCATCCCGTACGAGGGTCTGCGCGCGGAGGAGGCCGGGTTCTCGCCACGCGCGACGGGCGACCCGAGCCGCTACGGCGCCGACTGGGGACTCGACCCGCAGACGACCGACCTCGGCCTCTACGGCGGCAGCTGGGTCGGCTTCCTCGGCGGCGTGGTCTCGCAGACCGACGTCGACGGCGTGATCCGCGCCGACCTCGACGCGACGGACTTCCACGACGGTGACGGCTACCCCACCTCGCTCCTCTACAACTCGACACCCGCAGACGCGACCGTGCACGTGACGCTCGACGCCCCGGCCCAGCTCTTCGACGCGGTGACCGACACCGTGGTCGCACCCGAGGCGTCAGGGGTGACCGCAGTCCAGGTCCCGGCAGGCGGTTCGGTCGTCCTCGTCGAGGCTCCGGTCGGTGGCGTCCTCGAGCGCACAGCGTCCGAGACCCTCATCGACTCGGTCCCGGTCGCCTACGTCGCCACGACACCCCCGGAACCCGACCCGCCGGTCGACGTCGCGCTCGGCGCACCCGTCACGTGGTCCTCCGACCAGAACGGGAACGTCGGCTCGCACCTCACCGACGGGTCGTCAGGCACCCGCTGGGAGTCTGAGGCCGGCGACCCCCAGTGGTTCGAGATCGACCTGGGCGCGCCCTTCGACCTCACCTCGGCGGTCCTCGCCTGGGAGCACGCCTCGGCGAAGAGCTACACGATCGACGTCTCGACAGACGGCACGGACTGGTCCACCGTCTACACGACCACGTCTGGTCCAGGCGGTCGAGAGACCCTCGCCCTGTCGACCGAGGCGACACGGTTCCTCAGGTTCACCGGGACCGAGCGGAACACCTCGTACGGCTACTCCGCCTACTCGTTCGCCGCGTACGGCGTCCCGTCCGTGGCCGTCACACCCGAGCCGACGCCCAGCCCGACAGACGAGACCGGAGGAGACCCCGGACCGTCGACCAGCCCGGCCACGCCCGGCGAACCCGAGCAGCCCGGCGATCACGATCAGCCCGCCGATCACGCCCCGTCGAAGGGATCCACCTCGCCGGTCGGTCCGCCTCAGGGTGCAGGCTCGGGCGGCGACGGGTCGCCGCAGTCTGCGAAGAGTCTGTCGACGACCGGGGCAGACGTGGGTCCGCTCGCCGCCGGCGGGGTCGTGCTCTTGCTCCTCGGCCTGGCCGCTGTAGCGTCCGCGCGCCGCCGCGCGTCCCGTTGACCAGGTCGTCATGCTGCCCGGGATCAGATCGCGGTCATACGTCCGTTCGCTCGAGCCGCCCTCTGGCCCGAGCGGACAGGACGACTACGACATATGTGCGCTACCGTTGCAGATCCCGTCATACGGACGTCCGTCCTCCTCCGAGGCGTCTGTGCACAGAGGAGACGCAGCATGACCACCGATCACATCGGTCTCACCGACGAGCACGCACCCGGAGCACCGCCCGACGACCCGGTGGCCAGCATCCCCGCACGCCGCGGCCGGCCCCCGCTCGACCCGCGCACAGCACCAGGGGCCTGCTCGCCCGTCTGGCACGTCCGAGCACCGCTGCGTCTCGACGTCGCCGCCCGGGACCGAGCAGCGAAGGAAGGCTGGGACCTCTCGACCCTCGTGCGGGACGCCGTGGCGGCCTATCTCCGTGCTCCGTCCGAACCAGAGAGCACCTAGCGCGTCACCAGCGGCACGACGAGGGGCGTATCGCTCTCCGGGTCGGTGATGATGCGGCACCGCAGCCCGAAGATCTCTTCGACACCCTCGGCGGTGACCACCTCGTGCGGTGTGCCCGTCGCGACGATCTCGCCGTCGCGCATCGCGATCATGTGCGTCGCGTAGCGGGCCGCGAAGTTGAGGTCGTGCAGGACCGCCACGAGGGTCCGGCCCTCTCTGTGCATCTGGGCGCACAGCTCGAGGACGTCGACCTGGTGCGCGATGTCGAGGAAGGTCGTCGGCTCGTCGAGCAGCAGCAGGTCGGTGTCCTGCGCGAGGACCATCGCGATCCACACGCGCTGACGCTGCCCGCCCGAGAGCTCAGACACCTTGCGGTCGGCGAGGTCCGTGGTCCCCGTCGCCTCCATGGCCGCACGGACGGCGACGCCGTCGGAGGCCGACCACTGGCGCAGCAGGGTCTGGTAGGCGTAGCGCCCGCGACCGACGAGGTCGCGGACGGTGATCGCCTCGGGTGCGATGGGGGTCTGCGGCAGCAGCGCGAGCATCCGGGCGATCTGCTTGTTGCCGAGGGACGCGAGAGGAGTCCCGTAGAGCTCGACGTCGCCGGCCCGCGGGGTGAGCGTCCGGCCGAGGGCACGCAGCAGGGTCGACTTGCCGCAGCCGTTCGGACCGACGATCACCGTGAAAGAGCCCGCCGGGATCTCGACGTCGAGCCCGTCGACCACGACCCGCTGGTCGTAGGCCAGGCGCAGGCCGGTCCCCCGCACGGGCGGTACGGCAGCCTCGCGCGGCTCAAGGTTCTCGGTGGGGGTCACAGCGTTCCACGTCTCCATTCACGGGTGAGCAGGACGGCGAGGTACAGACCGCCGATCCCTGCGGTGAGCACGCCTACAGGGAGCGAGCCGAACCACGGCTGGTGCACGGCGACGAGGTCGGCGCCGACGAGCAGCAGAGCACCGGTCGCGCCTGCCGCGACCATGCCTGGCCCCGTCGACCCGGTCAACCGGCGGGCGACCTGCGGGGCGACGAGCGCGACGAAGGCGACGGGACCGCAGACGACGACGGCCGCTGCGGCCAGACCGACACCGACCGCGACAGCCAGCAGCCTGACCCGCCGGGCCGGGACGCCGAGGGCCACAGCCGCGTCGTCGCCCATCTCGACGTGCTGCAGCCCGCGGCTCAGGGCGAGCGCCGCGAAGCCCAGCACCACGAGCGCGACAGCGATGATCGTCACGTGCTCCCAGCTGCGTGAGTTGAGCGAGCCGTTGAGCCACGCCGCCATCTCCTGGGCCTGCTCGCGGCGCGTGCGGGTGATCGCGAACTGCACGAAGGCGAGCGACATGGCGCCCACCCCGATCCCGATGACGACCATCCGCAGCGGCGCCTGCACGCCACGCCCTGCCCCGAGCAGCACGAGCACCACGGCGACGGCCCCGCCGAGGAGCGCGCCGACGGGTGCGGGCAGCAGCCCGGGCCAGACCAGGGTCACCGCAGCGGCGCCAGCGGCCGCCCCGGCGTTGAGGCCGATGATGTCGGGGCTGCCGAGAGGGTTGCGCGTGACGCTCTGGAAGATCGCGCCGGAGATCCCGAGGGCAGCGCCCGCGCAGATACCGACGACAGCCCGCGGGAGCCGGTTGGTGAATACCACGAAGTGCTCGGTCTTGCTGCCCTCGCCGCGCAGCACCGCGGGGAGGTCGGCGAGAGCGATGCCGAGCCGACCGAGGGTGAGCGACAGGACGAGAGAGATGAGCACGAGGACCAGGGCCACCGTGACCACGAGCGTCGCGCGGGCGTTCCACGGCAGGGCCGCACCGAGCACGCGGACATGACCGTCCTCGATCCGGGGGCGCAGAGCGCGCGGGGCTCGTCCACCTGCGGCAGCGTCTTCTGCGACCGCCTCGGCGACGGTCGTCGGGCGGGTCACAGCCCGCTCCCCGAGCGACGGACCGCGACGTACAAGAAGGGCGCACCGACGAAGGCCGTGACGACCCCGACCATGAGCTCGGCGGGTCGTGCGACCACGCGGCCGATCACGTCGGCGCCGAGCAGCAGGACAGGTCCGAGGGCGACGCAGTAGGCGACGAGCCAGCGGTAGTCCGAGCCGGTGATGCTCCGGACGATGTGCGGCACCGCGAGCCCGACGAAGGCGATCGGCCCGACGGCCGCTGTCGCCGCGCCGGCGAGCAGCGTCGCGACGAGCGCGCCGAGCAGCCGTGTCCGGCCGGCGTTGCCGCCGAGGGCCTGCGCCGTCTCGTCTCCGAGCGCGAGAGTGTTGAGCGGGCGGCCCAGCAAGAGACCGGCGACCAGACCGACGACGATGATCGGCCACACCATGTCGACGGTCGACGCCGGGCGTCCCGCGAGCGAACCGACGACCCAGAACCTGTAGCTGTCGAAGACCTCGGGATTGGTGAGCGTCACCGCCTGGATCGCCGCCGACAGGACTGCGCCGACAGCCGCGCCGGCCAGCACGAGCCGCACAGGTGTGGGACCAGAGCGCCCCGACCCGATCGTGTAGACGAGGACCGCGACGGCGAAGGCCCCGGGGAGCGCGAAGTAGATGCTGCGGCTCCCGAGGGTGCCGAAGACCACGCTCCCTGCGACGATCGCGGCCGACGCCCCGGTGTTGACGCCGAGCAGACCGGGGTCGGCGAGCGGGTTGCGGGTGATGCCCTGCATGAGCGCACCGGACACGGCGAGGGCCGCCCCGACGAGCAGCCCGAGGACGGTGCGCGGCACACGGGACGCGATGACCGTCGCCTCGAAGGAGTCGTCGGGCGCGAAGAGCCCGCGCCACACGGTCCCGAGGGGCAGCTGGTTGCTGCCGACGGCCAGGCTCAGCCCGGCGACGAGCGCCGCGAGGGCGACCGCGAGGACCAGCCCGGCGCCCAGCCCCCAGCGCCGAGCAGGACCGGACGTGACCGTCCGGTCCTGCTCGGGTGCGTCGACGTGCGTGGTCATCACCCGACCTTGGCGACGGCCTCGGAGATCATCGGGACGTACTTGTCGATGGCCCACGGAACGCTCAGCGGCGTGGAGACTGTCACGGCCATGCCGAGCTGGCGGTCGACCATCGGGACGTAGGCGCCCGACGCGAAGGCGGGGATCGAGGCGAAGAGGGGCTGGGCCTCGGTCGCGGCCTGCTCGGTCTCGTCGTTGAACCACGTGAAGAGGACGTCGACATCGGAGAGCACGTCAGAGTTCTCGAGGCCGATGTCTGCGGTGAACAGCCCCTCAGGGGCGGTCAGGTCGGCGACAGAGGGCGCGAGCTGGAAGCCGAGCCCAGTGAGCATGTCGACGCGCGGGTCGCCGGGCACGTAGGCGGCGAGGGTGCCGAGCTCCTGCGAGGCGACGTAGGCGACGCTGACGTCGGCGAACTCCGGGTGCTCCGCCGCGGCGTCGGCGAGGGTCGTGTCGACCTCGTCGAGGAGCGGCTGCGCGGCGTCGGGGACGCCGAGGGCCGTCGCGGCGATCTCGACCTGCTCGTCGAGGGGCGTGATCCACGGGCCCTCGGGGTACGCGACGACGTTCGTGAACTCCGAGAGCTGGTCGAAGGTCGCCTGGTCCAGGCCGGACTGCGGCGCGAGGATCAGGTCCGGCTCGAGGGCGATGACAGCCTCGACGTCCAGCTCGGGGTACATCTCGATGGTGGTGGGCAGCTCAGCGCCCTGCTCCTCGACGGCGTCACGGAACCACGGCTGGTAGCCGTCCTCGTCACCGGCCCACGCATCGGTCTCGATGCCGACGGGCACGACGCCGAGCGACAGGGCGATGTCCGAGGAACCCCACCCGAGGGTGACCACGCGCTCGGGAGCCTCGTCGATGGTCGTCTCGCCGAGGGCTCCGGTGATGGTGACCGGGAAGGCACCAGCCTCGGCGGCGGGTGCCGAGCTGCTGTCACCTGAGGTGTCGTCCGCGGAGTCGTCCGAGCCGCAGGCTGCCAGGGCGAGCACCGCGGTCGCGGTCGCCGCCGCGACGAGTGTGCGCCGCAGGCGCGAGGTGGGGCGTGCTGAGGAGACGGACACGGGGTGCCTTCCGGAAGACGTCGAGGTGCCGACCACCGATCGGGAGGTCATTTGGTAAGGCTACCCTCAGGATCGCACCCCGGAGGAGGACCGGGTTGTCATCGGGGGTGTGACCTGCTGCACATCCGGCCCGCGCGCAGGTCAGGGATCCATGACATCGCTCCGCGAGGCCTCGGCGCGCAGGACGAACAGATCCCCCGGCCCCACACCCAGAGCGGCACAGAGAGCCGCGACCGTCGTGAACCTCACCGCCCTGGCCTTGTTCGTCTTGAGCACCGACAGGTTCGCCATCGTGATCCCGGTCCGCCTGGAGAGCTCGGTCAGCGTCATCCCGCGCTCGGCGAGGATCTCGTCGAGCCTGCAGACCACGACGTCAGACGACTCAGACGACACTGTCGACCTCGTCCTGGAGTCGAGCACCTTCGCGGAACACCAGCCGCAGCACGAGGACGACAAGACCGGCGGCGATCATCGTCCACGGCCACTGCGGGCCGGCCAGGCGGAAGCCGTCGACAGAGATGATCCCCGGCACCTCGAAGACTGCGGTCGACACCAGGCGGACCGCGACGGTGTCGCCGAGGCCGACGAGCAGACCACCTGCGAGCAGCACAGGTCCGAGCAGCGCGAGCATCGGCCGAGCCGACGTCCACGACCTCCGCCCGCGGGTGACAGCCAGGACGAGACCGACGACCAGGACCCCGGCGACCAGGATCGTCGCGGCGTGGACGAGCACCGGCGCCGCCGCGATCACGCGGAGCGTCGTCGGGAGCTCGTCGAGGTAGACGGGGTTTCGACCACCGTTCTTCGTCAGCTCGAGGAGCTGCGGCAGCTCCGTGGCGTGGACCCTGGAACCGAAGGACGACTCGTACGGAGCAGCCTGACGGGCGAGCAGCACCGTGAGCGCTTCGATGAGGAGCTGCGCCACGGCCAGCACGGTGACGACCCCCACCGCTCCTGCGATCCACCGCACCGAAGCGCTCGTGCGTGACGCCGGCTCCTCCGGGAGCTGTCCTTCTCCGACCCACCCGAGGAGCACGGTCCCACCGTCTCCGTCACGACCTGTCGAGCCCGCGCGTCCCACCATGATGCCCCCTGTTATCGAGATCGATATTATTGATGTCGATAATCTAATGGGGCTGTGCGGCCGTGGCAACCCCCTCGACAGTCGCAGCGCAAGACCCTTGCCCCCGGGGCAGCACGACGCCCCACTCTCCAGCGACACCCACGGCCAACCCTAGGTATGGGTAAAAGATCCCACAGGCCAGTCTTGCCGGTTTCGCCCCCTTGATGCTACCGTTCGGAAGCTCGCCCGAGGGCTACCGAAGAACGGTGAAGACATGAGCCTGGTATCGATCACGGCAGAGCTCGCCAGCACCGACGATCGCACCTCCGGGCTGAACCAGCTGGGACTCCGCCTCCTAAAGGACGCCCTGTGACCGCACCTGATGTCCTCTCCTGCCGCTCTCTGGTGCGCGAGTTCTCGAGGGGTAGAGAGCGGCGACGCGCGGTCGACGGACTCGACCTCTCTGTTCCTTCCGGCCAGGTCTGCGCCCTCATCGGCCCCAACGGCGCCGGCAAGACCACGACGGTCCGCATGTGCTCGACGCTCCTGCTGCCGACGTCGGGGAGCATCTCTGTCCTCGGGCACGATGTCGTCCGAGACACCCGCGCCGCTCGCCAGAACATCGGTCTGGTGCTGGGCGGTGAGCGGGGCTTCTACCTCCGCGCATCGGCGCAGGAGAACCTCAGGTTCTTCGCAGCAGTGCAAGGAGCCCGGATCACCCGGCGGGCTCTGAACGACGTGCTCGACCAGGTCGGGCTCGCCGACCGGGCTCGGTCCCGCGTCGAGACCTTCTCGCGCGGGATGGTCCAGAGACTGCACATCGCGCGGGCGATCGTGACTAGGCCAGCGCTGCTGCTGCTCGACGAGCCGACCATCGGCCTCGATCCAGAGGTCGCCGTCGAGGTCCGCTCGTTGGTGCGGCAGCTCGTGGCAGACGGGACCTCGGCCCTGCTGACGAGCCATTCGATGCGTGAGGTCGAGCTCCTCGCCGACACGATCGTCGTCATCGCCGGCGGACGGACGCTGGCTCAGGGCGACGCACAGGCGATTGGGGCGGCAGCAGGGATCGGTGAGGTCTCGTCGTACCTGATCGACGACTGGGCGGAGTCCTACCGCAGCCAGCTCCTCTCGTCCCCAGGAGTGCGTTCTGTCGACGTCCATGCCCGGGGGCTCATGACCGAGGTCGTCGTCGCCTGGCGCTCGGGTGCTGTGCCAGGATCAGCCCACCTGCCGTTCCTCGTGCGCGGCGAGAAGACGCAGGCCGCTGGGCTGGAGGAGTGCTACCTGGCGCTGCTCGCCGACCGAGGCGGCTCGGGGACCGGCGGCGCGCCAGACAGCCTGATCGACGCAGCGTCATGAGCCGGGACGCCGCGCTCATGGTGGGCTTCCACAGCCGTCAGATGCTCCGCAACTCGTTCTTCGTCCAGCTGATCGTCGTCGCTCCCGTGAGCTTCGTCGCGGTCAAGGCACTCGTCGCCTACGGGCTCGACGCACCGCTCGGCGACCAGCTCTGGTTCGAGGCGGGCGCGGCAGGGATGTGGTCGCTGACCACGATGTCTGCGGGGATGATCGGCTTCCAGCGGTTCCAGGGGACGCTCCCCCTCCTGGCCGTCTCGCCGCACGGGGCCGCTCGCATCTTCGTCCCCCTCGTGGCCTCGACCGCCTGCTCCGGTCTCCTGTGCTTCCCGGTGGCAGTCCTCGCCGTCCTCGTCTGTGGTGGACAGGTCGGGTGGTCGACCTCTCTGCTGATGCTGGTCTCGGTCGTGCTCTTCGCTGTCGGGTGCGTCGCGGCCGCACTGACCATCGCCGTCTTCTTCGTGCTGACACGGCACGCCATCGTCTACGAGGCCCTCCTCGTCATCCCGGTGTGGATGGTGTCCGGGATCGTGACGAGCCTCGACTCGTCGCCCGTCTACCTCCGATGGCTCTCTGTGCTCAGCCCGCTCACAGGTCCTGTCGCCACCGTCAGAGCTCTGCTCGACGACGCCGAGCCGAGTCTCGTGTGGCTGGGACTGTCGGCGTGCGCGACGGTCTTCTGGCTGCTCGTCGCACGACTCGGGTTCCGGGACGCACTGGACCGAGCCCGGTCGCGCGGGACGCTGGCCCTGCTGTGAACGGCCCCAGGTCTGACACCGTCACGGTCTGGACGACCCTGCTCGCATCCAGCGCATCCGTCGCCCGGCAGAGCCTGACGGCCTTCGCTACCTGGTCGACCGCTCTGGTCGTCTGCCTCGCGACCCCCGTGCTGAGCGTGATCTTCCTGACCGCCATGAGCTCGTCAGCCGGCGGTGAGGCCGGCGCGGCAGTGGCCTACAGGTGCGCCGTGATGGTCGCGGTGACGACGGCATCGGCACTGATGGTCGACCTCGGGATGACAGACAGGCGCCTCGGGGTGGTCGACTCTCTCCTGTCTTCGGGAGGGCTGGCCTCGTCAGCCCTGTGGCTCGGCAGGGGAGCAGTCACCTCGGCCGCAGGCATGGCGGTCGGCACGACGACGTCGCTCGTCGTCGCTGCCGCGACCCACGAGCTCCCTGACGTGGGGTGGCACCTAGGATTTCTGGTCGCCGCAGCCCTGGCAGGCTCTGTCACAGGGCTGCTGATCCTCGCCGCCGGCCTCTCACTGCGCGACCCTCACGTCCTGGCGACCGCCTACGCGTTGCTGATGCCGCTCCTCAGCACAGCCCTGCTGCCTGCCGCCGCCTATCCCGCCGCCCTCAAGCCTTTGGTCCGCCTTGTCCCTGGTGCGGGCCTGATCGACGCGACCCGCGACTCGGCGGCGTCAGGCCGTGCAGGTGCGCTGATCATCGAGGCAGTCCTGCTCTGCGCACTGCTGGTGGTGGTCCGTCTCGCCGTGAGGGCCTCCGAGGTGCGCGCACGCAAGCACGGCAGCGCCGTCATGACCAGCTGAACCAGTCACCAGACAGCACGACGGCCCAGTCCTCCCCCTGCGGAGCCCTGAGCCGTCGTGGTCTGTGTCGTCGACGAGCGTGCGTCAGACGATGTTCCTGTTCTCACGGTAGCTGCGCCACACGTTCTCGAAGAAGTCGTCGTCCTCGGGGATCGGACGCACCGGTCGCCACGTGAAGTCGCAGGTCCCAGCCCTGCGGCGGGATTCTGCGGCACGCAACCCGTCGGGTCCCGAGCCGACCTCCTCGGCGGGGTCGCGGACTTCACCCGCTCCCCCGCGGTATGCGCTCTCCGCACCTGTCCACGACGCCTCCTGGACCACTCCGTCGAGGGCACCGCCGTCGAGGGCGAACCTGAAGATCTCCGGAAGGTCGAGCTCGGCCTGCGGGTCGTCGCCGAAGCCGACCTGAGGTAGGTGACCCGACGCGTCGGTGTACAGCACAGACCCACGGCTGCGTCCGCCGTGGTCTACGTAGTCGGCCATCGCCGAGAGGTACACGTACTGCGTGGTGAGGATGTCGCGGACCAGGAAGGTCCGGTTGACCGACCGGCGGCTGGACGGGTCGGCGACCACGAGGTCGTCGTAGGCGGCGAGCCACGCCGTCACCTGGGCCAGCGCCTCGGTGATCGACTGAGCCGAACGGACCGGGCCGGCCTTCTCGCTCATCAGGGCGCTCGTGGCGCGCAGCAGCTCACCGGTGTTGTCAGGCTCCCCCGCCGCGGCACGGCCCGCAGCCCGTGCCACCAGGGCAGCAGCGGACTCGACGAGCGGCGCCGCGGCCTCGTTGAAGGAGGCCAGGTCGACCGGCTCGTCGGTCCGGCGCACGGCGATGAACTGCGCGGCCCGCGTCGCCCCCACCTGACCCGAGTTGAGCGCCGCACCCCCGGGGCGGTAGATCCCGTGCGCCCCGCCGGCCTCGCCCACCGGGAAGAACCCGGCGACGTTCGACTGCCACCACGCGTCGACGACCAGTCCGCCGTTGTTGTGCTGGGCGCACACGTCCACCTCGAGCCAATCCTTCTCGAGGTCCACATAGGGGTTCTTGCCGAGGTACAGCTCGTAGGACGGCATGTTCATGTGCTTGAGCCGCTCGATCGGCGTACCGAACAACGCACCACCTCGCTCGAGGTAGGCGTGGGCCTCGGGCGAGATCTTCGACGCGTCGAGCTCGGGCTGCACGGGGTTGCGCGTGAAGTCGAGGTAGACCTTGCGACCGCGCAGCACAGTCTCCTGGTAGACGAGCAGGTCGATGAGCGACGAGCCGTCGAGGGCCTTGCGGATGTCGAAGGGCCACTGGTAGCCCTTGAGGAAGATCATCGACAGCTGACGCCCGTAGTCGGGGATCGTCTCGCTGAGGAACTCGCGCTCGTCGCCGCCGTCGGCGTTGGTCGACACGAAGCGCGGCATCACCTGCATGTACGTGCCGGAGACGTTCCAGCGCGGCTTGGTCGACGCGAGGCCGAACTGCCACTCGGTGAGGTTCTTGCCGTGGACCCCGGCCCTGTACGCGGCACCCGACGCACCCCACTGACCGTTGGGGAACACCGAGGTCGCGTACATACCGGCAGGACCGCCGGTCGCGTAGACGAGGTTGCGGGCCCGGAACAGCACGAAGGGGCTCTCTGTGCCGTCGTGCACCACGTCGGTCCGCAGGCACAGGAGCCCGACGACCTCGCTCGTCGCACCGTCGGGGGCACCGTCCGTGACCGCGGCCGGTCCGGCGCCGGCCGCACCGGCAGCACCCGCTGCACCCGCTGCACCCGCTGCACCCGCTGCACCCACCATGTCGCGCGTGACGACGTCCACGACCCGGCACTGGTCGTAGATCCGCGTCCCGTTGCGGTGCACCTTCTTCTCGAGCTGCTCGACCATCGACCGCGACGTGTACGGGCCGACCGAGGTCGCCCGGCGTCGCGGGTCGTGGTCGGTCTTGTAGCCGATGAACTCGCCGTAACGGTTCTGCGGGAACGGCACCCCGAGCTCGCAGAGCCTGAGGAACCCGCGCGCGGAGAGCGCAGCCTCGCAGAGCGCGTTGTCGCCGTCCATCGCGCCGCCCGAGAACAGCGTCTCGGCCATCTCGCGGACCGAGTCGCCGTCTCCACCCGAGAGCGTCATCTTGTAGTACGTCTGCTTGTCCGACCCGGCGTTGCGCGACGAGCCGGCGTTGACCTTGTCGGCCACCATGACCACGTCCTCCTGGCCGAACTCCCACAGCCGGTCAGCGGCGCAGAACCCTGCCGAGCCGGTCCCGACGATCACCGTGTTGGCGCTCACGACGGGCACGTCGTACCCGGCGAGGCGCACGATCTCGACGTCGAAGGTCGCGTTGACCGAGTGGTCACCTGCCTCGCGCGAGGCCGCAGGGCTGGTCGTTCTGGTCGTCTCAGGTGTGGCGGGGGCAGTCACGGTGGCTCCTGGCAGGACGGTCTCGGCAGTCCGAGAGAGGGGGAGGGTGGCGGGAGGGCGCGTCAGAGGCGCGGGATGTGCTGCCCGCCGTCGACGTGGAACACCTCGCCTGTCGAGTACGGGGTCTGCCCCGAGGCGAGGACGGCGACGGCGCCGGCCACGTCGCTCGGACGTCCCCAGCGCGGCATCGGGGCGAGGCCGTCGGCGAAGAGCTTGTCGTACTTCTCCTGCACGCCCGCGGTCATGTCGCTCTCGATGACGCCCGGGCGCACCTCGTAGACGACGATCCCCTCGGGTGCCAGGCGCACGGCGAAGAGCTGCGTCCCCATCGAGACGCCGGCCTTCGACACGCAGTACTCCCCGCGGTTGGTCGACACCGCCGTCGCGGAGATCGAGGAGACGTTGATGATCGTCCCGACAGGACGGTCGACGCCCGACGCCTCACCGCGCCCGGCGATCATCGCGTTGGCGACACGCTGGGTGAGGAAGTACGGGCCGCGCAGGTTGATGCCGAGCACCCTGTCGAAGCTCTCGGGCTCGGCCTCGAGCAGGTCCGCCCGGACCGTCGGGGCGACTCCCGCGTTGTTGACGAGCAGGTCGATGCGCCCCCAGGCCTCGAGGGCGGCGTCGACGAAGCGCGCGTGGTCGGCCACCTCGGCGACAGAGCCCTGGACGTAGAGCACCTCGGCCGGGCCACCGTCGGGTCCGCTCGTCCGGAGCTCGTCGAGCAGCTCGGTGGGCTCGGGCCGGGTCGCGAGGATCGCGACGGCGTAGCCGTCGGCGAGGAGCCGGCGGGTGATGCCGAGCCCGATCCCGCGGTTCCCGCCAGTGACAAGAGCAACCTGGGTCATGCGTCCTCCGGTCTGTGCGGGCGCCGTCGCCCGTCGTCAGGTCTGAGCGCGCGGAGACGCTCACGTGCCGTCGATGCTCTCAGAGATCGACCGTTTGGGCAAGCGCTTTCCATCGCCCGGTCGGACAGGGGCAGCCGCGCGCCTCCAGCCCGCGCACCGCAGCCTCCGGCCGCGCGCGTCAGCGTCTTGACCCCACCTGCCCGCCTCACTAGGCTCACCGGAAAGCGCATTCCGACCTGGGGTGCCAGCAGCCCTCTCGAACGGACTCGACGATGACCTCCGGCGCAGACCTGTCCAGGCTCTCCCTCAACACCGCGACCACCAAGCTGCTCACCGTGACAGAGGCCGTCGACGGTGCGGCGCGCGCCGGCTACGGAGCGGTCGGGCTGTGGCGGGACAGGGTCCAGGAGATCGGAGCCGACAAGGCCGCGAAGGTCGTCGCCGATGCCGGTCTGCGCGTCTCGTCGCTGTGCCGGGGCGGGTTCCTCACGGCCTCCGACGACGCGGGGATCGCCTCGGCCCTCGAGGACAACAAGACCGCGATCGTCGAGGCGGCGACCGTCGGGACGAGCGATCTCGTCTTCGTCGTCGGCGGCCTGGGCGCGAACCCCGGCCCCGGTGAGCCCGCGCGGACGCCGCTGGACCCGGCCGAGCGGGACGCCGCGCGTGACATCGTCGCGACCCGCCAGCGCGTCGCCGACCGCATCGGCGACCTCGCGCCCTTCGCGGCCGAGCACGGCGTGCGTATCGTGCTCGAGCCCTTGCACCCGATGTTCGCGGCCGACCGCGCTGTCGTCTCGACGCTCGGGCAGGCCCTGGACCTCGCGGCCCCGCACCCGGCCGACGTGGTCGGCGTGGTCGTCGACACGTATCACGTGTGGTGGGACCCGGACCTCGAGGCACAGGTCGCGCGGGCGGGCGCCGAGGGACGCATCGCGTCGTACCAGGTGTGCGACTGGCTGCTCCCTCTCGCGGCCGACCCGCTGCTCTCCCGCGGGTACATGGGCGACGGCTACGTCGACTTCTCGACGATCACCCGGTGGGTGGCCGCGACGGGGTACGCGGGCGACGTCGAGGTCGAGATCTTCAACCAGCAGATCTGGGACACCGCAGGGGATGTGGTGATCCGGACGGTCGCCGAGCGCTACGCAGCGCTCGTGCAGCCGTACCTCTGAGCCGCGCACCGCGGCCCGGAGACACCGACGGCCCGGTGGTCACCTGCACGTCCCCTCCTCGGGCGCAGGCGGCCACCGGGCCGTCGTCATGCTGTCAGTCGCTCGCCACCTGTCCAGGTCAGATCTGGTCAGATCCGGTCCGGTCCACCAGCCCGACGCCATCCGCCGCGCCACACACTCGGCACCCAGGTCGCCCAGTCGGAGCCCAGGTCGCACGCAGTGCACCCAGGTCGTACAGACACGCCAGACCCGCCCTTCAGAGGGCGTGATCCGGCGTGTCCGTACGACCTCGCGAGAGTCCGTACGACCTCGCGAGTGGGGGGCCGGGAGGCGGTCGGGCGTCAGACCGCGAGCGTGCTGCGGTCGAGGCCGACGTAGACGTCGACGTCGCCCGTGAGCTGCTCGGAGGCCACGAAGAGCCCGCCCGAGCGGTAGTGCGCGGGGACCTCGGCGCCCTCGACCGCGACGCCACCGACCTCGACACGGACCGGTGCGTCACCGGCGACGACGTGCAGGGTCACGCGGCGGTGCACGCCAGCGAGGTCGACACCGAGGACGGTGCCGTCGTCCTCGGCCGCGAGGACCGGGTCGAAGACCACGCCGCCGGCGCGCTCGGTGATGCCCAGCGCGCCGTGCACCAGCTGGCGCAGGTAGATGCCGGGACCCGAGGAGTACACGCGCCACCCGCCCTTGACCTGGACCGAGCCGTCACGGAGCTTGTCGAAGTTCTCCGCGAAGTCGTAGCGGTCGGTGAAGCCAGCGTCCGAGGAGGAGTAGAAGCAGTTGCGCTGGCGTGCGGCGCTGTGGTCGAGGCGCTCGAACTGCCCGACGGGGCTGATGCGCAGCAGCTCGGTCACCAGACGCTCACGCCCGAGGGCGGCGAGGGCCTGCGTGTAGCGCACGTGCGCGTGGGTGTACATGAGGCCGATCTCGCGACCCACGTTCGCGGCCTGCTCCCCACGACGGAAGTACTTCGTGATGCCGTCCTGGAACGGGGCCGGGCGGTCCATGAGGCGCACGCCGTCGGGGAAGTGCAGGTTGTCCTCGACGAGGGCCTCGTGACGCAGCACCTGCTCGGGTGTGAACAGCCCCGCGATGATCGAGCGCGTCATCGGGATGAGGCGGTACCGCAGACCTGTGCGGTCGTCGGTCGGGTGGATGACGGGCCAGGGGCCCTCGGGGGCGAAGACCACGTAGCCGGCGAGCACGTCGTCGATCATCAGACGGTCGGTGAACTCGGCGGCGATGACGTCGGCCTCGGCCTGGAGCTCGTCGGCCAGCGCGTCGTGCGAGCCGCCGCGCAGCAGAGCGGACAGCGTCGACGTCGCCTGGAACAGGAGCGCGACGGTCCACGCCGACGCCATCTCCTCCTTCATCGACTCCTGAGCGGGCTGGAGCGTGTCGTCCCAGTCGCCCTCGCCGTAGGAGAGCAGCTGGGTGCCGGGGGCGCGGTGCGTGCGGATGTACTCGAGCGAGGCACGCACGTGCTCCAGGACGGGGACGGCCTCGGTCCCGGCGCGACGAGCGGAGGAGTCCCAGAAGGGCACCTCGACGTCGAGGACCGACGTGTCGCCGGTCGCGGACAGGTACTCGCCGAGGGCCATGAGCGGCCAGACGACGACGTCGCCGTGCGCCTCGTCGGAGTAGCGCTCGGAGTATGCGTCGAACATGAACCACTGCGGCAGCGTGCCGTCGGGGTCCTGGTGGCCGAAGACCCGCAGCACGATCTCGCGTGCGGTGTCGAAGCGACCGAAGGCCAGGTTGAGCTCGAGCGGCCCCTGGCAGACGTCGCGCGTTCCCCACGCGGCGCCCGAGTACTGCTCGAGGCCGTGCGGCACGAGGAAGTGGATGAGCCCGTTCTGCGTGAACCACGGCAGCAGCAGGTTGACCTCGGCGAGACGGCCCGAGCCCTCGACGTGCAGGTTGCGCGTGAAGTCACCGATGTAGCGGCGGTGCGCCACGAGCTCGGCGGGCACGTCGAGCGCGGCGTCGAGGGTGCGCGCAGCGGCGTCGAGGGCCGGCGCGCGTCCCTCGAGGTCACCGGTGAGGACCACCGAGGCCGAGGTCGCAGCCTCGAAGGCCACCGTCACGACCGAGGTGCGACGAGCCTCGCCGTCGGCGAAGAGCACCGAGTCGTCGCCGATCCGGCCCGTCGGGCTCGCGAGGACGTAGGTGAGGTCGGGGCAGTGCGACTGCACGTCGGTCCCGGCCTCGGCCGTGAAGACGAGCGCGCGCCCGTCGAGGGCGGGCTCGGCCGACCAGGCGTGGTCACCGAGCTCGACGTCGACCGTGACGAGCAGCTCGAGAGGCTGCTCGGAGTCGACGCGGACCTCGAGCACACGGCCCTCGGCGCTGGCCGTGGTGCGCACGTCGATGCGTCCGGCCGAGGTCTCGTAGACCCAGCGGAGCCCGCCGAGGTCCATGACGAGCGCGGACGGCACGCCGAGCAGGTTCCAGGCGCCGTCGATCTTGACCAGCGCGCGCACACCGCTTGAGCGGAGCAGGTTGAGGTGGTTGCGCTGGACCGACACGAAGCGGTTCACCGAGGTGTTGCCGACGACGACGTGCGAGGCGAAGACACCGTAGACGTAGGAGGACGCCGAGAGGATGTTGTCGTTCGGTGCGACGTCGGTGCCGGCCTTGACGACGTGGCCGTGCGGACGCTCGACCGCGAGCTCCTTGGCGCGGGACACCACGTGGGTGGCGTCGGCCGTGAAGTACGAGATCAGCGAGCCGTCGGACGCACGCTCCGGCTGGAGAACCGAGCCGGCTCCGAGGTCGACGAGCTCGTCCTCGGTGAGGTCCCGGCCGGCGAGCAGCGGGGCGGAGACGAGGAGCGAGCGGACAGCCGGGGCGGCGGCGTCGCCGGAGACGACCCCGGCAGCAGCCTCGACGGCGCGGTCGAAGAGGCCGGGGACGGCGTCGATCGCGTCGGCGAGCTCGCCGCGGTAGTCCGGCACGAAGGCCGTGACAGCGTGCACGGTCCGCGGCTCGGAGAGGTCGAGCGTCGGGCCGAGCAGCGTCGGCATGGAGAGCTCGTACTGGTAGACGAGGGAGTCCCACTCGGCGGTGTCGAGGGCGTGCGCGTGCCCGTCGAGCTTGCTGTCGAGACCGTAGAGCGAGAAGCCGTCGGTCAGGTGCGCGCGGGCACCCTCGACGATCGCGCTCACGGCGAGCGGGAGGACCGGGGCCGTCGCCATGGTCTGGCGGCTGGCGAGGACCGAGCCTGCGGTCGAGCCCTCGACCACGTGGTGGACGATGTACTGGCTCACGTAGGGCTCGCTGCTCAGCGACATGCCCTCGGGCGCCAGCGCGAGGTCCTGCGCGACGACCACGTCGTAGGTCCCGGCCGCACCGGCCTCGACGGAGGCGAGGTCGACGCGCCAGACCCAGAGGTCACCCGTGGCGTCGAGGACGAGGGAGACCGTGTAGGCCGCGCCGAGGACCTCGCCGGACCAGCGGGCGGAGCCGTCGACCACGGAGAAGCTGCTCGCCGAGCGGGCACCGACGAGCGGCGCGCTCTGCACGGAGCCGTCGCTGTGGCGGCGCAGGAACACCCCGCCGATCATCGCGTCGTGGTCCGAGGGGCTGTACTGGCTGACGAGGGTCGACCCGCCGTGGCGGATCGAGCGGACGTCACCCGTCGCCGTCAGCGCGATGCGCGTCGGTCCGCTGCTCAGCTCGGCGTCGACCGGCGTCACCGGGCTGCTGGGCGCCTCGAGCACGGCGGACGTGGTGGACGGGTGGACGGGAGAGCTGTTCACGGCGGGGGTCCCTCGGTCGGGTTCGGGATGGTCGGTCGCTGCGGTGTCCGCAGTCACGAGGACGAGGTCGGGTCGCCCCCGCGGGAGGTCGGGATCGGGCGGGACGAGCGGTCGGACCGCCCCCTCACCCGTCGCCGTCAGGTCACGCCAGGGCGTCTCGCTGCACGGCGGTGCTGGGCTCGTGAGATCCACGAGTCCTGAGGTCTGTGCTGTTGTCGGGTCCCGCCCGCCCCCGTGGGGGCCGGGCGGGAGGGCCGCACGACGGCTGCGGCCTGCCGGGGCCGGCGCGGGGAGGAGATCACCCGTCGCACGGCCCCGGTCACGAGCTCAGCGTCCTTCGCCGGCCCGGGCGGGCTGCGGGATCGCGTCCAGCAGCTCCATCGTGTAGCTGTCCTCGGGGAACCTGAGGACCTGGGCGGTGTTGCCCGACTCGACCACGCGGCCTGAGTTCAGCACCATGATCTGGTCGGTCACCAGACGCGCGGAGAGCAGGTCGTGCGTGATGTACAGCATCGAGACCCCGAAGGTGGCACGGAGGTCGTCGAGGAGCGCGAGCACCCCGGCGCGCAGCGACACGTCGAGCATGGAGACGGGCTCGTCCGCGATGATCACCTGCGGGTCGCAGGCCAGCGCGCGGGCGATGACCACACGCTGACGCTGCCCGCCCGAGAGCTGGTGGGGGAGCTTCGCCGCGAACTGCTCGACGGGCGTCAGACCCACGGTCTCGAGGAGCTCGAGCACGCGGGTGCGTGCCGCGGTCCCCTTGAGACCCGTGTAGTTCACGACGGGGCGCATGAGCGTGTACTCGACCGAGTGCAGCGGGTTGAGCGCCGAGTACGGGTCCTGGAACACCATCTGCACCTCGCGGCGCAGGTTCTTCAGACCGCCGCGGCGCAGCTTGTCGACACGGGCGTCACCGAAGTGCACCTCGCCCGAGGTCGGACGCTCGACGCCCGTGATGAGCTTGGCGAGGGTCGACTTGCCCGAGCCGCTCGCACCCACGAGGGCCATGGACTGACCGGGCTCGAGGGTGAAGGACACGTGGTCCACGGCCGTGACGGGGTCCTGGCCGCGACGCGGCGGCGGGTAGACCTTCGACACGTCGGAGACCACGACGGCCTTGTCGGCCACGCGGCCGGCACGACGACGCGAGCCCGAGGCTCCACCGGCTGTCGGCGCGGCGGCACCACCCTCGGTGGCACCGTGGGCCGGGGTCGCACCGTGCGCTGCGGCGACGCTGCTCGTGCCGGTGGTCTCGATCGACCCGCCACGGACGACGAGGCCCGGGACCTCGACGACCTCGGCGCGCGGGTCGGCGTAGTGGCTGAGCAGCATCTGCGTGTACTCGTGCTTCGGCGCCTGCAGGATCTGCTGCGAGGTGCCGTCCTCGACGATCACACCCTCGCTCATCACCATGACGCGCGACGTCGACTCGAGGACGATACCGAGGTCGTGGCTGATGAGCAGAGCCGTGAAGTTCTCGGTCTTCTGCAGGTCACGGATGGTGCCCATGACCGCGTGCTGCACGAGGACGTCGAGCGCCGTGGTCGGCTCGTCGAAGACCATGAGCTGCGGCTCGAGGGACAGCGCGAGCGCGATCGAGACGCGCTGGCGCATACCGCCCGAGAGCTCACCGGGGAAGCGGTCGAGGACCGTGCGCGGGAGCTCGACCTTCTCGACGAGCTCGTAGGCACGCTGCAGGCGCTTGGCCTTGGGGACGTGCCCGTGGGCCGCGAAGATGTCGCCGAAGTGCTTGCGGATCGAGCGCACGGGGTTGAGCGCGTTCATGCCCGACTGGAGCACCATCGCGAAGCCGCCCTGGCGCTGCGTGCGCAGCTCTTCCTCGGCCATGCCGGCGATGTCGCGGCCGTCGAAGAGGATCTTGCCCTCGGAGATGCGCGCGGGTGCCTTGGCGAGGCGGGTGACCGCGAAGCCGAGGGTCGACTTGCCCGACCCCGACTCCCCCACGAGGCCGACGAACTCGCCGCGCTCGAGGGAGAAGCTCGCGTTCTTGACCGCGTAGGTCGGCTCAGCGCCGCGCGGTTCGTAGACGACCGACAGGTCCTGGACCTCGAGGAGGCTCATCGTCCCGATCCTTCCCGTAGGCGGGGGTTGGACAGTCCGTCCACCCCGAAGTTGATGAGGGTGAGCGACGTGGCGAGCAGTGCGATGCACAGACCGGGTGCGAAGAGCAGCACCCACTGGCCGGTGAGCAGCGCGTTGGAGTTCGACGCCCAGAAGAGCATGGAGCCCCAGCTGACAGTCGTCGTGTCGCCGATGCCGAGGAACGACAGGCCCGACTCGGCGAGGATCGCCGAGGTGGCCGCGCCGAAGAAGCTGCCGGTGATGAGCGACGTCATGTTCGGGAGGATCTCGCGGAAGACGATGCGAGCCGCACCGTCACCCGAGAACTGCGCCGCGGTGATGAAGTCGCGTCCACGGATCGACTGGGTCTGGGACCGCAGCACGCGGGCACCATAGGCCCAGCCGGTGAGGACCACCACGAAGATGATCATCGTCATGCCGCCGTTCTGCAGGTACGCAGCGATGACGATCATGAGCGGCAGGCCCGGGATGACCAGCACGAGGTTGACGACGAAGTTGATGACGTCGGCGAGCGGTCCGCGGATGTAGCCCCACGAGAGCCCCACCACGACGGCGATGAGGGTCGAGAGGAATCCGGCGATGAAACCGACGAGCACCGAGATCCGTGCTCCGAAGACAACCTGCGAGAAGACGTCCTCACCGGCTGCGGTGGTGCCGAACCAGTGGCTGCCCGAGGGGCCCTGGTTGCGGCCGAAGCCGTTCTCACTCGCACCGTAGGGCGCGATGAGCGGCGCGAAGATCGCCATGAGGACGAAGAGCAGCAGCAGGACCACGCCGATGCGGGCCTTCTTGTTGCTCCAGATGGTCGAGGCGCCGCGGGACAGGACCTTCAGGGGCGAGGCCGGTCCGTGCGGGGTGGGCGCGACGGTGCTGTCACGCTCCAGCTCGTGAGGAGGTGTCGAGCCCGTGGGCTCCGGGAGGTTCGCTGCAACAGTCATCGGCGGGTCCTCGGATCCAAGAGTCCGTACAAGATGTCAACCAGGAAGTTCGCGAGCAGCACGCTGATCGTGATCATGAGGAACAGCGCCTGCATGAGCGGGAAGTCCTGGTTCGTGACCGCGTTGAACAGCAGGTAGCCGACACCGGGGTAGTTGAACACCTGCTCCACGAGCAGCGACCCACCGACCACACCACCGAGCGCCAGGCCGAAGCCCGTGAGGTTCGGGAGGATCGCGTTGCGGGCCGCGTACTTGATCGCGACGGTGCGGCTGCGCAGGCCGTTCGCCTCGGCGAAGGTCACGTAGTCGTCACCGAGGGTGTTGATCATGTTGTTGCGCATCCCGAGGATCCAGCCACCCAGAGAGGTGATGAGGATCGTCAGGGCGGGCAGCCACGCGTGACCGATCGCGTCGTTGATGAAGGCGAGGCTGAGGTTCGGCGTCGACTCGCGGCCGTAGGCCCCCGACGTCGGGAACCACTTGAGCTGGTACCCGAGGAAGAAGACGAGCAGCAGGGCGGTCCAGAAGTACGGGAACGCCGAGGTGAAGGTGCCACCGAGGGTGGGGAGGGTGTCGAGCCACGTCCCGCGCTTCCAGGCGGCGAGGACACCGAGCAGGGTCCCGACGATGAAGGCGATGATGGTCACGAGGCCGACCATGACGAGCGTCCAGGGGAGGGCGTTCATGATGAGCGTCGAGACGTTCTGCGGGAAGAACGTGTACGAGACCCCGAAGTCGAGGCGGAACACGTTGCCGAGGTACTGGATGTACTGCGACCAGGCGTCGCCGGTCGGGACGCCGAGCTGAGCCTCGATGGCTGCTCGGGTCGCGGGGTCCACGGGGCCGTTCTGCGCCAGCTTCGCGATGGCCGCGTCAGCCGGGGTGCCGGGCATGAGGCGCGGCAGCAGGAAGTTCAGCGTGATCGCGGCCCACGCAGTGAGGAGCAGCAAGCCAAGCTTGCGCAGGAGATACCACACGGGGTGCTCGCCTTCGTCGGGAGGTTGCGGGTACAGCACGGGCTGAGCGAGGTGCTCCGGGGGTGCGTCGCACCTCGCTCAGCCATGAGCGGTCTAGAGGTGAGACCGCTGACGTCGTGCAGAGACCAGGACGTCAGCGGTCTCGAGGGGTTAGGCCTCTCAGCCGTCAGCCTTCTTGATGGTGGTGAGGATGACGAGCGCCGATGCCGCGTAGGGCGTCGGGGTCATGTACGGGTTCTCCGCGCTGGGCCATCCGGTGAAGCTCTTGTCGGAGAAGAGGCCCCAGAGGCCTGCGTAGTAGACCGAGACGATCGGGACGTCGTTGTACATGACCTCCTGGAGCTCGCCGGCGATCTCCTTCTGGCGAGCCTCGTCGACGGTCGTGCGGAACTCGGTGAGGAGAGCGTCGACCTCAGGGTTGGAGTAGCGCTGGTAGTTCGAGGGAGCGGTCTCTCCGAGCGGACGGTTGAAGTCCGAGCTCAGGAGGTTGTAGTAGCCCTGGTAGACCGAGCCGTTGCCGCCGAAGGACGTCATCGCGACGTCGAAGTCGCCGTCCTGGACTGCCTTGAAGTACGCGGCCGGCTGCGGCTGGTTGACCTTCACGTCGATGCCGATGGCGGTGTACTGCTTCTGGATCTCCTGGACTGCGCGGAGCCAGTCGGTCCAGCCGTTCGGCGTGGTGATGGTCATCGTCGCCTGGTTGCCCTGCGCGTCGACGAGCTTGTCACCCTGCTTGGTGTAGCCGGCCTCGGCGAAGGCTGCCTCGGCGGCACCGGTGTCCTGGGTGACCATGCCCTCGTCGGGGATGGCGTCGGTGAGCCACTCCTCCTGCGTCGGGAGCAGCAGACCCTGCTGGCCCGCGGCACCCACGGTGCCCTCGGAGGCGTTCTCGGCGATGATGCCGCGCTCGAGAGCGAGCGACATGCCCCGACGGAAGTTGACGTCGTTGTAGGGCGCCTTGGTGAGGTTCGGCGCGATGCCGACGGTGCCACCGGCGGGGAACCAGTACTGGTTGCCCTCGTCGGCTGCGACCCAGGTGTTCTCCACGTCGGACATGAAGGCGTAGGCCCAGTCGTAGCCGTTGTTGACGACGTCGAGCTGCGAGTTCGCGGCGGGGAGGACGAGCTCTTCGGCGGCGACCTTGTCGGCCTGCCAGTAGTCCTCGTTCTTCTCCATCTTGTACTGGTTGGCGTTGAAGTCGCCCAGCACGTACGGGCCTGTGCCCACGGGGTTCTCGTTGGTGAAGGTGACCGGGTCGGCCTGGTCGGCCCAGACGTGCTCGGGGACGATCGGCACGGCGAGCACGATGATCGGCGCGGAGGAGTCCTCGGCCTTGAGGGTGAACGTGACGTCCTGACCCTCGGCGGTGACGGACTCGACGCGCGACCAGATGCCGGTCGTGTCGAGGGCCGGGAAGTCCTTGAGCATCGTGTAGGTGAACACGACGTCGTCGGCGGTGAAGTCCTCGCCGTCGCTCCACTTCACGCCCTCGCGGACGGTCGAGACGATCGTCTTCGCGTCAGGCTGGGTGAAGTCGGACTGGAGGAAGTTGGTCGACTTGCCGTCGAGCGCGTTCACGACCATGAGGGGCTCGTTGATGATGAGCGACATGTTGCGCTTCTCGATCACGAACGGGTTGAAGTTGCGCGTGAACGTCGGTGAGCCGTTGTCGGCAGCGAGCATGAGCGAGCTCGAGTTCGCCGTGCCGTTGCTGCTGGACTCAGGGGCCGCACAGGCGCTGAGGGCGAGGGCCGCTACGAGGCCCAGCCCGAGCGCGGAGGTCAGGCGCTTGCGCGTCCGACGGGTGCCATCGGTCATGGCTGTCTTCTCCTTCGTGTCTTCTTCGTCACGTCGACCGGGCGGTGCGCAGCTGTGCGGCTCGCGTCGGTGATCAATGCTGTCCTGAGCAATGTATGCGCATACATCGCGCTGTGCAAACCCTGGACGCGCGTCCCAGATGCGTGGGCGGGTGAGATGTGCGAAGACGGGCACAGCAGTACGCCACCGCCCGAGCCCGGACCTGGGCCGAAGGTCATGTCCTGTCGGTCAGACAGACTCGGGCGGCAGGCAGCCGCAGCTGCCGCGCAGCAGCACCTTGACCGGCAGCGTGCGGGTCTGCGGCGGGATCTGCGAGTCGCGGAGCCTGTGCAGGAGGGTGTCGACAGCCGCCCGGCCGAGGTCGCGCATCGGCTGGTACACCGTGGTCAGCCGAGGACGCGAGACCTCCGAGGCGTCGATCCCGTCGAAGCCCGTGACGATGACGTCCTCGGGGACCCGGCGCCCGGCCGAGGTCAGAGCGTCGAGGACGCCGAGCGCCGTCTGGTCGTTCGAGCACACCAGGGCGCGCGGCACCCGGCCCTCCGCGAGGAGACGGCGGCCGATCGACCGGCCCTGGGCCCGCGTGAAGTCACCCCGGGCGACAGGGGTCGCGGGCGCGGTCAGCCCGGCTGCTCGCAGCGCCTGGCAGAAACCCCGGAAGCGCGCGTCGTCGTCCGGGGAGTCGGCAGGTCCACCGACGAAGGCGAGGTCGGTCACGCCGTGCGCCTCGAGCACGTGAGAGGTCATCACGCGCATGCCCTCGGCGTTGTCTGTCGTGATGTGGTCGTACTCGTCGTCGGACCGCGGCCCGGCGAGGACCACGACGGGTACGCGCCGCGCGATGTGCGCGAGCTGCTTGTCCGGGATGGTGCGCGCGAGCGTGACGATCCCGTCGACCCGGCCGGCGAGGTTGTCGAAGATCTCTGACCCGCGGGAGCCACGTGCCACGGCGATGGTCACCGCCATGCCGTGCTGCCAGGCCTCGATCTCGGTGCCGAGCATGACCTCGGAGATGTAGAGGTGGTCGCCGAGCTCGACGTCTTCGGGCAGGTCGAGGACCGTGGACACCCGGCCGTCGGAGAACTCCACGGGGGCCAGACCAGACACCTCGTCGATCCCGTCGAAGTCGGGCAGGCACAGACCGATCGCGCCCGAGCGGCGGGCAGCGAGGCTGCGCGCGCTGCCGCTCGGCACGTACCCGAGGTCCAGGACGGCCGCGTTCACCCGGTCACGGGTGGCGTCTGCGACCTCGTGCGGCTTGCGCAGGACGCGAGACACCGTGGCGATGGACACCCCGGCCAGCTCGGCGACGTCGTAGACGGTAGGAACCTTCTGCATCAGACCATCCTTCGCGTCAACCAGAGATGGTACGGCACCCCAGGTCGCGACCCGCGGCGAAGGTCCCGGTCGGCGGGCTGGTCTGCGACCTGCGCGGGGCGCTCTCACCTGCACAGACGCCCTCGGGGCACTGCTCGGGCAGGCTCGTCCACCAGGCTCGTCTTGCAAGAGTTCGACCATGGGAGCACTCTGAGTTCGCACCGACGAAACCAGGAGGGTCTCCATGCAGGACAGCGGCACGACCGCGGTCGGCACCCCTCCGCGTCCACCCGGCAGCAGGTCAGGGCGGCGGCCCTCGATCCTGCGCCTGCTCGGTCCGGCCTTCGTCGCCGCGATCGCCTACGTCGACCCCGGGAACGTCGCGGCCAACGTCTCGGCCGGTGCGCAGCTCGGCTACCTGCTCGTCTGGGTGATCGTCGTCGCGAACGCGATGGCCGTCCTCGTGCAGTACCTGTCCGCCAAGCTCGGGCTCGTCACCGGCAGGTCCCTGCCCGAGGTGCTCGCCGAGCGGATGGGGCGCCGGGCCAGGCTCGCCTACTGGGGGCAGGCCGAGCTCGTCGCGGCCGCGACAGACCTCGCGGAGATCATCGGGGGCGCGATCGCCCTGCACCTGCTTTTTGGGCTGCCGCTCCTGCTCGGCGGGGCCGTCACGGGTGTGATCTCCATGCTCGTCCTGACCGTCCAGCAGCGCCGCGGGCAGCGCACCTTCGAGACCGTCATCACCTCGATGCTCGCGATCCTCGCCGTCGGGTTCTGCCTCGGGCTCGTCGTCGCACCGCCGTCGCTCACCGGCACCCTTGGCGGGCTCGTGCCGCGTTTCGAGGGGACGTCGTCGGTCCTCATCGCCGCCTCGATGCTCGGGGCGACAGTCATGCCGCACGCGATCTACCTGCACTCCTCCCTCGCCCGCGACCACCACGGCAGCGGCCACTCCCCCGCCGGGCTGCGCCGCCTGCTCGTCGCGACGCGCTGGGACGTGGCCCTCGCACTCCTGCTCGCCGGGACGGTGAACCTCGCGATGCTGCTGCTGGCCGCGTCGACGCTCGCCGGTCGGACCGGCGTCGACTCGATCGAGGGCGCGCACGCCGCGATCGAGGACGCCCTGGGGCCCGTGGTCGGCATCGCCTTCGCGGTCGCGCTGCTCGTGTCGGGGCTCGCGTCGACGTCGGTCGGCTCCTACGCCGGCGCCGAGATCATGCAGGGGCTGCTCAAGGTCCGGGTCCCGCTGCTCACCCGACGCCTCGTCACACTGGTCCCCGCGCTCGTCCTCCTCGCGACGAACCTCTCGCCGACCTGGTTGCTCGTGCTCAGCCAGGTGGTCCTGAGCTTCGGCATCCCCTTCGCGCTGGTCCCGCTCGTGCGGGTCACGAGCGACCGGGCACTCATGGGCGAGCACCGGAACGGGACGGCGACCCGCGTCGTGGCCTGGGGCGTGGCGCTGGCGATCGTCGCGCTCAACGTGGCGCTGCTGGCGCTGACGCTGTCGGGGGTGGGCTGAGGGGGCTCTGCGCGGCTCACGCTGTGGGGCTCGTGTCCGACGAGCTCGTCTCCGGGTGCTCGCAGACCGGGTAGCGCGCCTGAGGACGGCCCCCAGCAGGCTGCTCTCGTCTTTGGAAGCCTTTGCAAGTCCTCCGAGGGGCCTTAAGGTGGATTTACAAAACTTACCAAGGAGTGCAAACCGTGGCTCGCAATCCCTTCCGGCCGACAGCTGGCGCAACGCCACCCCAGCTCGTCGGACGGCACGACATCGTGGAAGAGCTCACAGAGTCCCTGGAAGACGGACCTGGAGCACCCGGGTTGCTGAGCCTCTTCACCGGACCTCGCGGGATCGGCAAGACGGTCATGCTCACCGAGGCCGGGGATGCGGCTCTGCGCCAAGGGTGGGTCACCCTCTCGGAGACCGCCACACCGGGGATGGTGATGCGCCTGAGCCATGCCACGACACGGGCGCTCGAAGACGTCGACCCCTCGGCCGCTCCCCGCCGCTCGATCACCGGCCTCACCCTGCCCGTGGTCGGCGGTGGGATCACCGTGTCAGCGCCACCCTCGACGGTCGTCGACTGGAGGTACGACCTCGGTAGGCTGCTCGATCCTCTCGAGGCCCGAGGGTCAGGTCTGCTGATCACGGTTGACGAGGTGCACTCGGCCGCCCGAGACGACCTGCGCGACCTCGCCGCCACGGTCCAGCACCTGGTCCGCGAGGGACGGACTATCGCCCTAGCCATGGCCGGGCTCCCTTCGTCCGTCTCGGACCTGCTCAACGACGACGTCCTCACATTCCTGCGCCGAGCCACCCGCTTCCACCTGGATGACGTCCCGCTCGATCACGTCGCAGACGCCCTGCGCGAGACCGTCATCGCGAACGGACGCACGATCGACGACGACGCACTGGCCGAGGCAGCCTCGGCGACGGGCGGGTACCCCTTCATGATCCAGCTCGTCGGCTACCACGTCTGGAGAAAGGCGACCGGAGACAGGATCACCTTTGCCGCGGCCCGAGCCGGCGTGCCAGCCGCACAGAAACGACTGGGTTCGCTGGTCCACGAGACTGCGCTCGCGGACCTCTCTGGTGTGGACCGTACGTACCTCCTCGCGATGGCCCACGACGAGGCTGAGTCCTCGACAGGCGAGATAGCACGTCGGCTGGGCGTGACCCCGTACTACGCGTCCACCTACCGCGCCCGACTCATCGCGGCGGGCGTCGTCGTACCCACTCGGCACGGGTTCGTCGACTTTGCCGTCCCTTACCTCCGGGAATACCTGCGGGAGCATGGCGCTCGGTACGAGATGGCAGGTCGCCGCACCGACGGGTCGTCCTGAGGCCACGGCGGTCAGACTGATGCCACAGCCAGGCATGCACTGAGCAAGGCGGCACGCACCAGGCCCTGACCGGTGACGCGATCCTCGCCAGGCCGGACATCCGTGCCCCCGTCAGCCCCTGTCGCCCCGGCCAGGGACTGGTTGTGCGTCGAGGGTCGCTGCGGCGACGGCGCAGGGGTCGGTCGTGCCGTCGACGTCTCGCACCGAGCCTGCGACGCGCAGGAGCATCTCGCGGAAGGCGGCCTGCTCGCCAGGGTCGAGGGCGCCGAGCACGCGCTCTTCGGCCGCAGCGACACGCGTGCAGGTCTCGGCGAGGCGGGTCAGCCCCAGCGGTGTCGCGACGATCTTGCGCTGGCGGCGGTCGGCAGGGTTGGGCTGGCGCTCGACCAGACCTTCGGCGACGAGGTCGTCGATGAGGTAGGTCATGACCGTGCGGTCGATGCCGAGGTGGACCGCGAGCGCCAGCTGGCTGGGCTGGTCACCGTGGACGACCTCCTGCATCACCTGGTAGCCGCGGTGGCGGTGCGGCAGACCGTCGAGCTCGGTTCCCACGACGGCCTCGTAGCCGCGGAGCAGCACACCGAGCGGCCAGCCGAGGCTGCGGTCCGTGGTGTCGACGGGTGCGGTGTCCATGACGCGATCCTACGAGCCACATGCTCTCTTGCTCAACTCATCTGAAGAGCATATCGTCTGTGTGTCAGACGATTACTTCCGGTGCGACAGCGAGGACCCATGACGGACTACGGCCACGACCTGCTCTTCGGGTCGTTCATCACGCCCACCAACGCCGACCCTGAGCAGGTCCTCGCTCTCACCTCCGCGTCCGAGGCAGCAGGGCTCGACCTCGCGACCTTCCAGGACCACCCGTACCAGCCGGGGTTCTTCGACACCTGGACGCTGCTGTCCTTCCTCGCGGCCCGCACCTCGACGATCCGGCTCACGGCCAACGTGCTCAACCTGCCGCTGCGACCACCGGCCGTCGTCGCCCGGGCGGCCGCGAGCCTCGACATCCTCAGCGGCGGACGCATCGAGCTCGGGCTCGGCGCGGGTGCGTTCTGGGACGCGATCGTCGCGATGGGCGGAGAGCGCCTGACTCCCGGCGAGAGCATCACGGCGCTCGGTGAGGCCATCGAGATCATCCGCGGGATCTGGGACACCGGCGACCACTCACGCCTGCGCGTCGACGGCACGCACCACAGGGTCGACGGGGCCAAGCGCGGGCCCGCGCCCGCTCACGACATGGGGATCTGGCTCGGCGCGTACAAGCCGCGCATCCTGCGGCTCACCGGGCGGGCAGCAGACGGCTGGCTGCCGTCGCTCGCCTACATGAAGAGCATCCAGGACCTCGTCGACGCGAACGAGATCATCGACGGGGCCGCGAGCGCCGCTGGCCGCCAGCCCGGCGACGTGCGGCGGCTGCTCAACATCACCGGTCGACTCACCTCGGCACCGAGCGAGCAGATGCTCGTCGGGCCTCCCGAGCAGTGGGTCGAGCAGCTCGCCGTGCTCACCCTCGAGCACGGGTTCAGCGGCTACGTCCTCGGCGGGGACGACCCGCGGGCGATCGCCGTCCTCGGTGAGGAGATCGCACCCGCGCTGCGGGAGATCGTCGCCGCAGAGCGTGGGTCGAGCCCAGAACCCAGGCGGCCTGAGCGTCCGGGCGACGCCAGGTAGGGGCCGGACGCCGACGAGCACGTGAGCGTCGTCGACCGTCCCGCTCCCCTCGCCCACACCGTCGCCTCGACCGCACCGCAGCCCTCGCAAGCACGCACGCACCGCCCGCACCGCACCGCACCGCACCGCACCGCACGAGAGAAGACCATGGACTACGCACACCCGCTGACCCTCGGCCTGCAGATCCCTGCCGGGCCCGGCGAGCCCGACCTCACGCTCGCCCTGCTCGCGGAGGAGGCCGGGTTCGATGTCGTCGTCACCCCCGCATCCCAGGACGGCGGGCTCGACGGCTGGACGGCACTCGCGTGGGTGGCCGGGGTGACCAGTCGTGTGTCCGTCTCCCCTGCCGGGATCGACGCGACGACGGGCCCTGCGACGGTCCTCGGCCGCGCGACGGCGAGCCTCGACCTGCTGTCGGGTGGCCGCGTCGACCTCACCCTGACCTCGCAGGACGAGGACGCCACAGTGCTCGAGGAGACCGTCGACGTGGTCCGGGGCATGTGGGCGACAGGGGCCGACGGCCCGCTCACCTACAGCGGCGAGCACCACGTCGTGCCCGGCACGCCTCGCGGTCCAGCCCCGGCGCACGCGGTCACGATCTGGGTCGCCGGCGCGTCGACGGCAGCCCTCGAGGTCGCGGGGCGCACAGGCGACGGGTGGAGCGTGCGCTGGGACGAGATCGCCCCGTCCGACCTCGCTGCTGCGTCCGCTGTGGTCGACCGCGCCGCGCTGGCTGCAGGCCGTGACCCGCGCGAGGTCCGCCGACGGATCGTGCTGCCCGCCGCAGCCGCTGGTGGGCACCCAGGATGGACCAGCCCCGAGGACGACGCTGCGGCAGACACCGTCCTCGCGCTGCGCGACCTGGTCGTCGGTCTCGGGTTCTCGACGCTCCTCGTCGAGACCGACGACGCGGCAGTCGTGTCTCACGCGGCCCAGGCCGTCGCCCCGGCGTTGCGCGGGGCCGTCGACGCGGCGCGGTCAGAGTCTGGCGTGGTGCCCGGCCTCGTCAGGCCCAGCCGCACGCGCGCCCAGCGCCACCCGGGCATCCGGTACGACGACGTCCCGGCGACGCTCGTCGAGATCGCCGTCGAGCCCGGCGACGCCGGCTACGGCGACGTCCGCTCGACCTACATGCGGGGTGGGTCACCAGGTCTCGTGCTGCGTCCCCGCACAGTCCCTGAGGTCGTCGACGCCCTGGCCTTTGCACAGTCGCACGACGTCCCGCTCGCAGTCCGCAGCGGCGGGCACGGCATCAGCGGACGGTCCACCAACCGAGGCGGGATCGTGATCGACCTCGGGCGCCTCGACCAGATCGAGGTCCTCGACCACGAGAGCCGTCGGGTGCGGCTGGGCCCGGGGGCTCGCTGGGGTGCCGTCGCGCGCGAGCTCGCACCGCTCGGCTGGGCCATCAGCTCGGGCGACTACGGCGGTGTGGGTGTCGGGGGTCTGGCGACCTCGGGAGGCATCGGCTATCTCGTCCGAGAGCACGGGCTCACCATCGACCACGTCCGCGCCGTCGAGATGGTGCTGGCCGACGGCCAGGTGGTCCGCGCGAGCGACACCGAGAACACCGACCTCTTCTGGGCCGTCCGGGGCGCCGGGCACAGCGTCGGCATCGTCACGTCCTTCGAGCTCGAGGCCGACGAGGTCGGCGAGATCGGCTTCGCGCAGCTGGTCTTCGACGCGACGGACACCGCCGAGGTCCTCGAGGCCTACGGGGCTGTCGTCGAGGCCTCGCCGCGCGACCTCACGGCCTTCCTCGTGATGGGGCGCCCACAGCCCGGGCAGCCGCCGCTCGCGCAGATCATGGCCGTCGTCGGGTCCCCCGACCCCGAGGTCATCGTCGACAGGCTCGAACCGCTCGCCCGGATCGCCCCGCTGCTCCAGCAGTCGGTCCGCCTCGCCACCTACGACCAGGTGGTCGCGCTCCCGGCACCCGGGCCCCACCAGGGGCAGGGCGAACCTGTCACGCGCTCTGCGCTGGCCGACCACATCACGCCCGAGCTCGCCCGAGCCGCCGCAGCGCTCGTCCGCAGCGGGCAGAGCTATTTCTTCCAGATCAGGTCTGTCGGTGGCGCCGTGGCCGACGTCCCCGCCGACGCGACCGCCTACGCGCACCGCGACGCCGGCTTCAGCCTGGTGGCCTTCGGGGCGAGCCGCGACAGGCTCGACGCCCGCTGGGACGCGATGGCCGAGCACTTCTCGGGGCTCTACACGAACTTCGAGACGGACCAGCGCCCCGAGCGCCTGCTCGACGCCTACCCGACCGAGACCCTCGCGAGGCTGCGGGAGGTCAAGCACCGCTACGACCCCACGGGCGTGTTCCAGGACAACTTCGCGCTCGGCACGCAGGAGGCCGCGGCCACCCACACCTGACGGGGACGGCATCAGCGCTGGCGAGTGCCGAGCGGCGGGCACCGGGTCGCGGGGGTGCGAGGGGTGAGGGGGTGAGGGGTGCGATCGGTGGATCGCGAGGTCTGCGAGGTCTCCTGTTGCGGGACGCCCGGGTCGGCGGTCGACTGGGGAGAGCACGTGATCTCGAACCGCGTCCCCCGGGGCGCACGGAAGGACGACCCATGAAGGCACTCGTGTACGACGCAGCATTCGACGTCTCGGTCAGAGAGGTCCCCGACGCGACGATCGAGCGCCCCACCGACGCCGTCGTCCGGATCACCTCGACCAACATCTGCGGATCAGACCTGCACATGTACGAGGGCCGCACCGACATGGAGCCGGGCCGGGTGCTCGGCCACGAGAACATGGGCATCGTCGAGGCCGTCGGCGACGGGGTGGACCGCATCAAGGTCGGCGACAGGGTCAGCCTGCCCTTCAACATCGCCTGCGGCTCCTGCGACCACTGCGTCCAGGGCAAGACGGCCTTCTGCCTGCGCGCCAACCAGGCCGGGACCGCTGGCGCGGCCTTCGGCTTCGCAGCGATGGGCGACTACGCGGGTGGTCAGGCCGAGCTGCTGCGGGTCCCATGGGCAGACTTCAACGCTCTCGTCCTGCCAGAGGGCACCGACAAAGAGCTCGACTACACGATGCTCTCCGACATCTTCCCGACGGGCTGGCACGGCGTCGAGCTCTCGCAGTTCGAGCCGGGCGACTCCGTCGCGGTGTGGGGTGCTGGCCCAGTCGGGCTCATGGCCGCGCACAGTGCCCGGATCCGCGGTGCTTCCGAGGTCTTCGTCGTCGACCAGCACGCCGACAGGCTCGCCCTCGCGGCGAGCATCGGTGCGACCCCCGTCGACTTCTCGGCAGGTGACCCCGTCGAGCAGATCATGGAGGCGACAGGCGGCCGGGGCGTCGACCGCGGTGTCGAGGCGATCGGCTACCAGGCCCACGACTCCTCGGGGACCGAAGACCCGACGCTCGCCCTCAACCAGCTCGTGGCCGTCGTCAAGGCGACCGGCGGGATCGGTGTGGTCGGCGTCTACCTGCCCCAGGACCCTGGTGCCAAAGACGACCTGGCCAAGGAGGGCAAGCTCGTCTTCGACTACGGCACGTTCTGGTTCAAGGGCCAGGGCATGCGCACAGGCCAGGCCAACGTCAAGGCCTACAACCGCCAGCTGCGTGACCTCATCACGAGCGGCGTCGCGACGCCGTCCTTCCTGGTGAGCCACGAGCTGGCCCTCGACGAGGCTCCGGCCGCGTACAAGAAGTTCGACTCCCGGGAGCACGGCTGGACGAAGGTCGTCCTGCACCCCGGAGAGCTCGCGACCGCGGGGTGACCCGCTGACCGCGCGATGACGCGCCGCTGACCTGCGGCGGGCGGGCGGTGGCGGCCGGGTCCGGGGAGGGCCGAGCCGCCGCCGGCCGTCAGGCCGCACACGACGGGCCCCGCTCCTTCGCAGGAGCGGGGCCCGTCGTCGGTCGTCGGCGCGGTGCTGGCAGACGACCTAGGACTCGCGGGGCCGTCAGGTCGGCGGCTGGACTGCGGATCCTCAGTGGACCGGGAGACCCGCCGGTGCGTTCTTCGGGCGACGCACGAGGAACGACGCGGCGACGGCGACGAGCGCGAGGCCGGCCCCGACGAGGAAGGCCGCGTGGATGCCCGAGGCGAGGGCGTCGACAGGAGCGAGCCCGTCCTCGACCCCGGAGGTGGTCTTCGTCGTCATGATCGCGACGAACAGCGCGGTCCCGGCCGCACCGGCCAGCTGCTGGAGCGTGTTGAGGACAGCGCTGCCGTGGGAGTAGAGCGCCTTGTCGAGGGACCCGAGGGCCGACGTCATGAGGGGCGTCATGACCAGCCCGAGCCCCATGCTCAGCACCACGTGGACCGCGACGACCAGCGGGCGCCCCGACGTCTCGTCGAGGAGCGTCATGCCGGCGAGCGCGAGGGCGACGACCATCGTCCCGGGGATGACGAGCGGGCGCGGTCCGACCTTGTCGAAGGCGCGGCCGACGAAGGGCGCGGTCAGACCCATGACGAGCCCACCGGGCAGCAGCATGAGGCCGGTCTGGAGGGTCGTGAGGCCCTGGACGTCCTGCAGGTAGATCGGCAGCAGGATGAGCGTGCCGAACAGCGCACCCATCGCGACGAGCAGCACGACGATGCCGACCACGAAGGACCGCTGCTTGAAGGGACGCAGGTCGAGCAGCGCGGAGTCTGTGCGCTGCAGCAGGAGCTGACGCCACACGAAGAGGGCGAGCGCGACGACCCCGACGGCGATCGGCACAGCGGGGTTGACCGGGGTGTGGCCGGACGCGGACTCGCCGATGCTGCTGAGCCCGTAGATGAGCCCGCCGAAGGCGAGGGCGGAGAGCACGATCGACACGAGGTCGAACTTCACGGCCTGCGGCGTGGTGATGTTCTTGACGAAGACCGCACCGAGGGCGAGGGCCACGAGCGCGATCGGCAGCACGATGAGGAACAGCCAGCGCCAGCTGAGCGTCGAGAGGATCAGCCCGGAGAAGGTCGGCCCCACGGCCGGGGCCACGGCGATGACGATGCTGATGAGGCCCATCGTGCGGCCGCGGCGCGACTCGGGCACGAAGGTGAGGACCGTCGTGATGAGAAGCGGGATCATGATCGCGGTGCCGCTCGCCTGGACCACACGGCCCACGAGCAGGACCGGGAAGCCGGGCGCGAGCGCCGCGAGCAGCGTCCCCGCGCTGAACAGGCTCATCGCGGCGATGAACACCGAGCGCGTCGAGAAGCGCTTGAGGATCAGCCCCGTGGTCGGGATGACCACGGCCATGGTCAGCAGGAAGCCTGTGGTGAGCCACTGGGCGGTCGAGGCCAAGACCGCGAGGTCGCCCATGAGCTGGGGCAGCGCCACACCCATGATCGTCTCGTTGAGGACGACCACGAAGGTCGCGACGAGCAGCAGACCGATGACGATCTTGATCTCGCGGGGCAGGGCGTCGTCCTGGGGGTCGGCAGTCTTCTGCACGGGGGTGCCGGTGTCGGCTGTCATGTGGGTGCCTTGTCGCCTGGGGTCGGTCGGTCGGTCGGCGCGCGGGCTGCCACGAGGCCGCCCGGCGCGGTCTGCGAGGTCGCGACTCCGTCGGGCGACTGCATCTGTGAAAGCAGCGTACGTCACCGGTGTCAGTGACTGTCAAGGGCGTCGGCTGCTATCGTCGTGCTCGTGACCACTGCGAGCAGGCTGCGAGACGTCTCCCGCGCGGCTGTGCGCTCGGAGATCGCCGAGGCGGCCGACGCGCTCTTCACAGCACAAGGATTCGACGCGACCACTGTCGACCAGATCGCCGCAGCCGTCGGCATGTCGCAGCGGACGTTCTTCAGGTACTTCCCGTCGAAGGAAGACGCTGCGCTCGACAGCTTCGAAGAGCAGACCGAGATGTTCATCGACAGGCTCGTCGCCCGCCCCCTCGACGAGGGCGAGTGGGACTCGCTGCGCGCGGTCTTCGACGTCGTCGTCGCCCAGTGCGCCGACGCGACTCTCGGCGGGCGCATCGCCTCCCTGCACGCGCTCCTCGGCTCGAGCCCGACGCTGCTCGCCGCCTACCTCGAGCGCAGCTCGGCCCTGCAGAAGCGCATGGTCCAGACCCTCCACGACAGGGCGTCCGAGCGCGGCGAGGGACCCGGGAGCGACGCTGTGCTGCAAGCCGTCGTCGGTTCGGCCTTCGCCTGCCTCGAGGCGGCGATCACCTGCTTCACGGACGGCTCGACGGAGGGGCCCGTGCTCGCCGGTAGGCTCGACGAGGTCATGACGGCGCTGCGCCCAGCGCGCTATCTCTGACCCGAGCGCACGTCGGCACGAGCCGGCACCCTCGGCGCCCGTCGGCACAGCACCCCAGGGAGACACCGTGAAGATCCTCGTCGTCGGAGCCGGTGCCACCGGCGGGTACTACGGAGGTCGTCTGGCCCAGGCCGGGCGTGACGTCACCTTCCTCGTGCGCGAGCGTCGCGCCGCGCAGCTGCGCGAGCGCGGTCTGCGGATCACCGGGCTCGGCGAGGACGAGACCGTCGAGCCGACTCTCGTCACGGCAGGGGAGATCGACGGCCCGTACGACCTCGTGATCCTCACCGTGAAGGCGACAGGTCTCGACGCGGCCCTCGACGACCTGGCCCCTGCCGTCGGACCCGGCACCGTGCTGCTGCCCGTCCTCAACGGGATGGCGCACCTCGACGCGCTCGACGCCCGGTTCCCCGACGCCCAGGTGCTCGGCGGGGTCGTGCGCATCCTCGCGACGCTCACCGACGACGGAGACGTCCAGATCATGGCCCCGCTCGCCCAGGTCCGCACGGGCCCGCGGAGCGACAGGTCGACCCCGTCGCTCGACGCGGCGCTGGAGACCCTCGACGTCCCGGGGGTCGAGGTGCAGCGGGTGCCCGACGTCGTGGCCACCATGTGGCACAAGTGGGTGTTCATCGTCGCGGCCGGGGCCGTCACGGGCCTGGCCCGCGGACCCGTGGGACCGATCGTCGACTCCCCCGGCGGGTCGGACTTCGTCCGCGACGTCCTCGCCGAGGTGACCGCCGTCGCCGAGGCCGCCGGCTACCCGGTGCCCGAGCGGGAGACCGCGACCTCGCTCGCGATGCTCACCGAGCCCGGGTCCCCCTTCACGTCGTCCCTCTACCGCGACCTCGTGGCGGGGCGGGCGACCGAGGCCGAGCACCTGCTCGGTGACCTCACGCGCCGCGCCCGCGACCTCGGGGTCCCGACACCTCTCGTCGACCTGGCCCTGCTCCAGATGCGCGTCGCGGAGAAGCAGCGGGCCTGAGGCGGGGGCGACCGCCGCTCAGACCGGTTCGGTGCTCCCGACCCACGCGACCGCGAGCGCGTCTGCGCCCTCGTCGGTGAGGTGCACACCGTCGTCTGCGTAGCGGGCGAAACCTGAGACCGGGGTGTCCCCGCGAGAGTTCACGGCGAGCTCGTTGAGCAGCCCGTCAGCAGCAATGAGCGTCGCGCCGTACTCGGCGGCGAGCCGTCGCACGACGGCGATGCGCGGGTCGAGGTCGGCGCGCCACGCCCACTGCTCGGGGGTGACGGGGAGCACGAAGGGCTCGATGAGCAGCAGCTGGGCGGCGGTCTCCGCGACGAGCCTGTCGAGGATGTGGCGGTAGTCGGCCTCGTAGGCCTCGGTCGTCGTCACCTCGCCGCTGTCCATCGCGCGCCAGGTGTCGTTGATGCCGATCATCACGGTGACGACGTCGGGAGCGACGTCGATCGCGTCACGGGTCCAGCGGGCCCGCAGGTCTGCGACGCGGTTGCCGCCGATCCCCTTGTTGACCACGGTCACCGGGTGGTCCGGGTGCACGACGGCCCAGAGGTCTGCGGCGCGCTGGACGTAGCCGTGCCCGAGCGACCCTGTCGAGTCGTCGCGCCCCCACTCGGTGATCGAGTCTCCGATGAACAGGACTGTAGAACCGGCCTTGATCGACAGCGTCATGTCACGTCCTCGTGCGTCTGCGGTGGTGGGGTGGGGGCTCTGCGCCCCTCCGGCAGGGTATCGCCGCAGGCGCGGGCGATGGACCAACTCTGGTCCGCGCGTCGCGCATCGACCGTCGACCAGCCGCCCTGGTGGCGTACTGCGGTGAGGACGAGACGCACGAGACACAGCCGATAAGTTGTGCACAACTTATCTGGGTCGTAGTGTCGAGACATGACCACGCAGCCGATCCCCTCCGACCCCGGTCTGCTGCTCGACGCCCAGCTCTGCTTCCGCCTGTACCGCAGCGAGCGCGCCGTCCTCGCGACGTACCGCGAGCTGCTCGCAGACCTCGGCGTCACGTACCCGCAGTACCTCGTGCTGCTCGTGCTGTGGGAGACCGACGGCGCGACCGTGTCGCACCTCGGGTCTCGTCTCGCGCTCGAGAGCGGCACGCTCTCACCGCTGCTGCGCCGCATGGAGACCGCAGGGCTGGTGCTCCGCGAGCGCTCGGGCGACGACGAGCGTGTGGTCCACGTGCGCCTGACCGACGCGGGCCGCGCCCTCCAGGCCCGGGCCCACCGCGTGCCCCACGACCTCGCACGGCGTGGCGGTCTCGACACCGCCGAGACCCTCGAGCTCGCCCGCCTGCTCGACAGGCTGTGCAGAAACCTCGGCGCACCCGGGCCGACCGTCGACACCGCGATCGACGAAGCCTTCGGGTCACCCCTGAACCCTCAACCCGCCAGCGCCCGCACACCGGGCGCACCGACAGATGGAGATCGCTCATGAACACGCTCTACTCCGCCGAAGCCCTCGCGACCGGCGACGGCCGCAACGGCCACGTCGCCACCCCCGACGGCCGCCTCGACATGGGCCTCGCCATCCCCAAGGAGATGGGTGGCTCCGGCGACGGCGCCAACCCCGAGCAGCTCTTCGCCGCCGGGTACTCCGCGTGCTTCCACTCGGCTCTGCAGTCGGCAGCCCGCGAGGCCAAGGTGAAGATCACCGGCTCGAGCGTCGGCGCCCGCGTCAACATCGGCCCGCTCGACAACGGCGGCTTCGGTCTCTCGGTCGCCCTCGAGGTCGTCATCCCCGACGTCCCGCACGACGAGGCCCAGGCCCTCGCGGACCGCGCCCACCAGATCTGCCCCTACTCGAACGCGACCCGCGGCAACATCGAGGTCACGGTCTCCGTCGTCGAGGACTGATCTTCAGCGCGACGCACAGCACGCAGCGGCACACGCCGTGCCCGTCTCCTCGGGGCACGGCGCGCTCAGCCGCCAGACGCCGACGGCGCCCGTCCCCAGGTGGGGCGGGCGCCGTCGGCGTCTGCGGGCAGGACTCAGACCAGGTCGCGGACCGCTGCGTACTGCTCGCGGACGACCGGGGTGGCCGGGGCGTCGTAGACCTCGGAGGCACCCGACGCGCTGGTCCACTCCGGGGGCCCCTGCGCCCCAGAGAGCACCCATGCGGCCTGGCGCGCAGCACCGTCGGCCACGTACTCCCCAGGCTCGGGCACCTCGACGGGGACGCCGAACACCTGCGGCGCGATCTCCCGCACGGCCTGCGACCGCGCTCCCCCGCCGATGAGCACCACACGGCTCGCGACGGCTCCCTGCGCCACGAGGGCGTCGAGACCGTCGGCCAGCCCGCACAGCATCCCCTCGACCGACGCCCGCGCGAGGTGCGCAGGAGTCATGGTGCCGAGCCTCAGACCGTGCAGCGTCCCCGTCGCGTCGGGGCGGTTCGGCGTGCGCTCGCCCTCGAGGTAGGGGACGAGCACGAGCCCGTCGGCCCCGGCCGGAGCAGACAGCGCGAGGCTGGAGAGCTCCGCGTGGTCGACGCCGAGCACCCGAGCCGCACCGTCGAGCACGCGGCTCGCGTTGAGCGTGCAGGCGAGCGGCAGGAACGCCCCTGTCGCGTCAGAGAAGCCAGCGACGAGCCCCGAACCGTCGGCTGAGGGCTCGACAGCGATCGCCGAGACCACGCCCGACGTCCCGATCGACACGGCGACGTCCCCCGCGACCATCCCGAGACCGAGGGCTGCTGCGGCGTTGTCACCGGCTCCTGGCCCGAGGACCAGGTCGCCCTCCGCGCCGTCACGCTCGACGACAGCCGCGCGCTCCGCAGGCCCGAGGACCCTGGGCAGCGAGACCCGCTCCGAGGCTCCCTCACCGAGGGCGAGGTCGAAGAGCTCGGGCAGGTACTCCCCCGTGCTCCCCGAGAAGTAGCCGGTGCCTGACGCGTCCGACCGGTCCGTGGTGATCGCCGAGAGGTCACGGGCGCCCCCCGGCACACCGCCAGCCCCGGAGATCTGCCACGTCAACCAGTCGTGCGGCAGGCACACGGCCGCCACCCGGGCTGCGTTCTCGGGTTCCGCACCGGCGAGCCAGCGCAGCTTGGTCACCGTGAGCGACGCGACGGGCACCGTGCCGATCGCGTCGGCCCACGCCTGCTCGCCCGAGCCGCCGCGCCGCTCACCGAGCTCGGCGACCAGATCGGTCGCCGCCGCGGCAGAGCGGGTGTCGTTCCACAGGAGCGCAGGACGGACGACCTCTCCGTCGGCGTCGAGCACGACCATGCCGTGCTGCTGCCCGCCGACCGAGAGCGCCGACACGTCGTCGAGCCCGCCGGCGGCCTCGACGGCCTCGAGGTATGCCTCCCACCAGGCAGAGGGGTGCACCTCGGTGCCGTCGGGGTGGCGCGCCGAGCCGGACCTGACGAGCTCACCGGTCTGGGCGTCACGGATGACGACCTTGCAGGACTGGGTCGACGAGTCGACACCCGCCACCAGCACACGGCCCGCGGCACCCTCGGCGGCCGAGGAGCCTCGACCGACGGCACCGCTCGACGACACGTCGACCATCAGCCGATGAGGTGGCGCAGGGCCAGCTGGTTGAGGCGCACGAAGCCGAAGTCGCGCTCAGCGGCGGCCTCAGGGTCGAAGTCCTCGAAGGCCGAGCGGTCCGCGAGGAGCTCGTCGACGGTCTCGCCGGGGTTGAGCGTCGGCGTCGCGAGCTCGAAGATGCCGGCGGTCTTGAAGGCCTCCTGCACCTCGGGGTCGGCGCGGTACGCGGCCGACTTCTTGGCGAGCATCTCGTACATCTCCATGTTGGCCGACGCCGAGTCCCAGACCCCGGCCTCGACCTCGGTGCGCGAGGGCTTGTAGTCGAAGTGGCGCGGGCCCGTGTAGCGCGGGGCGTCCGGGCTGCCCGGGAAGCCGTTCTCGACGAGGTCGACGGTGAAGAACGCCGACAGCAGGTCGCCGTGGCCGAAGACGAGGTCCTGGTCGAACTTGATCGAGCGCTGCCCGTTGAGGTCGATGTGGAACAGCTTGTCCGACCACAGCGCCTGCGCGAGGCCGTGCGTGTAGTTGAGGCCGGCCATCTGCTCGTGGCCCGTCTCCGGGTTGAGGCCGACGATGTCGCCGTGCTCGAGCTGGGCGATGAACCCGAGGGCGTGGCCGATGGTCGGCAGGAAGATGTCGCCGCGGGGCTCGTTGGGCTTGGGCTCGAGCGCGATGCGCATGTCGTAGCCCTTCTCCTTGATGTACCCGGCGACGAGGTCGATGCCCTCGCGGTAGCGCTCGAGCGCTGCGTGCAGGTCCTTGGCACCGTCGTACTCGGAACCCTCGCGACCACCCCACATGACGAAGGTCTTGGCGCCGAGCTCGGCGGTGAGGTCGATGTTGCGCAGCACCTTGCGGAGCGCGAAGCGGCGCACGGAGCGGTCGTTCGACGTGAAGCCGCCGTCCTTGAACACCGGGTGGCCGAACAGGTTCGTCGTGACCATCTCGATGGTCATGCCGCTCTCCTCGGCGGCCGTCTTGACCTCGCCGAGCAGACGGTCGCGCGTGGCGTCGTCCGAGCCGAAGGGGACGACGTCGTCGTCGTGGAAGGTGAAGCCCCAGGCGCCGAGCTCGGCGAGCTTGCGCACAGCGCGGGCCGGGTCGAGGTGCGGGCGGGACGCCGAGCCGAACTGGTCCTGGGCGTTCCAGCCGACGGTCCAGAGGCCGAAGGAGTAGTTGATGCCAGATGCGTGCGCCATGGGAGGTCTCCTCGTCGAGAGTTCGCACCGCCGGGCCGCGACGTCGCGGCAGGCGGATTAGTTGTATGGATGAACTTATCCCCGTCCGGCGGTAGGGTCAACCCATGATCGTGACCCCGGCCGTCGGGCAGCACTCGCTGCGCGAGCAGAACATCGCGCTCGTCGCCCGCGTTGTGGTCGACGCCGCGGCACCTCCGTCGCGCTCCGACATCGCCACCTCGACAGGACTGACCCGGGCCACTGTGTCCTCGCTGGTCGACCGTCTCGTCGAGGCCCGCATCGTCGCCGAGCTGCCGCCGGTCGCGTCACGACGCGCGGGACGCCCGGCGGTCCCGCTCGTGCCCGCGCGCGGCACGCTCGTCGGCATCGGTCTCGAGATCAACGTCGGCCACCTCGCAGGGGTGGTCCTCGACCTCGCCGGCGACACCCTCGCGAGCGAGACGCTGCACGGCGACTTCCACGGGAGCGACCCCGCCGCCACGCTCGCCCTCCTCGGAGCCCTCACCGGACGGCTGCTGGAGACAGCCCGGGCAGACCACGCCTCGCTGCGCGTCGCCGGCGTGCAGGTCGCGGTCCCCGGGCTCGTCGAGCCCGGGACGTCGACCCTGCGCGTCGCCCCGAACCTCGGCTGGGCCGACCTCGAGGTCGACACGTCCGCTGTCGCCGAGCACACCGGTGACGCCCTCGTCACGCTCAGCAACGAGGCCAACCTCGCCGCCCTCGCCCAGGTCCCCTGGCAGGGCCGTCACGTCGACGTCCCCGACTCCTTCCTCTACGTCTCGGCCGACGTCGGCATCGGGGCGGCGATCGTCCTCGACCGCGAGCTCTTCGTCGGCGGGCGCGGCTGGAGCGGCGAGCTCGGGCACGTCGTCGTCGACCCGGCCGGGCCGCTCTGCCCCTGCGGGGCGACGGGATGCCTCGAGCAGTACGCCGGGACAGATGCCGTGCTGCGGGCCGCCGGTCTGCCGCGCGACGCGGGCGTGCGGTCGCTGCTCGCTCCTGCTCGACGAGCGTCGGACGCCGACCACCCCGACGACGGACACGACGGACCGGAGCTCGATCTCCCACGGGCTCCTCGGGCGGCGCCCGCGAGCGCAGCGTCCGCCGCAGCTCTCGACCGCGCCGGCCACGCCCTCGGCGCGACCCTCGCCGACTTCGTCAACCTCATCGACGTCCCGGCGATCGTCCTCGGCGGGGCTTACTCCGACCTCGCCGACCACCTCGCCCCGATCGTCCACGCCGAGCTCGCGACGCGGGTGCTGTCCGCGCCGTGGTCGACCTTCAGCGTCGTCCGTGCGCCCGTCGCCGGGGCCGCCGCGACAGTCGGCGGCGCACGTCAGGTGCTGCGCGGCGTGGTCGAGGACCCGACCGCCTGGCTCTGACACCCGGGCCCGGCGCTCAGCGCTCGGGACCGGGTGATGGCACCTGCCGTCGGGGCAGCGGTCAGCAGGTCACGTCCCACCGCTCCGGGCCCATGGGCTCGCTCGGGTCGATCAGGGTGAGGGTCCCCACACCCTCCGCCCACCGCAGGTCCCACGCCCCGAGGGTGAACGGCCTGTACCCGTCGTCAGAGCTGTAGGTGCCCTGCCAGCGCGGCAGCACGCCACCCGGCGACAGCGTCCCGACCCTCCCCCACCCCGACTTGAGGCCGCTCGACTCCTCGACCACGAGGACGCACCCGCTGGGGCTCGCCGGCTCTAGGGCGGTGACCCTGGCGTCGCCCACGAGCAGCCACACCATGCCGAGCGTCGTCGCCAGCACCACCGCCGCGACGAGAGTCCCGACGCGCCTCGCGGTGCGCCTGCGCCGAGGCAGGATCCTCAGCTCGGCCCGACGCAGCGCCGCGGTCCGAAGCGTCACGGCAAAGGCGACGCTGAGGCAGGCGACACCTACGAGCCCGAGCACCACCCCGAGGTGCCACCACGCCACCCAGACCCCTCCGACCCGGGCGAGCGTCCGGGCGCCGGAGATCATGACTCCCCAGGACCAGACGACCGCGGCACCCCATGCCCACAGACCCGCCGCCCACCACCGGTCCTGGAGTCCCTCCCGCCGGACGAGGTCTCGCTCTGTCATCACCACGGGCAGGCTGCTGCCCGCCTCCCCCTGCTCCCCTGACACCATGGAGCGAGACTAGGCGGCCGCACCGGCCGGACGGGCTGCTGCACGGCATGCCCCCAGGACCCTCACGACTACCGGGCCCAGCAGTTCACCCACCGGCCCCGTGGGCCACCGACTAGCGTGGTCGGATGCGATGCGACCAGTGCGACAGGAAGATCACCGGCCCACCCGTGAAGACCGCGACCCGCACCCTCTGCGCGCGCTGCGGCGACACGCTCGACGGCTTGACCGCAGGGGTGCTGGCGGGTGGCGACGTCGGTGGCGCGATCGCGACCGCAGGGTGGTACACCTCGCTGCGCGAGAGGCGGCGCGAGGCCCAGGAGAAGAAGCGCAGGAGCGGCTCCTGATCGTGGTCCCCCGGCGAAGGACCACTGCAGGCACGACGCAGCGGGGCCGCTGGTGCGCGTCCGTCCTCGCCGCGTGCTCGCTGACTGTGACGGCCTCGTGCACGGCGGAGAACAGCTGTCCGGCGATCGGCATGCCCAGCACGCTCGAGGTGCGGCTGGCAGCCGCCTGGCCCGAGCGGGGCACCTGGGACGTCGACGTGGTCTGCGATGAGCCTGCCGGCTGCTCCGTGCTGGACGACACCCCTGGACCAGATCGTCAGGTGACCGTCGGTGACCCCGACGAGGCGCAGACCGTCGAGGTGTCGGTCCGCGACAGGTCCTCCGGCAGGATCGCCTACGTGGGCGATCACGAGGTCGCCTGGTCCACGACGACGCAGCCCGGACGGTGCGGAGCCACGTACTCCACGGGTATCGTCGTCCTGGACGTCAGGCATGCCTCGACCTGAGCGCCGGGCCCCGGCAGCAGCCGCGCGGCAACCCCGGTCGACGCCGAGGTCGCACGATCCCCGCCCAGGTCGCACAGACACGCCAGGAGAGCACGGGATCGACCCGGACCTGGCGCGTCTGTGCGACCTCGCAGGCAGGCGTGCGACCTCGCAGGCGCCGGGCCCGCGGTCCGGTCACCCGAAGTGCGACTTCGAGATGAGCCCGTGGACGCCGACGGTGCGGTCGACCACCTGGGTCACGGTGAAGTCGGCCGCGGCCGACAGGTAGGCGTAGGCCGTGGCACGGTCCATCCCGCGGTCTTGCTCGAGGAAGTCGAGGGCGTTGACGACGGCGCGGCGCATCGCCACGTCGAGGTCGCTCCCCTGTCCGTCGACCGAGCCGTCGGGGTCGGACAGGCCGATCGGGATCCACGCGTCCTCGGTCTCGGCGAAGGGGTAGCCGTAGGCGACCGACGGTGCGTCGCCCGAGCCCGGTTTGCAGACCGTGAGACGGAAGGTCCCGCGCAGCGACCCCTCCATCGCAGTGAGCGCGACCTCGCCGTCACCCATCGCCATGTGCGGGTCACCGACGTAGAACAGCGCGCCGTCGGCCTGGACCGGCAGGTAGAAGGTCGACCCGACCCCGAGCTGGCGGATGTCGATGTTGCCACCGCCGAGGGTCGGCGGGATCGAGTTGGCGCTCGGCGCTGTGGGGTCGGTGTCCTGGGAGAACGCGACACCCATCATCCCCATGAAGGGGCGCAGCGGGAACCGCACCGACCCGGCGCTCGCCCCACCACCGAAGGTCATGACTCCCTCGTCGCCCTCGACCGCGGTGAAGGTCGAGAGGTTGCCGAAGGACGTGGGGACGCCGCTCGCACGGCCGTCGGTCCCGACAGGCGGCATGACCTCGTCGAGGGTGATGCCCGCGGGTGGGGTGCCGTCAGCGGTGAGCGCCAGCGCACCCTTGCCGTGCCGGCTCGACACGACGCCGTAGGGCACACGCGGGATCGCCTCGAGGGTCTCGATCTTGAGGACGTCGCCGGGCTCTGCCCCGTCGACGTGCACGGGACCGGTCACGACGTGCGGCCCGTCCTTGACGAAGTCGCGGGTGGTCCGGTCGTAGTCGGCGGCGATCGCGATCGCGTCTTCGAGCACGTCGGAGGACGCGACGCCGTGCTCGGCGAAGAAGCTCACAGGGTCACGGCCCTGGTCTTCGAGGATCCCCTCGTGCGACACGGCGTCGATGGTGATGGTCTCACCGGAGCGCATCCGGGCTGACGGCATCGAGTGGACCGTCGGGACGTAGCCCCACAGGACGGCGTCCGGGGTCGAGCCGAGATAGTGGTCGCCGCTGACGTCACCCGAGCCGGGCTGCAAGATCCCACGCTGGGTCGGGGACGTCGAGGGACGCGGGGTGGACGCAGATCCCGGTGCGCACGCGGCCAGCGCACCCGCCACGGCTCCGCTCGCGCCGACGGCCGCAGCCGCCCTGAGGAAGTCACGTCGGCCGAGTCCTCGGGCGAGCACGGTCGCTGCTTCTCGGGGGTCGATCTGAGGCATGCGTCCTCCACGGGAGCGGTCGTCGTCACGCCCCGGGGTCTCCCGGGACGTGACGTCGACGCTAGTGAGAGGGTGTTTCTCACCCGTTTCAGGGAATCGACACGCAGGTACCAGATCGGACGGCGACCGCTCCCCTCACCACGTCGCACCTCCCCGGTCGAGGTCGTACAGACACGCCAAGAACCTCCGGAGGAGCCAGGGATCTGGCGTGTCTGTACGACCTCGCGGTAGGAGGGACGACCTCGCGGCGAGCGAGTGGGCTGGCTGGTCAGGTTCCGGCGAGGAGCCAGGTGACCTCGGCGCGCAGGAGGGCCTGGCGGGACGGGGAGTCGTAGGAGCGGGCGTCGTGGCCGAGGGCGTCGTAGACGCACCGCACGCCGGGCGCACCCGAGACCCACACGACAGGATGGTCGATCCCGTCGTGCTGCTGGGTGAGCAGCACGGTCGACGACTCGGCGACCCGGAGATAGCTGTACCGCTCGTCGAAGGCCGTGACGGTCCCCGACGTCACGTCACGCAGCACCCCGGCGAGGTCGTGGCCCGCACCGGTGAGCGTGAACTCCGCCTCGCCGATGTCAGGGTGCATCGACGTGCCGTCGACCCACCGCCCGCCCAGGATCCGCTCCCAGTGCGCCGAGTCGGCGAAGGTGTTCGCCGCCTGGTGCAGACCGAGAACTGGTCGGCCCGCGTCGGCCCAGGCGCGCAGCCGCTCGTGGAACCCGGCCCACCGGGAGTCGTCGCCGTCGAAGCCGGGGTCGGGGCGGCCCGAGCTGGTGTTGACGACCACGAGGTCCACGCCGTCCCCGGCAGGGTCGAGGTCGTCGAGCGCGTCGGGGAAGGCCCCGCGGACCGACACCTGGTACGCGGGGGCGCCGAGGTCGTCGGTCCCGTCGATCGTCGGCGCCGAGAGCACCTCGGCGACCCTGTGCGACGTGGCAGCCATGTCGTGCCACGGGTCCTCGTACCGGCCGCGACCGACGAGCACGAGGACCCGTGGCACGGAGGTCACCGGTTGGTCCCGTCGACCGCGAAGGGCTCGATCGCCGCGATCTCCTCAGCGGTCAGCGGCGCGGCGTGCGCGGCCTGCACGTTGTTCTCGAGCTGCCCGACGCTGCTCGCACCGATGAGGGTCGAGGTGACACGGGAGTCGCGCAGCAGCCACGTGAGGGCGAGCTGCGCGAGGGTCTGCCCGCGCCCGGCAGCGATCTCGTTGAGGCCACGGGCCCGCTCGAGGTACGTCTCGCTGATCGAGTCGCTCTTGAGGAAGTGCCCGACGGCCGCGCGCGAGTCCGACGGCACGTTGCCGTCGAGGTAGCGGTCGGTGAGCATGCCCTGCGCGAGCGGGGAGAACACGATCATGCCGATGCCGAGGTCGCCCACGGTGTCGAGCAGCGACTGGCCCGTCGCGTCGGGGTCGTCGGTCTTGCCCGCATCGGGCATCTCGACGTGGCGGTTGAACATCGAATAGCTGGGCTGGTGGATCAGCAGCGGGGTGCCGAGGTCCGCGAGGACCTCCTGCGCGACACGGGTCTGCGCCGGGCTGTAGTTCGAGATGCCTGCGTACAGCGCACGGCCGCTCGTGACTGCGGTGTGCAGCGCACCCATCGTCTCCTCGATCGGGACCGTGGGGTCCGGACGGTGGGAGTAGAAGATGTCGACGTAGTCGAGGTTCATCCGCTTGAGCGACTGGTCGAGGGAGCTCAGCAGGTACTTGCGCGACCCGCCGTCACCGTAGGGGCCGGGCCACATGTCGTATCCGGCCTTGCTCGAGATCACGAGCTCGTCGCGGTACGGGCGGAAGTCGTCCGTCATGTGACGGCCGAAGTTCTCCTCGGCCGAGCCGTAGGGCGGCCCGTAGTTGTTCGCGAGGTCGAAGTGCGTGATCCCGAGGTCGAAGGCGCGGCGCAGCACGGCGCGCTGCGTCTCGAAGGGGGTCGTGTCGCCGAAGTTGTGCCAGAGGCCCAGCGACAGCGCGGGGAGGTCGAGCCCGCTGCGGCCTGCGCGGCGGTAGGGCATCGAGGAGTAACGGGAGTCATCAGCGTTGAAGAAGGTCACCCGTCGATCCTCCCAGACCCGAGCACGCTGGGGAAGCGATGTCCGGCGCATGACGACGGCCCTGCCCGGGTCTCCCCCGGACAGGGCCGTCAGCTGCCGTCAGCCTGCCGTCGTCCTGCCGCCTGCCTGCTGCTCAGTACCGGAAGGTCTCCACGCGTCCGCGCAGCTGGGAGGCAAGCCCGGCCAGCTCGGAGATCGCGCTGCCCATCTGCCCGACCACGTCCGTCGAGGACGCTGCTGACGTCGCGACGCCGACGATGTTCGCCGCGATCTCGCCCGAGCCCGTGGCCGCCTCGGCGACCGAGCGGGACATCTCGTTGGTCGTCGCGGTCTGCTCCTCGACGGCCGAGGCGATGGTCAGCTGGTAGTCGTTGATGCTCGCGATGATGGTCGAGATCTCGGCGATCGCGGCCATCGCACCCGAGGTCTCGCCCTGGATGGTCTCGACCTTGCGGGCGATGTCCTCGGTGGCGCGGGCGGTCTCCTGCGCGAGGTCCTTGACCTCCGAGGCGACGACCGCGAAGCCCTTTCCGGCCTCACCGGCACGGGCGGCCTCGATGGTCGCGTTGAGGGCCAGCAGGTTGGTCTGCTCCGCGATCGAGTTGATGGTCTTGACCACCTGGCTGATCTCCTGCGAGGAGTCGCCGAGGCGACCGACCGTGACGTTGGTGGTCTCAGCCATGGTGGTCGCCTGCGCGGCGACCTTCGCGGCCTCCGACGAGCTCTGCGCGATCTCGCGGATCGACGCGCTCATCTGCTCCGCACCTGCGGCGACGGTCTGGACGTTGCGCGAGACCTGCTCGGCCGCGGAGGCGACGACACCGGCCTGGCTCGACGTCTCCTCGGAGCCGGCGGCGACCTGGCTCGACGAGGCCGCGAGCTCTTCGGCCGCGGCGGCGACGGTCTGGGACGACTCGACGACGTCCCCCATGACACCGCGCAGGTTGGTCTGCGCCTCGTCGAGGGCAGCAGCCATCTGTGCGACCTCGTCGCGACCGATCACGCCAGAGCGGACCGTGAGGTCACCGTCGGCCATCGCGACGAGAGAGGCCCGCACGTCCTTGAGGTCGCCGAGGATCCGGCGGACGACGAGGGTGGCGAGGAAGGTCGGCAGCAGCAGACCGAGCAGCAGCGCACCGATGACGAGCCAGATCGCGGTCTGGGCGGAGTCGTGCGACGCCTCGGAACGCTCCTCGGCCTGGGTGATCTCGGCCCCGAACTCAGCGTTGAGAGGGTCGAGGACCGCGGTCGACAGGGTCCGCAGATCCGCCGTGAGGTCGCTGAACTGCGCCAGGTCGCCTGCGTCGGCGGCCGGGAAGAGCGACTCGTCGACGAAGGAGTAGTACGCGTCGAGCGCCGCGTCGAGGTCTGCCATGGCCTGCTCGTCCACGACGAAGGGCCCGTAGGAGCTGATGAGGGCGTCCAGCTCTCCGCGACGGGTCGCGAGGTCGGCGATGAGCTCTTCACGCCCGGCGGCGTCCGCCAGCCCGTACTGCAGGTGACGGGTGCGGTCCCCCTGGTAGCTGCGCTGGATGTCGTTGAGGATGCGCGTCGGCGCGACGTTGTCCTCGGCGAGGGTCTTTCCGGCGGCGTCGAGGCTCGTGAGGCGGGCGATCGCGAGGACTGCGATGACCACCATCATGAGCGCCATCCCGCCGAGCACGAGAGTGATCTTCAGGGCGACGGGGAGGTCACGGATCGCGTTGGTCCGCGTGAGGCTGGTCGTGCGGGTCATGGGCTTTCCATTTCGGAGCAGGGGGACGTCCGCTGCTTATCGGCCCACGACCCGCGAGATGTAGCGGTCGCCGAGAGGTGTCCAGCCGCCGGACAGACCCGGACGTCCCCTCCTCGTCGAGCAGGGACTGACGGACCCGCTCGGGCACGGTCGGGCACGGGCGGGTCCGGGCGCTCCGGTCCGTCTGCGCCGGCAGCGCTCGTCAGCCTGCGGCTGGACCGCTCAGGGCAGCCGCGCTCCCTCGGGCACGTCGATGTCCGCGTAGACGAGCACCTTCGGGGTTCCGGCAGCGCTGGCACGGAGCAGCACCTCGGCATTCTCCTCGACCGCCACCGCGACCTTGAAGGCGAGCTTGAGCGAGGTCCCGACGGCGAGCAGCCCGTGGTTGCCCCACACGACGGCGTCGACGTCGTCGCCCATGAGCTCGGCGCTGCGCCGGCCGAAGTCGGCGTTGGTCGAGAACTCGAAGGGCATGACCTCGACCGGCCCCTTGGCGTAGAGCACCATGTTGAGCAGGACCGGGTCGATGCGGCGACCCAGAGCCCCGAGGACGTTGACGAAGGTCGACTCCGTGTGGACGATCGCCTGCACGTCCGGCCGGCGCCTGTAGTGCTCGAGGTGCACGGGCAGCTCGGTCGACGGGAGCAGGTCCCCCTCGAGCACGGTCCCGTCGAGGCCGACGACCACCATGTCGTCGACGCTCATCGCGTCGTAGCGCACGTCGGAAGGGGTGATGACGATCGCGTCTGCGCCGTCGTGCGCACCGGGGAGCCGGACGCTGATGTTGCCCTGGGTGTTGAAGTTCAGGCCCACCCGCACGGACTCGCGGCAGTAGTAGAGGATCTCCTCCCGGGTGGCGCGGTCCGCCCTGCTGGGCTCTGTCGTCGAGCCTGCTGCCCCCCGCCCCACGGGCCTGCCAGCCTCGCTCGTGGTCGTCGTCGCGTCGCTCGTGGTCGTCATCGTCCAGCTCCTCGCACTGCGGTCACCGCCGCGCGGGCGATGAATCGATTCAAGAGTCTAATCGTCCCAGCGCGTCCTGTTCGCGACAGGGACCAACGTCCTCCGCCGAGCACCTCCCCAAGCTCTCCACATACCTGCGGTGCGACAGAAAGATCGCGCAGGTAGTGTCGTCGCCAGTTGAAGGGGAGTACTCCCACGCGGTGTCGTCGTCAGCACGACCGGTGCAGATGCCGGTCCGGCGCCACCGGTCCCGTGAGCTCGTCCGCCGCCCAGCAGGGCGCGGAGCGACCACGAGGCGGAGGAGACCTTCGGTACCCCGTCGCGCTCTCGTCGAGCGCGCGTACCGAAAGGCACCGTTCATGGACGTCCCCCTCTGGGTCTGGGCACTCACCGTCGGCGTGATCGTCGCGATGCTCGCCGTCGACTACGTCGGCCACGTGCGGACCCCGCACGCCCCCTCCATCCGCGAGGCCGCCTGGTGGTCCGCCGGCTACGTCGGCGTCGCGATCGTCTTCGGCCTCATCGTCTGGTGGGTCTGGGGCGGCACGTACGGCGGGGAGTACTTCGCCGGGTACGTCACCGAGAAGAGCCTGTCCGTCGACAACCTCTTCGTGTTCGTCCTCATCATCACGGCCTTCAGGGTGCCGCCGATGATGCAGCAGAAGGTGCTGCTCATCGGCATCACCATCGCGCTCGTCATGCGCACGGCCTTCATCTTCGCGGGGGCCGCGATGATCGAGAACTTCAGCTGGGTCTTCTACATCTTCGGCGCCTTCCTCGTCTACACCGCATGGGCCCAGGCCAAGCACAGCTCTGAGGAGCCCAAGGAGTTCTCCGAGAACGCCGTCCTGCGCCTGACCCGCCGCATCTTCCCGACGACCGACACCTACGTCGGCGACAGGCTCACCACACGCATCGACGGGCGCCGCCACATCACCCCGATGCTCATCGTCATGATCGCGATCGGCAGCGCCGACCTGCTCTTCGCGGTCGACTCCGTCCCGGCGATCTTCGGCCTCACCCAGGAGACGTACCTCGTGTTCGCCGCGAACGCGTTCTCGCTCCTCGGCCTGCGCCAGCTGTACTTCCTCATCGACGGTCTGCTCGACCGCCTCGTGTACCTCGCGTACGGGCTCGCGGCGATCCTCGGGTTCATCGGCGTCAAGCTGCTCATCCACGCGCTGCACACCAACGAGGTGTCCTTCATCAACGGCGGCGAGCACATCACCGCGATCCCGGAGATCCCGACCGCGCTGTCCCTCGGCTTCATCGTCGTGGTCCTCGCGGTCACGACAGTCGCGAGCCTGGCCAAGGACCGCTCGGTCCGCCGGGCGGCGGCCGAGCTGGGCGCGGAGAAGTAGCGGGTGAGGGGTTCCCCGCAGACACGGGGCACCCCTCCTCAGCGGCAGGACCGTCCCGGGGCGGCGCCTGCGTGGGGCCCGCCAGGGCAGCCATCAGCCCGGCCGTCCCGCGGTGATAGTGTGGACGCGAGATACTAGGCCCAGCAGGTGTGCGCAGGACGCCCCGACGGTGGCCCCACACCCTCATCTCCCTAGTCACTCGTCGGTCAACGTGCAGGAAGTCTCAGTGCCTCAGGCAGCCCCCGAAAGCCCCGCTCTCACCGAGAGCGGCACCCCCTCGTCACGCGACAGCGCGGCCGTCCTCTCCGAGGCCCGACGCCGACGCTCCTTCGCCGTCATCAGCCACCCCGACGCCGGCAAGTCGACGCTCACCGAGGCCCTCGCGCTGCACGCCAAGGCGATCCGTGAGGCCGGTCGCGCCGACGGCAAGGCCGGCGGCAAGCGCACGGTGTCCGACTGGATGGACATGGAGCAGGCCCGAGGGATCTCGATCACCTCCGCGTCGCTCCAGTTCACCTACCGCGACGCCGTCATCAACCTGGTCGACACCCCGGGCCACGCCGACTTCTCCGAGGACACCTACCGCGTGCTCTCCGCGGTCGACGCGGCCGTCATGCTCGTCGACGCCGCCAAGGGCCTCGAGGTCCAGACCATGAAGCTCTTCGCGGTCTGCAAGCACCGCGGGATCCCCCTCATCACGGTCATCAACAAGTGGGACCGTCCCGGCAAGGACGCCCTCGAGCTCATGGACGAGATCCAGGAGCGCACAGGCCTGGTGCCGACCCCGCTCACCTGGCCCGTCGGAGTCGGCGGAGACTTCCGCGGCGTCCTCGACCGCCGCACCGGTGAGTACACCCGCTTCACGCGCACCGCGGGCGGCACGACCATCGCCCCCGAGGAGCACATGGGCCCCGAGGCCGCGCTCGAGCGGGAGGGCGACGCGTGGACCACCGCAGTCGAGGAGGCCGAGCTGCTCGAGGCCTCCGGCGCCGACCACGACCTCGACTCCTTCCTCGGCGGCGAGACAACCCCGGTGCTCTTCGGCTCCGCGGTGCAGAACTTCGGTGTCCACGCGCTGCTCGACGTCCTCGTCGACGTCGCGCCGTCCCCGACCCCGCGCGAGACCGTCACGGGCGACACCCGCCCTGTCGACGCGCCGTTCAGCGCCTTCGTCTTCAAGATGCAGGCCGGCATGGACACCGCGCACCGCGACAGGCTCGCCTTCGCGCGGATCTGCTCGGGCGTCTTCGAGCGCGGCATGGTCGTCACCTCCACCCGCACGGGACGTCCCTTCGCGACCAAGTACGCCCAGCAGGTGTTCGGCCGTGAGCGCACCGTCGTCGACGAGGCCTTCCCGGGTGACGTCGTCGGTCTGGTCAACGCGGCGAACCTGCGCGTGGGCGACACCCTCTACCTCGACAAGCCCGTCGAGTACCCGGCCCTGCCGACCTTCGCACCCGAGCACTTCGCGGTGATGCGCGCCAAGGACGTCTCGCGCTACAAGCAGTTCCAGCGCGGCGTCATGCAGCTCGGTGCCGAGGGCGTCGTCCAGGTGCTCCGCTCCGACCTGCGCGGCGACCAGGCCCCGGTGCTCGCCGCCGTCGGGCCCATGCAGTTCGAGGTGGCCGAGCACCGCATGGCCACAGAGTTCAACGCACCGGTCACCCTCGACCGCCTGCCCTACGAGATCGCCCTGCGCACGACGCAGGAGTGGGTCTCGACCCTCGACGCCCAGCTCGGCGTGGAGGTCCTCCAGCGTGAAGACGGGGAGCTGCTCGCGCTGTTCCCCGACCGCTGGCGCGTGACGTCTGTCCGCAACCGGCTCCCTGACGCGGTCCTCGAACCGCTCGTGGCCACCTGATCTCAAGCACGACCCCAGGGCCCCAGAGCGGGCCGCCCCACCTGACGAAGGTACGAACGTGATCACCACCACCAAGATGACTCTCTCAGCGCCCCCGGCGCTCCAGCGCGGTGCCCTGCGCATCGTGCCGCTCGGCGGCCTCGGCGAGGTCGGCCGCAACATGACCGTGTTCGAGCACGAGGGCAAGCTGCTCATCGTCGACTGCGGCGTCCTCTTCCCCGAAGAGCACCAGCCCGGCATCGACGTGATCCTCCCCGAGTTCACGTGGATCCGCGACCGCCTCAAGGACGTCGTCGCGATCGTCCTCACGCACGGCCACGAAGACCACATCGGCGGTGTGCCGTACCTCCTCAAGGAGCGCGCGGACATCCCCGTCATCGGCTCCAAGCTGACCCTCGCCTTCATCACCGCGAAGCTCAAGGAGCACCGCATCCGCCCCCGCACGATCGAGGTCGAGGCCGGCGGCACCTCCAAGCAGGGTCCCTTCGACCTCGAGTTCATCGCGGTCAACCACTCCATCCCCGACGCCCTCGCCGTCGCGATCCGCACCCGTGCGGGTCTGGTCATCAACACCGGTGACTTCAAGATGGACCAGTTCCCGCTCGACTCGCGGATCACGGACCTCAACCACTTCGCGCGCCTCGGCGAAGAGGGCGTGGACCTGTTCATGACCGACTCGACCAACGCCGAGGTCCCCGGCTTCACCATGTCGGAGCAGGAGCTCGTCCCCGCGATCGAGCAGGTGTTCCGCACGGCCCCGCGCCGCGTCATCGTGTCGAGCTTCGCGAGCCACGTGCACCGCATCCAGCAGATCCTCGACTCCGCCCACGAGGCCGGCCGCAAGGTCGCCTTCGTCGGCCGCTCGATGGTCCGCAACATGGGGATCGCCGAGGAGCTCGGCTACCTCAAGATCCCGCGCGGCCTCGTGGTCGACCTCAAGAAGCTCGAGTCGATGCCGCCCGAGAAGATCTGCCTCGTGTGCACGGGCTCGCAGGGCGAGCCGATGGCCGCGCTGTCGCGCATGGCCAAGAGCGAGCACGTCATCAAGGTCGACGAGGGTGACACCGTCCTCCTCGCCAGCTCGCTGATCCCGGGCAACGAGAACGCGATCTACCGCGTCATCAACGCCCTCACCGACCTCGGCGCGACCATCGTGCACAAGGGCAACGCGAAGGTGCACGTCTCGGGCCACGCCTCCGCAGGCGAGCTCGTGTACTGCTACAACATCGTCAAGCCGCGCAACGTGATGCCGATCCACGGCGAGTCGAAGCACCTGCGCGCCAACGGCGCACTGGCCGAGAAGACCGGCGTGCCCTCGAACAACGTGGTCATCGCCCAGGACGGCACGGTCGTCGACCTCTTCAAGGGCAAGCTCTCTGTCGTCGGCAAGGTCCCCGCGGGCTACGTGTACGTCGACGGCCAGACCGTCGGCACCGCGACCGAGGACACCCTCGCCGAGCGCCGCGCACTCGGCTCCAAGGGCATCGTCACGGTCCTCGCGCTCGTCGACCTCGACCTCGGCGTCATGGCCGAGACCCCCGAGTTCATCACCCGCGGGTTCGTGCACGACGGGCACACCTTCGACGACGCTGTCGTCGAGATCGAGAAGGCCCTCGCGCAGATCCCCAAGAAGGACGTCGGCGACATCGACCGGCTCGAGGCGACCATCGCCAAGGCCGTCTCGCGCTGGCTCCAGCGCAAGTACCGCCGCGAGCCGCTCGTCAACGCGATCGTCGTCGACGCGTGAGCTGAGGCTCCACCGAGCACGACCTGGCCCCGTCTGACGGAGCCGCACGACGCCGAGGGCGCCGACCTGTCCGAGAGGACGGGGCGGCGCCCTCGGCGCGTCCTGAGACCTCCGTGCAGTACCTTGACCGTCATGGCCAGCCCTCTCAGCGAGCTCAGGTGCCTCGGCGAGCCGACGCTCGCCCACGTCGACCTCGACCTCCTGGACCGGTACCGGTTCGCCGACGGTGGCGGCTTCCCGCCGTCCTACAGTGACCTCGTCCGACGGGTCGGGTGGGGCAGGACCTTCGGTCTCTGGCTGGTCTACCCGCCGCTCCTGCCCGGCTTCGCCGACAGCTGGCAGGGCCGAGCAGCCGAGCTCACGCGCCGCTTCGCCGCGACCTACGACGACGGCCGGCGCGAGGACTTCGACTGGATGGTCGAGCCGGACGGCAGCTGGGAGCTCGCCGCCGACCTCTGCGTCTTCGCCTGGAGCGAGAACGGCGACGCGCTGCTCTGGGACACCGGGTCCCGCGGTACCGACGGCGAGCTACCGGTCTGGGAGTCGCGGTCGCTCGACTCCCTCCACCACCTCGGGGCCTCGCTCGTCGAGGCTCTCGGGCACCTCAGCGCCAGCGCCGACGCCCTGTTCGGCCCACGCGACCACGACGTCGAGCCCTTGCCCGCCGTCAGGCTGTGACCAGCCGAGGCAGGTGCCCCCGGCGCGTCAGCGTCGTCGGTGAAGACCTGCGTGTCGTACTCGTTCTCAGCATCCCACCGGGGCCAGGCCTCGGCGATCACCTCGAGAAAGCTGTCGTCCTGCGTCAGCCGGTCCTCCGCAGGGGGGCTCGGTGCTGCCCGACCGCCGGGCCATCGACCCAGCCAGCCGGTCGCAGCGCGTCACTGCCGCGCCGCCCGGAGGTCGGTGATCAGGCGAGGTACCCGCCGTTCGGCGATCTTCCTGGTCTCAGCCAGGGGGTACGCCAACCGCACGACGAAGTAGTTGACGTACTCGACGACCCCGAAGGACCACACCCCCAGGACGAGGACCGCAGCCCAGGGGGCTGACGGCCACCAGATCAGCACCCCGACGAGTCCCGCCACGAGGAGCACGGGGTCGAGGACCCGGAAGACGCTGTAGACCGCGGCCAGCCCTGCGGGCATCGTCCTCCGGCAGACCCACGTCCGGGCGGCCAGCCAGTAGAGCCCGGCCTGCACGAGGACCACCAGCAGCGGTATCAGCGCCGACCAGAGCGCGAACCTGTCGTCGAGATCGCCGAGACGCGGGACGACGGCGGTGGTCGCGACCCCGGCGAACACTGCCGCAGCGACGAGCTCACCGGACCCCAGGCTCAGACAGGTCCGGCGCAGCTCGTCTCGTCGCCCGTCCATCACACGAGAAACCCTATCCACGGCAGCCCCCGCCCGCGGCCCTGAGATCCCGGGACCCCGAGATGCCGGACGCCGGACGCCGGACGCCGGACGCCGGACGCCGGACGCCGGACGCCGGACGCCGAGATCGTGACGTCGGAGCGAGATCGGGCCCTGCACGTCACGATCTCGCTCCGACGTCACGATCTCGCCGGAGCCGGAGCAAGAACCTGAGCCGGAGCCGGAGCTGCCGACGGCGCCGGCGGGCCGGGGCCGCCAATGATCTGGCGCTGTCGGGGAACGGTCCCCGGCCCGGCACGAGGCGCGCAGGTGTGAGGATAGGTGCGGCACACCAGGCAGCACAGGCGGTAGGAGGCACAGACGGTGACAGGCGACGACAGCGCGCGCACGTGGACGAGCGAGGCGGTGCGGCTGCTCGAGGCCGACGCGACCCGGAGCGCCGACACCCACCTGCTCGTGTTCCCCCTGCCTGCTGAGTGGGGCATCGACCTGTACCTCAAGGACGAGTCGATGCACCCGACAGGGTCGCTCAAGCACCGTCTCGCGCGCTCGCTCATCCTCTACGGCCTGGTCAACGGTCGGATCCACGAGGGCACGACCCTCGTCGAGGCGTCGAGCGGCTCGACCGCGGTGTCCGAGGCGTACTTCGCGCGGATGCTGGGCCTCGACCTCGTCGCGGTGATCCCCCGCGGGACGAGCGCCGAGAAGATCGCCCGCATCGAGTTCTACGGCGGCCGCTGTCACCTCGTCGACGACCCGGCGTGCATGGACGACGAGGCCGCACGCCTGGCCCGTGAGTGCGGCGGGTACTACCTCGACCAGTTCACGCTCGCCGAGCGCGCGACGGACTGGCGCAGCAACAACAACATCGCCGAGAGCACCTTCCAGCAGCTCTCCGCCGAGCGGCACCCTGTGCCCGCCTGGGTGGTCGTCGGTGCCGGGACCGGCGGGACGAGCGCGACCTTCGGGCGCTACGTGCGGTACCAGCGGCACGCGACCCGCGTCGCCGTCGTCGACCCCGAGGGGTCGGCCTTCTACAGCGGCTGGAGCACCGGGCGCCCGGACCACACCACCACGGCTTCGAGCCGCATCGAGGGGATCGGCCGACCGCGGGTCGAGCCCTCCTTCGTCCCCGAGGTCGTCGACACGATGATCCCCGTCCCCGACGCGGCCTCGCTCGCCGCCATCCGGCTGCTCCGAGAGCGCACCACGTACTGGGCCGGCGGGTCGACGGGGACCAACCTCGTCGGAGCGTTCCAGCTCGTCGCGCGGATGCTCGAGGCCGGCGAGACGGGCAGCGTCGTCACGCTGCTCTGCGACGGCGGGGCGCGCTACGCGGGCACCTACTACGACGACGCGTGGGTCGCGGCACAGGGCTTCGACCTCGCCCCGCACCTGGAGCGGATGGACGCGTTCCTCGCGAGCGGGGTGTGGGACGAGGGTCTTCCGGCTGGGCGAGAGACGAGCACCCGAGGCTCGGGGCACGACGACCGCGCCGCCCCGCCCAGCGGCCCGGACGGCGCGGGCCGCGCAGGCGGTCCAGGAGCCGTCCCTGCGATCCGGAGCGGTGACGCGCGATGAGCACCTCTGACCGCAGGCTCGTCTTCGTCGACATCGACGGCACCTACGCCCACCACGGCGCGGTCCCGGCTGCCCACGAAGAGGCTGTCGTGGCTGCCCGCGCAGCCGGCCACAGGGTGCTGCTGTGCACGGGGCGGTCCGCCGGGATGCTCCCGCGCGGGATCCTCGACATCGGCTTCGACGGGATCGTCGCGTCGGCCGGGTGCTACGTCGAGGTCGGGGGCACCGTGCTGGTCGACCGCCGGATGCCCGACGACCTCGCCGCGCGGGTGCTGGCCGCCCTCGACGACAGCGGCGCGGCCTACGTGCTGGAGGCACCCGACGGTGTGTACGCCCGCCCTGGTGTGCCCGACAGGCTCCAGGCGCTGCTCACAGCACCCGGCGGACCCGACGGGACCGTCGACTTCCTCGACATGGTCACGGTCCGCGACGACCTGTCGCAGACGTCCTTCGCAAAGGCGACCTATCTCGAGTCGGCCTGGACAGCGGCGGTCGTCCTCGACGCTGTCGGCCCCGGGCTGGGGCACGTCCCGACGTCGCTCGCGCACGCCGACGACCACAGCGGGGAGATCCACCTGCTCGACGTGCACAAGGCCGTCGGCATCCGCGCCGTCGTCGAGCATCTCGGGGCGCACGACGACACGATCATCGCCTTCGGCGACGGCATCAACGACGTGGAGATGCTTCAGCTCGCCGACATCGGCGTCGCCATCGAGGGGTCGCACCAGCGGGTCCTCGACGCCGCAGACCTGGTCGCCGCACCTCCCCTCGAGGCGGGGCTGGCCGCGGTCTTCGCCGAGCTCGGGCTGCGCTGAGCGGGACCGTCCCTCGGCTTTCGGTCACCCTCCAGAGGCACGAGTCGCTGTGTCATCGAGCCCTCACCACGAGCCACTATGGCGAGCCTGGTCGCCACAACGGGCGTTAGTGACGACCAGAGTCGCCACAGGACATGGGACATGACGAGAGCCGAGCTCGACGGCACCGGTGCCGCGGCTCAGCCGAGCGTCGGGACCGCGTCGAGCAGCGCCCGCGTGTATGGCGACGTCGGTCGGGTGAGGACCTGGCGGGTCTTCCCAGCCTCTTCGACGCGTCCGCCGCGCAGCACGACGGTCTCCTCGCAGAGCTGCCCGACGATCGCGACGTCGTGGCTGACGAGGACGAGGGTGAGGCCGAGCTCGGTGCGCAGGCGGGCGAGCAGCTCCATGATCTGCTGCCGGACCGACACGTCGAGGGCGCTCACGGGCTCGTCGCCGACGAGCACCTTCGGCGACGGCGCCAGGGCCCGCGCGATCGCGATGCGCTGACGCTGCCCGCCGGAGAACTGCGCGGGGTACTTGCGTCGCGCGTCGGCGTCGAGGCCGACCCAGCCGAGCACCTCGTCGACGCGGGCGGAGCGCTCGCGCTGGTCTGCGCCGATGCGCAGCGACTGGAGCGGCTCGGCGACGATCTGCGCGACGGTCATGCGCGGGTCTAGGGAGGAGCGGGGGTCCTGGAGCACGACCTGCACCTCGCGGCGGAAACGCTTGAGGAGGGCCCTGTCGCGACGGTCGAGCGTCTGCCCGCGGTAGCTGACCTGACCCGAGGTGGGCGTGTCGAGGCCGAGCAGGAGCCGCAGCAGCGTGGACTTCCCGGCGCCGGACTCCCCCACGATCCCGACGCTGCGCCCCTCGTGCACGGCGATGTCGACGCCGTCGAGGGCCGTCGTCGTGCGACCGCGTCCGCCGAACTCCCGGCTCACGCCGTGCAGCGCGAGGAGCGGGGCGCTCGTCGCGGCGACATCGGACGATGCCCTCTGGTCTCCTGGTGCGGCGGCGCCCGTCGTGAGAGGTGCACCGGCTGCGCGATCGACACCGCCCGGGGTCTTCTCGGTCATCGCTCGTCCTCCTGGGGTAGCCGGCTGACGGCGCGCGCGGCGGCGAGCAGCTGGCGCGTGTACGGGTGAGCGGGCGCGTCGAGGGCCTGCGCGACAGTCGTCGCCTCGACCACCTGCCCTGAGCGCATGACGACGAGGTCGCGGGCGACCCGGGCGACGACGGGGAGGTCGTGCGAGACGAAGACCAGCGTGGTGCCGGTCCGTTCGATCAGCTCGTCGAGCAGGTCGAGGATCTCGGCCTGGACGGTGACGTCGAGGGCCGTCGTCGGCTCGTCGGCGAGCAGCACCCGCGGCTCGCAGGCCAGGGCCATCGCGATGCTGACGCGCTGGCGCTGACCGCCCGAGAGCTGCCACGGGTAGGAGCCGAGGATGCGCTCGGTGTCGTCGAGCCGTACGAGCCTGCAGAGGTCGGCGGCGAGCTCGCGGGCCTTCGTCCGGGAGGCTCCGCGGTGCAGGCGCAGGGGTCCGGCGATCTGCCGACCGACGGTCATCAGCGGGTCGAGGGCCGTGAGCGGCTCCTGGAACACCGTGGCGACCTGGGCGCCGCGGATCGAGCGCAGGGCCCGCTCGCCGAGGGTCAGCAGGTCGCGCCCGTCGAGCAGCACCTGGCCTGTGGCGGTCATGCCCTCGGGCAGCAGCCCGAGGATCGCGGCTGCGGTGAGCGACTTGCCCGAGCCGGACTCGCCGATGATCCCGAGGCGTCCGCCGAAGGGCACCTCCCAGCTCACGGCGTCGAGCAGGGTGCGCCCACCGGACGTGCGGACAGTCAGGTCACGGACTTCGAGCGCGGTCATCGGTCTCCTCGCAGGCTCGGGTCGCTGCGTTCGCGGATACCGTCGCCGAGCAGGTTGAGGCCCAGCACCGTCCAGGCGATGAGCAGGCCGGGCAGGATCGCGGCGAGGGGCGCCGCGGAGATGGTCGCCTGCGCCTCGTTGAGCATGCGTCCCCACGAGGCGTAGGGCGGGCGTGGCCCGAGGCCGAGGTAGGACAACGACGCCTCGGCGAGGATCGCGGCCCCGGCGAGCAGCATGAGCTGGACGAGCAGGGTCGGGGCGACGTTGGGCAGCACGTGCCGCCGGACCGTCCCCCACCAGCCCGTCCCCGAGGCGGCTGCCGCGACGACGTAGTCCTCGCGGAGCACCCGCGAGGCGTTGATGCGCGTGATCCGCGCGATCACCGCAGCACCTGAGATGCCGATCGCAGCGATCACCGAGCTGAGCGAGGCGCCGCGCACGGTGACGATGAGCATGGCGAGCAGGAGGGTCGGGAAGGCGATCATGAGGTCGACGACGTTGAGCACGGCCACGTCGACCCACCGCGTGGTCGACGCTGCGAGGACACCGAGCGTGATCCCCAGGACCGCGGCGATCGCGACCGAGCAGACCGCGACGACCACCGCGTTGGTCGCGCCGGCCATGAGCTGGCTCAGCACGTCCCGCCCGAGCTTGTCCGTGCCGAGCCAGAAGTCGGCGCTCGGACCACCGAGACGCTCGCCCGTCCCGCGCGTGCCGATCGTGTAGGGCGTCCAGAAGAAGGCGACGAGGCCGACGAGCACGACGACCGCGACCATCGAGGACCCGACGACGAAGGACGGGCTGCGCAGGCGACGGGACGCCGCGCGGCGCGGGGCAGCGGCGGACGCGTCCAGCGCAGAGCCGGGCGCGTCGGCAGACGGGGTGCCGGCGGTGAGCGGGCCGCGGGGTGCGTCGAGCTGGTCGGTCATCGCGAGCCTCCAGCCGCGCCGAGGGTGGAGCCGAGCCGCAGCCGCGGGTCGATGGCCCGCTGCAGGAGGTCGACCCCGAAGTTGACGACGAGCACGACGGCCGTGATCGCCAGGACGAGCGCCTGGACGACGGGCAGGTCGCGCCCGGTGACCGAGTCGAGCAGCAGCGTACCCAGGCCCGGGAGAGCGAAGACGTTCTCGATGACCACCGCACCGAGCAGCGAGGTCGCGAGCTCGATGCCCAGGATCGCCACGACGGGCACGGCGCCGTTGCGCAGACCGTGCCGCGCGAGCGCCTGCCAGCGTCCGTAGCCGAGCGAGCGGGCCGTGCGGACGTAGTCCTGGTCGAGCACGTCGAGCGTCGCCGACCGCACGTAGCGCACCATGACCGACGACATCGCGACCGACACCGTCACGACGGGCAGGACGAGCGAGCGGACGGCCGCCGCCGGGTCGTCCCAGCCCTGCCGCGGGAAGCCGCCGGGCGGCAGCACCCCGAGCCGCAGCGCGAAGATCCACACGAGCAGCACCCCGACCCAGAACACCGGGACGGCCACCCCGAGCTGGGAGACCGCGGAGACTGCCACGCCGACGACACCGCGGCGCTTCACGGCGGCGACGACGCCGAGCGGCACCGAGACGAGGACCGACAGCACGAAGGCCGCCAGGCTCAGCGGGACAGTGATCGGGAGCTTGCTCGTGATGAGCTCGCCGACAGGCAGCCACGACACGAAGGACGTGCCGAGGTCGCCCGTCAGCAGAGCACCAGCCCAGTCACCGAGCTGCGCGAGCGACGACTGGTCGGTCCCGAGCTCGCTGCGCAGCTGGTCGAGCTGGTCTGTCGTCGTCCCCACACCCAGCGTCGTGCCCGCGCTGTCCCCCGGGAGCAGGCGCAGCACGACGAAGACGACGACGGCTGCGAGCACGAGCGACACGAGGAGCGTCACGAGGCGGACTGCCACGTAGCGGAGCATCGGGGCGCCCGCCCTCAGGGCGCGCCGGGGCGCGGGTGCCTGCGGCGCGGGTGCTTCCAGCGTGGGCGTCTTCGAAGGGTGCAGGGACGACGTCATGACGGCGGGTCAGTCCGCTCGCACGATGTCGGCGACGTAGAAGCTCTCCGTCACCTGGTCCACCGGGAAGCCGCTGATCTCGGAGCGGGCGACCCGGATCTGCGGGTCGAGGTACAGCCACGCGGTGGCCGCCTCCTCGCCGATCGTCTGGTTGACCTGCGTGAGCAGCTCGACCTGCTCCTCCTCGGAGGTGGCGGCGTCGGCGTCGGCGACCCACTGCTGGACGTCGGCGTTGTCGTAGCCCCAGTAGAAGTCCGGGTTCGCGTACCAGACGACGTCGCGCGGGTTCACGTGGCCCATGATCGTCGTCTCGAAGTCGTGGTCCGTGTAGATCTTCTGGTACCAGGTCGCGTCGTCGATCGGGTTGAGCGTCAGCGTCACGCCCACATCGGCGAGGTCGGTCTGGATGAGCTGGGCGATCGTGTCGGAGGGCTCCCCCGCGACGTAGTCGACGGTGATCTCGAGGTCGCTCACGCCGGCCTCGGCGAGGAGTGCCTTCGCGGCGTCGGGGTCGTAGGCGTGCGCGTCGGCGAGGTCCTCGACGTACCAGGGGTCGGTCGGCGGGACCATCGAGCCGATGACCTGGCCATAGCCGTCCCAGACGGTGTCGAGGATGCGCTCGCGGTCCAGGGCCGTGTAGAGCGCCTGGCGGACGCGGACGTCGTCGAAGGGCGCCTCACGGTCGTTGAAGGCCCACAGCTGCTTGGTGGTCGAGGTGCCCTCGGTGATGGTGAAGTCGTCGTTGCCCTCGAACTGGAGCAGCTGGTCCGGGGAGTCCTCGGCGATCACGAGGTCGAGGTCGCCGGTGAGCAGCGCGTTGTTGAGCGCTGTCGTGTCCTTGAAGAACCTGAAGGTCACACCCTCGTTCTTCGGCTGCTCACCCCAGTAGTCAGGGTTGCGCGCGATGGTGAGGTGGTCGCCCTGCGTCCACTCGACCAGGCTGTACGGGCCTGTGCCGTTGTCGCTGGTGAGCTCTTTGTCGCCGTCCTTGACGACCGTCACGGAGGCGAGGTTGAACAGCAGCGACTGGCTGCGGCGAGACAGCGTGAGCTCGACGGTCTGCTCGTCGGGCTGCGCGATGTCGGTGATGACGAGCAGGTCGTTCTTGCGGGCGCTCTTGGAGTCCGGGCCGATCGCCTCGGAGATGCTCCATGCGACGTCGGCCGCGGTGAACGGCGTCCCGTCGTGGAAGGTCACGCCCTGCTGCAGGTGGAAGGTATAGGTGAGGCCGTCCTCGGAGACGTCCCAGGACTCGGCGAGCGTCGGGACCACGGTGCCGTCGACGTCGACCGAGGTGAGGCCCTCGTAGACGTTGCGGGTCATGGTCTGCGAGATGCCCGAGCTGCCACCGACGTTGCGGACGAGCCCTGTGGGCTCGTTGGTCGAGCCGATGACGATCTCGTCGGAGATCCCGCTGGCCGACGTGCTGCCGGATCCCGAGTCGGAGGCGTCGGCGGAGCACGCGGTGAGCAGGAGAGAGGCGGTGAGGAGGGCCGCTGCGGCCTTGGCCGCCGTGGGGATTCGGACGGTGGAGATTCGCACAGGTGGTCCGTTCTGCCCGGACGGTCGGTGGACCGGTCGAGCGGTGAGGGCGCCACCCCGACCGTGGAGACGGGGTGGTGAGGAGAGGCGGCACGTAGGAGCGTCTACCGGTGACGCAGGTGGCGGAGGTGCGCTCGACGACACCCGAGGACGGGTCCTGGGGAGGTGCGAGCGGGGTGCGCACCCGGGTACGACGAGATGTCGGCCGGGATGGGCGTGGCTCGAGGGGTCGAGGGGTCGAGGTGCCTGATCGCGGTCAGCGGACCTCGCGCTGTGCGCGGGCGGTGACGGGGATCAGGGAGCGGTCGGGGACCGTCTCACGTCGCGGCCCCTGCCCTGGGCCAAGCTGCGAGTGGGTGGCGAACCGCTCAGCGGCTACAGCGACAACAGCAGCCGGCGCCGACGTGGCGGGGCTGTGCAAGGGGGCTGACGTGCGAGAGCACGGTCGTGTCGCGGCGCATGATGGGACGACTGTGGCATCTCCGTGTCGGCATGTGAACACTTGTCTTGCGATGTGGACAGCCTCGTCTCATCGGATCCCATGAGATCTCATGGCACGCTCAGAGCAACCACCTGATCTGGGTCGCGATCCACCGAAGGTAACGCTCATCTCCGGCCAGGCGAACCGAGCCACAGTGGAAGACAAGGCCCTACAACACCGCGCCCACCGAGCGCACCACCCACTTGTCGACACGCGACGATGAACGTGCCGTGCAGCAACAGGCGTTCGCCATTCACGGAGAAGAGCGGCTGCAGGGGTCCATGGTGGGAGAGCGCCGCCCGCTGGGCCGCCACCAGCACGACACACGGCACCGCGCGAAGGTGGCCACGGGAGAAGCCTGTCCGACCTCGGGGACGCGGCGAACCACAAGGCGACCTATACATCCCGATCGAGCAATCGAATCAACTCCTGGAAAGAAGGTTCACCTTCAGCCGCTCGCGTTAACCACCTCTTGAACCTTCCACCACCATCTTTCGACCATGGCAAGAACTCGTAGAAGGCTTCCACCACGTGCAACGTCTCGTCGAGGCCCTCCGCACTCTCGACGAGAGCGCGGAAAGCGGGGAACGAATCCTCGGAGAGATCGTAGACTGTCTCCTCGATCCGCATCGCCGACTCCCGCCTGGGGGTCGGAATAGAAAGGTCCCAATTCCTTCGGATCCACCACCAGTTGAACGCGTCGTCGCCAAGGACTTTCATCACATCACCCATGGATACCCACCACCTTCGGCAGTCCTTAGATTTGATCGCAGCACAGCATGTCGCCACAGCGGCTAGACCGGAACCGCGGGTAGAGCTGGAGATCGTCATCCAACAAGCAGATCATGCGGTACCGCTCCGGTTCGTCTCGCGCGAGGTTCGTCAACCACGCTCGAGTCTCCCCGCCGACGTCACGGTCCCACGCGACATGCTCGAGGTACGTCTCGACGACGTCCATACGTTCGGCCGGAGTCTCAGCGGCGTCGACCAGCTCCCGAAACGCAGCAAGAGACCAGTACGAGGACGAGGAGAGGACACCCTCAAGGCGGTCAGCGGAAGCATGCCTCGGTGTCCGCTGCTCGGTCTGCCACACCCTCTTCACCAACCACCAGTTGTAGACGTCGCCCTTCAGCCTCTTCATCGCATCGCCCACCGGGACCTCACCTATGAACCACGGGTAGACCTCGACCACTTCTTCTGGTGACCGACGAGAGACAAGGTCGACGCCACTGTCCCCATCCCTGCAGCAGCCATCGGGAGATACCAGCCGATGACCATGAAGGTCGACGTCAACGACCCGGATATCACCATCGCCACGAAACAGATCGCGGCGGTACGCGAGCTCCAGAACTCGCCGTCCGTCGATGCTCCGCTCATCGCCCCACCTTGCTCCAGAGCCCACCAGCAGCCCGACCCACCTCACCCTCTGCGGGCAGGCCCCAGGGCTGATTCAGCAGATGCTCGGTCAGCAGAGGTGATCGAAGAATAGGACCGCTCCCTGAGGAGCTCGGCACCAGCCGCGGGTGAAGTTGCAGGTCAGCGCCGAGTTCAGCGCTCTTCCCAGTCGAGACTCTCGTGAGGCAAGAGCCGACCGCCTGTCCGCCGCGGCCCTCACCGCACGACCACCCACCCCAGTCCCTCATGAACGCCCCGCGCCGCCCGATGAGACGCACACGCCAGCGTGGCGCAAGGGGGCGACCTGACTCGAGGAGTCGTCATGTGGGGATCGCGCAGATCAGCTCAAGAGCTGGATGCCGTGCGGGCTGAGCTCGTGCAGTCGCAGACCGACCTGAACGCGGTCGGGCTGGTGCAGGAGCGTCTCGCCGCGACGCGGGACAGCTCGGCTGCGGCACTGGTCGCGCTCGAGGTCGTGCGCGAGGCCTTCGGCTGGACCTACGGCTCGTACTGGTCGGTGAGCGCCGAAGACTCGACGCTGCACTTCGTCGCCGAGTCGGGCGCGGCCTCCGACGACTTCCGGGATGTCACGCGCAGCGCGACCTTCGCCCGGGGCGTCGGGCTGAGCGGACGGGCGTGGGCCGCCGACGAGATGATCGCCGTCCCAGACCTCGGCGACCTCACCGACTGCGTCCGCGCACCCGTCGCCCAGCGGGCAGGGATCCGCTCGGGCGTCTGCTTCCCGCTGCGTGTCGACGGGCGGACGGTCGGCACGATGGACTTCTTCACCGAAGAGGTCCTCGACCTCTCCCCAGCACGGCACCGTGCGCTCACGGTGATCGGCACCCTCGTCTCCCGCACGCTCGAGCGCGTGGTGCAGGGCGAGCGTCAGGCGTCGGCAGCGCAGGACACCTCGGCCACCTCCGCAGTGCTGCGCGAGGTGACGACCGCCCCGAGCGCCGACGTCGCCCTGGCCCGGGCGCTGCGCACCATCCGGGAGGGCTTCGGCTGGGCCTACGGCTCGTACTGGGCTGTCGACGCGACCGACCAGAAGCTGCACTTCTCCCAGGAGTCCGGCACCGTCGGCGCCGCCTTCCGCGAGGTGACCCAGTCGGCGTCCTTCGCCGAGGGAGTCGGCCTCGCGGGGCGCACGTGGCGCCAGCGCGACCTGCTGTTCGTCGCGGACCTCGCCGAGGTGACCGACTGCGTGCGCGCCCCTGTCGCGCAGAAGGAGGGCGTGCAGTCGGGGGTCTGCCTGCCAGTGATCGTCGACGGGGTCGTCGTCGGCACGATGGACTTCTTCTCGACCTCCCGCCTCACCCTGTCGCAGGGGCGCGAGGCCGCCCTGCGCGACACCGTGTTCCTGCTCGGCCAGGCGCTCGAGCGCTTCGCCGACGCCGACAGGCTGGCGACCGCCGGGCAAGAGCTCGTCACGTCGATCGAGGAGGTCGAGCGCAACGTCCTCTCGGCGACGGGCGTCGCGACCGAGGGGCAGCGGCTCGCGCTCGAGGCCGACGAGGACATCGCACGGCTCAACAGGTCGAGCGAGGAGATCGGCGACGTCGTCAAGACGATCCAGACGATCGCCGCGCAGACGAACCTGCTCGCGCTCAACGCGACCATCGAGGCAGCCCGCGCCGGCGAGGCAGGCCGCGGCTTCGCGGTCGTCGCGAGCGAGGTCAAGGACCTCGCGAACGAGACGGCCCGCGCCACCACCCAGGTGCAGGGCCGGGTGGACGCGATCCAGAGCCAGGCCCAGTCGGCCGTCTCGTCCCTCGCTCAGATCCGCGATGCTGTCGAGCGGATCAACGAGACGCAGCACGTCATCGGCTCGGTCCTGACGGAGCAGGCGTCGGTGACGCGCGCGATCCTGCGCTGACGCGAGCGATCCCGCGCTGAGCTGCACCTCTGCCGAGGTCGCACGTCCCGGACCGAGGTAGCTCCTCTACGACCGAGGTCGCACCTTCCCGACCGAGGTCGCACCTTCCCGACCGAAGTCGCACAGACACGCCGAACAAGGCCCCACCGAGAGGCGACCCGGCGTGTCCGTGCGACCTCGGCCCCGGAAGTACGACCTCGTGGCCAGGCGTGCGACCTCGCGGCCCAGCCGTGCCGGTCAGTACGTGAAGGTCGAGACCGAGGCGCGCAGCTCTGTGGCCATCCGGGCGAGCTCGTTGACCGCGACGGTCGTCTGGGCGAGCGCCTGCGTGGTCGAGTCGGCGGCGTCCGAGACCCCGGTGATGTTGCCGGCGATCTCGCCCACCCCGGTCGAGGCGTCGGCCACGTTGCGGCTCATCTCCGTCGTCGTCGCGGTCTGCTCCTCGACGGCCGAGGCGATCGTCAGCTGGTAGTCGTTGATCGACGAGATCACGCCGGTGATGTGCTCGATCGCGGACACGGCACCCGCCGTGTCCGACTGGATGGTCTCGACGAGGCGTCCGATCGACTCGGTCGCGCGGGCCGTCTCCTGCGCCAGCTCCTTGACCTCCGAGGCGACGACAGCAAAGCCCTTGCCGGCCTCACCAGCACGCGCGGCCTCGATGGTCGCGTTGAGGGCCAGCAGGTTCGTCTGCTCGGCGATGGTCGTGATGACGCGCACGACGTCGCCGATCTCCTGGCTGGACGCACCGAGCTGGGCCACCGAACCCGTGGCGCTGGCTGCGGCGGTCACGGCCTCTCCAGCGACCCGGGCGGCGTCGTTGGCCGACTGGGAGATCTCCCGGATCGACGCACCCATCTCCTCAGCGCCGGCTGCGACGGTCTGCACGTTGCCCGAGACCTGGAGCGCCGCTGCCGACACGACCCCGGCCTGAGCGGAGGTCTCCTCAGCACCGGCCGAGATCTGCTGCGAGCTGGCCGAGAGCTCTTCCGACGCGGCGGCGACCGAGTCGGAGGACCGCACCACGGTGCTCATGACCTCGCCGAGCCTGCGGGTCGCGACGTCGAGCGCGGCGCCCATCCGGCCCATCTCGTCACGAGAGGTCAGACCGGAGGTCTGGGTGAGGTCGCCCTCGGCCAGGTGCTCAGCGACCCGCTGCACGGCGACGGCGCTCCGCGTGATCCCACGGGCGACCAACCAGCCCAGGGTCAGCGCGAGCAGCGCACCGGCGATCAGGATGACCACCGAGACGGTCCGCTGCTGGACGTAGCTGTCGCGCGAGGCCTCGACAGCCTCGGAGGCGCGGGTCCGCTCGGTCTCGACGAGGCTCGAGATCTGCTCGTTCATGGCGGTGGTCAACGGGCGAGACTGCTCGTCGTTGGCCGCTGTCCAGCCCTCGATGTCGCCGGCGATCGCGAGGGGTCCCATGACGTCGCGCTGGACCGTCAGGTAGGCGTCGATCGTCGTGGTGAGCTCGGCGAGGGTCTTCTCGCGCGCGGCGTCGAGCGGGGTCGCTGCGTAGAGGCCCTCGGCCTCCTCGAAGGCCGCCTCGGCGTCGTCGAGCTCGGTCAGCTTCTCACGCGTCTTGTCGGGGTCGAGCGCGAGGATCGCGTCACGCGAGCGGAGCCGCATGTCGTTCATCGCGAGCTCCATCTCCGAGGCGTGGAGGACACCGAGCACGTTCTCCTCGTAGAGCTGCTCGGTCGTGTCGGCCGAGGCTGACAGGGCCTGCAGCCCGACCAGGCCGATGACGATGGCGACGACTGTCGCGATCGCGACCACGCCGAGGACCTTGACGCGGACGCTCAGGTCTTCGAGCCGGGCTGCTGCGCGCTTCTGCGGGGGGATGCTCATGGTGCACTCCATACGTTTCAGGGGGACCCTTCAGATCGACCCCGGTCTTCACTAATTGAGGTTTCAACTATGTGAGTCCCGTCCCACGGCCCCCTGCCACCCGGGACGGGTCTCCCTCCGGACGGCACGGGGCAGCTCGCCCCGCACCCCCGCGGCCCTCAGTCGAGGATCGCGCGCGTGACCGCAGCCTGCTCCGTGAGGACGCCGCCGATGGTCGCCTGGGTCTCGTTGATCTGACCGACGGCGTCGCTGATGCTCGTCAGCGACCCGACGACCTCGTCGACCAGCTCCTGGATCGCGGAGATCCGCTGCCCGACCTCGGTCGTGGCCCGTGCCGTCTCGTTGGCGAGGTCCTTGACCTCGTTGGCGACGACGGCGAACCCGCGGCCCGCCTCACCGGCCCGCGCGGCCTCGATCGCCGCGTTGAGGGCGAGCAGGTTCGTCTGCGCGGCGATCCGCCCGATGACGTTGACCACGGTGCCGATCTCCTGCGACGACTCGCCGAGCCGGGTGACCTCGTCGTTCGCGCGCTCCGCGAGGAGACGCCCGTCTGTCGCCACACGGGTGGCCGACAGCACGTTGCGCTCGACCTCGTCGATCGACGCGACGAGCTCGTTGCCCGCGGTCGTCAGGCGGTCCGCAGCCTCGATGCGCTCGAGGGCCTGCCCGAGGAGGAAGGCCGTGTTGCGCAGAGCCTCTTCACGGCCAGCAGAGATCGTGAGTGTCGAGGTGACGAAGAAGTCCATCGTCCCGACGACGGTCCCGCGGACGAGGATCGGCAGGCACACCCCGGACTTCACCCCGGCGCGCTGCGCGACGGGTGCGCGCACGCAGTCGGTCACCTGCGCGAGGTCGCGCACGTAGACGAGGTCTCGCGTCTTCCACGCCCGCCCCGCGACGCCGACACCCTGAGCGAAGGAGGCCGCACGGGTCACGGTGCGGAACTCTTCGCCGACCTGGCCCGACTCCTGGCCGAAGCGCAGCACCTGGTCGGCCTCGTCGATCTGCCAGAAGGACCCGTAGTCCCAGCCGAAGTCACGTCGGATGGTGTCGAGGGCGCGCGACAGCGCGGCGTCCCGGGAGGTCGCGACAGAGACCTCGCGCAGCACAGAGCTCACGGCGTCGACGTCCTGCTTGTCGAGGGCCTGCCGCTCGGCGACCACGACCCTCTCGAGAGCCTGCGACACCAGGACACCGATGCTGCGCAGAGTCTCGACGCGCTGGGGCGAGAGCGCGAGGACCTCGGTCGCGAAGAAGTCCATCGTCCCGGCCACCTGACCGTCCTCGTAGAGGGGGAAGCAGATACCGCTGCGGACACCGACGCGCTGGGCGGCAGGCGCCCGCACGCAGTCGCGGAGGTCACCGAGGTCTTCGACGACCACGAGGTCGCGGGACTTCCACGCGCGACCGGACAGGCCCACGCCCTCACGGAACGATGCCGTGGCCGTCACGGCGCGGAACTCCTCGCCGACCGAGCCGGACTCCTGGGCGAACTCGAGCACGGGCTCGTCCTCGGCGATCCGCCAGTACGAGCCGTAGGCCCAGCCGAACTGCTCGCGCACGACGTCGAGGACGCGCTGCACGGCGTCGCCAGGCTCCCGGCTGCGCGCGAGCGCCTCGACGACCGCGGTGACCGCGTCGGTGTTCTGGCGCGCCTCGGCGAGCGCCAGGCTCGCGTCGGCTGCCGCGTGTGTCCTTCTCAGCGTGAACATGATGGTGCTCCTCTGGCGCCCTGCGGCGCAGCGTCGGTCGTTCTTCGGTTGAAGTGACCCCCTCCGACGACTTCATCGGCTCGCCTGGCTAGTAGTTTAAGTTTTGAGCACTGTGAGGAAGGAGATGCTCCCCCGCCTTGCGAGCCGCCCGAACTCGGCGATGATGGGCACCGTGGTGGGGCACGGCGCCGCCGTGTCACGTGACCAGAACGTGAAGATGAGCACACGCCGGACAGGCCCTACGGCACTGGTGACCGACCTGCCGCCGCGTACCGTGGACCTGTGACTGTCCAGCCCGAGACGACCGCGTCGTCGACCGCCCAGCCTGCCTCGGCGCAGGCTGGCCTCGGCACGCCCTCCGCCCCGACCGCAGCAGCCACCGACACATCGTCGGACTCGGCTGCGTCTGCGCCGTCCACGCCCACAGTGCCCGACTCCGGTCAGGCAGCCCCCGCCGCGCCTGCCGCACCCACGGTCCCCGCCGCGCCGATCGCCTCGGCGCGCGGCACGCTGCACCACGTCGAGATCTGGGTCCCGGACCTCGAAGAGGCCCGCGCGACCTGGGGCTGGCTGCTCACCGAGCTCGGCTACTCCCCCTTCCAGACGTGGGACACAGGGTTCAGCCTGAGGCTCGGCGGGACGTACCTCGTCTTCGAGCAGTCCGCCGCGCTGTCCTCCTCCGAGCACGACAGGCTCCGGCCCGGCCTCAACCACCTCGCCCTGCACTCGGGGTCGCAGGCCCGCGTCGACCGTCTGTACGCAGCTGCGCAGGAGAAGGGCTGGACACCGCTCTTCGCCGACAGGTACCCGTGGGCCGGCGGCAAGCCCTCCGACGGGCGCCCCGGGCACTACGCAGCATTCCTGCAGAACTCCGCGGGCTTCGAGGTGGAGCTCGTCGCGGCCCCGGCCGACGTCGTGCTGCGCCCGATCATCTCGGCTGACATCGACGTGTTCTTCCGCATGGAGCAGGACCGCGAGGCCAACCGGATCGCGGCCTTCACCGTCAAGGACCCGACCGACCGCGGCCGCTTCGACGCCCGCTGGAAGATCCTGCGCGAGGACCCCCAGGTCACGGCCCGAACGATCCTCGTGGGCGGCCGTGTCGCGGGCAGCATCATGACCTACGTCGAGGACGACGAGCACGAGCTCACCTACTGGATCGGCCGCGAGTACTGGGGCCGGGGTGTCGCGACCAAGGCGCTGCGCGCGATCCTCACCGAGGTGACCGACCGACCGATGCACGCCCGCACCGCCAAGGACAACGTCGGGTCGCTGACGGTGCTCAAGCGCTGCGGCTTCGAGGTGATCGGTGAGGACTCAGGCTTCGCCAACGGCCGTGGCGAGGTCGTCGAAGAGTTCATCCTCGCGCTGCGCGACCAGCCGGTCCAGCACGGCTAGGCCGCCCCGCCAGGCTGGCGGCCCTCCGGACTGGCGAGCGCTTCTGGGCTCGCACCTGCCTCGAGGCCCCTCAGCCGAGTGGTCAGGCGTCGACGGCCCCGAGCACAGCCCCGACGAGCCTGGCCTCCGCGGTGGCCCAGTGCTCTGCGGCGAGACTTGCTGCCCCTCCGCCACCGGGCACGTACCTCCGTAGCGGGACGCCGCGTGCTCCGACGGCACGCAGCGCAGCGAGGTCCCCGCTGAGGACGCCGGCAGCACGGGCCTGCACGAGGACGTTGCCGAGAGCCGCCCCCTCGACAGGTCCCGCCACCACAGGCAGCCCTGTCGCGTCGGCGGTGAGCTGGCAGAGCAGCTCGTTGCGCACTCCCCCGCCGACCATGTGCACCACGTCGACGTCGCGACCTGACAGCTCGCCCGCCTGGCGCACGGCCCGCCTGTAGGCGACCGCGAGGGAGTCGAGGATGCAGCGGACGGTCTCGGCCTGCGACTGCGGCGGCGTCTGACCGCTCCGCTCGGCCGCAGCGGCGATCCGCGCGGGCATGTCTCCGGGGGCGAGGAACTCCGGCGCATCGACGTCGACGACCGTGGTGAGCGCCGGGACGAGCGCAGCGGCGGCGAGCAGGTCAGGCAGGTCTGCGGGCAGACCTGCCGCGTTCCACGTGCGGACGGACTCCTGGAGCAGCCAGAGACCCATGACGTTGCGCAGGTATCGCACGCTCCCGTCGACGCCGAGCTCGTTGGTGAAGTTGGCCTCGCGGCTGGCCTCGGAGAGGACCGGAGCGTCGAGCTCGAGCCCGACGAGGGACCACGTGCCGCACGAGACATACGCGAAGTGCTCGCTCGTCGCGGGGACGGCCACCACGGCCGAGGCTGTGTCGTGCGACCCGACCGCTATGACCGGGACCCCGGCAGGCGCACCGACGGCGCGGGCGACGTCGTCGGCGAGAGGCGCGACGACGGTCCCGGGCTCGACGAGCGCCGGGAGCAGACCGTCCGCACCGAGGAGATCGGGCAGCGACGGGAAGGCGCGGCGCAAGGCGTCGACGAGGGTCGTGGACCACTGCCGCGACCGCACGTCGAGCAGACCGGTGGTCGACGCGTTCGTCACCTCGGCGACCCGGCGACCGGTCAACCAGGCTGTCAGCAGGTCGGGGACGAGCAGCAGCGTGCGGGCCGCGTCGAGCTGCGCGGACCCGGCCGCGGCCACGAGCTGGAACTCGGTGTTGAAGGGCTGGGTCTGCAGACCGTTGACGGCGTAGTGCTCGCCCGAGCCGATCTGATCGAAGACCCGCGCCGGGACACCGTCGGTCCGAGGGTCTCGGTAGTGCACGGGGTTGCCGAGCAGCGCACCGTCGGCGTCGAGCAGGCCGTAGTCGACAGCCCACGAGTCGATGCCGACGCCGCCGAAGACGTCGCCGCGCGCCTGGGTCTCGCGGACCGCCGCGCGCAGCCCGTCGAGGATCCCCTGGTGCAGGCGCAAGATGTCCCAGTGCAGGGTGCCGTCGACCTCGACAGGCCCGTTGGGGAACCGCGTGACCTCGTGCAGCTCGACCCGGGTCTGGCTGCCGTCGGGGGCGTCTCCAGGGATCACCCGCCCGAGGATCACGCGACCGCTCGACGCCCCGAGGTCCACGGCCGCGAAGGCCGTCGTCCGTCTCTCCACGTCACTGCACCTTCCATGATGCTGATGCCCGCCGGCGCGCCGTGCGCGGGCGGTGCGCACGGCCTCGGCCGTGCGGGGCGCGGGCCCGGGCTCCGCTGCCCGGGTCCGCGCGGTGCTGTGCTGTCGTGCTGTCGTGCTGTCGTGCTGTCGTGCTGTCGTGCTGTCGTGCTGTCGTGCTGTCGTGCTGTCGTGCTGCTGATCGTCAGCGCAGGAACGCCGCCGCGACACCCGAGTCGACCGGCACGTGCAGCCCTGTCGTCTGGCTGAGGTCCGGCCCGGTGAGGGCGTAGACCGCGGCCGCGACGTGCTCGGGGAGCACCTCGCGCTTGAGCAGCGTGCGCTGCGCGTAGTACGCACCGAGGTCCTCCTCCGCGACGCCGTAGACCGCAGCCCGCTTGGCCCCCCACCCTCCGGCGAAGATGCCCGAGCCTCGGACCACGCCGTCAGGGTTGACGCCGTTGACCCGGATGCCGTGCTCCCCGAGCTCGGCCGCGAGCAGCCTCACCTGGTGCGCCTGGTCGGCCTTCGTCGCGGAGTACGCGATGTTGTTGGGCCCGGCGAAGAGCGAGTTCTTCGACGCGATGTAGACGATATCGCCGCCCATCGCCTGGGCGATCATGGCGCGGGCCGCCTCGCGGGCGACGAGGAAGGACCCCTTGGCCATGACGTCGTGCTGGAGGTCCCAGTCCTTCGCGGTGGTCTCGAGCAGCGGCTTCGAGATCGACAGCCCGGCGTTGTTGACCACGAGGTCGACCCCACCGAAGGCGAGCGCGGCCTCGTCGACGAGGGCGGCGACGTCGGCCTCGCTCGTCACGTCCGCGCGGACGGCGACAGCGACGTCGGGACCGCCGAGCTGGTCGGCCACCTCCTGCGCACCCTCGAGGTTGAGGTCCGCGATGACGACGCACGCCCCCTCGGCCGCGAGACGCTCGGCGATCGCCCGGCCGATGCCCGAACCGGCTCCGGTCACGAGCGCGACGCGGGTCGCGAGAGGCTTCGGTGCGGGCATGCGCTGGAGCTTCGCCTCTTCGAGGGCCCAGTACTCGATGCGGAACTTCTCGGCCTCGTCGATCGGCGCGTAGGTGCTGATCGCCTCGGCGCCACGCATGACGTTGATCGCGTTGACGTAGAACTCGCCCGCGACGCGCGCGGTCTGCTTGTCCTTGCCGAAGGAGAACATGCCGACGCCCGGCACGAGCACGATCGCGGGATCCGCCCCGCGGATCGCCGGAGACTCAGGCGTCGCGTTCCGGTCGTAGTAGCCCTGGTAGTCCTCGCGGTACGCCGCGTGCAGCTCGACGAGGCGCGCAGAGATCTCCTCGACGGTCGCCGACGACGGCAGGTCGACGACAAGAGGCTTGACCTTGGTCCGGAGGAAGTGGTCGGGGCAGCTGGTGCCGAGCGCCGCGAGCTCGGCGAGCCGCTCGCGGGCGAGCAGGTCGAGGACCACGTCGGAGTCGGTGACGTGCCCGACCTGCGGGGCGTCGGTCGACGCGAGCCCACGGATCACCGGGGCGAGCTTCGCGGCCTTGGTCCGGCGCTCGGCCGGGTCGAGGGCCTCGTAGCCGGAGACGACAGCACCGAAGGGGTGCTTCCCCTCGGCCGCGAGCCTCTCGGTGCGCTCGGTGATGAAGGCCTCGGCGGTCGCGACGATCTCGAGGCTGCGGGCCTCGGCCTCGTGGCTCGTCTCGCCCCAGGCGGTGATGCCGTGCCCGCCGAGGATGCAGCCGATGGCCTGCGGGTTCGCGTCCTTGACCGCGGCGATGTCCAGGCCGAGCTGAAAGCCGGGGCGGCGCCACGGCACCCACACGACCCTGTCGCCGAAGCACTCGGCTGTGAGGGCCTCGCCGTCGGCGGCTGTCGCGAGAGCGATGCCCGAGTCAGGGTGCAGGTGGTCGACGTGCGCGGCGTCGACGAGGCCGTGCATCGCGGTGTCGATCGACGGCGCGGCACCACCCTTGCCGTGCAGGCAGTAGTCGAAGGCCGCGACCATCTCGTCTTCCCGGTCGACGCCCGGGTACACGCCGGCGAGGGCGCGGAGCCTGTCGAGGCGCAGCACGGCGAGGTTCTTCTCCGTGAGGGTGCCGAGGTCGCCGCCCGAGCCCTTGACCCAGAGCAGCTCGACAGGCTCGCCGGTGACGGGGTCGGTCTCGGCGCCCTTGGCGGAGGTGTTGCCGCCCGCGTAGTTGGTGGTGCGGGGGTCGGCGCCGAGGCGATTGGAGCGGGCGACGAGGTCGGCCGCAGGGGTGGTCATGCTGGTGCTGGGGGTCGTCGTCATGTCAGGCTCCCCATCCGGCCTGCGCGCCACCGACGCGCTCGGCCACGATCTTCTCGGCGTAACCGGAGGCCGCATAGGCGGCGAGCGGGTCCGGGTGCAGGCCCTGCTCTTCGCGCAGACCGGCGAGCAGCGGGCGGACGTCGGTGTTGTAGGCGTCCATGAGGGCACCGTTCGCACCGAGCACGTCACCGGAGCGCTGTGCGGCGTCGAGGGCGACGGTGTCGACGAGCAACGCCTTGGCCGTGGCCTCCTGGACGTTCATCACCGAGCGGATCTGAGCCGGGATCTTGGGCTCGATGTTGTGGCACTGGTCGAGCATGAAGCTCACGCCCGAGTCGGGGGCGAGCGCCCCGGCCTGGACGATCTCGTGCATGATCCTGAACAGCTGGAACGGGTCCGCCGCCCCGACCATGAGGTCGTCGTCGGCGTAGAAGCGCGAGTTGAAGTCGAAGGCGCCGAGGCGCCCCTGACGCAGCAGCTGCGCGACGATGAACTCGATGTTGGTGCCCGGTGCGTGGTGCCCGGTGTCGAGGACGACCACGGCCTGCGGACCGAGGGCGAGGCAGTGCAGCAGCGCGGTACCCCAGTCCGGGATGTCCATGGAGTAGAAGGCCGGCTCGAAGAACTTGTACTCGATGACGAGGCGGTGCTCGGGGTCGAGGGCCGCGTAGATCTCGGCGAGGCCGTCGGCCAGGCGGTCCTGGCGGGCGCGCAGGTTGTCCTGGCCCGGGTAGTTGAGGCCGTCGGGCAGCCAAAGCTTGAGATCGGTCGAGCCGGTGGCGCGCATGACGTCGACGCACTGGAGGTGGTGGTCGACGGCCTTCTTGCGGACGATCGGGTCCGGGTGCGTGAGCGACCCGAGCATGTAGTCGTCGTCCTGGAACAGGTTCGAGTTGATCGCGCCGATCTCGACGCCGAGGTCCTTCGCGTGCGCAGACAGCGCGGCGTAGTCGTCGGTGAGGTCCCACGGGATGTGCAGGGAGACACGCGGCGCCGTCGCCGTGTATCGATTCACCTGCGCAGCGTCCGCAATCTTCTCGAAGGGGTCGCGCGGGACACCCTCCTGCGCGAAGACCTTGAACCTGGTCCCGGAGTTGCCGAAGGCCCAGGACGGCAGCTCTATGGTCTGCGCGAGCAGCGCCTGGCGCGCGTCGGCGCTCAGTTCAGCGTGTGACATCTGGCTCTCCACCTCGTTGTGAATCGTTTCAAGAGAACTGTACGGAGCGGCGCGCGACTCCGTCAACCGTGAAGGGCATGGAGGAGCTGCTACGAGACGGATGAGCACGCGCAGCAGGGCCACCTGGCAGCGGTCCGTCGTCGGCCGGCACTACCTCCGGAAGGCGCGGACCACGCAGTAGGCGACAGCAGAGGTGCCGACGATCAGGACGCCGACAAGAGCCGGGAGACCGCCCATCGTGCTGGTCGTGCACGTCGAGTCGAAGGACGCGTCGGAGCATCCTCCCCCTCGGGCAGCAAGACACCAGAAGACGACGACTGCCGCGACCGCGAGCGCTCCGACCACCCATCTGGGTCGCCACCGCTGCGTTCTCATGGCCGTACCGTATCCGAGCCGTTCGGGTCCGCGACCGCGGACCGAGCCTGCGACGACGCGCGCCAGCCTCTCCCCCTGCTTCCCACGAACGCCCGCCGCGTGGCCGTCGCGGGCGTCGTCACCGTCCTGGCCGCTGGTTGCGACCGCAGACAGTGTCGAGCAGACGCCGCAGACCACCAACATCGGGGCGACCACCACTCGCGATCCCAGACACTCCAGGCCCGTCTAATTTTGGTGGACACAAATACGGTGTCGTGAGACGATCGCTGCTATGGCGATGACGTGGGCAGACAGCGCTGGCGAGCACGACATCCCGCAGGACGAAGCGCTCTACGCCATGCTCTATGCCCACGCCTTGTACGACGACTTCGAGGACCCTCGCCCAGGGCACGACACGAGCCCGCGGCTCTACATCGGACCTAGCCGCTTCGGCACGTTGGAGGTCATGGTGAACATCACCCCGCCGGGGGATGTCCGTGTCTTCCACGTCATGAGGCTTCGCGAGACGACTCGCACCACCGTTGGATATGAGGAGAAGCTATGAGCGAAGAGACTGACCGGCAGCTGGCTCAGTGGGCTGAGTCCGGAGTCACCACCCCTCGACGTGCCGTCACCGGACCGCAGGCCAGCGCGGAGGCGCGCGCCATGCTCGAGGCAGCAGGACTTGACGTCGCGGCCGTCGAGCGCAGAGTCGGACGACCCCGCCTGGACGGCGAACCCCCCAGACCGCACGGCCAGCGTTCGCCCCGCATCAACGTGGCGGTCAGTGACCAGACCAACCAGGCGATCGAAGAGGTCCGGGCCAAGCTCGGTCTCAGCCGGAGCGACCTCGTCCGCAAGGCACTCGACGCCTACCTGGCTGAGGCGTCGGATCTCGCTCACGCCTCCTAGAACCTGCTGCTAGCTCCTGTCGGCTCGTCCACGACAGGCCCTTCGCCCCGCCTACCTCTCGCGCGCCGCCCCTGCGCTCCGCCCGGACGACGCACCCGCGGACCGAGCCTGCGACGACGCGCGCCAGAGATGCATGACCGCGTAGGACCGCCACGGCGCCCACACCTGGGCCCGAGCCGCCAGGACCCGGTGCTCTGACCGACCAGCGCTCTGCGGGCCGAGCAGCCCGACCGCCCGCGCGCCGGAGAGCAGGGCGACGTCGCCGTCCAACCAGGTGTCGGGGTCGCCCAGGACGCGCATCGCGACGTAGGACGCCGTCCACGGGCCGACCCCGGGTAGGGCGAGCAGCGCTGAGCGCACCGTGGCGGCGTCGACGCCGACGTGCAGCTCGAGGTCTCCGTCCACGAGCGCACGAGCAGCACCGACGACGGAGGCGATCGAGCGTGCGGGCAGCCTGAGCAGCCGCTGAGGGTCGAGCGGCTCCCCCGCGACAGGAAGAGGTACACCGTCGAGGATCTGCTCGGGTGTCGGGAACAGCCTGTCGAGCCCCGAGAAGGTCGAGACGCAGGGCGACCCGAGGGCTGCAGCCAGCCTGCTGAGGTGCGTCCGGGCCGCGGCGACCGAGATCTGCTGGCCGACGAGCGCCCGGACGAGGATCTCCTGGGGATCGACGGTCCCGGGTGCCCTGGTCCCTGGCCGTTCTGCGACGAGCGCGCTCAGCGCACCGTCGGCTGCGAGGGCTGCGTCGATCGCGGACGGGTCTGCGTCCAGGTCGAGCATCCGACGCACCCGGGCGACCGCCGGGCCGACGTCGGACAGGGCGGAGAGCTCGAGGCGCGCACGGATCCGCCACGTCGCATCTGCGGTCTGCTCTGCCAGGACCTCCACAGCCCCCGGGCCGTGCGGCAGGTGGAGCGTCCGTGCGTATCTCAGGGTCCCGTCGGCCAGGACCCCGGCCGACTCGACCCCCTCGACAGCCCTGTCGGCCAGGAAGGACAGCACTCCTGGTGCGTCGAAGGGCTGCCGGACGGGGAGGTCGACGTCGAGCCGGATCGAATCCCGCCCGGTCACCTGCGACGGGCCGTTCACGGTCTCCGAGGCCCGCGCGCGGGCGCGGAGGTCGCTAGGCCGTGCCGCGAAGACCAGCTGGACCGTCTCGTTGAACTGGCGCACCGAGCCGAACCCGGCCGCGAACGCCACCTGGGCGATCGCGAGATCGGTCCCCACCAGCAACGAGCGTGCCGTCTGGGCGCGCTGCGCACGGGCGAGGGCCGCCGGGCCTGCGCCGAGCTCGGCCACCAGCAGCCTGTGGACGTGCCTCGGCGTGTACCCGAGCCTCGTGGCGAGCCCGTCGACACCCTCGCGGTCGACGACCCCGTCGGCGATCAGCCGCATGGCCCGGCCTGTGAGGTCACCGCGCAGGTCCCACTCGGGCGTGCCGGGCGTCGCCTCGGGAAGACAGCGCCGGCACGCCCGGAACCCCGCCTCGTGAGCTGCTGCCGACGACGTGTAGAACGTGACGTTCTCGGGCTTCGGGGTACGCGCAGGGCACGAGGGGCGGCAGTAGATGCCCGTCGAGGACACGGCGGTGACGAACTGCCCGTCGAACCTCACGTCCCGGGCGTCGATCGCGGTGTAGCGCTCGGCGAACTGCGGGTCCCCTAGCGAGCAGCCCGGCCCGTTCGCGCCCGCGGGCGCCGTCACGGTGCGACGGTCTCGAGAGGCCAGCGCGGCTCCGCGCTCGTAGTGGTGGTCGGTCCTCACGCGTCTATCGTCACCCCTCGGCGAGCCTGGCTCGACGACGCCCGCGTGAGCAGCCCGTCGACGTACCCGTAGTCGAGCGCCCCGGTGAGACCGTCGTAGGTCCCGGTGACGAGCAGCTCGGCCGTCGCGTCCCGGACCGTCGTCATCGCGGCCTGCGCGACGGACGATCCCAGGCTCGCGCGGGCCACGCCGAGCCGGCCGAGCCCTGCCACGTCGAGCGCGCCGGGTCCGACCATGACGTTGAACGGCACCTGGACCGCCCCGGCGAGGGCAGCGATGGTCTCGGCGTCGACCACACCGGGGACGAAGATCCCGTCGGCGCCTGCTTCGACGTACGCAGCCGCCCGGCGGACGGTCTCCTCGAGGCGCTGCGCCGGCGCGACGGCACCGGTCAGGTAGACGTCGCACCGCGCGTTGACGAACAGGCCGACGCCCATCTCGTCCGCGACACGGCGCGCGACAGCGATCCGCCGGGAGAGCTCGTCAGGTGACCTCGACCCGTCTTCGATGTTGATGCCCACGGCTCCTGCCTCGATCACCGCGCGGACCGTCTCGGTGACGTCGCCCGTGCTGTCCGGGTACCCACCCTCGATGTCCGCCGAGACCGGCACGTCGACCGCCGAGGCGATCGCGGCGAGCACGGACACGGCCCGCGCTCGGTCCAGGTGATCACCGTCGGGGACACCCTGGGACCAGGCGACACCGGCGCTGGTCGTCGCGATGGCCGGGGCGCCGGCGTCCTGGGCGGCCAGAGCACTCGCCACGTCCCAGACAGTGACGAGCGCGAGCGGGTGAGCAGGGGTGTGGAGGGACCGGAAGACATCGGAACGGTGGCTCTGTGGGAGGTTCATGCCTGCAAGTACATCGGCCCTGGCCTTCGGTGTCTGGCGGTCATCGGACACCACCGTCGGCAGCACGGGACGCGATGCACGACCCACCGCCGGTCTCCCGTGGACGCTCCGTGCGGGACGTGCTGTCGACGACACCTCGGGGCACGAGACGCCTGCGGCCTCGTCGCACGCGGTGGTTAGGGTGACGGCATGGGAATCACCGATCTGGCCGTCGAGCAGGGCACGCCTGACGATGTCACCCAGGCCGTGGCTCTGCTCGACGGAGCGAGGCGCTGGCTGCACGAGCGGTCGATCGACCAGTGGCGGCACGCCATCCCGGCTGAGGTCGTCCTGGGGGACGCCGAGCGCGGCGCGCTCTTCGTGGTCCGCGACCAGAGCGGGCTGCAGGCGATCGCCACCATCACCGACCACGACCCGGAGACCTGGGGCGCCGACACCACCCCGGCCCTCTACGTCCATCGTCTGGCCGTGGCGCAGGCGAGCCGCGGTCGCGGACTGGGGCAAGCGCTCCTGAGCTGGGCGGCCGCCCGCGCTGCCGAGCGGCGCAAGACCTTCGTGAGACTCGACTGCGCCGACGACAACCACGGCCTGCGGCGCTTCTACGAGTCCCAGGGCTTCCAGCACGTGAGAGACACGACCGTGACAGCCCCAGGGAGCGCCCGGATCCTCGGGTCGAGTCTCTACCAACGGGCTGTGGCCTCGCCCGACCGCGGCCCCGGCCGTCACGGCGATGAGAGGTCGGACGCCCGCCGGGTCTGACGTGCTGGGACGAAGGTTCCGTTCGCGTCGGCCTCGGCCGGGACCGCGTCCGTCGAGGGACCTACAGCGAGGTCCAGAGATAGAGCCCGTCTCCGCGCCGCTGGGCGAGGACCGCAAGATCGATGACCCGACGGACGAGGTCTGACGCCTCGGGCTCGGTGAGGTCGATGTCCTCCAGCGCGCAGAACGACGCGATGACAGCGTCGATGCTCACGCTCACCGTCGGGTCGGCATCGAGCGCGGGGAGCTCTGCGAAGGCCGCGACCACGGCATCGGGGACCTGCGACAGCTCGTCGAGCTCGAGGTGGACAGGGTGGAGCTCTGTGTCGATCCCACCGACGCCGACCGCCCTCGCGACGATCTCACCGAGGACCTCCAGCTCGAGGTCCGTGACACCCGTCGTCTCGAAGAGGTCACCGACCGGGGTCGGCGGGCGACCCTCGTCGTGCGCCCTGGCGCGAGACATGGCGTGCTCAGGTGATGCGGTGAAGATCTCAGTGAGGATGGACATGCCGACAGGCTACTGCTCAGACCGGAGCTCGTCCGGCGGTCCTGGCCGCGGCCATCGACCGCGGCCAGGCCGCAGGCTCGATCAGCCGCTCGACGAGACCGAGCGAGGGGCACGGGTTCGGAGGTCAGCCTGGTGCGCCGTCAGACCGACGTCTCGCAAGCGATGTCTTGCGAGACGTCTCGTCGGGCAGCTGATGCTGGTCTCCACCAGAAGACGTCTCATCAGGTCCGATGGCGGACGTGACGGTTACGCAGGAGAGAGCGGGCCGAGCATGCCTGCCGAGTCGGCATCCTGCCCCGGGGCACCAAGGCGCCCGGGCGCCCGCGGCGGGGAGGGGTCGCTGGCAGCCCCAAGCGCATCGCGGAGCAAGGTCTCCAACGACGCGACCTGGGCTGAGAGGTCTGCGACCTGCGCCCTGGTGGCCGCCTGCTCGGCCTCGTTCGCCTCAGTCACCCGCTCGACCAACCACGAGGCGAGGGTCGCCGTCACGACACCCAGCAGGGCGATCCCTCCGACCATCAGGACTGTTGCCACCACCCGCCCGGTCGCAGTCGTCGGATAGGTGTCGCCGTACCCGACCGTCGTCATGGTGGTCACCGCCCACCAGATCCCGTCAACGAACCGGGTGATCGTCGCCCCCGGCTGGCCCCGCTCGGCATCGGTGATCGCCAGAGCCCCGCACAGGACCAGCAGGGCCGTGCCGCCAGCCGCGTAGGTCACCACCCGCCCGCGCAGTCCCTGCGCCCCCGTGCGGTTCAAGACTGACAGCAGCGTGACGAGTCGGAGCAACCGCAGCGGTCGCAGCAGCGGGAGCACCAGCACGAGAAGGTCGAAGAGATTGCCGAGGAAGAACCGTCGCCGGTCTTCAGAGACCATCAGGCGCACGGCGTAGTCCACACCGAACATCGCCCAGGTCAGTGCCACCGCACCCGACGCGAGAGCACGGACACCCTCGCTGACTGCGGGCCAGATGATCGGGATCGCATAGGCCACGAGGAACAGCAGCGCCCCGACCGTCAACGGTCCCTCGGACCAGCTCTCCCACCGCTCACGTCGCGACACGCGCACAGTCTGCCAGGTCGGTCTCCACCGACGTTGCCACCAAGACTCGGATCTCATGGGGATTCCGGCTGTCGTAGTTGTCAGTTGCGAGACGCATGCGAACACCACGGACGTCCGGAGGGCTCGACGAAGGCGGCGAGCAGGCACCGGTCGCCAACCTGTTGGGGCTTCGAACGCTCCCCCTACCGAGCAGCCCCTGCCCCGCTCAACCTCAGGATCGTGTCGACGACCTCCGCCACGGGCAGGGTGGTGTCGACCGCGATCCCCGAGGTCGCCACGTCCTCCTGCGTCTGGTGCAGACGCAGGATCAGCTCTCGTTCCTCAGGCGCGTGCCCCCACTCGTCGCCAGGGCGCCCGTCCAGCCGTCGGACCAAGGTCTCGACGTCGACAGTCAGCACGAAGACCCCGTCGAGATCATCGACGAACGCAGCATGGTTGCGCGACCCGCCGCAGAGGAACGTCACCGGCGTGCTGTCGTCCGCGATGAGGCGCCTCACTGCCGCCACGTCCCAGATGTGGTGCTCGTGGTCGCTCGTGCTGGTGGGCACTCCCGTGATCGGGTCTCCCTGGTACGCCAGCTCGCGGTCGCCATGGACGGCGTGGACGCCGCGTCGCTGCAGCTCCGTGCAGACCGCGGTCTTGCCAGTCCCGGAGACGCCCTCGACCAAGAAGTTCTTCATGCCCACGTCGGCCAGGCTAGCCGCAGCGCCCCCGGACGAGCGGGCTGCCGCTGCTCAGCCCGTCGGCAGCCCCGCCTCGGCCAGCTGCGACTCCAGGTGGAACACCTGCTCGAGCCGCACCATCCCCTCGTCCGGCGCGGTGTCGTCGGCGACGAAGAACTCCCCCATCTCGGTCTGCCACCGGGCGTTGACGCCGGTCTGCCCCATCGCTGCCTGGGCCGCGTCGTAGTCGTCCACGTCGACGAACCCGACCAGCAGGCCGTCGGGCGCCAAGAACAGGTGGTAGTCGCGCCAGCCGCAGTCGCGCAGGGCCTCGAGCATCTCGGGCCACACCGCGGCGTGCCGCGCGCGGTACTCGTCGAGCCTGTCGGGCCGGACCTTGGAGACAAAGCACACGCGGGCCACTGTGGACCTCCTCGTCCTCGGTGTCATGCGCTACATTCTTGTGAATCGGTTCAGCGCGATGTCGAGGACCGTACGTCCCACGTCCTGAGCAGGTCAAGCGCCACTAGTATTCAAGGGCACCCGGGCTCGACGACGCTCCCGGCGCACCCCACGTCGAAAGGCCCACCACGGTGACCACGCCCACTGCGCGCAAGCGGAGCTCCATCAGCGACGTCGCGCGCACAGCCGGCGTCTCCGTCGGGACGGTCTCCAACGTCCTCAACCGACCAGACCGCGTCTCCCCCACCACCCGGGACAGGGTCCTCGACGCGATCGCCGAGCTCCAGTTCGTCCCGAACGGCTCGGCACGCCAGCTCCGCGCGGGCACGATCACGACAGTCGGCGCGATCGTCCTGGACATCGGCAACCCCTTCTTCACCGAGGTGGCCCGCGGCATCGAAGACCGCCTCGCCGAGGACGACTTCACACTCATGCTCGCGAGCTCGGACGAAGACCCGGACCGCGAGGCCCGCTACCTGCGGCTCTTCGAGGAGCACGGGGTCCACGGGGTGCTCGTGGTGCCCTCGACCGACGACATCGAACCGCTGCTCGAGCTCCGAGCCCGCGGTGTCAACGTGGTGCTGCTCGACGCGACCTCACCCGTCCCGGACATCTCGTCGGCCGCGGTCAACGACGTGGTCGGCGGCCAGCTCGCCGGCAACCACCTCGTCGCCGAGGGCCACACGCACATCGCCTTCGTCAACGGCGCGCACAGCATCCGCCAGTGCGGCGACAGGCACGCGGGCATGCTCCGCGCCCTCGACGCGGCGGGGCTCGACCCGGCGACCCACCTCACCGAGATCACCGCCTCGTCCCTCAACGCCGACGGCGGCGAGGCCGCGATGCGCCACCTGCTCGCCACGACGACAGCCGGTGTCGACCGCCCGACGGCCGTGTTCTGCGTGAACGACCTCGTGGCCCTCGGGGTCCAGCGGACCCTGCGCGCCGAGGGCATCGCGATGCCCGGTGAGATGGCCGTGGTCGGCTACGACGACGTGAACTTCGCCGGGGAGCTCGCGATCCCGTTGACCTCCGTGCGCCAGCCCACCCACCAGCTCGGCTACAGGGCCGCAGACCTGCTGCTGTCCCAGCACACGCAGGGCGACAGGTTCCGCCACGAGCAGGTGCAGTTCCAGCCCGAGCTCGTGGTCCGCGCCTCGAGCCACGCCGGGTGAGCACCTGACCACCTGCGCGACCCGCACTACCTGACGGAGCGAACGACGATGTCTGACTCTGCACTCCCCGCCTCGACGACCGCTGCCACCGGCCGCGCAGTCCCGCCGGTGCGGGCCCCCTGGGCACCGATCGGCCAGGACAGGCCGGTCCGCGCGGCGATCGTGGGCACAGGGGCCGTCGCCCACCTGCACGCGCAGGCGATCGCCCTCGACCCGCTCGCCGAGCTCGTCGCCTGCTCCGACCCGGACACCGGCCGCCTCGACGGCTTCGCCGCCAGGTACGCGGTGCCCGGCCGGTACCCCACGCTCTCCGAGCTGCTGGCATCCGAGACTGTCGACGTCGTGCACCTGTGCACCCCGCCCGGCGTGCACCGCGAGCAGACCCTCGAGGCTGCCGCGGCTGGGGTGCACGTCGTCTGCGAGAAGCCCCCGGCGCTGTCTCTCGCCGAGCTCGACGACATGCAGGAGGCCTGCGACTCCGCAGGTGTCGCCCTCGCGACGGTCTTCCAGCAGCGCACAGGCTCCGGCGCCGCGCACGTCCGCGACCTCCTGCGCTCGGGTGCCCTCGGGCGACCGCTCGTCGCCCAGTGCGAGACCCTGTGGTTCCGCGGCGCCGACTACTACGCGGTCGACTGGCGCGGGCGCTGGGACAGCGAGGGTGGCGGCACGACGCTCGGCCACGGTATCCACCAGATGGACCTGCTCGCCCACCTGCTCGGCGACTGGCAGGAGATCAGCGCGCAGACCTGGCGCCTGGACCGCGACACCGAGATGGACGACCTGTCGACGGCGACCATCCTGTTCCGCGACGGTGTGGTCGCCACGGCTGTGTCCTCGACCCTCAGCCCGCGCGAGACGAGCCACGTCCGGGTGGACTGCGAGCGCGCGACCGTGGAGGTCGAGCACCTGTACGGGCACTCCGGGCCGGACTGGCGGATCACCCCGGCGCCAGGGGTCCCCGCCGAGGAGTCGGCCGGGTGGGGGCTCCCCGAGGAGGACGAGCCGAGCGGTCACGTCCCGCTGGTCCGCGAGACGTACCGGGCGCTGCGCGAGGGGACGGCCCTGCCCGACGTGGCGTCCTCGGCGCGGCGCCCCCTCGAGATCGTCACTGCGATCTACGCCTCGGCTCACTCTGGCGGTCGCCGCGTCACCGCTGACGAGCTGCGCGAGACGGGCGTGCTGTCGACAGGGCTGGAGAGCTCGATCCGCGACCCTCGCACCGAGGCGGGTCTGCACGCCTCGACGAGGGCCTGACCTCTCTGCCGGCCCCTGGTTCGCCCGGTCGCGTGGCGCGGGGCGGTGCGACGATGGACTCGTGACTCCGAACCCCGCACCGCGCCGTCCTGACGTGACCACGCTCGACCTCATCGGCGGTGTCGAGCCGCTCACCATCACGCTGCACGACTACGACGAGACCTGGCCCGCCCTCTACCGCGACCACGAGCAGCGGATCCGCGAGACGCTCTCCGGGACCGACGTGCTCGTCGAGCACATCGGGTCGACCTCGGTGCCCGGGCTCGCCGCGAAGCCGATCATCGACGTCGTGGTCGGCGTCGACGACATCACCGCCGAAGAGGACTACCTCGACGGGCTGCTCGCGGCCGGGTACGCGCTGCGGGTCCGTGAGCCACGGCACCGTCTGGTCCGCACCCCGGCCCGCGACGTCCACGTGCACGTCTACGAGAAGGACGACCCCGCGGTCCACGAGTACCTGCTGCTCCGCGACCACCTGCGCGCCGACGCCGCCGACCGTGAGCTCTACGAGAGCACCAAGCGGTCCCTGATGAGCACCCGGTGGGACGACATGAACTCCTACGCCGCCGCCAAGACCGATGTCATCGTCGCGATCAAGGCCCGGGCCCGCGCCGCGCGCGGATAGCGCAAACCCGGGCCAGCGCAGCATGCGGACAGCGCGCGAACTGCGGAGAGCTCCCATCACGCGGGCAGCGCCCGGCCTGCGGGCAGTCGCCGACGCCCAGACGAAGCGCGGCCCGAGGAGCTAGCGACCGTCAGCTCCGGTGCACACGACGAGACCGGCGGGAGACTGTCTCGTCTCCCGCCGGTCTCGTCGTGCAGTCTGAGATCGTCTCTGGGTCGGTGCGCGGCTGCGGTGCCGCGCGGGCTCTCGGGCTGGGTCAGCGGCAGTTGACCTTGGTGTACTGGTAGGTCGCCTTGTCGTACGACGCGCCCGAGCCTGTCGGGGTGACCTGCACGCGCAGCCCGCACCCGGCGACGTAGGCGTCCTGCAGTGCGTCTCGCATGCCGCCGTTGGCCTGGTTCTGCGAGCACGCCCAGCTGATCGGCCACGGCAGCGCACCGCAGATGAGGTCGGTCTGCGACTGTGCGTCCGCGGCCTGCTGGGCGACCTCCGCCCGGGTGAGCGTGTAGTCGATCGTGTCTGCGGCCTGCGCAGTGGCGGGGACCGCCAGGAGGAGTGCAGCCGTCGCGCCGGCTGCGCCGATGATTCGCTTCAGTGACGTCCTGTTCGTGTTCATGTCTCCACGCTCGCCCGGGCAGGCCAGACCGTCCAGACCGCACGGCACCCTCGACGGCTCGGGAACGCTGCGCTGGTGCGGCTGACGGGAGATCTCGACAGTTCGCACGGGGGACCCTCAGTGAGACACCACGGCCCCGGCTGCCGCCGCCCCAGGGGACCAGTCCCCATCAGCCCAGGACCCCGGACGCCGCACCCGCGGATAGCGTCGTCCACATGCTCATCGGCTACGCACGCGTCTCGGTCACCCCGCGCGACCGCACAGCCCAGGTGAGCGCGCTCCGGGCGCTGGGGGTCGTCCCCGCTGCCGTCTACGTCGACCGTGGGCTGACCGGCACAGACCGGGACCGGCCAGGTCTGGCCGACGCGCTCGCCCGCTGCGGACGTGGAGACACGCTGGTCGTGACGGCCCTGGCCAGGCTCGCGCGGTCTGTCCCGGACGCCCGCGACATCGTCGACCGGCTGGCAGCAGCCGGGGCGATGCTCCGTGTGGGCGCAGACCACTACTGCCTGGGTGGTCCCGACGCCCTCTCGTTGTGCGACTGCCTGGCCCTCGTCGCCGACCTCGAGGCGGACCTCGTCAGGCTGCGTACCCGCGAGGGGATGGCCGAGGCCAGCGCCAAGGGCCACCTGCGCGGCCGACGCCCGACGCTCACCCCCGCGCAGGAACGCCAGCTCGTCACCACCCTCCACGAGGGGTCACGCACCGCGAGCGAGGTCGCCGAGATCTTCGGGGTGTCCCGGGCGACCGTGTACAGGGCGGTCCGGCGGGTGCGGTTCCCCGGCGACGGCTAGCGCTGCGGGCCCGACGCCTCGCCCGCCGGCCGACCGACCGACTCGTCGACAGCCTGGTCGGCGGACTCACCGACCACCTCGCCGACGACCTCGTCACCAGGCTGTCCCGCCGACTCGCCCTCGAGCGCTCCCGCCACGTCGCTCCGGCTCGCGAGCGGGATGTGCGGCAGGAACAGCGCGACGACGGTCCCGGCGAGGAACATCGGCACGAGGAAGGCGAAGAGCGGGATGAGCGCGTCGGTGTACGCGTCGACCACCCCGGACTGGACCGCGTCGGGCAAGGAGCGGACGATCGCGGGCGTGAGGCTCGTGGCGCCGGGCAGGTCGACACCCTCGGTGCCGCTGAGCGCGTCGGCGAGGCCCGAGGTCAGCCGTGAGGCGAAGACCGTCCCGAGGATCGCGGTGCCGAGGGTGACACCGATCTCGCGGAAGAAGTTGTTCGACGACGTCGCCGTCCCGATCTCGCGCGGCGGCACGGCGTTCTGCACTGTGAGCACGAGCAGCTGGAAGAACAGCCCGATGCCCAGACCCATGAGGGCGAGGATCGCGCAGACTGCCCAGAGGCGTGTCTCGTCGCTGACCCGCGAGAGCAGCAGCATCGCCAGGGCCGCGATCACGGTCCCGACGACGGGGTAGATCCTGTACCGGCCGGTCTTGCTGACCCTCGCCCCCGAGAACAACGACCCCGTGAGCATGCCGACGGTCATCGGGATGAGCAGCAGGCCCGACTCTGTCGCGTTGACCCCGTAGGCCATCTGCAAGAAGGTCGGCATGTAGGCGAGCGCACCGAACATGCCCGCTCCGACGAAGAGCCCGAGGGTCGTGGCGACCACGAAGGTCCGGTTGCGGAACAGACCGAGCGGGATGATCGGCTCGACGGCGCGGTGCTCGACCACCAGGAAGGCGGCCGTGGCGAGGACGCCGACCACGGCGAGCACGAGGATCGTCGGCGACGACCAGTCGTACTCGGTCCCGCCCCAGGTGCAGACCAGCACGATGCCCGTCACGGCGACCGCCATCGTCGCGATGCCCAGGTGGTCGATCTTGGCGGTCGACGTGCGCTTGGGCAGGTGGATCATGGTCGCGGCGACGGCGAAGGCCGCGATGCCGAGCGGCAGGTTGACCCAGAAGATCCAGCGCCAGTCGACCGAGTCGGTCAGCCAGCCGCCGAGGAGCGGACCCGCGACGGACGCGACACCGAAGACGGCACCCATGGGCGCCATGTACTTGGCACGCTCACGGGCGGGGACGAGGTCGGCGAGGATCGCCTGCGACGTGATCATCAGGCCAGCACCGCCGAGGCCCTGGAGCGCACGGAAGCCGATGAGCTGGATCATGTCCTGCGCGACGCCGCACAGGGCCGAGCCGAGCAGGAACAGGGCGATGGCGAAGAGGAAGAGCTTCTTGCGGCCGACGAGGTCGCCGACCTTGCCGTAGACCGGCATGGCGATGGTCATGGCGAGCACGTAGGCGGTGACCACCCACGCCATGTGGTTGACGCCGTCGAGCTCACCGACGACTGTCGGCAGCGCCGTGCCGACGATGGTCTGGTCGAGGGCGGCGAGGAACATGACGAGCAGCAGGCTCGCGTAGATCCAGCCGAAGCGGGGTGCGGCCTCGACGCGGGGCGTCTCGGTCACGGGGGTCTTCTCGGTGCTCACAGGGGTCTCTCTCGGGCCGGAGGGGATGGGGCCGTGACGCTGGGCGACGACAGGCACACCAGTGACAGAGTAGGTCGGACCGCTGACGAGAGGATCTCGAGCAGAGGATCGGCGACGTCCGATGCCCGAGCACGGCACCCAGAGCTCAGCGCTCAGGACTTGCGAGCGAGCCCCTCGGCCGGCGCCCTGCGTCCCACGAGCTTGTTCAGACGCTCGGACATCAGCAGACCCAGGACCGCCAGCACGGCGAGGAACAGCGGGAACGTCCACATCCCCACCCAGGTCGAGACCACGCCGAACAGCGGCGGCGCCAGGGTCGAGCCCGTGTACGCCGCGGCCATCTGGATACCGATGACGGCCTGCGACCTGTCCCGACCGAAGTTCACCGGGGTGGAGTGGATGATCGCCGGGTAGATCGGCGCGCACCCGAGCCCGACGATCACGAGGCCGACGAGCGCCGGCGCGTCTGTCCCCAGCGGGAGCGCGAGCATCGCGACACCCACGCCGATCGTCACGAAGCCACCGCGGATGAGCTGCTTGTCACCGACGCGGTCGGCGAAGAAACCTGCCAGGAACCGTCCACCGGTGATGCCGATGAGGAACAGCGAGGCGAAGGCCGCCGCCGTCGCGGGGTTGACGCCCCGGTCGGTGACCAGGAAGGTCGACGCCCACAGGATCGCCGTGCTCTCGAGCGCGCAGTAGGCGAAGAAGGCGACGAGGATGAGTACGACCCCGGGGATGCGCAGCGCCTCCGCGAGCGGCACGTGAGCGCTGCGTCTGCCGGACGGCTCGGCTCCGCCCGCCTGCCCGTCGAGGGCCGCCGTGCCGCCACCCGCCGCCTGTCCGGCACCGACGGCGCCGTCAGTGCCAGGGGCGACGTTCCCGTCGTCGCGCCCCGCCGGTGCCGCCGGTGCCTTCGCTGCCGTCAGCGCGGTCTTGGCCGCCCTCCCCCATACCGGCAGGGTCATGATCAGCACGAAGGTGAGCACGACCTGCGTGAGACCGACGATCCTGTAGGCGCTCGACCACCCCTGACCTGACGTCAGGGCGTAGCTCATGATGAACGGGCTGATCGACGCGCCCAGGCCCCAGAAGCTGTGCAGCCAGTTCATGTGTCGGGCCGCGTAGTGCAGGGCGACGTAGTTGTTGAGCGCAGCGTCGACAGCGCCGGCCCCCAGCCCGTAGGGGACGGCCCACAGGCACAGCACCCAGAACGAGCCGGAGAGGGAGAAGCCGACGAGCGCGGCTGCGGTGAGCCCGACGCTCGCAGCAGTGACGATGCCAGCACCGAAGCGGCGGGTGAGCCGCTCGGACGCCAGGCTCGAGAAGATCGTGCCCCCGGCGATGATCATGGTGATGATGCCGGCGTAGGCCACCGGGACACCGAGGTCCTGGTGCATGACCGGCCACCCGGCCCCGACGAGGGAGTCCGGGAGGCCGAGGCTGATGAAGGCGACGTAGATGATCGCCAGGAGGAACGAGTACACGGCTGGGGGCTGCCTCTCGAGCAGGACTGATGAGTGGTCAGCACGGAAGTCTAGGTCGAGCGACATCCTCGCAGGTCAAAACCACTTACTGAACGTTCGTTAGACATTCTACGGGGCTGGCGCTACCGTCGTGGCTGATTGAGCATCACCACCTTCAAAGGAGAAGCGGATGTCCTCGGCACCTCTCGGTCCCCGACTCGATGCACAGCTCAGCCGGCGCACCTTCCTCAGCCTCACCGGCATCGCGGCGCTGTCCGTGACGCTCGCCTCCTGCTCGGGCGGCGGGGGCGGGGGCGCCCGCCCGAACCCCCGCGAGGCCGTCGCCCTCGCACTGCCCACCTACGTCGCACCGCGCGAGGTCCCGGGCGGGATCGTCAGCACGGTCGAGGGCATGCCGACCATCTACACCCAGCCGATCCAGGAGTACTACGACTCGGTGAGCAAGGCCCCGCTGTCCGGCGGCAAGGTCACGACCTTCCAGGTGCTCTGGGGCGCTCCGCCCCAGAAGGCCCCCGCCAACGAGTACTGGGCCGGGCTGAACGAGCGGCTCGGCGGCACCTTCGAGCCGACCCTCGTCGCCTTCGACACCTACAACGAGAAGATGGCCACCACCATCGCCTCGGGCAACGTCCCGGACCTGCTGTTCGTCCAGGACACCAACGCCGTCGCCGCGAAGGCCATCAACGACGGGGTGTTCGCCGACCTCTCCGAGGTGCTCGCGGGCGACGAGATCCTGCGCTGGCCCAACCTCGCCAACGTCGGGTCGAACGCCTGGAAGGCGTCCGCCAAGAACGGGCACCTCTTCGGCATCCCGAACGAAGACCCGTACCTCACCAACTTCCCGGCCATCCGCTGGGACCTCATGCAGGCCGCCGGCTACGACGAGATGCCCGCCGACGCCGCAGGCTTCCTCGACATGATGACGGCTGTCGCCGCCCTCAAGTCGGTCAACGGCAAGCAGCACTGGGGCATCGGCGCCTTCGACGGCAAGCTCCAGGCCGTCGTGGAGTGGATGTTCCGGGCCGGCACCACGTGGCAGCTCGACGACTCGGGCAAGCTCGTCAACGTCATCGAGACCGACGCCTACGCCGACGTCCTGGAGTTCCACACCCAGCTCTGGAAGGCCGGGGTCTACCACCCGGACGCGCTCGCCCTCGGGACCCAGGGCAACAAGGCCGCCGAGATGTTCACCAACGGCCAGCTCGCGATCACCGTCGACTCCTTCAACGGCTACTTCGGCGCGAACATCCTGCGCGACACCGTGGACATCACCGAGGGCGCCGACCCGCGCATGTTCGTCCCGCCCGCCGTCGACGGAGGCGAGATCGTCGTGCAGCGCAACGACGGCTACTGGGGCATGGTCTCGATCTCGGCGAAGGCCGCCGAAGACCCCGAGCGCCTGGCCGAGCTCCTCGACGTCGTCAACTACTGGCGCGCGCCCGACGGCAGCACCGAGGCGCTGTTCATCCACACGGGCGCCGAGGGCTACAACTACACGCTCGGCGAGGGCGGTGTGATCGAAGACACCAACGACGAGACCGCGAACAACGACCGTGCCGCGCTCCAGTGGCTCGGCGCCTTCAAGTCGCCGTCCTTCGTGGTGGCCCCGACCTCGGTCGAGTTCGTCGAGAACTTCCAGCAGACCCTCGAACCGCTCATCGCGGCGACGGTCCCCAGCCCAGTGGTCGGGCTCTACAACGAGCCGAACGTCAGCGAGGGTTCGAAGCTCGCCGCCGTCGACACCGACTACCGCAACGGGATCGTCTCGGGTCGCATGTCGCTCGACCAGCTCGACGAGTACCGCGACGCCTGGCGCAAGGCCGGCGGCGACACGGTCCGCAAGGCCTACGAGACCGCTCTCGCCGAGCAGGTCTGACCGCCGGTGTCCGTGACCAAGGACGGGGTGCCGGCACAGGCCGGCACCTCCCCGGCGGGGAGCGACGCATCGGCCGGGCGCGGCAGGGTCAGCAGGCCGGGACGCCGTCGCCGTCGGCGCGACGACCCGCGGCTCGAGCACGTCCTGCGCGAGCAGGCGTCGGTGTGGACCCGCATGAAGCGGGAGCGCTGGACCTACGCCTTCATCGTCCCCGGGATGCTGTTCTTCCTGGTGTTCTCCTACGTGCCGCTGCTCGGCAACGTGGTCGCCTTCCAGGACTACTCGCCCTACTGGGGCATCGGCGGCTCGGAGTGGGTGGGCTTCGACAACTTCACGGCGATGTTCTCGGACCCGCAGTTCCTCGGGGCGCTGAAGAACACCCTGATCATCTCGTCCCTGCAGATCGTCTTCGCCTTCCCGGCGCCGATCTTGCTGGCCCTGCTGCTCAACTCGCTCATCTCCGAGCGCACCAAGCGCGTGGTCCAGTCGATCGTCTACCTGCCCCACTTCATCTCGTGGGTGATCGTCATCTCGATCTGGCAGCAGGTGTTCGGCGGGGCCGGACCAGCAGCCGAGCTCTTCTCGGCCATCGGGCTCGACAACGTCAACATCATGTCCGACCCGGACACCTTCAAGGCGCTCGTCGTCTCGCAGGTGATCTGGAAGGACATCGGCTGGGGCACGATCATCTTCTTCGCCGCGATCAGCGGCATCCCCAACGAGCTCTACGAGGCAGCGGCCGTGGACGGCGCCGGGGCTGCCCGCAGGACGTGGCACATCACGCTCCCCGGCCTGGTCCCCGTCATCACGCTGCTGCTCATCCTCACGATCGGCAACGTGCTGACCGTCGGTTTCGAACAGCTGCTGCTCCAGCAGCCCGCGGTCGGCGCAGACGCCGCCGAGGTGCTCGACACCTTCGTCTACTACCGCGGCATCGCCGGCGGCGACTGGGGCCTGTCGACGGCAGCCGGGCTGTTCAAGGGCGTGATCGGCACGGTCCTCGTGCTGGCCGCCAACAAGTTCGCCAAGAGGCTCGGGACCGGAGGGTTGTTCTGATGACAGCAGCACCGCAGGCGCCAGCGCCCCTGCTCGACCGCGCGGTCCCGGTCTACAGGCCGTCCGGCAAGCGACCCGTGTGGATGGGGACACCGTCCCCCGGGGTCCAGGCCCTCAAGGCGATCACCATCGCGCTCATCGTGCTCGTGATGCTCTACCCCTTCGTCTACGTCATCGCGATGAGCTTCGCCTCGCGCGAGGCCGCCGCGTCGGGCGGGTTCTTCCCGACCGCCTTCTCCCTCGACGCGTACAGGTCGATCCTCGGCGGAGACGTGGTCACCCGCGCGATGCTCGTGTCGATCGGCATCACGACCGTCGGCACCACCCTGTCGATGATCTTCACCACGACCCTTGCCTACGGGCTCATGCGGACCCGGGACGTGCCCGGGGCCAAGACGGTCCTCGTCCTCGTGCTGTGCACGATGCTCTTCGGGGCGGGGATCATCCCCAACTACCTGCTCGTGAGGTCCCTCGGGCTGCTCGACTCGTACTGGTCGCTCATCGTCCCCGGGCTCATCTCCGCCTTCAACATGGTCGTGGTGCGCAACTTCTTCATGGGGCTGCCCACCGAGCTCTTCGAGTCGGCGCGCCTCGACGGGGCGAGCGACTGGCGCATCTTCACCCGGATCGTCATCCCGCTGTCGAAGGCCGTGCTCGCCGTCATCGCGCTGTTCTACGCGGTCGGGTACTGGAACTCGTTCTTCAACGCGATGATCTACCTCAACGACACGTCCAAGTGGCCCATCCAGGTGGTCCTCAACCAGTACGTCGTCCAGGGCTCGGCGCTCACGTCGATCCAGGCGCCGGACCAGCCGCCGCCGCCCGGTCAGACGCTCCAGATGGCCGTGATCGTCGTCGCGACCATCCCGATCCTCATGCTCTACCCCTTCGCGCAGCGCTACTTCACCAAGGGTGTTCTCACGGGGGCGATCAAGGGCTGACCAGCCCTGCTCAGTCTTCCTCGGGGGCGAGCGAGGCGACGAGGGCGTCGATCGTGCGGTGCGTGACAGCGGCCATGTCGACGGTCTCCGGGTCCAGCAGCCACTGGACCTGGAGGCCGTCCATCACGGCGATGATCGCGATCGCCGTCTCGGCGACGTCGGCGTCGTCGCGCAGCTCCCCGATGTCCCGCGCCTGGGAGAGCGCCTTCTGGACCATCTCCCGCAGCCCCACGTACCTGCCGCGGAACCACTCCTGCGCGGGGTGGTCCGTGGTGACCGACTCGGCCGACATCACCGCGTAGAGCTGCGTGATGCCCGGCCGGGTGCTGTTGAGCGCCGCGGTGTCCACGAGGTGCCTCAGAAACTCCAGCCCGACGAGCTCACGCCCGTGGGCGGCCTCTTCGATGTCGACCATGTCGCGGGTGCGCAGCACCTCGGTGAGGAGCTGGTCCTTCGTCTTGAAGTGGTGCAGGATCCCGGCGGCCGAGATCCCGACCTCGTCGGCGATCTCGGCCAGGGAGGAGTTGTAGAAGCCGCGGTTCGCGAAGGTCGTCATCGCAGCCTCGACGATCTCCTTGCGCCTCCGCAGGCTCCGCGCCTTCTGGACCCCCACGGGGTGCTCCGCTGCAGGTCCGTCCCCTGCGGCCTGGTCCTGCACGTCACGGGCCTCCGGCTGACTCTGCTCTGATGCCATACCAGCGAAGACTAGACGACCGCCGAGCCTGACGACGACACCCCTTGAGCCTCTCACCCACCGACCAGAGCCCAGCCTGGACCCACCGGCGGAACCCCGCGCAGGTCCCCTGACCCGATAGATCGGACGGCCATGTAGGTTGCGTCCCCATCTAGGTCGTGCCACGATCTATCTCATGGAGACACAGCGATGGCCTGCCGAGTGGCTGCGGAGCGCGCTCGTCGGCGCCGTCCTGTCGCTCGTGAGCGAGGGCGAGACCTACGGGTACCTCGTCGCCCAGCGCCTCGCGGACGGCGGGATGGGTGTCGTCAAGGGCGGCACCCTCTACCCGCTGCTCGCCCGGCTCGAGCAGGACGGCGACGTCGTCGCCACCTGGCGCGAGGGCGACAGCGGACCGGGGCGCAAGTACTACTCGATCACCTCGGCCGGCCGCGAGCGCCTCGAGGCGTACAGGGCCGACTGGGTCGCCTTCACGCAGGTCAGCACAGCGATCATCACCGGGACGAAGGGCACGTCATGAGCAAGAGCACGCACGAGCAGTACGCCTCCGACCTCGCCGAGGCCCTCGACGTCCGCGACGTGCCCGCCGAGGCCGCTCGGCAGATCGTCCGGGAGGTCCAGAGCCACCTCGCAGAGTCGGGCGAGGACCCTGTCGAGGCCTTCGGCCCAGTCGCCCGGTACGCCGACCAGTTCGCCCCGCGCTCGCGGGAGCGAGAGGTCGTGTGGTTCGCGGTCGCCGCGGCAGCGCTCGGGTTCTGCGGGGCCTTCCTCATCATCAGCGGTGTCTTCGGTCTCCTCGACGAGACGGCCACCCTGTGGGGGCTGCCGCCGTGGGTACGCCTGACCGCGGGGATCGCCCTCGTGCTCACCTTCGTCGGGCTGGTGATCGGCATCGCCGTCCGCTCGCGGCGTCGTGCGGCCGCCTGGCGGATCTGAGAGAGACCGCCGTGCGGCCGAGGCTGTGACCTGCGGCGTCGCCCCTGGCCGCGCGTGACACCCCGATGGGTGCTCTACTCAGGGCAGGTGGCCACCGTGCTGCCGGTGCTTTCTCGAGCTGGCCGGCCTTCGTGGCGTCTGCCTCCGGGGGTGCCCTATGAGAGGACACCCCATGACGGCTGCAGCCCGTAGAGACCGCACATCCCGATCCCCGCGCGCCCTCGGCACGGGGGCCCGGCCGGTCCTCGCCGTCTCCGTGGTCGCGGTGCTGGCCCTCGGCTCGACGCTCGTCGTGCTCGACCAGCTGCCGGCCGAGGCCGCCGACCCGCCCGTCTCGCTCGGCACGACCGGCAGCTTCTCTGTGCTCGGCGCCGAGACTGTCACCAACACCGGTCCGTCGGTCCTGGGCCAGAGCCTGGGCGTCCACCCGGGGACGACTGCACCCGGCTTCCCGCCTGGGATCGTCGGCGGCGAGGTGCACCTCGGAGACGCTGTGGCTCTCCAGGCCAAGTCAGACCTGACCGCCGCCTACGGCGACGCCGCGGGCCGCACGCCCTTCATCAACCTCCCCGCCGAGCTCGGTGGGCAGACCCTCACCCCCGGCACCTACAGGCTCCCGGCCGCGCAGCTCACGGGGACGCTGACCCTCGACACCCTCGGTGACCCCGCAGCCGTGTTCATCTTCCAGCTGACCTCGGGCCTGACGACAGCGACGGACAGCGAGGTCGCCTTCCTCGGTGACGCCGCCTCGTGCAACGTGTACTGGCAGATCGCCGAGAGCGCCGTGATCGGCACGGGCACCGACTTCGTCGGGACCGTCATGGCGTCGACGTCGATCAGCATGGACTCTGGCGCCACGCTCGAGGGTCGGGCACTCGCGCAGACCGGCGCGGTCACGCTCATCAACAACACGATCACCGCGCCTGTGTGCGACGTCCCCACGCCGACCGACACCCCCACCGAGACGCCGACCGAGACGCCGTCTCCCACCGACACCCCGGCACCGACCGACACCCCGACCGTGACACCTGTCCCGACGGTCGTCCCCTCGGACACGCCCGCACCTGTGCCCCCTGCGCCGCCGACGGGCCCGACCCCAGGTGCTGGCGTCCCCCCGGGCTCAGGTCAGGGACCGAGCACCCCCGCCGGAGCCCGACGCACCTCGCCCGCGGTCTCGGACCGCTACCGCGACGAAGACCTCTCTGCGACGGGCGCGGGCTCGACCCCGCTGCTGCTCGCGGCCGGGGTGCTGGTGGTCCTCGGCATCACCACGCTCGCCGTGCGGCGCAGGAAGGGCCAGAGCTGACGCACCTGGGTGCCCCCTCCGGCGACCTGGCCCGGCACCTCAGGACTGTCGCCCACGCCGCCGTGCAGGGCGCTGTGCTCGAGCACGTCGAGCGTCTCGGTCGGCTGGCGCCGGGGCCGCAGCCTCGGCCCGGGCCCGTCGGCGACGACGCAGCGACGTGAGCGCCAGCGTCCCGCGCAGCCGGCGCCAGGCCGACCCGTGGGTGCGGATCGTGTGCACGGTCTCGTCGACCGCGGCCCAGTAGCGCGAGACCCCTCGAGAACCGGCGCCGTCGGCCGAGAACACCGCGGCGTCGGCCTGGTCGGCGAGCAGGGCCACGGGTGCCTTCGGGAAGGTCTCGAGCAGCGCCTTCGACGCCTCGCGCCGGGTGGCGTCGGCGGGCGGGGGAACCTTGAAATCGTGCGCGGTGTCGAGCACCTCGTCCCACCCGCCGCTGATCTGCAGCTCGGCGGTCGCGGCCCGACGGCGACGACGCCGACGGCGCGCCTTGAGCGCGACGACCACGAGCAACGGCGTGAGCAGGAGCAGCAGCGGGATGGCGACGGCTGCGACCACGAGCAGGACGGCGCGCAGGTTCCCCTCGGCGGCGGTCTCCTCCTCGTTGGTCGTCACCGAGGGGTCTTCGGCGTCCTCCGACGGCGGGGAGACAGGCTCGGCGGGCGGCGGCGGAGGCTGCACGACCTGCGGCTGCGGCTCGTTCTGCACCTCCTCGTCGGCCGTCTCGGGCGTCCGGTTGGTGTCGGGCGTCGGGAAGTACGGCACCCAGCCGACACCCTCGTAGGCGATCTCCGTCCACGCCTGGATCTCGCCCCCGGTGAAGGTGATCGAGTCGTCGCCGCGCTGCTCCTCGGACGGGACAAAACCGAGGACCACCCGGGCCGTCAGCCCGGACTGGCTCGCCATGAGGGCCATGAGCGAGGCGTACTGCTCGGCGTCGCCCACCATGAGGTCTTCGCCCAGCAGGAGGTTCATGCGGTACGCCGAGTGACCGGCGAGCGAGGGGTAGTCGTCGCCGTGGCTGAAGTAGCCGGTCTCGTGCAGGTACGTCTCGATCGCACGGGCTGCGCCTGCGGGGGACGTCGCGCTCGCGGTCACCTGCTTGGCGCGCTCGACGACGATGTCGGGCACCTGCTGCGGTGCGGGGACGGCGAGGGTGCTCGCCTGCGCGTCGCCGATCTCCTGGTCCGTCACCGGAGGCGGCACCACCGCGTCGAGGGTGTACGTCTGCCCGGGGACGAGCGAGGTGCTCAGCACACCGGTCCCCGTCGCGTCGTTGAAGCGGAAGGCCTCACGGGTGCGGTCGGCGTCTGGGCCTGAGAAGGTCACGCGTCGGGTCTCGCCGACGGTCGGCAGCCACGGTCCGCGCAGCTCGCCGACCTCGACCTCGACCTGCGCCTCGGCCCCGGCGACTGTCACCGGGATGACGTCGCCGACCTTGCGGAAGGCGCCGGAGGCCTGCGGCTCGCCGTCGCCGACGACGTTCCAGACGACCCCGTCGAAGCTGTCCATCGTCGCGACCCTGACGAGCCCGTCCTCGGGGAGGCCGTCGACAGTCACCAGGTCGGCCTCGCGCTGGTCCTTGATGAAGGCCCTGTAGGCCGACAGCGGGCTGGCATAGTCGCGCGGGTCGAAGGGCGGGACGATCACGCTGCGCAGCACGAAGCGCGGGGTGTCGCCCGCGACGACGGGAGCGAGGACGACGCCTCCGCCGATCGAGAGGACCGCGAGCACGGCGAGCACGGCGAGCGACGGTACCCGCTGCGGGCGCCAGGCACCCCGCCGCCACGCGACCCACACGACGAGCAGGACCGTCATGCTCGCACCGACCACCACGGCGAGGGTCCGCTCGACGGTGCCCAGCAGGATGGAGAGCACGAGGACGGCCGGCGGCACGGCGACGGCGACGAGCAGCCGGGCTGTCGCGGCGCGGCCCGACGCCTGCCGGCTCGCAGCGAGCAGGCCGCCCCCGAGCACGGCGGCGAGCCCGAGCACGAAGGGAGCGACGAGCCCTGTGCCGCTCGACCCGAGCGGCGGCTCGAGGGTGAGCACCTGCTTCCACGAGGTCACGACACCCTGCCCGAGGGTCACGAGCGTGCTGCCCGTCGGGAGCACACCGGCTGTGGTCGTGGCGGGGGCGGCCAGCGGACCGCCCAGCAGGGCGTAGGCGAGCACGGCTGCGGCGAGGGTCACCACGACAGGCCAGCGGCGCACGACCGCGGCGACGGCGAGGACGGCACCGACCACCACGCCACCGACGATCGCCGGGGCCGCGGCACCGAGACCGAAGACGGGCACGAGCGGGACGAGGGCGAGCAGGACGGCGACGGCGACCACGAGGACGTCGACGAGCAGACCCGCGACGGGACGCGAGCCGGCGGGCGCTCCGACGATCCGGATGCTGCGCCCCTGGGTGTCTGTCGTCGTCTCGGGCGGGCGGGTCGCGCCCAGCAGGCCGGTCATCCTGTCACCAGCTGGCGCAGGAGCCGCGGGAGGTCCTCGACGCTCCCGAGGGTCGACACCGAGAGCGTGCCCTGCGTCCGCAGGCTCAGCTCGGCGCCGGGGTCGCACTGGACGAACACCGTCCGCAGGCCCGGGGGCAGATGGGACGAGCTGGTCCGCAGGTCGGCGCGTGTGGGCACCGTCCCCGTCATGACGACCGCCATCGAGGCTGACGGCGCGTTCCGCGCGACGACCCTGGAGAGGTCGTGGGCGTCGGCAGCCCGCGGCGTCGCGACGAGCGCGGAGCAGTCGTCGAGCAGCCGGCGCGGTGTCTGGGTGCGCAGGCGCTGGTCCCCGGCGAGCGCCGTGATCTCCAGGCCCTCGCGGATCACGTGCGTGCCGAGCGACGCGAAGGTGCTCACGGCGAGCTCGAGCTCGTCCTCGTGGCGGTAGTCCTCGGTGTCTGTCGACACGGCGAGGGCTGTGTGGGTGCGGCGGGTGTCCTCGAACTGGCGGACCATGAGCGTGCCGGTGCGGGCGCTCGTGCGCCAGTGGATGCTGCGGCGGTCGTCCCCGGGGATGTACTCGCGCAGGGCGTGGAAAGACATGTCGTCGTCCGACAGGCTGCGGGTCGACTGCCCTTCGAGGTCGCGCAGCAGCCCGGCGCGGGTCCCGGTCAGCGACACCGTGACGGGGTGGACGTAGAGCTCGACGGGGTCGGTCCACAGCACCTCGCGGCGCGCGATGCCGAGCGGGTCGGCACGGACCGAGCGGACGGGACCGACGACCACGACGGCGCGTCGGGTGGTCGGGATCGCGTAGACCTCTTCGTGGACCGCACCCGCGGCCATGCTGGGCAGCGCGAAGCTCGCCGAGCCGATGCCGACGGGCAGCTCGATGCGGGCCGGGAGCAGACGGCGACGGCCGACGTTGCGCACCTCGATGCGACCCATCGCGCGCTCGCCGACGGTCACGGCGTCGTCGGCGAGGTCGACGTCGACCGCGTAGTGCGAGCGCCCGACAGTCATCGCGGCGGAGACGAGCACGGCGACTGCGAGTACGCAGGCGGCGGCGACGAGCTCGGCCCACCCGTAGCGGCGGCCGACGACGAGCGTGACCGCCGCGGCCACGACCATGCCCCACCCGAGGCCTGTGAGGCCTCCGGTCCTCGCCCGCACCCCGCGCACGGCGGAGCGCGCGAGACGACCTGTCGAGCCCCTCCTGCCGCCGAGGGCTGCGGGTCTTCTCACGTCAGACGGCCCGCTCCGTCGGAGGGACGGTCTCGCCGAGGATCCTCTCGACGATCTCCTCGGGTGTCACACCCGCGAACTCGGCCTCGACGTCGAGCACCAGGCGGTGCGAGAGGACGGCGACGGCGAGCTCTTTGACGTCGTCCGGGATGACGTAGGCACGGCCCTGGGCGGCGGCCCACACCTTGGCGCAGCGCACGAGCGCGAGGCACCCGCGGACGCTCACCCCGAGGCGGGTCTCGGCGTCGGTGCGCGTTGCCTCGGCGAGGCGCGCGACGTAGTCGTTGATCGACGTGTCGACGTAGACGGTGGCCGCGAGGTCAGCCATGCTCGCGACTGCCGCCGAGGTGATGACCGACGTGATGGCCGACGTCCGGTCGCGCGCGGCCGACCCTGCGAGGATCTGGACCGTCGACGCGTGGTCGGGGTAGCCGAGCGAGGTCTTCATGAGGAACCTGTCGAGCTGCGCCTCGGGCAGGCGGTACGTGCCGGCCTGCTCGATGGGGTTCTGCGTCGCGATGACCATGAACGGGCGCCCGACGGGGTACGAGGTGCCGTCGACGGTCACCCGTGACTCCTCCATGACCTCGAGGAGGGCCGACTGGGTCTTCGGGGAGGCACGGTTGATCTCGTCAGCGAGGACCACCGAGGCGAAGATCGGGCCCTTGTGGAACTCGAAGACGCTCGTCTTCTGGTCGTAGATGGTCACACCCGTGACGTCCGAGGGCAGGAGGTCGGGCGTGAACTGGATGCGGTGGTGCGTGCCGTCGACGGTCGCGGCGAGCGCCCGGGCCAGCATCGTCTTGCCCGTGCCCGGGGCGTCCTCGAGCAGGATGTGGCCCTCGGCGAGCATGGCCGTGAGCGTCAGGCGCACCACGTGCGTCTTGCCCAGGACAGCCACGCCGACGTTGTCGACGAGCGTGCTGAAGGTCTGGGCGAACCAGGCCGCCTGCTCGGCCGTCATGGGGCCGGGCGTCGCGTTCGAGGTCATCGGGAGGTGCCGCTTTCTGTCGGTCGCAGCGAGGCTGCTGGTCTGTCGGACGTCATCATGGCCGGTCGGCCGGGGGCGCTGCGGGACGCGCGGCGCGGGTCGGGCTAGCCGCCACCGGGGTTGGGCGGTGGGGCGACGGCCACGGTCGTCGAGGACTCCTTGCTCGGACCGCGGGCACTCTGCGCCCGAAGCTCGACGACCCACGTGTCCTCGCTGATCGAGTCGGAGACTGTCGTCGACCAGGGGGTCGAACCGTCGACCGGACGCCAGCCTGAGGCAGGGCCACCCTGCCTGTAGAGCCTGTACTCGTACCCGGTGACCGGGGTGCCGTGCTCTGTCGAAGCACCCCAGGTGAAGGTGATCGACGCAGGATCGTTCGTCGAGCTCGCGTTGAGGCCGGGCGGGGCGTCAGGAGCGGTCGTCGCCGCTGGGCCACCGGTGGCAGAGCCCACGGCACTCTCCCCCTCGGATGTGAGCGCTTTCACGTCCACGGTGACGCTGCCGTCGAGCGGGACGTTCACGGGCATCGACGTGTCTGTCGTCGGCTGGCTCCAGCCACCGCCGTTGACCCTCACCCTGTAACCCGTCACCGGTGCACCACCGTCATTGGGCACAGACCAGGCCGCCTGGACCTGCAGGAATCCACTTGCGGTGACGGTCACGATCGGTGTCGCTGCGAGCGTCCGCACCGAGACAGGTGCGATGTCCGCCCACGGTCCTGCGGCGTCACGCGTGCTGATCGCCCGGACCCTGTACGGGCTCGACGACGTGCCACCGGCGATCCCGGAGATCGTCTGAGACGTCGTCCCACCCGGCACGGTCCCGACACCCTCGATCTCGTAGGCCTTGATCCCGACACCCACACCCCCGGTGTCGCCCGGGGCGTTCCACGACAACGTCACCTGACCGTCGCCGAAGGGACGGCCTGTCGCTGCCGTCGCCCGAGCCCCGCCGGGGGCCCCAGGCGGGGCGAAGGTCGACGTCGGCGCGCTGACACCGGCCGACCCTGCGCCCACGGTGTTCTTCGCGGTCACCGAGATCGTGTAGTCCGCGCCGTTGACGACCGAGGAGAAGATCGTCTCGGTCTCGCCGCCGCCAGCCTGGTACGTGAGCGTCGGGTGGCCCGAGCTCTGCGCGACGACCGTGTACCCGGTGATCGCCGAGCCGTTGGCGTCGGGGGTGGTCCAGGTGGCCCTGATCTGGCCGCCGAGAGGTGTGTCGACCCGCGACGCCCCGACCTCGGGTGTCCCTGGCAGACCGGCCGGGATCGCCTGGCGGGACGCACCGCTCCACGCACCGCCCTCGGGCGGCGTCGCGGAGTTGTGGGCGCGGACGCGGACCGTGTAGCCCGCGCCGTTCTGCAGCCCGGAGAAGACGATGGTCGTGCCGGCGACCTCGCGGGAGACGATGCCCTGCGGCCCGGAGAGCTCGGCCGTGTACTTGGTCACGGGGGTGCCGTCGTTGGCCGGCGCAGCCCACGTCGCGGTGACCTGACGGTCGCCGGGCTCGAGGTTCGGCGACCCGGGGACGCCGGGGACGGCGTCAGGGGTCGCGCGACCGCTCGCGGGCGACTCGGCCGACCAGCCGAGGGCGTTCTGCGCGGCGACCGTGAAGGTGTACTCGGTGCCGTTGGTCAGCCCGGTGATCGTGCAGGCTGTCGTCGCGCACTGGGTGGTCTGGCCACCCGGTGAGCGGGTGACCCTGTACCCGGTGATCGGCGAGCCGTTCGTGGCCGGGGCGTCCCAGCTGAGCGGGACCGCGCGGCTCGACACCTCGCCGACCCGCGGCGCAGAGGGCGCCGCCGGGATGTCACGGACCGCCACCCGGATGGTCCCGTCGACCTCGCGCAGCGGGTCGCCGGTGACGTCACGGACGCGGTAGCGGACCACCATGAGCCCTGTGAACCCTTCGGCGGGTCGGACGACGACGTTGCCGCCCGACACCCGGGCCGTCCCCTGCCCGGCGACAGCCGGGGAGGCGCTGAGCAGGGTGAGCGGCTCGCTGAAGGGGTTGCCCGCGCCGGCGAGCGCGTTGACGGTCACCTCGCGGCCCGCGGCGCCGTCGGCCTCGTGGACCTGGAGCGTCGCGAGCTGGCGGGAGCTCGCCGCGACCTTGAAGGTCACCTGGACGTCCATGGTCCCGACGGTGCCGTAGCCCAGCCGCACTGTCGCCGTGCCGAGCGTCCCACGGGCGACGTCGGCGGGGACGCTCACGGCGAGGCGCGTGGTGCCCGGGGTGATCGAGGCGAGGAACCCGTTGCCTGGAGCCTGGACCACCTCGTAGGTGTACTTCTGCTCGGCCGAGGCGCCCTGGGGGCCGCGCGTGAAGCCGAGCAGGTCGACGCTCGTCGACTCGCCCTGCGGCACGAGCAGCTCGCTCGGCGTGAAGGTCGGCGGTCGCTCGTCCTCGGTGAAGACGGTGATGGGGAGAGTGAGCACCGAGCGTCGGGCGGCGGGGTCGTCGCGGGTCGCGCCGTCGGTCACCTCGACGGTGATCGACGCAGGGCCTGCATAGCCAGGAGCGGAGACGTAGCGCAGCGTGGTGTCGTCGACGACCAGCTCGCCCTCGTCGGAGTTGGTCGCGGAGACCCTCTCGGCGTCGCGGACGCGCGCAGTCTTGCCGGTGCCCACCTGGACGAACTCGGCGAGGGAGATGACCAGCTCTTCGCCCGAGGCGACGCGCAGCTCGCGCGCCTTGGGCCGCAGGGTCGGCGGGAAGTCACCGAGGGCAGGCACGACGATGAAGGCGTAGGCCCCCACGCCGTCGGCCTCGGGCCGGGTGTTCGTCAGCCTGTACGGGATGGTCTGCGTGCGGTCGGTGAGCGTGACGAGCACCTGCCCGTCGCCGATCACCTGCGCGACGCCCGAGTGTGACGAGGGGATCGACACCTCGAGGTCGCTCAGCGGCCCGGAGGGGTTCTCGGCGAGGGCGAGCACATCGACCTCGACGCTCGTCTTGTCGACCACCTCGATGGGGGCGACGGTCACGTCGCGTGCGATCGGGGCCGCGATCGGGGCGTCGTCGACGACGTGCAGGGTCAGGGTCGCCCGGGCTGTCGAGCCGAGCGTGTTGGTGACCGTGTAGACGATCGTGAGCGCGTCGACGGGCTCGGCCGGAGCGGTGACGACCACACGCCGCTTGTCGACGTGGGCGTCGACACCCGGGGGGACCTCGAGCTCGGGGGCGAGCGTCAGCTCTCCGCCCGAGGGGTCCACGTCGTTGCGGAGCACCCGCACCTCGACGCGCTGCCCGGGGCGGACCGTGGCCTCGTCGTTGCGCGCCACGATCGGCTGACCCTGCACGCTGCGCGGCGAGATCCCGACGCGGACGGTCGCCTGGGCTCGCTGCCCGGTCCAGTCCTCGACCGCGTACTGGAAGGTGTCGGTCCCGTAGGAACCCGGGTACGCCTCGTACTCGAGATAGTCAGCGCCCACAGCCACGACACGGCCGAGGCTCGGCACGGAGTCTCCCTGACCGAGCAGCGTCACGCCGTCGCCGTCGGGGTCGATGCCTGTCAGCGGCACCGGGATGCGCACGGTCTCGCCGTCGAAGGTGCGCGCCGTGAGCGCGCGAGGCCGCGGGGCGGCCTTCGTCTCGGGGTCGGAGGCGTGGACCGAGATCGACAGCCTCGCCGTGGTGACGTTCCCGCCGGCGTCCTGGACGCTGTACGTGGTCTCGACGGTCCCGGTCTCCCCCGAGGCCTGGAAGCGCAGCACGTCACCCGAGGCGAAGAGCAGGCCCTTCTCGGCCGGAAGGGTCTCGAGGAGGTCCGGGACGATGCTCATCTCGTCGCCGTCAGGGTCGACCGCGCTGTCGAGCACGGGCACCGTCACCACGCCTGTGGTGCGGACCGTCGCCTCGAGGTCCTGCAGCACGGGCGGGTGGTCGAGGCCGCTCGGCTGGACAGGCTGGACGAGAATCTCCCCGGCGACCTCTTCGAAGCCGTTCGACACTCTGTACTCGAGGGTCTCGGGCGCGTCGAGGTCACGCTGGGAGCTGATGCGCACGTACCTGTGGTCGACGACCACGGCCTGCAGCGCCGAGCCCTCCGCGGCGGACACCGCCGTCACGACGAGGACGCCGCCAGCCGGGTCGACGTCGTTGGCCAGGGGGTCGACGAGCACCTCGCCGCCCCGCGGCAGCGGTGCGAGGTCGCGCACGGCGACGGGCCGCTGGGGTGCGGTCGACGGCTCGACGACGTCCACCCGGACGAGGCCCTGGGCCTGCTGCGGCGAGGCGACGACGGTGAACGGCACGTAGTACGTGGCGGCGTTGGTCGCGGTGAAGGTGAAGGAGCCGTCGTCGAGGTTCGGCGAGACCGTGGTCCCGGCAGGCTCGTCGACGCTCGCGAGGCGGGCGGGCTCCCTGGAGAGGCTGTGGACGGACTCGAGGACGTCGACGTCGACGTCCTTGCCGGCCTCGGTCACCACGTGGATCGGGTCGATCTTCGGCGGGAGCGACCCCGTCGCGCGGACGTCGACGGCCACCTGGCCAGTGGTCTGCTCGATGCCGTCGCTCACCACGAGGGTGACGGTCTGGCGGCCGAGGGTCTCCCCCTCGGCCGTGACGGTGAGCATGCCGTTCTGGCGGGCGCGGACCGTCGCGGTCCCGTCGGTCACGGCGTCGAGCAGCACGAGCTCGTCGCCGTCCGGGTCGACGAAGTTCGCGAGGGCGTCGACGTCGACGGTCGCGCCCTGCTCCACCTCGACCGATCCTGTGCGCAGCTCGAGCGGGGCCGAGTTGCTGTCGGGGTCGGAGGCGCGCAGCGTGACCGTCGCGGTCGAGGGCGGGCTGTTCCCCCGTCCGTCCGAGATCGTGTAGGTGATGGTGGCGCTGCCCTGAGCCTGGGGTGACACCACGGCCTGCAGCGCACGACCGCCGTAGATCGTCTCGACTGTCGCGAAGCCGGCGTCCAGGGTGGTCGTGTCGATCTCGTCGATCGCGATGATGCCGCAGTCGCCGGCGGTGTCGTTGTTGAGGACCTCGAGGATGGTCGAGCGCCCGGGGCGGACGGCGAGGTCGTCGTCCACAGCGCCCGGGGCCGCAGACTCCGGCGTGCACTCGGTGAGCTGCTGCTGGGTGGTCTCGACCTCGTCGGACTCGTCCTCGGTGTCCGTGGTGTCGTCGTCCTGCTCGATCTGGTCCCAGTTGGGCACCTGGACGCGCGGCATGTCGTCGGGCAGCCACAGGAGGCCCTGGAGCGTGTCGTTGAGGGCGACGACCGAGCGGTTCACGCGGAACACCGGGGTGCTCTGGGCTGTCATGCGCTCGAGGTCGATGAGTGTCGGCTCGTCGTCGCCGCACCTGACGAGATAGCTGCCCGTGGGGCTGGCCCACGCGCCGTAGAGGCAGTCGCCGAGCCGCACGGGGGCCGCAGGCGTGCCCTGCCCGGAGGTCGGGGTCACCGCGACGTCGCCCGACCGGAGGTCGACCTCGAGCAGGTGGGTGGTCGTCCCGACGGTGACCGACGTGCCCGAGGTCGAGGGCTGCTGGAGGACAGGGGCGGCGCCGTCGACCAGGTCGGTCGTCCAGCCGTCCCCGTGGAGCGTCCCGTCGGCGAGCATGACGAGAGTCCCGTCGACCGCCGTGACGGCCTCAGGCTCGACACCGGCCGCGCCCTCGAGGGTGCCGGCGTCGGTCACGGCGAGCGTGCCGTCGACCATCTCGCCCCGGTGGACCGTGCCGTCGGTCGGGTCGAGGGCCAGGATCAGGCCGTCGGGGTCGACCACGGCCATGCCGCCGTCACCCAGGTCGATGTCACCCGGGGTGTCGCTCGTGACCGAGGCGAGGGAGGTCATGGTCCGCACCCACACCGAACCCTCGGGCGAGGTGATGGCCACGACACCCGCGCCCATCGCGACCTGCGAGCCTGCGGGGACCTCGGCCTGTGTGGTCAGGGCCATGGTCGCGGGGTCGACCGTCGAGACCCTGCCGGGCTCGACGAGCAGGACGTCCTGCCCGCTCTGCAGCACGTCGAAGGACGGGTCTGTCGCGACGAGCCCGCCGTTGAGCTCGCGGACCGTCGCGTCGTAGCGGCCGAGCTTGAGCTCTGACCGGTTGGTCACCCACACGGCGCCGTCGTTGAGGTCGACCTCGGCGATCTTCACGCCGGGGTCGATCACGGCCATGATCGCGAGGACCGCCGGGACCGTGACCCCGGCGACGACGGCCGAGGTCGACCGGACCCGCTCGGCGCGCGTGGTGCCACGACCGAGCCTCATCGGGAGCACTCCTGCACGGGCATCGTCGAGGCGCGCCCGTCCTGGCGGACGATGGACACCTCGATGCAGACCACGCCCGTGGTCTCGTCGAGGGGGACCTCGACCTGGGTGACGGTGGTGCGGCGTGCGTCGCCCTGACCGTCGACGGCGACCTCGCGCCACACGTAGGAGTCGCCGTCCTTCTCGTCGGGGTTCTCCCAGGTGAACAGTGCGGACCCGTCCCCCTGGTCGACGCCGGTCAGCTTGGCCGGACCGGGGACCGTGGCCTCCTCGACGGAGGTCGGGGTGGACGTGGGGTCGTCACCGGCCTGGGGGTTCTCGTCGGCCCCGCGGCCGAGGGTGAGCACCCCGACGACCACGAGCGCGGCGACGACCAGGGCGCCCGCACCGACGAGCCACCCGCGGTGCGGACCGCGACGTCCGGGCTCCTCGTCGGAGGACGGCTTGCGGTAGTGCTGCGACCGGATCTCGGCCGGGGTCGGCGAGAAGGCCGTGGCCGCCGGCCTGAAGGGGGCCTGGGGCAGACCGAGCGGACCCTGCTGGCTGAGCGGAGCCTGCGGACCGCGCGGGAGCGGCAGGTGCTGCTGGCCCGGCGCCGGGTAGCCCTGTGCGGCGGTCGGCACGCCAGGCTGGGCACCATGGCCTGCCGGGGCGCTCCCCTGGTACCACGGTGCCGCTGGCCCGTCCCCGGGCCGGCTGTCGGTGGGCGCGGCACCCTGAGGCGCGCCTGCGTAGCCGGAGGGAGCCTGCTGCGGGTAGGGCTGCTGAGGCTGCGACAGGCTCGACGGGTGGGAGGGGTACGACGGGGACGAGGGATACGACGGGTACAGCGAGTCGTCGTGCTGCGGCCCGGTGTACTGCGGGTCCACGTACTGCGGGGCGGCGTGCGGCTGCTGCCCCGCAGAGCCTGCAGGGTGCTGCTGCGCGGCGTCCTGCACGGGGCCGCGTGACGCGTCGCCACGACGCGCAGCCGTGCCGCCCGTCGTCGTGCGCACACCGTCGGTCGAGCCCCAGGACCGCGCGTCGCGGCCCGGTTCGGGGACGGCCGTCTGCGCGGTGATCGTCGTGATGGGTCGCAGACGCGTGGCGTCTTCGTCGAAGGCTCGCGGGGCCTCGTCGGCCGGTGGCGGTGGTGGTGCCTGCGTGCGTCGAGCGGCACGGGCCTGCGCCCGGGTCGAGGGCGCAGGGGCGCTCTGCGACGCGAAGCTGCTGACACCGCCAGTGCTGCTGGCCCCTCCTGTGCCACCTGTGCCTCCTGTGCCACCGTCGGGGTCGATGCTCACGACGGGGCGCAGACGGGTCACCTGGTCGTCGCGCGAGCCGTCGCCGGGCGGTCCGCCGAGGTCACCACGGCTCGCCGAGGAGTCCGGGAGGATGTCCTGCGACAGGTCGATGCTCGTCACGGGCAGGTGCATGGACCGCTCGACCTGCTGGAGCGCGTGCGCGAGCGCGAGGGCGCTGAGGAACCGGCGGTCCGGGTCTTTGGCCATCGCGCGGGCGAGCACGGCCGACAGGCCTGGCGGCACGTCTTCGCGGTCGATCGTGGGCAGCGGCGAGCGCTCGATCCGCGAGAGCAGGTCGGCCGGGCTGTTGCTGCGGCCCGGCACCTCGAAGGGCGAGCGCCCCACGAGCAGGGAGTAGATGGTCGCACCGAGGGAGTACACGTCGCCGCGGGCATCGCCCGTCGGACGCTCGGCGAGCAGCTCGGGCGCCGCCCACGGGATCGACATCCCCGTCGCAGCGGCCGAGGAGCCGAGGGTCGAGGCGATGCCGAAGTCCGTCAGCGCCGGCCAGCCGAAGTCTGTCGCGAGGATGTTGGCGGGCTTGATGTCGCGGTGCAGGATCCCGAGGTGGTGGGCAGCCTCGACGGCCGAGGCCACCCGGATGCCCGTCCGCAGGACCTCGGCGACGGTGAACCGCTCCATGCGGTAGCGCGTGCCGAGCCCGGGGCGGGAGCAGTACTCCATGACGAGGTAGGGCCGGCCGTCCGAGGCGATGTCCGCGTGGTACACGGTGACGATCGACGGGTGGTGGGACAGCTGGGCCATGACGTTGGCCTCGGCGAAGAAGGCCTCGCGGGCCTCCTGGTCGAGCGATCCCGACAGCAGCACCTTGACGGCGACCGACCGGCGCGGGAGCTCCTGGCGGTACTCGAAGACGTCGGCGAAGCCGCCCATGCCGAGCAGGCGGACGAACTCGTAGCCCGGGATCTTCGGGGGGACCGAGGGCTGGCGGCGGGCGCTCACCTGTCACGCTCCAGCGTGAAGGTCACGCCGTCGCCCAGGTCCACGAGGGCGCCCGGGGCGATCGGGGTCGGCTCGCCCGAGCGCAGCCTGCGCGGCGGGTGACCGGCCTCGGTGAGCAGCATGCCGTTGGTCGAGTTGAGGTCTGTCACCAGGACGTCTTCGCCGTCGGTGTGCACCTGGGCGTGGGTCCTCGAGATGTCCTGGTTCGGGCTGACCACGGTGACGAGCCTGGGCAGGTCGCGCGCGGCGACGCGCGAGACCACGGGCGCACGCCCGATGAGCACCGCACGGTCGAGCGGCACGAGCAGCCCTGAGGACATCCGGATCTTGTGGACCCTCGGGACCGCGGGCACGGGGAAGGGCCCGGGGAGGGCGTCCGGCTCGCGGTTGTTCATCTGCCGACGGATCTCGACGAGGCTCGTCGAGAGCACCGTGCTGCCGTACCTGTCGTCGTCGTCGACGAGCGCAGAGACGTCAGGCCCCGTGAGCTCGAGCGCGACGGGCTCGGGCTCGGCGGCCGGGACCACGGTCATCTCGGCGAAGGTGGGGTCGACGAGCGCGGGGTCGAGGCCGCCCGGCGCAGGAGCGGTGGGCGCGGGTGCTGCTGGAGGCACCGGCACGGGGGTGACCGACGGCACGACCGGCGCAGAGGTCGCGGGCGGGGGCGGCGGTGCCACCTCGTCCGCGCGCGCCACGAGGGGCGAGGCGGAGGTCGCCGACGTCGCGGGGACCACGACGGGCTCCGCGCGGCGCGCGGCGTCGTAGCCGCGGCGCGAGGTGGCCGGGGCTGCGTCGGGGACCGAAGTCCTGTCGCGGAGCGGTGCCTGGGCGGCTGTCGCGCGGGCCCGGCGGGCGACGTACTCGCGGGCACGCTCGGCGTCGCGGACCGGGTCGGGGCTCGGCTGGGGTGCCGCCGGGGCTGTCGCCGCGTGGCTGGTCCGGGCACCGGCCACGGGCTCGTCGGTGACCAGGGCACGCCGGGCGGCGCGGCCCGGGACCGGGATGCTCGGGTCGAGGGGCTGCTCCCCGTCGAGGGCGTCCGCGTCGAGCCCGTCCTTGGTGGTCGTCTCGGAGGCAGCCGGCGCCCCGGCCGCGGGCTCGCGGACCGGCGGGACGGGTGAGGGTGCCTCGACGCCCGCGCGCAGGCTGACCTCGACGCTCGAGGCCCGCACGACGGCCGCGAGCGCGGGCATCCGGGGTCCACGACGCTCGGGGGCGACCTGGGCGGGGACGGCGACAGTCACGGCTCCGGCGTCGGCGACGTTGATCTCGGCCCAGGTGGCCACGTGCGCTGCGGAGTGCTCGTGGGTGCCGTCGGCGTCGGCGGTGAAGAGCCTGACGTCGCCGCGCAGGAACCCGCGCACGTGCCCGTCGACGACCGAGACGAGCGCGAAGGGCGGCAGTCCCACGAGGCCCCCGCGGGCGAGGACCGTGAGGCTGTGGGTGAGGTCGGAGCTCTCGCGGAGCGCGTCCCACACCTGGGTGAGGCGGTCTTCGTCGATGGTCGGCGGGAGCAGCGCGACGGCGCCGTCGGTGACCACGGCCACCCAGTCGCCGGGGGTGTAGACGGGGACGATCATCGCAGGCCTCCCGTGGCCGTGCGGGGGCCGCCGGTGCGGGGCAGGGTCGCGCCGTGCTTCTGCTCGTCCCACACGACGGCCGCGTGCTCGTCGCGGCTGACCGTCGTCTCGTGGTCGTTGGTGAGGTCGGTCGAGCCGAGGTGGTTCCAGACCGTGGCGACGTCGACGACGACGACGCTCACGTTGTCGCGGCCACCGGCCGCGAGCGCAGCCTCGACGAGGGACTCGGCGGCGGCCTGGGGGTCGGCCTCGGTCGAGAGGATGCGGTGCAGGGCGGCGTCGTCGAGCTCGTCGGTCAGACCGTCGGAGCACACGAGCAGGCGGTCTTCGGGGGCGACGGGGATCAGCCAGTAGTCGGGCTCGAAGGAGGAGTCTGTCGCGAGGGCCCGGGTGACGACGTGGCGGTCGGCGTGGGTGACGGCCTCGTCCTCGGAGAGCCTGCCGGAGTCGAGGAGCTCCTGGACGACGGAGTGGTCGACGCTCACCTGCGCGAAGCCGTCGGTCGAGAGCCTGTAGACCCGGGAGTCGCCGATGTTGAAGACGAGCCAGTAGGGCGCGCCCTCGTGGGTGGCGACGGCGGCCCCGGCCACCGTCGCGCCGCCGCTGCGGTCGCCGAGGATGTCGTGCATGCGGGCGACGGCGCGCTCGAGGCAGTCCTGGACGTCCTCGATGGTCACGGAGGTGCGGCCCACGAGGACCGAGCACTCTTCGACGACCACGCGGCTGGCGACGTCACCGGCCTCGTGCCCGCCCATGCCGTCGGCGACGAGGAACACCGGGGGCAGGGCCAGGAGGGCGTCTTCGTTGAGGGTGCGCACGCGTCCGGTGTCGGTCGCGGTCCCCCAGGTGGTGTACACGGCAGCCATCTCAGTCCTGCTCGACAGCGTCGGCGACGAAGCCGAGGTCGCCGAAGGACACCGTGGCGCCCGCAGGGACGCGGACGGTCTGGGACTCGCCGCAGAGGATCTGCTGGGCGTCGGGGAGCGTGACGACGGTGCCGTTGGTCGAGCGGCGGTCCTGGACGAACAGGCCGCGGGCGTCCATGCCGACGAGCAGGTGGGTCTTGGAGACGGAGCGGCCCGGGTCGACGACGGAGACGAGGTCGGTGATGACCTCACCCGGCTCGGCCTGCGGGCTGCGGCCGACGAGGGTCATGCCGCGCAGCCTGTGCTCGGTGCCGTCGGAGAAGCGCAGCACGATGTGGCCGTGCCCGGGGTGCACGGGGTGCCCCGGCTGCAGGGCTGGTCCGGCCTGCGCTCCTGGCGCACGTCGACCTGTCGGCTCGCTCACGGTCCAGTCCCTCCCGATGGTGGTACCGCTCCACCGGCCCTCCCCCTCGTGAGCGAGGCGGATCGGGCACAGGGCAGTCGTGCGAACTTTACCGTGCTGCGCAAGAGGCGACCAGGACGAACTTCTCCTTGTGGACGACGGGTGTCGGCGAGCCGTCGGGCCACGCGGGCAGAGGGTGCCAGACCGGCCCTGGCACGGGGCGCCGGAGCCGCCCCTGTCGTCGTCGGCTGCACGCGGACCTCGGTGCCTGAGGGCCACTACGCTGGTCCGATGGATTCTGAGTGGTTCGCGCCGACGGCGCTGAGCAGCGACATGGGCGCCGCCACGCTCGCCTTCCCGTGGGAGCAGACACCGCTCGGTCCGATCTCGACCTGGGACGAGTCGCTGCGGCAGACCGCCCGGATGTGCTTCAGCACGCGCTTCCCCGTGATCTTCGTGTGGGGGCCCGAGCTGACGATGGTCTACAACGACGGGTACCGCGAGATGCTCGGCACGCAGAAGCGGCTGTGGGCCCTCGGCGCACCGGCGCACGAGGTGTGGGCGGAGATCTGGGACGACGTCGGCCCGCTCTTCGACGAGGTCCTGGCGACCCGCCGTCCGACGTGGAGCGTCGACACCCCGCTGCTGATGAACCGCTCGGGCTTCGACGAGGAGACCTATTTCACCTTCTCGTACTCCCCTCTCGTCGACGACGCCGGTGAGGTCGTCGGTGTCCTCGACATCGCGACGGAGACGACGAGCCAGGTGGTCGACCGTCGGCGCCTCAGCACGGTCGACGACCTGCACGTCGCGCTCCAGGAGCACCGTGGCAGCACCGAAGACCTCGCCCGGACCGTCGTCGACCTGCTCGGCGGCACGGCCGACGTCGAGGCCTGCGCGGTCTACCTGCCGTCAGCCTCGGGGATCCGGCTCGCCGCGACGAGCGACGACGCGCTGCTCGCCGAGCTCCCGACCGGGTTGGTGGACAAGGTCCGCACGACAGGCCGCCCCGTCGTGCACGAGAGGACCTTCGTCGCCCCGCTCGAGGTGGACGGAGACAGCGCCCCCGGTGGCGTCCTGGTGATGCGCGCACGTCCGCACAGACCCTTCGACGCCTCGCAGAGGCAGTTCATGATGCTCACGACCTCCGCGGTCGCCTCGGCCCTGCGCGCCTCGGAGTGGCAGCGCGCGCAGATCGACTACCTGCGGGCCCACGCCGAGCTCAACGAGATCCGCGCCCAGCAGGCCCGCGAAGGGTCGATCGAGCTGCAGCACTCGCTGCTCACCCCGCCGCCCACGCCCCGCGACCTCGAGGTCGTGGTCCGCTACCAGCCAGCCGGTGACGACCTCGAGATCGGCGGGGACTGGTAACGACGCCTTCGTCACCAAGGACGGCGCGACGACAGTCGTGGTCGGCGACGTCACGGGCCACGACCACAAGGCTGCCGCGACCATGGCCCAGCTGCGGGGCATCGTGCGGACCATCGGGTACGTCACGGGCGGCTGCCCCTCGGCCGTGCTCGAGGAGACGGACAAGGCCGTCCTGGGCCTCGCGCTCGGGAGCAGTGCGACGGCCACGGCTGTCGTCGCACGCATCGAGCAGAGCGAGGACGACAGGGCGCGCGGGGTCCGGACCCTGCGGTGGTCGAACGCCGGGCACCCCTACCCCGTCCTGCTGCGGGCCGACGGGACCGTCGAGCTGCTGCACCGCCCCAACGACGTGCTCGTCGGGCTGCTGCCCACGGCCGAGCGGCACGACCACGAGGTCGAGCTGCGCGACGGCGACACGCTGTTCCTCTACACCGACGGGCTCGTCGAGCGTCGTGGTGTCCTGCTCTCCACGAGCATCGACCTGCTGACCCGCACCCTCGCGGGCCGGCAGGACCTCTCGGTCGACGACCTGGCCGACCACGTCCTGGCGACGCTCGCCCCGGGAGCCGAGGCGGACGACGTGGCGCTCGTGCTGGTCCGGGCGATGCCGCAGGACCGGCAGGCCCCGACGCCCGCCTAGGCTCGTCTCACCCCTGCCAGCCCAGGAGCTCGGCGCCGCGACCGACGGCGACCCCGGAGGGGACGAGCTGGGCGACGGCGTCCGGGGTCCCCTCGAGCGCGACGACAGGGCAGACAGGCGACCTGCCCCCGAGCTGGACCGCAGCAGGGTCCCAGGTGACGAGCACGGTGCCCTGGTCGACGACGTCGCCCTGCGCGACGTGCAGCGCGAAGCCCTCACCACCCAGCTGGACCGTGTTGATGCCCAGGTGGACGAGCACAGCCCGGCCGCTCTCGTGGGTGATGACGAAGGCGTGCGGGTGGAGCTTGACGATCGTCCCGCTGAACGGGGCCACGACGACGCCCCCCTCGGCGGCGTCCGGGGTGATCGCGATCCCGGGCCCGACCAGACCTGCTGAGAACACGGGGTCGTCGACCTCGGCGAGATCGACCACCCTGCCGCTGACAGGGGCGAGGACGACCAGGGACCGGGAGGTCACCGGAGGTCCTCGATGTCGGCGGCGAGGGTGTCGGCCTCAGGCCCCACGATGACCTGGATCGCGTTGCCCGACCGGACGACGGCGACAGCACCGGCCCTGGTGAGCACCGTGTCGTCGACCAGCGCAGGGTCCTCGACCTCGACGCGCAGGCGGGTGATGCACGGCTCGAGGTCGAGGATGTTGGCGTCCCCGCCGAGGCCTCTGAGGATCTGCTCTGCCTTGTCCATGTCGTGCTCCTTCGTCAGCTGGTGAGGTCGTCGGTCTGGGCGTCGCCCGGGAGGACCGGGCGCGGGGCTGCTACATCAGGTCGGTGAGGTCAGAGGCGATCGTGTCGACCTCGGGACCCACGACGACCTGGACCACACGTCCGGCCGTCATGACCCCGAAGGCGCCCGCGGCGCGCAGCGCCGCCACGTCGACGAGCGAAGGGTCTCGGACGAGCGACCTCAGTCGGGTCGTGCAGGGGTCGATCTCCTCGATGTTGCTCACCCCGCCGAGGCCGGCGAGTAGCGCGGCGGCCCGTGCTGCATCGGCTGCAGTCATCTGTGCATCCTCTCTGGTGCGTGGATCGTGGACATGTCGTCGTGCAGACGGGTCAGGGGACCTCGGGGGCCGTGCGCGGCACGATCGTCGGACGCGGCTCACGGAGCGCCACGACGATCGAGTACCTGTCGCCGCGGTAGCACATCTGGGAGTACATGCAGACGCCTTCGTCGGCGTAGGTCGTCCGGTCGGAGCGCAGGACTGCGCGCGTCGCGGTCATCGCCAGGATCGTCTGCTCTGTGGCGCTGGCCTCGGCCGCGGTGATCGTGTCCTCACCCCAGGTGGGCGGGTGCCCGCGTTCGCGCAGGGCGCCGTACAGGCTCTCCGGGACCCCGTCGTCGAGCAGGTCCGGGGCCAGCCGCGCAGGCACCCAGGCTCGCTCGACCCCCATGGGCTCGCCGTCGGTGAAGCGCAGGCGCTCGATGTAGTGGACCGTGTCGTCCGGGTCGATGTCGAGGGCGTCGGCGACAGTCCGCCCTGCGGGCAGGGTGTCGCTGTCGATCACCTGGGTGCTCGGCACCATGCCGCGCCGCCTGGCCTCTTCGGCGAAGGTCGTCAGACGCATCTCGAACTCTGTGCGCAGCGGGGCGACGAAGGTCCCGCGCCCCTGCTCGCGCTGGAGGACGCCGTCGGCGACCAGGGCGTCGAGCGCCTGCCGGACCGTCATGCGGGAGACGCCGAACTTCTCGGTGAGGACTCGTTCTGAGGGGACAGCCTCTCCGACCACCAGGTCGTTCGCGATCAGGTCGCTCAGATAGGCGCGCACGATCTGGTGCTTGTGGCCGCCCTTCGGCGCTCTGGCTCGTGTCTCTGGTGGCACAGGTTCCTCGCTCTCGTCTGCTCGCCCCGGGGGTGACGAGCCTTGACACATCATAGATGTCTAGACCACTGTGTTCGCAAGTGGTCCAGACAACCATCCCCCACTGGTGGCGGAGATGGTCGGGTTCAGCAACGAAGCACCCCCGTCCTGGCCAACGTCGCGAGCCTCGGCAGATGCGCCGAGTCACGGTGGTGCCTGTCCGACGGCCTCGGTAGCACCCACACAACGAGGAGTGAACATGACGTCCGCGACCGCAACACCCACGACGAAGAAGGGGGTCCCCGGCTTCGCCCAGCTGCAGAGGGTCGGTCGATCCCTCATGCTCCCGATCGCCTCGCTCCCCGCCGCAGCACTGCTCCTGCGGCTGGGGCAGGCAGACATGCTCGGTGCAGACGGGGCCGCCGGGACGTTCTCCTGGCTGCAGCCCGTCGCTGACGTGCTCGCGTCAGCAGGCAACGCGCTGTTCGCCAACCTGGCGCTGCTCTTCGCCGTCGGGGTGGCCGTCGGCTATGCCAAGAAGGCAGACGGCTCGACGGGCCTCGCGGCCGTGATCGGGTACCTCGTCTTCAAGGGGGTGAGCGACGCACTGTCCCCCTACGTGCTGGGCAAGCCCGACACTCCCGCCCAGTTCCTCGCCGGCGCTGATCCCAGCGCCCTCGCTGCAGCCGCGGACGGGGACTTCCTCGACCTCGTCACGACAGCCATCACGGGTCCTCCCACGCAACAGCTCATCGACTACGGCGTCCTGGGCGGGATCGTCATCGGCCTCACCGCCGCGCTCATGTTCCAGAGGTACAGCCGCATCAAGCTGCCGGCCTACCTGGCGTTCTTCGGCGGCCGACGCTTCGTGCCGATCGTCACCGCCGCCGCCGCGATCCTCATCGCCGTGGTCGGCTCGCTCATCTACCCGTGGTTCGACGCGGGCTTCACGGCTGCCGGCGAATGGGTCACGGGGTCGACGGTCCTGGGCGCGTTCGTCTACGGGACCGTCAACCGGCTGCTCGTGCCGATCGGTCTGCACCACCTGCTGAACTCGCTGCCCTGGTTCCAGTTCGGCGACTACACCGACGCGAGCGGCGCCGTCTGGCACGGTGACATCGCCCGGTTCCTGCACGGCGACCCGACCGCCGGGACCTTCATGACGGGATTCTTCCCGATCTTCATGTTCGCCCTCCCGGCGGCGGCGCTCGCGATCATCCACACGGCCAAGCCGAAGAACCGCAAGCTCATCGGAGGGATCATGGGGTCGGCCGCCCTGGTCGCCTTCGTCACCGGGGTCACCGAGCCCCTCGAGTTCGCCTTCATGTACGTCGCGTACCCGCTGTACGCGATCCACGCAGTCCTCACGGGGACCTCCCTCGCGCTGGTCAACGCCCTGGGGATCAAGTCGGGCTTCGGGTTCTCCGCGGGCGCGATCGACTACGTCCTGAACTTCAGGATCGCCACGATGCCGCTGTGGATCATTGTGATCGGGCTCGCCTACGGGGCCGTCTACTACTTCCTGTTCAGGTTCGTCATCACCCGGTGGAACCTGCGAACGCCCGGCCGCGAAGACGAGGACAGCACCCTCGGGACCGACCCGGCGGCCACCCCTGAGACGAGCACCGACCAGAAGCGCCCGCCCGAGGTCAGCCCGTCGCCCGCCGGGTCCGAGGCCCGAGACCCTGGCGAGAAGCCCGACGGCGGAGCGGTCCGATGACCTCGACGCTCCACGGTGCAGGCGTCAGCCCAGGGCTGAGGTCCGGGGCGGTCGCGACCATGCCGCCTCCCGTCCCCGAGCCGACGAGGACCACGCTCGGACCGGGCACGGCTGCCGATGACGCCGCCGCGTCCATCACCGAGGCAGTCCACGCTGTGCAGGCTGACCTGTCTGCCCGCGCCGCCCGGGCGACGGGGACGGCAGTCGAGGTCCTCACGATGACTGCGGCCATGGCGGCCGACCCGACGCTCCTCAAGGAGGCCGCACGGAAGGTCCGCGAGGAGCTGACGGTCCCCGCCCGGGCCGTATGGGAGGCCGCTGACGACCTGGCGCGGCGCCTCGAGTCGCTCGGCGGCGTGATGGCTGAGCGCGCGGACGACGTCCGCGACGTGCGCGAGCGCATCGTCGCGGCACTCACAGGCCAGCAGCCACCGGGGGTCCCCGACCTCGAGCAGCCCTTCGTGCTGGTCGCCGCGGACCTGGCACCCGCCGACACCGCGACCCTCGACCCTGCGCGGGTCCTCGCGATCGTCACGAGCGGCGGTGGCCCGACCTCGCACACCGCGATCCTCGCCCGGTCGCTCGGGATCCCGGCCGTCGTGGCGGTGCGCGGCGCCCTCGATCTCGTCGACGGGGAGGTGGTGCTCGTCGACGGTCGGGAGGGGACGGTCGAGCGCACCCCCTCGGCCGAGGCCGTCGCCCGGGCCCAGTCCGGCTCGCATGTCGAGCGTTCCTTCGACGGCCGCGGCCGGACAGCCGACGGCGTCAGGGTCCAGCTGCTCGCGAACGTCGCAGACCCCGCAGCGGCTGCGGCTGCCGTCGCTGCCGGGGCCGAAGGCGTGGGGCTGTTCCGGACCGAGTTCTGCTTCCTGGGGCGCACCGACGAGCCGGGCGTCGCCGAGCAGGTCACGGCGTACAGGGCCGTGCTGGCAGCCTTCCCAGGCCGCAAGGTCGTGGTCCGCACGCTCGACGCCGGAGCCGACAAGCCGCTCCCCTACGTCACGGCCGACGACGAGCCCAACCCTGCCCTCGGGGTGCGAGGGCTGCGCACGGCCGTGCGTCACCCCGGGGTCCTGGGGCGTCAGCTCGACGCGATCGCCCGGGCGTCCGCGGCCGAGGACGCCGAGGTGTGGGTCATGGCGCCCATGGTCGCCACACCGGACGAGGCTCGTGACTTCGCCGCAGCCTGCCGCGAGCGCGGTCTCGCGACGAGCGGCGTCATGATCGAGGTCCCCGCAGCGGCGCTGCAGTCGCGGTGGGTCCTCGCGCAGGTCGACTTCGCGAGCATCGGCACCAACGACCTGACCCAGTACGCGATGGCAGCGGACCGAGAGGCGGCGGACCTCGCTGCGCTCTCGACCCCCTGGCAACCTGCTGTGCTGTCTCTCGTCGGGTCTGCGTGCGCTGGTGGAGCCGAGCACGGACGCCCTGTCGGGGTCTGCGGGGAGGCCGCGTCCGACCCCTCCCTGGCTCCGGTGCTCGTGGGGCTCGGGGTCACGTCGTTGTCGATGGCTCCCCGCGCGCTGGGAGACGTCGCCGCGGTCCTGGCAGCGACGTCGTCAGACCTGTGCACGGAGCTGGCGCAGATCGCCGTGGCGTCCCCGACAGCCGCAGCGGCGCGTGCCGCGGTCCGAGCACGGCTCCCTGTGCTGGAGGAGCTGGGGCTGTAGCCCTCACCCTGCGCCCGAGCCCGTGATCCCCCGTCGGAGGCGATCACGGGCTCGCGCGCCTCGCTGCGGCGCTCAGCCGACGAGGGGCACGTCCACGAGGGCTCAGACCGCGGCGCGCTCGAGGAAGGTGCCGAGCGCGTCGAGGGCGGCCGCAGACTCGGCGCTCTCGTCCTGGGTCGCCAGGACCACCTGGTCACCCGCGCTGACGCCGAGAGTCATGACGCCGATGATGCTCGCCGCGTCGACGGTGTCCGAACCCACCTTGGTGAGGGTCACACCGACGGGCTGCTGACCGGCCTCGGCCACGAAGAGTGCTGCAGGGCGCGCGTGGAGCCCTTCGGCGATGGCCACGGTGACGGTTCGTTCCATGATGGGCTCCAGCGTTGAAGTGGTATAGACCACTTCACTGTAGCCCAGCCCGTCAGGCTGCTGCGGCTCGGGCCCTAGCCCGGTCAGCGAGGGACCGCGGGGCTCGTCGCAGACTCGGCCCGCGCCGGCTGGTACGGCGACGACGCCTCGGCCTGGCGGATCCTGGCGACGTGGAAGGGGCGGTCCTCGTCTCCTGTGGACCCGACCCAGTCGCCGACACGCGCCAGGCCCATCCCGTGGAGCACGCGCTCGACGAGGGAGCGGTCCGGCGTGGGGGCTGCGCGGGGCGGGAGCGTGCCCTCGGCGAGAGCCTGACCCTCGTGGTCGAGCAGCGCGATCCGCCAGACCGTCCCGGCGTCCGACGTCGCCGGGTCTGCCAGCACGACGGCGTCCGTCTCCGCGAGGAGCCGCGGCTCGAGCGAGACCATCCCCAGGATCCCGGACCACCGGCCGACACCGTCGACCCACGTCCCGTCGGCCGCCTCGACCTGGACGACAGCACCGGCCGGGGCTGTGCCGACCTGACGGACCAGCTCGCACGCGTCGTAGGTGGGCCTGTAGAGGACGTGCCCGTCGACGTCCACGACCCTGAAGTGGCGCCGGTCCGGCGCCGTGGCCGGGACGAGGGGGTCGGACAAGAAGGCCGCCACGACGTGGGAGTGCGCGCTCCCCGCCCTCGACAGGTCGTCGACGATCCAGCGGCTGAGGTTCTCCACGGGCACGCCGTGCACCTCCGCGCAGCTCTCGAGCAGGCTGCGCGCCTCGGAGGCTGGGAGGCCGAGGCACTCCATCACCATGCCGACGGCGTGCTCCCGGAGCTGGGCCGACCACACCGCTGTGGTCATGTCCCGCTCGGCGGTCGCTGGGTCTGGGGACGGGTCGCCCCGGACGGCACGTGCCGCCGAGGTCGAGGTCGAGCTGGTCATCGCCGGTTCTCCCACCTGACGTCGTACCAGCCGCGTCATGACCAGACGACCAACCTAGGTCGGCAGAACTTCACCCACAAGCCCCCTGGAGCCACGGCGGCCTGCCCGCAGCTCAGCCGAGGTGCTCCCGGGCGAAGCGCAGGTGCTCGACCTCCTGGAACGCTCCGCCGTTCTCGTGGCCGTTGTAGGGGTACACGACCATCTCCTTCGGTCCCGCGTAGTGGTTGTAGGCCGCGTAGACGGTCGACGGCGGGCAGATCTCGTCCATGAGACCGACCGAGAACATCGCCGGGACCGTGGTCCGGGCAGCGAGGTTCACGCCGTCGACATAGCTGAGGGTGCGGAAGGTCTGCTCGATGCTGTCGCGGTGGGTGTGCAGGTACTCGACGAGCTCGCCGTAGGGACGGGCGGAGGTGAGCACCGACGCCCGGCGGACGTGCGCGAGGAAGGGCACGTCGACGATTGCGCCACGCAGCGCAGGCTCGCCGAGACCGTCGCGCAGCTCGGTGAGCGCTGCTGCGGCGAGGGACAGCGCGCCGCCCTGCGAGCCTCCCGAGACCAGGACCGCAGACGAGTCGACAGCGGCGTGCCGCCGGGCCGCGCGGACCGCCCGCTCGGCATCGGTGAAGATGCGTGTGTAGAAGTACGTCTCGGGAGACTCGATCCCGGCGGTGAGGAAGCCTGCCGCGTGCGAACCTGTCAGCCCCGCGTCGCCGGTCGCCCCGACCCTGTGGCCACTGCCCTGCCCCCGGTTGTCCATGACGAGGGTCGCGTGCCCGGCCGCAGCGTGCAGCACGGACTCGTGGCTCAGGCCGCGACCGCCGCCGTAGCCGATGTAGGTGACGACAGTCGGCAGGGGGCCCTCGAGCCGGGCCGGCCTGTGGAACCAGCCCTTGACGGGCTGACCGCCGAAGCCCGTGAAGGTGACGTCCTCGGTGACGATCTCGGTCAGGCCGGTGTCGACCCTCTCGAAGGTCACGTCGAGGGGGTGCTCGGCGTCCTGCTCGGTCAGGGTCCGGTGCCAGAACTCGTCGAGGTCGGCGGGTTCTTCGCGGTCGGGCAGGTAGGTGACGAGCTGGTCGAGCGGGAGGTCGAAGTGCGGCATGACAGGTCCTCGGGGGGTGTGGAGGGTGGGTCGAGAGGGGTGAGACAGGCGGAGGTGCGGCGGTGAGCGACGGGGGACGTGGGACCGCTGGAGAGAGGGCGTCGACGGAGCCCCGAGTCAGAGCGCCCAGGTGCGCAGGCGACCGCACATGCCGTAGCGCGGCGGACCGGAGCGCGCCTGCGTCGAGGCGGTCGCGGCGTCGCGCAGGTGCGGTGCTGTGCCGACCGCGAGCGCGGCGAGCGCGGCGGCGGTGCGGTCTGCCGAGGCCCGGACCGTCGAGTCCCACGTCAGCTGCCAGCCGGGGACCTTCTCTCGGACGAGCCGTGCTGCAGCGTCGTAGAGCTCGCCCATGGGGACGTCAGGCCCCTCGGCGAGGACCCGCTCGCGCAGCACCGTGAAGCCCTCTACGGCGAGGTCTCGGCGAGCACGCGCCGCGTCGGCGGTCACCGTGTCCGCGGTCACCATGTCCGCAGCCACCGTTCCCGTGACCGCGGAGCCAGTCGTCGCGGCATCGCTCGACGCGACCGTGGCCATGGCGCCCGGCGGCAGCGCGGGCAGCACCGGCAGCGTCGCTGCGGCTGCGTAGCGCTCTGCGTCGGCGAGGACGTCGGCGGGGAAGGTCATGACGGCGTCGCCGGCCTCGGGCAGACCGGCGTTGGACATCACGACGAGGATCTCGAGGTCTCCGTCGTTGACGAGCCTGTGCACCACACCGGGCTGGAACCAGAGCAGCGTCCCGGCGGAGAGCGGGTGCTCGGCGTACCCGTCCGGGCCGAGGGTCTGGACCGACCCTGCGCCCGACAGGACCACGTAGCCCTCGTCGGAGGCCAGGTGCAGGTGCGGCGTGCCACCCCCGACGAGACCTGCACCGTCGGTCGTCGGCCAGTCGTAGACGCTCAGCCGCGAGACGCTCGTCCCGCCGGGGAAGGGGTGCGTCATCCGCGCCGTCCTGCGAGCGAGCCGCGGGTGGCCAGCGCAGCGCTGCCGATCTGGGCGAGGGCCGCGCCGCCCTCGGCGTCGGCCCCGCCGTCGGCGATGACGACCGCGTAGCGGAAGATCAACGACTCCTCGGGGGCGAAGGGGATCTCCTCGCTGAAGGCGGGGGCTGCGCACACGCAGGCGAACCACTCGTTGCGTGCGAACCACTCGGGGTCCAGGCCCGGCGACGACGGACCCCGCGGGTTGTCGGAGGAGTCGACCATGACCAGCGTCGACTGCCGCGCGGTCTCGTCGTGCGTGCCTGTGAAGCCGACCCACGGCGCGCGCTGCCCGCGGATCTCCTCGCCTCCTGCGAAGCCTGGGGCGAGGATCGTGCCGCCGGTGAAGGAGCGTGGCCCGCGCCAGAACAGCCCGCCGTACCCGGCGTTCTCCCGGCCGTTGGTCGTCGGGCTGCCGATGGGCAGCGGGCCGCTCGAGATGTTGGTCATGGTCGTCTGGAAGGTGAGGACCCAGGCGGGGCCGGGTGCGGCCTCTGACGGGCTGGTGCCTGCCTCGGCGGGTGCGGACGTCGCGAGGTCGGGGGCCTCGGTGGCAGATGCGTCAGGGTCGGCGAGCGACACCGTGAAGCTCCGCACCTCTTTGACCACACGCTCCCCGGCCTGCGTCACCCAGACGAGCGACTCGGTCACGCTGACGCCGTCGTCGTCGGCGCGCTCGGCCGTGAATCCCTCGTGGACCATCGACCCGTCGTTGTCGAGCTGCACGTAGTCCTGGCCGCGGACGTAGGTCGGCCCACCCCAGAAGTTGTGCGGGCCGACGTTGGGCAGCGACCACGCGATGCCCTTGTGCCACACGTGGTCGTGCGGGCGGAACAGGCTGACGAGGTCGCCGCCCACGGTGCGCAGCGGGTGGAAGTACGGCCGGGGCGACTCGAGCTGCACGTCGGTCGGCCTGTACACGTAGCGGAGCAGGTCGACTGCCTCGCCTCCGCCCGGGTTGGCGGCGAGCCTGACGGTGAGCGCTGCGCCGTCGTCGGACAGGGTGAGGCGGGTCATCGGGTCTCCTCGGACGGTGTGCGTGCTGTGCTCGAGGCGCCCGGGGCGGGCGTCCCGGTCGCGTCGGGCGTGCTGTCTCGGTCAGGGCTGGTGCGGGCACCGACGCCCGCAGTCTCTCGCGCCCACGGGGCACCCGTCCCCTCCATGCTCGCCATGAAGGGGTGGTCGGCGTCGATGTCACCGCGCCGGACCGGCTGCCCCGTGAAGGCCGAGGCGTACAGCGCGGCGACGAGCTCGACGGTGAGGCGCGCGTCGGTCGCGGTGACGGGCGGCGCCTGCCCGGCGTCGAGGGCGTCGACGATCGCCGCGAGCTGGGACGAGTGGCTCGACACCGCCGAGCCCGGGTCGCTCACCCAGAGTGCCGCGAGCTCTTCGTGGCCCGGTGCCGGGGTGAGGCTCCAGCTGTCGTCGGTGTAGCCGTAGAGGTGCTCGAGGTCGACGGTGGCGTGCTCCAGGTCGAAGCGCAGCTGGGAGGTCTGGCGGGGCGAGACCACCGAGTTGACGATGCTCGCGAGCGCGCCGTTCTCGAACCGCACGAGGGCCATCGACGCGTCTTCCGTGTCCGTCTCGCGGGCCTGGCGGCCGGCGAGGGCCGTGACCTCGGCCCACGGTCCGAGGACAGCGAGCAGCAGGTCGAACTGGTGGATGCCGTGGCCCATCGTCGGGCCGCCGCCCTCGGTGTCCCAGCGACCGCGCCAGGGTGCCGCGAAGTACTCGGCGTCGCGGTACCAGAGCGTGTGGCACAGGGCGACGAGCGGGCGGCCGAGAGGTGCCGCGGGGTCGTCGAGGAGCGCCTTGAGCCGCAGCGCGCCCGAGCCGAAACGGTGCTGGAAGACGACGCTCACGTGCGCGCCGGTCTGCCCCTCGAGGGCGATGAGCTCGTCGAGCTCGGCGAGGGACAGCGTCGGCGGCTTCTCGAGGAGGACGTCGACCCCTGCGCGGAGCACCTGGGCCGCGAGGGCGAAGTGCGACTGGGGCGGGGTGCACACGTGCACGAGGTCGAGCGGGGTCCCCGCGGCGGCGGTCTCGGCGAGGACGTGGGCGAGGTCGGTCGAGGCTGTCGGTCGGGTGCCCGCGCCCGCGGTCGGCCCCCAGGTCTGGGCGAAGTCCTCGGCGCGACTCAGGTCGACGTCGACGGCGTGCGTGAGGACGAGGCGTCCGGCGGTGTCGGCGATCGCCTGGGCGTGGGCGTTCGCGATGCCGCCGGTCCCGACGATCGCGGCTGTGTAGGTGCGGGTGGCTGTGTAGGTGCGGGTCATGCGGTCGCTCCTGCGGGGTCGAGGGAGGGTGCGGGGGGCGGGACCGAGATGCTCACACCCAGCCCGAGGTCGGCGACGTCGACGGGCTGACCGCTGACGAGCGAGGCGTTGCCGCTGATGCCGACCGCGACGGCGCGCACACCGTCGAGGTACCCGGCCGCGCGGCCGAGCGGGTCGTGGCGCGGCCCCTCGACAGGGGCGCGGAACACGTCCTGCAGCAAGATCGCGTCACCGCCGCCGTGACCGCCGATCCCGGCGGGGATCGGCACCTCGCGTGCCCGTCCCCAGTGCTTCTGCACCACGAGCCTGTCGCCGAAGGGGCGGACGTCGTCCCCCTCCCACGCGCCAGGGTTCGCGCTCGGGTCGAGGATCGACCGGCCGCGCTCGTCGAGCTCGACCGAGCCGCGCTCGACCACCTCCAGCTCGGCGCGCCCCTTCGTGCCGTTGACGCTCACGCGGTAGCCCTCCCACGGCCCGTGGGCGTTGAGGGAGTATGTGAGGGTCGCGCCGCGCTCGTAGTCGACGAGCAGCGCGAGGTTGTCCTCGATGGTGATCCCGGCCGAGAACACGTCCTGGTCGCGCACGTACCCGTCGTGGTGCTCGGCGTCGAGGTAGAGGGCCTTGAGGCGCTCGTCGGCACGGAGGTCGAGGGCCCACCGGTCGCCCGCGCGCCCTTCCCAGCCGCGGGTGCCGTCGGCGCTGCCGGTGCCGCGCGCGGGGCGGGGCGGCAGGCCTGCTGCTGCGTCGCGCTCGGCCATCTCCCGGGCGACGGGCGAGGTGTCGCCGTAGACCTTGAGGCCCCCGCGTGCGTAGACGCGGGTCGGGGCGTCGGCGATCCACCAGCTGACGAGGTCGAAGTGGTGGCTGGACTTGTGGACCAGCAGACCGCCCGACACGTCCTTGAGGCGGTGCCAGCGGCGGAAGTAGTCGGCGCCGTGGACGGAGTCGAGAACCCACTCGAAGTGGACCGAGGTGACCTCGCCGATCTCCCCCGAGGCGATCACGCGGCGCAGCTCGCTGTTGCGCGGCGCGTAGCGGTAGTTGAAGGTCATGACGACAGAGCGGCTGGTCTCGGCGACGGCGTCGGTGATGGTGCGGCAGCCCTGGGCCGTGGTGGTCAGCGGCTTCTCGACGACGACGTCCGCCCCGGCCCGCAGCGCGCGGGCGACGAGGTCGGCGTGGGTCGCGTCGGGGGTCGTGACGATCAGGGTGTCGACGTGCTCGGCGGTGATCATCTGCTCGAGGTCGGCCGGGGCGTAGGTGGGGACGCCCGGGCGTCCGCGCTCGGCCGCGAGGTCGGTGTACACGGCGGCGCGGCCCCGGTTGGGCTCGCAGAAGGCGACGAGCTCGGCGACGTCGGCGTGGTCCCCGAGGATCGCGTCGACGTACATGTGGCTGCGGTGCCCCAGCCCTGCGACGGCGTAGCGGCGGCGGGTGGACGGGTTCTGGGAGGTCACGGACTCAGGCTCCAGGCGCATCTCGACGGTGAACTGCGGGGAGGTGTCGTCGTCGACACCGGTTGAATCGTTCCAACACTATCCCGACGAGCCGCACTCCGGGAAGCGCTCTCCGTCTCGCGGGTCGACTGGCGTCATGGGACGCATCCAAGCCGCACCCCCGGTGCCGAAGTCGCACCTTAAGCAGCGAGGTCGTACTGACACGCCGGATTCCACCTCGCCCAGGCCAGAACCGGCGCGTCCGTGCGACCTCGAGGTCGCGAACACGACCTCGAGGGGAGAGAGACCGTCGTCAGGCGGGTGTCGTCCGATCGGAACGTTCCGATCTCGCGCCGGATCGGGTACGGTCGACCCACACCCCTCCCCCATCGGGGACATTGCCAACGGAGGTAGTACAACGATGGAAAACGACGCAGCGACCACAGCGTCCGGCGCCAGCGCCACCACCCAGCCCGTCGCCGCGACAGTGTCGCTGCACCCCGACTTCCTCGTCGGCGAGATCGACCGCCGCCTCTTCGGCTCCTTCGTCGAGCACCTCGGCCGCGCCGTGTACACGGGCATCTACGAGCCGACGCACACGACCGCAGACGAGCACGGCTTCCGCCGCGACGTCGCGGACCTCACCAAGGAGCTCGGGGTCAGCATGGTCCGCTACCCCGGCGGCAACTTCGTGTCCAACTACGTGTGGGAGGACGCCGTCGGCCCCGTCGAGGACCGCAAGCCCTTCATCGACCTCGCCTGGCGCACCATCGAGCCCAACACCGTCGGCACCGACGAGTTCCTCCAGTGGGCCGAGCGCGAGGGCATCGAGCCGATGATGGCCGTCAATCTCGGGACCCGCGGCGTGGCCGAGGCCGCTGCCCTCGTCGAGTACTGCAACGGCGAGGCCGGCAGCCGCTGGGCCGACCTGCGCATCGCCAACGGCCGCGCGGAGCCCTACAACGTCAAGCTGTGGTGCCTCGGCAACGAGATGGACGGCCCGTGGCAGATCGGCCACAAGGACGCCCACGAGTACGGCAAGCTCGCCGCCGAGGCCGGCAAGGCCATGCAGCTCGTCGACACGAGCATCAAGCTCGTGGTCTGCGGCTCGTCGTCGATGGGCATGCCCACCTTCGGCGAGTGGGAGCGCACGGTGCTCTCGTACACCTACGACATCGTCGACCACATCTCGATGCACGCGTACTACGAAGAGCGGAACGGCGACCGCGCGAGCTTCCTCGGCTCCGCGACGGGCATGGACAGGTTCATCGACCGGGTCGTCGCCTCGGCCGACGCCGTGGGCGCCGAGCGCCGATCGGACAAGAAGATCACCATCTCCTTCGACGAGTGGAACGTCTGGTACCTCGACACCCGCTTCCCGGGCGAGAAGAACCTGCCGATCCAGCGCGACGCCCCGCGCATCATCGAAGACGTCTACTCGGCCCTCGACGCCGTGGTCGTCGGCGACCTGCTCATCACGCTGCTCAACCACGCCGACCGCGTGCCGGTCGCAGCGCTCGCGCAGCTCGTCAACGTCATCGCGCCGATCATGACCGAGCCCGGCGGTGACGCCTGGCGCCAGACGACCTTCCACCCCTTCGCGAACACCGCCCGTCTCGCCCAGGGGTCGGTCCTCGACCTGCGCGTCTCCTCCCCCACCACGACGACCAAGGAGCACGGCGAGGTCCCCCTCGTCACCGCCGCCGCCACGTGGGACGAGTCCGGTGAGCACGGCACCGCGGGCGCGCTGTCCTTCTTCCTCGTCAACCGCTCCGCGGAGCCGGCGACCGTCACCGTCCGCACAGCGGGCCTCGACGTCAGCGTCGACGGCGGCCTCGAGCTGCTCGCCGACCACGTCGGCATGCGCGAGGGCAAGGAGGAGGCCGAGAAGGTCGGCACGGTCGAGCGCGAGGCCCCGGCCGTCGAGGGCGGGACCGTGACCTTCACGCTCGCCCCCGAGAGCTGGTCCGCCTGGCACGGGACCGCGAAGCGCGCCTGAGCCAGCTCGCCCCGACAGGTCGCAGACGGCCCTCGGCCCCGGTGAGAACCGGCGGTCCGGGGGCCGTCTGACGTGCGGGAAACCGCACACCTGCCATCAAGCTGACTGTTCCGGTCATACTCACCGCCGCCGTGCCGATAGGGCGACAAGCCCGGCACCGGGCCGCAACCGGGAGTCCAGGGGGACCAGATGTCCAGCACCACCCTCGCCGTCCGCCCGACCGGGGTCGAACGTGTCCTGGCCGACGACCAGCTGATCGTCAGCAAGACCGACCTCAAGGGCCGTCTCACCTACACCAACGACGTGTTCCTCACGATCTCCGCGATCGAGGAGCAGGACGCGATCGGTCGCCCGCACAACCTCATCCGGCACCCGAGCATGCCGCGCGGGATCTTCCGCCTCCTCTGGGACACCCTGCGCTCGGGTGACGAGCTCTTCGCCTACGTGCAGAACCTCGCGCTCGACGGCGCCCACTACTGGGTCTTCGCCCACGTCACCCCCTCCCGCGACGCCCAGGGCCGGGTCGTCGGCTACCACTCGACCCGCCGCGCCGTGAGCGCGCGGGCCCGCGCCGAGGTCGAGCGCCTCTACGGGCAGATGCTCCAGGTCGAGGCCCAGCACCCGGGCCGCGGGGCCGACGAGGCCTCGCTCGCCTGGTTGCAGGACCGGCTGACCGAGCAGGGCCAGACGTACAGCGAGTGGCTGTGGAGCGTCGCGGGTGGTGCCCGATGATCTGGGGTGGTGCGCGCCGCCGGGCGGCCGAGCTCGAGGCCGAGGTCGCCGCCTGCCGGGCAGCCCTCGACGCCATCTCCGAGGCGGCCCGCGCGGGCGCCCGGGGCGACATGGAACGCCGGGTCGCCGCGGTCCCCGAGGCCGAGGCCTACGGCTTCGCGGAGGTCCGCGACGACGTCAACAGGTTCTTCGACGTCACCGACGCCTTCATCCGCGAGGCCGGGGCTGCGCTCGCCGCGGCCGGCACGGGTCGCTTCGAGCGTGAGCTCATGCTCGTCGGTCTCTCCGGCGCGTTCCGCTCGCAGGCCGTCACCATCAACGAGGCACGCCTGACGATGGCCGAGGACGCTGCTCGCCTGACCGCTGGCGACACCGCTCGCGGCGCCCTGGTCGAGGACTTCGAGCGCGACGTCCTGCACGTGTCCCAGGCCGTCGGCGAGTCGGCGCGCAGCATGGCCGGGACTGTCGACGCGCTCCAGGGCGTGACGGCGACCGTCGTGCAGCGCGCGGGCGAGGCGCGGGACGCCGTGGCGCGGCTCGGGGAGTCCTCCGAGACCATCCGTCAGGTCATCGGGCTCATCACCGACGTGGCCCGCCAGACCCGGCTGCTCGCGCTCAACGCCGCGATCGAGGCGGCCCGGGTCGGTGCGGCCGGCAAGGGATTCGCCGTCGTCGCCGACGAGGTCGGCCGGCTCGCCGACGAGACCGCGAGCGCGAGCACCCGCGTCGAGGAGCAGCTCGGAGCCTCGCAGCAGGTCATCACCGAGGTGTCGGGGGCCCTGGGCAAGATCGACGAGAGCGTCGACGCCATGCGCGACGGCGTCACGCTGCTCACCGAGCGGATCTCGACGGGTTCCGACACCGACCAGGCCCTCACCGACGCCGCAGTCCACCTCGAGTCCTCGGTCGCCGAGTTCCTCACCGTCCTGCGCGGGTAGGTGGCTGCCTGGGCTGGGACCCTGTCCACAGGTCAGACCTGGCACCTGGACGTCCGACAGGGCACCGACCTAGCCTCGGCAGACAGCCGCTCTCCTGGACCTCGGACCCCGCGCACCGAGAGGATCATGGGTTGTACCATGAATGAGTACCACTAGAAGAGGTGAACCCATGTCGATCTCCGCGAGCGAAGCACGCAGGACGCTGTTCCCGCTCATCGAGCAGGTCAACGAAGACCAGGTCGCCGTGGAGATCGTCTCTCGCCACGGCAACGCCGTCCTCATGCCCGCAGACGAGTACGCCGCGTGGAAAGAGACCGCCTACCTGTTCCGCTCGCCGGCGAACGCTCGTCGCCTCCTCGACGCGCACGAGCGCGCGCTCGACGGTCGCGCCGTGCCCCACGACCTCGACCGGGACTGAGGTCACCGTCGGTGCGGCTCGTCTGGGACGAGTCCGGCTGGGAAGACTACGTCCACTGGCAGACGGCTGACCGGAAGATCCTCAAGCGCATCAACGCGCTCGTCGACGCGTGCCTGCGCGACCCTCATCAGGGGATCGGCAAGCCTGAAGAGCTCAGGTACGGCGCGAGCGGCAGCTGGTCGCGCCGTATCACCGACGAGCACCGTCTCGTCTATCTCGTGCTCGACGACGACCTCGTCATCCTCCAGGCGCGGTACCACTACTGACCCCGAGCCGGCCGAGCAGACATCACCTCGCACTCCTCTGCGTGACGCTCACCACCGCGGAGGCGACGAGTCCTCTCGGGGAGCGCCCTCGTCCGGACCGACCTAGAGTGGTCGCGACCGATCGGGGTGACCCGGACCGGTCGTGGACCACAGCCCGTCAAGACGTCGGCGAGCACGAGACGGGGCACCCCTGCCCCGACCGACGACCGCGGACCGGGGACGGCCCGCGCGAGGAGCGACGATGCCCGACACCGAGCGTCTCCGGCACAGCCGGTTCCGCACGGCTCCCGCGGCCTGCGCGATGGTCGCGGTCCTCACGGGGTGCAGCGGCGGCTTCCCCGCCGACCCCGACGGCACCCTCGAGACGGTGACCGGCGGCGTCCTGCGGGTCGGCGTCTCGTCGAACCCACCCTGGACCGAGACGGGCGAGGGGGCACCGACAGGGCTCGAGCCCGAGCTCGTCGAGGGCTTCGCCGAGTCGGTCGACGCCGAGGTCGAGTGGACCTCAGGCGGTGAAGAAGACCTCGTCGGCAGGCTCGAGAGGTCGGAGCTCGACCTCGTCGTCGGCGGCTTCACCGAGGCCTCGCCGTGGTCTACCCAGGCAGCGCTCACCTACCCCTACACGACCGTCCCCGGGCCCGACGGCGCACCCGAGGCGCACGTCATGGCCGCGCCGATGGGCGAGAACGCCTTCCTCGTCGCGCTCGAGTCCTACCTCCTCGACCGTCAGGACGTGCAGCCGTGAGCGCCGCGTTCGGGCACACCGAGCTCCCCGACGAGCAGGCCGCCGCGCTGCGCCGCGCGAAGCGGCTCGCCTGGGTGACGATCGCCTTCCTCGTCGTGGGCGTCACCCTCGTCTACCTGGTGATGGGCAGCTCGCAGGCCATGAAGGCCGCGTGGGTCGAAGACCTGCTGTCCTTCATCCCGCCGATCTCGTTCCTCGTCGCGCTGCGCTACGCCCGCCGCCGCCCGACCGAGGAGCGCCCCTACGGGTTCCACAGGTCTGTCGGGGTCGGCCACCTGGTGGCGGGGACCTCGTTGTTCGCCATGGGCGCGTTCATGGTCTTCGACTCCGGCAGCGGGCTGCTCGCGGCCGAGCACCCGCCCGTCGGACTCATGGAGATCGCCGGTCACCCGGTGTGGGCCGGTTGGCCGATGATCGCCGCGATGGTGCTCACGGGCATCCCGCCGGTCCTCCTCGGCCGCGCCAAGATGCCGCTCGCCCGCACCCTCCACGACCGCGTGCTCTACGCCGACGCGGACATGAACAAGGCCGACTGGATGACGGCGCTGGGCAGCATCGTCGGGATCCTCGGCATCGGTGCAGGCCTGTGGTGGGCCGACTCTGCGGCAGCCCTGTTCATCTCGGCGAGCATCCTGCGCGACGGCATCACGAACCTGCGGGTCGCGACGTCGGCGCTCATGGACTCGCGGGCCTCGACCGTCGAGGGCGACGCACCGCACCCGCTCGTCGGTCAGGTCGAAGAGCACCTCGCCGCGGTGCCCTGGGTCGCCGAGGCTGGCGTCCGGGTCCGCGACCTGGGTCACGTCTTCCACGTCGAGGCCTTCGTCGTGCCGCGCGGCGACGTGCCCGGGCTCGGCGACCTCCGCCGTGTCCGCGAGGACGTCGTCGCCCTCGACTGGAAGGTCCAAGACCTCGTGCTCGTCCCGGTCGAGCAGCTCCCGGCGGACATGCTCCCGGGTGTCGACACAGCCCACAGGGCAGCCGGGACCGAGCACGCATAACCCCGGTCCCCCACAAGCCCCCCTTTCACCGCTCCCCCCGTCCCCTCCAGCAGAGAGCCGAGAACCATGACCGACCACGTCCAGGAGACGGACCAGAAGAACGAGCCGACAGCGCTCTCCCGCACCGTGAGCGGCAGGCTCCTCTACGTCTTCATCCTCGGAGACGTCCTCGGCGCCGGCGTCTACGCCCTCGTGGGCGTCATGGCCGGCGAGGTCGGCGGAGCCGTATGGCTCCCGCTGCTCGTCGCGCTCGGCCTGGCCCTGCTCACCGCAGGGTCCTACGCGGAGCTCGTCACCAAGTACCCCCAGGCTGGCGGGGCAGCGGTCTTCGCCGAGCGCGCCTTCAAGACCCCGGCGATCTCCTTCCTCGTCGGCTACAGCATGCTCGCCGCCGGGGTGACGAGCGCCGCAGGTCTGGCGATCGCCTTCGCCGGTGACTACTTCACGACCTTCGTGTCGATGCCGACCAACGTCGCCGCCGTCGGGTTCTTGATCCTCGTCGCGCTGCTCAACATGCGCGGGATCAAGGAGTCGCTGCGCGCCAACGTCGCCATGACGGCCGTCGAGCTCTCCGGCCTGCTGCTCATCGTCGTGCTCGGCGCGATCGTGCTCGGCCGCGGCGACGGCGACCTGAGCCGCACCGTGCAGTTCACCGAGGGGACCACGCCCGCCCTCGCCGTCCTCGGGGCGGCGCTGCTCGCCTTCTACTCCTTCGTCGGCTTCGAGACGTCGGCGAACCTCGCCGAAGAGGTCGTCGACGTCCGCCGCACCTACCCGCGGGCGCTCTTCGCCTCGCTCGTCACCGCGGGCGTGGTCTACGTCCTCGTGGGCGTCGCCGCCGTGGCCGTCGTCGACCCGGAGACCCTCGCCGGGTCCACGGGCCCGCTCCTCGAGGTCGTGAACGCCGCCGACATCGTCCCCGAGCGAGTCTTCGCCGTCGTCGCACTCATCGCTGTCGCCAACGGTGCGCTGCTGACGATGATCATGGCCAGCCGCCTCACCTACGGCATGGCCTCGCAGGGTCTGCTCCCACCGGTCCTCGCGAAGGTCCTGCCCGGCCGCAAGACCCCGTGGGTCGCGATCGTCGTCACGACCCTCGTCGCGATCGCGCTGGTCTTCACCGGAGAGCTCCAGGTGCTCGCCGAGACCGTCGTGCTGCTGCTGCTCATCGTGTTCATCAGCACCAACGTCGCCGTCCTCGTGCTGCGCAAGGACACCGTCGAGCAGGACCACTTCAGGGTCGCGACGGTCGTCCCGGTGCTCGGCGTCATCAGCTGCATCGTGCTGCTCACCCAGCAGACCGCCGGCACGTGGCTGCGCGCCGGGATCTTGCTCGCCGTGGGCGCCGCGCTCTTCCTGGTGACCCGACGGGCCAGCCGCCGGCCGGCCGAGCAGCAGGTCGCCGGGGCCTGAGGGCGCTCAGCCGCGTCCGACCAGCCCGCACTCGTAGGCGACGATGACCGCCTGGACCCTGTCCCGCAGCCCGAGCTTGGCCAGCATGTTGCCCACGTGCGTCTTGACCGTCGTGGTGGACAGCACCAGCTGCTCGGCGATCTCTGCGTTGGACAGCCCTTCGGCGACGGCCCGCAGCACGTCGAGCTCGCGCGGCGTGAGGACGGCCAGCCGGGGGTCCACGTCGCTGGTGCCCGCCGCGTCGGCACCGCTGGGCAGGTGCGGGGCGAAGAGGTCGAGCATCCGGCGGACCACGCGGGGCGCGACGACGGACTCGCCCGAGGCGATGGTGCGGATCGCGTCGGCGAGCTCTTCGGGCCGGGCGCTCTTGAGCAAGAACCCGCTCGCACCCGCCCGCAGCGCCGCGAAGGCGTACTCGTCGACGTCGAAGGTCGTCAGGACGAGCACCCTCGTGCCGGGGTGCTCCGCGACGACGCGGCGGGTCGCGGCGATCCCGTCGACCCCGGGCATCCGGATGTCCATGAGCACGACGTCGGGGGCGAGCGCGACGACCTGGTCGAGGGCGACGGCCCCGTCAGAGGCCTCCCCGACGACCTCGAGGTCGGGCTCGGAGTCGATGACCAGCCGCAACCCCATGCGGATGAGCGACTGGTCGTCGACGAGCAGGACCGTGGTCATCGTGCATCCTCCCCGGTCCAGGGCAGGACGACGTGCACCCGCCACCCACCCTCGGGGCGTGGCCCGGTGTCGACGCGTCCGCCGAGGAGCGCGGCGCGCTCGCGCATCCCGGGGACCCCGCGGCCGGACCCTCCACCGGCGCTCGGCCGGTCGCTGCCAGCATCCAGGACCTCGACCTCGACGGCGTCGGCCCTCCGGGTCAGCACGAGCTCGACCGACGGGGTGCCGGGTGCGTGCCGCAGGACGTTGGTCAGCGCCTCGGAGACGATCCGGACGAGCGCGAGCCGCAGCGCGGTGTCGTCTGGGAGGGGCTCGTCGAGACCACGGACGCTGAGCGGCAGACCCGCCGCCCGGTACCTGTCGACGATCGACCGGAGCTCGGTCTCGGTCGGCTCTGTCGGCTCGGGCTGAGCGTCCCCTCCGTCGACCGGGTCGAGCGCACCGAGCACCCGCTGCATGTCGGCGAGCGCCGTCCGGCCCGTCCGGGACAGCTCCTGGAGCGCCTCGCGGGACCTGTCCGGGGCGCGGTCGAGGGCCGCGCCCGCGCCGTCCGAGAGCGCGATCATCACCGAGACGCTGTGCGCGACGATGTCGTGCATCTCGCGGGCGATCCGGGCTCGCTCGGAGGCACGGCCCAGGGCCGCGCTCGCCTCGCTGTCGCGTGCCCTCGCCTCGAGGCCGTCGATCTCGGCCTGCGCCTTGAGCCGACGTGCTCGGGACGTGGCGCCGGCGGCGACCCCGAGGAGCAGGAGCACCACGAGGAGGGCGACGGTCGCGGCACGCCGCCCGGAGGAGAACTCCGGCTCGATCAGCTGGTGGAAGGGCTCGGTGCCTGCGGGGCGCTGATAGGTGCCCCAGACGAACATCTCCCCCACACCGATGACCTGCCACCGCCAGATCGCCGCCGTGAGCACCACGGCCGCGGCGAGGAAGGCAGACCACGTGACGAGGGCAGGCCGGGTGCTCGCGACCGCGTACAGGGCCACCGCGACGCACAGCCCGAGGATGCCGAGGACCCCCTCGGCCGCGAGGGACACGAGGGAGAGCCCGACGAGGATCCCGACGGCCAGGAGCGGCCGGGTGCGCAGCGCGACGAGCACGAGCGCCCCGAGGACGGCGCCGCCGACCCAGGTCTGGGGGACGGTCTGCAGCCTGTCGGTGCCCTCGGGGAACATCCCGAGGGCGACGATGCCCTGGACCGTCGAGTGGGCGAGGGCGGAGGTGACCACCCCGAGGAGCACGACGAGGGCTCCGAGCACGGTCTGGACGATCCACCGGTGGTGCCCGTCCCGGCGGCGCGGCGCCGGACCCGGGCGACGCCGGGTCGTCGCGGCCGGGGGTGCCGCGTAGCCAGCACCGGGGAGCGGTGCTGCGGGGCTCGTGGCAGGCATGGCGTCTACTCTCTCACCACCCAGGTGGTCCCGGGGGCTCAGTGGTCGGGGCGGTACCGCGTGTGGGGGTGCGGGCTGGGCGGGACGGCCAGCAGGCGTCTCCGGGCCGGCGACGTCGTCGTGCACGCGGCCGGTCACGTGACGTCTCCGCGCCAGAGCCTGACAGCCGCGGCGACGAGCAGCCCGACCACCCAGGCGGCCAGCACCAGCCCCGCACCCCAGGCCCCGAGGTGCGGGCCGAGGCTCGCAGACTCGGTCAGCGCCAGCCGGGCGTCGGTCTCGACGAGCCGGGTCCCGACGCCCGGCAGCAAGACCCGCACAGTGTCGGTGACCCGTCCGGGGTTGGCCGCGAGCACCTGGTCGAGGACCACGAGCACAGCCACCCCCGTGACGAGAGCACCGGCCGGCCGGCGCAGGACCGCACCGAGCCCGAGGCCGAGCAGCGCGACAGCCGTGAGGTAGATGACGTAGCCCACGAAGGCCCTGGCCGTGCCGTCGTCTGCGGCGAGGTCGAGGCTGAGCCCCGCCGCCTGCCGGCCCGGGCCCGTGACGAGGACGGCCGCACCGAGGGCGACGACTGCCGTGACCAGCGCGAGAGCCGTGGTGAGGACCACCTGTGCGACGAGCACCGGCAGGCGCCGCGGGACCGCGGTGTACGTGGTGGCGGCGGTCGAGGTGGCGTGGTCGGAGGTGCCGACGAGGACCCCGAGGACGAGGGTGCCGAGCTGGGCGAGGACCACCCCGGAGACCACCAGACCGGCGGCGGTGGTGCCGTCACCGGGTCGGGCGAACATGGTCAGGCCGAGCGGGATCGCCAGGGCGACGACGACCGTCGTGATCGGCACCCACAGCGTCGAGGCGAGCCCGGCGGTCTTGGTCCACTCCGAGGCGAGCACCCGGGGCAGGGTCACGGCCCGGCGGTCGGCCGTCTGCGTCGTCACGTGACGTCCCGGGTGCGCAGGCGCAGGGTGGCTCCGGCGAGCGGCAGCACGATCCAGGCGGCGAAGACGAGGCCGCCACCCCATGGTCCGAGGTCGGGCGCGCCGTCGACGCCGCCGTCGTCGGCCGTGGTGGTCATGCGGAAGGCGGCGTCGCCGGGCAGGAAGGCGGTCACGGTGCTCACAGGGTCGAGGCTCGCTGGCCCGGCGGGGCTCTCCGCCATCATCTCGGTCGGGGACATGGCCATCTCGGCACCGAGGCTGATGCCGACGGGCAGGACGAACACGAGGGCGAGCGCCGCGACCATCGCGGGGACCGTGCGCCGCAGCAGGGACCCGATACCCAGGCCGAGCAGCGCCATGCCGAGGAGCATCAGCCAGGATCCGAGGAGTACCTGAGGGGCAGACCCGCCGGCGAGGTCGACGGACATGTCCCGGGAGCGGGCGGCGGGCACGACGCCGAGCACAGTCGCGACGACGGCGAGCAGGGCGACCACAGCACCGACGCCTGCCGTGGCGAGGGTCCGCGCGGCAAGCACCCGGCCGCGGCGCGGGGCCGCTGTGAAGGTCGACCTGAAGGCACCGGTCCGGAAGTCCGCGGTCCCGGCGAGGACCCCGAGGACGAGCGTGCCGAGCTGGGACAGCGCGACGCCGTCGGGCAGCGAGCGCGCGGGGTCGAACCCGGGGTCGCCCGAGGACGCGTTCGCGGACAGGTACGTGACGGTGAAGGCGACAGCGACCGTGACCGCAGCGGTCCACAGGGTCGAGCGCAGGCTGACAAGCTTGGTCCACTCGGACGCGACGAGCCTGGGGAGGGTCGGTCCGCGACGGGTCGTCGCGGCGGGGGCACGGGTGGCGCTCTGCGCCGAGGCCGCTGAGGCCGACGCGGCGCTCATCGCGGGCCTCCCGACGCGGAGGTTCCGTCTGCGGCCCGCCCGCGGTACTCGACCGAACCTGCGGTGAGCTCGAGGTACGCGTCTTCGAGGGACCCGCCCGCCGACCTGTCGACGATCTCCTGGACCGGGGCGTCGGCCAGCAGACGGCCCTTGCCGATGATGACCACCCTGTCCGCGCAGAGCGCGAGCTCGTGCATGAGGTGGGACGAGAGCAGCACGGTCCGCCCCTCGGCCGCGAGGTCACGGACCAGACGACGGACCCACAGCACACCGTCAGGGTCGAGCCCGTTGACCGGCTCGTCGAGGATGAGGGTCTGCGGGTCGCCCAGCAGGGCTGTGGCGATCCCGAGGCGCTGCCCCATGCCGAGGGAGAAGGTCCCGGCACGCCGACGGGCGACAGACTCGAGCCCGGTCATCTCGATGACCTCCCGGACCCGGCTCGTGCTGATGCCGTGGGTGCGGGCGTGGGCCAGCAGGTGTCGGTACGCGGTGCGGCCGGGGTGCACCGAGCGGGCGTCGAGCATGACCCCGACCGAGTGCAGCGGTGCGTGGAGGTCGGCGTACCTGTGGCCGTCGACCGTCGCGGTCCCCGAGGTCGGGCGCTCGAGCCCGACGATCAGCCGCATGGTCGTGGACTTCCCGGCCCCGTTGGGCCCGAGGAACCCTGTCACCGTGCCGGGGAGGGCTGAGAAGCTCAGCCCGTCGACGGCTGTCGTCGTCCCGTAGCGCTTGGTCAGCGCCTCTACCTGGATCATGTCTCTCCCGTCGTCGTCGGCCGGCTGCCCCTGGGAGGTCCGGCCTGCCTGACGTCGACGCTACGGAGAGAGGGGTGGGGCCCGGTACCTGCCGGCGACGGAGATGCGGGAGGCCGCCTCCTCCTCCTCGAGGACGAGACGGCCTCCGTCCTGCGGCGTCACCGCAGGTCGGTCCAGACGCAGCTCGGCGCTACGGCTGCTGCCGCTCCGCGCGCTGCGCGACACTCACGACGGCGAAGGCGACGAGCCCGCCGACCACGAGCCCGAGCGGCTTGAGCATCCAGACGAGCACCCCGGCCATGAGCACACCCGAGAGCAAGAAGGCAGACCCGGCCGCGTCGGCCGCGATGCCCCGCACCCCGGAGACGAGGAGCGTCGTCCACCGGGCACCGGGCTGCCACTGGCCAGCGGCGCGCAGCAGGCCGACGACGAGCACCACCCCGAAGGCCGCTGTCACCACACCGACCACGGCCCCGCCGGGCAGGGCTCCTGTCGACACGGCCCAGAGGTTGAGGACCACGAGGAACAGCGCGACGAGCGAACCCACCGCGACGAGCCACACCCCGGAGCACGCGGCGCGGACGTCGGCCCACACCGCCGAGACGGAGTCGCTCTCCCCCGCGAGGAACCGTCGCAGGTGCCGCACCCCCGCGGTCAGCGCCGGCAGCGCCGTGACCACCGGGATGCTCAGGACCGCGACGTACACACCCGTGAGCATGACCTCGGCGAAGAGCGCGAACTTTCCGAAGGACCCCGGGACTGCGCCCTTCTGCCCCCACCCCCACCGACGGCGACGGGCGGCGCTGCGCTCGGTGCGCGAGGGGCCTGAGGGACCTGCCGGCCCGCCCCGCCGACCTGCGGACCTGTCGGCGGGGCGGGTGGTGCCGCGGACTGCTGTGCTGGACATCGCCTCAGCCCTTCAGGCCCTGGGTCGAGACACCCTCGACGATGAACCTCTGGAAGATGATGAAGAACAGCAGCACGGGGACCAGCGCGAGGACAGCCATCGCCATCTGTGCGCCGTAGTCCGAGGTGGTCGTCTGGTCGACGTAGATGCGCAGCGCGACAGGGAGCGAGAAGAGGTCGGGCTTCTTGAGGTAGAGCAGCGGACCGAAGAAGTCGTTCCAGCTCCAGATGAAGGCGAAGATCGACGCCGTCATCACCGGGGGCTTCATGAGGGGCAGCATGATCGAGCGGAAGATCCGCACGTGACCGGCCCCGTCGATCCGTGCGGCCTCGTCGAGCTCGCGCGGCAGGTTGCGCATGAACTGGACCATGAGGAACACGAAGAACGCCTCGGCGGCGAGGAACTTGCCGATGAGCAGCGGGACGAAGGTGTTCACCAGGCCGAGCTCGTTGAACATGATGTACTGCGGGATGATCACCACGTGGAACGGCAGCAGGAGCGTCGCGATCATGAGCGAGAACCACACCTTGCGGCCCGGGAACTCGATCCGCGCGAAGGCGTAGGCGGTGATCGTCGCGGACAGGATGACGCCGATCACGGACATCACCGCGAGGAACAGCGAGTTGCCGAAGAACGTCCAGAAGGACACCCCGCCGATCCCGCCGAGAGCCTTGGTGAAGTTCGCGAAGGACGCGTTCTCCGGGATGAGGCTGATGTTGCCGACGATCTCGTTGGACGGCTTGAGCGAGGACATGAGCATCCACAGGGCCGGGTAGAGGATCACCGCGGCCACGGCGAGGACGAGCACGTGGAAGATCGTCGCCTTGACGAGCGACTTCTTCCGGGCCTCGCGGCGCAGCTCGGCGCTGCGGTCGAGGTCGTCGGGACGGTCGTCGGGCGTCGCGACGTGCTTCTGCAGGACGGAGGTCATTTTGTCTCCCCTGAGTAGTGGACCCACGACTTCGACGTCTTGAAGAAGATGAAGGTGATGATGCCGACCACGAGCACGAGGACCCAGGCCATCGCCGCGGCGTAGCCCATCTGGAAGTCGACGAAGCCGCGTCGGTAGAGGTACAGCGTGTAGAAGAGCGTCGAGCCGGCCGGTCCGCCGGTCCCGCCCGAGATGATGAAGGCCGAGCCGAAGATCTGGAACGAGTGGATGGTCTCGAGCAGCAGGTTGAAGAACAGCACGGGCGAGAGCATCGGCAGCGTGATGCGCAGGAACTTGCGCACCGAGCCGGCGCCGTCCATCTCGGCGGCCTCGTAGAGCTCGTTGGGGACCTGCTTGAGGCCCGCGAGGAAGATCACCATCGGGGCACCGAACTGCCAGACGGTCAGCAGGACCATCATCGGCATGGTCATGCTCGGGTTGCCGACCCAGCCGCCGGGCTCGCGCCCGAAGACCTGGCCGATCTGGTCGACGACGCCGTCGTCGATGAACATGGCCTTCCACACGATGGCGATCGACACGCTCGCACCGATGAGCGAGGGGGCGTAGAAGATCGACCTGTAGGCGCCCTGCCCGCGGCGCTTGGTGTTGAGGAGCATCGCGACAGCCAGGGCCGCGGCGAGCTTGATGGGTGTCCCGACGAGCACGTAGATGCTCGTCACCTTGACCGACTGGAGGTACTGGGGGTCGGAGAACATCCGCGTGAAGTTGTCGAACCCGATCCACTCAGGCGCGCTGAACAGGTTGTAGTTCGTGAAGGCCAGGTAGAGCGACGCGAGCATCGGGCCTGCGGTCAGCAGCAGGAAGCCCAGCAACCAGGGGGTGAGGAAGGCGTAACCGGCGCGGGTCTCGGCTGCTCTCCGAGAGCGTCGCGCCTGCGAGCCCTTGGTCGGTGGAGCAGTCCGGTTCCCGGTCGCCTCGGCAGTGAGGGACACGGTGGAATCCGTTCGGTGAGGGGGTGCTGTTCGTCAGGTGCGGGGGCCGGCCGGTCTCGGCGCGACCCCCGCGACTACACGAGGGGCTGTGCGTCGGTCATCCCTGACCGACGGACATCTCCGCCTCGCTGAACCACTGGTCGACGAACTGGTCGACCGTGATGTTGCGGTACGCGAACTCTTCGCCGAGACGCTTGAACTCGGCCTCGATGGTGCCGAAGCCCTGGACGGGCAGCGGGGCAGCCTCGGTCGCGAACTCCGCGACAGACTCTTCGTAGGCGACGACGCGGGCGTCGACCGAGCCCTCTTCGAGCACCATCGCGTCACGCTGGGCCTGGACGGCCGGCACACCCTTGGAGGTGCCGAAGATCCGGCCGACCTCGGGGTCGTTGATGAGGAAGTCGATGAGGGTCGCGGCTGCGGCCGGGTGCTCGGAGTTGGCCGAGGCCGAGAGCAGCATGGACGGCTTGAGGAACATCTTCTTCTCGCCGTCGGCGTTCGACGGGATCGGGAGCATCTGGAGGTTGTCGCTGCCGGAGTCTGCGGAGTAGCCGGCGAGGAAGTTGTCCCAGCTCATCTCGGAGGCCGTCTCGTTGACCGTGAAGCCACCGAGCGGGAGCAGCTGCGTGCCGCGCGCGATCGGGTAGGTGGCGTCGACCGGAGTGCGGATCGGCTCGGCGGTGTTGAGCCACTCGGCCATGTCTTCACGCGTGAAGTTGAGCTGGCCGTCCTCGGTGAAGGGCTCGATGCCCTGCTGCACGAGCCACTGGAGGAAGAACCAGAAGGTGCCTGTGTAGTCGACCGAGCCGTAGATCACCGGGTCCATGCTGGCGCCGGCGGCGGAGACGTCGGCGATGAAGGTGTTGAGGTCGTCCCAGGTGTAGTCCGGCTCGAGAGGCTCGACGCCGACCTGCTCGAGCAGGTCAGGGTTGTAGAACATGGCGAGGGTGTTCGACGAGGTCGCGATGCCGTACTGCGAGCCGTCGAGCTTGCCTGCGTCGAGGAGGCTGCTGTCGAGTCCGTCGACGTCGAGCGCCGTGCCGATCTGGCCGTCGAGGTTGAGCAGCTGGTTGGTCGAGCCGTACTGGCGCAGGTAGGACAGGTCCATCTGCATGACGTCGGGGAGCGAGGAGCCCGCGGCCTCGGTGTTGCGCGAGGACCAGTAGTCGTCCCAGGCCTGGAAGCCGGTCTGGACGGTGATGTTCGGGTATTCCTTCTCGAAGAGGTCGATCGCCTCTTCGTACTTGTCCGCGCGGTCGTCGTTGCCCCACCAGTTGAAGACGATCGTGACGTCTTCCTCGGTGTTGAGGGTCTCGCTCGGAGCGGCTTCGCTCCCTCCCCCACCGCACGCGGTGAGTGCGAACGACGCCACCGCGGCGACGGCGATGCCCTTGAGGGCTGATCGCTTGATCGACATCTGAGCCTCCTTGCTCATGGGGTGGAAGAGCGCCCTGTCATCGTTGCCCGGGCCGCCCACTGCATCCAACCGTGAAGTGAATCGTTACAATACAGTGGCCCGGGTCACTCGGGCAAGCCCTTTCCGGCGCGGCGACTGCGAAACCGGCCGATCCTCGCGATCCGGACTACGCGCCGGACGGCCACCGGGCAGGACTTTTGAGGCCCGGTAGCCTTGATGGGGTTGAATCCATTCAGACAAAGGCGTCTCTGTGACAGATCCGCTCGACCCCCGACCGAGCACTCCCGAGAACCTCTCCGGACAGGCACCCGCACCCGCACCGCAACCCGTCCCGGCTCCGGCTCCGGCTCCGGCTCCGGCTCCGGCGACCAAGCCGACGGCGAGCCTGCTGCGCAACCACAACTACAGGCTGTTCCTCGTCGCGCAGCTCAGCGGCGGTACCGGCGTGTGGATGCTGCGCCTCTCGCAGGACTGGCTCGTGCTCCAGCTGACCCAGAGCCCTGCCGCCGTCGGCATCGTGGTGGCGCTGCAGTTCCTGCCGCTGCTGGCCTTCGGGCCGATGGGCGGCGTCATCGCCGACAGGCACGACAAGCGACGCCTGGTGATGGGCGCCCAGGGGACCGCGGCCGTCCTGGCCGCCGTGCTCGCGAGCCTGACCATCGCCGGGCTGGTCACCGTGCCGCTGCTCTACGGCTTCGCGTTCTTGCTCGGCTGCGTGGCGGTGATCGACCAGCCGGCCCGGCAGGTGCTCGTCAACGAGCTCGTCGGTGACAGCATGCTGCGCTCGGCGATCAGCACCAACAACGCCCTCAACCAGCTGAGCGGCATGGTCGGTCCGGCCGTGGCCGGTGTGCTCATCCACCAGGTGGGCCAGGGCTGGGCCTTCGCGGCGAACGCTGTGCTGTGCCTGGTGGTCGTCGCGCTCTTCGCACTCATGCGGACACGCGAGATGATGCGGGTGCCCGTCGTGGCGCGCGCCAAGGGTCAGCTCCGCGAGGGAGCCCGGTACATCCTCGACCGCCCGCGCCTGCTGTGGGTGGTGCTGCTCGCAGGCCTCATGGGCGCCTTCGGCATGAACGGCCCGGTGGTCCTCGCGGCCTTCGCGGACTTCGAGTGGCAGACGGGGTCGGGCGGCTTCGGCCTGTACAACTCGGTGAGCGCGGTGGGCGGGCTCGTCGGCGCCGTGGCGGCCGCGCGCCTGCGCGCGCTCCGGGTCCGCACCGTCGTGCTCGGGGCCAGCATCTTCGCGGTCGCCGAGGGCCTCGGCGCGCTCTCGCCGAACCATGCAGCGTTCCTCGTGATGCTCGCGGTGATCGGTGCCGCGACGATGTTCTTCCTCACGAGCGCCGCGACCTACGTCCAGCTGAGCGCCGCACCGAAGGTCCGGGGTCGCGTCATGGCCTTCTACATGCCGCTGCTGCTCGGCGGGCACGCTGCTGGTGGCCTGATCCAGGGGGCGTTCACCGAGCATCTCGGGGTGCGGGGCGGGCTGGTGCTCACGGGGGTGTGCGCTCTGGTGGGGACGGGTGTCGTGGCGCTCGCGCTGCGGGGGCGCGGGGGGCGCGACGCCGCCGAGCTCGACTAGCGAGGAGCAAGCTTTTGGAGGCTCGACAGACGCCGAGCCACCGTGACCACCAGGCCAGATCTGATGTTGACTGGCCCGCACGACCTTCAAGGGCGATGGTATGATGCTAATTAATCGTCATGCGGAGGATCACGTGGACATGTACCAGGCCCCAGAGCTCACCGACAGCGAGCTAGAGGTTCGCGAAGCGATCCAGGGCCTGAGCGAGACCCTCAAGCACCAGGTGGGTCAGACCCGACGGTGGACCGCCCCGCTCCGGCGGATGACGCTGGCGCGCAACGTGCAGGGTTCGAACAGCATCGAGGGGATCAACGCGAGCGTCGACGACGTGGCCGCGATCGCTCAGGGGGAGAAGCCCGCGGCCGTCGACGAGGAGACCGAGCGGGCACTCGCCGGGTACCAGCTGGCGATGACCTACGTCCTCGAGCTCGCTCAGGAACCTGTCGTCGTCGATCCGACTCTCATCCGGAGCCTGCACTACATGGTGACGTCCTACGACCTCACCAAGCGGCCCGGTCGCTACCGCAAGGGCCCGGTATTCGTCCAGCAAGAGTCCACCGGTGACATCGTCCATGAAGGCGCCGAGGCGGACGACGTGCCCGCACTGATGGATGAGCTGACGCGCACCATCGACACGAGCGGCGACAGCATCATCGACGCCGCGATGGCGCACCTGAACTTCGTGCTCGTCCACCCGTTCAGGGACGGCAACGGACGCATGGCCCGTGTGCTGCAGTCGCTGGTCCTTGCCGCAGACGGTGCCATCTCCCCGGTGTTCCTCTCTATCGAGGAGTACCTCGGGCGCAACACACAGGCCTACTACGACGTGCTCGCCACCGTGGGACACGGCGGATGGGACCCGAGGTCAGCCACACCCGAGCAGGTACGACCCTGGGTCCGCTTCATCCTCACGGCCCACTACAACCAGGCGAGAGAGCGCGCCGCGCGGATCACTGCCGCGAGCGAGGCGTACGCAGCACTCGGTGAGCTCCTCGAAGGTGCCGGCGTCGACGATCGCGCGATGGAGCCTCTCTATGACGCTCTGTTCGGGGCGACCGTCACTCGTGGGCGCTACATCACCTCGCTCGCGGAGGTAGGCACCGAGATCAGCCTCCAGACAGCGACACGTGACCTCACGAGACTCTCTCAGGCGGGGCTGCTCACTGCGAGCGGGGAGAAGAGGGGTCGCGCCTACACCGCCGCAGACAAGCTGGTCGAGCTTCGGCGAGCGGTGGGACTCGGCCAGGCGTGGAGACGCGTGGATCCTTTCGCCGGCGGTCTTGGCTGAGCCGACAGACGATAGCTCTGCAGTGTTGCGCGACCTGCGAACAGCGAGCGCGGTCCTGCGACGACCGCGGCACCATGGTCGCGACAGAGTGACGTCGTGATCGCGCTCAGGCGAGCTCGCCCGCCCCGTCCCATGTCCCGTCGTCAAGGACGACAGCCAAGCTCCGCCGTCCCCCGCCCACCGGCAGGCTGACCTCGACCGACCGGCCTACAGGTCCGCGCAGCGCCAGTCCAGTCACCTCTCCGTCGCGCCACGTGACGTCGACGGTCACGGCTCCCCGGGCACCGAGCCCACGGGCCGAGCCGTCCTGCCACCCGGCCGGGAGCGTCGCCAGCAGGTCCACGACGGTCCGCTCCGACGTCGTCCGGTGCGACTGCACGATCATCTCGACGACCCCCGCCGTGAACCCGAGGTTCCCGTCGACCTGGAACGGCGGGTGCGCGCAGAAGAGGTTCGGGTACACACCGGAGCCGGCACCCGGTCGGTCGTCGTCGAGCGGTGCGACGAGCTCGTCAGGACGTGCGCCGTCGGCGGTCGGCCGCAAGAAGGCGTCGAGTGCAGCCCTGGCCCCGACGGCGTCGCCGAGCCGGGCACGCAAGGAGAGCCGCCACGCGAGCGACCACCCCGTCGAGTCCGGGCCGCGGGCGTCGAGCGTCGTCAGGGCAGCGGCGGCCAGCTCCGGCTCGGACCGCGGGTCGATCCGGCTGCCGGGGAAGACACCGACGAGGTGCGACTGGTGCCGGTGCTCGGGCTCCGCGTCGACGACGTCCGTGGACCACTCGGCCAGGCGCCCGTCGGGGAGCACGCGTTCACCAGGGAGACGGTCGAGGGCTGCGCGGGCCGCTGCCTGCCAGTCGGCGTCGTCAGGATCCGGCGAGCCCTCAGGGACCACGGTGCCCGCACCGACGAGCACCTCGGCCGCGTCGAGGCAGCGCTCCAGGAGCTCGCGGATCATCACCAGGTCGGAGGTGGTCGAGACGCTCACAGCGGCGGGCTGCCCGTCGGGCGCCACGAAGCGGTTCTCCGGCGAGGTCGCCGGTGAGGTGCCGAGGGTCCCGTCGGGCTGCTCCACGAGCCACGCCAGGGCGAAGTCGGCAGCCCCGCGGAGCAGCGGCCAGGCGTCGGCCAAGACACCGAGGTCGCGCGACCAGTCGTAGCGGTCCCACAGGTGCGTCGCGAGCCACACGCCACCGAGCGGCCACGCCGTCCACGACGGGTCAGAGGCGCCGTCGCCCGCGGGGAGCGAGAATCCCCACACGTCCGAGTTGTGGTGCGCGGCCCACCCGGGGAGACCGTAGAGGTCGCGCGCCGTGGCGCGCCCGGTCCGCGCGAGGTCGCCCAGCCAGGTGGTGAGCGGTTCGTGGCACTCGTCGAGGGCGCCTGGACCGGTGAGCCAGTAGTTCATCTCGGTGTTGATGTTGGTCGTGTAATTGCTGCTCCACGGCGGGACCACGGACTCGTTCCAGATCCCCTGGAGGGTCAGCGGCCGCGTGCCTGGCCGCGAACCGGCGATCATCAGATAGCGCCCGTACTGCGCCTGGAGGGCCGCGAGCGCCGGGTCGGGAGCGCCACCAGCGTGCCGGGCGAGCCGCTCCGGGGTCGTCGCGATCCCCTCAGGGTCAGGCCCGAGGTCGAGCTCTACCCGGTCGAAGAGATCTGCGTGGGCGGCGACGTGGGCGGCGCGCAGCGCGGGGAGCCCGTCGGCGACGATCTGGTCGACGACCGCCGAGGTCCGTCGGGCGACAGCAGCCCGGAGCGCGTCGAGGTCGCCGTGCGGCGCGGTTGCGGCGTCGACGAGGTCTGTCTCGGTCCCGAGCACGAGGGTGAGATAGGTGGCACCGACGACCTCGACGGCGTCGGCCGTCGCCGAGGGTCCGCCGTCACCGACGATCCCGTCGGTGTGGATCGCGACGTGGACCGCTGCGGTCACCGCTGCGCCCGGGGTCGGGTCGTAGTGCACGTGCTCGTCGGCAGGCTCGTGGTCGGGGACGACGTCCGAGGGCATGCGGACGGTGGCGGCGAGGCCCGTCGGCGTGCCCTGGACGTCGAGGGTCGGGTGCGGGGAGACGAGCGAGACACGCAGGGCCGGCAGCGACCCGGTGGTGGCCCGCCTGTCGACGACGAGGACCTGGTGCGGCGCACTGGACCACGTCTCCTGGACGATCGTCGTGCCTGCGCTCGACCAGGTGTGGCTGGCCACCGCAGTCCGCAGGTCGAGGGACCGCGCATACCCCGGTGGCGTCGCGGCCTCGGCAGCTCGCACCTCCTCCCCCGGCCCGACCTCCTGCACGATCAGGTCGACCAGAGGCTGGTACGCCTGCGAGTGCCCGTGCTGGAGCCTCTGGACGGCACGCTCCGCAGCGCGGACGTCACCCGCTGCCAGTGCGGCGCGCGCGTCGTCGAGGATCCGCGGTCCCTCCCCCACCGCGATCAGGCTCCGCCCCGCGACGGTCGCAGGTGACCCCGACCAGCAGGTGTCGTCGTTGACCTGGACCCTGTCGCTCGTGGTCCCGCCGAAGCACATCGCCCCCAGCCGCCCGTTGCCGACGGGCAGCGCCTCGGTCCAGCGCGTCGCCGGCCGGTCGTAGACGAGCACGAGAGGACGGGCGGGCTCGCCGGCTGGATCGGCAGGGCTGGACGAGGGGGCGGTGGGGTGCTCGGTCACTACGGATCTCCTGTGATCACGGGACTGGTCAGGACCGCGACGGTGCGGCCCTGACCAGGGTAGCGACCTCTCAGATGCTGATGTCCGGCAGGCTCGCGTGCGGCACCGGGGCCATCGGGTCGAGCAACCACGCCTCGCGCAGCTCCGCCCACAGCTCGACAGGCACGGGGGTCCGCGATGCCTCGAGGAAGGCCGAGACCTGGTCTGCACCCCGCGCTCCGACCACCGTCGAGACGACAGCGGGGTGCGCCCGGACGAAGGCGAGGGCCGCGGCGGGCAGCGTCACGCCGTGGCGCTCGCAGGCGTCGGCGATCTTGCGGGCGCGCTCGAGCAGCGGTGCCGGGGCCTCGGAGTAGTTGTAGAGCGCGCCCTCGGGCGGGCGCGGACGGGCCAGCAGCCCAGAGTTGAACACCCCACCGATCACGACACCCACGTCGTGGGCGAGCGCGGCTGGCAGCAGGTCCGCGAGCGCGCCCTGCTCGAGCAGCGTGTAGCGTCCCGCGCACAGCACGAGGTCGATGTCGGTCTCCTCGACGAAGCGGGTGAGCATCGCCGTCTGGTTCATCCCCGCCCCGACGGCGCGGACCAGACCCTCCTCGCGCAGCTCGATCATCGCGGGGATGGCGGTCGTCAGCGCCTGCTCTTCGTGGTCGTCCGGGTCGTGGAGGTAGAGCACGTCCACGCGGTCGAGCCCCAGACGGTCGAGGCTCTCGTGCAGAGACCGGCGGATGCCGTCGCGGCTGAGGTCGTCCTCGAGCCTGTGGTCTGCGGGGACGTCGAACATGGGGTCGCGCTCGTCGGCGGTCTCGGGCGAGGGGACGAGCCTGCGGCCGACCTTGGTCGAGAGCACGTACTCGTCCCGGGGCCGCTCGGCGAGGAGCGCGCCGAGGCGTCGCTCGGAGAGGCCCCGACCGTAGGCGGGGGCGGTGTCGAAGTACCGCACGCCGCCGTCCCACGCTGTATCGACCGCGCCGGAGGCCTCGGCGTCCGTCGTCTCGCGGTAGAGGTTCCCGAGCTGGGAGGTCCCGAGACCCAGCGGGCTGAGGTTGACCGTCATCTGCTCACCTTGGCAGGTCGGGGGCCTGGGCGCACGCCCTCGCCGCCCGGGTGCGTGAGGCACCCGGGCGGCGAGGGACTGCGCAGCACCACGTCCGAGGTCAGACCAGACCTGTCGTGCCGGTCTGGCCACGCCGGCGGCGGACGACGAGCAGCACGGCGCCGGCGAGCAGCAGGAGCACTCCCGCACCGACGGCGACGCCGATCTCGGCGCCCGTCGCGCTGAGCGCACCGGGGCTCGTGCCAGAGCCGGTCCCGACCGTCGAGCCGGAGCCTGCGGCACCGCCCGTCCCCGAGCCTGCACCGGGTCCGGTGCCCGGGGCGGCACCACCTGTCTCGGGTCCGGCTCCGGGGTCGGTCCCCGGGTCAGGAGCTGTCCCCGGGTCGGGGTCGGTCCCGGGGCCGGTCCCCGGGTCGGTCTCGGCGGCGACGAGCAGGGCGGTCCAGCCGACCACCTCGTCGCTGCCGGCCTGGACCACGATCCTGTGCTCCCCCGGCGCGGCGTCGAGCGGGATCACCGCGGTGAGCGTGGACGCGTCGGACACCTGCTGCCAGTCACCCAGCAGCACAGGGTCGGAGCGCAGCCACACCGACATCCACTCACCGGTCCGCGAGTCGTCCACGAGCGTCACCGGCACGGTGTCGCCCGGCGAGTGCTCTCCGCCCGGCACCGTGACGAGACCCTCGAGGCCGGGCAGCAGCGCAGACTCGTCCACCGGCACGGGCGGTCCTGCCGGCGAGGTGACGACGCCCGACCCGTCGTGCCCCGTATAGACGATCGACGGTGCCGCAGGTGTCTCCATCCCCTCCCCGAGGAGATAGCTCGTGTGCGGGGGCTGGTTGTACGACACGTTCTGCCACGCGACCCCGAGCCTGTAGACGGGGTCGTGCATGAGGGTGCGCAGGCGGTGCTCGGTGACGTCGGTCGTCGTGAAGACGCGCAGCGCCGACGAGTCGTCCGTGCGGTACACGAGCTCTTCGCGCCAGTCGCCGAAGAGGTCCGCCTGGAGGGCGGGGTTGCCCTTGGTGTCGTTGTTCGTCCGGGTCCCCTCGAAGGTCTCGAGGCGCACGGTCTGCTGGTCCTCCCAGTCCCACTTGGACACCGAGGGCACGCCGACGCGGGTGTCCGTCGAGAAGTCGTGGTCGGTGATCTCCCGGAGGAGGTCGCCGTCCCACCAGGTGAGGAAGTTGGCCGCCGGGATGGTCTCCGAGATCAGCGTGCCGTCGGCGGCGCGCATCTGCCCGGCACGGCTGTCCCAGGCCCCGTCGGCGGTCACGGCCCAGGACTCGGCGCCGTCGTGCGTCGGGTCGATGTCCGCGGAGGCACCGCGCCCGACGTCCCGGGTGGCGGGCATGGACCAGAGGACCTCGCCCGTGGCGGCGTCGCGCATGGTCGCGCCGATGCCCTTCGCGCTCGGGGCCTCCTCGTGCACAGCGAAGACCTCGAGACCGGGCCGTGACGGGATCAGGTCGGAGACGTGCATCGCGTCGCCGTGCCCGAGCCCTGTCGAGTAGAGCACCGTGCCGTCGTCGTCGAGGGTCATCGAGCCGAAGACGATCTCGTCCTTCTGGTCGCCGTCGACGTCGGCGACCGACAGGTTGTGGTTGCCCTGCCCGCGGTACTGGTCACCGGCGACGTCGGAGTCGAAGACCCAGCGCTGCGTGAGCGACGTGCCGTCGAAGTCGTACGTCGCGACGACCGTGCGCGTGTAGTAGCCACGGCTGAAGATCGCGCTCGGGTGCTCGCCGTCGAGGTACGCGACCCCGGCGAGGAACCTGTCGACCCTGTTGCCGTAGGTGTCGCCCCACGCGCCGACGTCGCCGCGCGGCGGGTCGTAGGCGACGGTGTCGACAGCGGCTCCGGTCTCACCGTCGAAGACCGTGAGGAACTCCGGTCCCGTGAGGACGTAGCCGCCGGAGTTGCGGTAGTCGGCGTCCGGGTCGCCGATGACCGTGCCGGCACCGTCGACGGTGCCGTCGGCGGTCTTGAGCATGATCTCGGCCCGACCGTCAGAGTCGAGGTCGAAGACCACCATCTGCGTGTAGTGCGCACCGGCGCGGATGTTCGGGCCCATCGAGATGCGCCACAGACGCGTCCCGTCGAGCCTGTACGCGTCGACGTAGACGTTCCCCGTGTAACCAGCCTGCGAGTTGTCCTTGCCGTTGCTCGGCGACCACATGACGACGAGCTCGTACTCCCCGTCGCCGTCGAGGTCGCCGACAGTCGTGTCCCCGGCGTAGTAGGAGTACGGCTGGCCGTCCTTCGTGTAGGCGTCGGCCGGCTTGTCGAGCGGGACGTCGTACGAGCCGTCGGCCCACACCCCGAACTCGGCTGTGGGCTCGGACCGCAGACCTGCGTAGACCGGCGTCACCGTGTAGGTGGACTCGGCGGTGCCGTCAGGGTCGACGTAGTTGGTACTCGTGGTGATCGGGCGCGGCGTGATCGTCGTGCCGTCGCGCTGGACTGTGAAGCCGATCTCTGCAGGGTCGAGCCCGAGCATCCGCCAGCCGAGGTACACACCCTCGTCGACCTTCACGGCGACGGGCGAGCGGTCGAGGTGCTCGGCCTGCCGGGTGAGGACGGTGCCGGCCGTCGAGGCGAGACGCTCGGAGCGTGCGGACTCGCCGCCCGCGTTCACGGCGGCGACCTCGTAGTAGTACGGCACCGTGGTGAGGACCGTGGTGTCGGTGAAGGTCGCGGTCGCCGAGCTGCCGACGAGGACTGCGTCACCGTCGGCCGTGGACGCGCGGTACACCGAGTAGGCGATCGCGCCGTCCTGGGCGTCCCAGGTGAAGGTCACGTCGTTCTTGCCGACGGCGCCGAGGGTCAGGCCCGTGGGTGCGGCCGGCGCGGCGACGCCCTCGTCGACCGTGACGACCTCGAGCGCGTTCGACGCGACAGACTCCATGCCTGCGGCGTCGACGGCCGTGACCGTGTACGTGTAGACCTGCCCGACGGCCGCGCCGGTGTCGACCAGCGTCGTGCCGGGCTGGTCCGCCACGCGCACCGGCGTCTGCTCGTTGGCACCCTGACGGTAGACGCGGTACGCGACCGCGACGTCGACGGGCTGCCAGGAGAGCGAGGTGGAGACCGCCGTGCCGTCGATCGACAGGTCGTCGAGGGTGAGAGTCTGCGGCGCGAGCAGCAGCGGTGTCACCTCGATGCCGTTGAGGCGGGACGAGGCCCCGGTGAGCTGGATGTTGAGCTGGCCGTCGGTGACGAGCACCGGCGAGCTGGTCTTCTGCGAGACCGACGCCGCCCCGGCGTTCGACGCCCCGAAGTCTTTGCCCTCGATGACGACGTTCGACCGGCTGCTGCCGATCCAGTCGCCGTTGTAGGTCTTGACGGCGTAGGTGCCGTTCGGCACGTCGAGCGCGAAGACGTGCTGCGGGCCGGGCAGCAGGAAGTCCCGCTGCAGGTCGTCCGGCGGCGGTGTGTAGCCGGTCCCGCGGTCGCGGCCCCCGAGCCCTGTCACGTCGAGGAAGCCGACGCCCTTCTCGGGTGTGTAGAGGTTGTTCTGGTTGAGCTCGGTGTAGCCGGGCATGATCGGGTTCCCGGCGAGCTGCACGTCGAACTTGTAGCGCGCGAGGGAGGTGGTGACCCGCACCGGCGCCGACGGCTCGGAGTCACCCCGGCCGTTGACCGCGACCACGCGGAAGTCGTAGGACGCGCCCTCGGTGAGGCCCGACACCGCCGACTGCGGGAGCGTCGACGAGCCGACGAGCGCGTAGGCGTCGTCGCCCGCGGCGGCGTCCTTGCGGAACACCGTGTAGATGTCGGCGCCGTCGACCGGTGTCCAGCGCAGCAGCGCGCCGGCGTTGGAGACGTCGCCCGCGACGAGCCCGACGGGTGCTGCGGGGACCGCGGCGGGCGGCTCGACCTCGAGGACAGACCCGGCGAGCGGGATGTCGAGCCCTGCGACGGCCCCCGCGACGAGGCGCGCCATCTGGATCGCGCCGTACTCCTGGAAGTGCGTGTCGTCGGTCGTCCCGGACGGGCGGCCCGGGTAGACCCCGGCCGGCACGTGCAGGAACACGGACTTCGCGGCCTCGGCCCCGATCGAGTCGAGGTACTCCCGGCTCAGCCTGGAGAGGTCGACGAGCGGCACGCCCTCAGCCGCGGCCAGGTCTGTCGCGGCCTGCACGTACTCGGGGAAGGAGACCGTGAACGCGCCCTGCGCATCGACGGCGCGCCGCGAGACGGGCGTGACGACGACCGGGGTGGCACCTCGCTGGACAGCACCGTCGACGAAGGTCCGCAGGTAGTCCGCGTAGTCGGCCGGGGCTGCGTAGCGGTCGTCCACACCGTAGGAGTTGTCGTTGTGGCCGAACTGCACGAACAGGTAGTCGCCCGGCTCGATCTGCCGCAGCACCTCGTCGAGGCGTCCCTGGCTGATGAAGTTCTTGGTGCTGCGTCCACCGATCGCGTGGTTCGCGACGGTCACGTCGTCGGCGAGGAACCGCGGGAGCATCTGCCCCCAGCCCGCCTGCGGGGCGTAGTCAGAGGTGTACGTCTGGACCGTCGAGTCGCCGGTGAGGAAGGCCGTCGGGGTCCCGGCAGCCACGCGGTCCGGGAGGCGGGTGATGGTCAGGGCCGCGAGGTTCGCCGCGGTCCCGCCGAGCTCGAGGTTGAGCTGGCCGTCGACGAGAGCGAGGTCGAAGGACATCTCGAGGGTCTCGCCGGCCGGCTTCGTGGTCGGCTGCACCTTGGCGATGGTCTCGGCCGTGATCGAGATGTCCGTCGGGCCGGTGGGGTCACCGGCCACGAGGGTCACTGTGTAGTCGCCCGCCGGGAGGTCGACGACGAGCTCGGTGTCGCCGACGGTGACGAAGTCGCCGCGGAGCGCGTCGTCGCCCCTGTCGGTGCCCGTCACCTGGGCCGTGTCGACGAACCCGAGACGGGACTCTGCGGTGTAGGCGGTCGACGCGTCGAGGCCGGTCCAGCCCTCCTCGACGGCGCCGGGTCCGAGGTCGAGGCGCAGGACCCCACCCTCGGGGAGCGCGGCCGGGGTCGCCGCGGGGGTGGCGGTCGCCGCGGAGTACTCCGAACGACCAGCGGCTGTCGTCGCGGCGACGCGGTAGTACCCCACGGTCGCGGTGTCGGCGTCAGGGTCGACGAGGCTGAAGGTCCGCTCACCCGTGCGCCCAACCTCGGTGTACGTGCCGTCCACGGTTCCCGAGCGGGTCAGCACGTAGCCCGTCGCACCCGCGACCTGGTCCCAGCGCAGCGTCACGGCCGACTCGGTCACGTGCGCCGTGCGCACCCACGCGGGGGCTACGAGACCGGGCACGACGGGGTCGGCCGGGTCGTCCGCGGCTGTGGCTGCGGTCTCCTCGATTCCTGCCGGCTCGGGGTCAGGGGCGACGTCCGCGCTCGAGGCAGGCGGGGCCGGCGTCGAGGTCACGTCGGCGTCGAGGACCTGGGTGCTCGACGTGTCGGGTGCGCCGGGGATCGTGTCGTCCGCCGTGGCGGGGAGGGCGACGACGACCGCTGTCAGCGCTGTCGACGCGGCTGCCGCTCCGGCGACCACCGCTCTCAGGGCTCTGCTCCGGTGGCGACGGGGCGTCTGCGGCCCGCCGCTCCGCGGGGTCGGTGCCCCGGGGATGGTGCTGTGCATGGAGGTCTCCTGCTTGTGGGATCTCGGTCGGTGAGCTCCGGCGCCCGTGCGTCTGTGCGCGGGCGACAGGGACCGCGCCACCGTCTGCACCCGAGTGTCTTCGTCCCGGGCGTGCACGGCGCTGCTGCCGAGCAGGAGGTGGAGCGGGGTGTTCTCTGCACCGTGGATTGAATCGATTCAAGACGGCGGGGGTGTTCGTCGGTGAACACCCCGGAATCAGACGTCGACCTGCGGGAAGCGCTTGCCGTCGTCGAGCACGACCTTCTCAGAGCGGGTGAAGGATGTCAACGGTCAGCCTCGTCGGCCGGATCCCGGTGCACGCGCTAAGGTCTCGCATGGACATCACCACCCAGACCCCGACCTTCTTCGAGGACGCGCCCGGGATCGGCATGACCCAGCTGCAGGACGGCACGACCACCGGGCACACCCGCATCGACGTCGCGACTCTCGCCGCGGGCAGCACCCTCCCCCGGCACGCGGCCGGCACGGACCAGGTCTTCGCCGTGCTCGCCGGCAGAGGCCGGGTCGCCTCCGACGACGACGTCGAGCACCCCGTCGGCCCTGGCACCACCGTCAGGTGGTCCAAGGGCGAGCAGCACACCTCGTGGGCCGACACCGAGATGACCGTCGTCATCGTGCAGACCCGGGAGGCCACGCAGGACTGACCCCGGCAGTGCACGACCGTGTCGGGCGTACCGCCTACCCTCTGTGGTGAGCCGCTGAGCACCCGACGGCGACCGCTCGAGCAGACAGGACCGAGATGACGGCAGACGTGTCGGGGTACTGGCTGGGAGACGCTACCGCTGAGGAGTTCCTCGACGCGTACGATCCCGAGACGTGGCCGAGCGGCGTCGACCGAGTACGCCGGAAGCCGCTGCTCTGGAGCGCTATCGACAACCCAGACCCCGCGACCCGCTCGCTCATCGCGCACAGGCTGCTCGACGACGGCGCTGACGCCGCCGCACTCTCGGACGGGTACACGCTGCTCCACGGGTTGCTGGGGCGCCACCCACGCGATCCCGAGATCGACCCGCCGCTGGTGCGGCGACTGATCGCCGCCGGGGCCGACATGAACCGGGTAGCAGGCCGGCGCATGGACCGCCCCGTGGAGGTGGTCGACCATCCGAAGCTCTCGCCAGAGCAGCACGAGCCGTACTACCAGGCGTTCTTCGAGCGACCGGGGCTCGCGCTCCTCGACCCCAACCCGGCGGGCTTGTCGGTGCTCGACCGGTCGCGGAACCGTCGGACCTATCGTCCCCAGCTGCTCGAGCACGTCATGGCGTACCTCGACCGGACGGGCCAGACGCCCGTCGGCGAGCCGCTCACCCAGACGGCGAGATGGCAGACGCTCGACGAGATCCTCGCGCAGTACACGCCGGCCGATGCGACGGCGGTCGACCCCGAGACCGGCGACAGCCTGCTGCACGCCGTGCTGCGGAGCTCCTCTCTCGACGTACGGACCACTCTTGTGCCGCTGCTGCTCGCCCACGGAGCCGACGCCACGCTCCGCACAGCAGCGCGGGCAGGCGTGCTGCAGCTGGCGCTCGCGCCCCACGGCCAGCGCGACGCCCGCCAGGATGCCCAGGTGGTGACGACCCTCCTCGACGCGGGAGCGGACGTCAACGCCCTCTCGAGAGGCGGGAACACCCCGCTGACGACGCTCGCGGCACTGGGCAACTTCCCCGAGGAGAAGCTCGAGCCTCTCTACGACGTGCTGCTCGCCGCCCCGGGGCTGGACCTCACGGTGGTCGGAGCCAAGAGACGGACCGTGCTCGAGGCCGTCCGGAAGCGCCGTCAGGCTCGACCAATGCTCCTGGCGCGTGTCGAGGCGCTGGCAGCCGAGACCGCGTCCAGCGACTGACCTGCTGGGTCAGTGCTGCGCGTACCCCGCGAGCAGCCGCTCCGCGTGCGCGACCACGGCGTCCCGGAACCCCGCGTGGTCACGGATCTCAGCCGGGAACACCTGCTCGACGGCGAGCATCCGCCGCACGAGAGCCTCGGCATGGGCCGGGGCGACCTCGTCAGGCGCGGCGACCTCGGCGGCTGCGGCGCGCAGCTTGTCGGCGATCGGGTCGTCGAGGCGCAGCGGCTCGCCCGTCACGGTGCGACCGGCCGCGACGAACACGACCCAGCCCGCGACCCCGTGCGCGACGGCGTCGGGCACGGCGCCTGCCGCGAGCCTGTCGGCAGCCGTCGCGAGGAACCGGATGGGCAGCTTCTTCGAGCCGTCCATCGCCACCTGGGTCGTCGTGTGGCCGAGCGCGGGGTTGGCGAAGCGCTCGAGGAGCGACTCGGCGTAGGCCGCGAGGTCGAGACCTTCCGGGGCGACCAGGGTCGGGATCACGTCGTCGAGCAGCAGCGACCGCGCGGCAGACAGCAGCGCCGGGTCGGCCACGGCGTCGGCGATCAACCTGTGCCCGGCGATCGACCCGAGGTAGGCGAGCAGCGAGTGCGTGCCGTTGAGCATGCGCAGCTTGGCGCGCTCGAAGGGAGCGACGTCGTCGGTGAGCGTGGCTCCGGCGAGCTCCCAGGCCGGCCTGGGGCCGGCGAACCTGTCTTCGATCACCCACTGCATGAAGGGCTCCGCGACGACCAGACCCTCGTCGCGCACCCCGGTCGCCGCCTCGGCCGCCGCACGGTCGTCCTCGGTCGTAGCCGGGACGATGCGGTCGACCATGGTGCAGGGGAAGGTCACCGAGGCGTGCACCCACGCCCGCAGGCGCTCGACCTGCTCGGGGTCCGCACCGGGGACCCCGGCGGCCGCGTCGAGGGCCTGGCCGACCAGGCCTTCGAGGACGTGCCCGTTGTCGAGCAGGTTGTCGCAGGTGAGGACAGTGAGAGGCTCGCCGCCGGCGCGGGCTCGGGCCGCGAGACCGCGGACCAGCAGCCCGATCGCGCTGCGCGCAGGCACGGCGTCTTCGACGACGACGTGTGCAGTCGCCGCGCCCTGCACCTCCGTGCCGGTCTGGCGGGCGAGGGCGGCAGCACCGCGGATCTCCCCGACGAGAGCGTCGAGGTCAGCGCGGACGTCGCCGTCAGCGAGGTCGAGCCGGCCGTCCGGGCCCGCTGTGTAGCCCTTCTCGGTCACCGTGAGGGTCACGACGTGGGTGGTCGGCGCGGCGATCGCGTCGAGCACGCGCTGCGTCTCCTCGCGCGGGAAGGCGACCCCGCGGACCGAGCCGATCACGCGCAGCGAGGAGGAGTCCGTGCCGACGGTCCGCACCCCGTAGAGACCGTCCTGGGGCACGAGCTGCTCGACGACGGTGGCAGACCGCTGCGTCACCCCGAGGATCCCCCAGCCCGTCTCGCCCGTGGCTGCGGCGGCGTCTTCGGTGAAGACGGCCTGGTGCGCCCTGTGGAAGGCCCCGATGCCGAGGTGCACGATCCCCACGGTCACGGCCGTCGGGTCGACAGCCGGCCCGGTGACCCCCGGCCGCTGTGAGACCTCGCGGCAGGTGTCGAGGCTGAGCCTGCGCGACGTGCGGGGCGTGGTGGGGGTGCGGTCGGTCAGGTCGGTGCTCGTCATCGAGAAGATCCTTCGGTCGGGCGGTGCCTCGAGGGCCACGGTCGGGGGTGCTTCGGTGCTGTGGTGCGGCGGGCTGGTCCGTCAGATGCAGGATTCGTCGGGCGCGAGGTCCGTCAGGCGCGAGGTTCGGCGGTCGTGCCCCGGACGACGAGCTCGACAGGCAGGCGCGGGCGGGCTGGCGGCTCGTCCTCCGCCAGGTCTGCCAGGCCGTCCTGGCGACTCTCTCCCGTGTCGCGGTCGAGCTGCTCGACGAGGCGGTCGACCGCACCGCGGCCGAGCGCCGCGAGCGGGATGCTCACCGTGGTCAGGGCCGGCGAGACGAGGGTCGCGACCGAGACGTCGTCGAAGCCGACGACGGACAGGTCGCGCGGGACCTGGAGCCCGCGGTGACGCAGGCGGTCGACGAGCCCGAGCGCCTGCAGGTCGTTGTAGGTCAGCACGGCGGTGGCACCGCTCGCCACGACGAGGTCGGCGGCGGCGACGCCACCGGAGAAGGTCGGACGGAAGTGCCCGACGTCGACCACCTCGACGCCGGTCTCACGGCCCGCGGTCTCGATCCCGCGGCGGCGCTCGGCGCCCGACCACGAGCCGGCCGGGCCGCTCACAGCGGCGACCCTGCGGTGCCCGAGGGCCTTGAGGTGGCTGAGCGACTGACGCACACCACCCGCGTTGTCGATGACGAGGGAGGCGAGCCCCTCGACCTCGCGGTTGAGCAGCACGGCCGGGCGGCCGTCGACAGCGGTCAGCAACGAGAGGTCCGACGACCGCGGCGAGGCGAGGACGAGCCCGTCGACCTGCGCGGTGAGCATCGAGACCAGCTCGAGCTCTTGGCCGGCGTCTTCGTCGGAGTCCGCGACGAGCACGGCATAGCCGTGCGTCCGCGCGCGACTCTGCACAGCCTTGGTGATCGAGGCGAAGAACGGGTTCTCGAGGTCGGGGACGAGCAACCCGAGGGTGGTGGTCCGGCCGACCCGGAGACCCCGGGCGGCCGGGTTGGGGCGGTAGTCGAGCTTCTTCGCAGCCTGCTCGACCCGCTCGCGCGTCGCGTCCGAGACCATGCCCGGCGCGGAGAGCGCACGGGAGACCGTCGAGATCGAGACTCCCGCGAGCGCTGCCACGTCACGCACCGTCGCCATCGGCCGACCTCCTCGTCGCTCGTCTCCGCCCGGCATCACCGGGTTGTGGCCCGGCGCCGCCGGGCTCTTGTCAGACCATCGCACAGGAGGGCCCGCTCCAGTCTGCAAACGTTTCCAGGTTTCTGTCAACCGGCGCGCCCCCGGTGAGGTCCACTGAGCCCCTTCCTCCGGATCACTCAGCATTAATCCACGCTCCAGCACCCTTGCACCTTCGCCTCTCGACGAGGCACCATGGCCTGCAAACGATCACAGAGTGTTTCAACGAGGAGACGACCGTGAGCACCGCGACACCCAGCACGACCGCCTACGCCCTGCCCGACGGAGCCCGTCCGTGGCAGCTCCACGACGACCGCGCGCTCCCGGCCGAACCGTCGACCCGAGCCGCCGCCCGCGAGATCTACCAGCAGACCCGTGCCCTGCCGATCGTGTCGATGCACGGCCACGTCGAGGCGCAGACCATCGACGAGAACCTGCCCTTCGGCAACCCCGCCGAGCTGCTGGTCGTCCCCGACCACTACCTCGTGCGGATGCTCGTCTCCCAGGGTGCGAGCGTCGACAGGCTCGGTGTCGCCCCCGTCGACCCGGCGAGCACTGTGGCCCCGGAGCAGGACCCGCGTGCCGTGTGGCGTCGCTTCTGCGAGAGCTGGCACCTGTTCCGCGGCACACCGACCCGGTACTGGATGGAGCACGAGCTCGTCGAGGTCTTCGGCGTCGCCGAGCGACCCTCGGCGGAGTCCGCCGACAGGATCTACGACCACCTCGACGCCGCGCTGCGCAGCGACGCCTTCAGGCCGCGCGCGCTCTTCGACAGCTTCGACATCGAGATCCTCGCCTCGACCGACCCCGCGTGGAGCCCGCTGACCCACCACGCGAACCTCGCCGCGGCCGGGTGGGGCGAGCGCGTGGTGCCGACCTTCCGCCCTGACCCGCTGCTGCACCTCGACCGCCCCGGGTGGCGCAGCGACGTCGATCTGCTCTCGGCTGCCGCGGGCCTCGACGTCACGTCGTACCCGACCTACCTCGAGGCGCTCCGCGAGCGCCGCGCCGCCTTCGTCGCGGCGGGGGCGCGGGCGACCGACCACGGCCACCTGCTCGCCGACACCACACCGCTCTCCGATGCCGAGGCGCACAGGATCTTCGACCTGGCGCTCAGCGGGGTCACCCCGAGCCCCGCCGAGGCGCAGGCCTTCAGCGGTCACATGCTCTTCCAGATGGCGGCGATGTCCGCCGAGGACGGGCTGGTCATGCAGCTGCACCCCGGCGTGCTGCGCGACCACGACAGGTCTGTGCTGGCGACCTTCGGCGCGGACAAGGGCTACGACATCCCCGTGCAGGCGGAGTACACGCGGTCGTTGCGCCCCCTGCTCGAGGCCTTCGGGCACCACCCGGGTTTCCGCCTGGTGGTCTTCACCATCGACGAGACGGTCTACTCCCGCGAGCTCGCGCCGCTCGCCGGTGTGTACCCGGCGATGCGCCTCGGGGCACCGTGGTGGTTCCTCGACTCGCCCGACGGCATGCGCCGCTTCCGGGAGACCTCGACCGAGACCGCCGGCTTCTACAACACGACAGGATTTGTCGACGACACCCGGGCGTTCTGCTCGATCCCCGCCCGTCACGACCTGTCCCGCCGCGTCGACGCCGGGTACCTCGCGCGACTGGTCGTCGAGCACCGTCTCGACCTCGACGAGGCGACGGAGACTGCCGTCGACCTCGCGTACACGCTCCCGAAGGCGGCGTACGCGCGGCGCGGCTGAGCTGCGGCGGGTCGGACGATGCCCCTCAGGTCGTCGTCCGCCCCCTCCAGGACCTCTCAGCCTGCCGCGGGACGGACGCCGCCCTCACCCTCGGTCGGTACAGAGGTGTCACGGAGATGACGTCGGGCGAACTCCCGGATGCTCGCTGCGCTCTCCTCGCGGCTCGTGGTCGAGGTCTCCACGACGTGCACCGGGATGGGCAGATCAGCGATCAGCGTGAGCTCGAGCTCACGTCGGTGGCGCATGAACTCGACGTATCCGTCGAAGCCTCGGAGTCCGCGGGCGAGACCGTAGCCCTGCTCGGTGTGATAGGCCACCACGAAGTCCAGCCATGCGGCAGGGCGTTCCGCTGCCGCACGTCGCAAGGCCTCTTCAGGATCACCAGGATCGAGGTAGACGAGCGCCGGATCCTGATCGAGGACAGTCTCGGCGAGAGACCGCACGTGGTCCGCGAGCTCGTCGTACGGGCGGTCGAACCGTGCGACGAAGGCGCAGACGGGATTCTGGATGAAGACGCACTCCCACACCTGGGTCGCCGCCGGAGGCGCAGCCGCGCCGAACTGCCGCCAGCTCTCGCGCAGCACCCTCCCGTGCACCTCGGGGTCGATGTCGCCGTCGTAGACCTCGAGAGCCTGGAGAGCTGCCGCCAGAGCGCTCGGGAGACCACGGTCCTGGGGACTGCGGACGAGCCACGCGCCGTCGGACGGTTCGACGACCGCTGAGAGGATCTGGTCCCACCCCGGTCCGGCCGCCCCGAGGCGTTCGCGGTCACGGTCCGTCAGCACCGCCACCTGGTCGAGGTCCACCGGGTGGTCTGGCCTCGACTCCGGCCAGTGGTCGACCACCGCGCCACCCTGCGCCATCCAGCCTGCGAGCTCGCTCGCACTGGTGCTCTTCCCGGACCCGGGAAGCCCTTCGAACAGCACGAGCCCTGGCACCAGCACCCCTTCGGTAGTCCTCGCAGAGCAGGGTATGCCACCGGCTCGTCCACAGGAGTACCGCGCGCACGTCCGCCCAGCCACGCGGAGCATGGAGACATGAGCACAGCACTGAGCGCAGTCGTCCTGGTCGGGTCCCTCAAGTCCTCGTCCGAGCCCTCGAGCAGCGAGGTCCTCGGGCGTCAGGTCCTCGACGCCCTCGCCGAGCACGGGGTCGTCGGGTCGGTCGTCAGGCTCGCCGACCACGACATCCGCCCGGGGGTCGAGGTCGACATGGGCGACGGCGACCAGTGGCCGCTCGTCCGCCAGCAGGTCCTCTCGGCCGACATCCTCGTGGTCGCGACGCCCATCTGGATGGGTCAGCCGTCGAGCGTGACCAAGCGCGCTCTCGAGCGGCTCGACGCCGAGCTGTCCGAGACCGACGAGGAAGGGCGGATGCTCACCTCCGGCAAGGTCGCGGCGGTGGCCGTGGTCGGCAACGAGGACGGCGCGCACCACGTGAGCGCCGAGCTGTACCAGGCCCTCGACGACGTCGGCTTCACCATCCCCGCGAACGCCGTCACCTACTGGGTGGGGCGCGCCATGGAGGGCGTCGACTACAAAGACCTCGACGAGGTCCCCGAGGCTGTCGCGAAGGCGACGGCGACGCTCGCCCTCAACACCGCGCACCTGGCGCGGCTGCTACGCGACTCCCCCTACCCGGCAGGCTGACGCAACCCACCGACCGCGCTGGCTCCATTCACCAGGCCCTCACCGGCGACCAGACCAGCCGCAGACGCGAGAAGGGCCCCGCCTGTCCGTCGGGGCCCTTCTCGTCTGTGCTGTGCTGGCTCGCTGCGCGTGAGCCCCAGCAGCCGTGCTGGTCAGTCGAGGTAGTCGCGCAGCACCTGCGAGCGGCTCGGGTGACGCAGCTTCGACATCGTCTTGGACTCGATCTGGCGGATCCGCTCGCGGGTCACGCCGTAGACGTGGCCGATCTGGTCGAGGGTCTTCGGCAGGCCGTCCGTGAGGCCGTAGCGCATGGTGATGACGCCGGCCTCGCGCTCGGAGAGCGTGTCGAGGATCCCGTGGATCTGCTGCTGCAGGAAGCTGAAGTTCACGGCGTCCGCGGGGACCACGGCCTCGGTGTCCTCGATGAGGTCACCGAACTCGCTGCCGCCCTCTTCACCGAGCGGGGTGTGCAGCGAGATGGGCTCGCGGCCGTGCTTCTGCACCTCGAGGACCTTCTCGGGCGTCATGTCGAGCTCGAGGGCCAGCTCTTCCGGGGTGGGCTCGCGGCCGAGGTCCTGGAGCATCTGGCGCTGGGCGCGGGACACCTTGTTGATGACCTCGACCATGTGCACCGGGATACGGATGGTGCGGGCCTGGTCGGCCATGCCACGGGTGATCGCCTGACGGATCCACCAGGTGGCGTAGGTCGAGAACTTGAAGCCCTTGGCGTAGTCGAACTTCTCGACTGCGCGGATGAGGCCGGTGTTGCCCTCCTGGATGAGGTCGAGGAAGAGCAGACCGCGGCCCGTGTACTTCTTGGCGATCGACACCACCAGGCGCAGGTTGGCCTCGACGAGGTGGCTCTTGGCGCGGATGCCGTCGGCGGCGATGACCTCGAGCTCGCGCTTTGTCGCGCCCTTGGGGTACTCGCCGGACTCGAGGAGGTGCGTGGCGAGCATGCCCGCCTCGATGCGCATCGCGATCTCGATCTCCTGCTCGGCGTTGAGCAGCGGGACGCGTCCGATGATCTTCAGGTAGTCCTTGACGGGGTCAGCAGTTGCACCCGCCGCGAGGACTGTGGGTGCTGGTGCGTCTTCCTCGTCCGTCGACAGGACGAAGCCGTCGTCGGTCTGGGGGGTGATCGGGGTCCGTGCTGAGGTTGCCGCAGTCATCAGTGTTCTCCATCATCAAGCCGTGGGGCCGCAGCCCTCGGCCGTCGTACCGTGCCTTCCACACGCCGCCCGCGAGGAAGAGGTGCCACCCCGCAGTGCTGGTTCGACCAGCTGCCGTCGGGGTGCATGAGCTTCACACGAGACCATCGGTGAAGGAAGGGGCTACGACGGATCGTCCGGAGCCGTGTTCCTCCATTATAACCAGCAGGCCGCCACAGAATTCCCGGGAGCCCCTCGGAAGCCAGTCGTCGGGCCGCTGAGGGCCGGACCCTCTCAGCCCCCGGCGGGTCTCAGGTCACCGTCCCCAGCTGCCAGGGGATGAACTCGTCCTGGCCGAGGTCGAGGTCTTCCGAGACTGTCTCCTTGCCCGAGGCGACAGCGAGGATCTCGTCGAAGATCTCGCGTCCTACCTCGTCGAGCGTCGCGGTGCCGTCGACGATGCGTCCGCAGTTGATGTCGATGTCCTCGGCCTGGCGGGCGTAGAGCTCGCTGTTCGTCGCGAGCTTGATCGACGGTGTCGGCTTGGCGCCGAGCACAGAGCCCCGCCCTGTCGTGAAGCAGACGACTGTCGACCCGCCCGCGATGAGCCCTGTGACCGACACCGGGTCGTAGCCGGGGGTGTCCATGAAGCAGAAGCCCGAGGCCGTGATGCGCTCCGCGTACTCGTACACCTCGACGAGGTCGGCCTGACCGCCCTTGGCGACGGCCCCGAGGGACTTCTCGAGGATGGTCGTCAGCCCACCCGCCTTGTTGCCGGGCGACGGGTTGTTGTCGAGGGAGCCGCCTCCGGCCGCCGCGTAGTCCTGCCACCAGTCGAGCCGGCGCAGGAGCTTGCGCCCGACCTCTTCGGTCACGGCCCGCCGGGTCAGCAGGTGCTCTGCGCCGAAGACCTCGGGGGTCTCGGCCAGGACTGTCGTCGCGCCGTAGGAGACGAGCAGGTCGGAGGCGACCCCGAGCGCCGGGTTGGCGGTGATCCCGGAGTACCCGTCGGAGCCTCCGCAGTTGAGGCCCACCACCAGCTCGGAGACGTCGCAGGTCTCGCGACGACGGCTCTCGACGTCCGGGAGCATCGCGCGCACAGCCGCGACGCCCTGACGGACCGTGGCCCGGACCCCGCCCGACTCCTGGATGGTCAGGTGCTGGACCACGGTGTCGGGCGAGAGGTCGAGGCCGTCGAGCAGCGACCCGACGGCGATCATCTCGCAGCCGAGCCCGACCACGAGGATCCCCGCGAAGTTCGGGTGCTCCGCATAGCCCTTGAGGGTGCGGACCAGCATCTTGGCACCCTCGTTCTCGGGCACCAGTCCGCAGCCGGAGTCGTGCGTCAGTGCCATGACCCCGTCGACGTGCTCGTACTCGTCGAGGACAGGTCCGCGGAACTGGTCGGCGATCATCCGTGCCGTGCTCGCCGAGCAGTTCACCGACGTGAGGATGCCGATGTAGTTGCGCGTCCCGACCTTCCCGCCGGCCCGCCGGTACCCCTCGAAGGTCGGCCTCGGCCCAGCGGGCACGGGCAGCTCGTGGTGCACCGTCGCGAGCTCGTGGACGCGCTCGGCGAGGTCCATGCCGAGGTTGTGGCTGTGCACGTGCTGGCCCGCGACGACAGGCCGGGTCGCGACACCGATCGACTGCCCGTACTTGCGGACCTGGTCACCGACGGCGACGTCCGCGAGCGCGATCTTGTGGCCGCGCGGGACGCTGTCGAGGACCTCGAGCCGTCGATCGCCGTCGACGAGCCCCGTGCCGGGGCGCAGGTCTCGGGTGGTGACGGCGACGTCGTCACCGGTCCGGAGCAGGAGCAGGACGTCGCCGAGGACGAGCTGCTCGCCAGGTCCGTCGGTGCGGGGAGTGAGGGTGCGGGTCATGGTCAGGCTCTCGTCGGTGCGGGCAGGTCTGCGGGGCTGGGGCTCGGGTGGTCAGGCTCCGCGCTGGCCGCGTGGGACCCGTCAGGAGCGTCGAGCTCGATACCGAGAGCGCTCAGCCGCACGGTCTCCCCGGTGCGGATCGACTCGTTGGCCGCGATGCCGACGATCACGCTGCGGACCCCGTCGACGTAGTGCGCCTGCCTGCCCAACGGGTCGTCGCCGACGCCGAGGAACACGTCGTCGAGCAGCATCGCGTCGCCGCCGCCGTGCGCGCCCACCCCCTCGGGGATCGGGAGCTCGCGGGCCTCGTCCCAGTGCTGCTGCAGCACGAGCCGTGAGCCGAAGGCCCGGGCCCCGCCAGCGGCGTCGACGTGCGTGACGCTCGGGTCGACCACGGGCGCCTTCTTGCCGTCGGGACCGAGCATCTTGCCGGCCGACCCGGGGTGGACGTGGGTGCGCTCGACCACCTCGAGCTCGAGCCGGCCCCGGGTGCCGTTGATCCCCACCTTGTAGCCCTCCCACGGGCTGTGCGCGTTGAGGGAGTAGCTGAGCACGGGTCCCCCGCGGTAGCCGACGAGGACCGCGAGGTTGTCCTCGATCGTGATGCCGGGGCCGAAGACGTCGCGGTCGCGGACGTAGCCGTCGGCCTCCTCGGCCTCGAGGTACAGGCGGCGCAGGGTCTCGTCGGCGGCCATGTCGAGGGCGAAGGGGTCGTCGGCCGCCCCGTCGCGGCCGAGCGCCGGGCGCGGGCCCAGACCGCGCGCTGCAGCGCTGTCCTCGCCGTAGAAGGCGAGCCGGCCGAGCGCGCTGACCACCTCGGGCACGTCGTCGATCCACCAGTTGACGAGGTCGAGGTGGTGCGTCGACTTGTGCACGAGCAGCCCACCCGAGCTCGCCTTCTCCCGGTGCCAGCGACGGAAGTAGTCGGCGCCGTGGACGGTGTCGAGCAGCCACTCGAAGGTCACCGAGGTGACGTCGCCGATCGCGCCCTCGGAGACGAGACGGCGCACCTCGCTGTTGCGGGGCGAGTAGCGGTAGTTGAAGGTGACGACCAGCTCGGCGGTCGAGCGGCGGGCTGCCTCGGTGATGGCTCGCAGGCCGTCGACGTCGATGGTCATCGGCTTCTCGCAGACCACGTCGACACCGCGGTCGAGGGCCTCGACGACGTACCGCGCGTGCGTGCTGTCGGGGGAGGTCACGACCACGACGTCAGGGGCCTGCTCGTCGAGCATGCGTGAGAAGTCGTCGGGGGTGTAGCGCGGGAGCGGCGCGCGACCGTGCTCGGCGAGGAGCTCGTCGTAGAGGTCCATGCGGACGTCGTTGGTGTCGCACCACGCGACGGGCTCGGCGACCTCTGCGTGGGTGGTGAGCATCGACCTGACGAACATCCCCGCGCGGGATCCTGTCCCGACGACGGCGTGCCGGCGGCGGGGCGCAGCGGGCACGGGCGGTCCCGCGGGTCCGGCTGCCGCGGCGGCGTCGGAGCGCGCTGGCGCTCCAGCGGCGGCAGGTGCAGCTCCAGCAGCCACGGTGGTGGGAGCAGCTCCAGCAACGGCGGGTGCAGGCGCGGTCGTCGGGTCAGGTGTTCCGGAGGGCATCGTCGAACCTCTCGTCGATCGGCGCGACGACCTGCGGTGTCTCCCTGCACCGATGCAGGGCGGCATGAGGACCTCAGGTCGAGCAACCGGTTTCTCGGTTCATCCTAGGCGACGGTGAGCCAGATCACCACAGCCTGTTGACCTTCGGACGCTCATCGCGTTGAATGTGGGAAATCGGTTTCTGGGGCAGCGAGGCCCCACCGAACTGCGGCAGAGACGCCCCACACCGAGGAGAGCACCATGGCCGTGCTAGAACACCAGGCGCCCGAGAGCGCGGGCGACGTCGAAGGCCCTCCCCGGCTGCGGCGGAAGATCCGCGGACGCTGGACCCCGTACCTGCTGCTGGCCCCGACGCTGACGCTCATCGCGGTGTTCATCGCCTACCCCATCCTCACCGTCGTGCGGACGAGCCTGTACCAGTACAACCCCAACAAGCCGTGGATGGACGGCTGGGTGGGCCTGGGCAACTACGAGAAGATGCTCGGCGACCCGCTGTTCTGGGACTCGCTCCAGTTCACCGCCAAGTGGGTCGTCGTCGAGGTCGGCCTGCAGATGATCTTCGGCCTGGCCCTCGCTCTCGTCATCAACGAGACCTTCGTCGGCCGCGCCTTCGCCCGCGCCCTGGTGTTCTCCCCCTGGGCCGTCTCGGGTGTGCTCACCACGACCATCTGGCTGCTGATCTACAACCCGACCGTCGGCTTCCCGCACATCCTCGCCGAGCAGGGGCACGTCGCCTACGGCGTCAGCCCGCTCGCCGACGGCGACTCGGCCTTCTGGGCCGCCGTCCTGGCAGAGCTCTGGCGCGGCGTCCCCTTCTTCGCGATCCTCATCCTCGCCGACCTCCAGTCGATCTCCGGAGACCTCTACGAAGCCGCCGAGGTCGACGGCGCCGGGCGCGTCCGCAGGTTCACGGCGATCACCTTCCCGCACATCAAGGCAGCCCTCGTGCTCGCGACCCTGCTGCGCTCCGTGTGGGAGTTCAACAACGTCGACCTCCTCTACACGCTGACCGGTGGAGGCCCGGCCCGGGCCACCACGACCTTGCCGCTCTACGTCGCGCAGACCGCGACGGTCACCAAGGAGTTCGGCTACGGGTCGGCCCTGACCATGGCCGCCTTCGTCATCTTGTCCCTCTTCTCGATCACCTACCTGTGGCTCACCCGCATGGGCCAGAAGGGGAAGTCATGAGCACCGCGACCCTGGACGCGCCGAGCGCGACTCCCCCGAGCCCGCAGCGACGGGCCAAGAAGATCTCCGACGCGCAGCGCGGCCTCGAGAAGGCCCGCCGCACACCCCGCCTGGCGATCTACCTGCCGCTCGGGCTGTACCTGCTCTTCACGCTCGTCCCGTTCTACTGGATCGCGATGTTCGCCTTCCGCAAGGACGGCTCGGACACCCTCTTCCCCGTCGGTGACGACTTCACGCTCGAGCACTTCGACACCGTCTGGAACGGCTCGGGCTTCGCGGTGTTCTTCCGCAACTCGGTGATGATCGCGCTGATGGTGCTCCTCTGCGTCACGGTCATCTCGCTGCTCGCCGGGTATGCGATGGCGCGCTACGACTTCCGCGCCAAGAACGTCATCCTCGTCGGGCTGCTCTGCACGCAGTTCGTCCCGGGTGCGATGCTCCTCATCCCGCTCTTCGAGGTGTTCAGGTCGGTCAACCTCACGAACACGCTGTGGAGCATCATCATCGCGGACACGGTGTTCCAGATGCCCCTGTCGATCATGCTCATGACGGGCTTCATCAGGAACGTGCCGATCGAGATCGAAGAGGCCTCGTGGATCGACGGGTGCAGCCGGCTCCAGGGCTTCCGAGCGAACGTGCTGCCGCTCCTGCTGCCCGGCATCGTCGCGATCAGCTCTTTCGCCTTCATCGGCGCCTGGAACAACTTCCTCTTCGCTCTGATGTTCCTCAACTCGCAGAGCAAGTTCACGATCCCGGTCGGCCTCAACTACATGATCGGTGAGAACGCCGTGAACTTCGGGGCGCTCGCCGCGGGCGGTGTGATCGCCGTCGTGCCCGTCGTGCTGGTCTTCGCCTACGTGCAGAAGTTCCTCGTCAAGGGCATGTCGTCGGGCGCCGTGAAGGGATGAGCCGCCCGAGCGCGATCGGCGGGTACGAGGGCTGGCCCGCGTACCTGCGGTCTGCTCCCCTGCTCGACGGGGACGCGCACACGGCGCGCCTCGCCCGGCTGCTCGGTGTCCCTGCGCCGCGCCCGCTCGACGTGGGCGCGGCGCGGGTCGTGCGCACCTGGGAGGACGGCGGTGTGGTGGGCACCGAGCTCGAGTGGCAGACCAGCTTCGGTCCCCCGACGCGCGCCTGGCGGCTCGCCCCTGCCGATGCCTCGCCCGACGCACCCCTGCCGGGCGTCCTCGCGCTGCACTGCCACGCCGGGGTCAAGTGGGTCGGCGCCGACCGCCTCGTCCGGACCCCCTGGTCGACGCCCGAGGCAGAGCGCGTCCGCGCGTCGAGCTACGAGGGTCGGTCTGTGGCCTCCGACCTCGCGCGGCGCGGCTTCGTCGTGCTCGCGCACGACACCTTCGCCTGGGGCTCGCGCCGCGTCACCTTCGACCCGCCGCCGTGGCGGACCCGCGACACCCTCGACCTGCACGACGAGGTCTGGGCGGCCCGCAGTCACGTGCCGACCGAGGCCGAGCGCTACGACGCCGCCGCAGCCCAGCACGAGTCGACCCTGGCCAAGGCCGCCGGCCTGCTCGGTACGTCCTTCGCGGGGACCGTCGCGCACGACGACCTCGCGGCCCTCGGCGTCCTCTCGTCCATGCCCGACGTCGACGCCGGCAGGCTCGGGGTCGTCGGGTTCTCGGGCGGTGGTGGCCGGGCCGCCGTCCTGGCCCACCTGGACCCCCGGGTCCGGGCCGGCGTCGTCGTCTGCATGATGACGACCTTCGACTCGTTGGTCCCCGCCTACCTCGACGCGCACTCGTGGCTGCTGCAGACCCCCGGCCTCGCGCGCGAGCTCGACTGGCCCGACGTCGCCGCAGCCCGTTCAGCGCACCACCAGCTGGTGATCTCCGCAGAGGACGACGCCCTGTTCCCCCGGGACGGCATGCACGAGGCCGACGCCCGGCTCGCCGAGCTCTTCGCCGCGGGTCCCGGGTCCCACACGGGCGTCTTCGTCCCCGGCCCGCACAGGTTCGACGCCGCCATGCAGGCGACTGCTGGGGATTTCTTGAGCTCCCGGCTCGGGTCGAGGACGCTCCGCTGAACCCCGACACGGGTTGACATCGCCAGGACTCCGCGGTGCCCGACAGAGAGACAGCACGAGTCCACGCCCGGCTGCAAGGGCGTTGCGCCCGCTCGCACGACACTGACCTGGAGAAATGCTTCAGGCCCAACGACGTAAGTCGATGGGCCTGAAGCACAACTGAACGAGCTTTACGGCCCGCCTTCGTTCGTTAGCCTACGCGTGTGCCCACAAGTCCTCAACCCTCCAGCCCTCCTGCTGCACCTGTGCCGGTCCTCAGCCGGGCGCAGATCCAGGTCGCCATCGCCGACGAGCGCTTCGCCCCCTATCTCGCTGCATGCGGGAACGATGACGCGGCCGCTTTCACGCTCTACAGGTGGAACCTCCTCGTCGCGTCGACCATCCAGGAGGTCCTCGGGCTCTTCGAGGTCGCCCTGCGGAACGCGATCGACCCGCACGTCGGTGCGTGGCAGCTGACGGCTCCTCCGGCGGGCGGGAGGACCTACGGGCGGAACTGGCTCGCGGAGCCCCACCCTCTCCTCAGCAACAGTCAGGGAGCGCGGAGGTTTGCTGCGCTGAAGGACAACGTCGACAAAGCCATCAGAGGAAAGGGCCGCGCTCCGACACATGGAGATTTTGTCGCACAGACCACGCTCGGGACCTGGCGCTATCTTCTCCCTCCAGCGTCAGGCAACGTCTCGTTCACGCAGCGACTGTGGGACTCCAACGTCAAAGACGCTTTTCCTCATCTGAGGAGAAATCATGGTGCGCTCACCTTCGGCGTCAACCGGATCCTCAGGCTGCGAAACCGCATCGCCCACTACGAGCCAGTCCTCGACACGACCAAGATCTTCGATGACACGCTGGCGATGAGGCGTGTGCTGAACGACATCGACCCCGATCTCAAACCATGGTTCGACCGCCAGTCTCGAGTCGCGTGGGCGATAGCGCAGCGTCCCTGACGAGCAGCTCGTGACTAAGTTCTGGGCCAGACAGCGGGGCCGGTGCCCCCCCCGACACCGGCCCCGCTGTCTGTGCCACGTCTCGTGGCTGTGCCACGTCTCGTGGCGTCGTCGTGCAGCGTTACTTCTGCACGAACTCTTCGTAGTCGGCGAGCGACGCCTCGAAGCGGTCTGCGTACTTCGTCGCGAACTCCTGGGCCGTCATGGTCCCCTGCAGGATCCCCTGGAAGTCAGGCTCCATCTCCGTCTTGAGGATCGAGCCGTACTCGGGCAGGTACGTCGGCAGGCGCAGGTACTGGGTGTCGGGGTTCTCGGTGAGGGCCACGACGGCCTCGAGGGGCTGCGACTCGGCGACCCACGGCGCCTTCTGCGCCTCGAGGTTGGCGGGCACCTGGCCGATGGCCTCGGACCAGTCCGAGTTGCCCTCGGTCGCCATGAACTCGACGAACTTCCAGCCGGCCGCCTTGTTGTCGGCCTCCTTGAGGATCGACAGACCGGAGATCCCCGGCGAGGTCACCGTCGAGACACCGTCGGCGTCGGGGAAGGACTGCACGCCCATGACGTTCTCGCCGCCGAGGTTGCGCAGGTGGTCCTGGTACGAGCCGAGGTTGTGGTGCATCGACCATGCGGACCCGCCGCCGAAGGCCGCCACGATCTTCGTGTAGTCGTTGGTGAGGTCGGCCGGCGCCGACACCGAGTCGAAGAGCGACACGTAGCGCTCGAGGCCCGCGACCACCGCGGGGTCGTCGAAGGTCGACTGGCCGTCCTCGGTGAAGAACTCTCCGATACCGGCCATGCCGTAGGCCATCGAGAACATGGGCGGCATCGAGCCGGGCCCGCCGCGGAAGGCGAAGCCGAAGCGTCCCTCGTCGGCGGCCGTCATCTGCTCGGTCAGCTCGTAGAACTCGTCGTAGGAGGTCGGCTGCTCGAGGCCCGCGGCCTCGACCCAGTCGGTGCGGTACCAGATGACGTCGGAGATCGCGCTCAGCGGGGCCTTGTACAGACCGCCGTCCGGCGCGTTCTCCCGCTCGGTCGCGACCTGCACGGGGTCGGTCGACGCCTCGAGGGACTCGGAGAACGGCCCGTCGATCTTCTCGAAGGCGTCCCGGGCGATGAACCCGGCCACGTCGTTGCCGATGAGCAGGACGTCAGGGACCTCACCCGAGGCCAGCGCGTTGTCGACCTTCTCGAGGTACGAGGAGTTCGGGATGCCCAGGTACTCGACGGTGATGTCCGGGTTGGCCTCTTCGAACCTGTCGATGAGCTCGGCCCACTTCGCCTTGAGCTCCGGCGTCGAGTTCGTGTCCCAGAACTGGACCGTGCCTGTCGCCTCGCCCCAGGCCGCGACGTCGTCGACCGCGGGACCGGCCTCGGCCTTGTCGCCGCCCCCTGGTGCCCCGCAGGCCGTCAGCGCAGCGAGGGCCGCCACGGCCCCGACCGCCACGAAACGCGTCCGTGATGTGAATCGCATCGTCGCCTTCTTCCGTCGTTCTCTCGTCATTGAGGGATCTTGAGGGATCTCGACCGTCAGTGGTCGATGACACCGGTCCCCACGACCAGAAACCGGTTGCTGTCGTGGACGCTACCATGCTGGGAACCGGTTTCCCATAGTCGTGCCGACATCGTGACCAGAGCCGGTCCAGACAGCCCGCCCGCGCCGAGGAGCCCGAGATGACCACCTACACGAACCCCGTGCTCGACGCCGACTGGCCCGACCCCGACGTGGTCCGGGTCGGGGACGACTACTACCTCGTCGCCTCGAGCTTCAACCGCGCACCCGGCCTCCCGGTCCTGCACTCCCGTGACCTCGTGACGTGGGAGCACGTGACCAACGCTCTGCCTGCGCTCCCGCCCCTCGACCACTTCAGCCTGCCGCGGCACGGCGGGGGTGTGTGGGCACCCAGCCTGCGCCACCACGACGGGACGTTCTACCTCACCTACCCAGACCCCGACCACGGCATCTACGTGCTCACGGCGTCAGATCCACGAGGACCGTGGAGCGCCCCGCACCTGCTGCTCGCCGGCCGCGGGATCATCGACCCGTGCCCGCTCTGGGACGACGACGGCCGCACCTACCTGGTGCACGGCTGGGCCAAGAGCCGCAGCGGCGCGAAGAACCGCCTGACCCTCGTCGAGGTCGACGCAGGCCTTCGCTCGGTGGTCGGTCCGTCGAGCACTGTCGTCGACGGGGACGCGATCCCTGGGTGCAGTACGCTCGAGGGGCCGAAGATGCACCGCCGCGACGGCTGGTACTGGATCTTCGCGCCGGGTGGCGGCGTCGCGACGGGGTGGCAGTACGCCTTCAGGTCGCGTGACGTCCGCGGTCCCTACGAGCACAGGACCGTCCTCGAGCAGGGCCCGAGCGACGTCAACGGACCGCACCAGGGCGCCTGGGTCGAGGCGACCGACGGGACCGACTGGTTCGTGCACTTCCAGGACCGCGGCCCCTACGGCCGGGTCGTGCACCTGCAGCCGATGGTGTGGCAGCCAGACGGGTGGCCGCGCATCGGCGCGACGACCGACGACGAGGCCCACGCGGGGAACCCTGCGCGGACGCACGCGATGCCGGGGAGCGCGGGTCCTGCTGGCGGCGGCGACCAGGCCGACCGTCCCGACCAGGTACCGCTCACCCCCTCGGCCACGCGTGGAGCCACGGGCCCGGTGGTCGACCGCGCGGCCTCCGAGCCGTCCCGCGACGACGACTTCCGCGCGACCACGCTCGCACCGCGGTGGCACTGGCAGGCGAACCCGTCCGAGCACTGGGCCCGTCTCGACGGAGACGGCGTCGTCCGGCTGAGCATCGAGCCCGTCGACCGCGGCTCCCTGCGCGAGGTCCCCGCGGTGCTCGGTCAACAGCTCCCCGGCACCCCGCACACGGCGACGACGAGCCTGCTGCTCGCGGTCGGCCTCCCCGGTGGTCCCGGAGTCTCCAGCACGCCGGACCACCGAGCAGGGCTGGTCGTCCTCGGGACTGCCTACGCCTGGATCGGCATCGAGGTCACCGACGGCGTCACGCACCTCGTGTGCCGCGAGAGCGTCGACCCTGACGAGGCGGGCGACGCCGGCCCCGCAGAACGCGATCTCCACGCACCCGTCCTGCTCGACCATCACCTGGAGACCGACGCGCCTGTCGCCCTCGGCCTGCGGTCGTCGACGGCTGCTGACGGCGAGGTCACCTTCTCGTGGCGGCTCGGACCGGGACCCTGGCAAGAGGTGGAGCAGACCTTCACAGCCAGGGAGGGCCGCTGGATCGGCGCAGAGCTCGGCCTGTTCGCCTGCGGGCCTGTGGGGCCGCCTGCCCTCGACGCGTCAGGGTCGAGCGCACGAGCCACCTTCGGACCGTTCTCGGTGAACCTCGCCCTCTGACGCGACGACCGGGCATCCGCCCAGTCGCGACAGGGCGCCGGCCTGCACGTGCAGGAGACGATCACCTCGATCCAGGCGGCCGTCGACCTCCAGGGCGTCATCGGGGACTGACCGGCAGGCAGCCGCGCCCGGTCACCTCGTCCTGGCGCGTCAGGTCCGATCTCGTGCCCAGTCAACGAGAGACCACCACCCTCGTAGCCTTGATCCATGAGCGCGCAGAACACCGACCTGCCCAGGACGAACGAGCACGGCCAGCCCATCGGTCCGGCCCTGCCCGGCTGGACCCCTCGGCCACGACCGGATGCTGACAGGCTGCGCGGCCGGTACTGCACGCTCGAGCGTCTCGACGTCGAACGTCATGCCGACGACCTCTACGCCGCGTACGCCGCAGCCCCTGACGACAGCGACTGGACCTACCTCCCGGTCGGACCGTTCGACTCACGCGAGCAGTACCGCGACTGGGCACGCCGGCAGGCTCAGACCGACGACCCGTGGCACTACGCAGTCGTCGACGCCTCGACCGGACGGGCCGTCGGCACCCTCGCGCTCATGAGGCAGGACCCGAGCAACGGTGCTGTCGAGGTGGGGTGGGTGGTCTTCTCCCGCGCCATGCAGCGCACGCCGCTGTCGACCGAGGCGCACTTCCTGCTCATGCGCTACGTCTTCGACGAGCTCGGCTACCGCCGCTACGAGTGGAAGTGCGACAGCCTCAACGCCCCGTCGCGCCGGGCCGCCGAGCGCCTGGGCTTCACCTACGAAGGCACGTTCCGCCAGGCCGTGGTCTACAACGGGCGCAGCCGCGACACGACGTGGCTCTCGGTCCTCGACGGAGACTGGCCGCAGGCCAAGAAGGGCTTCGAGACGTGGCTCTCTCCCGAGAACTTCGCCGTGGACGGCCACCAGCGGTCTGCGCTACGCACCCGGTAGCCGTCGTCAGCGCGGCCGCAGGGGCCTCGGCGACGAGACGCGCGGCGCTGGGCCGGAGGACCCGAGGAACCGATTTCCCGTGGTGTACCTTCAAGACCCAGCCGAGGCGCAGCACGACGACGCAGGAGAACGAGCGATGGCCACAGCAGACGCGGGACCACGACGACGCTCGGGCGCTGCCACCATCGGTGACGTCGCCGACGCTGCAGGAGTCTCGAGGGCCACGGTCTCGCGCGTGATGAACGGCCGGGCGACCGTGGCCGCCGACATCGCGCAGCGCGTCGAGGCCGCCGCGACCCGCCTGCGCTACAGGCCCAGCAACGTCGCGCGCTCGCTGTCCCTGGGCCGGACCAACACGATCGCCCTGATGGTCCCCGACCTCGGCAACCCGATGTTCCAGCAGATCCTCCGCGGAGTCACGAGCGCCGCCGCCCCCGAGGGCTACAGGGTGCTGGTCGCCGACACCGGCGAGTCCCCCGACGACGAGGCCGAGATCGCCCTCGAGGCCCGTCAGCGCTGCGACGCCCTCGTGCTCGTGTCGCCGCGGATGCCCGACGACGTCCTCGCCGAGCTGCTCCCTCAGGTCGGCCCCGCAGTCCTCGTGAACCGGACGGCCCCGCAGGGGCAGGCGCCGAGCGTGTCGGTCGACTACGTCCGCGGCATGCGCGCCGTCGTCGACCACCTCGTCTCCCTCGGCCACACGCGGCTCGTCTACCTCTCCGGGCCGGCCCGCTCGGCCTCCAACTCCTGGCGGCTCGCCGGGCTCGCCGAGGCGCGCCTCGTGCACCCGGAGATCGACCTCACGATCCTCGAGTGCGGACCGACCGTCGGAGACGGGTACGCCGTCGTCGAGGAGGTCCTCGCCACGCGCGCGACGGCCGTGGTCGCCTTCAACGACCTCGTCGCCTTCGGGCTGCTGTCCAGGCTCAACGAGACCGGCGTGGCCGTGCCCGACGACATCTCGATCGTCGGCTGCGACGACATCGAGCTCGCCCGGTACGCGACGCCGTCGCTCACCACCCTCGCGATCCCGCAGGCCGAGCTCGGGCGGCACGCCTGGCACCGGCTCCAGGACGTCATCACCGGCGCGGCGACAGCAGCCGAGATCACCCGCTTCGAGCCGCGCCTCGAGGTGCGGGCGAGCACCGGACCGCTGCCCGCCCGGCTGCCCGACAGCGAGGGCTCTCTCGTCGACAGCCCGCCGGCCGAGGACGCCACGGCAGACCCCGCAGCCCGTCCAGCGGCAGGAACTGCGGGTAGCCCGACCGAACGCGCGCGCGGCGGCACCCTCGCGTGGCGCACCGATGGCCAGGCCGTCGTGCTCGACAGCGGCGACATCGGCGACGTCGCGCTGGCCCGCTACACGACAGGTCAGGGCGTCCCCGCGGTCCACGCACCACGACCGCACCTGCACCCCGTGCGCACGCTCGCCGGCGCGCTCATGACCGAGACCAGCCCCGTGGACCACCGCCACCACTACGGCTTCTCGGTCGCCATCCCCGACGTCAACGGCACGAGCTTCTGGGGAGGGCGGACCTTCGTCAGAGACGTCGGGCCGACGCTCCTGGCCAACCACGGCCAGCAGGTGTCGACAGCGACGGCGCTCGCCGAGACACCCGGACCCACGCTCGACGACACCGTCGCGTGGCTCGACCAGCACGGCGATCCCCTGCTGACCGAGCGACGGACCCTGCGCGGCTCGCTCCTGACGGACCTCGACGGCTGGGCGCTGCGCTGGACGAGTGACCTCGTCGCCGACCACGGCGACCTCACCATCACGAGCCCCGGGGCTGCCGGACGCCCGGGAGCCGGGTACGGCGGGCTCTTCTGGCGCCTCTCCACGGCCGACGAGACGCACGTGCTGAGCCACGACGGCGAGGGCGAGCGAGCGGCCCACGGGTCCAGGTCTCCGTGGCTCGCGCTCACCCAGCGGCGCGGCGAGCGCTGGACGACGCTCCTGCTCGCCCAGCCCGGCGACCTGGCGCCATGGTTCGTGCGGGCAGCGACCTTCCCCGGGGCCGGACCGGCCCTCGCCTGGGACACGGCGCTCAGGGTCGAGTCCGGCCGGTCGCTGCGCCTCGACCTCGTCGGGCTCATGCTCGACAGGCGCATCCGCCCCGACGAGGGTGACGAGCTCGCGGAGCGCGTACTGACCGTCTGACCGGGCTGGACAGCGCGGCACGGGCCTCAGGCACGGCTTCTGCCGCCTTCTGAGAAACCGGTTTCTGGGATACGCTTGCCGCGTCGTCATCACCACGCAACGGAGCGAGGCACCCATGAGTCCCACGATCGAGCCCGGCGGTACCGTCGCCACAGCCAGCCCGGGCCGCACCAGCAGCACGACCGCCACCGCGACCGCGGCCCCCGCCGCGGGGACCTGGCGCCCGGCGCGCGGCGCGACCACCCTGACGCTCGACGGAGCAGAGCTCGCGCGCTACGACCACGGCTCGGCAGTCGACAGGGTGCACTCCCCCCGCCCCTTCCTGCACCCGGTCCGGACGCTCGGCGGCACCGTGCTCACCGACCTCGCACCCGCAGACCACCTGCACCACCTCGGGCTCTCGGCAGCGCTGCCCGACGTCGACGGCACCTCGTTCTGGGGCGGTCGCACCTACGTGCGCGACCAGGGCTCGACGCTCCTCGCCAACCACGGTCGCCAGCGGGTCACCGAGACCCGCATCCCCTCGACCGACGACGAGCGCGAGCGTGCCGGTGCCGACGTCGTCCAGCTGCTCACCTGGGACGACGAGCACGACGCACCCGTCCTGCACGAGGTCCGGACGCTCACCGCACGCACCCTCGGCGACGCGTGGACGCTCCGCTGGACCAGCACGCTGCGCGCCGACGTCCGCGACCTCAGCCTCGGCAGCCCCGCGACCAACGGACGCCCCGGCGCTGGGTACGGCGGTCTGTTCTGGCGCCTGGGTGACACACACGTCACCGTCGTGCTCTCCGAGGATGGCACCGGCGAGGAGGTCGCCCACGGCTCGACGTCGCGCTGGGTGGCCTTCGTGCAGAGCACCGGGGACGTCACCACGACCCTCGTGCTCGTCCAGCCGGACACCGACCGCCGACCGTGGTTCCTGCGCGCCTCCGAGTACGACGGAGCAGGCCCGGCCGCGGCGTGGTCGGAGCGCGTGAGCGTGCCACGAGGCCGTCAGCTGACGCTCGAGCTCGTCGCCGTCCTGGTCGACGGCCCCGTCGAGCCCCAGGCCGTCCCCGAGCTCGTCGCCCGCGCAGACCAGGCCCTCGCGGGAGGATGCTGACCATGAGCACCGCGACTCCCCCGTCTGACGCCCCCGTCGTCCACACCGTCACCCTCGTCGGCCCGCGGGGCTTCGGTGCCACGTACAGGGCGCGCCTCGCAGCCCTCACCGCGCAGGGCCGCGTGCGGCTCGGCGCCGTGGTCTCCCCCGACGACCCCGCCGGCCTCGACGACCTCCCCGACGGCACGCCGTGGTTCCGCACCCTCGAGGAGAACCTCGCGAGCGAGGACCCGGCCGTCCGCCCGGACGTCGTGATCGTCTCCACCCCGATCCACACCCATCTGCCTATCACCGAGGTGGCGCTGCGGGCCGGTTGCGACGTCATGCTCGAGAAGCCCCCGGTCCCGTCGGCCGCCGACCACGCCACGCTCCTCAGGCTGGTCGAGGAGACCGGGCGGCTGTGCCAGGTCGGGTTCCAGACCTTCGGCTCGACAGCCGTCGCCGAGGTCGAGCGCATCGTCGCCTCGGGCGAGATCGGTGAGGTCGTCAGCGTCGGGACCGTCGGCACGTGGACCCGCCCCGCGAGCTACTGGGCACGCGCCCCGTGGGCCGGGCGACGCGTCCTGGACGGCGTCGAGGTGGTCGACGGTGTCGTCACCAACCCGCTCGCGCACGCCGTCGCCACGGCGCTTCGGGTCGGCGGGGTCCGTCGTACCGACGACGTCGCGGAGGTCGAGGTCGACCACTTCCATGCCAACCCGATCGAGGCCGACGACACCTCCTCGGTCCGCGTGGTCGCGACGAGCGGCGTGACCTTCGGCTTCGGGCTGAGCCTGTGCGCCCCGGTCCGCACGCCGTCGCGCATCACGGTCTACGGGACCCTCGGTCGGGTGGTGCTCTACTACGAGACCGACCGCGTCGAGGTGCAGCTGCCCGAGGGCGTGCGGTTCGTCCAGGGTGACCGCGTGCCGCTGCTCGACGACCTCCTGGACGTCCGCGAGCGCCGTGCCGAGCGCGAGCTGCTGTGCTCCCTCGACGCGACAGGTGCCTTCACGCAGGTCGTCGAGGCGGTCCGCTCGGCTCCCGCGCCGCGACGGGTCCCGGAGGACCTGGTCCGCTGGGTCGGCGAGGGCGGCGACAGGCGCCCCGTCGTCACGGAGGTCGAGGAGTGGTGCGAGCGGGTGGCAGCCCGGTCTCAGACCTTCGCGGCAGCCGGAGCCCCCTGGGCCGTCTGACAGCCCGTCGTGCACCGCCGTACAGTAGAGCCGTGTTCCACCGCGATATCCGCCACTCGACCCGCCTGAACCCTGCGAACCGCCTCTGCCGGCACACCCGGCCACGCCGCGTGACCGTGCCGCGCGCCTCGCACCCCCGCCATGCGACTGCCGTCGGCCGCGTCGCCGTCTGCGCGACGGTCTTTGCCGTCGCCGCCCTCGGAGGCTGCTCGACGGACCCCGAACCTGCTGGCGGCACGACCGTCGCCGCCGACGGGACCATGACGGTCTCGGTCGTCATGAAGGACATGCGCTTCGAGCCCTCGGTGATCGAGGTCGAGCCGGGGACCCACGTGATCCTCGAGACCACGAACGCCGACTCCATGCCGCACGACCTCGTGTTCGAGAACGACCTGTCGACCGAGCTGCTGGCCCGCGACTCGTCCGCGACCCTCGACCTCGGGGTCGGGGTCGTCGACGAAGACCTCGACGGCTGGTGCAGCGTGAGCGGCCACCGCGCGGCCGGGATGACCTTGACGATCGAGGTCACGGGCGCCTGAGGCCCGCGCGTCACTGCTGAGGCCCGCGCGGTACCGCGCGTGGTGCCACGCGGCACCGCGCCTCTTGCCCCCTGACCCCGACGTGGTACGCTCGTACCAGATCAGACGCACCGCAGGGCTGTTGCCGCGACACGCACGCCATGGTTTCCTGATCTCATCGCCACAAGGCACCCCGGACGAGGTGCGCCGTACCCGGTCAGCGACAAGACGGCGCGTGGAGGTCTCTCATGGCGTGGATCGTTCTTGTCGTCTCTGGTGTCTTCGAAGCCGTCTGGGCCACAGCCCTCGGCCGCAGCGACGGGCTCAGCAGGCTCGCACCGACTGTCGTCTTCGGTGCAGGACTCGTGATCAGCATGGCCGGGCTCGCGTACGCGATGCGCGAGCTCCCCACCGGTACCGCCTACGCGGTGTGGGTCGGGATCGGTGCCGTCGGCACCGTGACCTACGCGATGGTCACCGGCGCGGAGCCCGCGTCCCTCGTCCGCATCCTGCTGCTGCTCGGCATCGTCGCGTGCGTGGTCGGGCTCAAGGTCGTGCACTGACGCCTGACCGGCGTCCAGGTCCGACGCGCCCTCAGGCGCGCGGCCCCTCCGCTCCCCCGGGCCCGCGGCGTTCCAGTCCCGTGTCCCTGTAGAACCCGTCGATGTGCGCCGCGACGGCGCTGCCAGCCTCGCTCGCTGCGCCGTCGCGGACCGCACGGAGCACCTCGCGGTGCTCTGCGCGCAGGCGCTCGGCTGTCGCCTGCCAGTCGTCGAGCCGTCGCGTCCCCTCCGTGACGTACGCGCCGATCGCCCCACGGAGCCCGAGCATGACCGCCTCGACGAGCACGTTGCCCGAGGCGGCCGCGAGCGCGACATGGAAGGCCGTGTCGAGCTCGAGGAACTCCTCGACGCCGACCCCCGGTACGTCCATCTGGTCGAGCAGCGCCTCGGCCTCGTCGAAGGACGGGGCCGGGGTGCGTCGCGCCGCGGCGCCGACGGCCCACGTCTCGAGCAGCACGCGGAGCTCGACGACGTCCTGGACGGGCAGCGCCCCCGAGGCGAGGTGCAGGCGCACCGCCGACCCGAGGCCAGCGGCCGGGTGGTCGACGACAGTCGCCCCCGAGTCCGGCCCTGACCCGACGGCCGTCCGCACGATGCCCATCGCCTCGAGGACCCGCAGAGCCTCGCGCACCGACGGTCTGGACACCTCGAGCTCTTCGGCCAGCGCGCGCTCGCCCGGGAGCCGCTCGCCGACGGCCCAGCGTCCGGCGGCGAGGTCGGCCTCGATGCGGGCCAGCACGCGCTCGTGTGTTCTCACCCGGTCAGCGTAGGGCGCATAAGGTGGGAACGTTGTGCGTGCCCCGTCCGTCGAACAGGTGGTGGGAGGCGTGCGCAGCCGCCTGACGTCGACGTCGGCGGTCCCGCGCCCACGCACGAGGTCTTGACAGGGGTCCGCCCCGGACGGAGAACGATGAGCAACCAGAAGAGCGTCCTGACCGCGACGAACCTGTCGGCCGGCTACGGGGGGACGCCGGTGATCCGCGACGTCAGCCTCACGCTGACCGGCGGCGGTGCCCCGATCGGGGTCATCGGGCAGTCCGGGGTCGGCAAGACGACACTCATCCACGCTCTGGTCGGTGTCCTCAAGCCCAGCGGCGGCCGCGTGACCTTCAACGACCGCACCGTGAGCAAGCTCGCCCTCGGTGCGAAGAAGAACTTCGGGGTGTCGGTCCGCCGCGTCCAGCAGAACGGGTTCACAGGGCTCGACTCGCGCCTGACGGTCCGCAAGGCGCTCGAGGCCGACCTCTCCAAGGCCCGCAAGGCAGGCCGCGACACCGGCGCCTCGGTCGAGGACGTGCTCGAGACCGTCCTGCTCGAGAACCGCTACGAGTCCCGCACCATCGGGACGCTGTCCGGCGGGGAGAAGCAGCGTCTCGCGCTCGCCTCGGCCCTCGCGACACGGCCCGACATCCTCATCCTTGACGAGCCGACGACGGCCCTCGACCACACGCTGCGACTCGAGCTCGGCCGGCGCATCTCCGAGATCGTCGCCGAGCGCAAGATCGGTCTGCTGCTCGTCTCGCACGACCTCGAGATGATCGCCCGGATCTGCTCGACGGTGCACGTGCTCTCGGACGGGACCTTCGTCGAGTCCGGCACGCCCGAGCAGCTGTTCAACAACCCGCACCACCCGGTCACCCGGGAAATCGCCATCGCGATGCCCCAGGCGTCGGGGATGCCCGAAGAGCTCCGCCAGCCGCGCTGACGCGCTCGGGCCGCTGACGGTCTCGGGTGGCTGCCGGGCTCGGGCGGCTGCCGGGCTCCGGCGGCTGACGGGCTCCGGCCGTGCGGGCGACGAGCGCTGCGAGGTGTGCGTCCGCACGGACCGTCGGTCAGCGGACCGCGGCCTCGCCCCTCTCGAGGACGTCGACCTCCTCGGTCGCGTCCTCGACGGCAGGCTCTTGCTTGAAGATCAGCTTGAAGATCGGGAAGAACACCCAGAAGGACACGCACGCGTTGATGAGCATGGTCGCGACGTCGGCGAGCGCCTCACCGCTCGCGCCCAGACCCCAGGTCTCCATGAAGAGCGTGTAGACGGGCTCCTTGTAGAAGGCCTGGAGGACCGCAGCACCGAAGGAGATCACCACGTAGGCGACGGTGTACCAGAACGCCGCCCACCACACGTTCGAGGTCGACTTGAAGGTGATGCTGCGCTGCAGGAAGAAGTTGATCACCTGTGCGACGAGCAGCGTGATCTGCACGGCGAGGAAGTACGCGAGCCCTCCGCCACCGAGCGGCAGGGCCCCCGCGGCGTAGTCGAAGACGTAGAAGGGCGTGCCGCCCGCGGCGTCGCCGACCTGGAAGACCTGGAAGGCCGTGTCGACGAGCGAGGTCCTGCCGAAGGCCCACTTGATGGCGGGCATGAGGATCAGCTGCAGCACAGTCATCCCGGTGCTCAGCAGCGAGAACATGACCAGCTGGGCTAGGCCAGGCCGTCTGTCGGCGAAGCGGTTCCACACTGCACGGATCGTCGTCATCTCAGCTCCTCTGCTGTGCCCGCCGCGGTGCCGTAGGTGCTCGCGGTGGCGCGCTCGTCGACGCCTGTCGTCGACCCGGGCCGGGCGCGCCTCGACGATCTGACATCGCCCGGGCTCCGCGGTGAGCCGCAGGTGCACAACCTGTCGCCCTGTCCGCACACTCTGTCGAGTGGAAAGCGTTTCCCTGTGGTCTGACCACATGCGTTATGGTGGACAGCAGTCAGATCCCGGCCCCCACCCCAAGGATCACCGTGCGCATCGCCCTCGCCGCCACCTGCATCGCCGACGCGATGTTCCCGCAGGCCCCTCAGGCCACAGTCACCCTCCTCGAGCGCCTCGGCCACGAGGTCGTGTTCCCGCCGACGCAGACCTGCTGCGGGCAGATGCACGTCAACACCGGGTACTACGACGACGCGCTCCCGGTGATCAAGAACCACGTCGAGACCTTCGCCCCGGTCCTCGACGCCGAGTGGGACGCCGTCGTCGTCCCGTCGGGCTCGTGCACGGGGTCGATCCGCCACCAGCAGGCGATGGTCTGCCGCCGCGCCGGGCAGGACGCCCTCGCCGCCACGGCCGAGGCCGTCGCCGCGAAGACCTACGAGCTCTCCGAGCTGCTCGTCGACGTCCTGGGCGTCACCGACGTCGGAGCGCACTTCCCGCACCGGGTCACCTACCACCCGACATGCCACTCGCTGCGCATGCTGCACGTCGGCGACAAGCCGCTGCAGCTGCTGCGTGCCGTCGACGGCATCGACCTGGTCGAGCTGCCCGAGGCCGAGTCCTGCTGCGGCTTCGGCGGCACCTTCGCGATCAAGAACTCCGAGACCTCGACAGCCATGCTGAGCGACAAGATGACGCACGTGAAGTCGACAGGCGCCGAGGTCCTCACCGCGGGCGACTACTCCTGCCTCATGCACATCGGTGGTGGCCTCACCCGGACGCGGGCAGGCGTTCGGACCATGCACCTCGCCGAGATCCTCGCGAGCACGCAGGCCGAACCCACCCGACCACCCGCTGCAGCAGGTGCCGCCCCCGTCGAGGTGAGCACCCGATGAGCACCTTCCTCGGCCTGCCGACGCTGCGCTCTCGACGCTCCCACGGGGCCGGTGGTGACACGGGCACCGGCGCCACCGAGCCCCTCGCCCCCGCGATCGCCGGAGACGAGGTCCCGCACCCCGACGAGCCGCTGCGCTGGGGCGACACCTTCCCCGAGGCCGCCCGCAAGGCCCTGGGCAACACCCAGCTGCGCCGCAACCTCGCACACGCCACGTCGACCATCCGCGCCAAGCGCGCCGCCGTCGTCGGGGAGGTGCCCGACTGGGAGGCTCTGCGCACAGCGGGCTCTGACATCAAGGTCGACGTCATGGCCCGCCTGCCCGAGCTCCTCGAAGAGCTCGAGCGCAACGTCACCGCGCGGGGCGGCACGGTCCACTGGGCCCGCGACGCCGCAGAGGCCAACCGGATCGTCGCCGACCTCGTCAAGGCCACGGGCGAGACCGAGGTGGTCAAGGTCAAGTCGATGGCCACCCAGGAGATCGGCCTCAACGAGGCCCTCGCCGAAGAGGGCATCGCGGCCTTCGAGACCGACCTCGCCGAGCTCATCGTCCAGCTCGCCGACGACATGCCCTCGCACATCCTCGTCCCGGCGATCCACCGGAACCGCTCGGAGATCCGCGAGATCTTCCTCAACCGCATGGAGTCGACGCCCGACGGCATGACCGACGCACCGCGCGAGCTCGCGATGGCTGCCCGCGCGCACCTGCGCCGGAAGTTTCTCTCGGCCAAGGTCGCGATCAGCGGCGCGAACTTCGCTGTCGCGGACACCGGGACGCTCGCCGTCGTCGAGTCCGAGGGCAACGGGCGCATGTGCCTGACGCTGCCCGAGACCCTCATCACCGTCATGGGGATCGAGAAGCTCGTGCCGACGTTCACCGACCTCGAGGTGTTCATGCAGCTGCTCCCGAGGTCGTCGACCGGTGAGCGGATGAACCCGTACACGAGCCTGTGGACAGGCGTGACCCCGGGAGACGGACCGCAGGACTTCCACCTCGTGCTGCTCGACAACGGGCGCACCAGGGCACTGTCCGACGACGTCGGCCGCGCGGCTCTCAAGTGCATCCGCTGCTCGGCCTGCCTCAACGTCTGCCCCGTGTACGAGCGCGTCGGCGGGCACGCCTACGGCTCGGTGTACCCCGGGCCCATCGGCGCGATCCTCACCCCGCAGCTCACCGGGACGACGGGGCACTCCGACCCCAACAGCACGCTGCCCTTCGCCTCGACGCTCTGCGGCGCCTGCTACGAGGTGTGCCCTGTGAAGATCGACATCCCGTCGCTGCTGGTCCACCTGCGCGCGCGGACCGTCGAGGAGGACAAGGCCCGGCACCGCCCGACAGCGTGGGGCGCCGCCATGAAGGCCGCCTCCTACGTGATGTCCGACGCGGACAGGTTCGCCACGGCCGAGAAGGGCACCGCCGTGCTGCGGGTCATGGCCGGGAAGAAGGGTCGCATCTCCTCGCTGCCCTACCCGGGGTCGCTCTGGACCGGGGCACGAGACCTGCCCGCCCCACCGAAGGAGACCTTCCGGCAGTGGTGGGCCCGGACGCACCCGGAGGACGAGAGCGAGCCCGGCCCGGCTAGACCGGCGGACGGGACGAGCAGCACGACGGGAGGCGACGACGCATGAGTGCACGCGAAGAGATCATGGGGCGCGTGCGGGCAGCCCTCTCGGACGTCACCGCCTCGGGCGCTCCTGTGACGAGCGTCGAGCGCGAGTACCGCACGAGCGGCCCGCTCGCCGTCGGGTCCGACGAGGCCGTCGAGATGCTCGTCGACCGTCTCGTCGACTACAGGGCGACAGTGCACCACGCCGTCGACGACGCCGCTGTCGCGCGGGTGGTCGCCGAGATCGTCCACGGGCTGCCGCGCGCCAGCAGCATCGTCGTCCCCTCCGGCATCGACAGGTCGTGGCTCGCGGCCCTGCCGACCTCCGTCGAAGTCCTCGACGACTCCCGTGAGCACCCGATGACAGCCCTCGAGCTCGACGAGGTCGACGCCGTGATCACGGCCTCCAGGGTGTCCGTCGCCGACACCGGCACCATCGTCCTCGACGGCGAGCCCGACCAGGGCCGCCGGGCCGTGACCCTCGTCCCCGACGTCCACGTGTGCGTCGTGCGGCGCGACCAGGTGGTCGAGACTGTGCCTGAGGGTGTCGCGATCCTCGCCGAGCACCCCGACCGTCCGCAGACCTGGATCTCCGGCCCGAGCGCCACGAGCGACATCGAGCTCTCCCGCGTCGAGGGCGTCCACGGCCCCCGGACGCTGCACGTGGTCATCGCGGGCTGAGGGCCGCTGACGGCGTCCGGCCCTCCGACGGCCCGTCGGCTGCGAGCGCGACGGGCCCCTACAGGTCGGCTGCGTGGACCACGCTCGACCTGCCGTCGACGAGGCGCACGACCTCGTGCAGGCGCGGCAGGTGCCCGAGGTCGTGCGTGACCAGGAGCGTCGCCGTCTCCATCCGACCCGTGAGCTCGAGGACGAGATCGATGATCCTGGCGCCGTTCTCCTGGTCGAGCGCGCTGGTCGGCTCGTCGACCAGGAGCACACGAGGCTCGTTCATGAGTGCCCGGGCGATGTTGACCCGCTGACGCTGCCCACCCGAGAGCTGGTGGGGGCGCCTGTCGCGGTGGTCCCCCAGGCCGACAGCGTCCAGCAGCTCGTCAGCGCGGCGACCCGACGCGGCGCGGGCGCGGCGACGCCTGCCGGGACCGAGCTCGTTCATCACGGCGAGCTGGTCGTGCGCCGTCAACGAGGGCAGCAGGTTGGGCTGCTGGAACACGATCCCGATGCTCTCTCGCCGGAGCGCGGTCGCCTCCTCCCGCCGGAGTGCCGTCGCGTCGACGTCGTCGACGAGCACGCGCCCGGAGTCAGGGCGGATCAGCGTCGCCGCCACGGCCAGGAGGCTCGACTTGCCCGACCCGCTCGGGCCGGTGATGCCGGTGACGGTCCCCGGGTGCGCGGTGAGAGAGACGTGGTCGACGGCAGTGACCTGGGCGTCTCCGTCCGGGAAGGTGAGGGTGACGTCGTCGAGGCGGATCATCGGTTGCTCCCGAGGGCTGTGAGGGGGTCGGCGGAGGTGATGGGACGGAGCGCGACGCCTGCTCCCGCCAGGCCGAGCACGATCATGACGGCTGCGGGCAGGAGGGTCGTGACGGGACTGAGCGCGAACGGGAGCGCGGTGCCGGCGAGGGTGCCGAGCAGGACGACGACACCCAGCCCGACCCCGGTCCCGAGGAGCAGCACGACGGCTGCCTGCCCGAGGGCGTCGCGCACGAGGGACCGCGTGCTGGCGCCGAGCGCCTTGAGGACCGCCACGTCCCCCTGGCGCTGCATGGTCCAGACGGTGAAGAACGCTCCGACCACCAGCCCCGAGATCCCGAAGAGCATCACGACCATGAGGAGCAGAGACCCGATCTCGGACGTGAAGGCGCTCAGCGCGGTCACCGACCCGAGGACGCTGCTCGAGGTGGTCCCGGCGCTCTCGTCGGTCGCCGCCCAGTCCGGGTCACCGGAGACCGCCAGGACTGTCGCGTGAGCACCCGGGGCTCCTGTCGCTGCCGAGTAGGTCTGCCAGTCCTGCAACGTCATCTGCACGACAGGCGCATGGCTGTACCACCCGTCGCCAGCCACTGCCGCGACCGTGTAGGTGGTGCCGGCGACGGCGACCTCGGCACCGGCCTGGACATCCAGGGTCTCGGCGGCGCCCACCGACAGCGTGAGCGTCCCTTCGTGGGTGGGAGCGTCAGGCCCGAAGGTCGGTCGCACACCGAAGAGGCTCACCGCGGCACGCGAGTTCCCGGCCTCGGCACTGGTCTGGCTGATCCCGACAGGTTCGACAGCGCTCACCCCGTCGGCCGACTCCCACGAGGACGCCTGCTGCTCGGTGACCACCGAGTCGGAGAAGCTCTGCTCGGTGCCCCCGCCGAACACCACGCGGTCTGCCGGGAGCGCGAGGACCGCCGAGACGTTCTGGGCGGCGAGCCCTCCGGTCAGCCCGCTGAGGAATCCCACGAGCACGGTGATGAGCGCGACGACCGCGCCGATGAGGACGAACCGTCCCCGGGCGAAGCGCAGGTCACGCAGGGCGACGAACATGAAGAGCTCCTCTCTGGCCACCTGAGGTGATGACGTCTCCGACTCTGCGCTCTCGCCGCACGCCGCAGCATCGCCCGTCAGCACGGCACAGCAGGCGCGGCCTGTGGATCGCGCGGTCGTCCTTTCGGACGATGAGCCCGACCGGCACGGGGCGTAGCGTCGACCTCATGGCACCCACCCCACTGACCCCGGTGTTCGTGGGTCTGCGGACCGGGCTGCACGCACTCTTCGTCGCGCTGACGGCCGTGGTCGTCGCCCGCGCGGTCCTCGTCCCCGGGCCGCAGAGCGGCACGACCGTCGCCCTGTCGCTCCTGGTGCTCGCCACCTACGCGCTGGGGGCCGTCCTCACCCGACGTCACGACGACCTGGTCCGGGGGCGTGCGTGGCTCGGCGTGCTGACCCTCGAGTGGGCCTGCCTGCTGTGGCTGAGCCCTGACGCCGCCTATCTCGTCTTCCCCCTGTTCTTCCTGTACCTCCACCTCCTCGGCCGGTGGTGGGGGCCTGTCGCGGTCGGCTCGACGACGGTCGTCGTCGTCGTCGCGCTGGGCGTCCACGGTGGGTGGACCGTCGGCGGGGTCGTCGGTCCCTTCGTGGGAGCCGGGGTCGCCCTGCTCATCGGGTCGGGATATCGGGCGCTCGCCCACGAGGCTGTCGAACGCGAGGCGCTCATGACGGAGCTGCTCGCCACCCGCGGGCAGCTGGCGGCGACCGAGCACGAGTCGGGTGTCCTCGCCGAGCGCGCCCGCCTGGCGCGCGAGATCCACGACACGCTCGCCCAGGGGCTGTCGAGCATCCAGATGCTCCTGCACGCCGCCGAGCGCGCGGACCCCGGACGTCCAGGGCTCCAGCACGTCCGCCTCGCGCGCGAGACCGCCGCGGCGAACCTCGCCGACGCACGCAGCCTCGTCCAGGGGCTCACCCCGCCAGACCTCGACGACCACGGCCTCGGTGGCGTGCTGCGTCGCCTCGCGCGGACCCAGTGGTCTGCGGAGGACCTCGAGGTGACGGTCGACGTCCCGGACTCTGTCAGCCTCCCGATGCACCTGCAGACCGCCCTCCTGCGGATCGCCCAGGGAGCCGTCGCGAACGTCATCCAGCACGCGCACGCGCGGACTGCCACGATCACCCTCGAGCAGGACCACGAGACGACACGGTTCTCCGTCGCGGACGACGGCACCGGCTTCGACCCCAGCGACGGCGGCGGGGCACGACCAGGCAGATCGGACTCCTTCGGTCTCCAGGCTGCACGGGAACGGGTCCGGCAGCTCGGCGGTGCGCTCACCGTCGACTCTGCCCCCGGCCGTGGGACGGTCCTGACGGTGACGCTCCCGCAGGAGGGCGAACCGTGATCCGCCTGGTGATCGCCGACGACCACCCGATCGTGCGGGCCGGGCTCGTCGCGCTCTTCGCGACGGAGGACGACCTCGAGGTGATCGCCGAGGCCTCCACCCCCGAGGAGGCTGTCTCGGCAGCACGCCGGGAGAACCCCGACGTGGTGCTCATGGACCTCCAGTTCGGGCCTGGCGCGAGGCTCACGGGCGCAGACGCGACCCGTCAGATCAGGGCGCTCGAGGCAGCTCCGTACGTCCTCGTCCTGACAAGCTACGACTCCGACGGAGACATCCTGGGCGCCGTCGAGGCCGGCGCGAGCGGATACCTGCTCAAGGACGCACCTCCCCACGAGCTCGCGGCCGCCGTCAGGGCCGCCGCCGCCGGGGAGAGCGCGCTGGCGCCGGTCATCGCGTCACGGCTCCTCGACAGGGTCCGGTCCCCCCAGGTGAGCCTGAGCAGCCGCGAGATCGAGGTGCTCGAGCTGGTCGCAGCGGGGAAGACGAACGCCGAGGTCGCCCGAGAGCTCTTCGTGAGCGAGACCACCGTGAAGTCCCACCTCGCGCACATCTACTCCAAGCTCGACGTCACCTCCCGGACCGCTGCAGTCTCTGCGGCTCGGGGCAGAGGGATCGTGCGCTAGGTCGGGCCCTGCCCGGATGCCGTGCCGCGCGCTCCGTGCGAGGGTCGTGGCATGAACCGTGACCTCACCCGACAGGTGTCCGTGCTCGTCCTCGCCGTGGTGGCGATCTTCGGTGCCGCGTGGGGTGCCGGCGCCTTCGGCGGGACGCCGACGTCCGAGGCCGCCGACGGTGCGCTCTCGGCGAGCGCGACCCCCGTCGCCCCCGGCACCACGGCCTTCTCGATCTGGTCGGTCATCTACCTCGGGCTCGTCGCCTACGCCGTGTGGCAGGCGCTCCCTGCCCAGCGCGAGTCCGCGCGTCAGCGGTCGATGGGCTGGCTCGCCGCGGTCTCCATGCTGCTCAACGCGGGATGGCTGCTCGTGGTGCAGGCCGGGTCGGTGTGGGCGAGCGTCGTCGTCATGGCTGCGCTGCTCACCACGCTCGTGATGATCCTCGAGCGGATGCGCGCCACCCCGTCGTCGTCCCTCGTCGAGACCGTGCTGGTCGACGGTACCTTCGGGCTCTACCTGGGCTGGGTGACCGTCGCGGCCATCGCGAACGTCGCGGCAGCCCTCAAGACTGCCGAGCCGGGCGACCTGGGCCTCGGGGCGACAGGGTGGTCTGTGGTGCTGCTCGTGGTCGCAGCGCTGATCGCTGTCGGCTTCGCCGTCCACACCGGCGGGCGCCTGGCCATCAACCTCGCGATGGCGTGGGGGCTCGCGTGGATCGCGGTCGCCCGCTGGGAGGGCCCGCTCGAAGACTCGACCGTCGCGCCTGTCGCAGCTGCCGCTGCTGCGGTCGCGCTGCTCTCAGCCGTGGTCGTCAGGCTGCGCCGCCGCGCCTGACGGGCTGGGACGCGACCAGCCGGCAGGACACGTCGGTCGCGAGCCCGAGGTGCACGGGACGGTTGCGTCCCGCACAGGGCGGGTCTCGTTGCGCGGTGCCGCACACCACACCCCGGCGGGCCCACTCTCCGACAGTCGGCCCCGCAGCATCTGGAAAGATGGTCAGGTGACTGCACACGACGCCGACGGCCTCTTCGACCTCCCCCCGGGAACGCGTCGACCGACGGCCCGCGTGGTCCTCATGACCGGCGCGTCAGGGTCGGGGAAGTCCAGCCTGGTGCGCCGGCTCGGTCTGCCGTCGATCCAGCTCGACGACTTCTACCACGACCACGACCACCCGGACATGCCCAGGCGCTTCGGCATCGCCGACTGGGACTCCCCCGCGAGCTGGGACGCCGACGACGCCCTCCGCGCCCTGGTCGAGCTTTGCACGACAGGCCACGCCGACCTGCCGATCTACGACATCCCGACGTCGACCCGCACCGGGACCACGCACGCTGACGTCACAGGCGCACGGGTGATCGTGGCCGAGGGGATCTTCGCCTCGGAGCTCGTCGCCGCCTGCCGGGCCGAGGGCATCCTCGCCGACGCCGTGTGCATCACGCGACCCCGGCTGGTGACCTTCTGGTTCCGTCTCCTGCGCGACCTCGGCGAGTCCCGCAAGCCTCCGCTCACCCTCGTCCGACGCGGCTGGGGACTCATGCGTGACGAGCCCGGGTTCGTCCGCCGCTGGACCTCGCAGGGTTGCCGGGCCGTCCGCGTCGCCCAGGCCGAGAAGGAGATCCGCGCCCTCGCGGCAGCCTGACCTCAGACGCACGAAGGCCCCCGGACCTCACGGTCCGGGGGCCTTCGTGGTGCTGTGGGCGTGGCTCCGGCTCAGCCGGTACCCCGCCTACAGCGGTCGACGATCAGGCAGGGTCGGCCGCGGCCGAGGCCCCACCTGTCGGCGGGAGGTCGTTCAGCCCGACGGGGGCGTCCGACCCGCCGGTCACCGCGGCGGCAGCCACGACGACGGCGTCACGCTTGTGCAGGTTCTTCGGGACTCCGCGGAACGTGAACTCGCCCAGCAGACCCTCGCCCTCGGCGTCGACGAGGATCATCTCGCCGGCCTTGATGTCGCCGAAGAGGATCTTCTCCGACAGGACGTCCTCGATCTCGCGCTGGATCGCGCGGCGCAGCGGCCGTGCACCCAGGACCGGGTCGTATCCCTTCTCGGAGAGGAGGATCTTCGCGGCGGGCGTGAGCTCGATGCCCATGTCCTTGTCGCGCAGACGTCCGTCGAGCTTCGCGATCATGAGGTCAACGATCTTGACGATCTCGTCCTGCGTGAGCTGCGGGAACACGATGGTGTCGTCCACACGGTTGAGGAACTCGGGGCGGAAGTGCTGCTTGAGCTCTTCGTTGACCTTGGCCTTCATGCGCTCGTAGCTCGTCACGGTGTCGCCGCCGGCGTTGAAACCGGTCTGGACGCCCTTGGCGATGTCACGGGTACCGAGGTTCGTGGTCATGATGATCACGGTGTTCTTGAAGTCGACCATGCGGCCCTGCGAGTCGGTCAGTCGACCGTCCTCGAGGATCTGCAGGAGCGAGTTGAAGATGTCCGCGTGCGCCTTCTCGACCTCGTCGAAGAGGACCACGGAGAAGGGCTTGCGACGCACCTTCTCGGTCAGCTGGCCACCCTCGTCGTAGCCGACGTAGCCGGGGGGCGAGCCGAAGAGGCGCGACACCGTGTGCTTCTCCGAGAACTCCGACATGTCGAGCTGGATGAGCGCGTCCTCGTCCCCGAAGAGGAACTCGGCGAGAGCTTTGGCGAGCTCGGTCTTACCGACACCTGTCGGACCGGCGAAGATGAACGAGCCACCGGGACGCTTCGGGTCCTTGAGCCCGGCGCGCGTGCGACGGATCGCCTGCGACAGGCCCTTGATGGCGATGTCCTGACCGACGACGCGCTTGTGCAGCTCGTCCTCCATCTTCAGCAGACGCGAGGACTCTTCCTCGGTGAGCTTGAAGACCGGGATACCGGTCGACATGGCCAGCACCTCGGCGATGAGCTCTTCGTCCACCTCTGCGACGGTGTCGAGGTCGCCCGACTTCCAGGCCTTCTCCTTGTCGGCGCGCTGCTGCGTGAGCTGCTTCTCGGTGTCACGCAGACCAGCGGCCTTCTCGAAGTCCTGCTCGTCGATGGCCGACTCCTTGTTGCGGCGGGCCTCGGCGATCTGCTCGTCGAGCTCGCGCAGCTCCGGCGGAGCGGTCATGCGGCGGATGCGCAGACGCGCGCCTGCCTCGTCGACGAGGTCGATGGCCTTGTCGGGGAGGAAGCGGTCGTTGACGTACCGGTCGGCGAGGGTCGCCGCCGCCACGAGCGCGGAGTCCGTGATCGAGACACGGTGGTGCGCCTCGTAGCGGTCGCGCAGACCCTTGAGGATCTCGATCGCGTGCGGGAGGGACGGCTCGGCCACCTGGACCGGCTGGAACCGGCGCTCGAGGGCCGCGTCCTTCTCGATGTGCTTGCGGTACTCGTCGAGGGTCGTGGCTCCGATGGTCTGGAGCTCACCGCGGGCGAGCATCGGCTTGAGGATCGACGCGGCGTCGATCGCGCCCTCTGCGGCACCGGCCCCGACGAGGGTGTGGATCTCGTCGATGAACAGGATGATGTCGCCGCGGGTGCGGATCTCCTTGAGGACCTTCTTGAGGCGCTCCTCGAAGTCACCGCGGTAGCGCGACCCGGCGACGAGCGAGCCGAGGTCGAGCGTGTAGAGCTGCTTGTCCTTGAGCGTCTCGGGGACGTCGCCGGAGACGATGTCCTGCGCGAGGCCCTCGACGACGGCGGTCTTGCCGACGCCAGGCTCACCGATGAGCACCGGGTTGTTCTTGGTGCGTCGGCTGAGGACCTGCATGACGCGCTCGATCTCCTTGGCGCGACCGATGACCGGGTCGAGCTTGCCCTCGCGGGCAGCCTGGGTCAGGTTGCGGCCGAACTGGTCGAGCACGGCCGAGCCGGCCGGGGTGCCCTCGGCAGGGGCACCCGAGGCGACGGGCTCCTTGCCCTGGTAGCCCGAGAGCAGCTGGATGACCTGCTGGCGCACGCGGTTGAGGTCGGCACCCAGCTTCGTGAGGACCTGGGCTGCGACACCCTCGCCCTCACGGATCAGGCCGAGCAGGATGTGCTCGGTGCCGATGTAGTTGTGGCCGAGCTGCAGCGCCTCGCGCAGGGACAGCTCGAGCACCTTCTTGGCACGCGGCGTGAAGGGGATGTGACCCGACGGGGCCTGCTGGCCCTCGCCGATGATCTCGGTGACCTGTGACCGCACGGCGTCGAGGGAGATACCCAAGGACTCCAGGGCCTTCGCTGCGACACCCTCGCCCTCGTGGATGAGGCCGAGCAGGATGTGTTCGGTCCCGATGTAGTTGTGGTTGAGCATCCGTGCCTCTTCTTGGGCAAGGACGACCACCCGACGGGCTCGGTCGGTGAATCTCTCGAACATGTGCGCTCCTCACAGGTGCGGGCCGGAACTGGAGGGTTCCCAGACCTGACCGCACCGACTCTAGTAGGCAGGAACCGGTGAGTCTCGCTCGATATGCCGTTGTTCGCCGCAGGCGTGAAAACGCAGGGTGGTGCTCGACGGGCGCCGCGACAGGCTCGGTGACCGGTGACGAGAGGTGGCACAGGGGCACGGCTTCGCGGGAGGATGCTGTCACCAGCACAGTCAGGCCCGAGGGCCGCCCCTGCTCCGCCCCGTGCGCAGCCCCGGCGTCTCGTCCAGAGAGCCTGACCCGCCCGCACCACCGAGGAGCCTCATGACCGAGCCAGCCCAGACCGAGAACGCGGTCGTCGCCTTCGTCAAGCAGCGGTGGCTCACCATCGTGCTGGTGGTGCTGGCCGTCGTGTTCATCCTGCAGAACCGCGGCGAGACGACCATCCACGTGCTGTGGATGACGGTGAACTCTCCGCTGTGGTTGTTCCTCGCGCTGATGTTCCTCGCGGGGATCGTCGCCGGAGCGTTCTACAGGCGCCGCAAGAAGAGGTAGCCGCTCCCGTGCCGGGTGGCTTTCCGTCGCCTCGGTGTCGCGTCAGGACGCGAGCACGTCCATCACTCCCTGGCGCGCTGCTCGTCGGGCGGGGAACAGCCCGACGAGCAGCCCCAGGACCGCCGTCGCGCCGAGAGCGGTCAGCGCTGTCGAGATGTCCACCTCGGCGAGGGCCCTCCCGTCTCGGTCCACGGCGACCCAGGTGGTGACGACGTGGCTGCCGACCAGGATCAGGACGACGCCGAGCACCGCACCCGCACAGACGACCATGAGGTTCTCGACGAGGACCAGCCCGCCGATCGACCGGGGCGAGGTCCCCATCGCGCGCCGCAGGGCGAGCTCACCAGCCCGCTCCCGCAGCGATGCCATCGAGACGGCCGCCACGGCGAGCACCCCGACGGCCAGGACCACGAGCCCGACGCTCCGCATCACGACCGACAGGACAGCGGACGAGCCGTCGAAGTCATCGGCCGTGTCGACCCGGAGCACGTGGGCCTGAGCTGAGGAGACCCCGTCCGAGGCGAGGCGGTCCCGGACGGTCTCGAGCGCCCGGTCTGCCGGTCCGGAACCGCGGTCACCCGTCGTGAGGTAGAGGTCCACCTCGCTGTCTGTCGTCTGCACCTGCGTCGCCCATGGGACGAGGCTCGGCGGGAGACCGTCCTCGGTGAGCGGGACGAAGCCGCCGCCGTCGGTGAACCTGGCGAGCGGACCGTCGCCGACGACACCGACGACCGTCAGGTAGGTCGGGTCGGGGTAGGTGAGGCGGACCGACCTACCGATGATCTCGCCAGGCATCGCATCAGGCCACAGGGCTGTGACGGTCCGAGAGGCGAGGACGACAGGCACTGCCCCGAGGGTCGCGTCGTCGTCCTCCAGCCACCGTCCGGCGAGGAGCACTGTGGGCAGGGACGCGACGACGCCGGGGTCGACGGCGTAGACCGTGAGCCCCACCGGGGCTCGTGCACTGTCCGGGTCTGATGCTGTGCCGCCGGACAGCTCGACGGTCCGGCCGGTCGCGCTCTCGATGCCGCTGGCAGAACCGCTCGGCAGCAGCGCCGAGACCGGGGCAGAACCGGTGATCGTGACGGTGTAGGTCCCGACACGTCCCTGGGTCCGGAGCACGTCGTCGGCGACGGCCTGCTCGGCAGTCACACCGAGCTGGGTGACCACGGTCATGGCGGCGACCGCAGCCGCCACACTGAGGACGAGAAGGGCGGCGCGCATCCTGTTCGTCGTGATCTCTCGCGCCGCGAGCCGCACCAGGCGGGCCAGAGGGATCACGCGAGCGCCCCGGCGAGATCGACGAGGTGCCCGTCGACGAGCAGCAGTCTCCGATCCATCCGGGCCGCGACGTCAGGATCGTGGGTGACGACGACCAGCGCGGCGCCCCGCGCACGGGCTGCACCGAGCAGCAGCTCGATGACTGCGTCGGCTGTCGTGGGGTCGAGGGCACCTGTCGGCTCGTCGGCGAGTATCACCGACGGGCGACGGACCAGGGCGCGGGCGATCGCCGTGCGCTGCCGCTGCCCACCGGACAGCGTGGGCGGGCGAGACTCTGCCTTCTCGGCGATCCCGACGAGATCGAGAGCCTCGTCGACGAGACGGCGTCGGTCTGACCACAGACCGCGGGACGCCGTGCTCAACGGCACCTCGACGTTCTGGCGGACCGTGTGCCGCTCCATGAGCATGTAGTCCTGGAAGACGAACCCGAAGGTCTCGGCCCGCAGCGCGGCGAGACCTCGCTCGGAGAGGTCATGGCTGGGGCGCCCACCGACGAGGTACGTACCTCGCTGGGGGTTGCGGAGCAGCCCGAGGATCGACAGGAGCGTCGACTTCCCAGACCCTGAGCGTCCGGTGAGGGCGACAGACTCTCCGGCGTGCACCTCGAGATCGAGCTCGTCGAGGACCGTGAGCGTGCCACCGTCGGGCTGGCCGAAGCTGTGCCCGCAGCCGCGCACCTCGAGCAGCGCCGTCATGTCTGCGAGATCGGGTCGACGACGACGTCCCCGTCGACGAGCCCGTCGGTGACTGCGACGGCGAGACCGTCGTCGAGCCCGAGGGTGACCACGCGGTTCGCCGTCGTCTGGGTGCCGTCGGCCGCTGTGCCCGTCACCAGCGCGACGATCCCGGTGCCGACACTCGTCGTCCGGATCGCGGTGAGGGGTACCACCAGCGCGTCCGTGACCCGGGCGGTCGAGACCCGCAGCCTGACGGCGACGCCGTCGTAGAGCTCGACGTCTGCGGGGACGCGGCAGGAGACAGCGCGGTCGGCGCGCGCACCACCGTCGACGGTCTCTGCCTGCGGTGCGAGGACCGAGGCCTGCTCCGGCGCCGCGACGACGCCCTGGGCACCGTCGTCGAGGGTGCTGTCGTAGAGCGTGACGGCCTCGCAGGTGAAGGTCTGGTCTCGCCCGACCACGGCTCCGGTGCCGGTGACCTGAGCTGCGTCGACGGCTGGGGTGAGCTGGTAGAGGAGCGCGGGGTCCACCGCGGCGCGTACGACCCTGTGGTCGTCCACGACGGTGCTGGGCGCGGTCTCGCTGCTGATCGCCGTCAGCAGGCGCAGAGTCTTCCGCGCACCCGCCGGGGTCCTGTAGTCGACCTGGACCGTCGCCTCGAGACCGACGTAGGCCTCGACCTCGACGGGGACGTCGCAGCGCAACCGTGGCCACTGGCCTGCCGGCACCGCTGGGTCGACCTCCGGAGCCGCTCCCGTGACCGGAGTGTCGCCTGGTGGGTCGCTGCTCTCCGACCGTGCAGCGCCACCTCCACCCTGAGGCGCAGCACCGGCCGGGGCGAGCGTCGCACCGTCTGACGACTCGACGGTCTCCAGGACGGCCAGAGCGCCGCACGCGAACGTGCCCCGGCGTCCGGTGATCGACGCTGTGCCCGACACCCCTCCCGCCTCGAGCGACGGGACGAGGTCGTAGAGGATCAGCGGGTCGACGGCGGCGACCATCATGAGAGTCGTGGCGCCCGGCTCCACCCGGGTGACGGAGGCCGTCGTGGCGTCGAAGGTCAGGGCGTGCTCGACGTCCCGCACGTAGGCAGCCGTCGTCCGCAAGGACTCGACCACCTGGTCCTCACCCTCGGCGGCTGCCACAGCGTATCCACCGACGACAGCCCCTGCCGCGACGACAGCGGCAGCAGACCAGACCCACACCCGCCGTCTCACTGGACGTTCTCGCAGTTGATGTCGAGATACTCCTGGAGGTTCGTCGGGGAACCTGACCGCAGCTCGTCGACGACGACCTGGAAGTACTCGGCAGAGTTCGGGTGGTGGAGCCTGTTCTGCTCGACGAGAAGATCGTCGAGATGATCCGCCACGTCGTCGAGAGGAGCTCCGGAGGCGAGGTCCGCCAGGCTCGACCGGATCTCTCGGCACTCGCGCTCCATGACGAGGATGCCGAGCACGCTTTCTTCGCTGTAGCTCCACCCGTCTCGCTCGAAGCTGTCCCTGATCTCCTGAGCCTCGTCGGGGTCGAACTCTGCGAGTGCGGCCGCGGTGGCGTTCGGTGCGCATCCGGCGATCACCAGAACCATGGCCACCAGGGCTGCGCCGCGGGCCCGGGACGCGACCACGAGCCCCTTCGCGGGCCAGCTCTGCGGCGGTCCAGACAGGCCTGACCGCCCTGCTCCAGACACGCCCCGCACCCCTCCCCTCACTGGACGTACTCGCAGTTGAGCTCGAGGTACTCCTGGATGTTGGTCGGGGAACCCGACCTCAGCTCGTCGACGACACCTTGGAAGTAGACAGCCATGTCAGGTTGGAACACCTCGTTCTGCACGACCAGCACCTCGTCGAGATGATCGGCGATCTCGTCCACCGGTGAACCAGCCGCGAGATCGGCAAGGGCCGCGCGTATCTGTCGACACTCGCGTTCCCCGACCAGGATCCCCAGCACGCTCTCCTCGCTGTAGGTCCATCCCTCACGCTCGAAGTCATCCCGGATCGCCTGAGCCTCGGCAGGGTCGAACTCTGCCAGCTTGTCAGCGACAGGATCCGCCCCGCATGCGGCAAGCGCCGCAACCAGGAGCACCAGGGTTGCGTTGCGCCACGACAGCTCACCGCAACGACCCGCGCCAAGAGTGCTGTCCCTGCGATCCCGCAACTCCTCGCGGGACCTCCTGCCGCTCACGCCGCCCGCTCGCGGACCGTACAGAGCCCGGACAGCATCAGTACTCGATCCGACCGGTCATGTACGTGATCCCCGGACCGGCCAGCCACCCATTCGTGTCTGCAGGGACAGAGCGCGCGATAGCCATGCAGAACTTCTGGTTCTTGGTCCCTGCCCCCATCCCTGCTGCCCCCTGGGTGGCGATGCGCCGTGTGACCCCGATGTTCGCCTTCCGGCTGTCGCACGTGATGAGCTGGACCTTCGCCTCGGCGGAGGTCACCGCAACCCAGACTTCCATGGTCGACGTCCGCGCTCGAGAGAAGTGCGCGAAAGTTCCTCCGCTGCTGACGTTCCCGGACCAGTTCTGGACAGCCGCGCTGGCGCTCGTCATCGAGCCCATGAGGAGAACCGCAATCAGTCCCAGGGTGGTGATCGCTCTTCGCATGTCTGCGCCGTCCTCTGAGGAGGCCCTCGTGTCGGGTTCGACTGTGGCCCATATGGACCCAAAGTATCGAAGCGCTCAAATCGGCACAATGGGCCAGAGGTCCCTTTCCGGATGCACGAGAGCGGGTGGGCCCGCCGGGCCCACCCGCTCTCTATCCGCCGGTGCGGGGACTGTCCCCGTGGCGGTCAGCGCCCGCGGAAGGCCCGGTACCGCTCGATGAGAGCGTCGGTCGACGCGTCAGAGTCCTTGGCCGGCGCCTCGCTCGAGGTGAGCTTCGGGGCGAGCTGGTTGGCCATGACCTTGCCGAGCTCGACACCCCACTGGTCGAAGGCGTTGATGCCCCACACCACAGACTGCGTGAACGTGATGTGCTCGTAGAGGGCCACGAGCTGGCCGAGCACCGACGGCGTGAGCTTCTCGGCGAGGATCGTGCTCGTGGGGCGGTTGCCCGGCATCACCTTGTGGTGGACGATCTCGGCCGGCGTGCCGTCTGCTGCGACCTCGTCGGCTGTCTTGCCGAAGGCGAGCGCCGCGGTCTGTGCGAAGAAGTTCGACATGAAGAGGTCGTGCATCTCGCCGAGGTCGTGGTTGGGCAGCGCGAAGCCGATGAAGTCGGCCGGGGTCATCTTCGTGCCCTGGTGCAGCAGCTGGTAGAAGGCGTGCTGGCCATTGGTGCCGGGCTCGCCCCAGAAGATCTCGCCGGTCTGGCCCGCGAATCCGCCGGCCGTCGCGTCGGTCACAGGGGTGCCGTCCAGGCGCACGGACTTGCCGTTGGACTCCATGGTCAGCTGCTGGAGGTAGGCCGGGAAACGGTTGAGGTACTGGCTGTACGGCAGGACGGCGTGGCTGCCGGTGCCGAAGAAGTTGTTGTACCAGACGTTGAGCAGGCCCATGAGGACGGGCACGTTCTGGGCGAAGGGCGTCGTGCGGAAGTGCTCGTCCATCTGGTGGAAGCCGTCGAGCATCTGGCGGAAGCCGTCGGCGCCGATCGAGAGCATGAGGGCCAGGCCCACGGCGGAGTCGAAGGAGTAGCGTCCACCGACCCAGTCCCAGAACCCGAACATGTTCGCGGTGTCGATGCCGAAGTCGGCGACCTTCTCGGCGTTGGTCGAGACGGCCACGAAGTGCTTGGCGACAGCCGACTCGTCACCGTCGTAGGCCTCGACCAGCCACTGGCGGGCGGTGCGGGCGTTGGTCAGGGTCTCCTGCGTGCCGAAGGTCTTGGACGCGACGATGAACAGCGTGCTCTCGAAGTCGACGCCGTGGACCTTCTCGTACACGTCGGTCGGGTCGATGTTCGACACGAAGCGGCACTCGATGCCGCGGTCCGCGTAGTCGCGCAGTGCCTCGTAGGCCATGACGGGGCCGAGGTCCGAGCCACCGATGCCGATGTTGACGACAGTCGTGATCTTCTTGCCCGAGTGGCCGGTCCAGGCACCGGAGCGCACCTTCTCGGAGAACTCCGCCATGCGGTCGAGGACCTCGTGCACGTCGGCCACGACGTCCTGGCCGTCGACCACGAGGGACGCGTCGCGCGGCAGGCGCAGCGCGGTGTGCAGCACGGCACGGTCTTCGGTGAGGTTGATGTGCTCGCCCGCGAACATCGCGGCGATCTTCTCGGCCAGCCCGGCCTCCTCCGCGAGCGCGACGAGCGCCTCGACGGTCGAGTCGGTGACGAGGTGCTTGGAGTAGTCGAGGTGCAGCTCGACGGCGTCGGCGGTCAGGCGCGTGCCGCGCTCCGGGTCGGCGGCGAAGAGCTCACGGAGCGTCGTCGCGGCGAGGGTCTGGTGCTCGTCGCGCAGCGCGCTCCAGGCAGCCGTTCCGGAGAGGTCGTATGAAGCCACGGGGCAACACCCTTCAGGTCGAGTCGGTCGCGACGGTCGTCCGTCGGCAGGTCCACCTCCAGACACTAGTCGCTCGTCGTGCACGCCCGCAGGGCCGTGGGTCCTGCGTCGCGGCGGCCTCGAGCGCTCGGCCGTCGCTCCGCTCAGGCCCGTCTCCTGCCGGCGCTCAGCACTGCGTGCCCGGTCCGGTCCGGAGACCGCGGGGTCAGGAGATCCAGCGCTCGAGCGGGATCGTCCCGGTCCGTCCGTCGGGGAGGAGCGCCCAGGCGATGACGTAGACCCACAGGCTGAGGCCTGCGAGCAGCACGAGGGCGACGAGGATCAGGCGCATGGCGCCCGAGCTGATGCCGAGCTTCTCGGCGAGGGCCGCCGCGACACCGCCGAGGACGCGGTCCTGGGCGGGGCGGACGATCCCGAGCCTGCGGGTCCAGGCGAAGAAGCGCTGGGTGAGGGTCGGGGTGGGGGCGCCCTCGGCGCCGGGCGTCTGGGAGGGTCCTGCGGTGGACCAGTCTGTGCTCATACCTCGAGTCTTCCGCCGCTGGTGGCGCCCGCCCATCCGGCATCCCCCTGGTCCGACCCGGATCCTCCGGGCGCGGCTCTCAGGGTGGGCGGGACGCGCCGACAGTCCGGCACGCACCACGTCGGACCGCCGCGGCGCGGACCTCCGGGGCGATCACCTCTCGGACCCTGGGCTGCCCAGCACCGGGCCACGGCTCCGCGCAGATGGGATGATGGGTGCGCCCTCGACGCGGGCGCCCTCACCCGGGCCGCCTGCCCCCCCCCCGATCTCGGAGACCTGCCGCACCATGACCGTCTCGCACCAGCTCCACGTCGTGATCGACCGCATCACCGGGGACGTCGTCGTCCCCCTCGGGGTCTGGGAGGACCCGGAGGCCGCCGCCGAGGAGATCGCCGAGCACGACCCCGCCCAGCCCGGGCGCTACGAGGTGCGGATCGTGCTCGACGGCGAGGGCCTCACCGACGAGTCCTTCGCGACGGCCGAGCACGGGCCGTCGGTCATTCCGGTCTCGCCGATCGCGACCCTCGTCGACGGCACGCTGCTCACCGAAGAGTTCTTCCTCAAGGTGGCGGGTGCCCGGTGCACCTTCACGAGCGAGGACGGCACTGTCTGCGACGCCCCGATCCTCACCGACAAGACGACCTCGGTCACGCCCGTCGACGACGTGTTCGTCCCCGCCGACGTCTGGGCCGGCTGGAACGCGGACCGCTGCACGGAGCACCTGACGGCCTGAGTCAGGCGGTCGGCCCACGGGTCCCGCTGGCCCCTCGCCCTCCCCTCACGACCGTCCCCCGGTTGCCCCACTGGCTGGCGCATGCAACTATCTACAGAGCGCGTGCAACTAACCGCGCCAGCAAGCGACCGTGTGTCGCAGCCTCCCGAGGCTGCCCCGCCGACCAGCGAAGGACACCCCATGACTCAGCAGATCCCCACAGTCACGCTCAACAACGGCATCGAGATGCCCCGCCTCGGCTTCGGCGTCTTCCAGGTGCCTGACGACGAGACCCGCGCCGCAGTCTCGACAGCCCTCGAGGCCGGGTACCGCAGCATCGACACAGCAGCCGTCTACGGCAACGAGCGCGGCACCGGCCAGGCGCTCGCCGACTCCGGCATCGCCCGCGACGAGCTCTTCGTCACCACCAAGCTGTGGAACTCCGAGCAGGGCTACGACTCGACCCTCGCCGCCTTCGACGCGAGCCTCGAGAAGCTCGGCCTCGACCACGTGGACCTCTACCTCATCCACTGGCCCACCCCCGCCAAGGACACCTACCTCGACACGTGGCGCGCCTTCGAGGAGATCTACGCCTCGGGCCGCGCCCGGGCGATCGGTGTCTCGAACTTCCTCCCCGAGCACCTCGAGCGGGTCGTCGCCGCAGGCGGCACGGTCCCGGCCGTCAACCAGGTCGAGCTGCACCCCGCGCTCCAGCAGCGCGACATCCAGGCCGCGAACGCCGCCCACGGCGTGGTCACCGAGGCCTGGAGCCCGCTCGCCCAGGGCGGAGCACTGCTCTCCGAGGAGGCCATCACCACGATCGCCGACCGTCTCGGGCGCACGCCTGCGCAGGTCGTGCTCCGCTGGCACCTGCAGCAGGGCCGCGTCGTGATCCCCAAGTCGGTCACGCCCTCGCGCATCGCGGAGAACATCGCACTCTTCGACTTCGAGCTCACCGGCGACGACCTCGCCGCGATCGACGGTCTCGAGCGCGACGGCCGCGTCGGCCCGCACCCGGCCGAGGTGAACTGACCTCAGGCCCAGACGTCCGCACGGCCCGGTCGGCGCCTCCCGCACCGACCGGGCCGTCTCGCGTCCTAGGCCCTGTAGACCTCGACGACCTGCGCGCCGATGACGTCGACGTCGAAGCGCCCGGCGTGCTCGACCTGGCGGGCGCTCGCCGCGGTCCGGGCCGCGGCGTCGCCGACGTACCGCGCGAGCAGCGCGGCGAAGGCCTCGGTGTCGGTCGCATCGACCAGCTGGTCCTCGAGACCCTCCATGACAGTCCGGTACCCCGGGTTGTCTCCGGCCAGCACCACCCCACGGCTCGCGGCGAGCGCCTCGACGACGCTGATGCCGAAGCTCTCGCCGCCTGTCGAGGGCAGCGCGACGACGTCGGCCCCAGCCAGCAGGGCCGCCTTGTCGGCCTCGTCGACAAACCCGATGAACTCGACGCCGTCGAGACCAGCCGTGCGCACGAATGCCTCGAGCTCGTCACGCAGGGGTCCGTTGCCGCCGATCACGACCTCGACGGGCACCTGGGTGAGCGACCGGGCCCGGGCGACGGCGCGCAACAGCTCACCGGCCCCCTTGCGCTCGACGAGACGACCGAGGAACACGATCCGGACCGGCGCGTCCTCGGTCGGCTGCCATCCGTCGAGCTCGGCGTCGCGCGCCCGCGTGAACCGCGTGACGTCGACGGGGTTGCCGATGACCACGGGGTCGACCCCGAGCGCCTCGGCGGCGAAGGCCGCGGCAGGCGTCGACACGGCGATCACCTGCGAGAACCGCCGCAGCTGGCGTCGCTGGACCAGCCCGAGACCGCGTGCGCCCCAACGGGTGAGCCAGGTCCACGGGAGGATGTGGAAGGTCCCGACGACAGTCGTCCCGGTACGGGCGCGCGAGACGACACGTCCTGCGAGCAGCGGGCTGTACGGCATGTTCACGTGCAGCACGTCGAAGTCGACCTGGTCGAGCAGCGCCTCCACGCCACGAGCCGGGGCGGGCAGCGGGATGCCGAGCCTGTTGCCGTTGAACCGCAGCCGCAGGTTCTTCGCGAGGGAGTGCATGCGCGGCCGGTCCGTGCGGACCGTGGTGCTCGTGAGGTAGTGGACCGTGTGCCCCTGGCCGCTCAACCACTCGCCGAGGGTGAGCACGTGCTGCTGCACACCGTCGGGGCGGTCGAGGGAGTCGTCGATGACCAGCCCCACGGTCAGCGGCATCGCTGCTGCGGCGCCGGCGTCCGCGCTCACGCGTCGACCACGATCGTCATCGGCCCGTCGTTGACGAGCTCGACCTGCATGTCTGCCCCGAAGCGGCCGGTCCCGACAGTGAGGCCACGGCCGCGCAGCGCCTCGACGACGGCGTCGACGAGGGGCTCGGCGACAGGTCCAGGTGCGGCGGCGTTCCACGACGGCCGGCGACCCTTGCGGGTGTCGGCGTAGAGCGTGAACTGGCTGACGACGATCACCGGCGCGTCGAGGTCGCTCACGCTGACCTCGCCACCGTCGGCCCCGTCGAGGATCCGCAGCTCGGCGATCTTGCGGGAGACGAGCTCGACCTGCTCAGGTCCGTCGTCGTGGGTCGCCCCGACGAGGACCACGAGGCCCTGCCTGTCGAAGGAGGACAGCACCTGGCCGTCGACGGTCACGCTGGCGCGGGAGGCCCGCTGGAGCACGGCGCGCACAGGTCACCAGCCTCCGCGGCTCGGACCCGACCCAGGTCGTCCGCCACCACGGCGGTGGCTGCCGAGCGCCGGACGCACGTCGGTGAGGTAGATCGCGGCAGGGACCACCATGAAGAGCGCAGCCATGCCGAGCATCGCGACCCCGAGGGGTGGGTAGAGACCGACGAACCCCAGGAGCGCGCCAGCCGCGAGGATGGCGACCCAGAACACCTTGGTGCGCTTCCCCGCGCTCGTGAACGCGCCAGCCGAGCGCCGCGCGGCGTCGATGAGCGCGAAGACCTCGATGACGAAGAGCGCCAAGGTGATCAGGACCATGATGCTGAACTGCAGCTGGGCGAACATGCGCCAAGCCTAAGGGCTGGTCGTACCCGGGGTCCTCCCGTCCACTACATCGGCGCGAGAGCCTCACGGGCCTCGCCGGGTGTCGCCCCGGCCGTCTCGCAGAGGTCGACGATCGCGGACCGCAGGATCAGCGTGAGCGACTGGACCTGCCAGTCCCCCGTGCCGAGCAGGCCCGGGTGCGCCTCGTGCGCGACCGAGAGCAGCATCTCGCGGGCGACCGCGGGGTCGTTGCCCGCGGCGACGTTCTCGGCGAGCAGGTGCGTGGCCTTGGCGAGGTCGTCGAGCAGCTGCGCGAGCCTGTCGACCTCGGGGCCTGTCGGCAGGCTGATAGCACGACGAGCGATCACCCGGACCGTGCGCATCGTGCGGTCGCCGAGCATCGCCGTGCGACCCATCGTGGTGAGCTCGCTGCGGTACCGCCGCCCTGTGGCCGTGACCCGCGCCGTGCCGATCGCGCTCTTCGTGACAGCCTGCCACTCGTCGAGCGCCGGCTCGGAGGCCCGCCCGCGCAGGAGCGCGGCCTCTCGGTCGGCCGGGTCCCCCGTGCGCATGCCGTGCGCGATCTCCTCGAGCGTCCGCGCGAGCTCGGCGAGCCCGTCGCCGCCCAGGCGTCGTGGGAGCCGGCGTGGGTCGCCCGGGGTGAGCGCAGCGACGACGAAGGCGACCACGGCACCGACGAGCGCGTCAGTCCACCGCCCGAACCCGCCGCCCGTCGACACGACGGGCAGACCCACGATGACGATCGACTGCACGCCCGCCTGGGTGGTCAGCAGCACCCCGCGGTCGAGGAACCGGGCGACGAGCGCCGACACCACGAGCACGATGCCGATCTGCACGGCCCCGGCGCCGATGAGCTTCGCGATCGCCTCGCCGAGCCCGACCCCGATCGCCACGCCGATGCCGACCTCCGCGACGCGGCGCATGTTGCGGTCTGCCGTGAAGCCGAGGCAGATCCAGGCGCAGACCGGCGCGAAGAAGGGCGAGGGGTGCCCGAGCAGCAGGTGGGCGATCCAGTACGACAGGCTCACCGCGACCCCGGCGAGCAGGATCGGACCGAAGCCTGCTCGCACCCGGATGCGGCCCTGCCGCACGCGGCTGCGGGCCACGAGGGACATCTGGCGGACCTTCGAGGTCACGAAGGAGTCCTCGCCGGGGGAGCGGCTCACCGCGCCGGCACCGCTGGGACGGCCCGGACCTCCGACGCCGCGAGCGTGCACGGCCTCCAGAGGACGGGCACGGTCGGGGTGTCGGACGCCGTCATCGAGGTGTCAGGCCTCGTGCCACCGGACCGCGGGCGGCCGGACGGTCGACCGAGACGCCCTCACCGGGCACGACGACCTCCTGGCCCGCGGCGACGTCGCCGCCCTCGCAGGAGACGAGCAGGTCGACGTCGGTCGGGGTGCTGCGCTTGACCACGGCGAGCGCGACAGGGCCGAGCTCGTGGTGGCGGGCCACCGAGGTGACGACCCCGACAGACCTGTCCCCGGCCTCGACCAAGGCACCGATCTCGGGGAGCAGGTGCCCCGAGCCGTCGAGGTGCGCCATGACGAGGCGGCGCGGCGGCCGTCCCATGTTGTGCACGCGTGCGACGGTCTCCTGGCCGCGGTAGCAGCCCTTGTGCAGGTGCACGGCGGTCCGCAGCCAGTCGAGCTCGTGCGGGATGGTCTTGTGGTCCACCTCGGTCGCGAGGCGTGGACGCCAGGCCGCGATGCGCAGGGCCTCGCTGGCCCACGTCCCAGCCAGCCGCCAGCCAGCAGCCTCGCGGGCCGCGACGGCCTCGAGCAGGGACTCGCGCGGCACGAGCACGAGCCGCCACGGCCGGTCGGCACCAGGGTGCTCGGCGTCTGTCAGGCCGTAGCGCGTGCCACCCTCACGGGTGCGGGGCCACGGATCACGCCAGGTGACGGGCTCGCCGTCGGCTGCCTCGGCGTCGACAGGCTCGCCGATCACCGCCCACGCGTCGGTCGCGTCGGTGATCTCCACGCGCATCATGAACTTCATGCGCTCGAGCCAGGTGACCAGCTCGGCGGTCTTCGACCGCTCGGTGAGCAACCAGGTCGTCTCGCCGTCGTCGACGACCGAGAGCGCGTGCTCGACGTGACCGTGCGGGGAGAGGACGAGGGTCTCGGTCGAGTCGCGGGGCCCGAGGTCGAGCAGCAGCTGGGAGGTGATCGAGTTGAGCCACCCGAGCCGGTCCGGCCCTGAGACCGTGACGACACCGTGGTGCGACAGGTCGACGAAGGCGCCGCCGCGCTCGAGGGCGCGCTGCTCGGCCGTCGGGTCACCGTAGTGCCAGGCGACACCGGCGTCGACCCCGGCGCCCGCGACGGCGCCGTGCCTGGACAGGACCGGGCTCGAGTACGTCATCTCACTCCTCGACGCGGCTGAGGTTGGCCGACACGTAGGACTGCAGGGGGTGGCCGAAGGCCGCGATCTCCCAGACCCACATGAGGTGACCCTCGACGAGGCCGTAGAGACGGCTCGACGCGGACACCTCGGCTGCCGTGGGGGTGCGGGCGATGAGGTCGCTCGCGAGGTCGATGCGGCCGTTGCCGACAGCGCCGAGGTACATGGTCAGGCGCCCGGCAGGGTCGGTCATCATGACCTCGAGGGGCGTCTTGCCCTCGGGCAACCCCTCGGGGCGGTCCGGCGGGACGCGCCAGTAGCCGGTCTCGGTCGACCAGACCGTCGTCTCGCCGGTGCCGAGCGGCGGCACGACGGCGGGTGGCGCGTCCGCTGCTGCCGGCGCGGCGGGGCTCCCGTCCGTCGCATCGCCTGACGTCGGCTCCTCGGGGTCGGCGCTGCTCTGCGCCCACTCCTCGGGGACCGTCGCGGGCACGACGGGCTCGATGACCCGGATCGTCGACTCGTACCGCAGGTACGGGCCGCCGTCATGGTCGAAGGTCACGTCCTGGAGGACGGCGACGGTGTCGATCCCCGGGTAGGAGATCACACCCTCACCACGCCAAGAACCCACCAACCACGCCAGCGGGTAGACCTCGGGCGCGAGCCCGTCGGGGATGGCGAACGACACGTCTAGCGCTGCCCCTTGTAGAGCCTGTAGACCACGAAGCCCGCGAACCACGTGATGGTCACCGTGGCCGCGACGAGCAGCCCGAGGAAGAACATCTCAAGTACATGAACACTCATGGCGACCATCCTACGCACCGATACCCTGACCGCATGAGCGAACCGACAGCCGCCCCGTCCCGACGTCTGGTCGTGAAGTCGACCGCCGGCGTCGCGACCCCCGAGCTGACCAACCAGGCCTTCACGGTCGCGGCGACAGCCGTGGCAGCAGGGGTGGACGTGAGCCTGTGGCTCACGGGCGACTCGGCCTGGCTGGGCGTCCCCGGCCGCGCGTCCGAGCTCGAGCTCGAGCACGCGGCGGGGCTCGACGACCTGCTCGCCTCGGTCCTGGAGGCAGGGAGAGTCACGGTGTGCACGCAGTGCGCAGCACGCCGCGGCATCACGCAGGAGGACCTGGTCCCCGGGGTCCGTATCGCTGGTTCAGCGGTGTTCGTCGAGGAGATCATGGCCCCGCAGACCCAGGCCCTCGTCTACTGAGCCCTGCTCCGGGCCTGCTCAGGCGACGAGCACGCGCCCGACGACGTAGGTGAGCACACCGCTCATCGCGACGGGCAGCACGATCACGGCGAGCGCCGCCTGGCGACGTCGCAGGGCCGGCAGCCTGTAGAAGAGCATGTGCAGCGACGACACGAGGATCCCGGCGACAGCCCCGGCCCACACCCCGTCGAGAGGCGCGAGCTCGGGCAGGACGTAGGCCACCACGACAGACGCGGCGACGGCGCCCACGAGCGTCGCGACGCTGTTGAGGACCCCGCGCAACGGGGTAGCCGAGACGGCTGACGCCGCCGCGAGCGCGATCGCGCAGAGGAGGACGAGGGCCATGCCGTCGGGCACCTTGGACGCCGCGATCCAGCCGGCCGCGGACACGGCGACGACCACACCGCTGACCCCGCCGACGAGAGACTCGACGAGCCGGGTCCGCCCGTCGCCGCGCAGCAGCTCGTTGGTGAAGGAGAGCAGCAGGCCCATCGCGAGGACGAGGGGCAGGTAGCGCAGCCACGGCTCGGTGGTCGTGACGTGCACGGCCGCGAGCGCACCGAGGCCCGGGAGCAGCACCACGAAGAAGGTCCCGCCCGGTGCGGGCAGCCCGAGGAGGGGCGCCCAGCCTGCCGCGAAGGCCACGACGAGGGCGACGAGGACGGCGAGCAGACCCCACTCGCCGAGGAACACTCCCCCGGCGATGGCGGCGGCTGCGCAGGCGGTGGCCACGGCACGCGTCGAGAGATTCACCGGCCCAGTGTCCCAGACGAAGACCCTCCCGCCCGAACTCTGCGCCCCGACGTGGAAGAATCATCAGCACGAGCGCGACGACATCCGGTCCTGCTGCTCGTGGGACGACGGCCTCGCGGTACCGTGGGCGCCTGTCTGAGAGAAGGTGAGAACGGTGTCCGAGCTCCTGCTCCTCACCCCCACTGCGGGTGGTTCTGCCCAGGTGCTCCCTGCCCTCGGTCTCCTGACGCACCGGATCCGGGTGCTGCCGATGGAGCCCTCGGCGCTGGTCGATGCGCCCGACTCCGACGTCGTGCTGCTCGACGCACGCCGTGACCTGGTCGGTGCACGGACCACCTGCCGCCTGCTGCGCGCCACCGGTCTCACGGTCCCCCTCGTCCTCATCGTCACCGAGGGCGGCCTCATGGTCGTGACCGCCGAGTGGGGGGCGGACGACCTCCTCCTGGACACCGCGACCCCGGCCGAGGTCGAGGCCCGACTGCGCCTGGCCCGTGAGCGCTCGGCCAGCCACGGCTCGGGCGACCAGCCGGAAGAGATCTCCTCGGGCGAGCTGATGATCGACGCGAGCGGCTACACGGCCCGCCTGCGCGGCACCCCTCTCGACCTCACCTACAAGGAGTTCGAGCTCCTCAAGTACCTCGTCCAGCACCCGGGCCGCGTGTTCACCCGCGCCCAGCTGCTCCAGGAGGTCTGGGGCTACGACTACTACGGGGGCACCCGGACCGTCGACGTCCACGTGCGCCGCCTGCGGGCCAAGCTCGGCCCCGAGTACGAGCAGCTCATCGGGACTGTCCGCAACGTCGGCTACAGGTTCGACCCGCCGAAGGACCGCCGGGCCGCCCAGGCCGCGGACAACGCCGCCCACGAGGAGGCGGGCTCTGCTCCGGTAGGTTCGGCTCTGTGACCACAGACTTCTCCGACATCCTCATCCCCGGCGACTGGCAGCACGAGTTCGTCGCCGCCAACGGTGCCAGGTTCCACGTGGCGCTCGCCGGACCGTCGGACAGCTCGGCCCCGCTCGTCATGCTGCTGCACTCCTTCCCGCAGTTCTGGTGGGTGTGGCGTGACCAGATCTCCGCGCTCGCCGAGGCCGGCTACAGGGTCGCGGCGATGGACCTGCGCGGCACGGGGGCGTCGGACAAGCCACCGATCGGCTACGACCTGCACACCCGCACCCGTGACGTCGCAGGTGTCATCCGCTCGCTCGGGGCAGACCGTGCCGTCGTCGTCGGGCACGGTCTCGGCGGGGTCGTCGCGTGGTCGATGCCCGCGCTCCAGCCCGTCGTCACCGCTGCCGTCGCAGCGCTCGCTGCGCCCCACCCGGCACGGATGCACGTCTCGCTGCGCGCCTCGCTCAGCCGCCGTGCGCAGGGGCGCCTCGCCTATCTCCAGCTGCCCAACCGTCCTGAGCGCCGGATGACCCGCGGCGACCTCGTGGCCCAGGTGCTGCGTGCCCGCCCGGACTTTGTCTGGCCCGAGGGTGCGATCGAGACGTACACCGAGGCAGCCCGGGTGCCCTTCGCGGCCCACAGCTCGCTCGAGGCCGTGCGCTGGTACGCGCGGCTCGTGCCGACGGGCAGCGGTCGCCGGTACCTGTCTGCGGTCCGTGCGCCGATCGCCGTGCCCGCGCTGCAGGTCCAGGGCGGGCTCGACCCTGTCGTGCGGCCCGAGACGGCCGACGTCGACAGCTCCGCGCTGTGCCGCGAGCTGCGCTACGAGCTGCTGCCCGACGCTGGGCACTTCCTCCCCGAGGAGGCCCCAGAGCAGGTCAGCGCGATCCTGCTCGACTGGCTGAGCGGCCTGTCAGGTCCGACGACCGACGCCTGACCTCGCACTGGTCGCGCTCACGACGTCTTGACGAGCGCCGCGGCCGCGACGGGATCCGACTCCCCGATCCCCGCCGACGGGCACAGGTCCGTGATCGGACACGCACCGCAGGCCGGTCGCCGCGCGAAGCAGACACGCCGCCCGTGGAAGATCACCCGGTGCGAGAACAGCGTCCACTCGGGTCGCTCGACGAGAGCGGCGACCTCCCGCTCGACGACCACGGGGTCGTCGCTCGTCGTCCAGCCCCAGCGTCGTACCAGCCGGCCCACGTGGGTGTCGACGGTGATCCCGGGGATGCCGAAGGCGTCCCCGAGCACGACGTTGGCAGTCTTGCGCCCGACCCCCGGGAGCGCCACGAGCTCGTCGAGCGTGGACGGCACCTGACCGTCGTGCCGCTCGACGAGCGCGACCCCGATCCCGGAGAGCGACCGGGCCTTCGGCCTGAAGAACCCCGTCGGGCGGATCATCTCCTCGAGCTCGCTCGGGTCGGCCTGCGCGTAGGCCTGGGCGTCGGGGAAGCGCGCGAAGAGCGCCGGCGTCACCTGGTTCACCCGCTTGTCGGTGCACTGGGCGGAGAGGACCGTCGCCACCAGCAGCTCGAGGGGCGTGGTGAAGTCGAGCTCGCACCGGGCGTCCGGGTAGACCTCCGCGAGACGCCGGTTGGTGCGGCGGGCCCTGCGGACGAGCGCGACCGGTGGACGCTCCTGCGGGGTCTGCGCTGCCGTGGCCGTCGTCCGGCTCGTCTGCCTCGAGCCCTGCGGCCTGGTCACAGCACGTCCTCCATCTCTCGGACGCACCGGTCCGCATCACTCAAGATCGACCGTCGGCGTGCCGACAGTAGGAGTGTTCGCATCTTCACCTGATCCTCCGTCGGGAGCACGTCGTGCCGACTGCCTCACAGACCGCCCTCCAGCTGCTGGACCTCGCAGAGCTGAGGCGCACGCGTGCCCTGCTGCGGCACGAGGTCTCGCAGGCGACGCACTGGCGCCGGATCATCCAGGCGCGGCTCGACCTCACAGTAGCCCGGGCTGTGCTGCCGGCCAGGCTCGGGCTCGAGATCACCGACCAGGTGAGCCCCGAGGCGCTCTCCACGATCCCCGCCTTCGGCGACCTCCTCGGGATCGCCCGACGGCCCGGTGACAGCTTTCCCGTCGACGACCTGCTGCGGCTCCGGGCGGCCGAACGGTCGCTCGGAGAGTACGAGGCGCACGTGCGCCGAGCCCTCATGGCAGCGACCGACGCGCTCGTAGAGCGCCTGGAGGCCGTCCGCGCTGTACCGTGAGAGAGCGCACATGAGGCAGACTGTGGTGCGCACAAACACCAGCTACTCCCGTGAAGGACGTTCCGCGTGGACAACGACGACGTAGTGCTCTCCGCTCCCCTCTTCGCCACGATGGAAGAGACCGAGACCCGGGGGCTCCTGGCCTCCATGTCGAAGGTCGAGCTCGCCCGCGGCGACGTGCTCTTCAGCGAGGGCCAGCCCGGTGACAGGCTCTACGTCATCAGCGAGGGCAAGATCAAGCTCGGCCGCAGCTCGAGCGACGGCCGGGAGAACCTCATCGCCGTCCTCGGACCCGGCGAGATGTTCGGTGAGCTCTCGCTCTTCGACCCGGGCCCCCGCTCCCTCGGCGCGAGCGCCGTCTCCGACTCGGTGGTCTACGAGCTCGGTCACGACGCGCTGCTGCGGACCCTCGAGGAGAACCCGGGCGTCGCCAAGCACCTGCTGACGGCCCTCGCCCGCCGCCTGCGCCGCACCAACGAGGCGCTCGCCGACCTCGTGTTCTCCGACGTCCCCGGTCGTGTCGCCAAGGCGCTCCTCGACCTCTCGACGCGCTTCGGCGAGCAGGTCGACGAGGGCATCCGCGTCGCCCACGACCTCACGCAGGAAGAGCTGGCCCAGCTGGTCGGCGCCTCCCGCGAGACCGTCAACAAGGCCCTCGCGGACTTCGCCGGCCGCGGCTGGGTCCGTCGTGAAGGACGCGCCGTCGTCCTCCTCGACCTCGACAGGCTCGAGCGCCGCGCGCGCTGAGCCGTCCCGGGCCAGACCCGGACGTGCCTCTCGGGCACACCATCACGAACGCAGAGAGCGGGCCCGCAGCATGCGCTGCGGGCCCGCTCTCTGCGTCTGCGGCAGCTGGTGCTGGTGCTGGTGCTGCGAGCTGATCAGCCCTCGGCGAGCTCGACGACCAGCTCGATCTCGACGGGCGAGTCGAGGGGCAGGACCGCGACCCCGACGGCGCTGCGCGCGTGGACGCCAGCCTCGCCGAAGATCTCGCCGAGCAGCAGGCTCGCACCGTTGACCACGGCCGGCTGGCCTGTGAACGAGGGGTCCGAGGCCACGAAACCGACGACCTTGACGATGCGTGAGACCTGGTCGAGCGACCCGATCTGCGACGCCACGGCGGCGAGGGCGTTGAGCACGGCCGTCCGGGCGAGCGACGCCGCCACGAGCGGACCTACGAGCCCCTCGCCGTCACCGACCTTGCCCGTCGCGGCGAGCGCACCGTCGACGAAGGGCAGCTGGCCCGAGGTGTAGACGTAGCGGCCCGTGCGGACCGCCGGGACGTAGGACGCCACCGGCGCGGCGACCTCGGGGAGCTCGAGCCCGAGCTCGGCGAGGCGCCCCAGGACGGAGGACGTCACGAGGTCGGGCGCTTGAGGTAGGCCACGAGGCCGTTGCCGTCGGGGCCGGTGACGACGGTGACGAGCTCCCACCCGTCGGAGCCCCAGTTGTCGAGGATCTGCTTGGTCGCGTGGATCAGCAGAGGAACGGTCGCGTACTCCCAGGTCTGTGCCATGGGCCCGAGCCTAGTGCGTGCCAGCCCACCGGGGCACCCCGGAGATGCTCACAGAACCCCCACCGACTCAGCCGTCCGGCCATCGCCACGAGGCAGGGCCTCCGCGTAGGCTAGGACCATGGCTAACTCTGCGTTCGGTGACGGTCCGGACACGCCCGAAGACTCCGGCACGCTCGACGCTGCGAAGCCCAGGCACACCGTGAACCCGTTCCAGGCGCTCGCGCTGCTCCTCACCTTCGTGCTGCTCGCGGGCGTCGGCGGTCTGCTCATGGCCGGGATGATCATCCCGGTCGCGGCCGCGACCAGCACCGTGACGAACAGCGGGGTCGAAGCCTTCAACGACCTCCCGACCGAGCTCGAGCCGCAACCGCTCGCCCAGGTGTCGTACATCTACGCCTCCGACGGCACCACGCTGCTCGCCCGGTACTACAGCGACAACCGTGTGGTCGTCGGTCTCGACGAGATCTCGCCGAACCTGCAGCACGCAGCCATCGCGATCGAAGACCGTCGCTTCTACACGCACGGCGGGATCGACCCCAAGGGCATGGCTCGAGCTCTCGTGAGCAACCTGCGCAGCTCTGACACGCAGGGCGCCTCGACCCTGACGCAGCAGTACGTGAAGAACGTGCTCATCGACCAGGCAAAGCGCGCCGGGGACACCCAAGCCGTCAACGCCGCATCGGAGGCCACGGCCGCACGCAAGCTCCGTGAGGCGAAGCTGGCGATCGCCCTCGAGAAGCGCATGACCAAGGACGAGATCCTCGAGGGATACCTCAACATCGCGCAGTTCGGCGCTTCCGTCTACGGAGTCGAGACCGCAGCGCAGCGCTACTTCGGCGTGAGCGCCAAGGACGTCTCGATCGTCCAGGCCGCGACCATCGCAGGCATCACGCAGAGCCCCAACGCGAACGACCCGCTGAAGTTCCCCGATGTCTCGGAGCGACGACGCAACCAGGTGCTCGGAGCGATGTACAGCGAGCAGTACATCACCAAGGAGGAGTACGACGCGGCGCGTGCGACGCCTCTCGCGGACACCCTCAACCCCCAGCCGATCAACCAGGGCTGCGAGGGTGCGGGTGGCGCGATCAACGCCGGCTACTTCTGCGACTACGTCACGAAGGTCCTCATCCAGGACACCGCGTTCGGCGACGACCCCAAGGGACGCATCGACCAGCTCTACGACGGCGGGCTGAACATCGTCACGACCCTCAATCCGGGTATCCAGGACATCGTCAACCGCGAGCTCAACGCCAGCCTGCCGGGAGACAACGAGTACGGTTTCGCCATCGCCGGGGTGAGCGTCGACCCGACGAACGGCCACATCCTCGCGATGTCCCAGAACCGCACCTTCGGCAACGACGGGTCTGCGCCCGGCACGACCGAGGTCAACTTCAGCACCGACCGTGCTCACGGAGGATCGGGCGGGTTCCAGCCAGGGTCGACGTTCAAGGCCTTCGTGCTCGCGCAGTGGTTCGAGTCCGGTCGGACGCTGCGTGAGTCGGTCAGCGCGAACGGCCGCAAGTGGACCCCTCAGGACTTCATGGCAGCCTCCCCTCCTGCGACCTGCGACGCGGCGCTCCAGGGCGCAGGGACCTGGCAGCCCGGTAACTCCGACGGCCAGGGCAAGGGCAACATCTCCGTCGAGCGGGCGACGCAGTTCTCGGTCAACACCGCCTACGTCACGATGGAGAGCCAGCTGAACCTCTGCGACATCGCGAGTCTCGCTGACCGTGTCGGCTTCCGACCCGCCGAAGGAGGTCCCACGACTCCGCGCATGAGCATGGTCCTCGGCACGCAGGAGACCTCTCCTCTCGCGATGGCCAGCGCATACGGCACCTTCGCGAACGAGGGACAGCACTGCAGCCCGATCGCGATCCTCACGGTGACGAAGGCTGACGGCACGGAGATCACACCTCCCTCGGCAGACTGCACCCCCGCGCTGAGCACGGCGACGACCAACGCCGTCAACCACGCCCTCGAAGGTGTCCTCGACTCCGGTGGCGCGAAGAAGTCAGACCTTGCCAACCGGACGGCTGCCGGCAAGACCGGCACGACCAACGACAACAAGGACGCCTGGTTCGTCGGGTATACCCGTGAGGTCTCGACAGCCATCTGGATGGGTGACCCCCTGAAGGTCCGGACACTGGCCGGCTCGACCATCAACGGCCAGTTCTACAGGAACGTCTACGGCTCCGACATCCCCGCCCCCACGTGGAAGCGGATCATGGACCAGGTCGTCGGCGGCAACCCTGACATCCCGCTGAGCGCGGCGATCGCGCCGGAGCAGCTCGGGCAGGCCCCCGCCCCTGCCGCTCCGGCAGCCCCGGCAGCTCCCGAGACCGCGGCTCCGCCGGCAGCCGAAGAGCCCGCTCCTCCGGCAGCCCCGGAAGGCTGACCGGGTGACGGCACTCACCAAGGCGGCGACGGGCCTCGCGGCCGTCGCCGCCGCAGGGTTCGGCGCTGTCGCCTGGGCTGCGGCCGAGACGCGGATGTTCACGCTCCGCGAGGTGACGGTGCCGGTCTTGCCCGTCGGGCAGCCGGACCTGCGGGTCCTGCACATCTCGGACCTGCACCTCACCCCGTCTCAGCACGACAAGATCGCCTGGGTGCGGTCGCTGGCGGACCTCGCACCGGATCTCGTGGTCGACACCGGGGACAACATGGCGCACGTCGCCGCCCTGCCGCCCCTGCTGCACGCCCTCGAGCCGCTCATGCGGATCCCCGGTGCTTTTGTCATGGGGTCGAACGACTACTTCGCTCCGTCCTTCAAGAACCCTGCGCGCTACCTGCGCGCCGACGCCCGGCTGTCAGGGATCCTCAAGGAGCCCGTCCGGCTGCCCGCCGACGAGCTCGCCGCTGAGCTGAGCACCGCCGGGTGGAAAGATCTGACCAACCGGCGTGACGTCGTCGTCGCCGACGGCCGACGTATCGCGCTCGTGGGCGTAGACGACCCGCACCTGGACCGCGACGTGTTCCCCGCACCTGAGACCCCCCGGGACGATGTCGACCTCCGTATGGGCGTCACCCACGCGCCGTACGTCCGCACGCTCGACCAGATGCACACGGACGGGTCCGAGATCGTCCTCGCCGGCCACACCCACGGCGGACAGCTCTGCGTCCCGTTCTACGGTGCGCTCGTCACCAACTGCGACATCGACCGCGGGCGGGCCAAGGGACTGCACGGGTGGCCTGGACCCAGCCCCGACCAGCCCGGTGGCGAGTCGTCGACCTGGCTGAACGTCTGCGCAGGCCTGGGCACGTCCCCGTACGCCCCGCTGCGCTTCGCTTGCCGTCCCGAGGCAGTGCTCGTGACGCTCACCTCGAACCGCTGACGGACCACGCGCGGACCTACGCCGGACCATGCGGGGCGAGCAGCCGCACGCGGACATCTGCCGAGGCCCGACCACAGCGGTGCTGACGGCACCCCCGCAGCCGCAGGATCCTGCCGGTTTCGTGATGAGCCCACTTGTCGGCTATTCTGAGCAGGTTCCGATTCACACATCGTGCTGGTCACGACTGTGCCCGGAGCAGCTCGGGGTGTGGCGCAGCTTGGTAGCGCGCGTCGTTCGGGACGACGAGGTCGCAGGTTCAAATCCTGTCACCCCGACGAGCAGGATGTCTGACGGACATCGACAGAAGGGCCGGGTCTCTCAGAGACCCGGCCCTTCGTGCGTCACGGCCTCCGGGCCGCTGCGATCAGCTCACCAACCACCCAGGCGTCTCGACCCCGTCCACCTCGACGGAGCCGAGCTCCCCGAGCACCACCTGGAACGGCGCCTCGGTGTCGAGCTCGTCCGGCAGGTCGAGGACCGTGGTCGTCGGCACGTAGTCGGCGGTCGCAGGGGCGTCGGGGTCAACCGCGGCGAGCGACACCGTGACGGTGCCGCTCTCGGCAGACTCGACCGTCGCGACCGTCGGGTTGGTGCTGCTGCCGTAGGTGACGACCCACAGCGTCGTCCCGTCGGCCCCGAGCCCCGCCCCGGCGCTGGCCTCGGCGGGCGCCTCGACACCCTCGGGCAGGGAGACCGTCACGCCGTCGGGCAGCGAGCCCGTCGTCGCATCGTCGGCGTCAGGCGCCTCGGTCGACGCAGTCGTGGTCGCCTCGTCCGAGGCGGCCGGCGTCGACGAGTCGTCCGACAAGCAGCCTGCGAGCATGCCCGCGGCGAGCGTCGCCGTGAGCGCGAGGGGCGTGATCCTGCTGTGCCTCATGATGGTCTCCGTCCGTCGGGCCTGCGGGATGGTGCGGTGCTCACTCGGCCGGTGCGGCGAACCCGAGCGCGAGATCGATGAGCAGCCGGGTGCCGAAGCCCGTCGCGCCGCGCGGGCGCCAGGACTCGTCGGTCTCGGACTGCATGGTGCCGGCGATGTCGAGGTGCGCCCACGGGATCCCGTCGACGAACTCCGCGAGGAACAGCGCCGCGATGGTGGCCCCGGCGTACTTGCCGCCCATGTTGGAGATGTCGGCGACGTCGGAGTCCAGCTGCTTGCGGTAGCGCTGCTCGAGGGGCAGCTGCCACACCTGCTCGTCGGTCGCGCGGCCTGAGGCGAGCACGGCGTCGACGAGGGTCTGGTCGTTGCCGAGCACGGCCGCGGTCGACTGACCGAGGGCGACGAGCGCAGCGCCCGTGAGGGTCGCGATGTCGACGATCGCGTCAGGCTGCTCCTCGGCGGCGAGGGCGAGGGCGTCCGACATCACCAGGCGCCCCTCGGCGTCGGTGTTCTTGACCTCGACCGTCGTGCCGTTGCGGATGGTCAGGACGTCGCCGAGCTTGACCGCGGAGCCCGACGGCATGTTGTCGGTGCACATGAGGTACGCCGTGACGGCCGTGCGGCAGCCGAGCGCCTCGAGGGCCGTGAGCGCAGCCAGTGATGCGGCAGCCCCGGACATGTCCATCTTCATGGCCAGGTGCATAGGGTCTGAGGGCTTGAGGCTGATGCCGCCCGAGTCGTACATGATCCCCTTGCCGACGAGGGCGAGCGTGCCCTGCGGCTCGACGGGTGCACCGTCGGCGTCGGTCGGCACGTAGCGCAGACGGATCATCCGCGGCTCTTCGGTGCTGCCCGCGTTGACGCCCAGCAGCCCGCCGCAGCCGAGCTCGATCAGCCGGGCCTTGTCGTAGGTCTCGACCTCGAGACCGTGCTCCGGGCCGATGCGCTCGGCCAGGTCGGCCAGGTCGGTGGCTGTCAGGTGCCCGGGAGGTGAGTTCGCGAGGTCGCGTGCGAGCTCGGTCGCCGCAGCCACGACCATGCCGCGCTCGGCGCCTGCGGCCACGTCGGCCCTGTCGGGCTCGGCGGCCACGATCTCCAGGCTCGTCAGCGGGACGTCCTTCGGCGCGGACTTGAGGGCCGAGTAGCGGTAGCGCGCCAGCAGCGCACCCTCGACGACGGCCTGGCCGGCAGCCTCGGCGTCGACATCGGTCTCGGCCGGCAGGTGCAGGGCGATCGACGCGTAGCGGCCCGCGGCCCGGGCGAAGGCTGCGGCCGCGTCGCGGAGCTCGGCGGCGCAGAGCTCGTCGGCATGGCCGATGCCCACAGCCACGACGGTGACGCCGTCGCGGCGCGGCATGACGACGGTCTGGCCGACCCGTCCCTCGAAGTCCACGTGGGCGAGCGCGTCGCGTCCGACCCCGAGCTCGACCGGGACCTCTCCCTCGAGCCCGACGGGGTACCCGACGGCCTCGGCGTCGCCCAGGATGTCGAGGACGGAGACCGTCAACGACTCGAGGGCTCCCCTCGACGGCGTCGGGGTGAAGCTCTCGGGGATCAGTCTGTGCTCGGCGGTGCTCATCGGTGTCCGTCCTCGTCGTCGGTCTGGCGGGCAGCACTGGTCGGGTCGAGCCCGCACGACGGCACAGGCGGCTCCGCTCGGGCGGACGGTGTCCGCCCTCGACGAGCCGCAGAACCCCTGGTCATCGTGTCCTGGTGATGCCCTGGTTCCCTCGAAGCCTAGAACGGCCAGAAGACCGGCACAAGGAAGGTGGCCACCGAGACGAACAGGACGGTGAGCGGGAGACCGAGCCGCCAGTAGTCCCCGAACCTGTACCCGCCCGGCCCGAAGACCATCGTGTTGGCGGGTGTCGCGACCGGCGTGAGGAACGACGCTGCCGCTGCGACGGTGACACCCATGAGCATCGGGAGCGGCGAGAGGCCGGTGTCGAGGGCCACTGCCACCGCGATGGGACCGATGACCAGGGCTGTCGCCATGTTGCTGATGAGCTGGCCCAGGATCACCGTGACGACCACGATCCCGAGCAGGAGCAGGTGAGGGTTGTCAGCCCCGACGGCCTCCACGAGGCCGCCGGCCATGCTGTCGGCCAGCCCGGTGCTCTGGATCGCGACCGAGAGCGGGATCATCCCGCCCACGAGGATCAGCGTGGTCCACGAGATCGAGCGGTGCGCCTCGGTGACCGTCATGACGCGCAGCAGGACCATCGCGCACGCAGCGAGCAGCGCGGCGACCGACGCAGGGACGGCGCCTGTCGCGAGCAGGAGGACCATGCCGAGCACGATGCCGATGGCGACCTTGGCTCGTCCTCCCATCGGCGCGGCCTGCCTGCGCAGCAGCTGCGGTGGGTCCACGACGATCACGTCGGGGTCGGAGGTCGTGAGGTCTAGGGCATCCCAGGTCCCCTGGAGCAGGAGCGCGTCCCCGGCCACGAGCGTGGTCCGCCCGACGTCGTCACCGCCCCGCTGGATCGCGGCGATCACGAGGTCGCCCGACTCGGTCACCATGCCGGGGAAGGCCTCGACCCCGATGAGCGAGGAGCGCGGGGAGACCACGACCTCGGTGACTCCTGTGTCGCTCGCGAGCAGCGCGTCGTCGGGCAGGTCGTACTGCTGAGCGAGCAGCCTGCCGTGGCCGCTGAGGTCGCGTGGCAGGGCGGTGGGAGTCCGCACAGGCAAGAGCCGCGGTCCGAAGAGCACCACGACGAGGATGGTGCCCAGCACGAGCGGGAGCCCGACGAGCGTGAAGGAGAAGAACCCGAAGGGCTTCTCACCAGCACCGACCGCGAGCTCGGAGACGAGCACGTTGACGGGGGTCCCGGTGAGCACGAGCAGCGACCCGGCGTGCGCGCCGAAGGCGAGCGGGACGAGGAACTGCGACGGTGACAGCCCCAGGCGCACGGCAGTGACGACGACCATCGGCAGCAGCGCCGCGACGGCCCCGTTGACGCTGATCAGCGCTGTCACGAGGGCGACGAGGGCCATGAGCAGCACGACGAGGCGACGCCGGCTGCCGCGCGCCCTGTCGACGAGCTGCTGCCCGGCCCACGCCGTGACACCTGAGGCCTCGAGCCCGTCGCTCACCACGAAGAGCGCGGCGATGAAGATGATGACGGGGTCGCTGAAGCCGCCGAAGGCCTGCTCGAGCGATACGACACCCGTGGCCCAGAGCGAGAGCGCGACACCGATCGCGACCAGACCGACAGGGACCTTGTTCCAGACGAAGACCAGCACTGCGACCACGAGGATCACGATCGTCACTGTCATGTCGTCCACACGCGTGACAGTACCGCTCGGGTGCCCCTGGCGGACCGGTCTCGGGGGACGAGATCAGGAGGGCCGGTCGCCCGGCCCTCCTGACCTCGTCGGTCAGTGCAGCGTGGGTGTCAGCCCCGGCGGGCGCGGGAGGCTGCGGCGAGCTCGTGCAGCAGCTCCGCCGTGGTGTCCCAGTCGATGCACGCGTCGGTCACGGACTGCCCGTAGACGAGGCCGCTCGGCGCGGGCTTCTGCGCACCGGCGACGAGGAAGCTCTCCATCATGATCCCGGAGATCCCGCGGTTGCCGGCGGCGACCGAGCCGGCGATCTCACGGACGACCTCGGCCTGACGGACGTGCGACTTGCCGGAGTTGCCGTGGCTCGCGTCGATGACCAGACGCCGACCGAGACCCGAGGCCCCGACGACGTCGAGCGCGTCGGCGACCGAGGCGTCGTCGAAGTTCGGTCCCGAGCGACCGCCACGCAGGATCACGTGGCAGTCGGGGTTGCCCGTCGTCGCGACGGCGGCGGCACGGCCCTCGGAGTCGATGCCGAAGAACGTGTGCTCGGCGGCCGCCGTCACGCAGCCGTCGACAGCCGCCTGGACGTCACCGTCGGTGGCGTTCTTGAAGCCGATCGGCATCGACAGGCCTGAGGCGAGCTGGCGGTGCACCTGGCTCTCCGGGTTGCGGGCGCCGATGGCACCCCACGAGACGGCGTCGGCGATGTACTGCGGGCTCGTCGGCTCGAGGAACTCGCAGGCCGCCGGGACACCCTCGTCGAGGACGCCGAGCAGGACCTCGCGAGCGAGGCGGAGCCCACGGTTCACGTCGAAGGACTCGTCCATGCCGGGGTCGTTGATGAGGCCCTTCCACCCGACCGTGGTGCGCGGCTTCTCGAAGTACACCCGCATGACGACGACGAGGTCGTCGGAGAGCTGCTGCGCGAGGGGCGCGAGGCGGCGCGCGTAGTCGAGGGCCGCGGCTGGGTCGTGGACCGAGCAGGGGCCGACGACGACGAGCAGGCGCTCGTCCGTGCCGTGCACGACGTCGCGGACGTCGCCGCGGCTGCGCTCGACGAGCTCCGCGCTGCGCTCCGAGAGAGGCAGCTCGGCGAGCATCGTCGCCGGGGCGGGCAGCGGGTCGAGGGCGCGGATGCGCAGGTCGTTGGTGCTGTGAGCGTCGATGAGAGCGTCCAGTGACGAGTGGGCGGACATGGGGGCGGGTCTCCGTTCGGGGGTCTGACGAGGGCTGCGGCTGAGAGGGGGTGGTCTCAGACGGAGCCGTGCAGGCCACGAAGATCCGGGGTGCGGAGTCGGCCCGTCTGAAAAGACGAAGGACCCCGACGCGCGTCTGCGTCAAGGTCCTGTGCTGGCTCCGGTGGTCGGTTGGTCAGGCGTACGCCCGCTCGGCCCCACCAGGAGCCAGCGTAAAGCGCAGATACCAACGATTTCCGGTCACGAGTGCGAGGCTAGCACAGGGCGCCGTGGGCGCCCTGTGCGTGCTCGCCTGGCGGAACCCGACCTCAGATCGTCACCCGGCGCATCTGCGCGCGGTAGACCAGCACGTAGGCCGCGGCGACCACGAGAGCCACGAGCATACGCACGGCGTTCGGGTCGAGGGCATCGGGCAGCCATCCGCCGCCGTCCTCGGAGAGGATGTCCACGGCGAAGAAGATCGGTGGGATGGCCGGCAGGAGCGCGACGGTCCCCCACACCCCACCGAGCCGCTGGTACGCCATGCCGACGACGAGCCCCGCGCAGGCCCCCACGAGGAAGACGAGCAGGTACACGACGAACAGTCCGGGCAGGTCGGCGACGCTGTCGTACATCATCTGGCTGACACGGCGGACCTCCCACCCTGCTGCGCGGGCGACCAACGACTCGACCCAGAGCAGCAGCACCATGACGAGGGCGTAGACGACCGCCATCAACGAGGAGACCGCGACGTTCGCCCTGAAGAAGGACCGCCGTGTCATGCCGGCGGCAACGTGCGCCTCGAGCTGACGCAGGCTGAGGGCGATCGCCATCGCGAAGCTGAACCACATCCCGGCCTGCACCCCGAAGGCGATGGTGCTCGTCCCCGCCTGGTCGAACCTGTCGTTGCTCAGCAGGACAGAGGTGCCCACGGCGAGGACGAGCACGACGCCCCAGAACCACGCCGCCATGTACAGGTGGGACCACAGCAGCCACTCACCGGCGCGGCGGGCCTGGCTCTTCCGCGCGGGTGCGCGGCGCGGTGCCTCGACTGTGCTCATCGGTCGACCTCCTCGGCGTGGTGGTGCTCGGGACTGCCTGCGGGCTCTGCGGGAGCCGCAGACCTGTCTGTCAGATGGACGAAGAGATCCTGCAGCGGCACCGGGCCCAGCTCGAGGCCCGCGCTGCGGACCCGGGCGTGCGCGTCCTGACCGAGCATCCCGACGAAGGTCACCTGGGCGGTCCCGCCGAGCACGGTCCGGGCCAGCACGTCGATGCCGAGCTGGGCGACCACCTCGTCGACCGCAGCCGCAGACCCTGTGAGGGTCGAGCCCCGCGCCTGGAGCGACTCGGCGCTGTCGGTGAGCAGGACCCTGCCGCGGTGCAGGATCGTCACGTGCTCGAGCACCCTGTCGAGCTCGCCGATGAGGTGGCTGGACAGGACGATCGTGCGCGGGTGCTCCACGTAGTCGACGAGCAGCGCCTGGTAGAACCTGTAGCGCGACGGCGCGTCCATGCCGAGGTACACCTCGTCGAGGATGGTCAGCGGTGCCCGCGCGGCGAGCCCCAGGCTCGCGCCGACCGCAGATCGTTGCCCACGGGACAGCGACTCGACCTTGGTGCGCATCGGGACCTCGAGCTGGTCGAGCATCTCCTCGGCGTAGGCGCGGTCGAAGGCCGGGCGCATGCTCTCGACGAAGTCGAGGTTGATCTTGACGTTCTCGTCGCCGAGCACGTCACCGCTCTCCCGGACGAAGCACGTGCCCTCGAGGACCCGCTCGTTCTCGAAGGGGTCTTCGCCGTCGACGAGCACCTTCCCGTGGGTCGGACGGCGGAAGGCCGCGAGGAGCGAGAGCAGGGTGGTCTTGCCGGAGCCGTTGCGGCCGAGCAGACCGTGGACGACACCGGGGGCGAGCGTGAGGTCGACCCCGCTGAGGGCGGGACGGTCGAAGTCGACCCCCACGCCGCGCAGCTCGACGCTGAAACCTGTCATGACGGAGCCTCCTGGCTGAGGTTCTGGACGGTCTGGGGTGCCGTGGTGGCAGCGGTGCTTGCGATGTAGCGCTGGATCTCGTCGGTGGTGATCCCGAGGAGCGCGGCCCGCTCGAGGACCGGGGCGAGCTCGTCGGCGAAGAAGTCTGCCCGGCTGGCGGCGCGGAGCCGCTCGGCGGCTCCGTCGGCGACGAACATGCCGACGCCGCGCTGCTTGTAGAGGACCCCGTCGTCGACGAGGAGGGCGAAGGCCTTCGCGGCGGTCGCCGGGTTGATGCGGAAGGTCGTCGCGTACTGGGTCGTCGACATGACCTGCGTCCCCTCCGGGAGGGAGCCGGCGAGGACGTCTCGCCGGATCTGGTCGGCGATCTGGAGATAGATCGGGTCTCGTCCGTCGAACACGCTGCACCTCCCTCGCTCTCGGACGGACACCGCCCGCCTCGCTGGTTCATTACTCCACTAATGAACCACAGGACCGGCGCCGACGCAACCGTCTCGCCGAACAACGGGATGTGCCGCCCTGACGCGAGGAGGCCCGTCGGCGCAGTGCGCACGGGGCGCGCAGGGCGCGCAGCGCGGGAGGCGCGAACGCAGCACGCTCCCAGACGCACGACACCCCTGCAGCTGCTGAGGCAGGTGCAGGGGTGTCGAGACGCGTGTCCGCCCGTCAGCGCCGGGAGACGGCATCGCGAGAAGGCGTCGTCAGCGTGCGGCGAGACGCTCCGCGACGAGCTCGGCGACCTGGACGGCGTTGAGCGCCGCGCCCTTGCGCAGGTTGTCGTTGCTCACGAAGAGGACCAGCCCACGGCCCCCCGGGACCGACTGGTCCTGGCGGATGCGGCCGACGAAGCTCGGGTCCGAACCGGCGGCAGCCAACGGGTTGGGGACGTCCGCGAGCTCGACGCCCGGTGCCGCGGCGAGCAGCGTGCGCGCCTCCTCGGAGGTGATGGCCCGGCCGAACTCGGCGTTGATCGAGAGCGAGTGCCCTGTGAACACCGGCACGCGCACGCAGGTGCCTGCGACGGCGAGGTCGGGCAGCCCGAGGATCTTGCGGGACTCGTTGCGGAGCTTCTGCTCCTCGTCGGTCTCCTCCGAGCCGTCGTCGACGAGCGACCCGGCGAGCGGGATGACGTTGAAGGCGATGTTCTTCACGTACTTCACGGGGTCCGGGAAGGTCACCGAAGACCCGTCGCGCACGAGGCCGACGGTGTCCTGCTCGACGGCGGCCCGGACCTGCGAGTCGAGCTCGGTCGCCCCGGCGAGACCGGAGCCCGAGACAGCCTGGTAGGTCGAGACGATGAGGCGCTCGAGGCCTGCGGCGTCTGCGAGCGGCTTGAGCACGGGCATCGCGGCCATGGTGGTGCAGTTGGGGTTCGCGATGATCCCCTTGGGCGCGTCGGCGATCGCCTCGGGGTTCACCTCGGCGACGACGAGCGGGACCTCGGGGTCGAGGCGCCAGGCCGAGGAGTTGTCGATGACGACCGCGCCGGCCGCCGCGAATCGCGGGGCCTGGGCGGTCGACGTCGACCCGCCTGCCGAGAACAGGGCGATGTCGATCCCGCTGAGGTCGGCGGTCGCGGTGTCTTCGACGACGACGTCCTGGCCCTTCCACGGGAGGGTCGTGCCGGCGGACCGCGCCGACGCGAAGTAGCGGATCGAGGCGATCGGGAAGTCGCGCTCCTCGAGCAGCTGGCGCATCACGGCGCCCACCTGCCCGGTGGCTCCGACGACGGCGACGTGCAGACCGGGGTGGCTCATGGGTTCAGACCTCTCGTCTGTGCCGCGGGCTCTAGGCCCGGGCGGGTTCTACGAAGCGTATGGGTGTCAGGCGCGTCCTCCGGCGAGGGCCGGTGCGGTCAGACAGGGCAAGCCCGACCGACCGGCATCTCGCAGGTCGTCCACGCCGGGCGAGCAGTGCGCGGCTCAGCGGCCGGTGCCGCCGTAGACGACGGCCTCGGCCTCGGTGTCGAGCTCGAAGGCCGTGTGCACGGCGCGGACGGCCGCGTCGAGGTTGTCCTCGCGCGTGACGACCGAGATGCGGATCTCCGAGGTCGAGATCATCTCGATGTTGACGCCCGCGTCGCGCAGCGCACCGAAGAGCTTGGCCGAGACGCCGGGGTGGGACTTCATGCCCGCGCCGATGAGCGAGAGCTTGCCGATCTGGTCGTCGAGCTGGATCGACTCGAAGCCGATGGCCTCGCGGACGGCGTTGAGCGCCGTGGTCGCGACCGGGCCGTCCTCCTCGGGGAGGGTGAAGGAGATGTCGGTCCGTCCCGTCGAGGCGACCGAGATGTTCTGGACGATCATGTCGATGTTCGCGCCGGCTCCGGCGACGACCTCGAAGATGCGCGCCGCGGTGCCCGGGACGTCGGGCACACCGACGACGGTGATCTTGGCCTCGCTGCGGTCGTGGGCGACCCCGGAGATGATCGGTGCTTCCATGACGGCCTCTTCCTCGTTCGGTGCTGCGGCGTCGACGACGGCGACGGGAGTGTTGGTGACCAGGGTCCCGGGGGCCCCGGAGAAGGACGACCTGACGTGGACCGGGACGTCGTAGCGGCGGGCGTACTCGACGCAGCGCAGGGCGAGGATCTTCGCGCCGCTGGCCGCCATCTCGAGCATCTCCTCGTAGGTGATGCGGTCGATCTTGCGGGCGCTCGGGACGATGCGCGGGTCGGCCGTGAAGACGCCGTCCACGTCGGTGTAGATCTCGCAGACGTCGGCGCCGAGGCCGGCGGCGAGGGCCACGGCCGTGGTGTCCGAGCCTCCGCGTCCGAGGGTGGTGACGTCGTTCGTGCTCTGCGTGACGCCCTGGAACCCGGCGACGATCGCGACGGAGCCCTTCTCGATCGTCTCGCGGATGCGCCCGGGGACGACGTCGACGATGCGCGCCTTGCCGTGCACGGCGTCGGTGATGACACCGGCCTGCTGCCCCGTGAAGGACTTGGCCTTGACGCCGAGGTTGTTGATCGCCATCGCGAGGAGCGACATCGAGATGCGCTCGCCCGCGGTGAGCAGGATGTCCATCTCGCGCGAGGGCGGGATCGGGGTGATCTGCCGGGCGAGGTCGATGAGCTCGTCGGTCGTGTCCCCCATGGCCGAGACCACGACGACCACGTCGTGCCCTGCCTTGCGGGCCTCGCTGATGCGCTTGGCCACGCGCTTGATGCTCTCTGCGTCGGCGACCGACGATCCGCCGTACTTCTGCACGATGAGTGCCACTGTGCTGCTCCGTTACGTAGCTGGTCCCGTCGATCTAAACGTCCACCAGGTGCTGTCCGAACGGTTCGAGTGTACGACGCGGGGCGACGGCGTCCAGCCGCGGTCCACGACAGCCGTCCGCACCCCGGACGACTGCGAGACGACCGGGCACCGTGGGCCGCACCGCGCCACCCGGGAGGCACGGGCGGGCCGGAGACTGACCGGTCCGGGGGCCGCTCACCAGCCCGACCCGAGCCGGCGCCGGGGTCAGTCCTCGAGCGCCTCGAGCTCCGCCTGGACGACAGGGTCGTCGAGGACGTCGGTCCGCAGGTGCCCGAGGATGAGCGCGAGGACGCGGACCGCGCTCGCGCCACGGTCTCCCCACGACGTGAGGTAGGAGAACTGCCACCACCAGAGCGCCTCGACCACGTGGCCGGCCTCGTAGTGCTGGAGCCCCTGGCCGAGGGCAGCGGCGACGGTCGCGAGGTCGGCCGAGAGCTCGGCATCGCCCGTCGCGTCGCTCAGCACGGGGTCGACGACCTCGGTGTACCCGTCGATGCCCTCGAGCACGAGCGCGAGGCCGATCCGCAGCGGGTCGACGTCGGTCTCCTCGCCGTCGTCAGGCTCGGACCGCGTCGGCGGCACGACGTCGACCATCGCACCGAGCCGCGCGCCGGCGCCGAGCACGTCGGAGGTCGCGAGCAGCAGGAGCGGGATGGCGGCCTCGGGTGCGACGCCTGTGGCGACGTCGACGCAGGTCTGCAGGAACCGCTCGGCCTGCGGCGCGAAGGCGGCGGCGACCTCGCGGACGTCCGTGCCGGGCGTCGAGCCGGCGATGGGTGCTGCTGGGGGCTGGGTCTGGTCAGGCACCGACGACCCTCCGTCCTTCGAAGGCGCGTCCGAGCGTCACCTCGTCGGCGTACTCGAGGTCACCTCCGACGGGCAGGCCCGAGGCCAGACGCGTGACGCGCAGACCCATCGGGCCGAGCATCCGGGCGAGGTAGGTGGCCGTGGCCTCGCCCTCGACGTTGGGGTCCATCGCGAGGATGACCTCTTGGACGGCGCCGTCGGCGAGCCGGGTGAGCAGCTCTTTGATGCGCAGGTCGTCGGGGCCGACGTTGTCGATGGGGTTGATGGCCCCGCCGAGCACGTGATACTTGCCGCGGAACTCGCGGGTCCGCTCGATGGCCACGACGTCCTTGGCCTCTTCGACGACGCAGATCACGGCGACAGACCGACGAGGGTCCTGGCAGATGCGGCACTGCTCGGACTCAGCCACGTTGCCGCAGATCTCGCAGAAGCGGACCTTGAGCTTGACCTCGGTCAGGGCCTCGGCGAGCCGGCGCGCGTCTTCGGCGTCGGCTGCGAGGAGGTGGAACGCGATCCGCTGCGCGCTCTTGGGCCCGATGCCGGGAAGCCGGCCGAGCTCGTCGATCAGGTCTTGGACTGCGCCTTCATACACACCCCTAGCCTACGTGCGCGCGGGCTCGGCGCGGACCTGCGTCGCGCGACCGCTCAGACCTGGCCGTCGACGATCTCGTCGACGATGGTCCCACCGAGGATCTGCGTGACGAGCGGGACGCCGACCAGACCAGACGACACGAGGTCTTCGTCGTCGGGCTGCGGGTCGTCGACCACCTGCGCGCGGGCCTGCTCAGCAGCACGGCTCTCGGCGACCCGACGCTCTGCGGCCTGGCGCGGGGTCTCCCCAGGGAGCGCGTCGCCGCCGGTCTGCGTCGTGGGCTGCGCAGCCTGCTGGGCACCGGCGGCACTCGCCTGGCGGCCGTCGGACGCGGGGCGCGCGCCGCGGTCGGGCTGACGGTCGCGGACAGGTTCGGGTCCGTGGTCGTAGTCCTCCGGCGGCTCTTCGCCGTAGCCGGGAGGAGGCTCTTCGGCGGTCCCGCGCCGCTCGGCCGGGACGGCGCCGCGCCCCGGGCCGTCGTGCTGAGCCGACGGGCTCGACGGGCTGCTGGGTGCGGCCGGAGCTGTCGACGCCGCCGGGGCGGAATTCTGGGCACCCTGAGCTGCAGGAGCACCCTGCTGGGCCGGTGCAGCGGCCGGGGCAGAGACCGTCGCGACGGGCACGTCCCACGAGGCCGCCGCCGCGGCCGGGTCGACGCCCGCCGGTCCGGCCGGTACCTGCGCGGGAGCGGCCGAACCTGCGGCCGGTGCCGGTGCCGGTGCAGCACGGCCGGGCTCTTCGATCCCGCCCTCGACGCGGACGTCGAAGCCGAGGGTCTCGCGCACGGCGCGCTGGACGAGCTCGGCGCCGGGGCCGTTGCGGAAGGTGGTGGCAAGGCCTGTCGAGGCGAAGGTGAGCCTGAGCGTCGTGTCGGAGAGGTCGGCGACCTGCGCGTTCTGCGCGATGAGCGCCCACGTCGACTTCCGCATCCGGCTCAGGGTGTCGAGGACCTCGGGCCACCGACGGCGGAGCATCTCGGCCGACTGCGCGGACTGACCACCGGCTGCGGCGGCAGGCTGCTGCGCGTGCTGGACGGGCTGGTGGTGCGTGGGCTGCTGCGGCGCCGGCTGGTGCTGGACCTGGGCCGGCTGAGCAGCCTGCTGCCGGGGCTCGGCCGGCGCGGACTGCGTCGGAGCTGCGGCTGCTGCGGGGGCGGGAGCGGACTGCGGTCGGGGCTCTGCCTGGGGAGCAGACGCAGCCGGGCCGGGCTCGTCCGAGCCGTGCTCGGCCGTCGCCGAGGCTGGCCCGGCGGTCTCAGCCGGTGCGGAGGACTCGACCGGAGCCCCTGCCACCTGCTCCCGCGAGACCGGGACCGTCGGGAGGTCTTCCCACGGCGGGACGCTCACCGGGCGAGCGGGGGCAGGGTCGGCAGCCGCAGCCGCAGTCGAGGCTGGGGTCGTCTGCGAGGGCCCGTGCTCCTGCGCGCCAGCAGCCGGTACGCCCGGCGCGCTGGTCACGGGTGCACCGACCTCCGGTGCGGCGCTGACCTGCGGTGCAGCCTGCGGCGCGACAGCTGCGGGAGGGGTGACCGCGACCGGCGGTGCAGCCACCTGCGGGGCCTGGACCGGCGCGGACACTCGCGCAGGAGCAGGGGTGCTCAGCCCGACGGGCGCTCCGGCAGCCGCGCCCCGCTCGAGGCGGTCGAGACGCGCCGCGATCCCTGTCGCGGTGTCGTCGACGGCCGGCAGCAGCAGACGCGCGCAGAGCAGCTCGAGGTGCAGGCGCGGCGAGGTGGCGCCGCTCATCTCGGTGAGCGCGGCGTTGACCACGTCGGCCGAGCGCGAGAGCTCGGCCGCTCCGAGGTTCGTGGCCTGGGCCTGCATGCGGGCCAGCTGGTCGGCCGGGACGCTGCGCAGCACCGCCTGGGCGGCCTCGCCCGAGACGGACAGCACGATGAGGTCGCGCAGGCGCTCGAGCAGGTCTTCGACGAATCGGCGGGGCTCGTGCCCTGTCGCGACGACGTGGTCGACCACGCGGAACATGCTCGCGCCGTCGCGGGCGGCGAGCGCCTCGACGACGTCGTCGAGCAGGGTGACGTGCGTGAAGCCGAGCAGCGAGACCGCACGCTCGTAGTCGAGAACACCGCCCTCGGCGCCGGCCATGAGCTGGTCGAGCACCGACAGCGAGTCACGGACCGAGCCGCCGCCGGCACGCACCACGAGCGGCAGCACTCCCCCACCGACGGCGATGTTCTCGCTCGTGCAGAGCTCGCCGAGGTACGTCTGGAGAGTCTCGGGCGCCACGAGCCTGAAGGGGTAGTGGTGGGTCCGCGAGCGGATGGTGCCGATCACCTTGTCGGGCTCGGTCGTGGCGAAGATGAACTTCAGGTACTCCGGCGGCTCTTCGACGATCTTCAGCAGGGCGTTGAAGCCCTGCGCGGTGACCATGTGGGCCTCGTCGAGGATGAAGATCTTGAAGCGGTCGCGGGACGGTGAGAAGGTCGCACGCTCGCGCAGCTCACGGGCGTCGTCGACACCACCGTGGCTGGCCGCGTCGATCTCGACGACGTCGAGGCTCCCGGGGCCGCCACGGGCGAGCTCGACGCAGGACTCGCACTCACCGCACGGCGTGTCCGTCGGGGTCTCGGGGGTGTTCTTCGCGCAGTTGAGGATGCGGGCGAGGATGCGGGCGGAAGTCGTCTTTCCGCAGCCTCGGGGGCCTGAGAAGAGATAGGCGTGGTTCACACGGTCGGAGCGCAGAGCCTGCCGGAGCGGGTCCGTCACGTGCTCCTGACCGATGACCTCGGCGAAGTTCTCGGGACGGTAGCGGCGGTACAGGGCTGTGCTCACCCCGCCACCTTAGACGGTGCACCTGACAGCGCCGAGCCGCGGTCCAGGCACCACCAGCAGCCGCCGGCACGACGACGGCCGGCCGTCCCCCGCACGAGGCGAAGGACGACCGGCCGTCGTCCTGGGTGCTGCCGGGCTCAGCGGTGCAGCGCCCTCTTCGCGAGCCAGTTGCCGAAGTACTGGGCGACCTGGACGATCGCCACGATGACGAGCACCGCAGCCCAGGTGACCTCGTCGTTGAACTTCTGGTACCCGAAGCGCAGCGCGAAGTCTCCGAGACCGCCACCACCGATCGCACCGGCCATCGCGGACATGTCGATGACCCCGACGAACAGGAAGGTGTAGCCGAGGATCAGCGGTGCGAGGGCCTCGGGGATGAGCACCGACCAGATGATGCGGAACCGTGAGGCGCCCATCGCGCGGGCTGCCTCGACGACGCCCGGGTCGAGGGCGACGAGGTTCTGCTCGACGATCCGCGCGAAGGCCACGGCCGCCATGAGCGTCATGGGCAAGATCACGGCCTGGACGCCGATCGTCGCGCCCGTGACCTCGTAGGTGACCGGACGGATCGCCGTGACGAAGATGATGAACGGGATCGGCCGCACGAAGTTCACGATCACGTTGAGGACGTTGAAGACGACGGGGTTGGACAGCAGGTTGCCCTTGCGCGTCGTGTAGAGGCCGAGGCCGATGAGGAGCCCGACGAGCCCACCGAGGAGCATCGTGGCCGAGACCATCTGGAGGGTCTCGCCGAGGGCTGACCACAGGCGTGGGCCGAGCACAGACCAGTCGGTCATCGCGGGTCTCCCTCGGTGGTCGGTCGCTGGGTGCGGGGCTTGTCGAACCTCGGGGCGCCAGGGCTCAGCGCCCCGGAGTCCGAGGCCCCTGCGAAGGTCGCGCCGGGCGCCGGGTAGGCGACGTCGAGCGCTGGGTCGTGCGGTGACGAGGCGTCGGCGCGGCCGGACCCGCCGTCAGCCTCCGGGGCCGGCGCGGCCGCGGCGTCGGCGGCCCGCGGGTCGACGAGCGGGTGGGCTGCCGTCCCGAGGTCGGTCACGTGCGTGTAGCCGCGCAGCGTGGCGATGCACTGCTCGATCGCCGCCTCGTCGCCGACCAGCTCCCAGGTGAGCGAGCCGAAGGGGCGCTCGCTGACCTCGGAGATCCCGCCGAAGACGACGGTGCCCTGCACGTCGTTGTCACGCAGCACGTCGGTGATCCGCCCGCCGGACGAGCCGTCTTCGTGGACGGCCACCGTGACCAGCCTGTGCGGGTGGCGGTGGCGCAGCCGCTCGAGCACCTGCGTGCTCGGCCGGTCCTTGACCGTCGCCCCGACGAACCGGCGCGTGGCGCGGTGCTGGGGGTCGGCGAAGACCGGGTACACGTCGCCGGACTCGACGACCTTGCCCTGCTCCATGACCGCGACCCTGTCGCAGATCGACTTCACGACGTCCATCTCGTGGGTGATGACCACGACGGTGATCCCGAGCTCCCGGTTGACCTTCTTCAGGAGGGCGAGGACGTCCTGGGTGGTCTCGGGGTCAAGGGCGCTCGTCGCCTCGTCAGCCAGCAGGATGCTCGGGTTGGTCGCGAGCGCGCGGGCGATCCCGACGCGCTGCTTCTGGCCGCCCGACAGCTTGTTGGGGTACTGCTTGGCCTTGTCCGCGATGCCGACGAACTCGAGGAGCTCGGCGACACGGGCCTTCCGCTTCGCGCGGTCCCAGCCCGCCACCTTGAGCGGGTAGGCGATGTTGCCCGCGACGGTCCGAGAGGACAGCAGGTTGAACTGCTGGAAGATCATCCCGATGCCCGCGCGGACTGTGCGCAGCTGGCTCTCGGAGCGCCCTGTCAGCACGGTGCCGTCGACCTCGACGGTCCCGCCCGACACGGTCTCGAGGGCGTTGATCAGCCGCACGAGGGTCGACTTGCCCGCACCGGAGTAGCCGATCACCCCGAAGATCTCGCCCTTGCGGATCTCGAGGGTCACGCCGTCGACGGCGTTGAAGGGGCCTGAGCTGCCCTTGAAGGTCTTGGTGACGTCGGTGAACCTCACCATGGCGGTGTGGCTAGCGCTCATGCGCTGCTCCGTTCGGCAGGGATGGGGACGGTCGATCGTGGCACGTGCACGCGTCTCGCGCTCGGTGCGCGGTGCGGACCTGTGGGCGAGGCGTGGAACGCACCGAGGGTGGACCGGCGCTGGCCGGTCCACCCTCGGTGCTCTCAGGCGTCAGCCCTTGAGGTTCGACTCGATCTCGTCGAGGTAGCCCTGGAGCGTCGCGCCATCCTGGTCGGCGATGACGGCGCTGCCGCCCGACGCCTCGAGGAGAGCGTCCTGGACCTCGGGCGAGTGCGAGATCTCGATGAGCTTGAGGAAGGTCTCGTCGTCCTTGTCAGCCGCGCGGGACACCCACACGTTGATGTACGGACGGGCGCCCTCGGCCTCGGCCGAGTCCTGGTAGAGCGCGTCGTCCGCGGCGAGGCCGGCGTCCTTGATGAAGTCGTTGTTCACGACGGCACCGTCGATGCTGTCGAGGTTCACAGCGGTCTGCGTCGCGTCGACAGGGGTGACGGTCACGGTCGACTCGTCGGCGAGGACGTCGAGCTCGGTCGAGACGGACGAGCCGCCGTCCTTGAGCTTGAGCAGGCCGGCGTCCTGGAGGACGAGGAGCGCACGGGCCAGGTTGGTCGGGTCGTTCGGGATCGCGATCTCGGCGCCGGCCGGGATCTCCTCGACCGACGAGTACTTGGAGGAGTAGAGGCTCAGCGGGTAGACGGCCGTCGCGCCGATCGGCGTGAGGTCCTCACCGGTGTTGGTGTTGTACTCCGCGAGGTACTGGAGGTGCTGGAACTGGTTGAGGTCGATCTCCTCCGACGTCAGCGCGGCGTTGGGGAGGTCGTAGCTGCCCAGGTCCTTGATCTCGACGGAGATGCCCGCGGCCTCAGCCTGCTCCTCGAAGACCGACCACTGGTCGTCGGCCGCGGCGTTGACGACGCCGATGACCACAGGGTTGGACTCGTCGCCCTTCGCGGCGTCCGAGGACTCGTCCGAGCCGCAGGCGGCGAGGCCGAAGGTCAGTGCTGCGACGAGGCTGGCGGCGCCGAGGGTGCGGGCCGTACGGGTGGAGCGAGACATGGTGGTCCTTCCGGGTGGTGCGCAGGTCTGTGCGCATCGAGGAGCAGCCGACGGCTGCGAGCGTGTGCTGTGAGGTGTGGGGGCGCGTCGTCACGGGCGCGGGGCCCGGGTCGTGCGTGGTCGCTGTCGTCAGGCGCCGCGGGGCGGGCCGTCGTCACGCGGAGGGCGTGGACAGGGAGAGCGGGGCGTGCGTGTCGCACGGCTGGTCACCGGGGTCGTCCCCGGTCCGGGTGGGTCGCCAGGTCAGCGACAGCACCCACCGGGCATCGACGACATCGACGCGCTACGACAGCACATCATCGGGCGGCGCGGTGCGCAGGCCCGGGTGACGGTGGCGTAGGTCGACGTGAACATGCCTCCATGATGGGGCGGCAGATGCGGGCAGCACCAATTGCTGGACCATAAATCTCACGATGCGAACGCTGGAGCAATCGCCTGCTGAGATGAACCCGGGCCAAGCTCGCAAAATGCCCGATCGGGCGCGCAAAAGACCCCCCGCACACCCATCAGAGCTCACCTGCCCTTGCTGCCTTCCGGCCCTGGGGGAGTTCAGTGAGATGACGCCGCACGAGGGGTCAGCCCCCAGGTTAACCCAGCCGCCCGCCGGGAGGTAAATCGGCCGTGCCCCAGACCGTCACGAGGCAGTGACGAGGCCGTGACGAGGCCTCGACAGACCTCGTCGGGAGTGACCCCCGCCACGTCCGACCCCGTCGGGACCTCACGATTCGGCCCCACGGCAGATCGTCCGGTACTCTCGTGACGCTGGCCTCGGCCGGTGCGTGCTGGAGGATTCGCCTAGTGGCCTATGGCGCCGTCTTGGAAAGGCGGTTGGGTTAACGCCCTCGGGGGTTCGAATCCCCCATCCTCCGCAGCAGACGTAGCCCCCTCCCGGGATCCGGGAGGGGGCTACGTCGTTCCCGGACACCTCTCCCGCCGGTCGTCTCGCCCCTCGAGCCCCCGTGGGCCCCACCTCTGCCCCACACGAGCACCCGGTGGTTCAATGAGACGTGGCCGCACACGAGGCATCACCACCCGACATCTGGGGCGGCTCGCGCCCGAGCTCGGCCCAGACCGGCCTGCTCATCGCGTCGGCGCTGACCTCCGAGACCTTCGCCCCCTCGCTCGCCCCGCGCAGCGCAGTCGACCAGGGCCTCGTGACAGGCCTCTCGGTCGCCTCGCACTATCTCGTCGCGGTCGCCGCGCAGGACGCCCTCTCCGGCCTCGCCGAGCGCCTGGTCGGCTCGACCTTCCTGGTCGGCTCTCCCTGGCTCCCCGAGCAGCACCGCACCCGGGTCCTCGAGATCTCCGTCGACCTGCTCGCCGTCCCCGTCGGGACCAGCCTCGCCCTGCTCGTCCCCGCAGCACCCCGAGAACGCACGGTCCGCGCACTGGCACGGTTCGCCGCGTGCCGGGTCGCGCTCTCCGGAGCGGCCGGAGCGTCGCTCGACCTCGGCCACGCCGGCGCAGTGCACCTCGACCGTACCCTCGGGCTGAGCGGCACCTTCGCGCGCGTCCCGCTCTCCATCCCCCTGGGCGCAGGCGTGGCCTATGTCGTCGAGCGCAACAGGTCGCACCAGCAGCTGCCCACCCCGGACCTCGAGTCGGTCAGCTCGAACACCCGTCTCGTCTCTGTCCTCGTGGCGGGCGGGGTCGTCGTCGGCCTCAGCGGCTTCGCAGCCGCGGAGGGGCTGCTCACCCGCAGGCTCGGCGACGCCCTGCACCAGGTGCTGCCCGGCACCACCGGATTCTGGCGGGTGGTGGCGCGGGGCGCGAGCCTGGGCGCGGTCAGCACAGCGGGCGTCGCCCTGTGGGACCGCGCCATGCAGCGCATCGAGACCGCCACGCTCACCGACGAGGCCAGGATCGCCGGGCTCGACCCGACGACGGTCACCACCTCGACAGTCAGCGGCTCCGGCCGCAGCCTCGTCCCGTGGGACACGCTCGGACGAGAAGGACGCCGTCACGTGCTGTCTCGGGTCCCGACCCGGCCAGCCGCCGCGGGGGGCACGGTCGACGCGCGCGAGGACGTCGGCGCACCGCCGCGCCCCTTCGTCGACGCCCTGGTCGGACCGGCCACGGACTCGCCCGACTTCTCGATCGAGACCGTCATGGGCCGCCCCGCCGTCGCCGAGCCTGTCCAGGTGTACGTCGGCCTCGACAGCGCACCGACCCCGCGGGACAGGGTCGACCTCGCGCTCGCCGAGATGGAACGGCTCGGCGCCTTCGACCGCTCGCTGCTCGTGCTGGTGTCACCGACCGGGACCGGCTACGTCAACTACGTCGCGCTCGCGGCTGTGCAGTACCTCGCGCTCGGTGACGTCGCGACAGTCACCATGCAGTACTCGAAGCGTCCGTCTCCGCTCTCCCTCGGCAAGGTGTCCGTCGCCCGCGAGCAGAACCGGCGCCTGTGGATGCGCATCGTCGCGCGGCTGCGCGAGATGCCCGAGCACCGCAGACCTCGGGTCGTCGTGTTCGGCGAGAGCCTGGGGGCGCTGACGAGCCAGGACGTCTTCGTCGACTGGGGCACGATCGGCCCGGCGGCCCTCGGGATCGAGCGGGCGCTGTGGGTCGGCACGCCTCGCACGAGCCGGTGGATGACCGAGGTCACGACGCCCGACAGGCTCGAGGTCGACCCCGACACCGTGGTCGTCGTCAACGACTACCCGCAGCTCGAGGAGCTCGGGCCGGAGCGGCGCGCCAGGCTGCGGTACGTGCTGGTCAGCCACGACAACGACGGCGTGACACGGCTGGCCCCCGACGTCGCCTTCTCCAGGCCCGACTGGCTGAGCCCCGAGGCCCGCACGCCCCGGCCTGCGCCTGTCTCGTCGGACGTCCCGGTCAGTCCGCGCGGGACACCGCCGTGGGCCCGCTGGCGCCCCGTCACGACCTTCTTCCAGACGCTCGTCGACATGAAGAACGCGCAGGCACCGGGCCCCTACCGCGCCTGGGCCCACGACTACAGGCCCGACCTCGTGCGGTTCGTCAGCGCCGTCTACGACCTCCCCGCCGACCCGGAGGTGCTGCGCAGACTCGACCACGTCCTCGAGGCCCGCGAAGAGCTGCGCGAGACCCTGATCGCCCACGCCGAAGAACGGCGTCGTGCCGCCGAGGAGCGCTCGCCCACTACAGTGGCGCCATGATCTTCAAAGGCGTGGGCGACGGTCGCCCCTACCCCGACCACGGTCTGGTGAGCACCAAGGACTGGGCTGCGGTCCCGCCCCGGCAGGTCCGCCTCGAAGAGCTCGTCACCACCAAGCGCGAGCTGAATCTCGACAATCTCCTCGCAGAAGACTCCACGTTCTACGGCGATCTGTTCGCCCACGTCGTCCAGTACAAGGGCATCATGTACCTCGAGGACGGCCTGCACCGCGCGGTGCGAGCCGCCCTCCAGCAACGTGCGCTGCTGCACGCACGTGTCCTCGTCCTGGACTGACCCGCACTCAGAGAGGCTTGACAGATGACTACGCCGGATGACGTCCAGCGCGCCCGCACGCAGCGCCGACGGCGCAAGCACGAGCGACAGGCGCTCGTCTTCGGCCTGCTCATCGCCTTCTTGGCCGTGTCCGGGCTCGCCGCGGCCGCCGTCTACACGGGAGCCGTCGACGCGCCCTTCGACCGCGGCTTCAGCGAAGAAGAGGTCGTCCGGGACCAGGTGGCGGCCCAGCCCTGCCTGCCCGACGGGACGCTGCCAGTGCCGTACCAGCAGATCACCGTGAAGGTCCTCAACGCGACGAACCGCTCCGGCCTCGCCGGCCAGGTGTCCGACGCGCTCGCCAGCCGCAGCTTTGTCATCAGCGCGACCGAGACGCAGGAGGCGAAGCTCAACGACGTGCGCATCTCCTTCGGCACCCAGGGCCTGGCCTCCGCCTACACCCTCGCAGCGCAGTTCCCCACGGCCAACCTGTTCTACGACGCCCGTGAGGACGCGAGCGTCGACGTGGCACTCGGAGAGTCGTTCACCGAGCTCGTCCCGGCCGAAGAGGTGGGCCTCGCGGCCGACTCCCCCATGGCGTCGGTCGACGGGTGCCGCTCCCTCGACAGCCTCACCCCCGAGCCTGTCGTCGTGCCCACCCCGCCAGCAGAGGAGGGCGCACCCGCCGAGGACGCGCCCGCCGAAGAGGCACCGGCTGCAGGCTGACGCCTGATGGCGTGACCGGCCGATCGACTGATCGACTGATCGTCCGTGGGAAGAGCTCCGGGCTGGGCACGGGCGCCGTGCGCCTGTGCCCAGCCCGGAGCTGTCTCGGTCCGTCCCGAGCCCGTGCTCGGTTCCTCCCGAGCCCTGCCTCAGCTCTTCTCGAGCTCGACCCCTGCCGGAGCCGACGCGGGCGACGCGGCTTCCTGGCTGGTCCCCCGCCACCGCGCCAGCGCTCGCATGAGGTGGTAGACGACGAGCGTGACCGCGGTGCCGATCGCGATGCCCTCGAAGGCGAGGTCGCCCGGGGTCCAGCTGAAGTTCGCGATGCCGACCACGAGCGCGACGGCAGCGGTCGTGAGGTTCACGGGGTCGGAGAAGTTGACCTTGTTCTGCACCCAGATGCGGGCACCCAGCATGCCGATCATGCCGTAGAGCAGGGTCGAGGCACCGCCGAGCACCCCTGCGGGGACCGAGGCGATGGCCTCGCCGAACTTCGGCGAGAGGCTCAGCAGGAGCGCGCCCGCGGCGGCGACCCAGTACGCGGCGGTCGAGTAGACGCGGGTCGCGGCCATGACGCCGATGTTCTCGGCGTAGGTGGTCGTCCCCGAGCCGCCACCGACACCGGCGAGGCTGGTCGCGATGCCGTCGGCGAGCAGCGCGCGCCCGGCCAGGTGGTCGAAGTCCTGCCCTGTCATGGCGGCGACAGACTTCACGTGGCCGATGTTCTCGGCGATCAGCACGAGGACCACAGGGACGAACAGACCGAGGACCGACACCTGGAAGGTCGGCGTGGTGAACTCGGGGAACCCGACCCACGAGGCCGTCTCGACCTTGCTGAAGTCGACCTCGCCGCGGACCACGGCTGTCACGTAGCCGACCGCGACACCGAGCAGGATCGCGAGCCGTCCGAGGATCCCGCGGAACAGCACCGTGGCGAGGATGATCGCACCGAGGGTCACGAGGGCCGTGACGGGCGCCTGCTCGAAGTTCGCCTTGGCAGCCGGTGCCAGGTTGAAGCCGATGAGCGCGACGATCGTGCCGTTGACGACAGGCGGCATGAGCGAGTTGATCCAGCGCGCCCCGGCGAAGTGGACGATCACGCCGACGACGGTGAGCGTGAGCCCCGCGACGAGGATGCCGCCGACGGCGACAGACTGGCCGCCCGAGGCTGTCGCGGCACCGATCGGCGCGATGAAGGCGAAGCTCGACCCGAGATAGCTCGGCAGGCGGTTGCCGGTGATCAGCAGGAAGACGACGGTGCCGACAGCCGAGAAGAACAGCGTGGTCGCCGGGGAGAAGCCCGTGAGGATCGGGACCAGGAAGGTCGCGCCGAACATGGCGACGATGTGCTGCAGACCGATCCCGATCGTCAGCGGCCAGGCCAGCCGCTCGCCGGGGGCGACGACGTCCGTCGGGCCCATGTGCTTGCCGTCACCGTGGATCGTCCAACCAAAGCTCACCGTGTGTCTCCTGCGTCCGTGACTCGCCGGCTGGTGCCGGTCCACGGAGCAGACTACTGCGGGGGTCCTAGGACCCCCGCAGCCGTCTCGGCCCTCTCGCAGGTGTCAGGCGCCCTGCCGGAGCCGACGTGTCTGCAGGCGCGAGCCGGTCTGGGGCGTCACCCGATCTGGAGGCGTCAGCCGATCTGCGGTGCGACTTCGCGGGCGACGAGGTCGAGGTGCTCGAGGTCGGCCATGTCGAGGACCTGCAGGTAGACGCGTGAGGCTCCGTGCTCGGCGAGCGTCCCGAGACGGTCGACGACCTCGCTCACGGTGCCCGCGACACCGTGCTCGCGGAGCTCGGCGGGCTCGCGGCCGATCGCGGCGGCCCGGCGGGAGAACTCGGCCTCGTCAGCGCCGACGCACATGACCAGGGCGGCGGAGTAGGTGAGGTCGTCGGCCGGGCGACCGGCCTCCTCGCAGGCCGCGCGCACGCGCGCGAACATCTGCGGGATGTCGTCGATCTCGGGGAAGGCCGCGTTGAACTCGGTGCCGAAGCGCGCGGCGAGGGCCGGTGTGCGCCTGGGACCGTTGCCGCCGACGATCACCGGGACCGGGCTTTGCACGGGCTTGGGCAGCGCGGGCGAGTCGGTCAGCGTGTAGTGGGTGCCGTCGAAGGAGTACTTCTCGCCGACAGGTGTGGACCAGAGGCCCGTGATGATCTCGAGCTGTTCTTCGAGCATGCCGAAGCGCTTGGCCGGGAACGGCACGCCGTAGGCGGCGTGCTCCTCCGCGAACCATCCGGTGCCGAGACCGAGCTCGACGCGCCCGCCGCTCATCTGGTCGACCTGGGCCACCTGGACGGCGAGGAGCCCGGGGTGACGGAAGGTCGCGGATGTGACGAGGGTGCCCAGCTTGATCCGGCTCGTCTCACGGGCCAGCGCCGCGAGCGTCAACCACGCGTCGGTCGGCCCGGGCAGGCCGTCGCCGCCCATCGTGAGGAAGTGGTCGGAGCGGAAGAACGCGTCGAAGCCGAGGTCCTCGGTGGCCTTGGCCACCGCGAGGATGTCGTCGTAGGTCGCGCCCTGCTGCGGTTCGGTGAAGATGCGGAGGTCCATGCGACCAGCCTACGGCGGCTGACGAGGCCCGTCCTGGCCGTGCCAGCCCCTGTCCGCGGCCGACCCCGAGGTCGCGCCCCCTTCGCCGCAGCCGCGCGAGGTCGCACCCATTCCCACGAGGTCGTACAGACACGCCAGACCCGGGCTCTCAGCCCTCGTGTCTGGCGTGTCTGTACGACCTCGCGGTTCGAGATACGACCTCACGGTTCGGGGTGCGACCTCGTGGGACGTGCAGGGTGAGCCCTGGTGGTTCGGGGCGCGACCTCGTGGGATGCGCGAGGCGCGATCAGCGGCCGAGGCCGCGCAGGCGACGGGGGACGGCGAGGTCGACGACGTTGACGAGGGTCAGCCCGACGAGCGCGCGTCCGAGCATCCGTCGCCCGCGGGAGCCAGGCGCCCCGGGTCCGCGCAGGGCGACCGCGGCACCGACCGCGCAGAGCACGGTCTCGGCTCCGGCGAGGACCCAGTACGCGGTCGGCCGCTCGATCCACAACCGCTGGAGGTCGTTGAGATGCCCGGGTTCGGTGGGGACCGTCGTCACCGAGGACCACAGCGCGCGGACGAGCGGCTGGGACTCGATGCGGCGGACGTCGGGCAGGTCTGCCGGGGGTAGCCATCCTTCGGCGACCTCGGCGGCCTCGACGGGCAGCCCGAGGAGCCGCATGAGCGCCGTGAAGGGGTCGTCCGCGTCGGCGTCGTCGAGCAGGGTGGTGAGCCTGTCGGTCTGCGCCGGGCTCAGGTCGAACTGCTGCGCGATCTCGTCGGTGTCAGCCGTCGGAGCACTGAAGTAGTCGTCGACGAGTCTCAGCACGCCCGAGGCCGGGTCGGCGCCGCCCGAGGGGTCGACCCGGAACCAGCGTGGGCCCCACTCGTGGGCGGTGACCATCTGACCCCCACGGACCAGGCCCATGCGACGCCACGGACCGTTGCGCTCGAGCCCGATGGTCGGGGTGCTCGTGGGGCTGGTGACGACGGCCTCGAGGTCAGCTGCAGGCTCGACACCGGCGATCACGGAGATGCCGTCGACCTGCGCGAACCAGAGGTCGGCTCCTGTGAGGTAGGCGAGACGGGGCACGTCGGTCGAGCGGATGCGCCCGACGACAGCTCCGGCGCGCGCCTCGATCACCAGACCGACGGCGTCGTCCCCGGGGGTCTCACCCGGGATCTCGAGGTCGGTCGCGATGCGGCACGCGACGTCGAGGGCCCGCGCGAGGTAGGCGGCGACGTCGTCGCTCGACAGTGTGGGGTACGGGCCGTCGACGGGGTTCTCGTCGGGGGCCCATCGGACGATGCGTCCGTCGCTCCAGCCGACGGTGCGTGCGACGACCCACCCGGGAGCGCCGAGCACAGCACCGTCCATGAGGTCGGCCGGGACGCCGAGCTGACCGAGCACGTCGGCGACCTCGCCGACGGTCGCGGCGGGCACGTGCTCGATGGCCTCGAGCGGGAGGTCGGCCTCGCCGCGCGGGTCACGAGGTTCCACGGCGATGAAGAGCGGGACGAGGGCGAGCTGGTCTGTTCCGGACGTGACGTCGTGCATGCTCCGAGTCTCACACACGGTGCGCGGGTCGCACGACCGGTCAGGCGGGTCGCACGACAGACCGAGCGGGACGCACGACCGGCAGGGCCGGCGGGCAGGGCGGGCGGGCAGGGCGGGCGGGCACATGGGTCTTGGACGCGAGGTCTGGCAGAGGCGACGACGTCCCTGGGCTGGACACGACAGAGCCCCCGCCACCGACCCGGGTGGGTCGGCGGCGGGGGCGCAGGTCGTGCTGCGTGCTCACCCGGGGTGCCACCGACCAGGTCGGCGGGCCACGAAGCGGGTCAGCGTCGCTCGCGCACCAGGGCGCGCGTGCGGGTGAGTCTCAGAACAGCGGCTCGGTCGAGATCTCGTCCTCGCCGGGGGCCGTGATGCCGAAGTCCTCGCCCCAGCCGGAGAAGGTCATGTCGACCGTGGCGCCGGCGATCTCGCTCGTCGTGCGGACCATGCGGTCCTGGTCGTCGATCCAGTACTCGTAGGTGAGCTCGGGCGGCAGGGTGCCGCCGGCAGCCTCGGCCTGCTCCTTGAGGTCACCGGTCACCTGGGTGGTGTCCACGACGACCGTGTACTGCTGCGCCTGGACGCCGTCGACGTCGACGGGCTCGCCGACCTTCTCGACCTTGGTGAACGCGCCCTCGAAGCCCTCGAGGCTCTTGGTCGGGTCGAGCTGGCTCTCGATGCCGTCGAACTGCCCGGCGAGCGGGTTGCTCTCGTCGGCCGGGTCGATCTTGACGAACTTGCCGCCGCTCATGTCACCGAGGTTCATGTAGAAGATCGCGTCGACGATGCGGATCTCCATGGCGACGCCCTGGGCGTCCATGGTCATCGACATGTTCGTGGTGTTGTCGACGAGCTCGACGTCGGCCGAGATGGTGCTCGAGGTGCCCGCAGCCTCCGTCGTCATGTCGAGGCTGTACGAGCCTGCCTCGATCGTGGCGGCCGTGAGGCGCTCCGCGAAGTCGTCCGTGGTGAGGTCGCCCGAGGCCGAGCCGGAGTCGTCGGCCTCGTCCGCACCGTCGGTGGCGGCGTCGTCGGTCGCAGCGTCGTCGGAGGAGGAGTCGGACGACCCGCCGCCGATGACGGACGAGGTGTCCTTGGTGTCGGTCGAGTCGTCCGAGCAGGCCGTGAGGCCGAAGACGCCGATCGAGGCGACTGACAGGACGGCGATTCCGCGTGCGATGCGCATGTTTCTCCTTCGTCGAAAAGCTGTGGTCCACCGGGGGCCGGCACTGCCATGAGCAGAGGACCGAGAGACGTGGCCGGCTGCGGTCTGGCTCGCAGGGTGTGCACCCGGTCGTCTCCTGGGGGGTGTCTTCACAGTAGCCGGGGAGGCGCTGACGAGGGGCGGCTCGCGATGGGCAGAAGTGCCTGGGGAGAGGTCCCCGGCGGGCGGCGACGGAGGCGTCGGGACGCGTCAGACTGCCCCGGTCAACCCGGGGTCGTGCGGTCCGCGGGAGGCCGTGCGGCGAGGCGAGCGGAGGCGAGGGACTGAGCCGGGCCGGCCTCGCCTGGGCGACGGGTGGAGAGACAGCGAGAGCGGCTGCTCCTGTCGATCTCTCGACGGGTGCAGCCGCTCTCACGGTGGCGGTAGCGGTGAGATTCGAACTCACGGTGGACTTTCACCCACACACGCTTTCGAGGCGTGCTCCTTAGGCCGCTCGGACACGCTACCTCGCGCTGAACAGTACCTGCTGGAGCGCCGATCGGTAAAATCGCCTCTGCTCGCAGGCCTGCGAACCGCTCAGCGGGATGCCACCTGCCCGCTGAGCCCCTTCTCCCCGGCGGCGATGTGCCGGGTGATCCACGGCGTGAAGAAGAAGAACACGGCAGTCAGCCCGAGCGTGACACCGCCGATCATCCCGAAGTACGGCACGAAGTTCTCGGTGAGGTCCGAGGTCGCCGACACGATCTGCGCCGTGATCGCCTGACCAGCGGCAGGTGCGAGGAACCACAGAGCCATCGACTGCGACCTGAAGGCCACGGGTGCGAGCATCGTGGTCGCCGCGAGACCGACCGGCGAGAGGCACAGCTCGCCGAGAGTCTGGAGCGCATAGGTGCCGATGAGCACCCACGAGCTGACCAGGCCGTCGCCCGCGAGCGCGGTCATCCCCGCGAGGAACAGGAAGGACAGCGACGCGAGTGCCAGCCCGATGCCGAACTTCACGGCGGTGCTGGGCCCGCGGCGTCCCAGGCGCATCCACAGCAGCGCGAAGACGGGCGCGAGCAGGATGATGAGGGCGGGGTTGACCGACTGGAAGAACTCCGGCTGGATGGTCAGCCCGAGGACGTCGAGCCGCGTCCTGCTCTCGGCATAGGCGGACATCGACGAGGCAGCCTGCTCGAAGATCATCCAGAACAGCATCGCGGCGACGAACAGCGGGATGTAGGCACGGACCCGTGAGCGCTCGGGCGCGGTGACCTTGGGCGAGCGCAGCATCACGACGAAGTAGATGATCGGCGCCGCGAAGGCGAGATAGCTGATCATGTTGACGATGCCTGAGGTGCCGAAGGACAGCTCCCCGGTCGACAGGCTCGTCGCCGCGAGGGCACCGAGGGCTGCGAGCGCGAGCAGGAGGACCAGGCCGAGGCCGCCACGCACGAGCATCGGGCGGTCGGCAGCCGTGAGCGGGTTGGCGACGTGGTCCCCGGCACCCCCCAGCTGCGCACGACCGAGCACGAAGGCGACGAGCGCGAGGCCCATGCCGACCGCTGCGACGGCGAACCCCGCGTGGTACCCGCCGATGCTCCGCGCCAGTCCGACGAGGAACGGCGCCGTGAAGGAGCCGATGTTGATGCCCATGTAGAAGATCGAGAACCCGGAGTCGCGGCGTTCGTCGTCACGCCCGTAGAGCTCGCCGACCATGCTGGACACGTTGGGCTTGAGCAGCCCGGTCCCGATGGCGACGCAGACGATCCCCGCGAAGGAGACGCCCGCACCTCCGGGCACGGCGAGCAGCACGTGCCCTGCGGCGATGACCATGCCGCCGTAGAGCGTCGCCCGGCGTGAGCCGATGACCCTGTCGGCGAGCCATCCGCCGACGACCGACAGGAGGTAGACGGACGCCCCGTAGATCGAGGTGACGGCGAGCCCTGTGTCGGAGTCGAGCCCGAGGCCGCCGTCCGCGAGGGTGTCCGTCAGGTAGTACAGCAGGATGGCGCGCATGCCGTAGTAGCTGAAGCGCTCCCACAGCTCTGTGCCGAAGAGGGTCATCAGGCCGATGGGGTGGCCGAAGAACCTCCGGTCGACGGGGCTGGCGTCTGGGGTGTCTGCAGGCGCCTGGGCGCCGTCGTTCTGGGGCATGGCTCTCAACCTACGCTTTTGGTGCAGGACCACCCGGTGACCATGGTCCTGCGGCTCGGCCGCAGACCGTGCAGGTCGTCCCGGTGCGGCCCCTCTCGTCACTGTCCGCCCCCTTGACGGCCCGTGCCACCGCAGATAGTTTCTACATCGTTGTACTACGACGATGTAGGCCACGGCGGTCGACGACGACCGCACGACAGATCGGACCTTCGCGTGCACCACAGACTCCGGCGGTCGACCGCCACCCTGATCACCGCAGCCGCCCTGGCCCTCGGGCCCGTCGTGCTCGCCGCGCCAGGCTGGGCTGCCGGACCTGCAGCCGCTCCCGCCGCCGAGCCCGTGGCCGCCCTGGCCGCCGATCCTGCGGTCGACCCCGTGGGAGGCAAGACTCTCGTCGGCGAGACCTCGCCGATCCACGACCCGGCCCTGGTCGTGGACGACGACGGCACCTGGTACGCGTTCTCGACGGGACGGGTCGGCCGGGAGAACGGCGGGACCATCCAGATCGCCACCTCCCACGACGACGGCACCACCTGGGAGTACGCCGGGACGGTCTGGGACGAGATCCCCGCGTGGATCGACGAGCACTTCGCCGGCGGGGCGCTGCCCGACAACCTCTGGGCCCCCGAGGTGTACGAGCACGACGGCACGTACTACCTCTACTACTCGGCGTCACGCTTCGGGACCGACGACTCGCTCACCGCGCTCGCGACCAACGTGACGCTCGACCCGGCCGACCCCGACTACGAGTGGGTCGACCAGGGTCTCGTGGTCGAGTCCCCGGTCTCCGGGCTCCCGGGCGACGTGAGGTTCAACGCGATCGACGCGGGGATCGTCGAGGACGAGGCAGGGAACCCCTTCATGGCGATCGGCTCGTTCTGGTACGGGATCTTCCTCGTGCCGCTCGAGTGGCCGAGCGGCAAGCCCGTCGACGGCTGGCAGGCGCAGACCGTCAACATCGCCGACAGGTTCATGCCGGGCAACCCGGTCGAGGCGCCGTACATCACGCACCGCGACGGCTACTACTACCTCTTCGTCTCCTTCGGTGCGTGCTGCCAGGGAGCCGACTCGACCTACGAGGTCGCCGTCGGACGCTCTGAGTCCGTCACCGGGCCGTACCTGGACCGCGAGGGCAAGGACATGTACGGAGGAGGCGGGACCATCCTGCTCGAGGAGCACGGCGCCGTCGTCGGGCCCGGTGGGCAGTCGGTCTTCGGCGACTACCTGGCCTTCCACTACTACGACGCCTCGAACGAGGAGATCCCGTACTTCCCCACGCTCGGCATCCAGCGGCTCGACTGGGTCGACGGCTGGCCCGTCGCCGACCAGCGCGTCGAGCTGCCGACTGTCGTGACCGGGCCCGACGACGTGACCGTCGAACCTGGCTCGACCGCGACCTTCACGACCACCACGGCGGGGATCCCGTCCCCGGTCGCCGAGTGGGAGACGTCGACCGACGGAGGCGCCACGTGGACCGTTGTCGACGAGCAGCCGCGGACGGTGCCTGCGGGGGCAGCGCCTGTCGCTGCGGGTGATGGGATCTCAGACGGGGACCCGGCGCTCGCCGCGGCTGCCGACGGTGTCGCGACCTCGACCCTCGAGCTCCCCGTCGCCAGCGCCGAGCAGGACGGGACGCTCGTGCGGGCCCGGGTGACCAACGCGCACGGGACCACAGCCACCGCGACAGCGACCCTCACCGTCGCCGCACCGCGGCCGCCTGTCGTGCCTGGAGAGCCAGCGCCTGAGGTGCCCGGGCCGCCGGACAGCCCGGTTCCTGGACCTGGCGACGGAGCAGCCGTCCCACCCGCACCGGCGACAGGTGAGGGCACGGCCTCCGGTCCGGCAGGCACAGGCCAGGTCGGCGTGCGCCAGCAGGCCGGGTCGACGCGGACCGGCGCCCTCGCGGAGACGGGCACCTCACCGTCGCAGGCCGTGGCAGGAGCCCTTGGCCTCGGGCTGCTGGGCGCTGCCGCCGTGGTCCTCGCGCGCCGACGGGACCGGGCCTGACCCCTCGGTGCCCGGGACGGCGACCACACTGAGTCGATGTCCACCACGGGGCCGACGTCCTCCGCGGGGCTGACGTCCTCCGACGGCGTGGGTGTCCTCCGAGGGCGCAGGTGTTCTCGGAGGGCCGAAGGATCTCGGAGGCCGCACGGCCCGTGCGGTCGTAGCCTGGAGAGGTGGACCATGCACAGCCCGAGACACCCTCATCCCCCTCCCTCGCAGACCAGCCGCTCGCCTCGAGCGCCGTCGACGCCGCCGAGCTCCCGCAGGACGCGACGCCAGCCGCGGCCGGAGGTGGTCGTGGCCCGCGCTCGGCTCCGGGCGAGGTGCCCGAGCAGCGTCAGTCCCGGCCGTCGCCGCGCCGCGACCACCCGGGCCCGTCGGAGCAGGACCTCGCAGCGCTCGTCGACCTGGTCCGTGGCCGACGGGTCGCCGTGCTGACAGGGGCCGGGGTCTCGACCGACTCCGGCATCCCCGACTACCGCGGCCCGGACTCGCCCCCGCGCAACCCGATGACGTACCAGCAGTTCATCGGCGACGAGTCGTTCCGGCGCCACTACTGGGCCCGCAACCACGTCGGGTGGCGGCACGTCGAGCGCACCAGCCCCAACGCCGGGCACCGGGCGCTCACCCGTCTGGAGCAGGCAGGCCTGCTCACCGGGATCATCACGCAGAACGTGGACACCCTGCACGTCGTCGCCGGGTCGACGACTGTCGTCGACCTGCACGGCAGCTTCGACAGGGTGGTCTGCCTCGACTGCGGGCACGTCGTGTCCCGCGAGTCTCTCGCGGAGCGCCTCGAGGCGGCGAACCCCGGCTTCGTCGAGTCGATCGGCGACGTCGCGGACATCGAGATCGCACCCGACGCCGACGCCGTGATCGAGACCACGGCGCACTTCCGCCCCGTCGCCTGCGAGGTCTGCGGCGGCACCCTCAAGCCCGACATCGTGTACTTCGGCGAGATGGTGCCCAAGGCGCGGGTCGCACGAGCCTTCGAGATCGTCGACGAGGCCGACGTGCTGCTGGTCGCGGGCTCGTCCCTGACGGTCCACTCGGGCCTGAGGTTCGTCAAGCACGCCGCGAAGGCAGGCACGCCTGTGGTGATCGTCAACCGCGGCGAGACCCGCGGCGACCCTCTCGCGACGCTCACCATCGACGCCGGTGCGACCCAGACCCTCGAGGCGCTCGCCGAGGCGCTGCTCGACTAGGCCCCGTCTCGCGTTCCACGACCAAGGCTGCTCGACGTGCCCTGGTCGACAGGCGCTGCCCGGCTAGTCTCCGCCGACGTCCCAGGCGTCGTCGCGCCGGTGCCCTGCGAAGAAGTCGAGCAGCAGCGCTGCGCACTCCTCCTCGCGGACACCGCCGAGCACCTCGACCCTGTGCGTGCTGCGACGGTCGCGGACCAGGTCCCACACCGAACCCGTGGCGCCGGCCTTCTCGTCCCACGCCCCGAGCACGAGCCTGGGCACGCGGGCCAGCATCGTCGCGCCGGCGCACATCGCGCAGGGCTCGAGCGTCACGACGAGGGTGCAACCGGCGAGCCGCCACTCGCCGAGGGTCTGCGCCGCGTCACGCAGCGCGAGCACCTCGGCGTGAGCGGTCGGGTCACCCGTCGCCTCGCGGGCGTTGTGCCCGCGGCCCACGACCTGCCCGTCCGGCCCGACGACCACGGCTCCGACGGGGACGTCCCCCGTGCGCAGGGCCAGGCGGGCCTCGTCGATCGCCAGGCCCATCAGCCGGTCCAGCTCAGGGCGTGGCACCGAGCGAGACGGCGTGCGGGAGGTCATGGCGGCGAGCCTACCGGGGCTCGGCCCGGGCACCACGAGCGCGACAGGCCGACGCCGAGCCGCTCCGGGTCCGAGGTCGCACGCAGCCGGTCGGGCGACGCTGTAGGTTGTCACCATGCGCTTGCACGTCGCCGACCACCCTCTGGTGGCCCACAAACTCACCGTCCTCCGTAACAAGGAGACGGCGTCCCCGACGTTCCGCCTCCTCGTCGACGAGCTCGTCACGCTGCTGGCCTACGAGGCCACCCGCGAGGTCGCCACCGAGCCCCACACGATCAGCACCCCCGTCGCAGAGACCGTCGGCACGAGGATCGCGGACCCGCGTCCCCTCGTCGTCCCGATCCTGCGCGCCGGGCTGGGCATGCTCGACGGCATGACCCGCCTGCTCCCGACAGCCGAGGTCGGGTTCCTGGGGATGCAGCGCAACGAGGAGACCCTCGAGGCCGTCACCTACGCGAACCGCCTCCCGGACGACCTCACCGGCCGTCAGTGCTTCCTCCTCGACCCGATGCTCGCGACCGGCGGCACGCTCGTCGCCGCGATCGACTTCCTCTTCGACCGCGGGGCGCGCGACGTCACGGCCGTGTGCCTGCTGGCCGCACCCGAGGGCCTCGAGATCCTCGAGAAGGCCGTCGGAGACCGCGGAGACGTCAAGGTGGTCGTCGCAGCCGTCGACGAGCGTCTCGACGAGAACGCCTACATCATCCCGGGCCTCGGCGACGCGGGCGACCGCCTGTACGGCGTGGTCGACTGACCGTCCCGGTCCCAGCACACGACGACGGGCCGCACCCTCACGGGGGTGCGGCCCGTCGCTATCTTCCGACTGCCACGGTGTCCGCCAGGTGAGACTTCTGGGAGTGGGCCTGGTCGATCGCCGTGCGGTCTGAGACTCTGCGCGGGTGACCAGCCCACGCCCGACAGTCGACCCCACCTCGCAGGTGCTGGTCGTCGTCCCCGCGTGCGGCCGTGCGTGCTGTCGGTCCTGACCTCTCCCCGAGCCCAGGACCGATCCTTCCTGCCACAGGTGCAGGACCCGCACACCCGGAGACAGCCATGACGGCGACCGCAGACCTCGCAGCACCCTCAGTCACACGTACCAACACATCGACGTCCACCGCGCAGGGCATCACTCGAGGCGACACCGGGGCACCACGACCGCAGCAGGGCTTCGTCCTGTGGGTCGGGGTCGCCCCGGACGGGCGCGACCAGCGCACGGCAGAGATCGTCGAGCTGGCCGAGGCACTCGGCGAGCTCGCCCGCGAGCTGTTGCCCACGGCCGAGACCTTCACGGCACTCTCGCTCGGTCAGACGTCCGGAGGCAGGGGCGGCGGGCGGACAGGAGAGCTCGGTGCGCTCCGCGACAGGCTCGCCCACCTCCAGCTCGTCGAGCGCACACCTGCGGTGCAGGACAGGGCGCCGGCGTCCGCAGCCGGGTCCGACGCGGTGCAGCCTGCCGCAGCGGGGTACGACGCGGTGCAGCCTGCCGTCACGGCACCGCGGCTGTCGATCGACCTGCCCTCGCGTCGGGTCTCGGTGCACGGGGTCGAGCAGCGGCTGACCTACAAGGAGTTCGAGCTGCTCGCCTATCTCGTCACCTCCGCGGGACGCGTGGTGCCGCGCAGCGAGCTGTTCGCCTCGGTCTGGCAGTCCCGCGCGACCGAGCCGGGGTCACGCACGATCGACGTCCACGTCCGGCGGCTGCGCGACAAGCTCGGCCTGCAGGTCGAGATCCTCACCGTCCGCGGGGCGGGGTACAGGTTCGAGCCGTCCCCGGACGTCTCGGTCGTCCAGGTCCGCCAGGCGGGGTGAGGCTGTCCCCAGAGGTATAGCCGCACTCAGGTCACCCCTAGGCCGTCCATCCCTCGCGACCGGCTCCCAGACGCAGACAGCCGGCCCACCAGAGGTGGACCGGCTGTCGGTGCTGTGTCGCTGCGCGCGGGTGGGGGCCGACGCGTCCGAGCCCGGCGAGAGGTTCAGGACGCTGGCGCGCTGCGGGTCCCAGCAGGTGCGCTCGTCGTGAGACTGCGCAGGTTCGAGGACCTCGGTGAGGTCAGCGTGCTGCGTAGGTGAGGCAGTCGGCGAGGTCGTCCGTCGAGGCGCCCGCACCGATGCGGATCGAGGAGGCCGAGCACTCGAGCGCGACGTTGTGCACGCACTCGGAGCGCTGGCAGGCACCGACCTGGCCGACGACCTTGTCGAGGCCGCCCTTGGCGCTCAGCGGGATGAAGGTGACGCACTCGGCGGCACCGGCGTGGCCGGCGACGGTCACGGCACCGGCGTGGCAGCCGTCGTGGTTGTATCCGCACGACGCGACGGAACACTCGCTGACGTGGGGCAGATCGAGAAGTGCACTCATGATTCCTCCAGCTGTGATGACGATGCTCTCGGTGGCACGCGGGGGTTCTGACGTGCTTTCTCGACCACCGTAGACCGCTCGAGAAATGCTGTATAGCAAGCAAGGACTTACTTACCCGGCGCTATTTCTCACGTGAATAGCGCACATTGTTGTTGCTTAAACGGCCTGACCTGGTGGTTGACCGGGGCAGGCTCGGACCGCGTCCGGACGACGTCCGCGCACGAGATCTGCGCACCTCCCCCGCACAGCCCAGACCCCCTCGCGACCTGCACCGGGACCTGCACCGGGACCTCGCACCTACGATGGAGGCATGGCATCTCCCCGACCTCCACGCCCCTCGTCCGGTGGTGTCGTCGGGATCCTCCGGAGCCGACGGGCACGAGTCTGCCTCGGCGTCGTCGCCGGTCTGGCGGTCCTCGCCCTGGCCGGGCCCGTGGTGTTCGTGCAGGCCCGAGCCGCTGACCACATGTACACGGCCGACGACGTCCCCGCGACGCCTGTGGCACTCGTCTTCGGGGCCCGGGTGTACGAGGACGGCACCCCGTCGCAGTTCTTGCGGGCGCGTCTCGACCTCGCCGCGGAGCTCTACGCGGCAGGCTCTGTCGAGGTCCTCCTCGTCACCGGGGACGGACGCCCCGACCACCACGACGAGCCCGCCGCGATGAGCCGGTATCTCGTCGAGCAGGGCGTCCCCGAGACGGCGATCGTCCAGGACCCGGCAGGATTCGACACCTACGACTCGTGCGTGCGCGCCGACGAGGTCTACGGGGTGCGTGAGCTCACCGTCGTCACGCAGAGCTTCCACCTCGCCCGCGCGGTGACGACCTGCCGCTCTGTGGGGATCGAGGCTGTCGGGGTCGGCGACACCTCGGTCAAGTCTCGACGGACGACCTGGGCCAAGACCACCGTGCGCGACCAGCTCGCCGCCATGAAGACCGTCGTCGACCTGGTCACCGACCGACAGCCGCTCCTCGGCCCACCCGACGACGCCGTCCCGAAAGCACTGGCCAACAGCCCGACCCCCTGACCCTTGACCCTTGCCAGCCCGCGGTGGGCGACCGTCGAGATCGTGACTTCGGAGCGAGATCGGGCCGGAGAAGGATCGATCTCGCTCCAGACTCACGATCTCGCAGAGCTCGCCGCGCCTGCGCCGCCGCGGAGACGTGCGGGGGCGCGATCAGCGCTCCGGGTCACCGCCACGCCCAGCGCTTCGGCGACGCCACCGCGGCGTCAGCGCTGGGGGCGCCAGAGGACGAGGGCAGCGCGGTCGTCGGCATCGACGACGGTCTCGGTGCCGCGTCGCCAGCCGACCCTGCGCAACCGGCGTCCGCCGCGGACGGCGACGACGTCACCTGAGGACGCAGCCGTGAAGATGCGCGAGCCCGGGTCTGCGGCGGCCGCCAGCAGCTCGACGCGGTGCTCGAGCTCGCGGACCTGCGTCTCGAGGTCGAGGATGCGCTTGATGCCGGCGAGGTTGATCCCCTCGTCCTGGCTGAGGCGTTGGACCTCGACGAGCTGGTGGATGTCGCGCCGGGAGTACCGGCGACCGCGCCCGGGCGAGCGCCGGGGCGAGACGATGCCGAGCCTGTCGTACTGCCGCAGGGTCTGCGGGTGCATGCCGGCGAGCTCGGCGGCCCGGGAGATGACGAAGAGAGGCTCGTCGTCCCGGGGCGCCGGGTCGCTCGTCCCACGGTGCGCCATCGTCTACTCCTTCGCTCGGGCCAGGAGGTCTTCCCGGACGTTCTCACCACCCGTGGCGGCGGCGAAGGCCTCGACCGCCTCGCGGGCCGCCTTGGAGAGCTTCTGCGGGACCGCGACCTGGACGGTGACCAGCAGGTCGCCCGTCTGCTTCGCGGTCTTGACGCCACGGCCCTTGACGCGCAGCACGCGCCCGGACGGGGTGCCCTCGGCCACCTTGACCTTGACGGTCGAGCCGTCGAGGGTCGGGACCTCGAGCTGGGTGCCGAGCGCGGCCTCGGGGAAGGTGATCGGTACGGTGATCCGCAGGTTGTGCCCGTCGATGCTGAACACCGGGTGCGGGGTCACGGTCACGGCGACCACGAGGTCGCCGGCAGGTCCTCCGCCGGTGCCCGGACGGCCCTTGCCGCGCAGGCGGATCTTCTGGCCGTCGCGGACCCCTGCCGGGATGCGCGCGGTCATCTGGCGCCCGTCGACGGAGAGCGTCACCGTGCAGCCCTCGACGGCCTCACGGAAGGGCAGGGTCGCAGCCGTCGTGAGGTCCTGGCCGGCCTGGGCCCGCGTCTGGGGGCGGAAACCGCCCTGCGCGCCACCGCCGCCGAACATCGAGCTGAGGATGTCGTCGAAGCCGTCGGGCATGCCGCCACCGCCGGTCGAGTACTGCTGGCGACCGCCGCCACCTCCGCCGAACATGCCACCGAAGACGTCTTCGAAGCCTGCCGAGCCACGGCCGCCCGAGCCTGCAGAGAACCTGGCTCCGCCGCCGGCCATGGCGCGCACGGCGTCGTACTGCTGACGCTGCTCGGGGTCGGAGAGCACGGAGTACGCCTCGCCGATCTCCTTGAACTTCGTCTCGGCCTTCGGGTCGCCGGAGTTCTGGTCCGGGTGGTGCTGGCGCGCCAGCTTGCGGTACGCCTTCTTGATGGACGCGTCGTCGGCGTCCTTCGAGACGCCGAGCGCGGCGTAGAAGTCTTTCTCGATCCAGTCCTGACCGGTCAAGGCGTCTCCTCTCCTCGTGACGTGAGCGACGCCTGTGTGCTCACTCGTGAATGCTGTCTGAAAGATGTGGGCCGGCGTGGGCCGGCGAGCCGTGCCCGCGGTCGGCGGGCCACGGCCGGATCCCGGGTCTGGTCGCTGTGGCGACCAGACCCGGGATCAGCGGTGCGTCAGGCCTCGGGGCCGACGACGGCCACGCGTGCGGCTCGCACGACGCGGTCGCCGATGCGGTACCCGACCTCGACGACGTGCTGGACCGTGGTGGTCTGCGCGTCGGGCGAGGTCTGGTGCATGAGCGCCTCGTGGACGGCGGGGTCGAACTCCTCCCCCACCTCCCCGTACTGCTCGACACCGAAGCGGGTGAGCGTCGCGACGAGCTTGTCCGCGATCGACTCGAAGGGACCTGTGAGGTCTCCCGCCTGGCGGGCCCGCGAGACGTCGTCGAGGACGGGGAGCAGCCCGACGAGCAGCTCCTCTATGCCCCGTGCACGTGCCGCCTCCTGCTCGCGCTTGGCGCGCTTGGAGAAGTTCACGTACTCCGCGTTGAGCCGCTGGAGGTCCGAGAGGCGGTCGGCCGACTCGGCCTGCGCCTTCTCGAGCTCCGTGAGCTCGGCCGCGGGTGCGGGTGCTGCGTCGACGTCGAAGGCCTCGGCGGAGGGCTCGAAGTCGAGACCTTCCAGGGGGTCGTTGCCTTCGGGCGTGTTCTCGGCGCCCGTGCCCTCGTGGCTGGTCACTTCTTGTCGTCCTCGTCGTCGACGATCTCGGCGTCCACGACGTCCTCGTCAGAGGAGGTCGACGACGCGTCGGCGTCGGCCGGAGCGCCCTCAGGAGCCTCGGCCTGCTGGGCGTACAGCGCCTCGCCGATCTTCTGGGCCACGGTGTTGAGGTTCTCCTGCTTGGCCTTGATCTCGGCGATGTCGGTGCCCTCGAGCGCCGTCTTCACCTCGTCGACAGCAGCCTGGACCTCGGTGCGGACCTCTTCGGGGAGCTTGTCCTCGTTCTCCTTGAGGAGCTTCTCCGTCGAGTACGCGAAGGACTCGGCCTGGTTGCGGGTCTCGGCCTCCTCGCGGCGCGCCTTGTCCTCGGCTGCGTGCTCCTCGGCCTCGCGGACCATGCGGTCGATGTCTTCCTTCGGCAGCGCGGAGCCACCGGTGATCGTCATCGACTGCTCCTTGTTCGTGCCGCGGTCCTTGGCGGACACGTGGACGATGCCGTTGGCGTCGATGTCGAAGGCGACCTCGACCTGCGGCACGCCGCGCGGCGCGGGAGCGATGCCCGTGAGCTCGAAGGTGCCCAGCGGCTTGTTGTCGCGGGCGAACTCGCGCTCACCCTGGAACACCTGGATGAGGACGGAGGGCTGGTTGTCCTCGGCGGTCGAGAAGATCTCGGAGCGCTTGGTCGGGATGGCCGTGTTGCGCTCGATGAGCTTGGTCATCACGCCGCCCTTGGTCTCGATGCCGAGAGACAGCGGGGTCACGTCGATGAGCAGGATGTCCTTGCGCTCACCCTTGATGACACCGGCCTGGAGGGCAGCACCGACGGCGACGACCTCGTCCGGGTTGACGCCCTTGTTGGGCTCCTTGCCACCGGTGAGCTCCTTGACGACGTCCGTCACCGCGGGCATGCGGGTCGAGCCGCCGACGAGGACGATGTGGTCGATGTCGCTGATGGAGACGCCTGCGTCGCGGATGACGGCGTGGAACGGTGCCTTCGTCCGGTCGAGGAGGTCCTGGGTCATCTGCTGGAACTGCGCACGCGTGAGCTTGGAGTCCAGGTGGATGGGGCCGTTCTCGCTCATCGAGAGGTACTGCATCGAGATGTTGGTGCTGGTAGCCGAGGAGAGCTCCTTCTTGGCCTGCTCAGCAGCCTCGCGCAGACGCTGGAGGGCGATCTTGTCCTTGGACAGGTCGACACCCGAGGAGTTCTTGACCTCCTTGATGAGGTGCTCGACGATCCGGCTGTCCCAGTCGTCACCACCGAGGCGGTTGTCACCAGAGGTCGCGCGGACCTGGATGGTCGAGAACTCGTCCTCGTCCTTGCCCACCTCGAGGAGGGAGACGTCGAAGGTTCCACCACCGAGGTCGAAGACGAGGATGAGCTCGTCCTCCTTGCCCTTCTCGAGCCCGTAGGCGAGAGCAGCGGCGGTGGGCTCGTTGACGATGCGCAGGACGTTGAGGCCTGCGATCTGGCCGGCGTCCTTGGTCGCCTGGCGCTCGGCGTCGTTGAAGTACGCGGGGACGGTGATGACAGCGTCGGTCACCGGCTCGCCCAGGTACTCCTCGGCGTCACGCTTGAGCTTGCCGAGGATGCGCGCGGAGAGCTCCTGCGCCGAGTACTTCTTGTCGTCGATCTCGACCGACCAGTCGGTGCCCATGTGGCGCTTGACCGACGCGATGGTGCGGTCGACGTTGGTGACGGCCTGACGCTTGGCGATCTCGCCGACGAGGACCTCGCCGGTCTTGGAGAACGCGACGACGGAGGGGGTGGTGCGAGCGCCCTCGGCGTTCGCGATGACGGTGGGCTCGCCACCTTCGAGGACGGAGACGACGGAGTTGGTGGTACCGAGGTCGATGCCGACTGCACGTGCCATGGGTGATGCCTTCCTTCCGAGCGGCGGCCGGGTCGCGGTGCTGGTGCACCTGCGTCGCCCGTCCGACGAGCTGATTGAGTCTGTTCCACTCAAGTCTGCACCCGGCCGGATCGGAGAGCAAGCCGTCGGGGTCAAACTTGAGTCTGCTTGGCTCAACCTTGGAGGGCTCGATCGTATTCCCACGCTGCGCTGGTGCGCCGACAATGCGGGCGGTGTGGGGTCGCGCTGCGGGTGGCGCGGTTGGGTCTGCTGCACGAACAGGTAACAGCCCGCAGTAGGCCACGTCAGACCGACATCTACTCGTGCATCAGCCCCCAGTCCCACACCTCGGCAATCGGGGCCGACGGGTGGAATCCGCCCGGCACGGCCGTATCGCTCTGTCGGCTGGGGCCACTACCGTGTGGGACATGGCGTTTCCTTACCCGAACCAGAAGGACGGCCCGCTCGCTGGTCACGTCCGTAAGGGGCGCGTCTACAAACCACCGCTTGTCGCGACAGATCTCCTGGTGCTGGGGGACTGGGTTCGGGACGACCTCCCGGACCTTCTCTGGCCAGCACTCGTAATGGCGGAGTTGGGCACGTCGTCGTTTACCAGGTTCATCCACTGGCAGAAGATCGTCCAGGACGACCTCCGGGGTGCCGCTGAGCCGCGCGTCGTCGCAGACGGGCTCGACGGGCGACTGACGAGCCTTGATCGACTCGCGGGCTCGGTGCCAGGGGCTGTGGAGCGCATCCGAGCACGGGCGTCCGAGTACGGGCTGCTCTCGGACGCAGTGATGAGCGCATTGTGCTCCTACCCGTTTCGCCCGGCACCTTGGCTGGTGGAGGGTGGACCCAAACCGCCCAGTCAGGCAGATGTTGACCTTGTCGGTCGCGCGCTCTTCGATCTACTCAATGACGACCACCGGGAGTCGGTGATCAAGTGCCTACACGTGTGGAGCGCCGTACAGGCAGGGACGTTCCGGTCAAGCTCGGAGACGATCGAGCTGCTGCAGCCATACCCGTACGATCCGACGACTCGCAAGTCAGCTGATACCGCGGTTCGCGCGATGTGGGGCGCCCATAAGGCGATGCTTAATTTCGAAGACGAACGACGTTTTGATGACGCGGCCCAGTGGGCGCGCGTCTTTTGGGGCGCAAACTCGATGACGACACGTTGTGCGCGACGTCGCGACCTAGACCTAGACGACGCAGGATCGGAAGAGGGAATCGTGCCAGTGGGCGCAGAGACATACGACGACGAGGCACCACTCACGCCGATGCCAAAGGGGGGCGCCCACCTGCGTCAGTTGGCGATGGACCTGGTTAGCAGCTATGTCGAGGCACTGGAGACGGCGCCGGCTCGTCTCTACGAGCGCGAGTTCCAGGAGGTGCACTCAGGGCTGGTCGCAAGCGCAGGGCGCCAGGTCGTTGCGGCTCTTGGTGCGCCGGACCTGTGGTGCTCGGAGCACGGCTCGCACGTGACCAGGACCATCGTCGAGGTCCGCATCTACCTGCAATGGATGGCAAAGCAGGACCCGTCGATCTACAAAACGTTCCAAGAATACGGAGCGGGCAAGGCGAAGCTGTATGCCAAGATCATGGACGAGATCCCGCCCGAAGCGAGGAATCCCGACTTCGTGACAGCGGTCGAGAAGCTGGGGCGCCTGGGTGGGAGCGAAGACCCGATCGACTACCGCGTGGTGGATACTCGCGACTCCTTCGCGAACGGCAAGTCGATCAGGACGATGGCCGAGGAGTGCGGTCTGCTCGACTACTACCGACAGACGTACTCAATGTCGAGCGGAGTCGCCCACTCCGAGTGGTGGTCGGTCGAGATGAACGCCATGGAGCGATGCCTGAACGTCCTGCACGGCGGACACCTCATTCCCAGCCTGTCGCTGAACGCAGGTGGAAGCGTAGAGCTGGCACAGGCTTGGGTCGACCAACTTTACAGCGTGATTCGGATCAGTCTCCAGACACTCCAGACCGACCCGGCCGCAGTTGAGCGCGCCTTCGAATGGCTCGAGGCGGTCAAGCCAGACGTGGATGCTCCGGAGGATATGGCATAACCGCCTCGCTCCGAACCCGGAGTCCTTGCGGCGGCGTGGAGTTGGGCCGCCAGCCTTAGAAGGATGTTTGCTTACAACCCCGCCCGCGGCCTCGTCGAAGTATCCGGCGGATCGCCTGCCGTCATGCCAGGTCCCAACTCGCGGCGCATAGCCAGCGTGAGAAGGCCGAGCCCCTCACGATGACTGAGCCGGTCGACTGACGCTTCCCCGGCGACCGTCGACCTGGACTCGTCACGAAGCGCAGTGCGAACGGCCTCCACAGCGCCCTGATCTTCGCGTCACCAATTAAGAGTTGAGTTCCCGATAGTGACACTTCTATTGCTCGCGGCAATCCGCGAGCGCCCACATTTGGCGGTAGAGCTGGCGCACGATGTACCGCTTGAAGCAGCGTCCGATCTTGCGGTTGGTGCAGCCTTCGGCGGTGCGGCGCCGGGCGTATGCGCGGACGTTCGGGCAAGAGACCATGCGGAGGCGTGAACCTAGAGTTCCGCGATGATCTCGCCGAGGTGCTTGTCTCCCAACCGGTAGTCCGGGGGCTCGTCGTCGAAGGTGTCCCCCGTGTACACCGGGCCGCTGAGGAGGCGCACCTCGAACAGGCTCCAAAACGGCGGTGTGCGACTACTGCTGGTCCCGTCGATCTGGTAGCCGCGCAGAAGCAGCTTGCGCGTTGTCACGTGGTACCCAAGAGCACCAGGCTTTACAACACGAAGGTGACCTCCATAGGTGAAACTAACTACCCTGCGCTCGTTGATCGCTTCCTCAAAGTCCACAATCTCTCCTGCGCTTTCTCCTTGCCACGCCAATCGTGCCTGCCGTACACATCGGTGTACTTTCGTAAGGCTAACGACGCCGAGCGTCACTTGCAAGATACGCGGCTCATCGACGAAGAATCTGTACCCCGCCACCGGGCAGGTCAGCGAACTTCGTCGCACCGGCCGCCGTGGTTCGGGGCGCACAAACCCGACGGCCAGTGTGAGCGTCAGTGGCTCCGCCTACTGTGCCGACATGGGTCAACACTGGCACGGAAGCTCACCTCGCGGCAGGTTCATCTCCGGGAACGGATGCCCACGGTGCGCGAAGGACGACGCGCGCGCCTCGAAGCTGGAGACCGAGGTGTTCACGCTACTGGGCTTCATCCTCGGTCGGGGCGAGCGCGACGTTCCCGTTCCACGCGACCGCAGGATGTGGCTCGACATGCTCTTCACGACCGGGTACGGTCCGCGACTCGGGATCGAGTATGACGGCGCCTACTGGCACAGGGGTCGAGAAGCGTCGGACGAACGCAAGACGTGGCACATAATCGACAGCGGACTCGCTCATGAGGTCATACGGATTCGAGAAGAACCGCTCGAGGTGATCGGCCGCTACGACATCGTCGTCCCACCACGTGCGACGGCTGGTGTGATCGCGCAGACCGTCCTGCTCCACCTCCAGCATCATGGCCTGCAAAACACCCCCAACCTGTGGAATGAAACGACCGGGCTGCTCACGGCCGCCCACGAGCGACTTGATGAAAAGCACCTCCGGTGTCAGGACTGCATCAAGGTTCTCGCGGCCGCTGCACGGTACATGCCGCTCCTCTAACGCCTCTCAGCCCGCCCGCGCTCTCGCTCTCCACCGAGTTCGCGGTCCAGGAGATCCCGCTCGACACGTTCCCCCCAGCATTGGCTGCCGGGTCTTGCCAACCATGAGCTCCTGGCGGGCTCAATTGGTCCGGCGAGCGATCCACCGGATACGACGTGGACCCGCGCGCTATCGAAGCAGGGATCGCCAACGCCTGACGGAGTGACCGCTGAAGAATCAGTCACCCTGGTGAGAATCGAGCACCGGGACGCTACTGCGAACCTGCAAGGCACAGGACCGCGCGTCCGACAGGTCCCGCGAGCACCTACACGCGGGATGTCGTCGAGCCCAGGCACGGCGGGACACCCCCGCGCCCGGGCGTCGCGGTTTGACAGCGTCAGGACGCCAGGCCTCGCTCAGGCCAGGTCGACCCGGTCCGCCTGCGGCCCGCGGTCGCTCTGCCGAACCTGGAAGCGGACCCGGTCGCCCTCGTACAGCTCCTGGCCATCCCGCACGACCGAGACGTGCACGAAGAGGTCGGGGCCGCCGGAGTCTGGCGTGATGAAGCCGAACCCGCGGTCCGCGTCATAGCGCGCCACGACACCCTCGCCGCCGCGCGCCGGGGTGCGAGACGCCTCCGGACGCCGTGACGAGTCGCGGCCCGGGGCGCTGCGCGCACCTCGGCCGGTCCCGCCCACGACCCGGACGTCCTGGGCCTGCGGACCACGGTCGCCGGGGACGACGGTGAAGCTCACGCGCTCGCCCTCGACCAGCTCGGTGGCACCTCCGGTGAGGGACCGGGCGTGGACGAAGGCGTCCGGCTCGCCGGAGCCGGGGGTGACGAAGCCGAAGCCCTTGCCCGCGTCGTACCAGCTCACGGTGCCGTCGGCGCCGTCAGCGCCGCTGGGGCCCGCAGCCTGCACGCTGGCGGCCTGGGCGCCGAGCGGCAGGAGGTGGTCCGCCTGCGGCCCCTTCTCGCCCTCGACGACGAGGAACGCGACCCGCTGCCCCTCGGCGATCACACCCCCGCCGACGATGGCGGAGCTGTGCGCGAAGATCTCGGCGCCTCCGCCGTCGGGCGTGACGAAGCCGTAGCCCTTGGCCGGCTCGTACCAGGTGACGGTGCCGAGCTGACCCAGGGCCGCGTCGACGGCGACGTCGCCGGTGATCTTGACGCTGCGGGCCTGCGGGCCACGGTCGCCCTCGCCGATCTCGAACTCGACGGACTGCCCCTCGCGGAGCGACTGCGTCCCGTCGTCGTTGCCGACGATCTCAGACGCGTGCACGAACAGGTCCTCGGCGTCGTCGAGGGCTAGGAAGCCGAACCCTCGCTCGGCGTCGAACCAGCGGACGGTTCCCTGGGGCATGACGGACTCCTCATGTTGACGATGGTTGCTGCTCCAAGTGTCCCTGACGGGAGGCTCATGGGTGGGGTCGTCCGTGCCGACAGACATCTCATGGACACACGAGGCTTCGCGCAGCGACCGGGCGACGTCGGTGAGGTGATCGCCCTCATGCTCGGGCGAGACCGCGACGGCGACGCCTCCGTCCTCGACTCGGCCGTGGGGGTGGCGGTCGGACGGCACCTCGCGTCATGCTCCCCGTGGGACCCGTGGCCCACCCTGTGGGCCGCGAACGCGCTGGCCGAGCAGGGTGACGACGCCGGGGCACGGCTGCTGCTCCGCACCGTCGCCCGGGTCGCCCCTGACCCCGCTCTCGACGAGATGGCCGCGCGCCTCCGCCCTCCCGGCGCGGCGCGCCAGCGAGCTGCTGTCGTCACCTGTGTGGTGCTCGCCGCCGTGCTCCTCGCGAGCGGAGCCGTGGTCGCCCTGGTCCGCGGCGACCAAGCGGCGGCTGGGGCGCTCCTGACTGCGAGCATCGGCCCGGCGCTGGTGGTCAAGGACAGGTGGGCGCGTCACGTCCGGATACCTGGGCTGACGCTGCAGGAGAGCCGTCTCTGGCGGTCTCTCGAGGCGCTGCACCCCGGCGACGTGGACGTCCTCTTCACGATGGGCGACGGGCACCTCCGTCGGGCGATCACCGACCTCTCGGACCCCGGGAAGCAGCGCGAGACCACGGACAGGTCGGGGTGGGTCGGGCTGGCCGGTGTCGTCGGTGCGGTACTCGGGATGGTCGCCGGACTGACAGTCCCTGGCCTTCCACCCGGAGCCTTCATCGTCCTCATGCCGGTCGGGGGCGCCATCGCGGCCCTGGCTGCGTGGGCCGCCCTCCGGCGCCGCGCGGACTGACCCACCTCCAGGACCGATCTGGCGGTCGCTCGTCGCCGCGATACTCGCGGCACCACCGCAAGCCGGACATGTATACGCTTACATCAGACCTCCGCGCCGTCTCCGCTCCCACTGCGGCCCCGGCGACCCCTCGGACCGAAGGACCTGACGTGCCCACTCCCCTGACCACCCTGACCGCCCCCGACGGGACGGTCTTCCGCGACCTCGACAAGGACGGCGTCATGGCGCCCTTCGAGGACCCGCGCGAGCCCGTCGAGGCCCGGGTCGACGACCTCCTCGGTCGCATGACGCTCGAGGAGAAGGCCGGTCTGATGTTCCAGACGGTCATCGAGACCAGCCCGGACGGCTCCCTCGTCGAGCAGACCGGTGCGATCAGCAAGTCCCCGACGACGGTGGTCGTCCAGGAGAAGCTGCTCAACCACTTCAACGTGCACGTGCTGCCCGAGGGGCGCCTCGCGGCCCGCTGGCACAACAACCTGCAGGCCCTCGCCGAGCAGACCCGCCTCGGCATCCCCGTGACGGTCTCGACCGACCCGCGGCACGCCTTCCACGAGAACACCGGGGCGTCCTTCGCAGCCGGGTTCTTCTCGCAGTGGCCCGACTCCCTCGGCCTCGCGGCGATCGGCGACGCCGAGCTCGTCCGCCAGTTCGCCGACGCCGCCCGCCAGGAGTACCTGTCCGTGGGTATCCGCGCTGCGCTGCACCCCTGCGTCGACCTCGCGACGGAGCCTCGCTGGGCCCGCCAGCTCAACACCTTCGGCGAGACGTCCCAGCTCGTCAGCGACTTCACCGCCGCGTACCTCGACGGTTTCCAGGGCCCCGGCGGAGAGCTGACCGCCGAGTCGGTCGCGTGCACCACCAAGCACTTCCCGGGCGGCGGACCGCAGAAGGACGGCGAAGACGCGCACTTCCCCTACGGCCGCGAGCAGGTCTACACGGGCGGGACCTTCGAGGAGCACCTCGCGCCCTTCAAGGTCGCCCTCGAGCACAAGACCTCGGCGATGATGCCGTACTACGGCATGCCGGTCGACCTCGTCGTCGACGGCGAGCAGATCGAAGAGGTCGGCTTCGGCTACAACAAGCAGATCGTCACCGGCCTGCTCCGCGAGAAGATGGGCTTCGACGGCGTGGTCGTCACCGACTGGGAGCTCGTCAACGACAACAAGGTCGCGACGGGGCAGGTCCTCCCGGCCCGCGCGTGGGGTGTCGAGCACCTCGACGCACCGGGGCGCATGGAGAAGATCATCCACGCCGGGTGCGACCAGTTCGGCGGCGAAGAGTGCCCCGACCTGCTGGTCCAGCTGGTCCGCGAGGGACGCGTCACCGAAGACCGCATCGACGCGTCCGTGCGCCGTCTGCTCCGCGTGAAGTTCGAGCTCGGGCTCTTCGACGACCCCTACGTCGACGAAGACGCCGCTGAGGCGATCGTCGGCCGCGCCGACCTCGTCGCCGCCGGCCTGTCCGCACAGAGCCGCTCGGTCACCGTGCTCAAGAACGGTGCCGTCGACGGCCGTCCGGTCCTGCCGCTCGCCGGCGACCAGCGCGTCTACGTCATGGGCATGTCCGCCGAGGAGGCTGCCCGTCTCGGGACAGTCGTGACCGACCCGGCCGAGGCCGACGTCGCCGTCGTGCGCGTCAACGCCCCGTGGGAGCACCGCGACTCGATGTTCCTCGAGGCGTACTTCCACCAGGGGTCGCTCGACTTCTCCGCCGAGACCGTCGCTGAGATCACGGCGCTCGCCGCACAGGTGCCCGTCGTCCTCGACGTCATGCTCGACCGGCCGGCGATCCTCACGCCGCTCGTGGACGTCGCGACGGCGATCGTCGGGACCTACGGCACGTCGGACCCCGCGCTGGTGGCCGCGCTCACCGGTGAGGTCGCGCCCGAAGGACGCCTGCCGTTCCAGCTGCCCCGCTCGATGGAGGCCGTCGCAGCGTCGCGCCCGGATGTCGCGTCCGACACTGCGGATGCTGTGTTCGAGGCCGGGTACGGACTGCGGATCTGACTCCCATCGGGGCCGGTCGACTGCCGACCGGCCCCGAGCGGCGACCCGGACCACGGGCACGAGTCTCTTGGCTCGTGCCCGGAGGTGCCGGGTCGTCGTCCCGCTGCCGATCCGACAGATCGCGAGCTGAGTCCGCCCGGCCCGCACCGGGGTTCCACGCTCGGGACCGGTGGTCTCCACAGTCTGTCCGCACGTCGCTCGTATCATTCAGCCATGACCAGTCGTGACCTGCGCCGAGCCCTCTCCACAGCCGTCGTAGCGGTCCCCGTCATGACGATCGTCGGGTGGATCCTGGGACTACCCGCGTGGAGCCAGGCCGACCCGCCGCCGAACGCCCTCGTCGGCGCGGCGTGGGGTGCGGTGGTCGGCGTGGTCCTCAGTCTCGTGTCCGCACTCGTGGCCTCGGTCCGGGAGTCTCTCTGGGCCGCTCCTCCTGCCGGAGACGACAGTGCGGCGTACCGGACGGAGCAGCGGGCGGTGCGCGACGCGGTCGTGCGCACCTTCCCTACGGCTCTCACGGTGCTCGCCGTCGCCGCCGGGATCAGCGCTCTGTCCCCCGCTGTCGTCGGACGGCTCGCGCCGGCCGTCGGGGTCGTCGTCGTGATCGTGCTGTTCCGCGCGCGGGTGGCGACCAACCGCAAGGACCTGTCGCTCGACGAGTGACCTCGGGTCGGGCGAGAACAAGCACGGGCCTGGTCCCGGTCCTGGACCGACCTGCCGCCCGCAGACGAGCCACGCCCTCCGCCGAACCAGCCAGCCGATCAGCGGTCTGACGACGATCCCCCGCAGCAGGAGCAGCCGCCATCGCCTGACCCGGTGACTGCCGAGCCCTCTCGGGACGAGTCGGCTGCCACGTCCTTGGCCAGCAGATCGGGCCGGTCTGTGAGCCCGCCGGGCTGGACGGCGAGCACTCGGGGACGGTCGGCGAGCCGGGTGTCTGCGCCTGCGGCCGGTTCCTCCCTCCCCTCATCCGGCACGGCGGTCTCGCACCCGTGCAGCGACGCCCCCGGAGCGCAGCACCCGTCACCACGCCAGGCCTGAACACCTTCCCGTACGGCGATGGCCGCGATGACCAGCGCCGCGATCGGGTCGGCCCACGACCAGCCGAGCAACGAGTTGAGCAGCAGCCCGACGAGCAGGACTGCCGAGAGATAGGTGCAGAGCAGAGTCTGCTGAGAGTCGGCGACAGCCGTCGCAGAGCCGAGCTCGCGACCTGTGCGGCGCTCGAACCACGAGAGGAAGGGCATGACGGCGAGGCTTACCGCCGCGAGGACGACGCCGACGGTCGAGTGGTCGGGGTCGCTGCCGCCGAGCAGGGTGCGCAGGGCGTCGACCGACACGAAGAGCGCGAGGCCGAAGAAGGACAGGGCCACCACCCGCAGCGCGACGCGCTCACGGGTCTCCGGGTCGGGGGCGCTGAACTGCCAGGCGACAGCAGCTGCGGAGAGCACCTCGACGATCGAGTCGAGGCCGAAGCCGACGAGGGCGGCCGAACCAGCGACGGTCCCTGCCGAGATCGCGACGACGGCCTCGATGACGTTGTAGGTGATGGTGACCGCGACGACCCAGCGGACGCGGCGTTCGAGGACGCTGCGTCGGGCAGCCGTCAGCGGAGCAGGCGCTGGGCGCACGTCGGCGCTCATGAGCAGGTGCACCCGTCGTCGGAGCAGCAGGCCGGGTCGACGCGCAGCACCAGCTCGAGGAGGTCGCCGAGCGCAGCGCCGAGGTGGTCGTCGGTCAGGGTGTAGCGGGTCCGGCGACCATCAGGCTCACCCTGGACGAGACCGCAGCCGCGCAGGCACGCCAGCTGGTTGGACATGACCTGCCGCGAGACGCCGAGGGCCTCGGCCATGGCACCCGGGTACGCGGGGCCCTCACGCAGGACGAGCAGGATCCTGGCGCGCGTCTCGTCGGACAGCGCGTGCCCGAGGCGCGCGAGCGCGGCGGTGTGGTTGAGCGTGACGGTCTCCATGCAGCGACTGTACAGGCGGTCGTGTATTCACGGAACCCTGTATCGCCGGACGGGGCTACGGACGGACGATCCTTCGAGGCCGCACCCCGGACAGAAGCCGGCTGCCTCGGCGCCAGGTCGCACCGCCTGCCCGAGGTCGCACCGTCCGCGCCCAGGTCGTACAGACACGCCAGATCGGAGGCTCGCGATGCTCCATCTGGAGTGTCTGTACGACCTCGCGGCTGGGCGTACGACCTCGCGGTTGGCTGGCCGACCTCGCGGTGAGGTGTGCGACCACCGGGTGGGCGCACGACCTCGCAGCTGGGCGTACGACCTCGCGGCGACCGGGGTCAGGCTGGTTGGTCTGCCCGGCCCGCGCGCAGCGCGATCCGGTCGGTGGCCACCAGGCACAGGGCGCCGAGCAGCACGCACGGCACCAGCACCCCGAGCGGCGCGACGAGGCCGAAGGGCACGGGGGCCAGCTCCTGCGCCGGGGTCGCGGCAGCACGGACGAGCATCGGGGCCGAGGTGTCGGAGCCGTAGGACACGACGAGCGGCCAGAGGTACTGCTGACCGTGGACCCACGCCACGACGAGACCGCTGAGGCCGACCAGACCGAGGACCGGGGCGACGGCAGACCGCACCGCGCCGTCCACCCCGGCGTCCCGGCTGCGCCGGAGGTCGGCGAAGACGAGCGTGAAGAGCACGAGGAGCGGGACGCTGACCCACAACGGCGAGACCAGTCCTCGCAGCGTCCCGAGCGTGCCCTCGTCAGCACCAGCCTCGAACAGGGCGGGCAGCAACGACGTCGTGCTGACGAGGACGAACGGCGAGAAGGCCAGCAGCAACCACTCGCTGCGGCGTCCGGCGGGCCGCAGGTACCCGATGCCGAAGCCGCCGACGACGGCGAGACCCACGACGATCAGACCGGTGAGCGCCGAGGACAACCACGTGGTGATCTGGAGCGTCGTCGAGTCGATCGACGGTGCGACCTCGGTCTCGAGGATCCCCTGCAGCCACGGCCACGCCACGACGGCCGAGGCCACGGCGAGGGCAGAGACGAGGACGACCGAGATCACCGAGGCGACAGACGTCCGCGACTCCGTGCCGCCCCCGGCGCCAGACGCACGGCTGGCGCCCGCCGCCGGCTGCGCCCCGGCCCCGGCCGAGACCGAGGGAGAGGTGGAGGCGGAGGTGGCTACCGCAGAGGCCCGCCCGCGCACCCGGCCCTTCGCGGGAGTCGCAGCCTTGGTCGCAGCCGCGCCCGACCCCGCGCCGGCTCCTCCGCGACGCAGACGGCCGAGCAGCCTGGCCCCTCCGGCACCCGCGTCCCGCGGCACGATCTCCACCCGGAGCCTCGTGGCGAGCACCAGAGCCACGAGCAGCACGCCGACGAGCACCGTCGGCACGAGCAGCAGCGCGAGGGCAGCGCTGCCCGTCGGCAGGTCGTAGCGCAGGAACACCCACTCGTAGACGAGCATGCCGGGTGTGGTGGTGCCACGGTCTGCGAGGTCCGCGGTGAGCAGCAGCGGGACCGTCGTGACCATGAGACTCAGCGTCGTCACGGCGAGCACGACCACGGCGGTCACGACACCCGAGGCCGCCCAACCAGCACGCGAGACCGTAGACCGGCGCATCGCGGCGAGATAGAGGGTCGCCGAGAGCGCCCCGACGAGCCCGACGACCGAGAGCCCGGCGATGACGACGAGCTCGGCCTGCGAGCCGCCGACCTCCTGCGCACGGCGGAGCGTCTCGGCCGAGCCGCCACCGCGCTGCGTCCCCCACTGCGCGACGTAGTAGGCCACCGGGCTGAAGCAGAAGAGCGGCACGGCGAGCAGCCCGCGGCTCACCAGGCGGGTGGCCCGCCCGGCCCGCGACGCCACCGACGCGACGAGCGGTCCGAGCACGAGAGCCGCAGCGAGCGGGACGATCGAGTAGCCGAGGGCGCGTCCGACCGACGCACGGAACTCGTCGTCGTCGAGGACTGCCGAGAAGTTGGCGCCCCCGACAGAGCCGGCCACCTCGAAGAAGGCGACCGCGTCGCGGGTCGCGAGCTGCACGAGGCGCAGGGCGGGGAGCAGGTACTGGAGGACCGCGAGCGCGAAGAGCGCGACGACGACGAACCAGCCCGCGAGACGGGCGTTGCTGATCCGGCGTGGGCTGCGGGGGGCGGCGGCTGACGCCTGTGCTCCCTCGGAGGTCGAGGTCAACCTACCCTGCTCGTCCGTCGGCTCTGGGACTGGGGCGGGGGTCGTCTGGTCCATCGGGCGACCGTAGCAGCGATCGTTGACACCCTCGTCCAGCCGCGGATACCGTGCGGATGTTCACGTAAACATCTCCCCGGTGCGCACTGTCGCGCCCCGGCCGGTCGAACCCCCAGTCCAGGACGGACCCCATGACGACGACGTCACGCCGCACCCCCGCCCCGTTCCACCCACCCCACCTCCAGCACGACCAGCAGCACCGTCGCCTCCTCGGGCGCCCCCTCGTCGCTGCCGTCACGGCAGCTCTCGCCGCCACGGCCCTCGCCGCCGGCCTCGCAGTCCCCGCAGCGGCCGCTCCGTCGAGACTGCCCGTCCCGGCGTCTGCGATGTCCGAGGCCCTCGCCTCGCTCCGCGCCGGGTCCGAGGCTCTCGGGTCCCAGGCGCTGGCTGACGTCGCAGCCGACGCCCCCACGGCACTCGCCCGACCCGTCGTCCTCGCCACCTACACCGGCGAGGCCCCCGCGCTCCCGGCGCAGGTCGAGGTCACCGCCCCGAGCGGCACCCGCCTGGCCGACGTCGTCTGGGACTCGGGCGAGTACGTCTTCGACCAGCACTACAGGTCGGTCATGGTCTCCGGCACCGTAGAGGGCACCCTCGCGGTCGAGGCCCAGGTCGACGTGGTGCCACGCGGCGTCGAGTACCTGGTCGACTCGGGAGGTGCTCAGTCCACGCCGCCCTTCGACGCCGTCGCGGCCCTCGCCGGAGCCGCCAGCGACGGCACCCTCCGGAACACCGTCGCCGACCAGCAGGCGTCAACAGGCTGGGGCTACGTCAACGACGGCGACGCCTACGTCGGGCTGCGCGCCTCGACCAACCCCCTCGACAAGGACGCGGGCGGCCTGTGGGCCCGCGGCAGCGGGGCCTCGTCTCGCCCGATCGTCTACAGGCTCCCCCTCGAGGCGGGCGAGCACACCGTGACCGCAGGCTTCCGCGAGTGGTGGAGCGGACCTCGGACCATGTCGGTCACGCTCGTCTCCCCCTCGGGCGCCCGGTCGGTCGTGACCCCCGAGGTGACCGTGAGCAACGCGTCCGGGAAGACCACCGCGATGGTCTCCGCGACGGTGACCGTCGACCAGACCGGCACCTCCGAGCTCCGCGTCGAGCGCGCCGCCGGCAGCGAGGCCCCGACCCTCGGCTGGTTCGCCGTCGCAGCCGGTCGCGTGGACGTCGACACCGCACCCGTCGTGGTCGCCGCACCGACCATCACCCCGGGAGACGGCGCCTACTCGACCGCGCAGACGGTCTCGGTCTCGACAGCGACCCCGGGCGCCTCCGTCTACGTGACGACCGACGGCTCCGAGCCGTCCCGCACCCACGGCACCCTCTACACCGAGCCCTTCGTGCTCGACAGCACCACGACGGTCAAGGCCCGCGCGATCCGCAACGGGACCGCGAGCGCGGTCTCGACGGCACGCCTGAGCATCGAGCTCGTGCCCGAGGGCGGCTACGACGCCGTCCCCGTGGGCAAGACGTGGTTCGACACCGACGGCAACCCCATCCAGGCGCACGGCGGCGGCTTCCTCGAGAAGGACGGCTGGTACTACTGGGTCGGCGAGAACAAGTCCCACGACGGCGCGGTGCTGCTCGGCGTGAGCCTGTACAAGTCTCAGGACCTCAAGAACTGGCAGTACGTCAAAGAGCTCGTCACCCAGGACACCGCGCCTGAGCTCGTGGACTCCAAGTGGGAGCGACCCAAGCTCGTCTACAACGAGAAGACCGACACCTTCGTGCTGTGGGGTCACTGGGAGCGCGCGGGCGACTACTCCGCCTCGCACCTCGTGGTGGCCACGAGCCCGACGGTCGACGGGGACTACAGCTTCGTCAAGCACTTCCGCCCGGGCGTCGGTGAGATCACGACCGAGCACGAAGACCCCACCTACACGGGCGGCGACGACCTCTGGGGCTACGGCTCGCGCGACTTCACGGTCTTCAAGGACCCGGACAGCGACAAGGCGTACCTGCTGTCCTCCGAGGACCACACGAGCATGCGTCTGTACCCCTTGACCGACGACTACGCGGACGTCGACTGGGAGGCCTCGTTCCCGGTCTTCGAGGGGCAGGGCCGTGAGGCCCCGGCCGTCGTGAAGATCGGCGAGTACTACCTGGCCTTCACCTCGGGGCAGTCCGGCTGGTACCCGAACCAGACGCGCGTCGCGTGGACCAAGGACATCGCCGACCCCGACGGGTGGTCCGACCCTGTGCTCGTCGGCAACAACACGTCGTTCTACAGCCAGCCCACCAACATCATGACGATCGACCGCCAGGACGGTGGCCGCGAGTACGTGTACATGGGTGACCGCTGGAACTCCAAGAAGCTCGGGACCTCCACCTACGTGTGGCTGCCGCTGAGCATCGACCCTGCGGACCCGTCCACGGTGTCCCTCGACTACCGGCCCGCGTGGAGCCTGGACTCGGCGACGGGGGCGATCGACTACCCGGAGGACCCGCTCGTCTCGCAGGGCAAGCCGGTGACCGCCGACGCGGTCGACGAGGCGCACGCCGCCTCGGTCGCCAACGACGGCGAGTACACCAACACCGCCACGTGGGGCGACAGCTCTGCGTACTTCCAGCCGACGGGTGTCCCCTTCAGCTGGACCGTCGACCTCGAAGAGGTCCAGGACCTCAGCCGGGTCGACCTGAGCTTCCGCAGCTACAACGGCTCGGAGTCGTACCACGGGTACACGGTCTCGGGCAGCGTCGACGGCACGACGTGGACGCAGCTCGTCGGGCAGCTCGGCAACACCACGGTCGGCTTCACGAGCGACCCGCTCTCCGGGCAGTACCGCTACGTGCGGCTCGACGTCGCACAGGTGGTCAACTCGCACAACGGCAACGCCGCAGCCTGGGCGGCGGGTCTCGTCGAGGTGCAGGTCTACGCCCACGAGGAGGTCGTGGTGCCCGGCACGGTGACCATCAACCTGCCGCAGCCAGCAGCGACAGGGTGGTTCACGACCACCCCGTCCCTCGCTGTGACCCGGGACGACGCCCAGCCTGTCGACCAGCAGCTGACGCAGGCCGAGGCATCCGGAGCGATGGCCCTCGCCGCCGTGCCGGGAGCCGAGTACAGGCTCGACGACGGCGACTGGTTGCCGTACACGGGCCCCGTGCCTGTCGGCGACGGCAGGCACGTGGCACAGGCGCGGGCGACCGACGACGGTGTGCCCTCGACCGAGGTCACCGAGGTCACCCTCGACGTCGACACAACCGCACCGACCGCCACGGTCTCAGTCGACGCCGCGCGCCTGCTCACGGTGACGGCTGCCGACGACACCTCGGGCGTCGCACGGGTGGAGTACTCGCTCGACGGTGGCCCCTGGGCCACTGCCTCGGCACCGGTCCAGCTCGGCGACGCCGCGGTGCAGGTCCGGGCACGGGCCGTCGACGTGGCCGGGCTCGTGAGCCTGGTCTCCGAGACGAGCCTGCCCGCGCTCGCCGTCGACCCCGAGCCGACGGTCGACCCGACCGACGACCCGACCACCTCTGCGGCGCCCGGGACCGGGCCCGGTGCGGGTGGTGGAGCCGTCGGCACCCCGGCAGGCAGCAGCACCGTCGGAGCGTCGGGCCTGGCAGCCACCGGCACGTCGGTCGCCGTCGTCGCCCTCGCCGCCCTGCTGCTCGCCGCAGGTGGTGCGCTCGTCGTGCGCAGGAACCGGAGGACGCACCAGGGATGACCTCGTGAGGTGGCACCGGCCGGGCCAGGCTCGACCCCTGGTCTGGCCCGACCGGTGCCCCTAGGCTGCGGAGCATGGGCATCGACCTCGAGAGCGTCTACCGCGACCTGCACACCCACCCCGAGCTCGGGTTCGCCGAGACCCGGACGGCCCAGGTCGCCGCAGGCCACCTGCGAGACCTGGGCCTGACCGTGACGACAGGGGTCGGCGGAACAGGCGTCGTCGGTGTCCTCGAGAACGGCGAGGGCCCGGTCGTCGCGCTGCGCGCCGACATGGACGGCCTGCCCGTCGAGGAGCGCACGGGTCTGGGCTACGCGAGCACGGTCCGGGCTGTCGGCCCCGACGGCACCGACGTCCCGGTCATGCACGCCTGCGGGCACGACGTGCACGTCACCTGCCTGCTCGGCGCCGTCGAAGACCTCGTCACCCGGCGCGGCACGTGGTCCGGCACGCTGGTCGCCGTGGTCCAGCCCGCCGAGGAGCTCGTCGCCGGCGCGCAGGCGATGGTCGACGACGGTCTCGTCGAGAGGTTCCCCCGACCTGACGTGGTGCTGGGTCAGCACGTCGCCCCGCTCCCGGCGGGGATCGTCGGGCTGCGGCCGGGACCGACCATGGCGGGCTCGGACTCGGTCACCGTGACCTTCCACGGGCGCGGCGGGCACGGTTCTCGCCCGCAGACCACCGTCGACCCTCTGCTCACCGCCTGCCACGCCGTCGTCAGGCTGCAGAGCATCGTGTCCCGCGAGTCCGAGCCCGGCGAGATCGTCGTGGTCTCCGTCGGTGCGATCCACGCGGGCAGCGCCGACAACGTCGTGCCCGCCGAGGCGACCCTCAGCATCAACGTGCGGACCGTGAGCGACCAGAGCCGCACCCGGGTGCTCACCGCCGTGCGCCGCATCGTCGAGGCCGAGGCCGCCGCGGCCGGGATGACCACCCCGCCGACGGTCGTCGAGAGCAAGCACGCCCCAGCGACGATCAACGACGAGGCGGCGACGGCCCGCGTCCGGGCGACCTTCGTGGAGACCTTCGGCGAGCACGCCGTGATCGACCCGGGCACCGTCACCGGGAGCGAGGACGTCGGCGCGATCGCCACCGCAGCCGGCGCCCCGCTGGTCTTCTGGTTCTTCGGAGGCGCAGACCCCGCCGCGTACGCCGCCGCCGCGGCAGCCGGGACGCTCGACAGCGACATCCCGAGCAACCACTCGCCCTTCTTCGCCCCCGTGGTCCAGCCGACCCTCGACGTCGGGGTCGCCGCCCTCAGCGCCGCGGCACGGGAATGGTTCGGGCGGTAGCGGTTCGAGCGGTAGCGGGCTCCAGCCTCGCACGGCGTCGCCCAGCACCCACCCCGCAGCAGTGCCCTGGGGCTGCTCTGTCAGGGCCCACTCACGGCCTCGAGCTCCTCGACCGTCCCCGCCATGATGGTCCGCTGGTGCGCGGTCACCTGCTCCACGGGCCAGTCCCACCACGCGACGGCGAGCAGCCTGTCGACGGTCGCGTCGTCGAAGCGGCGTCTGATCAGCCGCGCCGGGTTCCCGCCGACCACCCCGTAGTCGGGCACGTCCTTGACGACCACCGACCCGGCCGCGACGACTGCGCCGTGGCCGATCCGGACCCCGGGCATGACCGTGACACCGTTGCCGAGCCACACGTCGTTCCCCACGACGGTGTCGCCGCGGCTCGGCAGGTCGACGAGCAGGTCGACGTTCTGCGCCCACGACCCGCCCATCGACGGGAAGGGGAAGGTCGACGGGCCGTCGAGGCGGTGGTTGGCACCGTTCATGAGGAACCGCACGCCCGTCGCCAGGGCGCAGTACCGGCCGATCACGAGGCGCTCGGGGCCGTAGTGGTAGAGCACGTTGCGGGTCTCGAAGGCTGTCGCGTCGTCGGGGTCGTCGTAGTAGGTGAAGTCACCGACCTCGACGAGGGGCGAGGTGACCAGAGGCTTGAGCAGCACGACACGCGGCTGGCCCGGCATCGGGTGCAGGGTCGACGGGTCGGGCGGGAGCTGGACTGACGTCATGGGGTGATGTCCTCCGGTGTCGGGGCATGTCTGGGCACGGCGGGCTGAGACGGGGCGGCATCCAGGATCGCAGCGATCCTGCGGGACCTCCCGTGATTTTCTGCCCCTCAGGTCCGGCCCGGTGCGCTCCGCCGGAGGCGTCGGTCCGGCAGCAGCCGCGTCCGCCGGTCCTATCATCGGTCCATGACCTCCGGCGACAGCACTGCCGAGCCCACGGCCGGGCGGGCTCCCCGCCCCCGCTCGGGTCCGTCGATCGCCGACGTCGCCGCCCTCGCCGGGGTGTCGTCCCAGACCGTCTCACGGGTGTCGACGGGCGCTGAGCGCGTCCGCCCCGAGACCCGCGAGCGGGTGCTCGCCGCGATGGCCGAGCTCGGCTACTCCCCCAACCACGCCGCCCGGGCGCTGCGGTACGCGCACTTCGAGACCATCGGCGTGATCGCGCACAGGCTCGCGCGGACCGGTGAGGCCCGCACCTTCGAGGCCGTCGTCGAGGCCGCCCGCCTCGAGGGCTACACCGTCACCCTCGTCGACGTGCAGAGCCCGTCCTCGGACGACCTCACCGCTGCGGCCGCGCGGTTGACGCACCAGGCGATCGACGGGCTCGTGATCATCCGCGCCGAGGAGCAGAGCCCCGAGACCCTCGCGCTGCCCGCGCGGATGCCCGTGGTCGTCTCCGACTCACGCTTCGTCACGCACCACCCGGCCGTCGCGACGGACCAGGCCGCCGGGACGCGCGCCGCCGTCGAGCACCTGCTGAGCCTGGGCCACACGACGGTGCACCACCTCGCCGGTCCGGCCGACTCCTCCCCCGCGGGGCTGCGCGTCGACTCGTGGCGGGCGTGCCTCGTCGAGGCCGGACGTCCGGTGCCCCAGATCGTCCGGGGCGACTGGTCGGCGACCTCGGGCTACGAGCAGGGGCTGAAGATCGCCCAGGACCCTGAGGTCACCGCGGTCTTCTGCGCCAACGACGAGATGGCCGCGGGTCTCTACAGGGCGCTGCACGAGAGCGGGCGGAGCATCCCCGAGGACGTGTCGGTCGTCGGTTTTGACGACATCCCGCTCGCCGAGCACCTCTGGCCCCCGCTGACGACGGTCGCCCAGGACTTCCACGCGATCGGGCAAGAGCTGGTCGACCTGCTGCTGCGCCAGATCCGCGACGGTGACAGCCTCACCGACGTGCGGTCTCTGCTGCCTGTCGAGCTCGTCGTCCGGTCGAGCACAGCGCCGCCGGCCTCGCACTGAGCACGTCCTCCAGCGGGTGAGACCCGAACCGTCGCACCTTGACATGTTTACGTAAACATCGCAGGATCGTCGGCAGGTGCGCCAACGTCGGCGGACCCTCTTGTCCCATCCAACGGCGGAAGGTACACCGATGAACAGCACCCCCTCGCGGACGAGGAGGTCCACCGCGGTCGTCGCGGCCGCAGCACTCTGCGCGGCCGGTCTCGTCGCCACGGTCCCAGCAGCAGCACCAGCGCAGGCTGCGCCGACACCTGTGGTCATCACCCCGAACCCGGCCGTCCCCGGCCCGGAGTTCCAGGGCTGGGGCACGAGCCTCGTCTGGTTCGCCAACGCGACCGGCGACTACCCCGAGGAGATCCGCGAAGAGCTGTACCAGCTCCTCTTCGGCGAGGAGGGCCTCGACCTCAACGTGGCCCGCTATAACATCGGTGGTGGCAACGCCTCCGACGTCCCCGACTACCTCCGCCAGGGCGCAGCCGTCGAGGGCTGGTGGAAGGACGACGCGAACGGCACCGCGGGTGTCCCCACCACCTACGCAGAGCGCGACGCCTACCTCAAGGCCTGGGACGCCGACGACGACGCCTCCTACGACTGGGAGTCCGACGCGACGCAGCGCTGGTGGGTCGAGAAGCTCGCCGAGACGCGGGACGACATGGTCTGGGAGGCCTTCAGCAACTCTCCGCCGTACTTCATGACGAAGAGCGGGTACGTCACCGGGTCGATGAACAAGACGGACGAGCAGCTGCTCCCGACCGACGACGCCCCGCAGAAGTTCGTCACCTACCTCACCAAGGTCACCGAGCACCTCGAGGACACCTACGGCATCGAGTTCTCGACAGTCGACCCCTTCAACGAGCCGTGCAACGGCTACTGGGGAACACCGGCCCTCGGGGCCGACGGCTGGCCCAAGACCGGCGGGACCGTCCAGGAGGGCGCGCAGATCTGCCCCGGGACCGGCGCGAACGACCAGCAGAACGTCATCAACCTGCTCTCCGCGACCCTCGCCGGATCGAGCACGGACGCGATGATCTCGGCCAACGACGAGACCAACCCCGGGCAGTTCGTCAACGCCTGGAACCAGTACGACGCGCAGACCCGCGCGACCGTCGGCCAGCTCAACGTGCACACCTACGGCACCGGCAGCCGCCTGCAGGCCCGCGACATCGCCAAGACCAACGACAAGCCGTTGTGGATGAGCGAGGTCGGCGGCGACTTCGTCGGGACCGGCTTCAACACCACGACCATCACCGGCGGTCTCGGGATGGCTCAGCGCATCACCGACGACCTGCGTGAGCTCGAGCCGAACGCCTGGGTGTTCTGGCAGGAGGTCGAGGACTACTACAACATGGAGAAGGTCGAGAACCTCAACTGGGGCTCGATCTTCATCGACTTCGACTGCAACGAGCCCGGCACCGTGGGGTACTCCGAGCGTCGGCTCGCGGACGCCGGGTGGACGAGCGGCGAGCCGCTGCCCGACTCCGCGAAGTGCAAGATCATCACGAACTCGAAGTTCAACACCGCGCGCAACTACACCCAGCACATCCGCCCGGGTGACCACGTGATCCCGACGAACAGCACCCAGTCGACGGCGGCCGTCACGGCCGACGGCTCAGGCGCCAACGTCGTGCACATCAACGACTCGACGGCCGCCCGCTCGGTGACCCTCGACCTGTCGAAGTTCGGCGAGATCGCCGCAGACGCGACGGTCACCCCCGTGGTGACGACCGAGGTCACCGACCCCGAGCACCCCGAGAAGAACGCGCTCGTCGAGGGCGCTCCCGTCGCGATCGCCCCCGGCGCCACGTCCGTCACCATCGAGATCCCGGCCCGATCGGTCACGACCTTCGTGGTCGACGGGGTCTCCGGTGTCGCCGAGGGCTCGCTCCCCGTCCAGGACGGCGAGACCTTCCAGCTCGTCGGCGTCGGCTCCGGCCGTGCGCTCACCGCCGGTGCGACAGGCGCGAGCATCACCGACCTCGCCACGACCACCTCGGCGGTCGGGTCGCAGCTGTGGACCGCTCACGCGCTCCCGCAGGGCAGCGGCAGCCACGCGCTCCGCTACGTCCTCGAGGCGGCCGACGGCCAGGTCCTCGGTGCGACGTCCTCGGGTGTCGCCCTCAAGACCCAGAGCGTCGCCGACGCCCTGACGGACCCGTCGTCGTGGTGGGCACTCAGCACGACCGACGGCTCGACCTGGTCCTTCGCGAGCGGGTCTCGTTCGCTCGCCCTCGAGGTCGGGGGTCAGGCGACCGCGAACAACTCAGGGGTCAGCCTCTGGCAGTACGGCGGCGGAGCACACCAGCGCTGGACCGTCCGCGACACCAGCATCGTCAGCGTGCCCGACGTCGCCGTGAGCACAGTCGCCGGTGTCGAGCCGACCCTGCCTGGCTCTGTCGTCCCCGTCTACTCCTACGGCAACGGCGTGGCCGCCCCGGTGACCTGGCAGCTGCCTGCAGCCAGCACCTGGGACACCCCCGGCAGCGTGACCGTCACGGGCACAGGCACCGACGTCTTCGGCAGCACCTTCGAGGTCCGCGCGGTCGTGGACGTCGGCGGGTTCACCTCGACCGACCCCGTCTCCGTGACCACCTACGCCGGCGCGAGCCTGGCGTCGGTCCAGGCCAGCGCACCCGCCACGGTCCCCGCGCAGGTCGGTGCCTCCGCGCAGCGCTTCGACACCCCTGTCGTCTGGGACTGGGCGGGTCTCGACGACGCGTCCTTCGCGGACCAGGGTGTCGTCTCGGTGCCCGGCACGGCCGAGTCCAACGACCCGGCCGGTGACGCCGTGCCGGCCACGCTGTCGGTGATCCTCACAGCCTCGACGCTGACCAACGTCACGCCGCAGGTGTCGAGCGCCGTCGCCTCGAGCTTCGAGAGCGGCTACCCGATCGACCGCACCTACAACCTCGCCACGGGCGACAAGGGCTGGTCCAACTGGGTCGGCTCGAACAAGCCGACCACGAGCACCCTGCAGTACAGCTTCGCGGCCCCGCAGGACGTCGAGACCGTCTCGACGTACTTCTTCAAGGACGGCGGCTCGACCACCTGGGCCCAGACCATGACCGTCGACTACCTCAACACCGACGGCACGTGGTCCCGCGTCCCCGAGCCGGCCCTGACGGTCGAGGCACCCGCCGACGGCACAGCCCCGAAGGTCGACGTCGACCTCGGCGGCGTCCGGACCACGAGCGTCCGGCTCACGCTCAACGCCTTCGCGAACACCCACATGATCGTCTCCGAGGTCGAGATCTACGCGACCACGGCCTCGGTCTCCACGGTCGCCGACCTCGGCGCGCTGCGTGTCGACGGCTCGGCTGTCGACGGGTTCTCCCCCGACGTCGAGGCATACACGGTCACGACCGCGGGCGCCCGCTACCCGCAGGTCTCTGCGGTGCCTGTCGACTCGGCCGCCAGGGTCACGGTCGACCAGCCGACCGAGGCGACCGACGGCCTGGCCACCGTCACCGTCACGGCGCCTGACGGCACCACCACCCGCAGCTACACCGTGGACGTCGACCGCCAGGTCAGCGTCTCGGCTGTCGCCGTCGCCGGTGACCCGACATTCGGTGCGACGGTGACCGCGACGAGCGTCACCGACCCTGCCGACGCGACGGTCTCCTACAGGTGGCTCGTCGACGGCACGGAGGTGACCCCGGGCACAGACGGGGCCACGCTCTCGCTGGCCGACGTGGCTGTCGGAGCCTCGGTGACAGTCGCCGCGACGGCAGAGCGGGACGGCTTCGCGGTCTCCGACGAGGTGCTCAGCGCACCCGTCGTCGTCCGTGCCGTCGTCCCGGACCCCGAGCCGGAGCCGGAACCGACAGGACCGGAGCCCACCCCGGGACCGACCGACCCGGAGCCCAGCCCCACGGGCCCCGCGCCGACGGAGCCCGCGCCCACCAGCCCGACCCTCCCGGGCGCTGACGTGCCGTTCTCCGTGACGCTCTCCTCGGCGAGCGTCCGGGCTGGCGGCACCCTGACCGTCGACGTCGCGGGAGCCACCCGCGACGGCTCGGTCGAGGTGTGGCTGCACTCGACGCCTGTGCGGCTCGCAGTCGTCCAGGCTGACGCGTCGGGCGCTACCAGCCGGAGCGTCACCATCCCGGCGGCGACCGAGACCGGGACGCACCGCATCCAGGTGGTCGACACCACGACGGGTGCCTCCGTCTGGTCGGGCGAGCTCACCGTCACCCCGGCAGCAACCGGGTCCGGGCTCGCCTCGACGGGTGCCGAGGTGACGTCGCTCGCCGTCGTCGCGCTCCTGCTCCTCGGTGCCGGCACGCTCGCCGTGCGTCGCCGTCGCCTCGCGCAGGACTGACCGAGACCTTCGCGGACGACGAGCCTCACCAGCACTGCCAGCTCCACCAGCACGGCACAGGCCGGGCCCCCGCTCCTCGCGGGTGGCCCGGCCTGTGCCGTGCTGCCTCGGGTCACGCTGCAGGTCCGCCCGCTGCCGGGCGGCCTGCCGTGACCTCAGTGCTTCGTGTGCTTCTTCGCTGCGTCGACTGCCTCGGCGACCTTGTCCTTGAGGACGGCGCTCTGGTCCTTCGCGACCTCGGCGGCCTTCTCCTGGACGCTCGAGACCGCGGACTGGACCGAGTCAGAGGCCCAGACGTCACGGGCGTGGGTCTTGATCGACTCGAAACGACGACGGCCGGCCCGGGCTCCCAGGACGTACCCTGCGGCGAGCCCGACGACGAACACCAACTTGGACTTCATGAGCTTCTCCTTGCCCTGCTGCGATCTACGGTCGGGGGACCCCGGAGGCCTGGCACTGCTACGCCGCGACCTGGCGGGGACTCGAGCGTACGTCCGGGCCGATGACCACGCAGGACGAGGCAGCACCGTGGCACCGGTCCCGAGGGCCGGCCGTCGACATCATGACGGCCAGAGCACCGCCCGGGCTTCGTCGACACGACACCCGTGTCTCACCGGGCACCTCCGGGCGGCGACGGGCGGGCCTGCAGCGCATGATGGTCCCCGGCGCGCCGAGCACGGCCGCCGTGGAGCTGGACCCGGAGGTGCTCGTGCGCTCAGCGGCAGTCGGCGCGTCCCTCCTCGGGGTCGGCGTCCTCGCGGTGCTGACAGGTGTGCTATCCCTCGGCGAGGTCGGCGGGGTGGCCGACCGCGTGTGGCCCGTCCTGCTGTTCGTCGTGATGATCACGGTGGTCACCGAGCTCGCCTCCGAGGCCGGGCTGTTCACCGTCGTCGCCTCCCGTTTGACACGGTGGGGTCTCGACAGGGCATGGGTGCTGTGGCTCCTGGTCGTCGCCCTCGCGACCACGAGCACGGTGTTCCTCTCCCTCGACACGACAGCCGTGCTGCTCACACCAGTCGTCGTGCTGCTCTCCCGGCAGGTCGGTCTCCCGCCGCTGCCCTTCGCGCTCACCACGGTGTGGCTCGCGAACACCGGGTCGCTCCTGCTGCCCGTCTCGAACCTCACGAACCTGCTGGCCGAGGGCAGGCTGGACCTCGGCAGCCCTGTCGACTTCGCCAGGCTCATGCTCGGCCCCGCCGTCGCGGCGGTCGTGGTCCCGAGCCTCGTGCTGTTCTTGGTGTTCCGCCGCGACCTGCTGCGCAGGTACCAACCGCGCGAGGTGGCCCACCCTGACGACCCCGTGCTGCTCGCCGCGAGCGCGACGGTGGTCGTGCTCCTGCTGCCGGCCCTCGTCTCGGGCGTCGCGGTGTGGATCCCGGCGACAGTCGCCGCCGTCGTCCTCACGGGACTCTTCGCGGTGCGACGTCGCTCGGTCCTGCGGTTCCGGCTCGTGCCGTGGGAGCTGGTGCTGCTGGCCTCTGGGCTGTTCCTGGTCATCGAGGCCGGGCACGCCCTCGGGCTGACCGGGCTGCTCGCCTCGGTCGCCGGCACGGGCGAGTCGACCGTGGCGCTGCTCCAGCTCTCCGGGGTCGGGACGCTCGGCGCGAACCTCGTCAACAACCTGCCGGCCTACCTCGCGCTCGAGCCTGTCGCGGAGAGCCCGCTCCGGCTCGCAGCCCTGCTGATCGGGGTGAACGCCGGGGCGCTGCTCACCCCCTGGGCGTCGCTCGCGACCCTGCTGTGGCACGCGCGGCTCGAGGCGCTCGACGTCTCGATCTCGTGGACCCGGTACGCGCTGCTCGGGCTGCTCGTCGTCCCGCCGACAGTCGTCACGGCGGTCCTGCTCCTCTCCGCAGGCTGAGCCCGAGGACTTCCCTGGGCGGGATCCTCCAGTGGCTCGAGGAGCCCGGGAGGGGGTCGAGGTATCAGCGTCGCTGTCTCCTCGTCCCCCTGCCGGACCGGCCGGTCGCACCCCGCACCCCCCGGTGGCAGGGTGCACCGCGCCTCGGCGAGGCGCCTGACTGGCGGGACCCTCCAGCCCCGCCGGGCACCTCGCTTCGGCACACCTTATGCACGCCAAGGAGCCCAGAACGGACACCTGCGTAGACGAGACCCGAGATCGGGTGGCGTCAGCCGCCTGTTGCGGGGCCAAGGTGCCGTCCCTGCGTGACGCTCGGCCAGAATCACGTAGGGCATCGTGCAGATCCACGCTGGGAATGAATGGTGCCCTGAGAACGCTGACCCTCGTGGCCCAGCCATCGACAGGAGAATCTCGTGGGACTCATCAGCTGGCTCTTCGACGCCCAGCTCGTCATCGGCGACCAGACGGTCCTGTGGCGCGAGATCATCGGCAACCTCTTCGGTCTCGTCTGCGCGCTGGGCGGCATGCGACGCAAGGTGTGGGCCTGGCCCGTCGGCATCGTCGGGAACCTCCTGCTGCTCACGGTGTTCCTCGGGTCGGTCTTCGACACCCCGTCGGCCGTGACCCTCCTCGGGCAGGCCGGCCGGCAGGTGATGTTCATCGTGGTCTCGGTCTACGGCTGGGTGCGCTGGCGCCAGAGCCGCGAGTCGAACGGCGTCGGCGTGGTCCCCGAGTGGGCGACCCCGCGACAGCGTGCACTCCTCGTGGTCGCGCTGGTCGGCGGGACCCTGGTCCTCACTCCAGTGTTCCGGGCCCTCGGGTCCTACGAGCCCGTCTGGGCCGACGCCTGGATCTTCACGGGATCACTGCTGGCCACCTACGGCATGGCACGTGGGTGGGTGGAGTTCTGGCTCATCTGGGTGGCGGTCGACCTCGTAGGGGTCCCGTTGCTGGTGAGTGCTGGGTTCTACGCCTCCGCCTTCATGTACGTGTTCTACGGCGCGTTCACCCTCGCCGGCTTCTTCCTGTGGGCCCGCATGCGGCGACGCGACGACGCCCAGACCCGGCTGCTGGAGCCCCCGGCCGTCGGCGTGGTGTCGTCGTCCCGCTGACCGGGCCAGCCCTCGGGCACAGGCCCCGGCACCCACCGGTCCGTCGCTCGTCCCGCACCCGCCTCGCCCCGGTCCAGGGCTCTCGAGATGCGGAGGCGCCTGAGCACTGGCAGGCTCGGTGCCGCCCGAAGTTCGGGCCCAGCTTCTCTTGGAGGACTCATGCCTAGTTGGCTCATCATCCTGCTCGTCGGCGTCGTTCTTCTCGTCCTCGGCTTTGCCGGGGTCGCCAAGTTCCTCATCTACGTCGGCATCGCCGTGCTGCTCGTCAGCCTCATCCTCGGATTCCTCGGCGGACGGTCGTCGAAGAGATGACGTGAGTCCTGACGGCTCACTCCTGTCAGGACCCCCGCTGCACGGCTCGACCGAGCAGCACCCGAGAGGCCCCGCACCGTTGGTGCGGGGCCTCTCGGCGTGCCAGGGGGCATCGGGTGAATCACAGGGTGATCTTTACGATCTTCCGCCCACAACCGGACATCCCGCCCTAGCCTGTGGTCATCGTCACGCTTCGAGACGTGACACAGGAAGGGGTTGGAGCGATGAACACAGTGAAGGCACACGTCGCTGGGCGGCACACGTCGTGGCGGCTTGTCGCCATGGTCGCGGTCGTCACTCTGCTGGGGTTCGCCCCGGTGACGGCGAGCGCATCAGACGGGGTCGGTGAGAGCGACGGGTCGGAACCGGTCGTGCAGCTGTTCAGCGAGGCGCAGTGCACGAGCGGGGCCTTCTGCGTCTGGAGCGAGCCCAGCTTCGCAGGGATCTACCGTGGGGTGGCGTCGACCGCACCCCTGTCGACGGGCTTCGTGAACAGCAAGTCGCTGTGGAACCGGTCGAGCAGGGCGGCTCGGGTGTACTCGGGGACCGGAGGGACCGGGTCGTGGGTCTGCTACACACCCAGCATGAAGATCGCGAGCCTCTCGGTACCGGCCAGGTCGGTCGCGCTGCTCGCCAGCAGCAGCTGCTGAGCACCAGTCGCGCCTGACGGCGGAGAGGTCGGGCACCGGAGGAGTCCTAGCAGGTCCAGCAACCAGAGGTACGACAGGCGAGCGAGGGGAGACACACGGTGATCCACACCGCAGAGGGAGCGGCCGAGGTCCGCGCGACGAGCGCGCTCCTCGCTGCCCACCTCATGGTGCCTCGCGTCCCCGACTGCCTCCTCCTGCCGCCAGACCCCGAGCAGCTGTTGAGCAGGATCCTCGAGAGCAGACCGCAGCCTGCCCGTCGAGCGTCGCTGCCCGCGCCGCAGCGCCGTCAGGGAGCGCCTGCGCCCCACCGACCTTCTCCACCCGACAGCACCGCCCTCGTGGGCACGTCGGAGCATCGCTGGCAACCCGGTCGACGGCGGGGGACGATGATCGCCGCAGTCGCGGCTGTGGCTCTCGTCGTCGCCCTGGTCGCCGCCGAGGGCAGCCGCGCCCAGCCGGCGGCGGCGTCGACCATCCCCTCGCTCTCCTACGGGGTGGGCGACCTCGCCAAGTCGAGCCTGGACGAGCTCCCCGACGCCAGCGCTACCCTGCGCGGGCTCGCGGACGCCGCTCGGGAGACTCCTGAACCTGTCCGGACCGGGACCGTCCAGCACGTCGTGGCGCAGGAGTGGCTCGGCGAGACCGGCCCGGCGCCCGACGGGTCCGGACAGGCCACGTCCGTCTACCCCACGGTCACCGAGCGCTGGCTCGCCGCCGACGGGTCGGGTCTCATCACCCAGCGTCGTGCTGCAGCCGTGACCTACGACGGTGCGATCAACACCGAGGCCGGGCCGTCGCTCGCAGGCGAGCTCTCGTCAGACGCCGTCCTCCCAGGGACCTTCGACGACGTCGCTCGGCTCCCCGAGGACCCCGCCGCGCTGGCCGCTGACATCCTCGGCCGCTCCTCGGCCGAGTGCAGCCTCGACGACTGGAAGGGGTACTGCCTCACCGAGCAGGTTCAGACATACTTCGGGTCGGGCGTCGTGCCGCAAGACCTCACGGGCGCCTTCTGGGACATGCTCGCCCAGCAGCCGACCGTCAGGCTCCTCGGCCCCACGACCGACCGCGCAGGCCGCGAGGGCACGGCTGTCGCGGTCGAGGCGCCGAAGATCCCGGAGGACCCGAGCGACGACGAGTCCGTGCTGGTCCTCATCGTGTCGGAGGAGACCGGCCAGCTGCTCGCGACCGAGACGCTGACCCTGCGCAGCGACCTGCTCGGCGTCACCTCACCGACAGTCACCGGGTTCTCTGCCATCACCCTTTCCGAGTACACGACGGAGGTCGGGCGATGACCCCGCTCACCACCATGCCGATGCGGGTGAGCCTGCCGCACGACGCCAGATATGATCACCTCGAGCGGGCAGCGCCCGGGACAGCAGCCTGCCCCGGCGAGGCACCGAGCGCAACGGACGAGGGGGCGTCACCGATCGCGAGCAGTCGTGGGCAAGATCGAGACCGGCCGGGCAGAGCCCTGACCGGTCTGCGCCTCGTCGCCGACGACCCGAGCCCCGCGCCGCGTACCGCAGAGCTCGCGGGCACCGGACCCTCGCCAGCACCCGAGACCCAGGCCGAGACGGGCACCCGCCGGTCGAGCGACGTCCCGGCCGCGGGCCTCACCCCCGACGCGGACGCGGAGTCCCAGTTCAGCGACCTGTTCCGCTCGATGCACACCGAGGTCCGGACCTTCGTCCTGCGCCGTGTCGACCTCGAGCTCGTCGACGACGTCGTGGGCGACACCTTCCTCGCGGTGTGGCACGGGTGGGAGAAGGTCCCGACCGACCCGTCAGGGCGACGCGCCTGGGTCTACGGGGTCCTCCGGAACAAGCTGCTGCAGGCCGCGCAGAACGCAGGCCGTCGTTCACGTCTGCGGGCGAAGGTCTCGAGCCTGCGACCGACCGACCACGGTCCTGTCGGCGAGGCGATCGAGTCGCTGCGCGCAGCGCGCGACCTCCTCGACCTGCTGCCACCCGCCGAGCGTGACGCCGTGGCGTTCACCGTCCTCGCAGGGCTGTCCTGCGCCGAGACCGCCGAGGTGCTCGAGTGCTCGGTCAGCTCGGTGACCACCCGCGTGTCCCGGGCCCGGACCCGGTTGCGGACGATCCTGCTCGAACGCGAGACGACCGGCGACGGAGGTGAGGGACGATGACCGACGACCTCGGCGCGCACGACGTCGAAGAGCTCAGGGCTCTCATGCGCGAGCACCACCTGCTCCCGGAGGTCCCGGCCGCGCTCCTGGAACCCGCGACCCGCACCACGGCTGGCACCGCAGACACCTCAGGCCACGACCTCCGCAGCCCCGACGCTGCGGAGTCCCTGCTGGCCAGCATCCTAGCGACCCCGCGCCCCGGCCCCACGGAGGTGGAGCCGTCTGCCGCCAGCAGCGCCCGCCGGGTCCAGCCCGCCACCGACAGGTCCGGTGAGTCCGCCCGCCGACAGCGCCTGCATCGTCGAGCGGCCGTGCTCGCGGTCGCCGCGGCGACCGTCGTCGTCGCCGTCGTCGGATCACAGCTCAGCTCCAGCCCGACCGCCGTCGCCGGCGGGGCTCCGCCGCTGGTCTATGCAGAGGCGTCGCCGGAAGCAGCCTGGGACGGCTCGCTGCCCTCCGCACACGACACCCTCGTCGAGCTGGCCTCGGTCGCCGACGACGCACCAGACCTGCCCCGTGCCGGCGACGTCCAGCACATCAGCCGCTACTCCTGGTTGAGCGAGTCCGTCGGCGACGCCGACGGGAACACGACGACGGCGGTCTACCCGACCTCCGACGAGTGGTGGGTGGCTCCGGACGGGTCTGCCCAGTCCGTCCAGCGCCGCGCCGAGGCCGTCGGCTACGACGGCAGGGTCGACCCCGACGCCGAAGACTCGGCGGCTGGCCCGCTGTCGACCGACGACTTCATGCCCGGCACTGTCGAGCCCTTCGCCGTCGCCGAGCTGCCGACCGACCCCGACGCCATGGAGTCCGCGCTCCTCGCAACCATGCCCGCGGAGTACGTAGAGAACCCGGAGTACCGCGACACGCTGCTGGTCGAGGCGGCCGCCAGCCTCTCCAGGACCTCGATCGTCCCGCAGGACGTCGCCTCGGCGATGCTGACGGTGCTCTCCGACGCGCCGTCGATCCAGCTGCTGGGGGACACGACGGACAGGCTCGGGCGCCCCGGGGTGGCCGTCGCGGTCCCGGACTCCCTCATGAAGGACTCTGACGTCGAGGCGGTCACGGTCCTCATCATCTCGCCGACCGACGGCCAGCTCATGGGCACCGAGACGGTCACGCTGACGAACCTCATGATCGACGTCGACGAACCGACGGTCACGGGCTTCACGACGATCACCGACCGACGCTGGGTCGCCGCCATCGGAGACTGACGGGCACGTCCGGTCCACGGCGTGCCCTGCCGTCGCTGCCGACCGCTCGAGCGAGGCCCCCGGTCGAGCACGATCAGCCGGTCAGACGAAGCAGATCGGTCGGACAAGGCCCGCCTGTCAGTCGAGGACGGGCATCAGTCGGGCGGGCACCGCTCAGGCGGAGACGATCCTGCCGGAGTCGAGCTCGACGACCCGGTCGGCCGCAGCCGCGACGCACGAGCGTGCCGTCACCATCACGACGGCCGCGCCGGTGAGCCGCGGCACGGCGAGCAGCAGCTCGGCGACAGAGTCGGCAGCGTCTCGGTCGAGGGAGGTCGCCGGCTCGTCGGCGAGGACCAGGGCCGGGTCGAGGACGAGGGCCCGGGCGATCGCGACGCGCTGCCGGTCCTCCTCGCACATGTCGGTGGGCCGGCGGTCGGCGAGGTGCACGCCGCCGAGCAGGTCGAGCACGCCGAGCGCGCGCTCCTTCGCCGTGCGCCGGGCCGTCCGTCCGTGCTTGAAGTACCAGGGCAGCATGACGTTCTGGACCGCGGAGAGGGATCCCTCGAGGTGGAAGGACTGGAAGACCGTGCCGACGCGGCTGCTGCGCAGGCTCACCAGCTCGGAACGGTCCAGGCCGCTCGTCTCGTGCCCGTCGACCGCGACGCCGCCCGAGGTGGGGCGCCTGACGAGCGCCAGGACCGACAAGAGGGTCGACTTGCCGCTGCCGGATGCGCCTGTCACGGCGAGCGAGCTCGCTGCGTGCACGTCGAGGTCGACGTCGCGGAGCGCGTGGACGGTGCCGCCGGGAGCGGCGAGGACGACGTCGACCATCGTCAGCCGTGCGGCGCGGTGGCTCGCCACGGACGGCGCGCTGCGCGCGGCCTCGGTGCTGATGGACATGCTCTCCCCCCGGATGTGCAGGAGGGGTGCGTCCGGCGCGAGGTCTCCCTCAGCCAGCCGCACCCCCGTCCCTTGCGCCACGGTCCGAGCCCACCAACCGGGAGACGCCCCCCTGCGACGTCCGGTTCCAGCGTGCTCGACCATGCCCTGCCCAGGTGACCGGCCCGGGAGACGCAGCAGCGGTTCCCCTGCGCTGCTCGACTCTCGTGATGGCCTGCTCACCCTTGCGACGATGATCCGTCGTACATACATCGCCGCTGCAGACCTGGTTGTCACACGTCGATCTGTGGTACGCATCACATTCTCCGGTCGCTGACGAGAAGGTCAGGGTGAGCCGTGTCAGAGCGCGGGACCAGGACCTCGTGGCGGGGCTGCGGGGCCGGCCCGGTGGCTGCCGACCACGTGGGTGTCGACCATCCCGACAGCCTCCATGAGCGCGAACATGGTGGTCGGTCCGACGAAGGCGAAGCCCTTCGCGCGCAGAGCCTTCGACAGGGCGAGGGACTCGGGTGACCGGGTCGGGATCTCGGCGAGGCTCGCCGGGGCAGGTGCTGCGGCAGGCTGGAACGACCAGACGAGGTCGACCAGCCCGCCCTCGTCGCGCAGTGCGAGCGTCGCGCGGGCATTCGTCACGGCCGCGCGGATCTTGGCTCCGTTGCGGACGATGCGGGCGTCGACCAGCAGTCGCTCGACGTCGGTCTCCTCGAAGGCGGCGACCCGTTCTGGGTCGAAGGCGCAGAAGACCTCGCGGAAGGCGTCACGCTTGCGCAGGATCGTCGCCCAGGACAGCCCGGACTGGAAAGCCTCGAGGGTGATGCGCTCGTACAGCCCGTGCTCGTCCCGCACAGGGACGCCCCACTCGGTGTCGTAGTAGGCGCGGAGCATCGGGTCGACGGCCGCCCACGGCGGGCGGGCGAGGCCGTCTTCGCACAGGACCAGCCCGTCGTCGCGGGCCGTCACCTGTCGCTCGCAGCGCAGGGGCGGCGGACGGCGGGCTCGCAGGTGGTACGGCCAGCTCCGGTGGTCTCGGTGCGCACTGCGCCTCCTCGGGGTGCACCCCTGCCAGAGCAGAGGAAGGGTCGGGCGGAGACGATCGTCCCACGCCCCACCCACGCTCCGGCGTCGGCGCCGCTGGACCTCCGCCCCACGCGGGAGTTCACTGGAGCTGTGACGACTCTCTCGACGGCTGCGGCACAGCCGTCCACCGACCCGCCTGCGCCTGCAGACGCCCCGCTGCTGACCATCGCGCAGGTAGCCGGCAGGACCGGGCTCACGGCCCACACGCTCCGGTACTACGAGCAGGACGGCCTGCTGCTCGTGCCGGTCCCGCGGTCCAGCAGCGGCCAGCGGCGGTACCGGGAGGAGGACGTGGCCTGGATCGTGCTCGTGACGCGGCTGCGGTCGACCGGGATGTCGATCACCGGGGTGCGCGAGTACGCAGAGCTCGTCCGTCAGGGCCCCAGCACCGAGCAGGCGCGGCTCGACCTGCTGCGGCGGCACCGTGAACGGGTCCTCGCCCAGCTCGCGGAGGTCACCGAGCACCTCGGAGCCGTCGACCGGAAGATCGACATCTACACGGCCCGGCTCGCAGCGCGGACCTGACCTGGCGCACCGTCGCCCGCTGCCGCACGCCTTCCCCCACCGTCGCCCGCTGCTGCACCCCGCAACCCACCGTCGATCTCCGGGGCTCCGAGAGGTCTGCGACGGTCCCGCCGTCGCAGGACCTGTGCTCGCAGCGCTTGACTTCGAGTGCACTCGAAGGAGTTGGCTGAGGTCATGACTCCTCGACCCACCCTCCAGACCCGCACCCTCGGCACAGCCTCGCCCTTGACAGTCTCGACGCTGGGCCTCGGCTGCATGGGCATGTCCGAGTTCTACGGCACGACCGACGAGGCCACCGCGACCTCGACCATCCACCGGGCCCTCGACCTGGGTGTCACCCTGCTCGACACCGCGGACATGTACGGGCCCTTCACCAACGAGCGCCTCGTCGGCTCCGCGGTCGCCGGCCGACGCGACGAGGTCCAGCTCGCCACGAAGTTCGGCAACGAGCGCCTGCCCGACGGGACCAGGGTCGGCATCAACGGCCGCCCCGAGTACGTGCGGGCGGCCTGCGACGCGTCGCTCGAGCGTCTCGGTGTGGACCACGTCGACCTCTACTACCAGCACCGCGTCGACCCGGACGTGCCGATCGAGGAGACCGTCGGCGCGATGGCCGAGCTCGTCGCAGCAGGCAAGGTCCGCCACCTCGGGCTGTCGGAGGCCTCCTCCGAGACCATCCGCCGCGCGCACGCCGTGCACCCGATCACCGCACTGCAGACCGAGTACTCGCTCTTCACCCGAGACCTCGAGGACACGATCCTCCCGACGATCCGTGAGCTCGGGATCGGGCTGGTCCCCTACTCGCCGCTCGGCCGCGGGATCCTCACGGGCACCGTGACGGATGCGACCCTCGAGGCCGGCGACTCACGGCGCACAGGCTACTTCCCGCGGTTCCAGGGCGAGGCGCTCGAGAGGAACCTCGCCCTCGTCGACGCCGTGCGGCGGCTCGCCGAGGCCAAGGGGGTCACCTCGGGTCAGCTCGCGCTCGCCTGGGTGCTAGCCCAGGGCGAGGACGTCGTCCCCATCCCCGGGACCCGGCGGATCCCCTACCTCGAGGAGAACGTCGGGGCAGCGGCCGTCCGCCTGGACGCCGACGACCTGGCCGCCCTCGACCGAGCCGTCCCGCGCGACGCCGTCGCGGGGGCACGCTACGGCGACCTGTCCTCGATCGACGACTGACCGCCCTGCCTCCGGGCTGAGCCGCGGCCTCCGGCTGCGAGGCCCGCGGCTCAGCGCGGGACGCGGGCGGTCCGCGCGGGGTCGAGGTCGAGCCCGACGACTGCTCCCCGGACCAGCTCGACAGCGCTCACAGCACCGCTGGCACTGCTGGCGCCGTCAGCACTGACCGGGCTGCTCCGGACGGAGACGCGGACCGGACCGTCGCCGAGGTCGGTCTCGACCGAGACCTCGGCGACCCCGCGGCGGAAGGTCGTGCTCAGCACGGTCGCCCTCCAGCGGGCTGCTGAGGCGTCCCGGAGCACGAAGCCGTCGGGGCCGACGGCCGTCCAGCCGTCGCCGTCAGGCACGAAGGCCTGGTACCCGAGGAACGACGCGACCTCCAGGTCGGCCGGAGCCGCCCAGAGACGCGCCGGCGCGTCCACCTGCAGCAACCGTCCACGGGACATGACGGCGACCCTGTCGGCCACCGTGAAGGCCTCGTCGTGGTCGTGCGTGACGAAGAGCGCCGTCGTGCCGGTCTCGACGAGCGCGGCACGCAGGTCTGCCGCGAGACGCTCGCGCAGCGCGCGGTCGAGGGCCGACAGGGGCTCGTCGAGGAGCAGCAGACCGGGCTGGGGCGCCAGGGCCCGGGCGAGGGCTACGCGCTGACGCTCGCCGCCGGACATGGTGGCGACCGACCGACGACCGCTGCCGGGCAGACCGACGACCTCGAGCAGCTCGGCGACCCGGGTGCGGCGCTGGTCCCGTGGCACCCGCTGCATGCGCAGCCCGTACTCGACGTTGCCCGCGACGTCGCGGTGCGCGAACAGCTGGCCGTCCTGGAACATGAGCCCGAAGCCGCGCCTGTGCACGGGCACCCCGGCGACGTCGGCTCCGTCCCACAGCACCCGGCCGCTCGCGACAGGCTCGAGCCCGGCCACGGCGCGCAGCAGGCTCGACTTGCCGCAGCCCGAGGGCCCGAGGATGGCGACGACCTCACCCCGGGCGACGTCGAGGTCCACGCCGGCGACGGCTGTCGTGGCGCTGCCCCGGTGTCGCCGGGAGGGGCGGGTGGCCGGCAGCCCGGCCTCCGTGACCTGCTCGTCCGCGGCCCCCGGGCCAGCCGCGTAGGTCACGACCAGCTGCTCGACGCGCAGACCGCTCCCGGGTGCTCGGGTGCCGGGCGCCGCTCCTGCGGGGCGCGCTGTCGTGGTGCTCATCAGAACTCTCCTGTCCTGTCTCCGCGCAGCCGCTCGGCGAGGAGCATGACTGTCGCGGTGAGGAGCGCGAGGACGACGGAGGCGGCGAGCGCCATGCCGTAGTTCTCGGCGCCGGGCCGGCCGATGAGCCGGAAGATGACGACGGGCAGGGTCGCGCCGTCGGGTCGGGCGAGGAAGGACGTCGCCCCGAACTCGCCGAGGGACACGGCGAAGGCGAAGCCGATGGCGAGCCCGAGCGAGCGGGCGACGATGGGCCAGTCGACGGTCGCCAGGACACGTCCGGGCGGTGCGCCGAGGGTCGCGGCCACCTCGCGCTGGCGCGGGTCGATCGCGCGCAGCACAGGCAGCACGGTCCTCACGACCAGCGGGGTCGCGACGACGGCCTGGGCGATCGGGACGAGCAGCCCGGAGGTCCGCAGGTCGACGCTCAGGCCGAGCGGCCTGTCGAGGGTGATGAGGAAGCCGAAGCCGACGGTCACCGCGGAGACCCCGAGGGGCAGCATGAACACCGAGTCCATGACCGACACCGCGCGTCGGGCCGCCGGGTCGCGCGGTCGTCGCGAGACGACCAGGGCGACGAGGCCGCCGACGACCAGCGCGACGACAGTCGCCCAGGCTGCTGTGCGCAACGAGGTCGCGGCTGCCTCCCACACCGTGACGGTGAGCGCGTTGCGCCCGCCTGTGGTGCCGAGCGCGGCGTAGTTGCCGAGCCCCCAGCCGTCAGGGGTCCGGAGGGAGCGGAGCACGAGGTTGGCGATCGGCCAGGCGAGGAGCACCAGCACGACGACGGCCGTGAGCGCCGCGGGCAGGGCGTCGGCGCTGCGCAGCCGCAACGGGTGGGTCGAGCGCGTGGCGGCTGTGAGGGCGAGCGCGGTCTCGCGGCGCGAGCGCGCCCTCGAGGCGACCGCGAGCGCGGCGCTCACCACGACGAGCTGCGCGACGGACAGCACCGCGGCCGTGCGCAGGTCGAGGAACTGGACGGTCTGCATCCAGATCTCGGTCTCGATGGTGCCGTAGCGCTGACCGCCGAGGACCAGGACGACCCCGAAGGCCGTCGCGCAGAAGAGGAAGACGACCGCGGCGGCCGAGGCGACGGCCGGGCCGAGCGCCGGGAGCGTCACGGTCCAGAACGCCCGGGAGGGTGAGGCTCCCAGGGCGCGGGCGGCCTGCTCGGCGCGCGGGTCGAGGTGCTCCCACAGCCCGCCGACAGTGCGCACGACGACGGAGTAGTTGAAGAAGACCAGGGCGATGACGATCGCCGTGAAGGTCCCGTCGAGCCCGAGGGAGCCGAGCGGGCCGGACTCCGCGAGCAGCGCGCGGAAGGCGACACCGACGACGACCGTCGGCAGCACGAAGGGCACGGTGACGAAGGCGCGGACGGCCGCCTGCCCGCGGAAGGTACACCTGTAGAGGACGTAGGCGCCGGGGATGCCGAGCAGCAGCGACACGACGGTGCCGAGCGTCGCCTGCGCGAGGGTCAGGCCGACGATCCGCCAGGTGCGGGGCTGGGAGAAGACGTCGGCAAAACCGCCGAGGTCGAGCGTCCCGTCGGCCCAGAAGCCGCGCCCGACGAGCGCGCCGACGGGCCACACGAAGAAGATCCCGAGGAAGGCGACGGGCACGGCGACGGCGAGCGCCCACGAGGTCCGGCGCAGCAGGGCCCCGCGGCCGGCGGGACGCTCGGGGCGTCCGGCCGGTCGCGGGGCGGAGGCACCCGTACGACCCTCGCGGGTCGTGGTGCCGTCCTGGAGGGTGGTCATGGTGCTCAGCCGACGACCTGGGCGGTCCAGTCCTTGATCCACGCGTCACGGTTCGCGGAGATCTCGGCGGGGTCGAGGGCGATCGGGTCCGTGGGCACGGGCGCGAAGGACTCCCAGTCGGCCGGGACCGTCACGTCAGGGCTCACGGGGTACACGTACATGGTCTCGGGGATGTCGGCCTGGAACTGGTCGCCGAGCAGGAAGTCGACGAAGGCCTGGGCACCCTCGGGGTTGTCGCCGTTGGCCAGGACCCCGGCGTACTCGACCTGGCGGAAGCAGGTGTCGAGCAGGGCTTCCGTGGTGCTCGACGCACCGTCGTCGCTCAGCGTGAAGGCCGGTGAGGACGCGTAGGAGAGGACGATCGGGCGGTCGCCCTCGCCGTTGGCGGAGAAGTCCGTGTAGTAGGCGTCCTCCCAGCCCTCGACGACCTTGAGGCCGTTGTCGGTGAGGCTCTTCCAGTAGTCGAGGTAGCCGTCGGTGCCGAAGTGCCCGATGGTCGCGAAGAGGAAGGACAGGCCGGGCGTCGAGGTCGCCGGGTTCGTCACGACGGTGAGGTCCTGGTACTCGGGGTCGGCGAGGTCTTCGAGGGTGACCGGGGCGTCGATGCCCGCCTCGGCGAACCATCCGGTGTCGATGTTGAGGCACACGTCGCCGTAGTCGACAGGGGTGAGGGTGCCGGAGCCGTCGACCGCGAGGTCGGCGGCGCTCTCGGGCAGCTCGGGCGAGGTGTAGGGCTCGAAGACGCCCGCGTCGACGGCGCGGGACGCGAAGGACGTGTCGATGCCGAAGGCGACGTCGCCGAGCGGGGAGTCCTGGGTGAGCACGAGCTTGTTGGCGAGCGCGCCGCCGTCACCGGTCGTGATGATGTTGAGCGTCAGCCCGCTCTGCTCCTCGAAGGCGGCCTTGGTCTCGTCGGTGATGCCGAAGGAGTCGTGGACGACGACGTCGACCGTCGTGGCGCTCCTTGACCCCGACGCGTCGCCCGTGCCGCCGGTCGCGGAGTCGCTCGAGCAGGCCGCGAGCGCGAGGACCAGGGTCCCGGCGATCGTCGCTGTGGTCAGCCGTACGGAGCGTGTGGTGCGTGCTGTCCTGGTGCTGGTGGTGCTGTGCATGATGCTGCGTCCTCCTGGACATGTGCCTCAGAAGGGGTACCACGCGTGCGTGGCGAGATAGCCCGACTCCCTACGCCGGTGCAAACCGGATCAGGTTCGAGGGTCTGCGGGTGGTTCCGCACTCTCAGCGCTCCTGCGCTCCCCTGTCGTTCTCTCCCAGGTTACCTCGCGGTCGGCGGTGCGGTATGCGGGTGCGAGCCTGGACGGCTAGCGTGGTGCGACAGGAGCGGATCACCTGCTCAGACGACCAATCGCGGAGGAATCGTGGCCCAGGACCAGTCGGTACCGATGAAGATCACCACGCTCGCTGTCTCGCTCGGTGCCGGGTGGGTCGCACAGAAGGCCGTCGCCGCGCTGTGGACCAAGGTCACCGGGCACTCCCCGGTGCACGGGGACGACGACGACGCGACGGTCGCGAGCATCGTGGCCTTCGCCGCGGTGACGAGCGCGACCGCCGCCCTCACCCGGGTGCTCGCCACCCGGGGGACCTCGCGCTTCGCGAAGCGTCTGCACGCCCGCAAGCGCTGACCCTGGCGCGGCTGCGGCGCCGCTGTGCGCTGCGGCCCGGATGGGTACCGCGGCCGCGTGAGCACCGCAGCGAGGCTGAGCACCGCGGTCCGGCTGCGTGCCGCGCTGCCGCGGGTCGTCGCGGCACGCAGGCTCAGCGACGGGCGGCGTCCTCGAGAGCCCTGAGGTCGAGGACAGAGAGCCCCCGGCGCCCTCGGAGCTCGATGACGCCCGAGGCCGACAGCGCCGCCAGGCGCCGGCTCAGGGTCTCGGGGGTGGTCCCGAGATACGCGGCGACCTCGTGCTTCGCCATCGGCAGCAGCACCGTTGCCCGGCCGGTCCTGCTGGTGGTCGCTGTCACGAGGTCCAGCAGGTAGGCCGCGACCCGGACGCCGACGTCCTCCGACGTGATGGCCGACAGCAGCCGCTCGACCGAGGCGAGCCTGTCGGAGAGCGTCCGCAGCATCCGCTGGCTGATGTCGGGATAGTCGCGCAGCAGAGCCGAGAACCTCGCTGGGTGGAACACGCACATCTGGCTGTCGTCGAGGGCGACGACAGTGTCGAGGGGCGGGCGACCTGTCAGGAAGGCGCGCTCGCCCACGACGTCGCCGGCGGTGACTGTCCTGAGGATCTGCTCCTGACCGTCGGAGGACGTCCGGCTGACCTTGAGCTGCCCGCTGTGCATCACGAGCAGGCTCGACGCCGGGTCTCCGGGGTCGGAGACGACCTCGCCCTTCTGGAACGACACGGACCGCGCCGCCCCTGCCACCCGGAGCTGCTCCGGGCGCGACAACCCGTGGAAGATCGGGACGCGGGCCACGCAGAGGTCGTCCTCAGCCATGCCCCGAACCTACCCGGACCACCCGGCACCTACGGGTTGCCGAGGCTGCTCCGGCGCCTCCCGGCAGGCAGGGCCGACGGACGGTGCCGGTGCTTGACCTGCGTCAAGGAGTCTCCAGGAGATCCCTCCTACCGTGAAGGTGTCGCTGAGAACCGTCACCAACGAAGGGATCCGACCATGTCCACCTCGACAGCACCCGCCACCTCCACCACCCGCACAGTCCTGAGAGCCGAGGGGTTCTCCTGCCCGTCCTGCGTGGCCAAGATCGAGAAGCAGGTGGGCCGGCTCGACGGTGTCGAGCGCGTGCGGGTCCAGTTCGCCTCGTCACGCATCGAGATCGACCACGACGCCGGACGCGTCACCGTGGACCAGCTCGTCGCCGCCGTGGCCAAGGCCGGCTACAGGGCCGCACCCTCGAAGGTCTGACCTCTGATCTGTGCTCTCCGGGCACCCGCGGGTGCCCGACCCGTAGTTCCTCCAGGCGCGCCGGGCGACCGGCGCGCCCCGCAGAGAGGTGGTGCTCCGATGGGGAGCAGGTTCGAGAGATGGGTCCACGGGGACTGGTCGACGCCCGTCGTGTCAGGGGTGCTCGTCCTGGTCTCCTTCGTCCTCAGGCAGTCGGCGGGAGGCGCGGGTGACGTCACGCTGAGCCCGCAGTGGTGGCTCGATGCCGGTGAGCACGCCACAGGCCCCGGCACGGTCTTCACCCTCGCGGACGCCGTCATGCTGGCCGCCGCGGTCACCGCCGGCTGGGGGATCACCATCACGGCCCTGCGCGCACTGGTCGCCAGGGTCGTCGGGATCGACCTGCTCGTGGCGGCTGCGGCGATCGGGGCCGTGGTGATCGGCAACTTCTGGGAGGCTGCGGCAGTCACGTTCTTGTTCGCGACAGGTCACGCCCTCGAGGCCGCGACCCTGGGCAAGACGCGCTCCGCCCTGGCCGAGCTGGTCGCGGTGGCCCCGGACCACGCCGTCGTCGTCCGCGACGGCGAGCAGCTGGAGATCCCTGCGGCGCAGGTGAGGGTCGGCGAGGTGGTCCTGGTCAAGAACGGCACGAAGGTCCCTGTCGACGGAGAGGTCCTGGACGGGACCGGCGCGGTCGACGAGGCGTCCATCACGGGCGAGTCGATACCGGCCGAGAAGTCCAGAGGTGACCGCGTCTACGCAGGGACGATCTCCCGAGCAGGCTTCTTGCGGGTGCAGGCCACCGGGACCGGAGCAGACACCACCCTCGCCCGCATCATCCACCGCGTCGAAGAGGCCCAGGACGCCAAGGCCCGCACGCAGGCCTTCATGGACAGGTTCTCCAGGTGGTACACACCCGCCGTGATGGTGCTCGCCGTGGCGGCCGGCGTCGTCACGGGTGACGTGGTCCTCGCGCTGACCCTGCTGGTCATCGGGTGCCCCGGCGCGCTGGTCGTCTCGATCCCCGTCGCGATCGTCGCCGGCATCGGCCGGGCCGCTCGTCGAGGGATCCTCATCAAGGGTGGTGAGTTCCTCGAGACCTCGGCGAAGATCTCCGTGGTCGCCATGGACAAGACCGGGACGCTCACCGAAGGCCGGCCCCGCCTGACCGACGTGGTGGTCCTGGACCCGCGCCTGGGTCGTGCCGACGTGCTGCGCTGGGCTGCGGCCGCCGAGGCCGGGTCCGAGCACCCGCTGGCACGTCCCGTCCTGGCGGCTGCGGACGAGGACGGGGTCGGTCCCTCAGAGATACCGGGCACGGTGGTCCCGGTGCCCGGCATGGGCATCATGGCCGAGGTCGACGGTCACCGGGTGCTCGTCGGCAGCCCGCTGCTGCTCGAGCGGTACGGGGTGGCCGACGCCCGCGGAGCCTCCCAGGTCGCCGCGGCGCTCGCCGCCGACGGCAAGACGCCCATGACGGTGGCCGTCGACGGCTCCGTGATCGGCGTCCTCGCCGTCGCCGACCAGGTCCGCGCGGACGCCGCTGAGGCCGTCTCGATGCTGCACAGGGCCGGCGTCACGAAGGTCGTCATGCTCACCGGGGACAACCGGCTGGTCGCCGAGGCTGTCGGGAAGGCCACCGGGATCGACGAGGTCCACGCCGCGCTGCTCCCCGAGGACAAGCTGGACGTGGTCGAGCAGCTGCAGCGGCAGGGCCGCACCGTGGCCATGGTCGGCGACGGGGTCAACGACACCCCTGCCCTGGCGGCGGCAGACATCGGCGTGGCGATGGGGGCAGCAGGCTCCGCGGCGGCCGTGGAGACCGCCGACATCGCACTGATGGGTGACGACCTGCTCAGGCTGCCTGAGGCGATCAGCCTGGCCCGACGGACCGTGGCGGTGATGAGGCAGAACATCGTCGTCGCCCTGGCCACGGTCGTGCTGCTGCTGGCCGGCGTCGTCGCAGGGGGGCTGACCATGTCTGTCGGCATGCTCGTCCACGAGGCCTCTGTCCTGGTGGTGATCGTCAACGCGATGCGCCTCCTGCGCAGCAGCGGCCACGACGCGGTCGACCAGCGCTCCAGGCCCAGCCTGACGTCCGTCGGCTCCCGGGGTTGAAGATCTCGTCCCTGTGGACAACGTCCGCGCACCGCTGCGCGCTCCTAGTGTCGGTGCAACGGCAGCGACCGGTCCGAGGTCGCCGCCCTGTCACGGCAGGAGCAGGGCATGAAGTTTGCGATGGGGGCAGGCGTGCTGACGGCGCTCGCACGGAAGACGTCGACGTCGAGCGACGACCTCGGCGCCGTCGTCCGGGAGCTCTCCGCGGCGGCCGAGCCGCTCGAGGGGCGTTTCCACGGCGCTGGCCGGCAGGCCTTCGACAGGTTCCGGCGACGCACCGAGGAGATCGCCGTCGAGCTCGACGCGGCTCTCGCATCCGTGCTCGTGGGCATCGGCGGGATGGACCGCGCCTTCACCGAGGGCGACCAGACGATGGCCGACGAGACCCGGGCGACCGAGGGCAGCGCGTCCTTCGCCTCCGCGCGGTTCTCTGGCCGCTGACCACAGACCTGCTGACCACCGACCTCAGGAGACGACGACGATGAGCACGACGAGCACGACAGACCGCAGGGACTACGACACCGCAGCATCGACGGCTGCTCAGGAGAACTTCGACAGGGTGGCAGCGCGGCTCGACGGTCTGATGGACCAGCGCTCAGCCGACGTCCGGGACGCGATGGCCGACTACGAGGCCACAGGTGTCTCCGGTGACTACCAGGCGCAGGAGCAGCGCTGGGCGACGGTCGCCGCGGAGGTCCGCGGGATCGTCCAGGCCCTGCGCCGCGCGCTGACCGACAGCGACGCGAGCGCCCAGGACTCGCTGCGGCGAGCCCAGTCCGCGGTCGAGGCGATCGGCTGACCTGGGACGACGTGACGTACGAGCGCCGCGCCGGAGGTGCCGCACGGCAGGTCCCCTGTCGCGCGGTCCCCTCGGCGCAGAGCCGTGGAACTTGATAGCGTCGAGCGATGCCACGGACGCCACTGCCCAGCCCGCGCCCTGACCGACCGCTCCGAGCCGGATCGCTCCGAGCCCCTGGAGCCGCCACGCTGGCGGCCGCACTCGTCCTCACCGGGTGCTCCTCCTCCGACGACAGCGAGACCGAGCCCACGTCGACGGCCTCGAGCACGTCGACAGCCTCGACCCCTGTCGAAGAACCGACCTCCGAGCCCGCCGAGCTCCCCGAGGGCCCCGCGGGAGAGCAGGCCGCCTGGTTCCTCGAGCAGCTCGACCCCGAGACCACCGTGAGCGCCGACGAGATCACGGCCCGCGTCTCCGAGGCTGTGCTTGCCGAGATGAGCGCCGAGGACCTCGCGGCGACCCTGACAGCGCTCGCCGCGACAGGCCCGTGGACGCCTCGGGCTGTCGCTGGTGAAGGGTCAGCCGTCTCGGTGACGATCGTCGACACGGCCGGGACCTACCTCGAGATGCAGGTCGCGACCGACGAGGCCGGTCAGGTGACGACCCTGTTCTTCGCGCCCGGGAGCAACCCCGACCGCGCACCGGCCGCGAGCTGGGACGAGCTGGACTCGTTGCTCGGCGACACCGGCGTCGACCACTCGCTCCAGGTGTCGACGGTCGACGAGGCCGGTCTGTGCACACCCGTCCACCAGGCCGGCGAGACGGCCACGCCGATGCCTGTCGGGTCGATCGTCAAGCTCTACGTCCTCGGGGCCGTGGTGACGGCCGTCGCCGACGGCACCCTCACCTGGGACACCGAGCTCACCCTCACCGACGACCTCAAGTCCTTGCCCTCGGGCACCCTGCAGGACCAGCCGGCCGGGACCACCGTGACAGTCCAGCAGGCAGCGGCCGGCATGATCTCGATCAGCGACAACACCGCGACAGACCTGCTCATCAGCACGGTGGGCCGCGACGCCGTCGTCTCCGCGATGGGCGACATGGGACACCACGACCCGGCGCTCAACACCCCGCTGCTCACCACGCGCGACCTCTTCTGGTTCGGCTGGGGTGCCCCGGAGTCCGTCCCGGGCTGGACCGACCTCGACGTGGACGCGCGCGAGGCGCTGCAGGGCGAGGTGCCAACGGGCGTGCTCGACATCGACCCGATGTCTGTCACGACCCCCCGCTGGGACGACGGCCTCGACTGGTTCGCCACGGCCGCCGACCTCTGCTCCGCGCACGCCGGCCTGCAGACCATGGCGGGCACGGAGGCCGGCGAGCCCGTCCGCGACATCCTGTCGGCGAACACCGGGATCACCCTCGACGAGGCCGACTGGCCCTACGTCGCCTTCAAGGGCGGCAACGCGCCCGGTGAGATCGCCGGGTCGTGGCTGGCCGAGACCGCCGACGGGGAGACCGTCGTGGTGAGCCTCCAGCTCGCGACCGACGACCCCCTCGCCCTGCCCGCCCCCGTCGACCTGTTCTCCCTCGCCGAGGACGCCTTCGGGCTGTACGGGTCGTGACACCGCAGAGCCCGACGTCGGACCTCCGACGTCGGGCTCTGCTCTGCCCTGGGCCCCGGCGTCCGCCGAGCCTGTCAGGCCTCGGTGATCACCGATCCGGCCGCCACGTCGGCCCGGGCGACGGCGGAGCCACCGGCCCGCACGAAGACCTCGCCGTCGACCTCGTCACCCACGAGCACCTGACCGGCCCCGGGGACCACGACGTCCTCGGTCCCGTGGTTGAGCACCACGGTGAACTCCGTGGACCCGTCGACCGACCTGCGGCGCACGACCTCGACCTCGTCGGGCAGCGTGCGGTCCGGGACGATCCCCGCGTCGGCGTAGGCGCCGTCGAGGAAGGTGGTCAGCGACGCACCGGTCAGGCGCGTCGAGGTGTACCAGGCGGCACCCTCGCCGTGCACGTTGCGGGTGATCGCCGCCTCGCCCTCGGCGGGGCCGTCCACGTAGGTGGCCACGACGTCGGCCGTCGTGACCACGAGGTCTTCGGCCCAGACGTCAGCCGCAGCACCCTCGAATCGTCCGCCGGCCAGCGTCATCGAGTCGCCCTCGCGCAGCGGGAGCAGCTCGTCGACCCGGACACCCAGCACGTCGTGCAGCGCAGCGACCAGGCCACCGGCACGCACGGCGTCGTTCTCGTCGACCAGCCCGGAGAAGCACGAGACGGCCAGCGTCCCGCCGGCAGCCGTGTAGGACGTGAGGTTCGCCGCCGCCGCGTCGGTCAGCAGGTACGACGCGGGGGCGAGCACGAGCCTGTACCCGCTGAGGTCGGCCTCAGGGTGGACCAGGTCAGCCGTGACGTCGTCGCGCCACAGCTGGTCGTAGAAGGCGACGATGCGCTCGCGGTGCGAGTGGTCGACGCTCGGTCTCCACTCGAGGTCCTGCGCCCAGAACGACTCCCAGTCCCAGAGGATCGCGACGTCGGCGTGCACCTGCGAGCCGCGCAGCTCGGCGAGGTCGGCCAGGGTGCCGCCGAGCTCGACGACCTCTTTCCACACCCGGCTCGACGTGCCGGCGTGGGGCAGCATCGAGGAGTGGAACTTCTCCGCGCCCGAGCGCGAGGCGCGCCACTGGAAGAAGAGGATGCCGTCAGCCCCGCGACCGAGGTGGGACAACGCGTTGCGTGCCATCTCGCCGCGGCGCTTGGCGACGTTCCGCGGCTGCCAGTTCACGCCCGAGGTCGAGTGCTCCATGAGGATCCACGGCTTGCCGCCCGCGAGGGACCGCGTGAGGTCGGCGTCGAGGGCGAGGGTCACGTGGTTGCGGACCTCGGCGGCCGTCAGGTAGTGGTCGTTGGTCACGATGTCGACCTCGCGCGCCCAGCGCCACAGGTCCATCGACGGGCAGCTCGTCGCCATGAAGTTGGTCGTCACCGGGACGCCGGGTGAGAGCTCGTGCAGGATGTCCCGCTCGGCCGTGAAGCACGCGAGCAGCGCGTCGGAGGTGAAGCGCGCGAAGTCGAGGCGCTGCGCCGGGTTGACGACGCTCGCCGACGTGGCCGGCGCACCGATGTGGTCCCACTCGCCGTAGGTCTGACCCCAGAAGGCCGTGCCCCACGCGGCGTTGAGGGCGTCGAGCGACCCGTGGCGCGCCTGCAGCCACGTGCGGAACGCACGGACGCTGTGCTCGTCGTAGCTGTCCGAGACGGGTGCGCCGTACTCGTTGTGGACGTGCCACAGCGCGAGGGCCGGGTGGGAGCCGTAGCGCTCGCCGAGCGCGCGGGTGATGCGTGCGCAGGCCCGGCGGTAGTCGGGAGAGGACGGGCTGACCATGCCGCGCGAGCCGTGGCCCAGCACGACGCCGTCGCGGGTGACGACGCGCGAGTCGGGGTACGTGGCGTAGAACCAGGCGGGCGGGGCGGCGGTCGGGGTGCCGAGGTCGACCCGGATCCCTGCCGAGTGCAGCAGGTCGAAGAGCCTGTCGAGCCACTCGAAGTCGAAGACGCCCTCGGTCGGCTCGAGCCGGGCCCACGAGAAGATGCCCACGCTCACCAGGTTGACCCCGGCCTCACGCATGAGGGCGACGTCCTCGACCCAGACCTCTTCGGGCCACTGCTCGGGGTTGTAGTCCCCGCCGTAGCTGATGGTTCCCACACCCGGGAGCCAGCCTGCTGGGGCTCCTGCGGTGCGGACGGCGGTGGACTCGCTCATGGCTCTCCTTGCCGACAGGCGGCGGTTGACGTGGATCTCTCAGCGACGTGCGGCTCCGGGCTCCTGCGCCCTAGACCCGCTGACCTGTGCTCCCCTGTGCTCGCACCTGTGCGCGCTCACAGACTTCGACATCGCTGTGCAACGACGAGGTAACACTATTTTCTGATGTTTGACAACCAGCAGGAGTGTGCCGGTACTGTGACCGGTCACAGGTACAGTGGCGTTTCTGAGTACGACGTCGTACCCCACCTCAGCGACGAAGCGGAGGTGACGATCAAGGAGGACACATGCGTCTGGCCCGCACACGACTCACCGCAGCTGCGGTGACGATCGCAGCACTCACCCTCGGCGTCGCCGCCTGCGGGAGCGACTCCGACAGCGCCTCCGGCGACGGCCCCGTGAACCTCACGTTCTGGACGTGGGCCCCGGAGATGGAGGCTGTCGTCGACATCTGGAACGAGGCGAACCCCGACATCCAGGTGACGGTCAACAAGCAGGACGGCGGCGACGCAGCCGTCACCAAGCTGCTCACGGCCATCAAGGCCGGCAGCGGCGCACCCGACATCATGCAGGCCGAGTACCAGGCCATCCCGACGATGGTCTCGGCCGACGCCCTCGCGGACGTCTCGGCCGAGGTCGGCGACGACCTCTCGGGCCACTTCGCGGACGGCGTGTGGAACTCTGTGACCCTCGGGACCGACGCGGTCTACGGGATCCCGCAGGACTCCGGGCCCATGCAGTTCTACTACCGCGCGGACATCTTCGAGGACATGGGCCTCGCCGTCCCGACCACCTGGGACGAGTACGCGGACGTCGCCGCTCAGCTGCACACGGCCGACCCGTCCAAGTACCTCGGGACCTTCTCGGCGACAGACGCCGGATCCTTCACGGGCCTCGCGCAGCAGGCCGGCGCCTCGTGGTGGGGCATCGACGGCGAGTCGTGGACCGTCGACATCGACGACGAGGCCACCCTCAAGGTCGCGCAGTACTGGGGCGACCTCGTCGAGGCGGGCACGATCGACAACAAGCCGATGTACACCCCCGAGTGGAACGCCGCGCTCAACGACGGCTCGCAGGTCGGCTGGCTCAGCGCCGTCTGGGCACCCGGCGTCCTCGCCGGCAACGCCCCCGACACCGAGGGCCTGTGGAAGATGGCTCCGATGCCGCAGTGGGACGCCTCGGCCCCCGCGACAGGCAACTGGGGCGGCTCGGCCACCGCGGTGACCACGCAGTCCGAGCACGCCGAGCAGGCCGTCGAGTTCATCACCTGGATGAACACCTCCGAGGAGGGCGTCGCCGCCCTCGCGGACGTCTCCGGCATCTACCCGGCCGACATCCCCGGGCAGTCGACCGCGCTGACCGACCCGCCGGCCTTCTTCGCCAACCAGCCCGACTTCTACGAGATCGTCGCCGAGACGGCCGGCACGGCCAACCCCTTCACCTACGGCCCGAACGTCAACGTCGCCTACTCGGCCTTCAACGACGCCTTCGGCAAGGCAGCCGAGTCCCGCTCGGCCGCAGGGTTCGTCGAGGGCATCGAGTCGATGCAGACCACCACGGTCGAGGACCTCAAGAACTCCGGGTTCTCGGTCGCCGAGTAGTCGCTGCGTAGCCGGTCGAGCAGTCACCGCGGTCCAGCGGCTGCTCGACCGGCACCAGCACCACCCGCACGACTCGCACCACCGCACGACCCGCACCACCCGGTCGGCCCCAGCGGCACGGCCGACCGCTCGAGCAGCACCCTCAGCAGCACCCTCCCCGCGGGGTATCGCGTCAGCGACGCCCCGCGGCACGGCCCGGCCCTGCGCCGGGCACTCGACTCCGGCGCACCGCGCGCACGCCGACCCCCCTCGCTCTGTAGGAGTACGACTCTCATGCCGCCGACCACCCAGAAGCTCGCCCCGCCGACACCCGGGGCCCCCGGACCCCTCCCGACCGCACGCCGGGGCCGCAGCAAGGGCACCCGTGACCTGCCCGCCTGGGGCTTCCTCGCTCCGGCCATCGCACTCTTCGTCATCTTCATGGCCCTGCCCATCGGCTACGCCGCCTACCTCAGCCTGCGGACCGTCAAGGTGTCCGGGCTCGGCCTCGGGGCCGGGGCGCGGACCGAGAGCTGGGCCGGGTTCGCCAACTACTCCCGGGCCCTGAGCGACCCGGAGTTCCTCTCGAGCGTCGGACGGGTCGGCCTCTACGGACTGCTGCTCGTGCCGACGATGATCGTCCTCGCGCTGCTCTTCGCCCTGCTGCTCGACTCGCGCGGTGCGCGGGCCAAGGGCTTCAGCCGCATCTCGATCTTCCTGCCCTACGCGGTCCCGGCGGTCATCTCGTCGCTGCTCTGGGGCTTCCTCTACCTGCCCGCGGTCAGCCCGTTCTACTACGTCTTCGAGAAGCTCGGCTGGGACGCCCCCTCGCTGCTCTCCTCCGACCTCGTGCTCTTCGCGATCGCGAACATCGCGCTCTGGGGCGGTGTCGGCTTCAACATGATCGTCATCTACACCTCGCTCAAGGCGATCCCGACGGACATCTACGAGGCTGCGCGGATCGACGGCGCCAACGAGCGCACCATCGCGCTGCGCATCAAGGTCCCGATCGTCACGCCGTCGCTCATCATGACCTTCGTCTTCTCGATGATCGCGACACTCCAGGTCTTCGCCGAGCCCACGACGCTGCGCCCGCTGACCAACACCATCTCGACCACGTGGTCGCCCCTCATGAAGGTCTACCGCGACGCCTTCACGCGTGACGACCTCTACTCGGCCGCCGCCACGTCGATCATCATCGCGGCCGCGACGTTCATCCTCTCGTTCGGGTTCCTGCGCCTCGTGCAGAGCCGTGCCTTCAGCCAGGAGAAGTGACATGAGCACCACGACCCCCTCCAGGACGAGCTCGCGCACCCGTGGCTCCTCCGCCCTCCAGCACTCCGTCGTGCGCCCGACCCGTCGCCCGCGCATCGGCTGGGGCGGCACGATCATCCTGCTGATCGGCGCGGCGTACTGCCTGCTGCCCGTCGCCTGGGTGCTCGTCGCCTCGTCGAAGAGCGCGGCCGAGCTGTTCTCGACCTTCACCTTCGCACCGTCGTCCCACCTGGTCGACAACATCTCCGAGCTGTCGGCCTACCGCGGCGGCCTGTTCTGGCGCTGGATGCTCAACACAGGTCTCTACGCGGGCGTCGGCGCGCTGCTCTCGGTCGTCGTCTCGGCGATGGCCGGATACGGCCTCGCCAAGTACAGCTTCGCGGGCAAGAAGGCCGTCTTCAACACCCTGCTCGCCGGGGTGCTCGTGCCGGCTGTCGTCCTCGCGATCCCGCAGTACCTGCTCCTCGCCAAGCTCGGCATGACCAACACGTACTGGTCGGTCCTGCTGCCGAGCATCATCAGCCCCTACGGCATCTACCTCGCGCGCATCTACGCGGCGGCGTCGGTCCCCGACGACGTCATCGAGGCGGCCCGGACCGACGGCGCCAAGGACTTCCGGATCTTCCGGACGATGGCCGTGCCGATGATGCTCCCCGGCCTGGTGACGGTGTTCCTGTTCCAGTTCGTCGGGATCTGGAACAACTACATGCTGCCGAACATCATGCTCGGCGACGACAAGCTGTTCCCGCTCACCGTGGGCCTCTCGGGCCTGCTCAACCAGGGGGCCTCGCAGCCCGCGATGTACACCTCGGTCATCACCGGCGCCCTGCTGTCGATCCTCCCGCTCATCGCGCTGTTCCTCACGCTGCAGCGCTACTGGCAGGTCGACCTCGCCGCCGGCGCCGTCAAGAGCTGACCCGCACGACCGGCGCAGGGGTGCGGTCACCCGCTCCCCTGCGCCTCGTGGCACCACCAGGTGCCACCTGTTGACACCTGTTGACCTAGAGTCTGGAACGTGGAACCCGAGATGGAAGCACGCACCGCGCGCAAGCGCCCGACAATCCGCGACGTCGCGGCGGCAGCGGGGGTCTCCCGCGGGACGGTCTCCAGGGTGATCAACGGCGGCCACTGGGTGTCCCCCGAGGCGCTGACCGCGGTCCAGGAGGCGATCCGCACCACCGGGTACTCCATGAACCAGCACGCCCGCTCGCTCGCGACGGGCCGCTCCAACTCGATCGCCTTCCTGCTCACAGAGCCCCAGCACCTGCTCTTCGAGGACCCCACCTTCTCGATCTTGCTGCGCGGCGCCGCCGAGGCCCTCGGGCAGCGCGAGATGCCGCTGCTGCTCATGGTCGCGGGCACCACGGAAGAGCGCCGACGGATCACCGACTACATCACCGCCGGTCACGTCGACGGCGTGCTGCTCATCTCCTCCCACCGCGACAACCCCATGGTGAAGTCCCTGCTGCGCGCCGAGATCCCGGTGATCGCCTGTGGTGTGCCGATCGGCTACGAAGACTCCGTGGGGTACGTCTCGGCCGATGACGTCGGCGGGGCCCGCAAGATGACGCAGCACCTGGTCGACTCGGGTCGCACGCGGATCGCGACGGTCACCGGACCGCTCGACACCCCCGGTGGGACCATGCGCCTCGCCGGCTACCGCGAGGCGCTCGGCGAGAGGTACGACGAGACCCTCGTCCGGCACGGCGACTACTCCCGCGAGGGCGGCCGCGCCGCGATGGCCGAGCTCCTCGAGGCCCGCCCCGACCTCGACGCGGTGTTCGTCGCCTCCGACCTCATGGCCGCGGGTGCGATGACCGCGATCAAGGACTCCGGCCGGTCGATCCCGGGCGACGTCGCCGTCGGCGGCTTCGACGACTCAGGCCTCGCCGCGACCCTCGACCCGCCGCTCACGACGATGCGCCAGCCCTTCGAGCGGATCTCCTCCGAGATGGTCCGCCTGCTCCTCGAAGTCGTCGACGGCCAGGAGCCCGCCGCGGTGACGCTGCCCGCGACGCTGGTGCGGCGCGAGTCCGCCTGACCCCTGGCTCCCTTCCCCTCTGCCTCCCCTCCCCCCCAACCCCGCCCCCTCCCCTGACTCCCTCCCCCCCAACCCCGCCGCCCGGCGCCCGGCGCCCGGTCGAGATCGTGACTTCGGAGCGAGATCGACCCTTGGACGTCACGATCTCGCTCCGAAGTCACGATCTCGCGGGACGGGACGGGGTGGCAGGACGGGACGGGGCCGGCGCTGCGTCGCCGGCGGTGTCGGGGGCGGCCGGTAGGGTGCCGTCGTGATCTCTGGATGGTTCGCGCCGACGGCGCTGCGCAGCGAGTGCGGGCGGGCGGCCCTCGAGCACCCGTGGCACCTGACACCGCTCGGCGAGCCGTCGACGTGGGACGACGGTCTGCGCCACGCCGTCCGCATGTGCCTCGCGACAGACTTCCCGGCCCTCGTCACCTGGGGCCCTGAGCACACCATGATCTTCAACGACGCCTATCGCGACATGCTCGGCGCGACGAAGCAGGTCGGGGCGCTCGGGTCACCGCTGCGGGAGGTCGTCCCCGAGGCGTGGGACACCGTCGGACCGATGTTCGAGCACGTCATGTCGTCCCGGGAGCCTGTCGGCGGACGTGACCTGCGGATGCTCTTCGACAGGTCGGGCTTCGAGGAGGAGACGTTCTTCACCTTCTCGTACAGCCCGCTGGTCGACTCCGCAGGTGAGGTGTCCGGGGTGCTGACCCTCGGCACCGAGACCACCGAGCACGTGGTCGCGCTGCGCAGGCTGCGGACCCTGGACGAGCTGCACCGTCGCCTCCAGACTGCACGGGGGGACGCGGCCGAGCGCACGTCGATCGCGCTCGACGTGCTGGGGCACTGCTCCGACGTCGCACACGCGTCGATCCTGCTCGCGGAGGACGGTCGGCTGCGCCCCGTCAGGGACAGCGACCCGAGTCTCGACTTCGACGAACCCCTCGGCCTCTACCACGCACGGGCGCTGCGCACGCTCGAACCCCTCTGCGTGAACCACAACGTGGTCGTGCCGCTCGTCGTCGAGGACGGCGCCGAGGCCGCAGGCTTGGTCCTCGTCGAAGGCAGCCCGTTGCGCCCAGTAGACCAGTCGCTGGTGAGCTTCGTCGAGCTGATCGCCGCCTCGATCGCCGGAGCGCTCCGGGCCGTCAACGCGCAGCAGTCGACCCTCGACGCCCGAGACGCACGGACCGCCCTCGCCGAGGCGCACGAGCGTCAGACCCGCACCACGTCGCTCGCCCTCCAACGCTCGATGCTCACCACGCCAGCCCGCCCCGAGGGCCTCGACCTGGTGGCCTGGTACGAGCCGTCCCGCGACGACCTGCAGATCGGCGGCGACTGGTACGACTCCTTCATCACCAAGGACGGCTGCGCGACCCTGGTGATCGGGGACGTCACCGGGCACGACGACGAGGCCGCCGCCGCGATGGGGCAGCTGCGAGGGCTGATCCGTGCGATCGCCTTCGACAGCGAGCAGGACCCGGCTCGGGTCTTCGAGCGGACCGACACCGCGATCGCCGGCCTCGCACTGGGACCGCACGTCACCGCGACAGCCGTCCTCGCCCAGGTCAAGCCTGCGTGCGACGGCCCGCGCCCCGGTGCGCGCACGGTCCTGTGGACCAACGCCGGCCACCCCTACCCGGCCGTCGTACGGGCCGACGGGTCTGTCGAGCTGCTCCAGCGGCGCAACGACCCGATCCTCGGGGTCCGCACAGACCTGGCACGCACGCAGCACGAGATCGACCTCGACCCGGGCGACACCCTCGTGCTGTACACGGACGGTCTTGTCGAGCGCCGCGACGAGCACCTCTCGACCGGCTTCGCCGCGCTGCGTGCCGCACTGTCGCACGGGCAGGCACGGGGTGTCACCGAGCTCGGAGACCACATCCTGTCCACCCTCGCACCGTCGACCGCAGACGACGTGGCGCTGGTCGTCGTGCGCGTGCTCGGACCCGACCAGCAGCCCGGCAGCTGAGCCGCACAGGGCAGGGCTGAGCGGAGCGGAGCTGAGCTGAGCTGAGCGGAGCTGAGCTGAGCTGAGCTGAGCTGAGCGGAGCTGAGCTGAGGCAGACGATTCCCGCGCCTCCCCGCGTGGTCGAGATCGTGACTTCGGAGCGAGATCGACCCTTGCAGGTCACGATCTCGCTCCGAAGTCACGATCTCGCTGGGTGGAGCCGGGCAGGTCAGGTCAGCACAGGGCAGGAGAGCCGGGCAGGGCCGGACCGGTGGGTCGGGGTCAGATCCAGCCGTGGCGGCGGGCCGTCGCGGCGGCCTCGTGGCGGTTGGAGACGCCGAGCTTCATGACGGCCGTCGACAGGTAGTTGCGGACAGTCCCGACCGACAGCGACACCCGCACGGCGATCTCGTCGACCGGGGACCCGTCTGCGGCGAGCGCGAGGACGTCGGCCTCGCGGGCCGTGAGCGGGCTGTCACCCGACGCGATCGCCTCGGCGGCGAGCTCGGGGTCGACGTAGCGTCCGCCGGCGTGGACCGAGCGGATGACGTCGGCGACGACGAGGGCCGAGGCGGTCTTGGGCAAGAAGCCGCGGACCCCGACGGCGAGCGCGCGCTTGAGGTACCCGGGCCGGCCGTGGCTCGTGACGATGATGCAGCGACACCCGGGGAGCTGGGCCGCGAGACGCTCGGCGACCTCGATGCCGTCGAGGCCGGGCATCTGGAGGTCCAGCACCGCGACGTCGGGGGACGTGCGGAGCGCGACGGCGAGCGCCTCGTCGCCCGTCGCCGCCTGGGCGACGACGTCGAGGTCGTCCTCGAGACCGAGCAGCGTGGCGACGGCCGTGCGGATGAGGTTCTCGTCGTCGGCGAGCAGCACCCGGATGGTGGTCGGCGCGGGTCCCGCAGGGGTCGGGGTGTCAGTCACGGGGTGTGGCTCCGTCGGTGGGGTCGGTCGCGTCGGTGGGGTCGGTCGCGTCGGTCGAGACAGTGGGACTGGTCGGCTCGAAGGGCACCGGGCTGCGCCAGTCAGCGTCCCGGGTAGCAGTACCCGAGCGCTCGGCGTGATCTCCTGCACTGTCCGCAAGGCCGGGGACCGTCGCGGAGACGACGAAGGTCCCGCCCTCGACCCGCACGTCGAGCCGACCGCCGACGGCCGAGAGCCGCTCGCGCAGCCCGGTGAGGCCAGTCCCGCTGACCGGTGCCGACGCGTCGGGCGCGATGCCGTCGTTCGTGACGACGAGCAGCACCGTGGTGTCGTCGTCGCCCTGCATGAGGTCGAGCGTGCACCGGCGGGCGTCCGAGTGGCGCACCACGTTGGTGGTCGTCTCCCGGACGACCCAGGCGAGCACCTCGCGCTCGGCCGGTCCGGGGAGCTCGGCGAGCATGGTCGTCCGGGCGTCGATGCCAGCCGATCGGAGCAACGACCGCGCCCCCGCGAGCTCTGCGTCGAGGTCCGCCGTGCGGTACCCGACGGCGAGGGTGCGGACCTCGCGGAGCGAGTCCTGGGCGATCTGCCGGACCTCGAGCATCTGCTCGGCGGCCCCGTCGAGGCCGCGCCGGGCGAGCTCGGCGGCCAGCTCGCTCTTGACCGCGACGACGGACAGGGTCCGCCCGACGACGTCGTGCAGGTCGCGGGAGAAGCGCAGGCGTTCTTCGGCGACGGCGAGCTGGGCCTGCGCGGTCCGGGCCGCGTCGAGCTGCCAGACGAGCAGCAGCATCCAGCAGGTCATGCGCCCGGCGACGACCACGACGAAGAGGGGCCAGAGGACCGCGAAGGCGACGACCACCACGAGGGCGTCACCGGCAGCGGCGTCACCGGTGGTCAGGGCGAGGACGACTCCGGACAGGACCAGCGAGGCGACGGTGAGCCGCCGCGCCGACCAGACCGGGGAGATCGCGTAGAGCGAGAACGACCCGACGACGAGCAACGACAGCCGGATCGAGCCGGCGAGGTTCTCGCCGCCCCGGAGCAGCAGGATCGCGGCGACCATGACGACCGCCGCTCCCCCGAGCGCCCACCAGAGACGACGGTCCAGGGGTTCTCCCCGGAGCATGGTCCCGAGGCTCCCTCGCAGCACGAGCCCGCACACGACTCCGTGGCCGAGCCCGAGCAGCGCGCCCACGGCGACGAGGCCGCCCTGGTCGCCCACGAAGATCTGGGCGACCAGGAAGACCTCGAAGAGCAGGATCGAGTAGAGCGTCCCGCGGATCAGCAGGTCGAGGGAGTCGGTCTGGCTGCGTCGCGCACGCGAGGCCTGGCGTAGTTCCACGGGTGACACCCTGTCACACGCGCCGGTCAGCGGCGCGGCTCCCAGCGGAAGTAGCGAATGGTCGCCCAGACACCGATCGCACCCCAGGCGACGAGCACCGCGACGGGCAGCGCCGCTGCGGAGAAGGTCCCGGCGAGATCGAGGACCTCACCCGACCTGTCGACCCCGGCGATCCCGAGCTCGATGAGCTCGACGACGGGGCTCATCGGCAGGAAGCGCGCGACGGCGAGGAAGGTGTCGGGCATGACCGAGGCCGGGACGGCGAAGCCGGGGGCCGCCATGAGCACGAGGATGAGCGGCAGGGTGGTGACCTGCACGGACTCGACGGTGCTGCTGAAGGCGCTGCTCACAGCGGCGAGCAGCGCGACGACGATCCCGCCGCCGAGGACCGCGACGACCACGAGCGCCACGTTGACGGGTGTGTACGTGTCGACGAGCACCGCCGCGAGCACGGCCGCGACGACGGCCTGGACGATCATCGTGAGCATCGACGGCAGCGAGATCGACGTGAGGACGTCGAGCACGGAGCTCTCCCCCGACCGCAGCCGCTTGAGGACGAGGTCCTGGCGGCGGGCGACGAAGGTCGAGACGAGGGAGTAGTAGACGCCGAAGAGCAGCGCGAAGCCGGTGATGGTGACGATCAGCCGGGTGGCCTGCATCTGCGTGCTGTCCCCGGAGTCGGGGAGGACGCGGAGCATGAACAGGCCGGCGAGGATCGGCAGACCGGCCGAGTAGAAGAGCAGCGCCCGGTTGCGGAGCAGCAGGCGGAGCTCGGCCGAGGCCAGGGACCAGGTGCGGCGCAGGGACAGCCTGCGGTCGCTGGGCGAGGTGGTCGGCGCCGACGACGTGCGCGCCGGGGCGGATGGTGTGCTGGTGAGGGTGCTCATGCTGCGTGCTCCTTCGGTGCTGTGCGCAGGGTGGTCGGCGCCAGGGCGCCGGGCTGCTGGTCGTGGCCGGGCTGCCGGTCGTCGATACGTGGCTGTGCGGCGATCGAGAGGAAGGCCTGCTCGAGGGTCGAGGCCCGTGCGTCGAGGTCGCCGAGCACGACCTGGTGCTGCTGCGCCCAGGCGAGCAGCCGGGTGAGGTCGCCCTGGAGGTCGTCGGTCTCGACGAGCGCGCGGGGTCCGTCACCGCGCAGACCGCGGACGAGCTCGGGCGGCAGCGGCGGGGCGTCGGCCGGGAGGGTCGCGCCGATGCGGGAGGGGTAGCCGGAGACGATCTCGGACTGGGTGCCGGTCACGACCACCTGCCCGTGGTGCATGATCGCGAGCCTGTCTGCCAGGCGCGCAGCCTCGTCGAGGTAGTGGGTCGTGAGCATGATCGTGGTGCCGGCGTCGCGCAGCGAGGCGATGAGGTCCCAGGCGGCGATGCGGCTCTCCGGGTCGAGGCCCGTGGTCGGCTCGTCGAGGAACAGGACCGACGGGCGGCCCATGACGGCGAGCGCGAGGTCGAGGCGGCGCCGTTCGCCGCCCGAGAGGCTCTGGATCGCGACGTCTGCGCGGTGGCCGAGGTCCACGAGGTCGAGGGCCTCGGCCACCGGGCGCGGGTCTGTGAGCGTCCCGGCCCAGGCCTTGGCCATGTCCTTGACCGTGAGGTCGGCCGGGAAGCCGGCGTCCTGCAGCATGATGCCGGTGTGCCGGCGGACCTCGGAACGCTCCATGAAGGGGTCCTTGCCGAGGACGCGGATGCTGCCGCCGCTCGGGGCGGCGATGCCCTCGATCATCTCCATGAGGGAGGTCTTGCCGGCGCCGTTGGTGCCGAGGAGCGCGAAGAGCTCGCCGCGGTGGATCTGGAGGTCGACCCCGCGGACGGCGTCGAAGCCGCGGGACGCACCCTTGCGGCTGGAGGCGGGTGCGCCGTAGCGGCGCCTGGCGTCGCGCACGTCGATGACGAGGTCACCGCTCTGCGCGGGGCTGTGTGTCGTGTGCTGGCTCATACCTCTACCCTCCCGCCGGGCGAGGTCAGAGGTCAGTGCGTGCGCTCACCAGTCCGGGGTGAGGGAGTCCTGGTGAGGGCATGACATCTGTCATGCCTCTCGAGGGTGTCGGTCCGCGAGAGGCGCCACGACGGCCGTGGGTGTTCTCCTGCACAGATCGACCGGTCTGCGCAGGACGACGCCCGCGGCACCACCCGCCAGGGCGGCGTCAGGCCGCCGCCGACACCGCGATCCGGTTGCGCCACGGGTCGTCGAAGCGGAGCAGCGCGCCCGGTCCTCCGGCACCCTCGTGGGCGACGGTCACGGAGTGGTGCCGCAGCCTGTCGGCCAGGGCGCTGACGTCGTCCGCTGTCGGCACGACGATCGACACCTCGCCGAGGCCGAGCGACACCGCGCGCGGACCGGCGCCCATGGAGGACCACGTGTTCATGGCCATGTGGTGGTGGTAGCCGCCTGCGGAGACGAACAGCGCGCTGTGCATCTCGGCGGTGGCCTCGAAGCCGACGGTGTCGACGTAGAACTGGCGGGCGCGCTCGACGTCGCCGACCTGCAGGTGGACGTGCCCGACGACGGCGTCCTGGGCGTTCGGGGCCGCAGCGACCTCGTCGGTCAGGTGGGTGCGGATGAAGCCGTTGGGGTCGAGCGGCCGGTTGTCCATGACGACGTGGCTGCCCTGCCAGGACCACTGGTCACGGGAGCGGTCGACGTAGAGCTCGATGCCGTTGCCCTCGGGGTCGTCGAGGTAGAAGGCCTCAGAGACGAGGTGGTCGGCGCTGCCCGTGTAGAGCTGCGGGGCGTGCTCGGCGACGCGCAGCATGGTCGCGGCGAGCGCAGCCTGCGTCGGGAAGAGGATCGCCGTGTGGAACAGGCCGGCCTCGCCCGGGCGGCGGGCGGGCATGTCGGGGGCGTGACGGAGCACGACGAGCGGCGTGCGGCCTCGGCCGAGGGTGACGATCCCGGACCGGCGGTCTGCGGCGGCCGACGAGGCACCGCCCGCGGGGGCGATGACGTCGAGGGCGATCGCCGTGGTGTAGAAGGCGACCATCGCGTCGATGTCGTGGACGTAGAGCGTCACGGCGTCCATCGAGGTGTCGGCGGCGAGCAGGTCGACGGCGCCGAGGGCGTGCGGCGCCTGGACGCGCGCCTCGTGCTCGGCGGCGCGGGCGTCGGCCTGCGCGGGCGAGGTGGACGTGTCGATCATGTCGCGGCTCATGCGGGTGCTCCTCCGGGGTGTGGAAGAACTAGTTGATCATTCATTAGTTGTAGTGTCAAGTATTGAGGTGGCTCAGCCGCCCAGTCGTCCCGACACCTTCGAGAGCCGCCCGAGGTCGTCGAAGGTCGCGACCACAGCGCCGTCCGCAGCGCGCAGCGTCGTCTCGCCGGCCGCCTCCTCGACGCCGAAGCCCCGCATCCGGCCGTAGGACGACACGGCACGAGGCCAGTCCACGACCACACCCGAGGCTGCGACCTCCGGCAGCAGGGCCGCAGCCCGGACGGCGCTCGGCGCAGGCAGCGTCACCTCGGGCCCGTCGAGCAGCAGCGCCACCACGGTCCCCGCGCCGACCACGCAGGTGTAGGTGGTCATGCCGCCGCAGACCGTGGCCGCGAGTGCCGCGTAGTGCCGGGCATCCTCGCGCGGAGAGGAGCGTAGCTCCTGCTGGGCCTGGATGAGCTCGGTGAGACCGTAGCGGTTGCCGAAGTCGCTCACGTGCCGGGCGTAGGCGAGCACCTCGTCGGGGAAGCCGGCGTCGTTGCCCCACGCCCACAACCACGTGCCGGGGCCCGGCGCGGCCGACCCGAGCAGGTGGGCGCGCAGCACGACAGGGGGCACACCTGCACCGGAGAAGGTGAGCGTCCCGGCCGCGAGGTCGACGTCGTACCGCCCACCCGCGGCGGCCGCGTACGGCGTCCCCTCCCCCACGACACCCTCGAGGGTGAGCTGGTAGTCGCAGACGAGGACGAAGCCGTCGTCGAGCACGTCCTGGGCCGAGGTGATCTGCGTCGTCATGCACCCAGCCTAGGGAGGCGGTCCCCGGCTGTCGCGGCACCTGCGAAGATGAGCCCAGCCCCCACCCCTCGACGGACGGACACCCGCATGGCCCTGCTCGACGGCAAGACGATCTTGGTGACGGGGGTCCTCACGGACCACTCGATCGCGTTCCACGTAGCACGCCTCGCCCAGCAGGAGGGCGCTCAGGTGATCCTCACGTCCTTCGGGCGCCAGCTCCGCCTCACCCAGGCGATCGCCAAGCGCCTGCCCGCCCCCGCTCCTGTCGTCGAGCTCGACGTGACCGACGACGCCCACCTCGCGGCGCTCGCCGACGCCGTCCGCGAGCACGCGGACCACCTCGACGGGGTCGTCCACTCGATCGGCTTCGCCCCGCAGTCTGTGCTCGGCGGCAACTTCCTCGCCGGGCAGTGGGCGGACGTCGCCACAGCCCTCCAGGTCTCGGCCTTCTCGCTCAAGTCCCTCGCCGTGGCGGCCCAGCCGCTGCTCTCGGGTGGCGGCTCTGTCGTCGGCCTGACCTTCGACGCGAGCGTCGCCTGGCCGGTCTACGACTGGATGGGCGTCGCCAAGGCGGCCTTCGAGTCCACGTCGCGCTACCTGGCCCGTGACCTCGGCCCGCACGGCATCCGTGTGAACCTCGTGGCAGCAGGTCCGGTCAAGACCACCGCCGCGAAGTCGATCCCGGGTTTCGAGGCCGTCGAGGGCGGCTGGGACGAGCGCGCCCCGCTCGGCTGGGACGTCAGCGACCCCGAGCCCACGGCCCGCGCCGTGGCCGCGCTGCTCTCCGACTGGTTCCCCGCGACGACGGGCGAGATCGTCCACGTCGACGGCGGCGTCCACGCGATGGGCATGTAGCCGAGCAGTTCCCGTACCACCGGGCGGGCCGGGGACGTTGGTCCCGGGCCCGCCCCACCCCTCGAACCTACGGTTCAGTAACCTACGTCACCGTAGCCTGACAGAGGGGTCGATCCGTGACCGCACTCCAGTTCTCCCTGCCCACCCCGGGCCGGTCGCTCCCTCGTGTCATCCAGGGCGGGATGGGCGTCGCCGTCTCGTCGTGGCGGCTGGCCTCGGCCGTCGCCCGCACAGGCCAGCTCGGCCTCGTCTCCGGGACGGCCCTCGACCTCGTGCTCGCGCGACGCCTGCAGGACGGCGACCAGGACGGCGCCGCACGACGTGCGCTCGGCGCCTTCCCCGTCCCCCGCATCGCACAGCGGGTGCTGGCCCGGTACTTCAGGGCCGACGGCCGCCGCGCAGGTCAGCCCTACGCACCGGTCCCCAGGCTCGCGCTGCGCCAGACCCGGCTGGCCCAGGAGCTCATGGTCCTCGGCAGCTTCGTCGAGGTGTGGCTCGCCAAGGAGGGGCACGACGGCCTGGTCGGCATCAACTTCCTCGAGAAGGTCCAGATGGCCACCCCGACCGCGACCTACGGCTCGATGCTCGCCGGCGTCGACTACGTGGTCATGGGTGCAGGGATCCCCCGGGACATCCCCCGGCTGCTCGACCACCTCTCCGGGCACGAGGCGGTCCAGCTCCCGGTGACTGTCACCGGCGGGTCTGGGCACACTGTCGACCTCGACCCCGAGGCGCTCCTCGGCATCCCGCTCGAGCCCCTCGTCCGGCCGACCTTCCTCGCGATCGTCTCCGCGCACGCCCTCGCGGCGCACCTCGTGCGGGACGACACGGTCCGTCCCGACGGGTTCGTCGTCGAGGGCCCGCCCGCGGGCGGCCACAACGCGCCGCCGCGCGGCCGGCTCACCCTCGACGACACAGGTCAGCCAGTCTTCGGGCCGCGCGACCAGGCCGACGTGTCGAAGGTCGCCGAGCTCGGGCTGCCGTTCTGGCTCGCCGGGGCGCACGGGACGCCCGAGGCGCTGGCAGCAGCTGAAGAGGCCGGCGCCACCGGGGTGCAGGTCGGCACGCTGTTCGCCCTCGCCGAGGAGTCCGGCCTCGACCCTGCGCTCCGCGACGACGTGCTCGCCCGGCTGCGGGCCGGCACCCTCGACGTCCGGACAGACCCGCTCGCCTCGCCGACAGGCTTCCCCTTCAAGGTCGTCCAGCTCCCGGCGACCCTCTCCGACGCCTCCGTGGTCGCCGAGCGCCCGAGGCTCTGCGACCTCGGCTACCTGCGGACCCCGCTCGAGCGCACCGACGGGTCCATCACGTACCGCTGCCCCGCGGAACCTGTCCACATGTACGAGCGCAAGGGTGGCGACGCCGCGGACACCGTCGGGCGGTCCTGCCTGTGCAACTCCCTCGCCGCGAACGTCGGGCTCGGCCAGACGCGCGGCGACGGCTACGTCGAGCCGCCGTTGGTCACCCTGGGGGTCGACGTCGACGGGGCGACGCGCCTGGCAGCGCAGCACCCCGGCACCTGGACGGCGGTCGAGGTGGTCGACTGGCTCCTCGGGAGCCCGCAGACCCAGCCGCTCTAGGCGCCGGGCGCCGCCACCCACTCGCGCAGCGCCGACGTGTCGGCCGCGGTCCAGCCCTCGGGCGGCACGATGGCGGCCCAGGAGTCGACGGTCCCGAGCTCGTAGCTGTGCCCGTAACCGTCGGGCATGTCGATCGAGAACACCATGTCGACGGTCACCTGCCAGAAGGTGACGAAGGGGTACCACTGCATGTCCGGGTTCACGGAGGGCGCGAGGTCCTCCTTGAGCCAGTCGGGCTGGCGGAGGATGAGGTCGGGGGACCACCAGACGACAGGGTCCGTCGCGTGCTGCAGGTACACGATCCGCGGCGCCTCCCACGGGCCGAGGTCGGGCAGCCCGTCAGGGGTGTCGACGAAGCGCACGTGGTCGCCGCCGTCGACGACGGGCAGCCGCTCGGGCGAACCTGCGTCGCGCTCGTCGGTGATCCGGCCCCACGGCTCGGAGAAGTTCGGGGAGCCGATCCACAGCGCACCGTCGACCCGCGCGGCCATGTCGTCGACGCCGCTGAAGGCGGCCTGCCCGCCGTAGGAGCCGAGGCTCTCGCCGAAGACCACGAGCTTCGGCCGTGAGTCTTCGGGCATCTGGTCCCACACCGCGTAGACGGCCTCGAAGAGCGCCCGCCCGGCGTTCTCCGGGGTCCCGCGGTCGGCGATGAAGGCGAGCGGGCTCGGCAGGTAGGAGTACTGCATGGCGGCGATCGCGGTGTCGCCGTTGTGCAGGTACTCGAGCGAGGTGCTCGGGGCCTCGTTGACCCAGCCGCTGCCCGTCGTCGTCGCGACGGCCAGCACCTCGCGGTCGAAGCCGCCCTCGCGGGCGAGCTCGGCGACGACAGTCGCCGCGACCTCGCGCAGGTCGTCCGAGGTCTCGAGCCCCGCATAGGCACGGACCGGCGTCATCGCCGGCTCCCCGCTGAACTCTTCGAGCTCGTCGACCGTCGGGCCGCCCGCGACGAAGACCTTGCCGTTGCGGCCCATCCCGTCCCAGTCGACGAGCGAGTCCGGCGAGCCGGAGCGCTCGGGTTCGACAGGCTGCTCGACACCCGGGACGTCCGCCTGGTCGGTCTGCGCCGCGAGACGTCCGCCGACGGCCAGGATGCCGGGCAGCACGCCGTCCTGGACGAGCAGCACGGCGACCACCACGGCCGTGACGGTGCCGAAGATCTTGGCGGGGAGCACGGGTACGAAGCGCGAGCCGAAGCGCGCGAAGATCTTGCCGAGCTGGATGAGGGCCCTGAACAGCCCGATGAGGGCGACCGCGACGAGAGCCGCCACCGGGATCGCCAGGACGTGGAACCAGCGGTTGTCGACGGGCATGCCGACCAGCTCGGCCGTCACGGTCTGGGCGTGACCGCCGAGGAAGAAGGCGAGCGGCACGACGACAGCCGTCACGACGGCCAGGACGATCCAGGCCCAGCGGCGCCGGCTCGCCTTCCAGTCGGGCGAGAACCCGAGCCTGCGCAGCAGGGTCGCGATGCTCACCCCGACCCCGTAGCCGAGGGCCACGCAGATGCCCGTCGCGAGGGCCTGCAGGTACCAGGGTCGTGGGAGCAGGGACGCGCTCATCGACCACGAGTAGAAGATCACGCCGAACCACGCGCCGACACCGTGCAGCGACCACCAGTGCGGGGTCTTGGGCACGGGCGGGAGGCGCGGGTCGTTGATGTGCGAGGCCCACCGGTGCCAGCTGCGCCGCGCCGCCTCCCCGAGGCTGACGGTGCCGACCTGCTGGACCGTCGTGGGGTCCGGGTCGGTGGCGCTGTCCGCAGTCTGCGCGGCGCCCGCGGTCTTCGTGACCGTGGCGGTCTCCTCGACGGTCGCGGTCGAGCCGCCGACCACAGCCTCGCCCGCTGCAGCACCCTCGTTGAGGGCTCGCGCCGCGGCGGCTGCGCTCGTGGCGTCGGGCGCCGCGGGGCGCTGCTCTGTGGTCATGCCGGTGAGCCTAGGCGACAGGTGGCCTCGACGTCTCGGACGCCTGGCAGTCTCAGTCCTGCTCGGTATCCGCGGTCGAGGCTGCGGGCTCCGTGGCGGTCGACGGTGCCGGCACGGCGCAGACGCCGTCGACGCACACGCCGACGTCGTCCGAGCCGAGCATCTGGAAGGCGGGGATCACCTGGACCTGCGGGACGGCGAGCGCCACGCCGCCCTCGCACCCACCGCTCGGCGCCGTGCCCGCCGCGTCGGCGGGCACGGCCGAGGTGCGGTCGTCAGCCACGGCTGGCGGCGTCGGCCGGGACGTCGGCGTCGGCCGCGGCCTTCTCGAGGACCTGCACGAACACTGCGGGCTCCTGCGCGCCGCTCACGCCGTACGTGCCCTCGACGACGAAGAAGGGCACACCCTGGATGCCGTAGGCCTGCGCCTGGGCGATGTCCTGGGCGACGTCGCCGGCGTGCTCACCGGACTCGAGGACAGCACGAGTGGTGTCGGCGTCGAGGCCGACCTCGGCCGCGAGCGCGACGAGCTCGTCGATGCGCCCGAGGTGACGGCCCTCTTCGAAGTAGGCGCGCAGCAGGCGCTCCTTCATCTCGCCCTGGACGCCCTGCGCCTTGGCGTGGTGCAGCAGCTCGTGGGCCTTGAGGGTCTTGGTGTGCTGGAGCGCGTCGAAGTCGTAGCTCAGGCCGACCGACGCGGCGACCTCGGTCATCTGACCGAGCATCTGCGCGACCTGCTCGCGCGGCATGCCCTTGTGACCGGCGAGGAAGTCCACCTCGGAGCCGTCGAAGTCGACGGGGGTGTCGGGCGCGAGCTCGAAGGAGTGGTACTCGATCTCGACGGGGCGCGCGGCGCCTGTCGCGTCGAAGGCCACGAGGGCCTCCTCGAAGCGGCGCTTGCCGACGTAGCACCAGGGGCAGGCGATGTCCGACCAGATGTCGACCTTGAGGGGAGCAGTCATGCTCGTGTCAACCGGCGCGCGGGCCGCAGCATTCCCGTCGGTCGTCCTCGCGTGGCGGGGGCCAGCCGGCGTGACCGTGGAAGAGTGGGCCGCTGGAGGGCACCATGACACGAGTGACCAGAGAGACCAGCACGACCCGAGAGCTGTACGACGAGCTGGACCGGATCTTCGCAGCTCGTGACCGTGACGACATGGCGCCGACGATCGCCGCCCTGCTGCCGCTGCACGCCGAGCACCCGCACGACGCCCGCGTCCTCTACGAGCTCGCCGGTGCCTACGACACGGCCGGCGACGAAGAGAGGGCCCTCGGCCTGTACGAGCAGGCGACGGCAGAAGGGCTCGAGGGAGACCTCCGCCGACGGTGCTACCTGCAGCACGGCAGCACGCTGCGCAACGTCGGGCGCGTCGAGGACTCCCTCGCGCTCTTCGCCCAGGCCCGGACCGAGTTCCCGGAGTCTGCTGCCCTCGGCGTCTTCGAGTCGCTGAGCCTGCATGCTGCCGGGCGTCCCAGCACAGCCCTGGCGAGCGTGCTGCTGCTCCTCGCGGACCACGTGGAGTCCGAGGACCTCGACAGGTACAAGCCTGCGGTGCGGGGGAACGCGGCATACCTGGCCTCGCTCGACGAGGCGTCGTCGGCGGCTGCGGCTCTCTAGCCGGTCACCTGCTCGACCTCCGTGTCGCACAGGCCATCCGACGGAGGCCCTGTCGGCACCACCGGTGGTGGTGCCGCACAGGGCCTCCGACGCGGTTCCTGGCAGACCGCCGCTGAGCTCGACGGACGTCAGCGCTTCGCGGCGCCGATGTAGAGGTCGAGGTTCTTGTCGACGCGGACCTCGAGGGACAGGCCCGACTGGCTGCCGTCGGCCCACTCGGCGGTCGGGTACTCGCAGCTGAACACGAAGTTCTGACCGTTGCCCGTCGGCGCCTTGACGTCACCGACAGCACTGCGGTCCTCGGAGCCACCGCTCGCGGAGACGAGGCGCTGGTCGTCGGGGTCCGAGGCGGAGAGACCGACGTACTCGTCGACGAGCTCCGGGCAGCCGAGGCCGGAGATGCCCAGCTCGGAGGCCGAGAGGCCGTCGCCGGACTCGCGGTCGGTCATGGCGTAGCCGAGGGCGAAGATCGCGAGGCAGGCCAGGAACGCCGCGAGGATGCCGATCTTCACGGACTTGGGGGTGCCCTGCGAGGGGGCGGCGTCGGCGGTCGGGACCTGCTGGGCGCCGCCGAACTGGAAGCCGGCGGTCGGCGACTGAGGCTGCTGCGGCTGGCGGGCCTGTGCCTGCTGTGCCTGCTGTGCCTGCTGTGCCTGCTGTGCCTGCCATGACGGCTGGCTCTGCGCGGGCTGCTGGCCCTGCTGCTGGGCACCAGCCTGCCACGAGGGTGTCTTCTGCGCGCCGGGCTGCTGGCCCTGGGCGGGCTGCTGGGCACCCTGCACCCACGCCGGGCGTGCGTCGTGGGTGGCGGCGGGCGACGAGGGCTGGGCCGCCGGCGACGACGGCTGGCTCGCGCCGGGACGCGGGGCCGTCTGCGTGGTCCAGCTCTCTCCGTCGAAGTACCGGATCAGCTGCTGGTCCTGCGGGTCGTCGTACCAGCCGGCGGGGGCGCCCATGAGTGTGCTCCTAGGAGGTCGGGAGGCGCACCACAGCGCCCTCAGGAGACTAGGTCGCGCGCGGGGACGGCGCAAGGACGCCGACCTCGTGCCTCGCTCGTGATGACGACGCCGACACCTGCAGCGCAGAGCGCGAGCCCGGCGACTGTCAGCGGCGTGAGCGGCTCGCCGAAGAGCAGGGCCCCCGCGACGGCTGTCGTCGGTGCCACGCAGAACAGCAGCGCGTTGAGCACGGTGATCCCGAGGCGTCGCACGAGGTACCAGTACAGCCCGTAGGCGGCGAGGGTCGGTGAGACGGCCACGAAGGCGACGGTCCCCCAGAAGACGGCCGTCGTCGGGGGCACGGCCTGTCCCGTGAGCAGCGCGAACCCGCCGATGACCACGAGCGCGACGGTCGCGTGCAGCAGGAGCGTGTCGACCACGGAGGCCTCGGACGGGTGGCGACGCTCGACGAGGGTCGCGGCCACGAGGCTCGCCATCGCGACGAGCGGCAGCAGGTAGGCCCACCAGGACGCCGTCCCCGACCCGAGGTCCGCGGAGACCACGAGCGCGACGCCCACCGCCCCGGCGGCCAGGCCCGCCCACTGCGCGCCGCGGACCCGGAGCCCGAGGACCGGTCCGACGAGAGTCGCGACGACGAGCGGCTGGACGGCGTCGATGAGCGCCGTGGTCCCCGTGCTCACCCCGAGCCCCACAGAGACGTAGATCGGCACGACGTACCCGACCTGGGAGAACAGCCCGACGAGCCCGTGCCGCCCGAGCTCGTCGCGCGGGGGCGTCTGGTGCTGACGCCGGCGACGGAGCACCCCGGTCGCGGCGGCGAGCAGGAGCACGACGACCGCGAAGCGCCAGGTGAGGAGGGTGGCGACAGGTGCGCCGACGTCCACGGCGGCCACGAGGAACCCGGAGGACCAGCAGAGCACGAAGACGACCGAGAGCAGGGCGGGGACGACGACGGCAGGTATACCGATCTGTTTAGTCATACCGGTGACTATACAGATCGGTATACCTGGTGCTCTACAGATCGGTAGAGTGGCTCAGATGCAGACTCCTCCCGCCGCTCCCGTCCTCACGCCGGCCGCCCAGCGCGTGCTCGACGCCGCGTCTGAGCTGTTCTACGAGCGTGGGATCCATGCCGTCGGGGTCGACCTGGTGGCCGAGACCGCGGGCGTCACCAAGAAGACGCTCTACGCACGCTTCGGTTCGAAGGACGCCCTCGTCGTCGCCTACCTGCAGGGGCGCGACAGGCGGTGGCGAGAGTTCCTCGACGGCTTCGTCGCCGGTTCCGAGGCGACGGGACTCGACAGGCCGCTCCTCGTCTTCGACGCGGCGGCCGCGTGGTCCGACGACCACAGCCCGCGGGGGTGCGCGGCGATCAACGCGCGCGCCGAGACGGCCGACCTCTCGGACCCGATCGCGCAGGAGGTCACCCGGCAGAAGGTGTGGCAGCTCGGCGTCTTCGCCGAGCTGTGCCGCGAGGCCGGGGTCGCCGACCCGGAGGGGGTCGCGCAGATGCTCATGCTGTTCTACGAGGGCGCGATCGTCACCGTCGGGACGGCGACGTTCTCCGAGCCCTTCGCGGTCGCGCGCGCGGCAGGACGCGAGATCCTCGCCCGGGCGGCGGGGGCGGGACGGGACGCCCAGGCGACCCAGGCGTAGACGCAGGTCGGTGCGGCAGGCGTGCGGACCAACGGCGGCAAGCGGACAGTCGGACAGCCGTCCGGACGAACGGATGACCAGCGGTCCGGCGGACGTCCGTCCGACCGGACGTCCGCCAGGTGACGCAGGTCAGAGAGCGAGCGGCAGGCGCTCGGAGTAGACGGTCTTGACCGGCGGGGCGGCGAGGATCTCGCCGAGGCGACCCTGCCCCTCGGGGGTCGTGCGCCAGGCCGCGTAGGCGTCGTGGTCCGCGGTGGTCGCCCACCGCTCGACGACGAGGACGTGACCGGGGTCGGCGTCGTCGACCAGAGCCTCCAGGCCCTCGTTGCCCGGCCACGCCCGCGTCGCGGCCAGCGTCGCGCTGAGGTGCTCGGCGGCGTCGGCGAGGTGGTCGGGGTGGATCTGGATCTCGAGGTGGACGATCGTCGTCATGGTGGACGCCCTTCGGTCGGCGGGAAGGCGCAGCACCAGCCACGCCCCCCCCCCCCCCCCCCCCCCCCCCCCCCCCCCCCCCCCGCACGACTCCCCCCGGATCGGGACGGCACGAGGTCTCACCGTCCGGCACGAGGTCGTACCCCGAGGCACGAGGTCGTACGGACACGCCAGATCTCAGCTCTCGACCCGGTCTTCTGGCGTGTCCGTACGACCTCGCGGCCAGGCGGGCGACCTCGCGGTCGGGCGGGCGACCTCGCGGTCGGGCGAGCGGACCCGCCGTCACGTCACCAGTCGTGGACGGTCCCGTCGGCGAGGCGGTTCACCGGGAGGTACGCCGGGGCGTAGGGGTGGCCTGCGGCCATCTCCTCGTCGAGCTCGACGCCGATGCCGGCCGTCTCGCCCGGGTGCAGGTGTCCGTCGGTGAAGGTGAAGGCGTGCTGGAACACCTCGTGCGTGCGGTCGGTGTAGCCCGAGTACTCCTGGATGCCGAAGTTGTGGATCGCGAGGTCGAGGTGGATCGCCGCGGCCATGCCCACGGGCGAGATGTCCTCGGGGCCGTGGATCGCACTCTTGATGTTGTGCTGCGCGGCGTAGTCGAAGAGCTTGCGCAGCGGTGACACCCCGCCGAAGTGCGTCACGGCTGACCGCACGTAGTCGATGAGCTGCTCCCCCACGAGGGTCTGGTAGTCGAAGACCGTGTTGAACACCTCGCCGATCGCGAGCGGGGTGGTGGTGTGCTCGCGCACCAGGCGCAGTGCGTCCTGGTTCTCCGCCGGTGTGCAGTCTTCGAGCCAGAAGAGGTCGTAGGGCTCGAGGGACTTGCCCAGGCGCGCCGCCTCGATCGGCGTGAGGCGGTGGTGGGCGTCGTGCAGCAGCGGGATCTCGGGACCGAACTCGTTGCGGACGGCCTCGAAGACCGTCGGGATGTGCCGCAGGTAGGCGCGGGTGTCCCAGTCCTCGACGACGGGTCGAGCCGTCTGGTCGAGGCGCGGGGCACCCGCGACCCCGTCGGCCTCGGCGATCGCGGTGCCCTGGTGCACGCCGTAGACGGTCTTGAGCCCGGGGACGCCCGTCTGGATGCGGACGGCCGTGTAGCCCTCGGCGAGACGCGCGCGGACCGAGTCGAAGAGCTCGGGCAGGTCGGCGCCGTTGGCGTGGCCGTAGGTGCGGACGCGGTCACGGCTCGCGCCGCCGAGCAGCTGGTAGAGCGGCAGACCGGCGACCTTGGCCTTGATGTCCCACAGCGCGACGTCGACCGCGGCGATGGCGGCCATGGTCACCGGGCCGCGGCGCCAGTACGCGCCGCGGTAGAGGAGCTGCCAGGTGTCTTCGATGCGGTGCGGGTCTGTGCCGATGAGCAACGGTGCCACGTGGTCCCGCAGGTACGACACGACCGACAGCTCGCGGCCGTTGAGCGTCGCGTCCCCGAGCCCTGTGTACCCGGTGTCGGTGGTGATCTTCAGGGTGACGAAGTTGCGTCCGGGGTTGGTGACGATGACCTGGGCGTCGACGATCTTCATGAGGTTCTGCGCTCTTCCTGTGGTGTGTGGCGAGTGGTGCGGTGCTGCGTGGTCGAGCCGGGCTCAGCCCTTCGTCGCTCCGGCGGTGAGCCCGGCGACGAGGTACTTCTGCCCGAAGACCGCGGCGAGGACCACCGGCACGGTCATCAGGGCTGCTGCGGCCATCAGACCACCCCAGTCGGTGCTCGCGTACGAGATGAAGCTGAACAGCGTCACGGGCATGGTCTTGGTGTTCTCGTCGGCGAGGATCAGCGCGAACATGAAGTTGTTCCAGCTGAAGATGAAGGCGAGGACCGAGGCCGTCGCCGTCCCGGGTGCCGCGAGCGGCAGGGCGATCCTCCAGAAGGCCCCGAAGGCCGTGAGGCCGTCGGTCCGGGCAGCCTCTTCGAGCTCGACCGGGAGCCCCTCGAAGAACCCGATCATGATCCACAAGATCAGCGGCACCGAGACGAACATGTGGCTGAGGATCAGCACCGTGTAGGTGCCGACGAGGCCCACCTGCGCGAAGAGGTAGTACCAGGGCACGAGCAGCGAGACGGCCGGCACGATGCGCGCGACGAGCACGACCGACCCGGTCCGCTGCATCGAGAAGCGTCCGACGGCCCAGGCTGCCGGTACCGCGATGACCACGGAGAGCGCTGTCGACGCGACGCCGACGATGAGCGAGTTGCCCATCGACCGCAGGATCTCGCCGTCGGCGAGGATGCTGCGGAAGTTCTCGAGCGTCGGGGAGAAGATCAGGCCGACGCTCGGGTCTGTCACCTGGACGTTCGTCTTGAGGGCGGCGGCGATCATCCACACGACGGGCATCGCGAAGATCAGCGAGACGACGGTGATCGCGAGCGCCCGGAGCCACCCCCACGGGGAACGGCGCGGTGGGCGCAGGACGACGGGCGGGCGGGTGGTGGCCGCAGGCCCGGGTGACCCGGCAGCTCGCGTGGCGACGGTGCTCATGCGGACTTCCTTCCGGAGCGGAGCCGCAGCAGGACGACGACACCGATGATGAACAGGGTGAACAGGACGAGGACCGCCGAGGCGAGGCCGTACTCCTGGTAGTCGAAGGTCAGGCCGTAGGCGTAGACGTTGAGGGTCTCGACCTCGAAGCTCGAGCCACCCCCGGCGCCCTTGGTGGCGTAGAGGATGTCGAAGGTCTTGAGGGCGTCGACCGCGCGCAGCACGAGCGCCGTGAGCAGCGTGGTCCACAGCATCGGCAGGATGATGTGCCGGAACCGCTGCCAGGCTGTCGCCCCGTCGACGCGGGCGGCCTCTTCAGGCTCTTCGGGCAGGGTGGTGAGCCCGGCGAGCAGCAGCAGGGTCATCATGGGCGTCCACTGCCACACGTCGATGAGCATGAGGGTGGGCAGCGACTGGCTGACCGAGCCGAGGAACTCCTGCGGCGGGATGCCGACGAAGCCCAGCAGGTGGTTCGCGATCCCGTTGGTCGGGTCGAGGATCAGCAGCCAGAGGATGCCGATCGCCACAGGCGTCGCGAGCAGCGGGATCATGAGGACCGTGCGGACCACGCGCATGCCGCGGAAGGCCTTGCGCATGAGCATCGCGAGGGCGAGCCCGAGGACCACCTCGAGGGTCACCGCCACGACGGTGAAGATCACGGTGCGCCAGGCTGCGGGCCAGAACCGCCGGGCGTCGGTCAGCGCGTCGGCGTAGTTCTGCAGGCCGATGTACCGGTTGTCGGCGTTCACGGCACCGAAGGCGTCGGTGAAGCTGAGGTTCACGGTGAAGATCAGCGGGAACACGATCATCAGGCCGACGAAGGCGAGCGCCGGGGAGAGCATGAGCCACTTGAGCCGGCGGTTCGCCTGCTCGAAGGTGCGCGGGGCCTTGGGCCCCCGCGGGCTGCGCCCGGTGCTCGCGATCGGGGCAGGGGTGGTGTCGGGGATCGACGGGGCGTCCGTCGTGCTGCGGCTCATCAGAACTCCTGCTGACGGTTGTCACGGTCGAGGAAGTCGCGGAACTCCGCGTCGGCGTCGGCCGCGACGGGCCCGACGTCTTCGCCGAGGATCCCGGCGACGAGCGGACGGCCGACGATGTCGCGGGCGCGCCCGACCTGGATGACCTCGGGGCGGTCGTGGCCGATACCGTTCTCGGCGTTGATCCGCATGGTCTCGGCGAGCTCGGGCGGGAAGGAGGCGAGGGTCTCGGGGTCCGACCACGCCGACTGGCGTGCGCCGGGGATGCCCTCGGCCTGGAGCCGGGCGACCATCTCCGGGCTCGAGGCCCACTGCACGAAGGCCCACGCGTCGTCCTGCATCCGCGAGAACGCGTTGACGCCGATGCTCCACGACGGGATGTTGTGCGGCCTCGAGCCTGCCGGGCCGGCCGGGAAGGGCGCGAAGCCGACGGTCTCCTGGACCGTCGAGATCGACGGGTCGAGGAAGTTGGAGTAGATCGCGTCGGCGTCGACGTAGAAGGCGGCCTTGCCCTGCGCGAAGATCGGCATGGCCTGCTCGAGGCTCATGTTGGTGGCTCCGGGCGGACCGGCCTCGTGCAGCAGCCGGCCGTAGTACTCGTAAGCCGCGACGGCCTCGGGCGTGCCGATGCCCGACGAGCCGTCGTCGAGGGTGAAGTCGCCGCCGAAGGAGTAGAGGAAGCTCGACCACTGGCTCACCGCACCCGCGCGCTGCCCACGACCGACGAAGCCGAACTGGCCGTTGTCACGGTCGGCGAGCTCGAGGGACATCGCCAGCAGGTCGTCGAGGGTCTGCGGCGCCCCGCCGAGGCCCTCGACGAGGTCCTTGCGGTAGTAGAGCGCAGGACGCTCGGTGACGACCGGGACGCTGAGGACGTTCCCACGGGTGATCGAGCGGTCGCGCGGCGCCTGCTGGAAGTCGTCCCAGGCGAAGGCGGTGTCCTCGACGCGGTCGGTGAGGTCGGCCATCCAGCCGTTGCGCGCGAAGAGCAGCTGCTCCTGCAGGGCGCGGACCATCATCACGTCGATGTCCGTCGCCGAGGCGTTGAGCTTGACGTTGTAGGAGTTGGACAGCTGGTCGGCGGTGAGCATCTGCATGGAGACGCGGCGGCCGATCATGTCCTCGAACTCGGGGAAGTAGGCCGAGATCGCCTGCGACCAGACGTGGTTGATGGCCATGACGCGCAGGGGTGCGTCAGGGCTCGGGGTGCCGCTGCGGGGTGAGCAGGCTGTGAGCGCGGCGGTGCCGGCGGCAGCCACGAGCAGCTTGCCGAAAGACCTGCGGGACAGCGGGGCGCTCGTGAGCGCGGGGCCTGTGAGCGGCTCGCTCGGGCGCCCGCCGCTCACGCTGCGCGGACCGCCGGTCGTGCCGGTGGCGGGGCGGATCAGGGACATCGTCATCCTCGTCGCTCTCTGGCCCGCAGCGTCGCGGGGCCTCGTGCTCTGGTGGTGGCGTTCTGGGGTGGAGCTCTGGGGTGCTGCTCCGGCGGTCGTGGTGCCGGTCGTCTGACGTGGTGCTGCGGACCTCGCTGCCCGACGAGACCACTGGTCCAACTGGTAGGACCAGTTGGACCGTATCAAAGTCCACAGGGTGACACCAGTCCCGTGGAACCTGCAGACCGCGAGCGCCCGTGCCGATAGACGGGTAGCAGCGGACGTCTCCGCAGCCTCGGCCCATGTCCCAGGAGGACAGCCATGCGCACTCGTCGCACCCAGGCGACCCACCCGTCCCGTCGGCGAACCGAGGGCCTGCGCCGTCTCGCGGCCGCCGCCCTCGCCCTCCCTCTCGCGCTCGGGACGCTCGCCGCCACGGCGCTGCCTGCGACCGCAGACGAAGACCCGGCGACCATCTCGCACAGCCAGGAAGCCATCGTCGGCGTCGCCTCGACGGCATCGTTCACCTGCGTGGACCGCGCCGACCAACCCGTGGCGAGCGCACTGTGGCAGGCCGGAGACCAGGCCTCGCAACGCGTGACCAACCCGACGCCGGGCAGCGGGTATCTCACCTTCTCGCGCGACGTCACCTTCGGCGCCTCCGGCATCCAGCTGCTCTTCCTCACCTGCGAGTACGCCGCGGTCGACGGGACCACAGCCCCCTCGAGCTCGACCAACGTGCTCATCCACGTGCGGTACGAGACCGTCGCGACCGACACGGCCGTCTCGTTCACCCCTGAGCGGGTCGAACCGGGTGGCGACGTGACGGTCTCCGCGAAGGTCACCACGGCTTCCGGGCCCGTCACCGAGGGGACCGTGAACTTCTCGATCGGCGCCCTCGAGCTCGGCGGCCGGGACGTCGGTACTGACGGGGTCGCCACGCTGACGATCCCCGGCCTCGCACCGGGCGCGTACACCGTCGAGGCCGCCTACTACGGCACCGAGATCCTCGAGGCCTCGGTCTCCGACTCGACGGTCTGGGTCAAGACCCCGACCACCGTCACGACAGTCGTCCCCGACATGGTCCGCGCCCCGCACACGGTGCTCCGCGCCACGCCCGTCCCGGTCTCCGGCTTCCCGGCACCGACCGGGACCGTGACCTTCGGGTACAGCGAGGGTGCGATCCTCGGGACCGCCACCGTCGTGGCCGGCGAGGCCGTCCTCGAGCTCCCCGGTCTCGCACCGGGCGTCTACGACGACGTCTACGCCGTCTACTCCGGCGACGGCTCCTACGGCGGCGCGAGCAGCGGTCGGACCACCATGACGGTCAACCCTGCACAGACCTTCAAGGCGACACCGACCGTGAAGCTCACCGTCCCGGCGAAGATCTCGACGCCGAAGGTCGAGGTGTCGGTCGCCGTCACCGGTGAGGTCATCTGGACCCTCGCCGACGTGACGGCCGCGAGCCCGGTCCCGTCGACCCCGACAGGCACTGTCACCGTGAGGTTCGTCAAGGGAGGGACGCCGTACACGGCGACGCTCGTCGACGGCGTCGCGACCTTCACCGTGGACGCGCCGGCTCCTGGCACCTACGAGGTCGAGGCGTCCTACTCGGGCGACGACTTCTACTGGGCGGCCTCCGACGTCACCCCCACAGTCGTCGAGGCTCCGGTCGTCACACCCCCGGTCACTCCGACGCCGGACCTGACCGGGTCGACCACGACGCTCGCGCCTGGCGAGAAGATCACGCTCGTCGCGCGCGGGTTCCTGCCCGGCGAGACCGTCGAGTTCGTCCTGCACTCTGACCCGGTCGTCCTCGGCACCGCCGAGGCCGACGCCGACGGCGTCGCGACGCTGGTCGTCGCCCTGCCCGCCGGGGTCCCGGCCGGTGAGCACCACGTCGAGGCCACCGGGATGACCTCCCTGCGGACGGCCCAGATCCCGGTGACGGTCATCGCGGACGTCACGGTCGTCACCCCGCCGGTCGTCACGGCACCTGTCGTGACGGTGCCCGTCGCCGCAGCACCCGTCGCCGCCGCCCCGGTCCTCACCGCGCCGGTCGTGGCCGTGGTCGTGCCTGCGGCTCCGCTCGCGTCGACCGGCGCCGAGCTCGGGTCGACCGCGCTGCTCGTCAGCGTGCTGCTCGGGTCGGGCGTGCTCCTGGTCGTCGGGCGACGCAGGTTCGGTGCGCTCGCGGGCTGAACCCTCCCGCTCCATCTCCAGAGCCCTCGACCGTCCGACGGTCGGGGGCTCTGGCGTCTCCGGATATGAGATTCCACCGCCGGCACCTCTCACGGGTGCAGCGGTCCTGCCGATAGACCGTCAGCAGCGGACGTCTCCGCCGCTTCGGCCCTTGTCCCAGGAGGACAGCCATGCGCACACGTCGCACCCCGGCTCCCCACACGTCCCGGCCCCGTGCCACCCGACTCCGCGGCCTCGTCGCCGCGCTCCTCGCCGCGCCGCTCGCCCTCGGCACGCTCGCCGCCACGGCGCTGCCGGCCGCGGCCGAGCCATGGGGCGGACAGGTCGCCTACGACAGTCCTGTCGTCGTCGGCAAGGACCTCCCCATCCTCATCACGTGCCCGGACGACGAGATGCTCCCGTCGGTCGGCGCGATCTGGGAGATCACCGGTGGACGTCACGGCGAGGCGGTCTTCGCCCGGAGCAACGACGGCACCAAGAACTACTCCGCGACGGTGGTCTTCGACGCGGTCGGAGACCAGGAGCTCATGGTCACCTGCGAGCTCGCTGAGGGCGGCTCGATCCAGTTCCCGACGTACGTCGACGTCGAGCCGGCACCCCTCGTCGTCGAGGACACCACGACCGCGATCCGCTTCTTCCCGGCCGCCGTCGAACCTCGCAACCCGATCAGCGTCGAGGCCAAGGTCGTCGGCACAGCGGGCATCGCGCAGGGCGGGTCTGTCCAGTTCTCACTGCGCGGGCAGGCCGTCGGCTCCCCGGTCCCGCTCCAGAGCAATGGCTACGCGGTCACGGACATCCCCAACCCGGGGCCCGGCAGCTGGGCCGTGACCGCCACGTACTCCGGCACCGAGCTCTACAAGTCCTCGACCGAGACCAAGAACGTCTGGGTCAAGACGACGTCGATCGTCACCGCCGCGATCCCCGACCGCGTCCGCGCACCGCAGACCACGCTGCACGCAGCCGTCGTGCAGGCACCCGACTTCCCGGCCCCGACCGGGACGATCACCTTCAGGTACAGCGAGGGTGCGATCTTGGGCAAGGTCCAGCTCGTCAACAGCACAGCCGTCCTCCAGCTCCCCGACCTCGCCCCCGGCGTCTACGAGGACGTCATCGCGATCTACTCGGGCGACGAGAACTACGGTGACGGCGGCAGCGCGTACCGCGACATGATCGTCGACCCGCCGATCCCCACCACACCGGTCAAGAACGCATCCGCCGTCACGGTCGGCGTCCCCCTCGCGATCACCGGCACGCAGGTCCCGGTCACGGTGAAGGTCGAGCCCGGCATGCACGAGACCTCCATGGGCGCCACGAGTGTCGCGACCCCGTCCGGCACCGTCGCCATCACGCTCGGCAAGGGTGGACCGCGTCAGAAGGTGACCCTCGTCGACGGGACCGCGAGCGTCGTCTTCGACGGCGTGGCACCGGGCACCTACGAGGTCGAGGCCTCCTACGCCGGTGACCAGTACTTCGAGGTGGGCTACGGCTACGCGACGACCACGGTCACCGCGCCGGTCGTCACCCCGCCCGTCGTCACACCGCCGGCAGCGCCCGCGCCGGACCTGTCCGGCTCGACCTCGACCCTGCCCGTGGGTGGGACCATCACCCTGGTCGCCCGTGACTTCCTCCCCGGGGAGACGGTCAGCTTCTACCTGCACTCCGACCCGATCTTCCTCGGGACCGCTTTCGCCGACGCGAACGGTGTCGCGACCCTCGTCGTCGCGATCCCGGCGGGTGCTCCCGCCGGCGAGCACCACGTCCGCGCGACAGGCGCCACCTCGCTGCGCACCGCGGAGATCCCGGTCACCGTCACCGCGGCTCCGATCGTGACGGCCCCGATCGTCACCGTCCCGGTCGCCGTGCCGGTCGTGACGCCCGTCGCGGCGGCACCCGTCGCAGCAGCAGTCCCGGCTGTCGCTGCTCCGCTCGCCTCGACAGGTGCCGAGCTCGGCTCGACCGTGCTGCTCGTCAGCGTGCTGCTCGGCTCGGGTGCGCTCCTGCTCGCCGGTCGCCGACGTTTCGCCTCCCTCGCGGGCTGAGTCCTCCAGCTCCATCTCCAGAGCCCTCGACCGTCCGACGGTCGGGGGCTCTGGTGTCTGCGCTGCCGCGCAACCCCGCTGCGCCTGCCCGGTCGCGCAGGCCGCACCAGCTGCGCAGCCGGTAGCTGCACAGCCGGCCCAGCGGCGACGAGGCGACGAGGCGACGAGGCGACGAGGCGACGAGGCGAGTCTCTCGACGTGATTTCCACCGTCTGCACCTCTCACGGGCGCTGCGGTCCTGCCGATAGACCGTCTGCAGCGGACATCTCCGCAGTCTCGACCCTTCGCCCAGGAGGACAGCCATGCGCACTCGTCGCACCCCGGCTCCCCACCCGTCCCGGCCCCGCGCCACCCGACTCGACCGGCTCGTCGCCGCGCTCCTCGCCGCACCGCTCGCGCTCGGCACGCTCGCCGCCACGGCGCTGCCCGCCGCAGCTGTGCCCGCAACGCCCTCGATCACCCTCGCAGGGAGCGAGGTCGTCGTCGGCAAGGAGTACAGGGCGGAGATCGTCTGTCCGGAGAACGTCGACTTCCCGCTCCTCAGCGCGGCGTGGGAGGCCTCTGACGAGAGCGGTGGCCCCGCCTACGAGAGCGGCGGCGACGGGTCGCAGCGCTACTACGACGCGTGGGTGACCTTCGCGACCCCCGGGACCCACGGTCTCGTCGCGGTGTGCAGGTACTCCGACATCGACGACGTCCGGAGCCAGCCTCAGCAGGTCGCCGTGGTCTCCGACGTGCCCGAGCTCCGCGGGACGACGACAGGCCTCAACGTGTTCTCGAACGTCGTTGAGCCGGGCGAGAAGATCGAGGCCCAGGCCGTGGTCTTCAGCGAGAGCATGCCGGTCACCGGAGGGAGCGTCACGTTCTCCCTCGACGGCACGCCGATCGTCCCCGCGTCGCCGGTCGTCGACGGCACAGCCTCCGCGCTCATCGACGCCGCACCCGGGCACCACGAGCTGATGGCGACCTACAGCGGCTCGACGGACCTCAACCTCAAGGAGTCCGTCTCCCTGGTCCAGGACATCCGCGTCAGGTGGAAGTCCGACGTCCTCGCGCCCGTCCCCCCGCTCGTGACTGGTTCGGAGGTCACCCTGACGGCCCAGGTCGTCCAGGCCCCGGAGCTCTCGACCCCTCGAGGCACGATCACCTTCACCTACGACGGCGGGAAGCCCCTCGGCACGGCCACCGAGCTCGACGGCGGCGCCGTCTCCCTGGTCGTCTCGGGCCTGGTGCCCGGGGTCTACAGGGACGTCATCGCCACCTACTCGGGTGACAAGAGCTATTCGAAGGGCGTGTCCGAGGGCATGCAGATGGTCGTCGAGGCACCCCGGCCGGCGGCCAAGGCACCCACCACCGTCACGGTCGACGTGCCCAAGATCAGCAGCCCGCGCGTCGAGATCACGGTGACCGTCGAGCGCGCTCAGCTGCCGACCTTCGCCGGCGTCGCCGAGGTCGTCCACCCGACGGGCACAGTCCTCGTCAGGCTCGGCACGAAGGGCATGCAGAAGGAGGCCGCCCTGGTCGACGGCGTCGCGACCGTCGTCTTCGACGGCACGCAGCCGGGCGACTACACAGTCGACGCCTCCTACTCCGGGGACGAGCGCTTCAAGGAGTCCTTCGGCATCTCTTCGACGACCGTCGGAGCCCCGCCCGTCACGGTGCCCCCCGTGACCCCGAAGGTCACCGTCCCCGCGACAGTCACCACCACCGTCGGCACCCCGGCGACCTTCACGGTGGGCCTGCCTGCCGAGAACCGTCCCGCAGCCCTGCGGATCACCGGGACCCGAGAGCCTGTCGACATCCCCGTCCCCGCCTCCGGCGACGTCACCGTCACCGTGCCCGTCCTCGACCTCGGCACGCACGAGATCGTGGTCGAGACCGCGGCCTCGAAGACCCTCGACGCGACAGCGCACACCGTCCGGATCGTCGTCGCCGGTGAGCCCGCCAGGGGCTCGTCCACCCCGGACGCCGACCTCACCGGGTCGACCACGACCCTCGTGACCGGCAAGAAGATCACGCTCGTGGCCCGCGACTTCGAGCCTTTCGAGACTGTCGCGTTCTTCCTGCACTCCGACCCCGTCTTCCTGGGGACCGCCGTGGCCGACGAGAACGGCGTCGCGACCCTGGTCGTCGCGCTCCCGGCGGGCGTGCCCGCAGGCGAGCACCACGTCCAGGCGACCGGTGGGACCTCGGGCCGCTGGGCCGAGATCTCCGTGACCGTCACCGAGGGCACAACTCCCGCCGAGGTCCCCGTGGCGACAGGTCCGATCGTCACGGTCCCCGTCGCCGCACCGGTGGCACCCGCAGCGCCTGCTCCCGTGGTCGCCCCACCGGCAGCACCGGCCACACCGGCCACACCGGCCACGGTCACGGCAGCCCCGCTCGCCGCGACGGGCGCCGAGCTCGGCTCGTCCGCGCTGCTCGTCAGCGTGCTCCTCGGTTCGGGCGCTCTGCTCCTCGCCGGACGCCGACGGTTCACCACGTCGGCACGCTGAGCACCTGCACGACGCACCTGCTCGACCAGGAGAGCCCCCGACCGCCAGCGGTCGGGGGCTCTCCCACATCACGGTGCGCTGCCCTCTGAGCCGCCCGCGACCTGGCAACCTTCGGATGCCCCTCGGCCCCGGTGTCAGCCGCCGTCCTGCGCAGGGGTTCACCCGCCCTGCTGACTCCGGAGCAGCGTCTCGATGTGCCGGGTGGCCATGACGTCGAGGGACACGTCGAGGTCGGCGCCGTAGGTGCGCAGGCCGAGGGACAGGTGCTCACGCATGCGGTGGCGGGCGAGGTCGACGTCGCGGGCCTTGACCGCCTCAAGGATCTCCGGGTGGTGGGGGACGCCCGGCTCACCGATCGACGGGTCAGAGTTGGACCGCAGCATCATCTCGAACATCATGCCGCTGATGGACGACAGCATGATCCGCAGCACAGGGTTGCCCGAGGCCGCCGCGATCGCGTCGTGGAAGTCGAGGTCGGCGCGTGCCTGTGTGACGACGTCCTGCGCCGTGAGGAGCAGGTCGTTGGCGACGGTCATCGCGGCGATGTCGGCCTCGGTCGCGCGCTCGGTCGCGAGCCCGATGATCTCGACCTCGAGCGGGATGCGCGCCTCGATGAGGTGCCGGGCTGTCGGCCGCTCCGCGCGGTAGAGCGCGTCGTAGCCGCGGGCCTGGGCCGAGGAGTGCTCGCTGACGAAGGAGCCGCGCCCGGGCGCCACCTCGATGAGGCTCTGCGCCTCCAGGCGTCGCAGCACCTCCCGGACGACGTTGCGGCTCGCGCCGAACTGGATCGCGAGCTCGCGCTCTGAGGGCAGCTTGGCACCGACGGCGATGTCGCCGGACCGGATGTCGTGCTCGAGCCTGCGGGCGATCTGCTCGGTGAGCAGCCCGCGCTGCTGCGGCGGGACCGGTTCGAGCCGACCGCCAAGACGCCCAGGCGCCTCGGGCTGCGGCTCGGCCCCCGCGACCGGGCTCGACGTCGTCTGGTCAGGCGTCGCTTCCGGCGGGACAGGCATGCCCCGAGGATAGTCGAGCGGGTGGTCAGCCGAGGTGGACCCGCGCGCCGAGCAGGACTGCCCCGAGCAGGGACAGCCCGCCGCGCAGGCTGTTGGCCGACGTCCACTCCCGGGCCAGGTCGAGCCAGCGCGCCTGGTCGGTCACCGACGTCGGGTCGAGGGCCGCGACGAGGTCGTTGCGCGGGACGTTGTACGCGACGGTGACGACGAACCCGGCGAGGGAGAGCAGCGCCCCGGCCAACCCGAGCGCCGTCCCGAGGCTGGCGTCGTCCGCGGACCGCGCACGGAGCACCTCGACGACGACCACCGCGACCGCCGCAGCGGCCGAGCCGAAGAAGACGGCCATGAACGGCGCCCGCACCGCCGCGACGTTGACGTGCTGCATCGTGGCGATCGCGTCGGCGGCGGGTCGGGACCGCAGCGCGGGCATGACCATCGCGGAGAACGCGAGGTAGACGCCACCGACTACGGCGGCTCCCCCAGCGGCGAGCAGATGTGCTGTCGGAGAGTTCATACGCTCAGTCCACAGCCTGTGGATGAGACTGTGAACAGTTCATCCGCGTCAAGACATACGCCAGCGTCTAGGGTCGGGGGATGGACCCGTTGTCCGGTCTGCTCGACCACCCCCGCGCACGCGGAGCCTTCACGCTCCGCGTCGTCATGGACCCGCCGTGGTCGATCGACGTCCGGGACGAGGCCGCCCTGACCCTCGTCGTGGTCCTGCGCGGGAGCGGGAGACTGGTGGCCGACGGCCGCAAGACCGACATGCGGCCCGGCGACGTGGCGGTCGTGCGGGGGCCGCAGCCCTACGTCGTGGAGCACCTGGACGACGGGACCGGACCGGAGGTACTCCCAGGTCCGCTCCCGGTCGCCCCGTCCCACCCCTCGCTGACCAGTGCGGTGATCGGCCCGGACCAGTCGTGCACGACGCCCGACGGCACCGACCTCCACCTCGCGATGGCCCACGGCACGCACACATGGGGCAATACCGCCGACGGCACCGACTCCTTGCTCGTGGCGACCTACCCGGGCACGAGCGAGGCCGGCAGGCTCGCGACCGAGACGCTCCCCCGGGTGGCGCACGTCCCCGCAGGCTCCGGACCGGGGACGGCGCTCGTCGACCTGCTCGTCCATGAGCTCACGACCGACCAGGTCGGGCAGAGCACCGTCGTCGACAGGCTCGTCGACGTGGTGCTCGTGGCCACGGTCCGCGCCTGGCTCGCCGCCCACCCTGACGACGCGCCCGGGTGGCTCTCGACAGCGCACGACCCCGTGGTCCACGGGGCGCTGCGAGCGATCCACGACCGCCCGGCCGAGCCCTGGACGGTCCTGACGCTGGCCCGGGAGGTCGACGTCTCGCGGGCGACCTTCGCGGCACGCTTCCGCACCCAGGTCGGCTCACCGCCGATGGCCTACCTCACGCGCTGGCGCCTGACCCTCGCCGCCGACCTGCTGACGGCGACGGACCGCACCCTCGCCTCGATCGCCGCCGACGTCGGCTACGGCAGCGCCTTCGCGCTGAGCGCGGCCTTCTCCCAGCAGATGGGCACGAGCCCGAGCCGCTACCGCCGCCAGCACGCCTGAGCCTCTCCGGTCGACCTCGCCGTCGTCCCGCGAGAGCGAGGACACATGTCAACATATGACGACACCGGATGCATGTCGTCATACGTAGACATGCATCGGGTGTCGTCGTATGCTGACACCATGTCCGGCCAGTCGATCGCGCTCGCTCGCTCGCTCCCCAAGCTGGGGGAGGCCGTCCGACGTCTGCGCTCCGACCGCGGCCTGACCCAGGCACAGCTCGCCGAAGCCGCCAGCGTCTCTCGACAGTGGGTCGTCGCGGTCGAGAGCGGCTCGAAGCACGGCCTTGAGGTAGGGCTGGTCATGCACCTGCTCGACACGCTCGACGCCTCGCTCATGGTCCGCGACGACAGGCCCGACGATGCCTCCTAGCAGCCCACACCTCGCCGTGCTGCTCGACGGCGAGGTTGTCGGAGAGGTCGATCGCGGTCGGAGCGGAGCGCTCCGCCTCACCTTCACCAAGGCGGCACGCAGACCAGGACGCACACCTCTGTCGCTGTCTCTCCCGACCTCGACCGGCACCATCACCGGAACCCCGGTCGAGACCTTTCTCGACGGGCTGCTCCCTGACAATGACGCGGTCCGCCGCGCCATCGCCCGAGTCCACGGTGCGGATGCGAACGACACCCTGAGCCTCCTCGCTGCCGTCGGCCAAGACTGCCCAGGCGCTGTCCAGCTCTGCCTCCCTGAGGACGTCCACACGACCGCGGCCCGGACGGGCGAGCTCATCCCCGTCTCGGACTCTGACCTCGAGATGCGCCTCGCCGCGCTCCGGACCGACATGGACGCCAGCTGGACGATGCCGGGTGAGCACTGGTCGCTCGGCGGGAGCCAGCAGAAGTTCGCCCTTCGGCTCTCCGACGGACAGTGGTTCGAGGCGACCGGGTCCGAGCCCACGAGCCACATCGTCAAGCCTGGCATCTACGCTCTCCGGGCTCAGGCGATGATCGAGCACGTGAGCATGCACGCCGCGACCCGCTGCGGCGTCTCCGCAGCGCACACCGAGTACGTGTCGTTCAAGAGCGAGGACGCGATCGTCATCACTCGATTCGACAGGGCTCCGAGCGACCAGGCTGGCGGCCTCCGCCGCCTGCACCAGGAGGATCTCTGCCAGGCGCTCGGGGTCCGAGAGAAGTACGAGAGCGAGGGCGGCCCGGACGCGGAGACGATCGTCCGGCTCTTGCGTGAGAGCTCGTCCACTGCGCGCGCCGCTGCTGCGAACGTCGCCCGGTTCGTCGACGGACTGGTCTACAACACCGTCATCGCCGCGCCGGACGCGCACGCCCGCAACTACGCCGTGCTGCTCCAGGGCGACGACGTGGAGCTGGCGCCGCTCTTCGACGTCGCGACCGGGTTGGCGTACGAGCCTCCAGCAGGCGGTGCGAGAGCACTCTCGATGAGCATCGCCGGTGAGCTTGATCCCGCTCACGTCACGCCCGACACCTGGAAGAGGTTCTGCGAGGCGGTGTCTGTGGACGAGGCGACGGTCCTCGACAAGGTGCGCGAGGTTGCCGAGGTCGCGCCCGATGCGATGGCGGAGGCGCTCGCTGAGATCGACGACTGGGACGGCGCGGCCTCCGACGTGGCGGCACGGCTCCTCCCCGGCGTCCGCGAGCAGACTCAGACGGTGCTCAGAGCACTCTGAGCACCCCGGCCTTCTGTCAGACCTCCGCGCCGAGCGCCCCCAGCAGGTGCTCGGACCGCTTGCTGCGGTACTGGTTGATGGTCAGCGTCTGCAGCCTGGACCCGCGGCCTGTCGGGTTGTCGACGTAACCCACAGCGGAGATGAACGGCTCGATGACGTGGATCTTCTGCAGCGGCGTGACGATCAGCAGCTGCAGCCCGAGGTTGCGGAACAGCTGGAGCGCGAAGCGCGTCGACTCGTCGGACCCGCGCCCGAAGGCCTCGTCAATGACCACGAACCTGAAGGCCTTGGACCGCACAGCGCCCCAGTCGAGGCGGAACTGGTAGGCCAACGACGCCGCGAGGATCGTGTAGGCGAGCTTCTCCTTCTGCCCACCCGACTTGCCGCCCGAGTCGGAGTAGTGCTCGAGCTCGACGTCGTCGGCCTTGGAGCGCTCCGAGGCGGACAGCACGAACCAGTTGCGGACGTCGGTGACCCGGCGCGTCCACGCCTGGTCGGCCTCGGTCTGCCCCTCGCGTCCGCGGAAGCGCTCGATGATCTCCTTGACGCGCAAGAACCGCTGCTCGGAGTACTGGTCGAGGTCTTCACCCAAGATGCCGTCGGTGCACGCCCGCAGCTGGGTGCGGAAGTCGCGCACCTCCGTGTTGGGGGTGTTCGTCATCTCGAGCCGGATGTACGTGCCGGGGTTGTAGTCGATCGCGCGCAACGAGTCGTTGATGACGTCGACGCGGTCGCTCATGAGGTCGGACTGCTTCTGCAGCTCGGCCGCGAACTGGGCGACGTCGCGGATCGTGTTGGTGTTGAGGTACTCCTTGAAGTTCTCCTCGAAGCGCGGCAGGTCGTCGCGCTCCAGGCGCTCGAGCAGCTCGCGGTACTCCCCAGCGGCCCGCACGTCGTTGTCCATCTCGGAGGTCTCGACGGGGAACTGCTGGCTGAAGGCCGTCATCTGCTTCGCGATGCTCGTGGCCAGCTGACCCTGCTCGCGCTGACGCGCCTCGACGACCCCCGTGAGCTGGGTGCGCAGAGCGGCCTCGGCCGCGTCGATCTCCGACATCGTCGCAGCTGCGTCACCAGAACCCGGTCCGCCGGCGCTGGCGGCGCCAGCACGGCTGCCACCCTGCTCGGGCAGCGCGTCCCACAGGGCAGCGACGGCGTCGAGCGCCACCTGGGCGACACCCGAGACTGCGGTCCCGGACGCCGTGCCCACCGCAGGCGCAGCACCCGTCGACGCCGACGCGCCCTCGCCTGCGCTCGCGGCGGCGACCCCGCCGATCTTCCGCGCGGCCTCGCGCTGCGTCCGGAAGGACTCGACGGCGTGCCGCTCCCCACCGTTGCGGCTGATGAGCCTGTCGCGCTCCTGCGCCAGCTCGGCGCTGCGGTGGGTCTGCTCCTGGAGGGTCGCCGCGAGCTCGGCGAGCTCGACGGAGTTGGCCTCGATGCGGCGCTTCTCGGCCGTGAGCTCGCCGACCTGGTGGACGACCTGCTCCCAGTCGAGCTCCGTGAAGTCGCGGAACATCTCGAGGCGGTTGAGCGCGTGCGCGCGGTCCACCACGGCGTCCTTGGTCGCGATGAGCACCGCACGCTGCTCGGTGAGGTCGGTGACGGTCTCGGAGACCGTCGTCGCCTGGGCGAGGAGCGTGTCGACCTTCGTCTGGTTGCTCCACCCGAGCACGTAGGTCGAGCGGTCGTCGACACGGTTGCGGTCGTTCTTCACGTGGTGGCTGGCCGAGTGCTTGATCTGCCCCTCGCGCGTCACGGCGCGGTGCGCGCGGCGGAACTCGTCGAGAGAGTCGACGCAGGCGTAGTCGGCGCGGCGCGCGAGCTCCTGCTCGAGCCAGCGCGAGACCGTCGACTCCTGGATCTCGAGCATCTCGGACAGGTGCGGCCAGTCGGCCCCACCATCAGCCTCGACGCGCGGGCGGACCTCGGTCGGCACGCGGTAGTACTCGAGCCGCTGGCCCAGGTGGTTGCTGTTGATCCACCCGGACACGGCGTCGTAGTGCGCTGCGGGTACCAGCAGGGACAGCGCGAAGCTGCGGAGCACACGCTCGGCGGCACCCTCCCAGTCGCGGTGGTCGTCGCGGACCGCGATGAGCTCACCGGCGAAGGCCAGCTCGTCCTCGGCGATGCCCAGCTCGTCGCTGATCTGCGCGCGGACCTGCAGGCTGCGGGCGGGCAGGCTCGAGCTGCGACCCTGGAGGCTGCGGATCTCCTCGGTGATCTCGCGGGAGACCACCTTCTGCTCGCGCAGCGCGTAGTCGAGCTCCCCGATCGCGGTCTCGACCTGCTGCAGCTCAGACTTCTCGGTCGCGACCTGGGCGAGGACCTGCTCGCGGCGGGCCGCGAACTCAGGCCCGTCCGCGACGCCCTCGAGCCCGGCGGCCTCGAGGTTGCTGCGGTACTCCGCGGCGCGCTTCTCCCGGTCGGCGCGCACAGACTCCAGGCGCGCAGCCTCGGCCTCGATCTGGGCGAGGCGGTCGCCACCGTGCCCAGCCCGCTCGAGCTCGAGGCGACGACGCTCGGCCTCGACGGCCTTGATCTCGGTGTCGAGGGCGACGAGGCGCTCGTCGCGGGCCCGGATCGCCGTGTCGTAGGCATCGATCTGCTGCGTGAGGACGGCGTCCTTGCGCTGAGCCGTGAACACCCGCAGCGCGTCACGCTGCGCTGTCGCCGCGGCTGCCTGGTCGACGAGCCCGGCGAACCTGTCGCAGTCGGCCACGAGCGGGGTCAGCTGCATGATCTGCGCTCGCGCCCGGGTGACGGCGTCGTGCGCGCGGGTGAGGTCGTCGAAGTGCGCGACGAGCCTGTCGGTCCACTGCCCGGAGTCGAAGGGCTCGAGCATGTGCTGGCGGACGAACTCGTTGAGGTCGCCGACAGACTTCATCGACACGGTCTGGTGGAACAGGTCCATGGCCTGGTCGGACTCGATGCCGAGCAGCCTGCGGAAGTCCTTGCCGTACTCGGGGAAGGTGTCGCGGACCTGCGCACCGGCCTCGCGCAGACGCTTGCGCAGCCGTGTGATGTCCCCGTCGAAGTTGGCGAAGTGCTCGGCGATCGTCATGCTCGACGTCGCCGTCACGTAGAAGCGGCTCGGCTGCCCCTGGTCGCCCTCCTTGAGCCAGAACACCTGCGCGAGCACACCCGTGGACTCGAAGCCGCGGTTGACGAACTCACCGAGGATCACCGAGTACGTGGAGCCCTCGCGCAGCCCGACGGGGCGCGAGGTCCCGGTCGCCTCGTTGCGCTCGGACTTGTAGTAGCCCGACACGTAGGAGCGCAGCGTGCGCTCCTTGGCCTCCGCGCCGGCCGCCTTGTTGTAGCTGATCCGGTTGGCGGGCAGCAGGAGCGTAGTGATCGCGTCGACGATGGTCGACTTGCCCGAGCCGATGTCACCCGTGAGCAGCGCGTTGCGCCCCTCGAGGTCGAAGGACCACGTGGTCCTGTCGAAGGTGCCCCAGTTGAGCACCTCGAGGCGCTCGAGCCTGAACCCCGCCCGCTGGTCGACGTCAGCCTCCGCGTCGTGCAGCTCGACTGCGCTGAACAGGCCTTCCATCACTCCACCGTCCCGTCGGTCTGCACGTTCTGCCCCGCTGCCGCGTACCCCGAGTACTCCGCGAGGCGCGCGTCGAGGTCGGCCAGCCACTGCGCGTCGACGAAGGCCTTGAGCACACGGCGCACCTCGTACTGCCCCTCGCCGAGGGCTCTCAAGAACCCGAGCTCGACGGCCCTGTGGACCATGCCCTCGACCCGCGTCACGAGGCGGACCTCGTTGCTCGAGGACGGCAGGAACACCCGGACCATCTCGACGATCTCGTCCCGCCCGAGGATCAGGCGCGTCTGCCCGCCCTCGGAGTCGAAGAGCGCGAGTCGCTTGCGCAGCAGGGCGAGCAGCAGGCTGACCTCGAAGGGCAGGGCTCGCCGCGCGACGAGGCGCAGGGTGCCCTCGCGCTCTTCGTCGTCGTCGGCCATCGACCGCAGGTAGGCGTAGCCCTCGGTGTCGTCGACCACGACGCTCAGCCCGATGACCGCGACGTAGTCGCGCACCTGCGGCTGGAGGGTGACGAGGTCGGCGAAGAGCTGGGCATGGGTGTCGCGGTACACGACGCCCTTCATCAGGGCCGTGACGACGTGCGACAGCTCCGACTCGGCGCGGGCCGTGGGCTGGCTCATGAGGTCTCCTCGTGCTGTGCGTGCTGTTCGTCTGGTGCTTCTGGGGCGGTCTCTGCGGCTCCGTCGCCCGGGGCTGCTCTGCCGGTCTGCGCGGAGGCAGGAGCGGATGGCGGCACGGGTGCCGCGCCCCCGGGCTCCCGCCTGCCCGGCGCTGCGCTCGGGTCCGGTCCTGTCCCGACCACCGGGGTCGACCCCGCCCTGCGGACGAAGGTCACCCGCGGGACCGTCGCGACGCGCTCGACGTCGCCGAGCATCCAGCGGACCTCGTCGGTGTGCTCGGCGTCCACGACGATGGTGAAGCGCGGGTCGTCGAGCGAGAGGTAGGTGACGAGCTCGGCGAGGCCCTGGTCGAGGGGCTGCGCGGCGACGACGTCGGGCAAGGACACCTGCGTCTCGTGCCGCAGCGCCTCGCGGACGCCCGCCACGAGGCGGGCCGGGTCGACGTGCACCTGGTCGAACAGGCGGCTCGTGTCGAAGTCGACCTCTCCGGGTGCCACGTGCTCGGAGTCGATCTTCGCCACAGCCTGCGGTCTGAACAGCGGGCGCTCCATCGGCAGCACGATGTCGAGGCTGACCCCGTCGATCTCGGTCACGAGGTCCGGCGAGCGGTCGCGGAGCGCGAGGGCGTGCCCCTCGATGCTGCGCAGCAGGTCCATGACGCGGCGGTTCTCGAGCCACACCTGGTCGTCGAGGAACCTGCGCAGCTGCTCGGACAGCACCCGGACCGTCGCCTGCGTGCGCTCACCGGCGTCGAGCCAGTCGTAGTGGATGCGGCGCAGCCGCTTGTCCCCACCGCTCATGGCGCTCACGGCGTCGAGGGTCTGCACCTTGGTGATGAGCTCGGTGAACTCTTCCTGCCGCTCGCGGGAGAGCAAGAAGTCGTAGAAGGCGTGGAACGACCGCCCCTGGTCGGACTCGGCGATCGCGTCGCGGCTGCCGACGACCTGCTCGAGCAGCTCGCCCTTGGCGCCGTCCCACCCGGTGATGCGCTCGCGCATCTCACGGTCGAGGGTGCGGAAGTTGTCCTCGACCTCGCGGAAGTCGGAGAGCAGCTCGGCGGCCATCGCGGCGAACTGCTGGTAGCGGTCGCGCTGCGACCCCGCGTCGAGCACAGGCACCACGCCGGCGCGGACCTGCTCGATCTCGGCGTCGATCTGCGCGCGCCGCGCCTCGAGCTGACCGAGGCGGACGTCGGGGTCGGTCTCGGTGCCGACGGCCAGCTGACGGAGCAGCTCGAAGACCGTGTTGAGGCGGGACTCGGTCCCGACGAAGGACCGCCCGCGCAGGGCCGCGACCCAGCCGACGGCCTTCTCGACCGAGGGCGTCGCGTCGTACTGCGGCTCGTCCGACCCTGGCCTGTAGTACTTGCGCAGCCACCCGGCGTCGGGCGCAGCCCAGGTGTCGAGGTAGGCCTTGGGGCTGCGGGGGTACGGGGCGGGGTCGTGGCCGGCGTTGAGGTCGTAGAGGGCGTCGTCGAGCAGCGAGACCAGCTCGGTCTCCCCGATGGCCCGGACGTTCTGCTCGATGAACACCCGCCCGAGGAAGCTCAGCACGAGGGGCGCAGAGTCGGCGCGGAGCAGCCGCCAGGCGGCGTTGTCGCGGCGCAGGGACTCGACGTCGTCGTGGTTCATCGCTCACTCTCGTGGCTCGGCAAGGGGTGGGGAATCGGGGCTCAGCCTACGTGGTCGAGGGCTCCTGGACGGCAGGCGTCGGGAGCCTGTGGACGACGCAGCGGCACACCCCTAGGTGGGACCGAGGGCTCGGTCTTCGGCCCTCTAGGCGGGCTACGGTGATTCTCAGCGGCACGGCCCCACCGACGAGGAGATGCGCGTGACGACACCGACGGAGACCGATCTCACCACAGAGCAGCGCAGCCGGTACGCGCGGCACCTCTTGCTCCCGGAGGTCGGCCTCGCCGGGCAGCGCAGGCTGCTGCGGTCCAGGGTGCTGGTGATCGGTGCGGGCGGGCTCGGCTCACCCGTCCTCACCTACCTGGCGGCGGCCGGCGTCGGGACCATCGGCCTCGTCGACGACGACACCGTGGACCTGACCAACCTGCAGCGTCAGGTCGTCCACAGGACGGTCGACGTCGGACGCCTCAAGACCGAGTCTGCCGCCGAGCGCCTCGCCGCGATCAACCCGGGCGTCCGCACGGTCCTGCACAGCGTGCGGCTGACCGCCGAGACCGTCTGGGACCTGCTCGAGGGCTACGACGTGGTGGTCGACGGCACCGACAACTTCGCGACCCGCTACCTCCTCGGTGACGCGTGCGCCCTGCGCGGGCTGCCGTACGTCTGGGCGGCGCTGTTCAGGTTCGACGCCGCGCTGTCGGTCTTCGACGCGACGACAGGGCCCTGCTACCGCTGCGTGCACCCCGTGCCCCCGGCCCCGGGGTCCGTGCCGTCCTGCGCCGAGGGCGGTGTGCTCGGGGCGATGGCGGGTGTGGTCGGCGCGGCCCAGGCCACCGAGACCCTCAAGGTGCTGCTGGGGGTCGGTCGTCCCCTGGTGGGCCGGCTGGCCACCTTCGACGCCCTCGACGGCGAGTGGCGCTACGTCACCGTCGCCAAGAACCCGGACTGCGCCCTGTGCGGGCCTCGCGCGACGATCCTGTCGCGGGCCGACGTGGCCGACGCCTGGGTCGAGGCCTGCTCGGTCGACGCTCCGGCGCCGACCGTGGGTCACGTCCTGCCCGCCGACCTCGCCCTGTACCTGTCGAGCCGGCCGGGCACCGTGCTGCTCGACGTGCGCAGCCAGGACGAGGCCGCGATCGTCTCGATCCCTGGTTCGGTGCTCCTCCCCCTGCCCGACCTTCTCGACGATCCTGGCGTGGTGCCCCAGGACCGTCCCGTCGTCGTCGTCTGCAGGTCCGGCGCGCGGTCGGCACGTGCGGCTGACGCGCTGCGCGCCGCCGGGCACCCCGACGTGGCAGAGCTGGCGGGAGGCGTGCTGCGCTGGGTCTCGGACGTCGCCCCCGACCAACCCACCTACTGAGGGGCGCCCGAGCCAGGACCTTCGCCCCAGTAGCTGCGGGGAACCGGCGGCGAGACTGGACAAATGGCCTCTTCGAGACAGACGGGCGGAGAGGGACGAGGACCCCGCCGACGGGCAGGGTCCCACCCTGCCTTCGTCTCGGTCATCGCCCTCGCGCTCTGCGGCTCGTCCCTCGTCGGCTGCACCCCGGGCCCTGCCGGGTCGAGCACCGACCAGGGGTTGCAGGGGTCACCGGGAGCACAGACCGTCACCGTCCTGGCCGCGGCCTCGCTCACCGACTCCTTCGAGGCGATCGCCGCAGACCTCGAGGCCGCCACCCCGGGCACCGAGGTCGTGCTGTCCTTCGGGAGCTCGTCCACCCTCGCACTCCAGGTACGTGCGGGCGCACCCGCGGACGTGCTGGCGACAGCCGACCCGACCACCATGGCCACGGCCCTCGACGGACTGACGCTCGAGGGATCCGGAGCGGCTCCGTCCCCAGTCCTCTTCGCGCGCAACGACCTCGTGATCGCGGTGGCCCCGGGGAACCCGCTCGGCATCACGGACCTGACCGACCTCGCAGCCGACGGCCTGGTGGTGTCCCGCTGCGCCCCGGCCGTGCCCTGCGGCACCCTCGCCGACGCTGCGCTCGCAGCCGCCGGGATCACCCTCGCCGGGGCGAGCGAGGCCCCCGACGTCAAGGCGGCGTTCGCGCCCCTGGTCGCCGGGCAGGTCGACGCCGCGCTCGTCTACCGCTCCGACGTCGTCGCGTCGACAGGCGCCGACCACGTCGAGCTGGCACCTGCCGTCGCCCAGACCACCGCCTACCCGATCGCCTCGCTCACCGGGACAGCCGTCGCTGACGCCTTCGTCGAGAGCGTCCTGTCCGAGGCGGGGGCCGCCACCCTCGCAGAGCACGGTCTCCACGCACCGTGACGACCGCGGCCTCACGACCTCCCCGCACGGCCGGCGCCGTCCACCCTGTGCCCGCCTGGCTCTGGCTGCCGGCGGGGACAGCCGTCGTCGTCCTCGTGCTGCCGCTCGTCGTGCTGCTCGCCCGCACGCCGTGGCCCGACGCGATCACGCTGCTGTCCTCGTCCACAGTGCGCGACGCCTTCGCGCTGTCCCTCTGGACAGCGACCACGGCGACGGCCGTGTCTGCGCTGCTGGGGGTCCCGCTCGCCTGGTGGTTGGGCACGGGCACCTCCAGGGGGCAAGGCCTGGTGCGGCTGCTGGTGACCATCCCGCTCGTGCTGCCACCGGTGGTCGGCGGAGCGGCGCTGCTCTTCACCTACGGGCGGGGAGCCCCTGTCGGGTCGCTCGTCTGGAACCTCGCCGGGGTGACGGTCCCCTTCACGACGGCGGCTGTGGTGATCGCGCAGGTCTTCGTCGCCATGCCCTTCCTCGTGGTCTCGCTCGAGGGTGCGTTCAGGGCCCGCGGCGTCCTCCTCGAAGAGGCTGCCCTCACCCTCGGCGGGGACCCGTGGACGGTCTTCCGCCGCGTGACCCTGCCGGGGCTGCGGCCCGCACTCCTCGGCGGGATCGCCCTGTGCTGGGCACGCGCCGTCGGCGAGTTCGGCGCGACGATCACCTTCGCAGGGTCGATCCGGTCGGTCACGCAGACGCTCCCGGTCGCGATCGACGAGCTGCTCGGCCACGACCTCGACGCGGCGATGGTCGCCTCGTCGTTGATGATCGGGCTCGCCGTCGTGGTCCTCGTGCTCTTGCGCGGGAGGTGGCTCGGTGCACGGTGAACCCTCGGCAGGCGCACCGCTGCGGGCCCGGCTGACAGGATCCGTGCCCCGCAGCCTCCGGCTCGACGTCGGCGTCGAGGTCGGCCCCGGGGAACGCCTGGCGCTCGTCGGGTCGAACGGGGCGGGAAAGACGTCGGTCCTGCGGCTCCTGGCGGGTCTGGACAGAGCCGCACCCGGCAGCAGCGTCACGTCGGGCCGGACTGTGCTGGTCGGCGACGGGGTCCACGTGCGGGCCGACGAGAGGCGGCTGCCGATGACCTTCGCCGAACCGCGGCTGTTCCCGACCATGACGGTCCTGGACAACCTGGTTTTCGGGGCGGCACGCAGCGGCTGCTCCCAGGCCGCCACGACGCGGCTCAGGGCTCTCGCCGCGCTCGACGCGCTCGGGCTCGGGCACCTCGTCGGACGCCGGGCCGGGGAGCTCTCGAGCGGACAGTCGGCGGTCCTCGCGGTCCTGCGGACTGTGCTCGCCCCTGCTGTCGGCGTGCTCCTCGACGAGCCCTTCTCGTCGCTCGACACCGAGGTCGCCGCTGACGCCCGCTCAGCCGTGCACGGCTGGCTCGACCAGCTCCCGGTCCCGCTCGTGCTGGCGACCCACTCGGTGCTCGACGTCATGGCCCTGGCCACGCACGTCGCCGTGCTCGACGACGGCGTGCTCGTCCAGCACGGGACCGTGGACGAGGTCGCCCGCCGCCCGACGAGCCGTTTTGCGGCGTCCTTCGTCGGCCTGGACCTCTTCGCGGGGCACTCCCACGGCACAGAGGTCCTCGTGGACGGGACCTTCCCAGGACCTGCGTCCGCCCGAAGCGACCGGGCCGTGGCTGCCACCCGTCCGTCGGCCGGGCCGTGGACCGTCCGGCTGTCGTCCTCGACACCTGCCGACGGCCCGGTCTGGGTCGCCGTCCCACCCCGCGCGACGACGCTGCACGCCTCACGGCCTGCCGACGGGCCGCGGAACATCTGGGAGACGACTGTCGCGGCGGTCGAACAGCTCGGCGCGGCTGTGCGCGTCACCTGCGCAGCGCCGCTCCCCCTCCGCGTCGACGTCGCGGCGGCCACGGCGATCCGGCTCGGTGCCCGGCCGGGCGCCACGGTGTGGGGACAGATCGACCCGTCGTCCCTCGAGGTGTACCCGGCATGAGCGGGGTCGAGGCGAGCAGGGAGCTCGAAGGGCGGAGCGGGGTCGAAGGGCGGAGCGGGGTCGAGGGACGGAGCGTGGGCGCGGCGCGGTGCGCGGTGGTGGTCCTGGCAGGCGGCACGTCACGGCGGCTGGATGGGGTCGACAAGGCGTCGCTCGTGCTCGACGGCACACCGCTCCTCAGCAGGGTGCTCGACGCCGTCGCAGGCCACGAGGTGGTGGTCGTCGGACCTCGACGCCCTGTGCCCGGCGGGCGGCTCGTCACCTGGACGGTCGAAGACCCACCCCTCGGCGGACCTCTCGCCGGGCTCGCCGCGGGCGTCGAGGCGCTGGACGGCACCATGAGCCTGTGGGTGCTGGCACTCGCCTGCGACCTGCCGCACGCAGCCGACGCCGTCCCCACCCTGCTCGCAGCCGCAGCAGCCTGCCCGGAGGCCGAGGCCCTCGTCGGCCACGACGTCGACGGCCGGGCGCAGCCGCTCCTCGCGGTCTACGCCCTCGACCCGCTCCGACGCGCCCTCTCCGGCGCCGGGGACCTCGTCGGGGCGCCGCTGCGCAGGCTGCTCGCGCTGCTCTCGGTCGAGGCTGTCCCCCTGCCGGCCCGCGCGACGCGGGACGTCGACACGTGGCAGGACGCCGCCCTGCTCGGGGTCACCGTGCCCGACGCGCGGCCGAGCACCCGCAGCCCCGCCTCAGCCCGCCCGCCAGGAGCGGTCCGCGAGCGCAGCGGGACGCCGGCACCCACCCCGCCGACCACTGGTCCAGCACCTGGCTCGCCGCTCAGCCCTCTCGACCCGCCCTCCCCTCACGACCGGAAGGACCTCTCATGACCACCCAGCCCTCGACCCTCGACGCCTGGTGCGCCGAGCTCAGCCAGGCTCTCGGCCTCACCCAGGAGGTCGCGCTCCGCCCGGACGTCCAGCTCCTGCTGGACCTCTCCCGCGACGCCGCACACTCAGTCGCCCGGCCTGCCGCGCCGTTGACCACGTATCTCGTCGGGCTCTGCGCAGGACTCGCCGGCGGGACCCCCGAGGCTGTCCAGGCCGCGTCAACGATCGCCCGCGACCTCGCCCTGGGCACGAGGCCGGGCACGGCCACGGACGGGGCCTGACATGGCCACCGTCACCGTGCGCTACTTCGCCGCGGCCCGCGCCGCCGCCGGGGGCCTCGACCAGGAGACCGTCGAGGCCGACACCCCCGAGTCAGCCTTCGCCGCGCTCGTCGCCACGCACGGCCCCGAGCTCGCCCGGGTCGTCGGCATCAGCTCCTACCTGCTCGACGGGGTCTCGCTCAGCCGCGAGGCGCTCGGAGAGCGTGTCGTCGGGGCGGTGCGGATCGACGTGCTCCCGCCCTTCGCAGGGGGCTGACCGGCCCCAGGCTCAGCCGCCGGGCCCACGACCGGGCGGCTGAGTCTGGCACCCGTCACCCCCCGATCGCCGACATCCCCCGTCCGGGCTGCTCGAAGCCCGCCTGCCCGACGGCGTGCCCGGCAGCCTTCTGCGCGACGGTGAGCCCGAGGGCCGCCGAGATCTGCTCGTCGGTGCCCCCGGACCTGAGCAGGGTCCGCAGGTCGGTCTCCTCCTGGGCGAACAGGCAGCTGCGCAGCTGGCCGTCGGCCGTGAGGCGGATCCTGTCGCAGGCCCCGCAGAAGGGCCGGGTGACCGACGCGATGATCCCGACGGCGGACTGCGTGCCGTCGACGGACCACCGCTCGGCGGGCGCCGAACCACGGCCCGGGACCGGGACGAGGTCGAAGTGCTCGCTCAGCAGCGCCTGGACCTCGTCGGCACGCACCATCCCCTCCATGGTCCAGGTGTGACCGGCGTCGAGGGGCATCTGCTCGATGAACCGCAGCTCGTACCCGCGCTCGAGGGCGAACCTCAGCAGCGCCGGAGCCTCGTCCTCGTTGACGCCTCGCAGCAGCACGGTGTTGATCTTCGTGCCCTCGAAGCCCGCAGCGTCGGCGGCGACCAGCCCGGCGAGGACCTGCCCCAGCCGGTCCCTGCGCGTGAGCTGCTGGTAGCGCTCGCGGCTGAGCGTGTCGAGCGAGACGTTGAGCCTGGCGAGCCCGGCGTCCTTGAGCCCCTGCGCGAGCCCGCCGAGCCGCAGTCCGTTGGTGGTCATCGACACCTCCGGGCTGCCCGGCAGGCCCGCGAGCGCCTCGACCACCTGGACGACGTCTGGCCGCAGCAGCGGCTCACCGCCGGTGAGCCGGATCTCCTCGATCCCGTGCTGGACGGCGACAGCCGCGATCCGGGTGGTCTCGGCAAGGGTGAGCAGCGTGCCCGACGCCAGCCAGGGCATCCCCTCGGCGGGCATGCAGTATGTGCAGCGCAGTGAGCACCTGTCGGTCAGCGAGATCCGCAGGTCGCGGTGCCGCCGCCCGAAGCTGTCCACGAGGGGTGCGGCGGTCACAGCGCCCCCACCCATTCGTCAGACCCGTCGGCGAGGACCTGGTGCTTCCACACGGGCAGGCTCGCCTTGACCCTCTCGACGAGCTCGGCGCAGGCGGCGAAGGCCTGACCGCGGTGCGCGGAGGCGACAGCCGCGACGAGCGCGACGTCGGTGACCTCCAAGGCACCGACACGGTGGGACACCGCGATCACGATTCCGGGGAAGAGGTCCGCCACCTGACCGGCGATCCGGGCGACGACCTGACCCGCGTCGGGGTGCGCCTCGTAGGTCAACCTGTCGACAGCACGCCCTCCGTCGTGGTCTCGGACGACCCCGGCGAAGATCGCTGTCGCACCAGCCCAGCGTGCGGCGACGGCCTGCTCGTGGGTCGCGACGTCGATCGGCTGGTCGGTGACCGCTGCCAGCACGACCACGCTCGCCGGGACCACCTCTGCTGCCCGCCTCATCGGGTGCTCCGTGCGCTGGGGTGGTCGCCGTCGCCCAGCTGGTCGAGGAGGTGCTCGACGACCTCCGCGAGCACCCGTGCTCCGTCTCGCACCCCTCCCGGGGACCCGGGGAGGGTGACCACCAGGGAGCGTCCGACGATCCCGGCGACGCAGCGGGAGAGCAGCGCCCCCGGGGTGCCACGACCAGCGTCGCGGACAGCCTGGGCGAGCGCCGGCAGCTCTTTGTCGAGCAGCGGTCGGACCGTCTCGGGGGTCACGTCACGTGAGGTGACACCGGTGCCCCCTGTCGTGAGGACCAGCCGCGCCCCGCAGTCCACGGCATCTCGGACGGCCTCGGCGATGGCCTCGGCGTCGTCGGCGACGACAGCCCTGCTCACCTGCGCGCCCCACCCCGTGAGGATCTCGGCGAGCACAGGTCCGGACACGTCGTCGCGCTCCCCGGCCGAGCACCTGTCGGAGACGGTGACGACGACGGCCTGGACCTCGGCACGAGGGCCCTGGACCTCTCGCCCGGCGCTGGCGCTGACGCCGGTTCCGGTGCCCGTGCCCAGATCCTGCGCCTCGTCCGCCGCGACCTGCTTCCCACGCTCCCAGGTCCCGGACGCTCCACCCTCTTTCCGCTCGACCCAGACCCTGCCGATGTGCGCGGCCCTGTCGACAGCCTTGACCATGTCGACGACTGTGAGCGCGGCGACCGTCACGGCGGTGAGCGCCTCCATCTCGATCCCGGTGCGCTCGGCCGTGCGGACCTGTGCCCGGATCTCGACCCCGTCGACGACGACCTCGACGCTCACCTCGACCCCCGTGATCGCCACGGGATGGCACAGCGGCACCAGGTCGGGGGTGCGCTTCGCGCCGGCGATGCCCGCGATACGGGCGACGGCGAGCGCGTCACCCTTCGCCAGCTCTCCGCGCCGCAGCACCTCGACAGTCGCCGGGGCGCAGACGACCCGTCCGACGGCGACGGCTGCTCGCTGCGTGACGGGCTTGGCGCTGACGTCGACCATGCGGGCGTGGCCTGCGGTGTCGAGGTGCGTGAGGTGGTCGGACCGCCCGTCCCCTGCGGGGGCCACGGGATCGTGGGGTGCTCGTGCTCGGACTTCTCGGAACTGGGTCATCTCGGGCACACTCGTCTCTTGTGATGGATCATGACTCTCTCCTCGAACCGTCGTGGGCCGAGGCCCACGCTGCTGCGTACGCCGCCGCGCGACCTGTCCCCGCCGAGCGGGTGCCGCTCGTCGAGGCCGTGGGTCGGGTGCTGGCCGAGCCGGCGGTCGCTCTCATGAACCTGCCCAGGTCGACCACCTCGGCGATGGACGGGTGGGTGGTCTCCGGCGAGACCGGCCCGTGGGAGCTCGTGGGCTCCTCCCTCGCCGGGCACCCGATGCGCCGTGCCCTGGCTCCTGGCACGGCGGCCGTGATCGCGACGGGCGGGGTGGTCCCTGCCGGGGCCTTCGGGGTGCTGCGCCGCGAGCTCGGCTCGGTCCGCACCGCGGACGGCGGAGCGTGGGCCGAGGGTGACGGACCGGCGTGGGTGCACGCCGACCCTCCCGCAGACGGGCAACCCGCCGAACCTGCTGCGGGGAGCCATGTCAGACCGGCCGGCCTGGAGGCTGCGCAGGCCGACGTGCTCGTCGCACCGGGCCGGGTGCTGACTCCTCCGCAGGTGGGCCTGGCCGCGATGGCGGGCAACGACGGGCTGACGGTGCACCGCCCGGTGACCGCGGCCCTCCTGGTCATGGGGGACGAGGTGCGCCACGACGGCCTGCCCGGCGAGGGCGAGGTCCGCGACGCCTTCGCCCCTCAGCTGCCGCACCTCGCACGGATGCTCGGCCTGGTGACAGGTCCGGCGACCTTCGTCGCCGACACCCTCGACGCGGCTGTCGAGGCGATCCGCGCCTGCGAGGCCGACGTGGTGCTCACGACGGGTGGCACGGCGGCGGGCCCGGCGGACTACCTGCACAGGGCGCTGACGGTCCTCGGTGCCGAGCTGGTGGTCGACACCGTCGCCATGCGTCCGGGGCACCCCGTGCTGCTGGCGCGGCTGCAGGACGGGCGGTCCCTGGTCGGCCTCCCCGGCAACCCGCTCTCGGCCATGGCCGGTGTGCTCACGATCGTCCGGCCGCTCGCCCTCGGTCTGCGCGGTCTGCCGCCCGTGGTCCTCGGCCGCGCGGTCACCGCCGGGGCTGTGGGGGCTCCAGCCCACGACAGCCGGCTGGTGCCGTACGTGCGGGTCCCGGACGTCGACGGTCTCGGCGGGCTCCTCGAGCGCGACGTGGCCGCAGGGACCACCCGCGGTGTCTTGGCCCGGCCGACGGCGTGGCTCGGCTCGGGCATGCTCCGCGGGCTGGCGGGGGCGGACGGCGTCCTGGTCGTCCCTCCGGGCGGCGTCCAGGCCGGGGCCGTGGTCCCGGACCTGCCCCTGCCCTGGTAGGTCGTCGGCAGTCATCGGCCGGCACTGCTCCGTGGCCGGGACGACCTGTCCCGGCTCTGCTCGCGCGGGGGGCGGGCGACCGCGGTGCGCCGCCTGTAGACGACATAGGGGCGCCCGAGGTACGCGATCGGCACGGACCACACGTGGACGAGCCGGGTGAAGGGCCAGACCGCGAGGATCAGGCAGGCGATCACCGCGTGCCACGCGTAGACGGCCGGCGCCGAGGTGATGAGCGCCGGGTCGGGCTGCAGCACGAAGAGCTGGCGGAACCACACCGAGACGGTCCCCCGGTACTCGTAGCCCTCACCGAAGACGTTGATCGCGACGGTCTGCCACATGCCCACCGCGATCTCGACTGTCAGCAGCGCGTAGAGCACCCGGTCCATCCCTGTGGTCACCACCCGCACGCGCACGGAGAAGACGAACCTGCGGAGCAGCAGGATGACCAGCCCCGTGCACAGGACGACGCCGGCGACCGTCCCGGCGACCACGGCCACGAGGTGGTACGCGTGGTCCGAGATGCCCAGAGCCTGCGTCCACGAGGTCGGGACGAGCAGGCCTGCAGCGTGGCCGAGGATGGCCATGAGCGCCCCGACGTGGAAGAGCGGGGAGCCCCAGGCCAACCATCTCTTCTCGAAGAGCTGGCTGGTCCGGGAGGTCCAGCCGAACTGGTCGGCACGGTAGCGCCACACGTGCCCGACGACGAAGACCGCCAGGCAGACGTAGGGCAGGACGATGAACAGGGCGACGTCCACGGGTCAGACCTCTCTCGGGTCGCAGGGGTTCTCGGGCGGTCCCACGACCGCTGTCACGGCTGCCGCCCTGCCGGGGCGCAGGTGTACTCGGGCGGGCCGAAGGGTGTCCCCGGGCTGCCTGTCCAGCCGGAGCCGTAGGGCATGGCCGCGATCTCGAGCCCGGCGTCGTCGCTCGGTGGTCCTGAGGACGCCAGCTGGTCGGCCTCGGTCCGGTGCCTGTCGGAGACGGGTCCGAGCAGGACCGAGACGGCCTCGAGGATCTCCTGGTACCAGGAGCCACGGTCGGCGAGGGAGCGCCGGATGAGCTCGATGCCGGGGCGGTGCGCACGCAGCACGCCTTCTCCGGCACCGGTCCCGGCCCGCGACGCGAACTCGAGGACCATGGGCAGGTAGTCGGGCAGCTCGCCCTCCTCGGGGGTGAAGCCGCAAGCCCTGTAGCGCTGCTTGAGCGAGAGCAGCGCCATGCCGCGCTGGCGGGTGTCCCCGTGCAGGTAGTAGCTGAGGAACAACGACGACCTGCGGCGCAGGTCGAAGGTCTCGACGTAGTGTGCGCGTGCCTGCGCCGGGGTCTGGTCCGTGAAGGCACGCCAGAACACCGCCAGGTGCGCTGCCGGGACTGATGCCGGCAGCGCGGCCACAGCCTCTCCCAGCAGGTCGAGGTCGGCGTAGAGCGCCTCGTCGGGGTACCCGAGGAGGACGCTGCACAGGGCCAGGACGTCCGCCCGGGCAGGGACCTCGACGAGGTCCCTGCGGCGCGAGCGCCGCAGCAGCGGGATCGAGATCTTCCTGCGGGGAGCACGGCCCTGCCCGGTGGCCGAGGTGCCGCCAGGTGCCGGCGCAGCGCGCCCCGGTGCCGAGAGCGCAGGTGAGGTGGCCGGCGACAGCGCTGCCGAGGCGGAGGTCGGCGTCGTCATGACGGCCGCCGCACCTGGAGCGATACGGCCACGGGTCCTCCGCGGGTCGACGCTGCGCTCATCCCTGGCCCGCCCGGGGAGTCGAGGGAGCAGCCGGAGGCCCACGACGCCATCTCGGCGGCGTCTTCACGGTGGGCAGACGGGATGACGTAGCGGTCTTCCATCTTGGCGATCGCCAGCAGCCTGTAGAGCTCTTCGACCTCCTCGGCCGTCAGCCCGACCCTCTCGAGCAGAGCCGTGTCGACCTCGCCGTCGAGGGTCCGCTGGCGCATGTGGGTGCGCATCGCGGCCAGCCGCATGAGCACCCCGGCCACGACGTCGACGTCCCCCGCGGAGAACAGGCTCGCGAGGTACTCGAGCGGGATGCGCAGCGACGCGATCGTGTGGAACACGTCGTCGGCGTCGCCGTCGTCCTTGCCGAGCTCGGTCGTCACGTCGAGCACGGGCGAGAGCGGCGGGACGTACCAGACCATCGGCATGGTCCTGTACTCGGGGTGCAGCGGGAGGGCGACCTTGAACTTCTGGATGAGCTTCCAGATGGGTGAGTCCTGCGCAGCCTTGATCCAGTCCTCGGCGATCCCCTCGGCCCGCGCCGCCGCGATCACCTCGGGGTCGGTCGGGTCGAGGAAGACGTCGCGCTGGGCGTCCAGCAGGTCCTTGGGGTCCTCGACCGAGGCTGCGGCCTCGACGGCGTCGGCGTCGTACAGGACCAGCCCGATGTACCGCAGCCGGCCCACGCAGGTCTCGGCGCACACCGTCGGCTGGCCGACCTCGATCCGCGGGAAGCAGAAGGTGCACTTCTCGGCCTTGCCGGTCTGGTGGTTGATGTAGACCTTCTTGTACGGGCACGCCGAGACGCACATGCGCCAGCCGCGGCACGCGTCCTGGTCGACCAGCACGATCCCGTCCTCGACGCGCTTGTACATCGCCGACGACGGGCACGCCGAGACGCACGCGGGGTTGAGGCAGTGCTCGCAGATGCGCGGCAGGTGGAACATGAAGGTCTGCTCGAAGGACAGCTGGACCTTGTCGACCATCGAGGCGAGGTTCGGGTCCTTGGAGGCGATCTCGGGCGAGCCGGCGAGGTCGTCGTCCCAGTTGGAGCCCCAGGTGATCTTCATGTCCTTGCCCGTAATCGCGCTCTTGGGGCGGGCGACCGGGACGTGCTGGCCGGCAGGCGCCGAGACCAGCTGGTCGAAGTCGTAGGTGGCGGGCTCGTAGTAGTCGTCGAGACCGGGCATGTCCGGGTTGGAGAAGATGTGCGCCAGACGGCGCAGCCGTCCGCCCGAGCGCAGCCGCAGCCGGCCCTTGCGGTCGAGCTCCCAGCCCCCGCGCCAGCGGTCCTGGTCTTCGTACCCACGCGGGTACCCCGTGCCGGGCTTCGTCTCGACGTTGTTGAACCAGACGTACTCGACCCCGTCGCGGTTGGTCCACGTCTGCTTGCAGGTCACCGAGCAGGTGTGGCACCCGATGCACTTGTCGAGGTTCATGACCATCGCGACCTGTGACATGACACGCATCAGTACTCGACCTCCTGGTTGCGGCGGCGGATGACCGTGAGCTCGTCGCGCTGGTTCCCGGTCGGTCCGTAGTAGTTGAAGGCATAGGTGAGCTGGCCGTATCCACCGAGGAGGTGGGTCGGCTTCATCATGATCATCGTGAGCGCGTTGTGGATGCCCCCGCGCTTCCCCGAGGCCTCTGCCTTGGGGACGTCGATGTTGCGGTCCTTGGAGTGGTACATGAAGACGGTCCCCGTCGGCATGCGGTGCGAGACCACGGCGCGGGCCACGACCACACCGTTGCGGTTGACCGCCTCGATCCAGTCGTTGTCCGCGATCCCCGCCGTCGCGGCGTCGGCCTCGGAGACCCAGATGGTGGGGCCCCCGCGGGAGAGCGCGAGCATGTAGGGGTTGTCCTGGAACTGCGAGTGGATCGACCACTTGGAGTGCGGGGTGAGGTACCGCACGGTGACCTCGGTCGACCCCGGCTCGGAGAAGCCCTGGTGCCCGAAGTGCCGGGCCATGTCGAGCGGCGGCCTGTACACGGGGAGCTGCTCCCCGAGCTCGGTCATCCAGTCGTGGTCGACGAAGAAGTGCTGGCGCCCGGTGAGGGTGTGCCAGGGCTTGTGCCGCTCGACGTTGATGACGAAGGGCGAGTAGCGCCGACCGCCCTTCTCCGAGCCGGACCACTCGTAGCTCGTGAAGACGGGTTGTGGGCCGGTGAGCGTCTGGGCGAAGGTCACCTGCCGCTCGTGGTTCTCCTCGGCGAGGTCGGCGAGAGGCTTGCCGACCCGCTTCTCCAGGGCGGTGAACCCGGCGAGCGAGACTCCCCCGTGGGTCGTGCCGGACAGCGCGAGGATGGCCTCGCACATGTGCGCCGCGGTCTCGAGCGACGGTCGGCCCTTCGCGACCCCGTCCGGGCGCACGCCGTTGGCCTGGGCGAGGAAGGCGACCGAGGACTCGGGGACGACGGTCACGCCCTTGGTCGTCGTGCCGAGGGTCGAGACGAGCGGGCCGACGGCCCGCATCTTCTCGCCGATCTGCGTGTAGTCACGCTCCACGACGACGAACCGCGGCATCGTCACGCCGGGGACAGCCTCGCACTCGCCCTTCGACCAGTCACGGACGACGCCCCCGGGCTGGGCCATCTCGTCGGGGGTGTCGTGCGTCAGGGGTGCGGCGATGACGTCGGTGCGTGTCCCGAGGTGGACGGCTGAGAGCTCAGAGACCTTGTCGGCCAGGCCGAGGAACGCGTCGTAGTCGGTCCGCGCCTGCCACGGCGGCGCGATGGCCGCGTCGAGCGCGTGCACGAAGGGGTGCATGTCGGTCGTCGAGATGTCCTGCTTCTCGTACCAGGTCGCGGCTGGCAGGACGATGTCGGCGAACAGCGAGGTCGACGTCATGCGGAAGTCGATGTTGGTCAGCAGGTCGAGCTTGCCCTCGGGCGCGTGCTCCCGCCAGACGACGTCGCGGGGGCGGCGGTCGGGTGGTGTCTCGGTCGCGCGCAGCGAGGAGTCTGCGCCGAGCAGGTGCTTGAGGAAGTACTCGTTGCCCTTGGCCGAGTTGCCGATGAGGTTGGCCCGCCACACCGTGAGGACCCGGGGGAAGTTCTGCGGGTCGTCAGGGTCCTCGACGGCGAACTTGAGGGTGCCGTTCTTCAGCTCGGAGACGATGTGCTCGGCGACGGGGACCCCTACCTCGGCGGCCTCGTCGCACAGGTCGAGCGGGTTCTTGTCGAATCCTGGGTGGGAGGGCGACCAGCCGAGGCGGGCGGCCTGCGTGAGGCAGTCCATCATCGACCGCTGCGTGAGCCTGCCGGGTCCGGCCGGCGAGACCAGCTCGTCGGCGCCGAAGCCCTCGTAGCGCCACTGGTCTGTCGCGGCGTACCAGAACGAGGTGCTCGTCATGTGGCGGGTCGGTCGCTGCCAGTCGAGCGCGAAGGACATGTGCTGCTGGCCGGTGAGCGGGCGGGCCTTCTCCTGCCCGACGTAGTGCGCCCATCCGCCTCCGTTGACTCCCTGGCAGCCTGTGAGGGTGAGCAGGGCGATGAAGGTCCTGTAGATCGTGTCGGAGTGGAACCAGTGGTTGGTCCCCGCGCCCATGATGATCATGGACCTCCCCTCGCTCACCTCGGCGTTGCGCGTGAACTCGCGGGCGATGCGCACGCACTGCTCGGCGGGCACACCGGTGAGGTCGGCCTGCCAGGCCGGGGTCCCGGGCGACTCGACGTCGTCGTAGCCCGTGGGCCACGTCCCCGGCAGACCGTCGCGACCCACGCCGTACTGCGCCATGAGCAGGTCGAAGACCGTCGTGACGAGGACCGTGCCCACCCGGAGCGCCGGGACCCCGCGCACGATCGTCCCTCCGCCCTCGGTCACGCCGACGTCGAAGCGCGGCAGGGTCACCTCGACGCCCTGGGCGGTCTGGCCCTGGTGGGTCAGGCCGAGCAGGCTCAGTGCCGGGTCGTTCTCCTCGAGGTCGAGGTTCCACCGGCCGACGCCGTCGTCGGTCCACCTGTCGGCGAGCGTCCCGTTCGGGACCGTGAGGGCGTCGGCTGCGGTGTCGAGGAAGACCGGGCGGAACTCAGGCCGTGCCCCGGTGGCCCCGGCGACCGGCACGCCGGCTGCGGTCGCGGCGGCCGAGGTGAGGAACTTCGACGGGTGGAACGTCGCCTCCGGTCCGTCGCCGTGCTGCTCGAGCGTGACGAGGAAGGGCGCGTCGGTGAAGGTCCGCGAGTAGGCCTCGAAGTACGGGACCTGCCTGTCCCTGTAGAACTCCGTGAGCAGGACGTGGCCCATCGCCTGGGCGAGCGCACCGTCGGTCCCCGGCGCCGGCGCCATCCAGTCGTCGGCGAACTTCACGCTGTCCGCGTAGTCAGGGCTCACCGCCACGACCTTGGTGCCCTTGTAGCGCGCCTCGGTGAGGAAGTGCGCGTCGGGGGTCCGGGTCACGGGGACGTTCGAGCCCCACATGATGATGTAGCTCGAGTTCCACCAGTCCCCGGACTCGGGGACGTCGGTCTGGTCGCCCCAGACCTGCGGGCTCGCCGGCGGGAGGTCGGCGTACCAGTCGTAGAAGGACAGGAGCGTCCCGCCGATCATCGACAGGAAGCGCGTGCCGACACCGAAGCTCGCCATCGACATGGCCGGGATCGGTGTGAAGCCGACGCAGCGGTCGGGGCCGTAGGTCTTGATCGTGTAGACGTGGGCGGCGGCCATGATCTCGGTCGCGAGCTCCCAGTCGGCGCGGACCAGGCCGCCCTTGCCACGGGCACGCTTGTAGAGCGTCGCCTTGAGCGGGCTCTCGACGACCTCGGCCCAGGCCGCGACGGGGTCTCCGAGCCTGCACCGGGCGTCCAGGTACATCTCGAGCAGGACCCCACGGACGTAGGGGTAGCGCACCCGCGAGGGTGAGTAGGTGTACCAGGAGAAGGAGGCACCGCGCGGGCAGCCGCGCGGCTCGTACTCCGGGCTGTCGGGTCCTGTGGTCGGGTAGTCGGTCCCCTGGTGCTCCCAGGTGATGAGGCCGTCCTTGACGTAGACGTCCCACGCGCACGACCCCGTGCAGTTGACGCCGTGGGTCGAGCGGACCACCTTGTCGTGCGCCCACCGGTCACGGTAGAAGGAGTCCCACTCCGAGGGGTCGGTCTCGATAATCGCGTGGGCGGAGTCGAGCACCTCGGTCCCCGGGAAGTGGCTACGGGTCGTCAACAGCTTCTTGAGCAGGGGCGACATCGGGGCGAGATCAGGCTGAGGCACTGGAGAGCTCCTTCGGGCACGAGGACGCTGGGGCTTGAGGACGCTGGGCTTGAGTGTGCGGTCGCCAGGGCCCACTCCGGCCGGGGACCTTTGTGCTTGAATCGGGGGAAGCGGGTGTTTCGCGGCACCTGCGCACGTTGTCCGTGCAGGGCTCCCTGCAGGAGCACGAGGAGGAACGGTGACCAGACGTCAGGGCCAGGTCGGCTACGACGGGACGACCGGACGCACCGACCACGGGGGTCGGCGGACGCACATCATCCAGATCCTGCGTGACTCCAGAGAGCCCCTGTCGGTCTCTGACGTCGCCCGGGAGGTCGGCGTCCGCGCCGCGGCAGCGCGTTCCCACCTCGAGTCGCTCGTGGACGCCGGGCTCGCCGAGCGCACCCACCAGACCCGGTCGACACCAGGCCGGCCGCGGGTCCTGTACGTGGGCACCCTGCCCAACCAGACGCACGAGCGGGCTCAGGGCTACAGGGTGCTCGCCGAGGCCCTGACCTCGACTGTCGCCGCACACGTCCCGGACGCGCACGGCGTCGTCTACGGCGTCGGGCGCGCATGGGGCCGCCAGCTCACCGACCCACCGAGCCTGCTCGGCACCGTCGACGAAGCCTCCGTCACCGAGCACCTCGTGGCGAAGATGGACGCCCTGTGGTTCGCACCGTCGCTCGACGGTGCCGAGCCCGTCGTCCCCTCGACGAGCGCGGGGCTCCTCGTGCTGCACAACTGCCCCTTCACCGTGACGTCGCGGTGCGACCCGCAGGTCGTGTGCTCGCTGCACGCCGGGCTCGTCAACGGGACGCTCTCCGAGCTCGGGTCGAACCGGCGGGTCGTCGCGCTGCACCCGTTGGTCGGCCCGCACCGCTGCGAGGCCCACCTCGAGGAGGTCGACCGGACCACCCACGACGAGGCCGCGCCGGTACCGATCGTGCTGACGGGTCGGCCGTCGCCGACGGTCGCAGGCGCTGTCGTCGTCGACCGAGGGGCGGGTGCTGCGGCAGTCTCGGGGGCGCATCAGCTCTTCGCCTCGGCGCCGGGGCGGGCGTAGTAGTACCAGGCGATCGCGGCGCACACGAGGGCGTAGACGATGATCCCGGAGAACACGACGGTCCGGGACAGGTAGTTGAAGAGCATGGAGAACACGAAGGGGCCGAAGGCGGCGATCGCCGCGGTCCACCCGATGACCCCGCCCGCCTGGCGGGCCGGGAAGATCATCGGCATCTGCTTGAAGGTCGCGGCGTTGCCGATCCCCGAGAAGAAGAAGACGCAGATCATGCCCGTCATGAACATCGTCAGCGACGGCGCACCGTCCGCCGGGACGGCGAGCTGGCCGTAGAGCACCAGGCCTGACGACAGCGCGACGCCGACTCCTGAGACGACGGTCCAGACCCCACCGCCGAAGCGGTCGCACAGCGGGCCCCAGCAGATGCGCGCCAGCGAGCCGACGAGGGCCCCGAGGAACACGAGCCTGAGGTGGCCGGGGCCGAACTGCGCCTTGAGCAGCATGCCGAAGGTACCCGCCAGCCCGGAGAAGATGCCGAAGGTCAGGGCGTACTCGGCGGTCATGAGCCATGTGTGCTTGGTCGAGAAGATGTCGAACTGCTGGCGGACGTTCGCCTTCACGGGGATCGACCTGAGCGTCGTCCACGAGAGGACCACCGCGACGACAGCGAAGGGCAGGAAGATCAGACCCGGGTTCTGCAGCCACACCTGCGTGGGTTCCTCGCCCTCGGGCCGGGCCAGCTGGCCCGCCATGCCGAGCATGCCGAAGCCGATCGCCCACGGCACCACGAGCTGCACCACGGAGACGCCGAAGTTGCCGATGCCGGCCTGGAGACCGAGCGCCGTGCCCTGCTTGCTCTTGGGGAAGAAGTACGACGTCGAGGGCATGTAGCCCGAGAACGCCCCGCCGCCGATACCGGCCGCGAGCGCGAGCGCGACGAGCAGCGCGTAGGACGGCTGGCTGGGGAGCATGACGACCCAGGTCCACCCGACGAGCGGGATGATCATGAGCAGAGCCGAGAGCGTCATCATCCTGCGGGTGCCCAGGAGCGGCGGCAGCGTCATCCAGACGATGCGCAGGAGTCCCCCGCTCAGGCCCGGCATGGCGAGGAGCCAGTACGACTGGCCCTCGGTGAGGTCCCAGCCCGTGACGGTGCCGAGCGTGGGGACGAGCGCCCCGGGCAGGTACCAGACGACGAAGGCCAGCACGAGGTTGAAGGTGGTGACCCACAGGGTGGACCAGGCGACCCGCGGGTCCCACCTCTCGGGGTCGTTCGGGTCCCAGTCGAGGAGGTCCCGCCGGGCGTCGTCGGTCACGGCGTGGGTGGGGTGCGCATCGGCGTCGGCTGCGGCCACGGGGCTCCGTCCTGAGGTGGGGCGAGGTGTTGATGGCCGACCGTACGGATCCAGGCGCCGGGGCAGGTGAGACCTTCGTCCTGTTGTGCTCTGTTTGAGTAGACATGTCTATGGGCTCGAGGTAGCGCCCTCCTCGGGAGGTCCTGTATTGCTGCGCATCAACGGGGAGGCGTGACGCCTGCGGGCCGGGTGGAGAGTCGGCGCAGGGGTTGGCTCGATCTCAGGAGGCGACAGCCCCTCGCAGACCTGGGGGGCGACGGGCCCTCGCAGGCCTCCTGGCGACGGGCCCTCGCAGACCGGCCGCACGGGGAGCGCCGCGAGACCCTCACCACCACCTCGGCACCGGCATTGCGTCGGAACAAAGAGACGACCCCCAGGTGCCGCTGAGTCCCCGTCCTCGAAGGTCACGATCGTGTGAAGATCGCCCGTCTCCGGAAGGGCACCTAGACCTAGGTGCCGGCCACCCCCGGGACGACGCGGACCGCGCGCCCGAGCATCCAGCGGGCGTCCGTGCGCACAGCGGACGCCCGTCGGGACGCCCAGCGCCCCCGCCGGTCGGCACGAGTAGATAAGGTTCGAGCATGACGCCCGACCCGGTCTCCTTCGACGTGCTCGACCGCGCCTCCGGAGTCCTGCTCGGGCAGGCGTGCGGAGACGCGCTCGGCGTCCCCTACGAGTTCGACTACCCGCCCGAGGGCGAGGCGGAGATGCGTGGCGGCGGCCTCGGCCCCTACGCGCCGGGTGAGTGGAGCGACGACACCCAGATGGCGATCTGCGTGGCGCGCGTGAGCGAGCGCGGCGGCGCCCTCGACACCGAGGCGGAGCTCGACGAGATCGCCGCGGCCTTCGAAGAGTGGTTCGCGCGTGGCGCGACAGACGTCGGCGCCCAGACCCGCACGGTCCTCGGCGACGCCGCGCGGATGCAGGGGTCGCCGTCGGCGCGGCTCGTGGCCGCCTCGGAGCAGCTGCACACCCGGACGGGCAAGACCGCCGGCAACGGTGCGCTCATGCGCACGGGCGTCGTCGGGCTCGTCGCGCTGACCGACCGCGAGGCCACGGCCCGGGCGGCAACCGCCGTCGCGCGCCTCACGCACGCAGACCCGCTCGCGGCCGAGTCGTGCGTCCTGTGGTCCGAGGCGATCCGGGTCGCCGTCACCGAGGAGCGCCTCGACCTGCGGTCCGGGCTCGACCTGCTGCCCGAGGACAGGCGCGACCGCTGGGCCGCGTGGATCACGGACGCCGAGTCCGAGCGTCCCGTCGCCGACCTGCAGAACAACGGGTTCACGGTCACGGCCTTCCAGGCGGCGTGGCACGCGATCTTCCGCTCGCCGTTCTTCTCGGCAGGCCAGATCACCGAGTACGACCACATGGTGTCCCACCTGCCCGACGCCCTGCACCGTGCCGTGCGCATCGGCGGGGACACGGACACCGTCGCGGCGATCGCCGGGGCGCTGCTCGGCGCGCGGCACGGCACGCGGTACATCCCGCGCGAGTGGGCCTTCGCCGTGCACGGCTGGCCCGGGGTCCGCGGCATCGACGTGTCTCGCATGGGCCGCCGCACGGCCCAGCACGGGCTGTTCGAGGCGGCGTCGACGGAGACCGAGACCGCCGAGGTGGCCCTCACGACCCCGGAGACCGGCCAGACGTGCCCGGTGTGCGGGACGGTCAACCGGCAGCTCGAGCGCTACCCCGACCAGGTGTGCCTGTGGTGCGTGGCGTGGGCGACCGACGAGACCGGGCGCGGCGTGCTGCTGTTCAACGCGAGCTTCTCGGGCGGCCTCGACGCCCAGTACGACGACGGCACCCCCGCGACCCCCGCGGCACGGTCGGGCCGCATCCTCATCGGCGGGCGTCGCTACTACGCCCAGGAGGCCCGCTTCGGCGGGATCGTGGTGCTGCCGGCGGACTGAGCAGGGCTCTGCGCAGACGAGTCTTCCGTCCACGCTCGGACGAGCGGGGCCCGTCGAGTGCGGGCCCCGTCGAGCGGGGGCCCCTCGAGTGCGCTCCCCTGCAGCCCGCCCAGCGGGCATCCATGCCCCACGCGCCTGCGCCCTCTCGACCGCACCCCGGGTCGAGGGACGCTTATCGGCAGGTCAGGGCACCCCCATGAGGGTTCCATCAGAGTTTCACCCGGGTTAACCCTGGGTCCACAGCCAACGCACAGGGTTGTCGGTGTCCGCTCCTGATGAGTACCTCACCAAGGAAGAGTCCATGACTTCACGCGTTCCCTCCGCCTGGCTGAAGGTCGCCGGCACCGGCGCCCTCGCCGGATCCCTCGCGCTCGGGGCATCGACGCCCGCGCTCGCCACCGACAGTGCCCCCACAGGCCCGAAGAACATCATCGTCCTGATCGGCGACGGGATGGGCTACAACCACATCGACGCCACGAGCCTGTACCAGCACGGCACCACCAACCACCAGGTCGCTGTCGACCCCGCCGCCGGGACCGTCGAGCACGTCCCGGGCACGCCGTCGCAGGTGTTCCAGTCCTTCCCCGTGCAGGTCGCCATGTCGACGCACTCCGCCAACGGCCGCGCCGAGTACGACCCGACCAAGGCGTGGGCCGACTTCACGTGGATCGCCGAGGGCGCGACCGACTCGGCCGCCGCCGGGACCGCGCTGGCGACAGGCGTCAAGACCAACAACGGGATCCTCGGCGTCGACCCCGCGGGCAACGTCGTCAAGAACGTCGCCGAGCGCGCCGCGGAGCTCGACAAGGCGACGGGCGTGGTCACCTCGGTCCCCTTCAACCACGCGACCCCGGCCGCCTGGGGCGCGCACAACGCGAGCCGCAACGACTCGACGGGCATCTCGACCGAGATGATCGACGGCCCCCTCGACGTCATCATGGGCGCCGGGCACCCGGGCTACGACGACGACCACCAGCCCCGCGACTCCGACTACTCGCTCATCAGCGAGAGCGACTTCCAGCGCCTGCAGGACGGCCAGACCGCCCGCACCTTCATCGAGGACCGCGCAGACTTCGAGGCCCTCGCGACGACCGAGGGCGGACCGACCCAGGTGTTCGGCCTCGCGCAGGTCGCCAACACCCTCCAGCAGGGCCGCTCGGGCGACTCCGAGGGCCAGCTGCCCTTCGCCGTCGCGCAGAACGACGTCCCCTCGCTCGAGACGATGACCAAGGGTGCGCTCAACGCCCTCGAGCAGGACGAGGACGGCCTGTTCCTCATGGTCGAGGGCGGCGCGATCGACTGGACCGGCCACGCCAACGAGACCACCCGCAACATCGAGGAGACCGTCGACTTCAACGCCTCCGTCGAGGCCGTCGTCGAGTGGGTCGAGACCGAGTCCAGCTGGGACGAGACCCTCGTGATCGTCACGGCCGACCACGAGACCGGATACCTCGACGGGTCGTCCTCGGACCCGACGTGGACGCCGATCACCGGTGATAAGGGCCAGCTGCCCGACCAGAAGTGGTTCTCCGGCAACCACACCAACCAGCTCGTGCCGCTCTTCGCCAAGGGCGTCGGCTCCGACCTCCTCGGCTCCTACGCGGTCGGCTCGGACCCGGTCCGCGGTGCGTACCTCGACAACGTCGACGTCGCCCGGGTGGCCTTCGAGTCCTGGGGCCGGGAGGACGCCCCCGAGCAGGAGGGCATCGAGATCCAGGCGAACGTCCCCGAGATCGGCGAGGCCGAGGGCAACCTCACCCTCACGGTCGCGGACGGTGTCGTCGCGCTCGACGGCGGCAAGAACATCGGTGACAGGCTCCGGTTCCTCGGTCAGCTGCCGACGGTCTCGGTGACCGACTCCCGCTCGAACGCCGTCGCGGGGACGGGTGGCTGGACGGTCTCCGGGCAGGCCACCGACCTGAGCTCGCAGGGCCAGACCATCCGCGCCCAGCACCTCGGCTGGACCCCGAGCACCGCCGCCGCGAAGCCCGGCGTCACGCTCGGCTCCCCGGTGCGCACGGTCATGGGCGAGGGCACCGGCCTCGGCGCCCCCGCGACGCTCGCGACAGCGAGCACGGAGGGACGCCTCGGCACGACGGACCTGGGGGCCGAGATCGGCCTCGAGGTCCCCGTCGACACCCGCGCCGGCGAGTACACGGGCGCGCTGAGCGTCTCGCTCTTCCCGGTCGACTGACCCAGGCGAGGTGCCGGTCGGTCCGCGCGACCGGCCGGCACCTCGCGTCGTCGGGGCGCTGCCCTGACCCCTCGATCCCCTCGCCCGTGGCGCGTCGGACGACGCAGCCCGGCCCTCACCCTCGGACATGCCCATGACCTCTCGGCTCTCCCGCGCCACCCACCTGCTGGTCTCGACCGCTGTCGCGGCAGTCGTCGTCACCGGAGCCGTCGCGCTGCCCGCGGCGGGCGCGACACCCGCCGGACCGGCGCTCTCGACTCTCCCCGCGACGGCGCTCCCCGCGGTACCCGCCGGGTCTACGCTCTCGGCTCTCGCAGCCGCGTCGCTCCCCTCGACGACCGACGACGCTGCCGGCTCGACCACCTGGACAGTCGAACCCGCGACGGCCGACGGCCCGGACGGGCGCGTCTCGCACCGCATCGACGCGGAGCCTGGACAGACCGTCGCCGACCACGTCGCCGTCACCAACTTCTCGGCGCACCCCGCGACCTTCGAGCTGTACGCGAGCGACGGGCTGGTCACCGCTGACGGCCAGTTCGACCTGCTGCCCGCCGGGACCACCCCGACAGACTCGGGCGCCTGGGTCGCGATCGGCGAGGGCGGGGTCCCCGCCGCCGAGGGCTCGACGCCTCTGCGCGTCGAGGTCGGTCCCGAGGCGACGGTGACCGTCCCCTTCACGCTCACGGTCCCCGCCGACGCGTCACCCGGCGACCACCCCGCCGGGATCGTCGCAGCGCTCGTGCCGGCCGCGGGCGAGCAGCAGGTCAGCTTCGACGCGCGCGTCGGCGTGCGCCTGCACCTGCGGGTCGCGGGGGACGTCGTGCCAACGCTCTCGGTGACCGACGTCCAGGCGACGTACGCGTCCTCGTGGAACCCCTTCGCCGCCGGTGCGGTCGAGGTCGACTACACGGTGACGAACGAGGGCAACGTGCGGCTCGGCGCCGGGACAGCCGTCGAGGCATCGGGCCCCTTCGGCTGGGGTGAGGCCTCAGCCGAGGGCACCCCGCAGCGCGAGCTGCTGCCCGGCCAGAGCGCCACGTCGACCGTGGTGCTCGACGGGACGTGGCCGCTCGGCCGGATGTCTGGTGACGTCACGGTGATCCCGGTGGTCGTCGGGGACGACGTGGTCGAGGTCGAGGTGCAGCAGGTCTCCGCGGGCTGGTCCACCTGGGCGGTGCCGTGGGCGCAGCTCGCGCTGCTGGCCCTCGCGATCACCCTGGTGCTGCTCGCCCGACGGTCCCGCCGCCGCCGCGAGGCCGCGACCCAGCGCCGCATCGACGCAGCCGTCGCCGCCCGCGAGCGCGAGACGGTCGACGCCTGACGGTCTTCAGAAATTCAGCGCGTAGACCTTTCCATCTTTCCTGCTCACACGAATAGAGTGACGTCCGGCAGCTGCCACACACTTTCCTGCAGGGGGAATAATGATTGAAGACGAAACGACATCGGCCAGCTTTTCTGACGGTCTTGTCAGCCGACGTTCCGCGCTCCGTGGCGCTGGCGTGATCGCTGCCGCGCTCGCGCTCGGGACAGCATCGACGCAGGCCGCGGTGGCCGCGGTGCCCGCCCGTGCGGAGCAGTTCGTCGCGCTCTGCGAGTCGCAGAAGGGGAAGGAGTACGTCTGGGGCGCGGCAGGACCGAATTCCTTCGACTGCTCTGGCCTCATCTACTGGGCGCTCGCCCAGATGGGGATTCCGTCCGTCCACCAGTCCGCGTCACTCATCAACGCGACCTCGAGGATCACGACAGCGCAGGGCGCCACCACCCGAGGTGCGCTCCTCTACCGTCCGGGCCACATCGCCGTCTCGCTCGGTGACGGGCGGACCATCGAAGCCATGAACCCCGCCAACGGCGTGAGGTATGGCTCCGCGACCCCCTCGTCGTGGACAGCAGCCGGCATCATCCCGCAGCTCGCGGCCGCTCCCGCCCCGAACCCGCCCGCCGTCCCTCCCCGGATCGCCGTGCTGGGCGGGGACGGGCAGGCTGTGGTCAAGGAGGGCAACCTCTGGGAGTCCTGGCAGAACATGGGCATCGCGGGCAAGCAGGTGGTCGTCGAGGGCTGGCGGACCGGTGTCCTGACTACCGACGGCGTCCTCTACGTCAAGGAGGGTGCTCTCAACGCGCAGTGGTCTGTCCTCTTCCGCGGCGCCACCTCCTTCACGATGTCCGGCCAGCGGGTCGGCGTGATCGATACCGCCGGGACCGCCTGGGTCAAAGAGGGTGCTCTCAACGCAGGGTGGACCAACATGTCCGGGGCGGTCACCCAGATCGCTCTCGACGGCGACAGGGTCGCGATCCTCGGCTCGAACGGCGTCGCCTCCATCAAGGAGGGGAACCTGCTCGCCGACTGGGTCGCGCAGTACAACGCCGCGAAGAGCATCGCCCTGGGCGGGACTCGCATCGGCGTCATCACGAGCACCAACGCCGCTCTCGTCAAGGAGGGCAACCTCTGGGAGTCGTGGACCGAGGTGGCAGGCGATGTCGCCGTGCTGACTCTCACGCCGGACCGGGTCGGGATCGTCGGACGGAACGGCGTCGCCTCGATCAAGGAGGGTGGCCTGAGCACGGGCTGGCTGGGGCAGACCCCCGGCAACACCACCGACATCAGGCTCGTCCGGAACCGGATCGGCGTACGGCTGACCGACGGGAGCATCTTCGTCAAGGAGGGCACTCCCTACGAGGCGTGGGTGGGACAGCTCGCAGGCAAGTCCGTCAGCCTGAGCTGAGGCCCGGACGTCCGAGACGACGATGCCCTACCCCTCAGGTCGAGGGGCAGGACGTCGTCGTCCGGCGCGGAGTCACCGATCACCCGGTGCACGAACCGAGGTCGTACGTCGACCGCCGAGGTCGTACGGACACGCCAGAAGAGCCCCGCGTTCGAGGTCATCTGGCGTGTTCGTGCGACCTCGTGGCAAGGGGTGCGACCTCGGGCCAGGACGTGCGACCTCGTTCCCCGGGGTGCGACCTCGTCGTCGGGCGCGCAGCGCGGGACGGGGTCGGTCAGGCCCTGTAGCGGCCGGGGCGGTGGTTCATGGCGAGGATGACGTTGAGGACCACCACGCCGAGCACAGAGGCGAGGACCGTCGGGACGTCGGCGACGAAGAGCGCGCAGAGGACGATCACGGCGTCGAAGCACAGCTGGACGACGCCGGCGCTGACCCCGAAGCGGTCTTGCAGGTAGAACACGAAGATGCCGAGCCCGCCCGCGCTCGCCCCGTGGCGGAAGAGTGCGAGGAAGGCGAGCCCCATGAACATGCCGCCGAGCGCGCAGGCGTAGAACGGCGTGATGTGCTCGATGGTGATGTTCGCGGCGTGGAAGCTGGTGAGCACGGAGATGAGCCCGACGACGGCGAAGGTCTTGATGGTGAAGGGCCAGCCCATCCTGACGATCGCGAGGGCGTAGAACGGCAGGTTGATGAGGAAGAACACGAGGCCGAAGGGCCAGCCCGTCGAGTAGTTGACGAGGAAGGCGATCCCCGCGATCCCGCCCGACACCCCGCCGACGTCCTTGAGCAGCATGAGCCCGAAGGACAGCGCCAGGGAGCCGATGAGCAGGGCGACGACGTCTTCGACCAGGCGGTGCGGCCGGGTGACGAGGTCCGCGACGGGGTCGGGGACGGGTGCGCCGTCGTGGACGGGGGCGGCGGCCCCGTCGAGAACGGCAGGCCCGTCGGGAACGGCGGGTGCTCCGGGACCGGGGGCTGAGGCTGCGGAGAGCGGCGTGTCTCCCGTCGTCGGTCTCGGTGTGGGCGCGGCGGCGGAGGGCGTGCTCTCGTCTGTCACGGGTGCAGCGTGCGCGCCCCCGGCCGCGCGCGCCACCCCGTGCACGCCTGCTGGTCGATCTGTGCTCGCGATGCGGACAGACCGTCACCTCCCGTGGGCGGCAGCGGCTCGGAGCATCGCACTCCGTCTCGCCCACGAGGCTGACGGCGGTGCAGGGCCTGGACGGCTGCCTTCCGTGGTCCGTACCGACGTTTCACCCGCGCAGACCTCTCACGTGATGCCGGTGACACTCTGTCATGTCGAGTTCGCAGGGTGTCCGGAGGCGTCGTAGCGTAAGAGACGACGCCCGCCGCAGCGGGACGCCTCGACCCCCCGGAGGAGAGCTCGTGCCGCAGACCACCCAGGCCCCGCACGTCGTCGTGGTCGGAGGTGGCTTCGCCGGCATCGCCGCCGTCAGGGCGTTCGCCGGCGCGAACGTCCGAGTCACCCTGCTCGACCGTCGCGTCTACAACACCTTCCAGCCGCTGCTCTACCAGGTGGCCACCGGCGGCCTGAACCCCGGGGACGTCACCTACTTCCTCCGCGGTCTGCGCCTGGGTCAGAAGAACGTCCGGGTGGTCCACGAGCACCTGGCGAGCATCGACCACGCGAACAAGCGGATCCGTCTGCTCAACGACGAGTACATGGACTTCGACTACCTGGTGCTCGCCAACGGCGTGACGACCAACTTCTTCGGCACCCCCGGTGCGAAGGAGAACGCCTTCCCCATGTACTCGCGCAGCCAGGCCGTCAAGATCCGCGACGCGCTGTTCGTCCGCCTCGAAGAGGCCGCGCACACCCCGGGCACGGACGACGGGCTCCGCGTGGTCGTCGTCGGCGGCGGTGCGACGGGGGTCGAGGTCGCCGGGGCCTTCGCCGAGCTGCGCAACGCAGGTCTGCGGCCTGCCTACCCGGAGATCCGCGGCGACGCCTTCGAGGTGACGATCGTCCAGCGCGGCACCGAGGTGCTCAAGTCGTTCCCGAAGCGTCTGCGGGAGTACACGGTCTCCGAGCTCGAGCGTCGCAACGTCAAGCTCCACCTGGGCGCAGGGGTCGCCGAGGTCCACCCCGACGGGGTCGTGCTCACCGACGGCACCAAGCTCCACTCGGACCTGACCATCTGGTCGACGGGCGTGCGCCCGCACGAGGAGGTCGACGCCTGGGACCTCCCGCGCGGCGCTGGTGACCGCGTGGTCGTGGGCCGCGATCTCCAGGTGGACGGACGCCCCGGGGTCTTCGCCGTGGGCGACATCGCGATCACGCCCGACGACCTGCCGCAGCTCGCGCAGCCCGCCATCCAGTCCGGGACGCAGGCCGCCAAGAACATCCTCGCGCTCATCGACGGCAGGCCGATGAAGCACCTGAGGTACTTCGACAAGGGCACGATGGCCGTGATCGGGCGCCGCGCCGCGATCGCCGACATCCTCGGCAAGGTGCAGCTGACCCGCGGGACCGCATGGCTCGCGTGGCTGTTCGTGCACATCATGGGCCTCATCGGGCCGCGCAACCGCCTCACGACCCTCGCCGGGATCGTCACGCGGTACGGGTTCCCCTTCCACCGCAAGCAGATCCCGATCGTCGGCGACGTGCCGACCATCCGCCCCTCGCGCGAGGACCGCGAGAGCACGGGCCGAGGCGAGCCCTCCGAGGAGCGCGAGACGCCGCCGGCCGAGCCGTCGCGAGACTGAGGCACCGGGAGAGCTGAGCGGTCGGGAGACCTGAGCCGCTCGACTCCCTGTGGAGAAGGGGACTCGTCCACAGGTTGACGCGCCACCACCTGTGGAGGGAGCCGCCCGTCCCCAGACGGAGGCGTCGCCAGACCGTGGCGACGTTCCTGTGGAGAAGGCCACCTGTGCTCAGGCCGAGGCGTCGCCAGACCGTCGTCAGGTCGCCGTGGCATACTCGGCAGCCGGACGAGGCTGCCACGCGGAGGAGCACCCCAGGTGAGACACCAGAAGACCCGTGAGCGCACAGCGCCCGGCGAGCGCAGCCGCGGTGGCGTCGGTTCCGCGATCCTCGGCGGCGTCGGCGAGCTCCTCATCACCGCTGGCCTGGTCATCGGGCTCTTCGTCGTGTGGCAGCTGTGGTGGACGAGCGTCGAGGCGAACAACGAGGCCGCCCAGCTGGTCGAAGAGTTCCAGGACACGCTGCCGCCCGCTCCCGAGGTCGTCGCCGAGCTACGGACCGACGACCCTCCGGTGCCCGCCAAGGCGGCCTACGGGGAGACGACAGGGGTGCTGATCGTCCCCAGCTGGTACGGCAAGACGAACAACACCATGCCGATCGTCGAGGGGACCTCGCTCGACCTCCTCGACCGTGCGACGGCTGGTCACTACGAGCACACGCAGCAGGTCGGCGAGGTGGGCAACTTCGCGCTCGCCGGGCACCGCCGGACCTATGGCAACTCCTTCAGGTACGTCAACGAGCTGGTCGAGGGTGACCAGGTGATCGTCGAGACCGCCGAGGCCTGGTACGTCTACGAGGTGACGTCCCACGAGATCGTGCTGCCGAGCGCCATCGAGGTCACCGCGCCTGTGCCGAACCAGCCGGGCGTTGCGCCGACCGAGCGGATGCTCACGCTGACCACCTGCCACTCACTCTCGCTCGGCGAGTACGGGAACGACCACCGCTGGATCACCTACGCAAAGTTCGTCGGCTGGATGCCTCGCGCCGACGGCATGCCCGAGCAGGTCCTCGAGAACCCAGGAGTCGTCTGATGTACCCGTGGATCTTCCGGCACCTGCCCGGACCGCTGCCCGTACGGATCCTGCTCGCGCTCGTGCTCGTCACGGCCGTCGTCACCGCGCTGTTCGTCTGGGTCTTCCCCTGGGCCGCCGAGAACATCGACTTCCTGTCCCGCGACCCCGGCATCAGCTGACCCCGAGGTCGCCCCGAACCCTCCGCGCTCCGAGGTCGCACCCGCTGCGCCGAAGTCGCACCCCTTGCGCCGAGGTCGCACGGACACGCCAGAATCACCCGCCAGACGCCCGTCGCTGGCGTGTCTGTACGACCTCGCGGCAGCGGGTACGACCTCGTTTGGGCAGGGGCGACCTCGTCGGACCGGGGGGTGGGTCAGAGGCCGTGGCGGCGGTCTCCGGCTACAGCCAGGGCCACCTCGGACTCCATCGCTGCGGAGAACGGGGCGCGGCGCTCGGCGACAGCGCGGGCGAGGTCGGCTACGGCGAGGTCGCCGTTGACGGCAGCCCCCGCCATCACGCCCGAGGCTGCGGCGGCCGCGACCATCGCCATGAGGTCGCCCGAGTTGCCGGCGACCCACACACCGGGGACAGCCGTCGCGCCGCGCGGGTCGGCGACGATCTGCTCGCCGAAGGGTGAGAGCGTCTTCTCCCCGCCGAGCGCCTCGTAGAGCTCGGTCCGGGCGACGAACCTCGGTCCGACCGCCACGGCGTCGACAGGGAAAGACCGTCCGCCCTCGACCTCGACGGCGCGCACCTGCGTCCCGTCGACCACGAGCCGCTCGACTCGCGGCGTCACGACCCGCACCCCGAGGGCCGCGAGCTGCTCCCACTGCTCCTCGGTCGGCTCAAGAGCATCGTGCAAGAACAGCGTGACGTCGTCGCTCAGCTGACGGAACAGCATCACCTGGTGCAAGGCGTTCTCCGAGGTCGCGAGCACGGCGATGCGCTGGTCCCGGACCTCCCAGCCGTGGCAGTACGGGCAGTGGAGCACGGTGTGCCCCCAGGCCTGCGCGACACCGGGGACGTCGGGCAGCTCGTCGACGAGGCCGGTCGCGAGGATCACGCGGCGCGCGGTCACCTGCTGGGTGGTGCTGGCGACCGGCGCACCGTCGATCTCGAGCGTGAAGCTGTCGACCACTCCCGACGCGCCTGTCACGCGGCCACTGACGAGGCGGACACCGTAGGCCTCAGCCTCAGCACGGCCGCGAGCCAGCAGCTCGAGGGGAGAGATGCCCTCCTGGCCGAGCACGTTGTGCGCGCCCTCGGCCGGGGCGTTGCGGGGTTCGCCCGCGTCGACGAGGACGACGCTGCGGCGTGAGCGGCCGAGCGCGATCGCTGCGGCCAGTCCCGCGGCGCCACCCCCGACCACGACGACGTCTGCGGTCAGGGTGGTGCTCGGGTCGGCTGTCGAGGATGCGGCAGTCAGGTCTAGGGTCATCGGTCTGCTCCTTCGTGGGTCGTGGTGTCGAGCGGTCGCACGGCGACCCAGACGACGCGGCCCGAGACTGTCCGCACCTCTGAGCTCCCGGCGCCCAGCGCGAGGATCACGGCGTCGAGCGCGGCGAGATCGTCTGCCGAGAGGTCGTCGGCGATCCTGTCGCGGTTCCTCGACAGCTGGATCGCGAGGTACCGCGCGCCCTCTGCCGTGGTTGCGGACGCGTCGAAGGACATCTCGTGGCGCTCGACGGGGGCGAAGCACGCCTCGCCGAGCGCGGTGGTCCACTCGGCGGTCACGGGGTAGCCGTGCCCGGCGAGCGCGGCCGTCACGCGGTCACCGAGGCCGTCGCGTCCCGAGCCGAGGTCGCTCGGCTCGAAGCGGGCGCCACTCATCTCCGTCACGACCAGCACTCCCCCAGGACGCAGCGCGCCATAGGCCTGGCGCAGCACGCGCGCGGGGTCGCTCACGTGGTGCAGCGAGAGCGCGGCCCACGCGAGGTCGACCTGCTCGGGCAGCACGGCGGTCCAGTCACCGTCGAGGTCGGTGAGGTGGGTGGTCACGCTGTCGCCGACTCCGGCGGTCTGGGCGCTCGCCGTGAGGTGGTCGAGCATCGAGGCCGTCGCGTCGAGGCTGTGGACGTGGGCTCCCGGGAAGCGGCTCGCGAGCGCGAGGGTGCCTGTGCCGGTCCCTGCGCCGAGGTCGGCGATGCTGCGAGGCTCGGTGCCGAGGACGGCCGCGGCGGCGTCGAGCGTGTCGGCGAGGACCGTCGCTCCGAGGGCCGCGTCGAGGTCGAGGAGCTCAGCCATGTCCGAGTCGCCTTCAGGTGCGGGGCCGTGGCCGGGGCGGTCGGCGTGGATGTGAGCGGCGTGGGCGCCGTGGCTGTGGGCCCCGTGGGCCGAGTGAGCGCTGGCGTCGTGCGCGCTGCCAGTGCTGCCGTGGTCGTCCGCGCTGCCGCCGGCGAGTCCGGCGGGGCCCGAGCCGTGCGAGGTGTGATCGGTGTGCGTCATGCCCTCCACGCTAGACGAGAGATGCGCGAGAGACATAGGCTCTTGCGCATGACGCAAGAACTGCTCGACGACATCGTCCGCCAGCGCATCCGCGGTCTCCGCCTCGCGAGGGGCTGGACCCTCGACGCGCTCGCCTCGCGCTGCTTCCTCTCCGCGTCGACGCTGAGCCGCATCGAGACCGGTCACCGACGCATCGCCCTCGACCAGCTCGTCCCGATCGCACAGGCGCTCGGGACCACCCTCGACCAGCTGGTCGAGCCCGAGGGCGACGAAGACGTCGTCATCCGTCCCGAGCCCGAGACGATGACGGGGTCGACCGTGTGGTTGCTGTCCCGCGAGCGCGACCGCCGCGGCGTGACCATCGCGAAGATGCGCATCACCCCCGAGCGCGAGTGGCGCGAGGGCCAGGTGCACCCGGGCTACGAGTGGTTCACGGTCCTCAGCGGGGTCGTCCGGCTGACCCTCGGCGAGCGCACGATCTTGGTGCGCGAGGGGCAGGCCGCAGAGTTCTCGACCATGACCCCGCACGTCATCCAGGCCCACGAGGGGCCCGTCGAGATCCTCACGATCTTCGACCACGACGGCGAGCGCGCCCACCTGCCGGGGCACCGTCACGAGAAGTGAGGCGTCGCGCCGCGAGCCTCGCTAGGCTGCTCGAGACGAAGGTCCGGCGCGAGACCTGCACCTCGCCCCGGAGCCACCTGAGCCCCCGAGGAGACGCATGAGCATCGAGATCGGCCCGACCGACTGGCAGATGACCGCCACCATCGGCGTCGACGTCAAGGGTGACGTCTGGCCCTGCGTCGAGATCCCTGGGTCCGCCGAGGCCTTCGGCACCGGGAAGTCCGTCAAGGTCGTCGCGACGGTCGACGACCAGCCCTGGAGCGGCGGCCTGCTGCCGACCGGCACGGGCGGGCACATGCTCTCGCTCAACGCTAAGGTTCGCAAGAAGCTGGGTAAAGACGTGGGCGACGAGGTGACGGTGCGGATCACCGAGCGACTCACCTGAGGCACGCCAGCCGCCAACGCACGCTCTCGAGACTACGGGCGGGCGTCCCGCAGCGACGTGATGCTCCGCGCCAGCAGGTCGGCGAAGGCCGCCTGCTCGGTCTCGTCCATCCCGGACTTCATGCGGTCTTCGACCCCGCGCACGGCGGCGCTGGCCGTCGCGAGCTGGCGTCGACCGGCGTCGGTCAGCTCGGTCGGCAGCACACGGCCCGTCGTGGCCTGCTCGGCCCGGGTGACGAGGCCGTCGCGCTCGAGCGCCTGCAGCAGCACGTTCATCGACTGACGCGTCACGAAGGCCCCCCGGGCCAGGTCGGAGCTGGACAACCCCGGCCGCTGCGCGAGGAGCTCGAGGCAGGAGTAGTGGGTGATCGTCATGCCCAGAGGCCGGAGCACAGCCTCCATCGCGCTACGGAGGGCGCTCGACGCCTCTTTGAGCAGATAGCCGACAGAGGTCTCGAGGTGGATGCCGGGCCCGTCTTGACTCATGTCAGTAGTCTGACATAGGTTCGCGAGTGTCAGACAACTGACACTCAGCAGCTCGTCCGACGGAGGCGCACCATGACCGCAGCAGCATCAGGCCCAGGATTCATCTCTCTCCAGGTCCGGGACTACGACGCCTCTGCGGCGTTCTACGAGTCCTACCTCGGTCTCACCCGCCAGCCCGGACCGCCCCACGCTGTCGTCTTCGACACGAAGCCCGCGTCCTTCGCCGTGCGCTCACCCCTGCCGGGGGTCGACCTCGACGCCGTCGCCCAGCCCGGCGTCGGTGTGGGGATCTGGCTGCACGCCGCCGACGCGCAGGGCATCCACGACCGCCTGGTCGCCGACGGCATCACCATCACGTCGTCCCCCGTCGACGGGCCCTTCGGCCGCACCTTCACCTTCGCCGACCCCGACGGCTACCAGATCACCCTGCACAGCCGCGCCTGACCCCGCGGCACCAGCGGTCGCGGCGCGGGCGCGTCTCGCTCAGACTCGACGAGGAACGCACCGCACGTGACCTCGAGAGGCGAGCACCATGACCCGCATCGGCATCATCCTGGGCAGCACCCGACCCAACCGCAACGGCGAGCAGGTGGCCCGGTGGGTCCTCGACATCGCCTCGCAGCGCGAGGGCGTCGACTACGAGCTCGTCGACCTCCGCGACTTCCCGCTCCCCCACCTCGACGAGCCCGTCCCGCCGTCCATGGGTGAGCACACCCAGGAGCACACCAAGCAGTGGGCCGCGAAGATCGCGTCCTTCGACGGGTACGTGATCGTCACCCCCGAGTACAACCACTCCACCTCCGGGGTGCTCAAGAACGCGATCGACTACCTGTTCCACGAGTGGCACGACAAGGCCGTCGGCTTCGTGTCCTACGGCTCGGTGGGCGGCGCCCGGGCCGTCGAGCACCTGCGGCTGATCGCCGGAGAGCTGAAGATGGCCGACGTCCGCCAGCAGGTCACCCTGCCGCTCGCGTCGGAGTTCAAGGACTACTCGGAGCTCACACCGAGCGACGCGTCGGTCGACGCCCTCGGCACGCTCCTCGACCAGGTGACCGCCTGGAGCGAGGCGCTCGCACCGCTGCGCGCCCAGGCCTGACGGACGACCCCGACGCCCGGCTCCGGGCTACGGACTCCGGGTCCTGACTCCCATCGACCGGGAGCCGGGCTCCGGCCTCCGGGCTCCGGGAAGCCCGGCTCCCACCAGCACGCATCACGACCACGACGAGGCCGGGCACCACCCTGGGGACAACTCCCCAGCGTGGCACCCGGCCTCGGCCCGTAGGCTCGTGACGTGCTCAGACTGATCGCCTTCGCTGCCCTCGGTGCTCTCCTCGGAGGGGTGGTCGTCGCGATCGTCGGCCCGCCCGGGGCGGGGATCGCGATCGCCGGCGTCGCCTTCACGGTGCTGGTCTTCGCGACGGTCATGACCCGGGTCGCCGGGTCGCTCGGCGGCAGCGTCGCGGCCTCGCCGAAGGCCGTGCAGCAGGCGCGCGACGCCCGACGTCTCGGCCTCGCCCGCGTCGACGCGCTGCGCCAGACCGGGACGCAGATCAACGACCAGCCGCTCTGCGACATCGACGTCACCGTGCAACCGCTCAGCGGCGCGGCCTTCGCGACGACAGTCCGGACCGTCGTGCCGCTCACCGCCGTCCCGAGGTTCCAGCCCGGCGCAGAGCTCGAGGTCGCGATCCTCCTCGACGGCGGTCCAGAGGTCGCCTTCGTGGACGGTGAGCTCTCGCCGCGGGACCGCGAACGGCTCACCGTCCCCTCGCGCAGGTCCGTCCCGGTCCTCAAGGTCGAGCCGCACACCCGCGTCGTCGACGGCCGCCGCAAGGGGCCGATCCTCGGCGTCGGGCCGAAGGGCCGTCCGGTGCGCCTGGTCCTCTTCGCCCTCGTCGCTGTCGCCGCCGCAGCTGTTGTCGTGGCCCCGTACCGCGTCGCCGTCGCGCAGACCGTCGAGGCGATCCAGGACGGGCACCTGCGGCCGGACATGCGTCAGCCTGACCTCCTCGCCCAGGCCCAGGAGGCCCTCGTCGAGGAGATCGGCCACGACCAGGTGACGTCGATCGTCGTGACCAAGGACTTCGTGACCGTCGACGCACCGCTGCGCGCCGGAGAGACCGCCACAGACCGGTGGATGTACCGGGGTGGCCGGGTCAGCAACGAGGGTGCGGCGACCATCCAGCCTGGTCTCGCGGAAGAGCAGTACGCCTGGTCCGACGTCGCGCTCGACCAGCTGTGGGGCCTCATGGAGACCTCCGCCGCGGAGGTCGGCCTGCCCGTCGGCGACGCGAGCGCCTCCGTCCGCCGCTCCGCCGACGGTGACATCGACAGCGAGACCTTCGCCGAGGCTGTCGGCCCGCCGGTCATCACCTTCAGCATCGGCGACGACTACGGCAGCACGTCGTTCAGGTTCGCCGCAGACGGCACGAGGATCGAGGACTAGGTCAGGACCACGGCCCGGCCGACAGGTCCCCGCGGCCCGAGAGCTGCTCACCGAGCTCGCTCGTGCGGTAGAGGACCGACCGCCCGTGGCGGGCCCGCGTGAGCAGACCCGCGTCGTGCATCACCCGCAGGTGCTGGTTCACGGCGCTCGGGCTCACGCCGTAGCGCGTGGCGAGCTCCGAGGACGACGCGGGCTCGTGCAGGGCGTCGAGCAGACCCGCGCGGGTCGCGCCGAGCAGGTCCGCGAGCGCTCCGCTGCCGCGCACGGGGGCCGGGTCCCAGAGCGTGGCCGCGCCGCGGACCGGGTAGATGACCGACGGACGGTCGTCGTCGGTCACCGGTGAGGACACGCGGTGCGTGAAGAGGCTGGGGATGAGTGTGAGACCCGCTCCGTCGACGTCGACGGTCCGGGTCCGCGGGTCGCGCAGCGCGAGGGACACCGTGCGCCCGTCGAAGCTCACGGACGGCGCGAGCCCTGCGAACATCCCGGCCAGGCCGGACCGTCCGATCTCGCGTCCACGGAACACGACGTCGGCCTCGAGGAGGGTCCGCATCCGTGTCCACGTGGACCTGAACGACACGCCCCAGTAGACCCCGACGGCGTCGACCACGCGTTGCCGCACGTCCGCAGCCGGGCCTGTGAGCACAGCCGGGCGCACGCTGTGCACGGCGTCGAGGTCGTGGTCGAGACGGCCGAGGTCGATCTGGGCGAGCGCCGCGAGCTCGTCGTCGAAGCGGGTCAGCGGCGTGGTGGGGACGGGGTTGAGGAAATCGGGTACCCAGCTCCTGTCGTCCACGAGAGCCCTGAGCACCTCGAGCTCCGGGCCGGGGAGGTCGTCGACCACACGCTGGACCCAGCGCAGGTGCGCGGGGTAGAGCGCCGGGTCGCGCACGGCCCGCAGCGACAGACCGGCCTCGTTGAGCGGAGAGAGCCCGAAGCGGATCTCGGAGAGGTCGGAGTCGGACAGCCTGTACTGGAGCATGAAGCCATAGTCTTCATCATTACGCGGACGTCGTCGACCACGATGAGATGTCTCCCATGCCCACCACCGATGCCCCGCGGGTCGAGCGCGCGCGGACCCGCCGACTCGTCTCAGAGGTCTCCAGCACCTTCCGCCCCGCAGACCCCGTCGCCCGGGCGCTCACCGCCGCATCGCTCTCGCTGACGGTTGCCAACGGGATGTTCTACGCCGTGTCTGCGCTGCTGTTCACGCGGGCCATGGGCATCCCCGCCGTGACTGTCGGCATCGGGCTCACGGTGTCCGGGGCGGTCGGTGTGCTCACGTCGCTCGGTGCCGGGTACCTCGCGGACCGGGTCGGGGCGCTGCGGCTGCTCACTCTCTGCGTCGTGGCCCAGGGCCTCTCGCTCGCCTCCTTCTCGGTCGTCGACGGCGTCCCCGCCTTCGTGGCCGTCGCCTGCCTCGCGACGGGCGCCCGCCAGGCCGGTGCGTCGGCCCGGTCGGCGCTCGTCGCACGCTCGTTCACAGGCCCGTCCAGGGTCGAGATGCGAGCCCGGCTGCACGTGGTGGTCAACGTCGGCATCGGGCTCGGCACCTGCGTCGCCGCCGCGGCGCTGCTCGTCGACACCGCGGCCGCGTACAGGATCGCGGTCTTCGCGGTCGGGTGCGTGACCACGACAGGGGCGCTGCCGCTCGTCAGGCTCGCGCGCAGCACCGAGGCCGCGCGGCGCCTCGCCGAGCCGGCGGCGTCAGGCCCCGAGCCGGACGAGGCCGCACCGGCGGCCGGTCCCGGCCGGTCGCCGTTCCGCGACCCGCAGTACCTCGTCGTCGTCGGCCTGACGAGCGTGTTCGCCGTGCACTTCGGCCTGCAGACCGTCGGCCTGCCGCTGTGGATCGCCAGCCACACCGAGGTGCCCTCCGTGATGATCTCCGTGCTGCTCGTGCTCAACACCGTGCTGGTCGCGCTCTTCCAGGTGCGGTTCGCCCGGGGCGCGACCACGGTCCCGTCGGCCGCGCGCACCATGACGCGGGCCTGCGTGGTGCTCGCGGTCGCCTGCGGTCTCTACGCGGCGGCAGCGGTCGGCAACGTCGCCCTCGCGGTCACGGTGCTCGTCGTGGCGGCCCTCGTCCACGCCTCGGCAGAGCTGTGGGGTGAGGCCGGGTCGTGGACGCTGTCCTTCGACCTCGCCGACGAGCGCACCGCAGGCGCCTATCAGGGCCTGAGCACCATGGGCTACGCGGTCGCCACGATGATCGCGCCGCTGCTCGTCACCACGACGGTCATCAGCCACGGACCTGCCGGCTGGGCGATGCTCGCCGGGCTGTTCGTGCTCGTCGGTCTCGCCTTCGCCGTGGGCGCGCGGCGGTGGGCACCGCACCCGATCTCCGGCTCGTAGGACCTCCCCCGGACCCTCGACCAGGAGCGCGGAGACCGTAACCTGAAGGCATGAAGCGCATCGGATTCTTGTCCTTCGGCCACTGGACCGACTCGCCGCACTCCCAGACCCGCTCGGCCTCCGACGTGCTGCTCCAGTCGATCGACCTGGCCGTCGCCGCCGAAGAGCTCGGCGCCGACGGCGCGTACTACCGCGTGCACCACTTCGCGCGGCAGCTCGGCTCGCCCTTCCCGCTGCTCGCCGCCGTCGGCGCCCGCACCAGCCGGATCGAGATCGGCACGGGCGTGATCGACATGCGGTACGAGAACCCGCTGTACATGGCGGAGGACGCCGGGGCGGCCGACCTCATCTCCGGGGGCAGGCTGCAGCTCGGCATCAGCCGGGGATCACCCGAGCAGGTCCGCGAGGGCTACAGGTACTTCGGTCACGAGCCTGCGCCGCACGACCGCGACGGCGCCGACATGGCCCGCGAGCACACGGCAGCCTTCCTCCACGCGATCGGCGGCGAGGGCTTCGCCGAGCCGAGCCCCAACCCCATGTTCCCCAACGAGCCCGGGCTGCTGCGCATCGAGCCGCACTCCCCCGGCCTGCGGGACCGCATCTGGTGGGGCGCCGGGTCGATGGCGACGGCCGAGTGGACCGCCGAGCAGGGCATGCACCTCATGAGCTCGACGCTGCTCTCCGAGCACACGGGCAAGCCCTTCCACGAGCTCCAGGCCGAGCAGATCGCCCGGTTCCGCGCGCGCTGGGCCGAGGTCGGGCACCCGGGCGAGCCGCGCGTGTCGGTCAGCCGGAGCATCTTCCCGCTCATGGACGACCGCGACCGCGCCTACTTCGGGCGCGACGCCGGCTCCAAGGACCAGGTCGGGTCGCTCGGTGGGACGCTCGCGACCTTCGGCAAGTCCTATGCCGCCGAGCCCGACAGGCTCATCGAGCAGCTCGCTGCTGACGACGCGATCACCGCCGCGGACACGCTGCTGCTGACCATCCCCAACCAGCTCGGCGTGGACTACTGCGCACACGTGCTCGAGGGGCTGCTCAAGCACGTGGCTCCGGGGTTGGGGTGGCGCTGACCTGACCGAGTAAGGCTCGTGCGTCGTGCTGTCACTGACAGCGCGACGCGCGATCCCGGTCGAGCGGCACCTAACTTGACAAAATGGGACAGGCGGGGCAGTCTTGATCTCGTTGTTCCCCGCCGTCTCCGGATTGGCGGGGATTTTTTTATCCCAAGGGAGGGTCCGTGCTGCGCGCCTCTGTGGTCATCGAGCGCGAGCGCCGGGCACGGTTGCAGCTCGCCCGACGACGGGCGTTGCTCATGATCGTCGCCATCGCCGTCATCGTGACAGCGGGGTGGTTGATCGTCAGCCACCAGCACTCGACGGCGGTCGCCGAGGCGCGCGAGCTGCGCGACCTGCGGGCCGCCGAGCTGACCACCACCCACGACCAGCTCTCAGAGGACCTCGACACCGCCAGGAGCGTCCTGGCCAGCTCGGTCGGCATCGCCGAGGTGGGTCGCCTGAGCGACGGCCTCTCCGTCCAGGTCGACTCGATGTCGACCTACGAGATCCTCTACGCCGAGCCCTTCAAGAACCCCTCCGACAGCGACGTCGACGCTCTGCGGCGCCAGGCAGAGCTGCTCACCAGGTACGTCAACAACATCGAGGAGGGTCGACCCGGGCTCGTCGAGGCGACGACCGCGCTCGAGGAAGCACTCGGTGCACCCGGGGTGTCCTGAAGACACCTTCACCTGCACCTTCACCTCACGAGAGCCTCCAGGCTGCCGATATGACATCCAGTCTTGATCCACCCCCCTGGAGGTCGTCATGAGTACGTCGCACGGTGCACGTCGGTGGTTCAACGACCGGAGCGTGATGACCCGCGTCTCCGCGATCGTGCTGGTCCTCGTCCTGGGGCTGGTCGTCGTCGCCGCGACGGCCCTCCAGGGCGCTGCGAAGATCTCGTCCCTGCGGGCCGAGGCCGACGCCGCCGTCGAGATCCAGGCCGAGGTCGAGGCCGGGCGCTACGGCATGCTCTGGGCCGCCGACTACCTGGCGATCATGGCGTGGTCCGCGCGCGTCGACGGCGGCGACGTGAGCGCCGCGGAAGACGGCGACAACATGACCGGCTACCAGCAGGGCATCACCGACTTCGAGGAGTCTGTGCTCACCCTCGACCCGTCGACCCTCACCTCCGACGGGAGCGCCGCGGTCGCGGCGATCAACGACGGCTGGTCCACCTACGTCGACGCCGACCAGAAGATCTTCGAGGCGTGGCGCGCGGGCGACCTCGACGCCGGTGACGCGATCTGGGTCGGCGAGCGCTGGGACGCCTACTTCGTGGTCTCCGGTGCGCTCGACGAGCTCCGCACAGCCGTCCAGACGCAGGTCGACGACCTCCGCGCCCAGGTCGCCGACCGCGAGTCCACCAACCGCTGGGTCACCCTCGCAGCGGTGACCCTCGCGATCATCATCGGTGCGGCCCTCGCCTGGGTCGTGGCCCGCGGCATCGTCCGACGACTGCACGCCGTGCGCGACGCCCTGCGAGGCCTCGCCGACGGTGACCTCACCGTCCGCGTCGACGTCGACTCGGCCGACGAGACCGGGCAGATGGGCGAGGCGCTCAACGAGGCCGCCGGCAACGTCGCGGCCCTCGTGCGGGACATCAGCGCCACCACGACGGCCCTGACCAGCGCCAGCCAAGAGCTCGAGACAGTCTCCGCGGCCGTCGCGACAGCCTCCGACAGGGCGTCCCGCCAGGCCGACGAGGTGACCCGCGCCGCCGCTGGCGTCTCGGAGAACGTCTCGACCGTCGCCGCCGGCTCCTACGAGATGGAGACCTCGATCCGCGAGATCTCCCGCAACGCCAACCAGGCCGCCGAGGTCGCCGCGACAGCCGTGGGCGCCGCGCAGAAGACCGACACGGCCGTGGTGAGCCTCGCGGACTCGAGCACCGAGATCAGCAACGTGGTCCGGCTCATCACCGCGATCGCCGACCAGACGAACCTCCTGGCGCTCAACGCGACCATCGAGGCCGCCCGTGCCGGAGAGGCCGGCAAGGGCTTCGCCGTGGTCGCCGGCGAGGTCAAGGAGCTCGCGCAGGAGACCGCCCGGGCCACGGACGAGATCTCCCGGCGCGTCGACGCCATCCGCACCGACTCGCAGGGCGCAGCCGACGCCATCCGCGAGATCGGGCAGATCGTCGCGTCGATCAACGACTACCAGATGTCGATCGCGTCGGCCGTCGAGGAGCAGACCGCGACCACCAACGAGTCCGGCCGCAACATCACCGAGGCCGCGAGCGGGTCGGAGCAGATCGCCGGGCACATCTCCGGCGTCGCTCAGTCGACAGGCGAGGTCGCCCGCGGGATCGCCCAGGCGCGGGAGAGCATCGAAGGCCTCGCGGCGCTCGCGCAGGAGCTCAGCTCGCAGGTGGCGCGGTTCAGGCACTGAGCGCAGCCCGGCTCGCCTGACGAGCCGGGCACGGCACCTCCCCTCCGGACCGGAGGTCGCCACCGCGGGTTGCAACGTTGTAACCTCCGGGGATGGCCACAGGACCAGAGGGGAGGGCAGCCCCGACGCTGCGCGACGTCGCGCGGGTCGCCGGCGTGTCCTTCAAGACCGTCTCCAACGTCCTCAACGACCACCCGCAGGTGCGGGAGTCGACCCGGGCGAAGGTCCTCGCAGCGGTCGACTCGGTCGGCTACAGGCCGAACCTGGCCGCGCGCAACCTCCGGCTCGGGCGCAGCGGCGTCATCGGGCTGGCCGTGCCCGAGCTGAGCCAGGCGTTCTTCGCCCAGCTGGCCGACGAGGTGATCCGCGTCGCCGCCGAGCAAGACCTCGTGGTCCTCGTCGAGCAGACCGGAGGCCTGCGCGAGCGTGAGCTCGAGGCGCTGCGCAACCCGCGCCTGTCGTTGACCGACGGCCTGCTGCTCGCCCCGCTCGGCCTCACCCACGACGACGTCCTGCCCGACCCCGCCGGAAGACCTCTCGTGGTCCTCGGCGAGCCGCTGTTCCCCGGACCCGTCGACCACGTGACGATGCAGCACGAGGCGGCCGCCCGCGCCGCGACCGAGCACCTGCTCGGCCTCGGACGTCGCCGCGTCATGCTCCTCGGGGCGCACGCGACCGAGCGCACCGGTGTCGCAGCGCTGCGGTACGCGGGGTACCGCGAGGCCCTCGAGGCCGCGGGCCTGCCCGTCGACGACGACCTCGTCGTGCCCGTCGAGACCTGGGACCGGAGCAACGGCGCCGAGGCCATGGCCCGGGTGCTCGGCTCCGGCGTGCAGATGGACGCCGTCTTCGCGATGAACGACGACCTCGCCCTCGGGGCCCTGCGGTCCCTCCAGGAGCGCGGCGTCACGGTGCCGGGCGACGTCGCCCTCATGGGCTTCGACGACGTGGCCGACGGGCGGTACACCTACCCGAGCCTGACCACCGTCGAGCCTGGACGGCACGACATCGCCCGTGCCGCGGTGACGATGCTGACCGAGCGGATCGCCGACGGGGCGACCGGCGCGCTCGCGCCCCGGGTGACGGCCCCGGAGTTCCGGCTGGTCGTCCGGGAGTCGACAGGCGGCTGACCGGCAGCTGCGCCGCCCGGTCGACAAGCGCGCGACCCGCGGCGTCGTCCACGGGTCGACACGCGGCTGACCCGTGGTGACGTCCGGGAGCCGACAGGGCACCGACCCGCGGTGACGTCCGGGAGCCGACAGGGCACCGACCCGCAGCGTCGCCCCCGGCGACCTGCACGAGCGCAGGTCTCACCCGAGACAGGGTTGACAAGGCCGTGCCGCGCGCCGCAAGATCTCACTTACAACGTTGTCTTACAACGTTGTAAGTGGGTTCCCTGAAAGGACAACGCAATGAAGCGCATCCCCGCCCTCGTCGCCGCGCCGGTCGCCCTGGCGCTCTTCTCCCTCTCCGCCTGCTCTGGTGACAGCGCCTCCGACACCGACGGCCCCGTCGAGCTCACCTTCTGGCACGGCTACACCGAGGCCGACGGTGACGTCCTCGAGCAGATCGTCGACGACTTCAACGCCGCGCACGACGGCGAGATCACCATCACCACCCAGGTCAACCCCTGGGACGTCATCGACGACACCTTCCTGCCCGCCCTCTCGGCGGACAACGGCCCCGAGATCGTCGCCATGCCGGCCGAGCGCCTGCCGGTCTACGCCGACCGCGGCGCCTTCGTCGACCTCGACGACTTCTACGACGCCGACGCCTCGACCCCCGACCTCAACACCGGGGCCCTCGACATGGTCACCGTCGACGGCACCCGGTACGGCGTCCCGACGGGCTTCGTGCCGCTGACGATGTTCTACAACAAGGCCCTCTTCGACGCCGCGGGCGTCGAGGTCCCCACCACCTGGGACGAGTGGGTCACCGCCGCCGAGGCCCTCACCGTCGACCAGGACGGCGACGGCACCCCCGAGCAGTACGGGCTTGCCCTCGCCGACCACGCGACCGTCGGCAACGGCGTCTGGCCGTCGCTGTTCTACGGCAACGGCGGCGCCGTCGTCGAGGACGGCAAGGCCGTGATCGACTCCCCCGAGAACGCCGAGACCCTCGAGTTCTGGCACGACGCGATCACCGCCGGGAAGATCAGCCCCACGGGCGTCGACGGGGTCAGCGGCGACGGGCTCTTCAGCAGCGGTCGAGTCGCGATGTACATCGGCGGGCCGTGGATGGCCTCGGTCTCCGAGGAGAACGGCGTCGACTACGGCATCGCGCCGATCCCCGCCGGACCCCAGGAGCAGGCCGCGTCGGCGATCGGCGTCTCGATGGCCCTCACCGAGCAGGCCGACCAGGCCCAGCAGGAGGCCGCGCAGGAGTTCTTCAGCTATTTCCTCTCGCAGGAGCAGGCGACCACCTGGGCCCTCGGCTCCGGCTGGCCCCCGCTGCGGACCGACATCGCGTCTGCGGACGTCGCTGAGAACCCCGTCGTCGCGGCACTCACCGAGCAGGCTGAGCTCGGCCGCCCGCTGCTGCCGGGCGTCGTCAACAGCACAGACGTGCTCACCGCCGTCGACAACCTCACGCAGCGCGCGATGGCGGGCGAGCCCGTCAACGCGCTGCTCGCCGAGGCCCAGACCGCGATCCAGTCCGCGCTCGACGACTGACCGGGCCGCAGCCCGCCCTACCCCGGACCGGCCGCCCCTGGGACCCCCACCCCGGGGCGGCCCCCACCCCGAGAGGCACCCTCATGACCACCGCGCACGTGGACAGGCCCCGCAAGCGGGCCTATCGCGCACCAGCCCCGCTCGGCGGCCGCGGAGGCTCCGGCGCGCAGCGCACCCGCTCCGGCGGCCGTCGCTCCCGCGCCGCCCTCGCCTTCCTCGCCCCAGCCCTAATCGTCCTGGCGGTCTTCGTCGTCTGGCCGATGATCTCTGCGCTGCAGATGTCCTTCACGGATGCCAGCGGCTTCGGCGAGGCCGAGTGGGTCGGGCTGGACAACTACGCCCGGATCTTCACCGACCCCGACATCCGCGACGCCGTGCTCAACACCGTCGTCTACGCGGTCCTGTTCACCCCGACCGCCGTGGTCGTCGCGCTCGGCCTGGCCCTGCTGCTCACGAGCGACAGGCTGCCGTTCCGCGGCATGTTCCGCACGGCGCTGTTCCTGCCCTTCATCATCTCGCTGGCCGTGGCGGCCCTCGCGTGGTCGTACCTCATCGACCCGCAGGTCGGGCTGCTGCACTACTGGTTGCGCGGCATCGGCATCGACCTGGGCAACGTGCTGCAGGACCCGACGCTCGCCATGCCCGCTGTCGCGCTGGTCGCGGTGTGGAAGAACTTCGGCTTCTACATGGTGATCTTCATGGCCGGCCTCCAGGAGATCCCCGGGTCGCTCTACGAGGCCGCGAAGATGGACGGCGCCAACGCCTGGACCCGCTTCTGGCGCATCACGCTGCCGATGCTGTCGAGCACCACGGCCTTCGTGCTGATCTTCGCGACCATCGCCGCGCTGCAGGCCTTCGACCAGATCTACGTCATGACCGGCGGCGGGCCCTACGGCAACACCCAGACGGTCGTCATGGAGATCTACGAGTCCGGCTTCCGCAAGCTCGACCTCGGCTTCGCGTCCGCGCTGTCCTACGTGCTGCTGCTCGCCACGCTCGTCCTGAGCATCGTCCAGTTCGTGTTCTTCGGACGCCGCGAGGAGGAGTCCTGATGTCCGTCACCACCCCAGCCCCTGTCCGCGCCCCGGCCCACGCACCTGCTGCGTCGCCGCGCCGCCGCCGGCGCATCCGTGCCTCGACCGTCGTCATGACGGTCGGTGTCACGGTCGCGACCCTGGTCGCCCTGCTCCCGCTGTTCATCGTGCTCTTCACGGCCTTCAAGCCGACGTCGGAGGTCAACGCCTTCCCGCCGACGCTGCTGCCCGACGCCTGGACCACGGCGAACTTCGAGCGGATCTTCTCCGACCTGCCCTTCACCCGGCTCATCGGCAACAGCTTCGTGTTCGCCGGCGGGGTCACCCTGTTCGCGGTGAGCTTCGACGCCCTCGCGGCCTACGCGCTGGCCCGCATCGACTTCCGCGGTCGCAAGCTGCTGCTCGTCGCGATCGTGGCCACCCTGATGATCCCGTTCCAGGCGACGCTCGTCCCCGTCTACCAGATCGTCAGCGACCTCGGCTGGGTCAACTCCTTCGCCGGGCTCATCGCTCCGCGCGCCGCCGACGCCTTCGGCATCTTCTTCCTCCGGCAGTTCTTCGTCGCGCTGCCTCGCGACCTCGACAACGCCGCCCGGATCGACGGGGCCTCAGAGTTCCGGGTGTTCTGGCAGATCATCCTGCCGAACGCCCGCCCCGCGGTCCTCACCCTCGCGATCTTCGTCTTCGTCAACAACTGGAACGACCTGCTCTGGCCGCTGGTCTTCACCACAGACAGGGAGATGGGCACCATCACCTCAGGACTCACCCAGCTGACAGGCCCCGGCGGGATCGTGCCGTACGGCGTCATGATGGCGGGCTCGCTCGTCGCCGTCGTCCCGCTGGTCTTCGCCTTCATGCTCGTGCAGCGCAAGTTCATCGAGTCCATCGCCACGACGGGGCTCAAGTGAGCGCCGCCGGCCGCGCAGCGGGCCGGGCACCGGACCGTGATTCAGGCCGTGACCCAGGCCGCGCGCCGCGGTGGTACGAGGACGGCGCACTGCACTTCGGACTCGGGATCGAAGACACCTTCGTCCCGCAGGGCGGCCCGGGCGAGCGCCCGATCGACGAGTACGAGCTCACCGACCACTACGCCCGCTACTCCGAGGACCTCGGGCTGGCCTCCGCCGCCGGCGCGACCTTCATGCGGTGGGGCGTCCCGTGGCACAGGGTCAACCCCGAGCGCGGGGTGTGGGACTGGTCCTGGGTGGACCGTGTGGTCGACAGGTTCGGCGAGCTCGGTCTGCGCCCCGTCATCGACCTGCTGCACTACGGCACCCCGCTGTGGCTCGACGGGCAGTTCTCGAACCCCGACTACCCCCAGGTCGTCGCCGAGTACGGCGTGGCCTTCGCCGAGCGCTACGGCGATCGCGTCACCGACTACACCCCGGTCAACGAGCCGATGATCCACGCGCTGTTCTGCGGTGTCTACGGCTACTGGCCGCCCTACCTCACCGGTGACTCCGGGCTCACGACGATGGTCCGAGCCCTCGGCGAGGGCTTCGTCCGCACCCAGCGCGGGATCGCCGAGGTGCTTGGCGACCGCGCGACCTTCATGCACGTCGACGCCTCCATGCGGTACGCGGGCGACGTGCAGGGCGAGCACCGCGCGACGGCCGAGAGGCTGCGGCACCAGGCGCACCTGGTCGAGGACCTCGTCACCGGGCGGGTCGACGACCAGCACCCGCTCGCCGGCGTGCTGCTCGGCCACGGGATGGACGACACGTCCCTCGCGTGGTTCGCCGACCACGCCGTCCGGCCAGACATCGTGGGGGTCAACTACTACCCGCGGATCTCGACCGAGCTGTTCGAGGAGGGGGTGCACCACGCGGGCGGTTTTGCCGACCCGCGCCCGGCCCAGAACGCCGGCGTCGCCGGGCTGGTGGAGGTGCTGCTCGAGGCCGAGCGCCGGCACGGTGCCCCGGTCATGCTCACCGAGACGGCCGTCACCGCCCCGGTGGCCGACAGGGTCGCGTGGCTGCACGAGTCCGTCGCGGCGATCCGCACCCTGCGCTCGCTCGGCCACGACATCGCCGGGTACACGTGGTGGCCGGTCTTCGACATGTACGAGTGGACGTACCGCCACGGCACAGCGCCGCGCGAGGAGTACCTGCTGACGATGGGCCTGTGGGACCTGGTGGAAGACGGGTGCGGTGGCCTGGACCGTCGGCGGACACCTGTGGCCGACACCTTCCGGACGCTCGCGACCGACGTGCGCGCCAATGGTGCTGTCGGTGCTGATGGCGCTGATGGCGCTGATGGTCCGGACGATGCCGATGACAGCACCGGTGCCGACAGCGCTGCCGGTGCCGCGGAAGAGACGAGGGTGGCATGAGCGAGGTCGTCGAGAGCGAGAAGACGGCCGGGCTGATCCCCAACCCGATCGTCCTCCAGCGGGCCGACCCCTGCGTGCTGCGCCACGACGGTCAGTACTACTTCACGGGGTCGCACCCGCTCTACGACAGGGTGGTGCTGCGGCGCGCGGAGCGGTTGGACGATCTCCAGGCGGCCGAGGAGGTGACGATCTGGGAGCGGCACGCCGACGGCCCCATGTCGCAGCTGATCTGGGCACCCGAGATCCACCGCGTGGACGGTGCCTGGTACATCTACCTCGCGGCTGCGCCCGACGCGCAGGGAACTGTCGACGTGCCGGGCTCGGCCGAGACCTTCAACCACCGGGTCTTCGTGCTCGAGAACACCGCCGACGACCCCTTCACCGGGGAGTGGGTCGAGCGCGGTCAGGTGGACACCGGGTGGGAGTCCTTCGCCCTCGACGCCACGAGCGTCGTGATCGACGGCGAGCAGTACCTCGTGTGGGCGCAGCAGGCCTTCGACGTGCGGGGGCACTCCAACATCTACATCGCCCGGATGGCGGACCCGTGGACCCTCGCGACGCCGGCCGTGCTGCTCACGAAGCCTGAGCACGACTGGGAGACCGTCGGGTTCTGGGTGAACGAGGGCCCGTCGGTGCTGGTGCGCGAGGGACGGGTGTTCCTCACGTACTCGGCCTCGGCGACAGGTGTCGAGTACGCGATGGGTCTGCTCACCGCCGACCTCGGTGACGACCTGCTGGACCCGGCGTCGTGGACCAAGAGCCCCGACCCCGTGCTCGTGTCCGACCCGTCGGTCGGCCAGTACGGACCCGGCCACAACTCGTTCACCGAGCTGCCCGACGGGACCCCCGTGCTCGTCTACCACGCACGCAGCTACACCGAGATCGCCGGAGACCCGCTCTGGGACCCCAACCGCCACGCCCGGGCTCAGGTGCTGCCCTTCGACGAGGACGGCAACCCCGTGTGGGGGACGCCGGTGCCGGATGTGCGGCCGGTGCCGACGAGTCAGGAGGTGCTGCCGCCGGGTGGGGTGTGAGCGCGGGTCCGCACGCGCGCGCCCCCGACAGTCGGTGCACCACAGCCCTAGGAAGGCCTACAGGGGCACCGGGAGGAGATCGCGCAGAGGATCGGCCACCGTCCGGACGACTGCCATGTAGGACGCCGAGGCCAACCACAGCACCGGGAAGCCGCACCACGCGAAGGTCCGGATCGAGGTCCGCACCTCGCGGGCCGGCGGAGGTCCGGCGTCTGGTCCCCCACCATGGCGAGACGCCCACTGCTCCACCCGGCCGACGTGGCGGACCGGACGCAGCCGCGGGAAGAGGTCTTTGAGTGTCGAGTGCCCGTGGGCCACGCAGTCGATCCGGCGCTCGTCGTCCAGGACGATCGCCAACCCGCTCTGAGCTTCAGCACCGCGCACCCTGGCCGCGGGGACGGTGACCGTCGTAGCGACGTTGACGACCCTCAGCTGGTCGCCGACGCCATCGACCCGCGTCGAGGCGATGAGGATCAGCACCCAGGAGAGCAACGCGAGACCTGTGGCGTTCGCCAGGTACTCAGACCACGGATCGGCCGCAGACACCGAGACCGTGACGATCGCGAGCACCCCCGCCGCACCCGTCAGGAAGACCCCCACCATGACACCCATAGCCCGGTTCCACGGGACAACGGTCTCGGTGTCCCGACGGCGCCCACCTGACGTCCCCCACCACTTCTCAGGTGGGCCGACATCAGGCACCGTGCACCTCCAGCCACAGGTTGAGCTGGTCAGCCTTTCTCTGCACGCCACCTCGGCGTCTCTCGACGAAGGAGTACTGGGCGAGCTGCACGAGGCTGTGCTCGCCCCCGTCAGGCACCACGACAGTGACGTAGCTGTACGCCAGAGGGAGCATGTCCATCTCCCGCTGGTCGACCCGTGCGAAGGAGCCCCGAGGGAAGGTCTGCCGGGTGACCACACCTCGGACCTCGACACCCTCCGACGAGCGGCGCGCCCCCATCGTCAGGCCTCTCAGCACCAGGCCCAGCCCGACCAGCAGCGCTGGAGCCAGCAGCAGCACATCGAGGACTCCGACAGGTCCGTCCGTGAGACCGGCGACACCGAGTGTCAGCCACACGAGTCCTCCAGCGAGGCAGGCGCCGTTCTTCCAAGAACGCATCGTGCGATCCACCTGTGGGTGCCTCTCTCGTCTCGGGCGCACTGCTCGCGGCGGCAACGCACGAGAAGACTACGGCGCACTCGCCGGCCGCGAGGCACCACATCCGAGGGTTCACCCTCGGACGTCGGGCGGGCAGACCCGTCATAGGGTGGCGTGATGGATCCTCTGGTCGCTCTGGCGTGGCGCGGCGAAGAAGCACTGCTCTCCCCTCGCGTGCGGAGCAGCTCGCGACTGCTGGACGAGCATCTCGCCCCAGACTTCTCTGAGATCGGGCAGTCCGGGAGACTGTGGAGCCGGGCGGAGATCATCCCAGCCCTGCTGGACGAGACCGCCGCGGCCTCTGAGGCGACGATGAGCGACCGCGAGGCACGGAGCACCGGTCCAGAGACGGTCCTGCTCACCTACCGGCTCCAGCTCGACGGCAGACAGAGCTGGCGATCATCGCTGTGGCGGAGAGAGGGCGACACCGCTCAGTGCTTCTTCCACCAGGGGACGACAATCCAGCTGGCGTCGGTCGACGACGAGCCGGCGTCCTGACAGTCAGGGCTGAGGTTCGCCTCGCCGTAAAGATCCACCGAACAGGAGAGCACCCGTGGTCGACGTCGCTGGAGTCATCAAGGAGGACGCGTTCAGCTGGTGGTGGGAGCGCAGGACATGGGACTCGCACCTCCCCTCGATGCGCCGCGAGTCCGCGATGCGCATCGTCGAAGCCGTGTACTCGTCCTCGGGAAGCTCGCTGCCAGCCTTCCGAGCGCTCGTCGAGGAGGCCGCGTCCGAGGGAGAGCGGATGGATGTCGTCGAGGCCTTCTTCGAGTTCCTGCCCTGGGAACGTGACACCGACGGAAAGGTGCGGGCATGGCTGGACGGTGTCGCACGTGACGAGCCAGAGCTCAGGCACATGGTCGCCACCTTGGCTTCCCGCATCTGACCTCGCCAGGGACAGGCTCATCGGGTCAGGAGACGCTCTCCCACCCTTCCTCGGCCAGGGCCCGGCAGGCGAGCTCGTCGCCTGAGGCACACGACAGGGTCAGCAGCCGACGAGCCTCGTCCAGCTCGCCGACGTCGATCAGCAAGATCCCCAGGTTGGTCTGGGCGTTCTCGTCACCGCGTCGCGTCGCGTCTTCGAGAACTGCGCGGGCGCGCGCGACGTCACCACGCTGTTCGTAGAGCCCAGCCAGTGTCACGAGCACGGGCAGAGGATCGGTCTCGAGGAACGACTCCAAGAGCTCGACAGCCTCCTGCCCCGACACGCTGCCGCCGATCACGCACTCGACGGCAGACTCAGGGCTGACGAACCGCGTCTCGTAGACGAGCGCGGCGGCCTCGTCGCTCCTGCCGAGCGCACGGAGCACCGCGCCGAGCCGCACCGCGGTCTCCGGCAGGGCCGCAGCGCGCCTGTAGAAGTGCTCAGCACGGTCGAGGTCACCCCGGTCGGCCGCGTGCTGGGCCACCATGAAGGCGCCTTTGACGTCGCCTGACTCTGCCGACCGCTCGAACCACGAAGCGGCCTCGTCGTCGTCGCCGGAATCGAGCTTCGCGTTGCCGAGGTTCAGCAGGGAGTCGGAGACCCCACGCTTCTGCGCCTCGAAGAAGAACAGTGCTGCGACCGACGGATGTCCCGCCTTGAGCAGGGCGTTCCCGAGGTCGTGCAGGGCGTCGACGTCTCCCTCGAGCAGACCGTCGACCGCGAAGGCCACGTCACCTTCGAGGTCGTCGTACGGTTCGTCGTCCATGAGGTCCCCCACCGCTCTGCAAGCCCGGTCGGACTGGCTGCAGCAGCCTACGGGGTGGTCGGCGGGACGTCGGCAAGCGGCCCGGGTGTCTGGCCTCAGCGCTCGGCTTGCATCCGCCCGACCCACGCCTCGAAGGGGTCCGGGTCTGCGGCCGGCCAGAGCGACGGGACGTCGGTGTCGAGCTCGGCCTCGACCCATGCCCGGAACGCGGTGTGCGCCTCGACGGCGTCCTCGTCCTCAGGTTCCTCCCCGAGGTCCCACGAGCCGAGCTCGTGATAGCCGACAGCGATCAGCCGGAGGAAGTCGACGGGCGAGTCCGCGAGCAGGTAGGTGTCACCGTCGGAGCCGAGCGCGACGAACCGCACCTGGTCCCCGTCGATCCACACCGCCCCGGTGCCGCCGTCTCCGGAGATCTGCGCGATCGGCACCAGCTGGTCGAAGCCCGGGTCGCCCGGCTGGAACCAGCCGTCGAGCGACTCCTGCGCGGAGAACACAGCCCCGAGCTGACGAGCCCCGGGGTACGGCGTGACGAAATAGCCGTTCGGCCCGTCGACCACCCACCCCTGCTGCTCCATCCACGACCAGGCACGGTCGAGAGGCTCGGGGACCGTGAAGCCCTCGGGCAGACGCGGGGTCAGGAGATCGGTGAGCCTGGACATCGGCGGTTCCTCTCGGTGGCTGACCTTCATGGTCGCGGACCTGGGCCCAGGAGTCTCGGGCAGGAGTCCCCATCGGTCCGCTCGCCTCGCGCGTCAGTCGATGAACCCGCGCGGTGGCCCGTCGGTGATGGTGATGCTCTTGACCGCGGTTCCGTCGGAGGTCAGCGCGTGGATCCAGCCGCGGTCGAAGTCCCACACGTAGCCGCGGTCGCCGAAGGTCCCGGGGCGGCTGAAGGCGATGTCGTCGATCACCGGGGCGCCGGGCATCCCGTCGACGAAGGCACCGAAACGCTCGCTCTGGTGACCGCTGGTCCCGATCTCGACCGACGCGACGACACCCTTGCTCAGCCGCACGCGCACACCGGGCAGGCCGCTCACCCGCGCGGCGAGGGCGTTCGACGACGGTCGTCCCAGGACGTCGAGGAACACCGTGAACTCGCCCGAGCGCCAGCGGTAGAACCGGTCTGACGGCGTCACGCCGCGCAAGACCGCCGTCATCGACGTCGGGACTTCGCCGCTGCCCGCGCTGAGCACGCCGTGCTTGCCGACGACGCCGTGCTCGACGACGAGGTCGCGGCGCCCGAACCTGTAGAGGTCGGTCCGGCCGCTCGACGCGACGGGACCACCGAGGGCCGCGCGGAGGCTTTCGCGGGTGAGCGGCTCGTCCGCCCCGGGGACCAGGTCTGCGGCGCTCCGGTAGCTCGAGTCACCAACCTCAGAGCTCAGGCTGACCTGCACGCTGATCACGCGGTCGTCCTGCACCTGCATCTCGACACCACCGTCGAAGGTGAGGAGTCGACGACCGACCCCGGACGAGGCCGCCCACCGGCGGTGCGTGGTGCCCGCGAGGGCCGCGGCGGCCTGAAAGGCCGGGCCGGCCTCGGGCTCACCGACGGCCGCGATGAAGACGCCGATCTGCCCGGCCGGTGGCGGCACGGACGGGGTGCGCTCCAGCGCGACCTCGACGAGGCCGTCGTCGACGAAGGTCAGGTGGACGGGATGGCCCTCGATCTGAAAGGTGTCGGTCTCCGGGTGGACGGGGGCGCCGAGGATGGCGCGGGCCCGGTCGCGGGTGCTGCCGGCGGTCAGACCGCCGATCAGGGCGGCCGGGCGCGGGTAGGCGAGGTCGCCGACGAGGGCGAAGGTCATCCGGAGGACGCCCTCGGCGTCGGTCACGACTTCGGCCGTTCCGGCCGCGAGCTGGCGGGAGATCTCGGCGTTCTCGCTGTCTGCAGGCTCCCCCAGCGCGTCGACGTGCCACCAGATCTCACCGCGGCACGGGTCCGGGAGCCGGCGCGTGCGCGAGGCGGACCAGCGCTCCGGCCGCCACGTCCTCCCGCTGGGATAGTAGAGAAGCTTGTCGTTGTGCTCCCCACGCCAGCACTCCATGACAAAGCTGCCCTCGACGGGCTCGCCGGCCATCTCCGAGGCGTAGTGCTCGTCCGTCAGCTCGAACAGCGCGTCGGCCGAGCCGTGCCCGACCTGCTGGTCGACGCCGACCCAGGGAAGGCCCGAGTGGAGCTCGATGCCAAGGCTCGGGCGCTGGTTGACCTGGACGAAGTGCTTCGGGTTGGGGTCAGTCAGGACCTTCTTACGCATTGCTAGCCTCCTGGCTCTCTTCGTTCGCTCCACACGCGAAGCCCAGCGACAGAGCAATTCACTCGATCATCATGGTCATGGTGGTACGCACCGGCGCGTACTCCCAGGGCAGCCGCCGCACTGTGGTCACGGCGCCCGACGCCTGTCGACTACGGAGTCTTCCACTGCCCGCCGAGGCGTGGCGCTTCGCACACTCCGAGTCGCGTGCGTTGCTCCAGCGACTCGCCCGTCCTACGCGACCTCAGATTTCGCCCGTTCACCCCGATGCCATGGGCGGTCTTAAGCAGTAACGTCAACCAGGGTAGACGACACGAGGGGGCAGTCGCAGTGGACGAGCACATCGAAAAGCACCTTAATAGGGTCATCGCCTCAGGGGATGCGATCCTCTTCGTCGGCGCCGGATTCTCTCGCGAAGCTCGCGACACTAGCGGGCGAGAACTTCCCGCAGGCGTTGCTTTGGGGAAAGAAATTTGGAAGATTGCGTTCCCCGTGGAGCCATACGATAGACAAGCCTCGCTCCAAGACATCTTCTCAGCCGCGAAGCGCACTAATATCCAAGAGCTGAAGCGACTGCTCGAACAAAGGCTCCGCACAGCCCCCCGGACCCTACCCGAATTCTACAAGCGCTACTTCCACGTCGCATGGTCCGGCGTATACACAATTAATATTGACAACGTGCTCGAGCTGAGCAGCTCGGCTGCCGGCAGGCCCTATACGCCTGTTTCCGGATTGTCGAACAGGACCCCAATCGCCCAAGTCCACACCATTACGCACCTCAACGGAATGCTCAGCGATTTCCCCAATGTCACGTTCACCGCCGATGATTTCGGAGCGCGCACAGCACGCACAGATGGTCATTATGCGGCACTGGCGAGCCGCCTCCCCCAAAGCCCTGTCATTTACATCGGCACAGAACTTGACGAATCCCCCCTCTGGCACCACATCGCGGCGCGAGGTAGAAAGGCTGAAGGCCGAGAGCTTAGGCCAAGGTCGTATCTCGTCTCCCCTTCCCTGGGGCTTGCCAAAAAAGCAGCCCTGAAGGAGCATAATGTTTATCATATACCGATGACCGCCAGAGACTTCTCCGAGAAGTACCTGCCGCAATTACCGTCTCAAAATTTGGTTGACCTGCGATCAGACGCCCCGTCGCCGTGGACGCACGTTAGCGAAGCGCGCCTAGTGCCAGTCGAGGACCCGGCTAACTTTCTGTTGGGCCGTGAACCTCAGTGGGGCGATATCGTGGATGGCTACGCTATCGAACGCTCTTTCGAGCACGAACTCGCAACGTCCCTCTCCGCGCCGGAACTACGGGTTGCCGTAGTTACCGGAACAGTCGGTTCGGGGAAAAGCACAACGCTCCGCCGACTCGCCTTATTCCTTGACGGCGAGGGCCAGAAGGTCTTGTGGCTCGAGCGATCTGGCCAAGACAGCCTGAACGATATGGCAAGAAAAGCCCTTGCCGCCAAGGCCGATTATGTCTTCATCGACGAAGCGGAAAGATTTGCAGGGCGGATCAACACTCTCATCCTCGCCATATTAGGCAAATCCATAGATTCACCCCGGATCGTTGTTGCCACACCGTCGACCCACCGAAGCGACTTGGACCTGGCCGAGATCGGGGTCGCACCTGAAGAGCAACGAGACTTTGTCATGCCTCATCTCGCGAACGAAGATATAGACAATCTTCTAGATGCTCTGCATCGAGCCCGGCGTCTAGGCGTATTGGTCGGAAGGCCCCTCGAGGAACAGCGTAGAGCGTTCCGAAATAAGTCTCAGAGGCAACTTCTGGTTGCCCTCCTTGAGGCTACGAGCGGACAGCGGTTTGAGGAAATGATCAAAATCGAGTGTGAGGCATTGACGGGCCCCGCCGCCTACGCCTATGCCTCCTGCGCGATTGCAACAACCTACGGCTACCCGCTTTCACGAAGCGACTTCTTGTCCGCGATTGGTGGTGGCCAAGGAGCGCTCCAGCAGCTGGACGCTCTCGAGCGCCAGCGCCTCATATTCAGAGACACAAAAGGAAGATACGCGACTCGCCATTCGTTGATCGCCGCGCGCGTAGTGAGTCACTATCGAACGACCGGCCAACTATCCGAACCATTTGCTGGAATCACCTTTACCATGGCCGCGAAACAGGCCCCGGGAAACAAGGCCACGCCCGAGAGACGCCTTCTCACTGACCTCATAAACCACGACAAACTTCGAAAAACCCTTGAGGATCGTTCTGATATTCGAAAAGTCTTTTCGGAAATCGAGGACCTCCTAGAGCAAGATGCTCACTACTGGCTCCAGCGTGGCAGCTTTGAACTCGAAAGTGGCGATATCCGCCTGGCTGAGAATTTCCTGGGGCAGGCCCGCGCCTTGAGCGAAGGCGACTTCATGATTGACACCGAATGGTCTTACCTCCGTCTTCGTCAGGCCATAAACGATGATGATCCGATTCGAGCGGGCGAACACGGAGGAGAAGCGCTCAATATCCTCTTTGAGATCATAGACAAGAGCGGCCACAGAACGCCAAACACTTATGCAGTCCTTCTCCAGGAAGGAGCTGAGTGGCTGCTGCAGTCTGCGTTAAGCGAAACAGAACGCCGAACGCTTATGAGCAGAATTCGAGACAGCATGCTGGATGGCCGGGCAAAGCACCCGGGCAATATGCGATTGAAGAGCGCCGCACAGTCCTTCGAGCGCCTGTATCTTCTGCAAGCAGTAAATCGATCAGACTCCGCACCTAGTGTTTGATGCGACAACCTCATGGGACGGGCGGTCAGTCGGGCCGGGGAAATCTCACCTTTCGATAGATCCGAGTTCGGCCGCGCCGTCCTTGCGACCACAGCCGAGCACCAGCGCATCAGCCCCCGTACCCCCAAGCACAACGGGAAGGTCGAGCGCTACAACCGCACTTTGACCGAGGAACTCATCTACGCACGCGAGTGGACCTCCTAAACCCAACGCGCCGCCGCCCTCGACTTCTGGAACCCCCCAGCCTCACGCCTGCGGGCGATCGTCACCAACGTCATGACACAGAACAACTAGTCGGCGGAATTTGGTGTGCCCATGCCTCGATGAATCCGCCGACGAAAGTGTCGCCCAGACCGATCGTCGTCGGGGCGGCGGTGTCAAGGACGAAGGCGGGGACCGCAGCGGTCGACCCGCTGCCGCGAGACTCCAGCGCCTCACCGAGGTCAGCCCCACCCTGATGGACCGCCAGCCGCCCCACAGCCTCGTAGTCCCCCACCGTGAACCCGTCCCCGTAGCAGTACCGCGTGCTAGCCATCGTGATCCCGCCTTGCAGAGCCGCCCGCAGCTCCCCCGCCCGCTCCCCCCGAGCGAGCGACCAGTACTTCGTGTGCACCACCAACGTCCGCGCCGGGATCACCGCGTGCAGCTCCCCCAACGCCTCCTCCACGTCGTCAACATCCAGCAGATCCACCCCCCGCCCGAGGTACGCCTGCATCTCGTCCTCGTTCATCGAGTACACGTCGATCCGATCAAGGATCCGGTCCCGCACCCGAGTCGCGAACTCCGGGATGTGGTACCCAGCGTCCTCGTAGAACACCAGGGACCCGGCGGGCATCCGGTCGATGTCCGCGGCGATCCGCGCCAGGCGCTCTTCGAGCAGCACCTCGTCCTGGATGACGTTGAACCCGGCCACCATGAACACGTCAGCCGTGCTCAGCACGTCCCCGAACTCCTCCGCGATCACCAGGTCGCGGTTGGGCGGGTCGTTCGCATAGATGATCCGGTTCGGGTGCGGCGCCGTGAAGTCGATGTCCCCGGCAGCCACGTGCACCCCAGCCCCGAACTGCACGATGAGGTGCGGATCCGTCGAGTCTTCCTCTGCCGAGCAGATGTACGCGCACCCCTCCGGCAGCAGCCGGCGCACGTGGTCGTCGATGCTCACCAGGTGCAGCGTGCACGTCACGCCGAGGGTCCGCATCGCGATCGCCGCGCGCACGCACGTTCCGCCGAGCGTGATCTCCCGCTCGAACCGCGCGGAGAAGGTCTCGATGATCTCGGAGGACGCGACGAACCGCTCCCCGCCAACCCCGTCCCGCACGAAGGCCAGCAGCGTCACCACCAGAGCCCGCTCGCTCGTCACGGGCACGGCGGTCGTGAGCTCGTCGGCGCGGATGTCGTACTCGCGGATCAGCCCCTCGAGCACACCCGAGTCCCACACGATCTCGTAGTCGACGGTCCCGCCGAGGCCGAGCACCAGCCGCTTGTTGTCCATGGTCGTCCTGTCCTCCGTGCGCCCGCGCTCCGTCGCGCGTCGCCTCATCATGTGCGAGTACGCCGCTGACCGCCCTCCTTGTGCAGGTGGGCGGCCAGGGCCATCTAGGGTTGCCGGTCAGTACAGCGAGGCCTTGCCTGCCGCGTTGAACAGGTCGATCTTCTGCGCGGCGACGACCTTCATCGCGGCGACCGACGGCGGCTGGATGCTGTTGGGCTCGCGCTCTCCGGCGTCCAGCAGGACCTCACGCATCTTGCGGTGGTAGGCCGCCTTGATGTCGCTCGAGATGTTGATCTTGTTGACGCCGAGCTTCACGGCCTGGCCGATCTCGTCGTCAGGGTTGTTCGAGCCGCCGTGCAGCACGAGCGGGATCGGCAGCAGGTCCTTGATCTTCTCGAGCAGGTCGAGGCGCAGCTCGGGCTTGAGCGTCGAGGGGTAGAGCCCGTGGCTGGTGCCGATCGCGATGGCGAGCGAGTCGACGCCGGTCTCCTTGACGAACTGCACGGCCTCTTCCGGCACCGTGTAGATGATCTCGCCGCCGGCCTCAGCCTGCTCGTCGAGCTTGCCGATGGTGCCGAGCTCGCCCTCGACCGAGAGGCCCACGGCGTGCGCGGTCTCGACGACGCGCTTGGTGATCGCGACGTTCTCGTCGAAGGGCAGCATCGACCCGTCGATCATCACGGAGGTGAAGCCGGCCTGGATGGCGGTGAGCACCTGCTCGTAGCTGGCGCCGTGGTCGAGGTGGATCGTCACCGGGACGGTCGAGCGGTGCGCCCGGGCGATGATCGAGTGCAGCATGTCCGTGCCGATGTGGCTGAGCTCGTCGGGGTGGATCGCGATGATGACGGGCGAGTTCTTCTCCTCGCTGATCTCGAAGATGCCGTTCATCATCGCGTAGTCGCTGACGTTGAACGCGGGGACCGCGAAGTCGTTGTCGTTGGCGACAGCGAGCAGGTCCTTGCCGTTGAGCAGCATGTGAGAATTCTCCTTCTGAGGGTGTGGAGCGGTGGATTGAGGGGGGTCAGCTCTTGACCGACCCGGCGGTGAGCCCGCCGATGAAGTACCGCTGGAAGAAGAGGAAGAGGATGAGCACGGGGATGCACCCCAAGATGCTCATCGCCATCATCTCGTTCCACTCGTACGAGTGCTGGCCCATGAGGAGCTGGATCCCGATGGGCACGGTGCGCATGTCGTCCGTGCGGGTGAGGGTGAGCGCGAAGAGGTATTCGTTCCACGCGATCATGAAGGTGTAGATGCCGACCGAGACGATCCCGGGGATCGCGATCGGCACGAGGATCCGCCACAGGGCTGTGAGCGCCCCGGCGCCGTCGACCTTGACTGCTTCGTCGAGCTCTTTGGGCAGGGTGTTGAAGTACCCGGTGAGCATGATGATCGCGTAGGGCAACGTGAACACCATGTAGGTGAGGATCAGTCCCTGGTAGGTGTTGTAGAGCTTGAGCGTCACCATCAGCCCGAAGAACGGGATGAGGAGCGTGATCGGCGGGACGGCCTGGACCGTCACGATGATCATGCTGAGCGCTCGCTTGCCGCGGAACTCGTACCGGCTGAACCCGTACGCCGCGAAGATCGCGACGATGAGGGTCAGCGCCGTGACGGACAACGACACGACATAGCTGTTGACGAAGAACCGCACCTTGACGGGGTCGCCGAGGATGGTCGTGTACGCGTCGAAGGAGAAGTTCTCCGTGATGATGCGGGGTGGGAACTGGAAGATCTCGGAGTTCGCCTTGAAGGAGCTCGAGAGCATCCAGAAGACGGGGAACCCTGCGAAGAGCGAACCGATCACGAGGGCGACCGAGACGCCGATCTTCTGGAGCCGCTGCTCCTTGGCGCGCTTCTCGCCGGCGGGCCTGGTCTTGATGGTCTGCGGCGCCGAGGTGGGCGCCGGGGTCACAGTGGTGGTCATGTCAGTCCCGCGCATTCTGGTGACGGGCGTAGAAGAACGCCAGGACCAGGGTGGCGAGCAGCACGATCACTGCGGCCGCCGAGGCCATCGAGAATTCGTACTGGGAGAACGCCAGCTTGTAGGTGAAGGTGCTGACCATCTCGGTGACGTTGAGGGGGCCACCCCCCGTGGTCATCCAGATGAGCGCGAACTGCTGCGACGTCCAGATGAAGTCGAGCATCGCCATCGAGATGATGATCGGCTTGAGCTGCGGGAGCGTGACGTTGAAGAACTGCTGCCGGGCGCTGGCCCCGTCGACCGTCGCCGCCTCGTAGAGGTCTTTGGGGATCCCCTGGAGCCCTGCGAGCAGGCTGATCATGTAGAAGGGGTAGCCGGCCCAGATGTTGATGAAGGTCACGGCGAACAGCGCTGTCGACGGCGAGGACAGCCACTCGACGTTGTGGTCGATGATCCCGGCGATGTTCAGCAGGTAGTTGACCACGCCGTTGGGGTTGAGCATGAGGCGCCACAGCACCGCGATGATCGCGACGGTGAACAGCCACGGCAGCACGTAGATGACGCGGAACAGGGCCTTGACCTTGTTGCCGAGCAGCTTGGTGTTGAGCAGCATCGCGAAGCCGAGCCCGAGCAGCAGGTGGGCGACGACGCTCGAGCCCGTGAACACCAGGGTGTTGCGGACCGCGACGAGGAACGTCGGGTCGGTGAGGATGTCGACGTAGTTGCCGATCCCGACGAACACCGGGTTCTTGTTGGTGATGACGTTGTCCATCAGCGAATAGCTGATGACCATGATGATCGGCACCAGCAGGAGCACGATCATCAAGATGCCTGTGGGCGACAAGAACGCGTAGGGGACGAGGGCCCTCTTGAGGGACTTCCTCCGTCGCGGGGTCGGTGCGACCTCCGTCGACCGGTCGAGACCGGTCTTCGCGTCACGGTCTGCGAGTGCAGGCCTCATGGCGCTTCCTCCTCAGGTTTGCGGTCGCGCCGCCGGGTTCAGGGGGGATTCCCCGACGGCGCGACCTGCTAGATACCAGGAACGGTCTAGAACTCAGCCGTCCAGGCGTCTTGCGACGCCTGCAGCATGTCGTCGACCGACTGGTCACCGGTGAGTGTCTTCTGCAGCTGCTCGTCGAAGAGGCGCATGAGCTGCTCTGCGACGGGGAGCCCGACGAACTCGTTCGCGGGGTACCCGGACTTGTAGATCTCGAAGGCGGCCGCGAAGGTCTCGTCGTCTTCCACGAAGTCGGGTACGGAGGTGGTGTTGCCGGGGAAGGCGTTGGCCATGGACGAGAGGTCCGAGTTGGTCTTCTCGCTCATGAGGAAGTCCACGAGCTTCCAGGCCTCTTCTTTGTGCTCGGAGTTCTCCGAGACGCCGATGCCCCACGACGCGTACGGGATGCCCCGCTCGCCTGTGAAGTCGTCCTCGGCCGGGACGGCCGAGACGGAGAAGTTGAGGTCCGGGTTCGACTCGCGGATGAGGTTGATGTGCGCGAGGGAGTCGATCATCATGCCGACGCGACCGTTGGTGAACTCTTCGACCTTGTCCTGCTCCTTCATGGTGAGGGAGCCCGGTGCGACGACGCCGGCGTCCCAGAGGGACTTGACGTAGTCGACCGCGGAGGTGACGTCGGGGTTGGTGAGGTCCGGCTTGCCGTCGGCGAGCATCGTGCCGCCCGAGGCCCAGGCCCACGACATGACGTCGTTCTGGATCCCGTTCGGGGCCTCGAGGGACAGCGGGACGATCCAGCCGTAGGTGTTGTCACCGAGCGCGGTGACGGCTTCGGCCGCCTCCGTGAACTCGGTGCGGGTCGACGGCGGGGCGTCGACGCCGGCCTGGGCCAGGAGGTCGTCGTTGGTGAACATCGGGTAGACGAAGTTCACGACCGGGATCATGTACGTCGAGCCCTCGATCTGCACCTGGCTCGCGAGCTGGCTGTCGTCGTACTTGGCGTCCGTCATGAGCTGGGACATGTCGGCGAGCGCGCCCTGCTTGGCGAAGTCGCTCACCCACGCACCGTCGAGACCGACGACGTCGGACATGGTGCCTGTCGCGGCTCCGGCGACGACCTGCTCCTTGGTGGAGGCGTAGGGGCCGCTGAGGAGCTCGACCTTGATGCCGGGGTTCTCGGACTCGAAGGTGTCCATGAGGGCCCGGAGCTCACCCTCGGGGAGCTCGGGCTCCCACCACTGCGCGAACTCGATGGTGACGCTGCCGTCCGCCGAGGCGTCGTCTCCGCCTCCCGAACAGCCCGCCGCGAGCAGTACTGCCATCGTCGCGGCGACAGCGCCGACGACCTTTGTCGAACGAGCGTCGTTGCTCATCTCTCTCCCATCAGACACGTGCTGGATTGCGCCGACTTCTGCGTCTTAGTGCACGATTAGCAGCACTGTAGGCGCGTCTCTGACCAGCCGTCAAGCAGTAGATGCCTGGGAAGTTGCTGAGATCGTGACGCAGGTCACCCAGTTTGGGCCGACTTGAGAGGCTCTGAACCGCAGATTCGTGCATGTGAGTGCGGTTTTCTTCGGCTCTTCGCGGCCGGGGACTCCCCAGAAGACGCATGGACGTGCTAGAAACGGGGGATGGTAGCCATCACAACGACGGGCAGCGATCGTGCCGGCACACCCCGCCGCTTCCCCGCTGGCCGCAAGGCAGAGCTCGCGGCGTACGTCTCCGAGGCAGGTCAGGTGACCGTCGCGGAGATCGCCGAACGCTTCGACGTCTCCACGGACACGATCCGCCGAGACCTCGACCGCCTGGCCGAGGACGGACTCCTCGTGCGCACCCACGGGGGCGCGATGAGCAAGACCGCACTCCCCCAGATCAACACAGGCTTCGACACCCGGCTCGGGTACCAGTCGGAGGCCAAGGAGAAGATCGGGGCGCTCGCCGCGACGCTGGTCGACGACAACTCTGTCGTCATGATCAACGCGGGGACCACGACCGTGGCGCTGGCGCGCGAGCTCAAGGACCACCGCGGGCTGACGATCGCGACCAACAGCCTGCGGCTGCCGCCCGAGCTGTCGACAGACTGCTTCCGCGGGCTGTATGTGTTCGGCGGGGCCGTGCACATCGCCGACCAGAAGACCATCGGGCCGGTGAGCTTCCACTCCTCGACCGGCAACCACGACCTCGACGTGCAGTGCGACCTTGCTCTGCTGGGGGTGGGAGCGGTCTCAGCAGAGACGGGGTACTCCACGAGCAACCTCGAGGAGGCGACCATGATGAGCGAGATGATGGCGCGGGCGTCGCGGGTCGCGATTCTGGCGGACTCGTCGAAGTTCGGAAGGCGGTTGTTCGCGCAGATTGCGAGTCTGGGGCGGGCGGACTACTTCGTTACCGATGCGGAGCCGCCTGAGGAGCTGGCGGGGGCTTTGCGGGACAGTGGGGTTGAGGTGCTGGTGCCCTAGGTCCAGGCTTGCGGCCCTGCCCTGCGAACCCCTCATGTTGGTCGTCGGTACATCGCCACCGCGGCCAAATCGCAAAGAGGCCCAGTGTCGTCTAGTCGGCACTAAGCAGTGCCAATAGCCGTGAGGTTGACGAGATGGCAATGTCGCTCTCTCACGTGACCCGCACCCGGGGTTGCCTTCCTGTACTACATGCCAGGAGCGTCACTCTGACCGCCGCGCTTATCATCGCCGTGGGAGTCTGCGGTGAGGGCCGCGTCATCTGCAGAACCGTACTACTCCCGAGCGTCGTGACGGTGGACCGGTCCCCAGCATGGACTAAATTGCCGCACCTTGGCTTGACCGCGTCTTGCCGCAACGACGCGTGAAGCCGCTTCTCTGACCGGGAAACGGGCACCAGACGGCTGGGCTCTCGCTTCATCTGCCCCGGACAGCTTCTCTAGCCGACGACGATCCCTGTTCGAGCTATGTCCTTAAGCCGACGGCCGCACTCTGATCTGTCGAGCGCGCAAACGCTCACCCCCGATGCAAGCAAGGGCTATTCCAAGCCCCACCAGGCGCTCAATCATTTAATAGCCAGACGACATTTAGGCGAGTCGCCAGACGCCGTCGCCGCGACCATCAATCTTCTCCAGTGATCCAGAGTGGCGAAGCTTCTGAGCCGCCCAGCGGAGGTCGTACTGCCATGTATAGAATAGATCGCCAGAGCGCCGAAGCTCGTCCTCGTGAGACTTCCAGACCGCCTTCGCGACGTCGATATGGTGGAGCTCCCCGCCCGACGCGCGGAGCGCCTCGATGGTCCAGTCCTTCAGATCTTCTTTCGTCGCCATGATCCAAGCATGCCATCCCAGGTTCACCGACTGCCGCGCACCGCGGGATGAAAAGAACAAGGGATCTGAGCCTCGTAGCGTGAGCCTCGGCGTTTGCTCCGTGACCCGCCAGTGGGCGATGGTACCTTCCGCGGGTTGAGGTCCACGCGCCGAGCCGCTCTCTCGCCGCGGCTCCGCCCGATCGCGTCGACTCCGAACCACGTGCATGAAATAGCCTTGGGACGCTGATGTGCAGGGTCGATCTCGAAGGGGAACGAATTCTGGGCCGGACCTCGGGTGACCATGTCAGAACCGACGGCGAGCTCTTGCGCAGCCCCGAACCGCACCTGTCCAGCCGGTTGAGGGAGCAGATCCTACTCACCGACCGAAGGATCGAGGCGATGGAAGCCATCCGCGAGATGTGCGACACGACTGGGCCAGACCGTCTCCGTAGTGCGTGGACGCGCCTCGACCTCGAGTGCCGGCCCGACCGCTTCTTGCGTGAGCTTGGCGTCGTGCCCTCGTCGAGTTCCAGCTGCTGAAGACCAAGACGCGGCTTGACTACGGCCCCATCTTAGAAGATCCGCAGTCGCCACTCGCTACGGCGCACTCATTTCGTCCGATGCGAGATCGAAGGTTGCCGACCGGAACGAGATGGCAGAGCCCCGGCGATACGTCGAGCAGTTTCGGCCATTCTAGTGCGTCATCTACGAGCTCGAGAGCCAGCGGTCACGGTACGACGGTGACGCAACAGTCATCGTCTAGAACGAGACGACGCGTTCCGTGGGCTACAACAACGGCTAGCCGTACGTCCCGCGGTGATACGCGCGATGCTCAATGGCGAAGCTTGGAGATCCCGGCCTGAGGGGGACGGCCAACTTCAAACTGTCGCTTCGCGACTTCAGCCAGGGCCGCCAGCCCGACGCCGCGGCAAGGGCGGGGCAAGTCATGATCAACGAGAAGAGCATCGACAGCTTCCTCGACTTCTATGACTCCCATGTGTGACAGGGCGGGACCGCCTGCCCTCACTCCTCAGTCGGTCCCATCACACCCCGGCGCGACCTCCGGAGAGGTCACGAGGCGCATGCGGGCGGCGAAGCGGCGAGAAACCGCGCCCGAGCTGGCACTCCGTGCTGAGCTCCACGGCCGAGGACTCAGGTACCGGGTCGCGTACGCCGTCCCCGGTGATATAAACCGCCGCTCTCAACCCAACCGATACATGCTGCAAGATAGTCGACCTGTGACTGTGCCAAACGTCGACGTACGAGTTAGCGCCACACTCCTCCTTGGCTCAGGATCCTCACGACCGCATGTTCTGCCTTGGAGAACGCATGACGGGCCGTAACTCCGCACACGCGAATCCGGAGCCCTCTCACAGCTGAGTTGCGAGAGGACCGCGCAGTTTGCCCGATTGCAGCCCCGAACGCCCAGTCTCCAGCCAAGTCGAGTACGACCCAACGCACAAGTGTGATCAGGACTAGCCTCCGGCTGACTTGTTGCGTATGATCCAGCCATGACGAGTGCGCCCAAACCGATATCGGCTATTGACCTATTTTGCGGGGCAGGCGGCCTGTCGCTTGGGCTAAAGCAAGCCGGAATCGAGGTTGCCGCAGGCTTCGATTTCGACGAATCCTGCAGGTTCCCGTACGAGGCAAATATTGGCGCACGCTTTGTGCATGCAGACATCGCAGAGGTCACCGCGGAGCACCTCGAGGAGATCTGGGATGGGGCTGAGACGCGTCTTTTGGCTGGCTGCGCCCCCTGCCAGCCATTCTCTAGCCACCGACGCGGCGCCGACACAAGCGAGGAAAGCAACTGGTCCCTCCTTGAACATTTCGGTCGATTGGTCAACGAAACAAAGCCGGAATTCGTAACAATGGAAAACGTCGTGCGTCTAATGCGCATGCCAGTGTTTGAGCAGTTTGTTCAAGGTCTAGAAGAACTAGGCTACACGGTTGATTACCGCACCGTCAATGGTCCACTTTTCGGCCTCGCTCAGACTCGTCGGCGCCTAATATTGGTCGCCTCTCGGCAGGGCGAGATCAATGTCCCAAAAGGCTTGGGAAACGGACCCGCAACGACAGTTCGGGATATTATTTCAGGTCTTCCTGTGCTCGAGAATGGGCAATCCGATCCGACGGACCCACTACACAGGGCGCGGTCGCTTAGTCCTCTCAATTTGAAGCGCATGCGCGCCTCAAAACCTGGCGGAACTTGGCGCGACTGGCCAGAAGCGCTCCTTGCGGCGTGTCACCGGAAGCCATCTGGTCAGAGCTTCCAGTCTTTCTATAGCCGCATGGAGTGGGATCGTCCGGCGCCAACCATTACGACCCAAGCCTACAACTTCGGCACAGGCAGATTTGGCCATCCGGACCAGGACCGGAGTTTAACGCTCCGGGAAGCGGCAATGCTACAAGGCTTCCCGGTCGACTATCAATTTGTGCCCACCGGAAGCAAGCCCACCCTTTCCAAAGTTGGAAAGTTGATTGGAAACGCTGTACCGCCCGCGTTCGGCAGGGCTGTCGGTCAAACTTTCATCAGAGCGCTAGCACAGTCCATCGAGCAGGGGGAACCAACGTGAGTCAACAAATCGAGCCAGAGAAGGTCGATCAGCCTTTTACCTTCTCAGTTGACCTGGCCGTAATTGAATCACTCGGAATAAATCTGTACAGCAATGCGGCAGCGGTCCTGTCGGAACTAGTCGCCAATGCATGGGACGCCGATGCAAACGAGGTCGACATTACGTGGGACGTGGCCAACGGTGAGGTGACCATTGAAGACGATGGCTCCGGCATGACCGCCAAGGAACTCGATGAGAGATACTTGACGGTGGCATATAAGAAGCGCGACAAGGAAGGGCACGTTTCACCAATCCATCAACGACCTTTCATGGGTCGAAAAGGCATTGGGAAGCTTTCCGTTTACTCTCTAGCAAATACAGTCAAGGTCTATTCGGCCAAAGGTGGACTTTCTGCTGGATTCGAGATATCGCTCAAGGCGCTTCGCACACACATCAGAGATAATAGTGGCTACCACCCAAGGCCGATTCCTGTCCCCGAGGACATGCCGGAACGCGGGACGCGGATCGTGCTCAGCGATCTCAACACGAAAAGAGCTGGCGTGACTAAGGCTGCGTTGCGAAAGCGCTTAGCCCGCCGATTCGATGTCCTAAAGTTCAGTGCAACTGATAGCGCACGCTTTGTGATCAAGATCGATGGCGACCCTATCACGTACGCGGATCGCGATGATCTGAAGCGATTGCAGTATATCTGGCACCTCGGCGCTAGCGAGATCCCTGCTACACACACCCCCAACGTGAAACGTTCATGGGTGATTCCTGAATCCGAAACCACGGTTGACATTTCACGTGGCTGGAAGATCGAGGGGTGGTTTGGAACGGTAAGTTCGCCATCGGACCTTGTCGACCAGGGAGACAAGCAGGAGTCTCTTCGAAACATTATCATCTTGGCACGGACGAGACCCATCCAGGAAGGAATTCTTGATCAGCTCGATTTCAACAAATTCTTCGGTAATTATGTCACAGGCCAGATCCGGGCAGAGTTTTTGGACACGGACGATGCCGACGACATTGCCACGAGCGACCGTCAGCGACTCGTCGAGGACGACGAGCGGGTCCAGCTGCTTCTCAAAAAGTTGCGTCAGATGTTCAACGATGCCGGCTCTCAGTGGTCCAAGGAAAGGCCAAAGGAAAAGTTCCGGCAAGCGACAGAAAAGTATCCGACTATTCGAGACTGGGTCGACAAGCGGCCGGATGGCCAGCGCGACGCAGCCAGAAATATGATCGGAACGATCGCATCTCTCCATTTGGACCGCGAAGTGGACCGGCCAGCGCTCTTTAAGGCCGGCGTTCTGGCTTTCGAGAGAATTGCGATTGAGGACACCGGAAAAGAGCTCGAGAAACTTTCGCAGGGACTCACAGCGAGCGACGTACTGCCACTACTCGCAACCTCCAGATCGTACGAAGACGCGCTCTATCTCCAGATTCTGCGTTCCCGGCTCGAGGCGATCGAGCGCCTAGAGCACCTGATCAATAAGGATGAGCTCGAGAAAGTCCTTCAGAAGCACCTCTTTGACAATTTGTGGCTTCTTGATCCCTCCTGGGAGGGAGCGGCGGGCGATTCGGACATGGAAATCGCACTTTCTAGGATCCGTAGCGGTGCACTATTCAGCAAAACCGAGGCTGAGAACCAGAAGCAAGGCCGTATCGACATACAATACAGATCTGCCGCCGGCGTCCACATGATTGTGGAACTGAAAAGATATGGACGGTCCTCGAAAATTGACGATCTTGTTGAGCAAGGAAACAAGTATCACGAGGCACTCAGGGAAGTTCTCGAGAAGCGCCAGCAAGCGCATAGCGGGATTAACGTCGTGTTCGTGCTGGGGCAGAAGCCGAAGGTCGGCTATCTAGGCGATCGAACTGAGTCTCAGTTTATTACCGAGAAGGTTCAGCATATCGATGGTCGCGTCCTCTACTATGACGAGCTGCTTCACAACGCGCAGCAGAGATACCGGGAGTACCGCGAAAAGAAACGCGAATCGACCGCCCTGGATCAGGTTCTGCAGTCGCTGGACGAACTGATCCCGGAGCCTAGTGGCGGCAAGTCCGCTGGTTCTACGGAGGATCAAAAAGGTTCATCTTCCGTATCGACCCCCACCCCGTCGATCATGGCAAAGAAGCGCTAGAGGCGGACTGTCCCAGTCGGCCTCCGCCAATCTTAGGTCCGCGCGGGGGTCGGCTGGGAATCACACGATAACCAATGTTCAGCGAGCGGCAAGGCGTCGCCCGCGGTCGGCCACGCTCCGTAGTTGTACAACGAGCGATGCTCTGATTGCGTGTTCACTTGTCATCAGCCTTCAGGTTTTCGATCGCCGCGTCGCTCTCCGCCGACTCGATGTTCTCCGCGACGGCTGCCTCTTCGTTGACCTCTTCCTCGGAGGCATCGCGAGGTTCGTCGGCGTGCGGGTTGACGTCCTGGTCTTCCTTGAGGTTCACGGGGACCAGGGGTACGGGGTAGCCGCCCTGTCCACCGAATGCGTTGGTCGTCATGGTGTCCTCCTCAGCGTCGTTGCGGATCGGTCCTCTCTCATCCTCGCTGACGGACAGGGTGCTCACATCTCGAGGACGACTCAGTCCTGTGGATGCGGAGCGTCAGGTACGGCAGATGGCGATGCTGCGACACCCGATCGATCCCCGTCCGCTCCCAGCCCACCCACCGCTACGGCACACCGTTGTGCCTACCCCGCATCACCCCCAGTGCTCATCCTCCCCACCCCAGCCCCACGCACATCGCCCCACGTGCTCAATCCCACCCCCACCACCCCTGAGCACCACGCCTCCAGCCGCACGGTGGATTCATCGCACGACACGACGGAGGTGGGAACGATGTACCAGCTGGGACGTGCTCAGACAGCACCGCTCCTCGCTGCCACAGGAGCCATGGCGACCGGGTACTACGCGGTGGGCGCGTGGACGTTGCTCGTCGCGGGGCTCGCGGCCCTCACGACGGGGCGTGTCCTCGCGCGCCGCTGGGCGGGACACTCGTGAGCCGGGGCCTGGGCGCGACCACGCCACGCGTGGTCGCGCTCGTGCCCGCGCACGACGAGGCGGACGCCCTCCCCGCGACCCTCGCGTCGCTGCGGGCCCAGACCCGTCCGGTCGACCGCGTGGTCGTCGTCTCGGACAACAGCACCGACGCGACGGTTGACGTCGCGCGCTCCCTCGGGGCGGACGTCATCTGCACAGTGGAGAACACCGGCCGCAAGGCCGGAGCGCTGAACCAGGCGCTCGCGCGGATCGAGGCGGAGAACGTGCTGGTCCTCGACGCTGACACGTCGATCGCCCCGACCTTCGTGGAGGAGGGGCTGGCGCTGCTCGACGCACGCCCAGCCCTCGGCGCTGTGGGCGGGGTGTTCCGGGGCACGGAGCCGACGTCGGTCCTCGAGCAGCTGCAGCACAACGAGTACGAGCGCTACGCCGTGCAGATCGACGTGACCGGCCGCACCGCGGTGCTCACCGGGACGGCGGCGCTCGTCCGGACGGAAGCCCTCGCTGCTGTCGCCCGGGCTCGCGGCGTGACCCTGCCCGGCCCACCGGGGGCGGTCTACGACCCTGGGGCGATCACGGAGGACTCGGAGCTGACGCTCGCGCTGCGCACGCTCGGGTACGAGCTCGCCTCGCCGCTGAGCATGTCGTGCACCACCGAGCTCATGCCGACGCCCCGTGACCTGCACCGTCAGCGGGTGCGCTGGTACAAGGGCATGCTCGACAACCTACGCGCGTACGGCCTGACGCGGGTCACCGCCCGGTACTACGGGCAGCAGGTCATGCTCGCCGTCAGCACGCTCATGCTCCTGAGCCTCGTACTGATCACAGCCCTGACCCTCGTCACCGGGACCTTCCAGCTGGTGCCGTTCTGGCTGGGCGTCGGCGCGGTGATCGTCACCGAACGACTCGTGACGGTGTGGCGCGGCGGCCCCCGCGGGCGTCTCCTGGCCGCTACTGTGCTGCCGGAGCTCAGCTACGACATGTTCCTCCAGCTCGCGTTCCTGCGGGCGTGCTGGCTCACCGCCACCTCGCGAGACGCCGGGTGGAACCACGTGCACCGGGAGACGCCGCCTCGCCCGACGGCAGAGCAGACGGCCGGCGACCTGGTCGGCTCGACGGTCTGACGGCTACGCCGCTCACCCCTCACACTTCTCGGCCCTTCGACCCGCCCAGGCCCGGCCTGACCCGGCGCCGTCCAGGCCGGTCCTGCGCGGTCCGGACCGGCGCAGTCCGGCCAGCCCACGCCTGCCTGGGAATGATCCCAACATCATGTCGGTATGATGCCAACAGCACGTCGGGAAATTGTTCACTCTCTGGAGGTCTCTGATGTTCCTCGCCCTGCGCGAGCTTGCCTTCGCGCGTACCCGCTTCGGCCTGATGGGTGCCGTGATCGCACTCATCGCGGTCTTGATGGTCCTGCTGTCGGGCCTGTCCTCAGGTCTCGTCGTCGACGGCGTCTCCGGTCTCATGCGGAGCCCTGTCGACGCCGTCGCCTTCTCCGAGGGCACCAAGACCGACTCCGCCTTCACCCGGTCCGAGGTCACGGCCGCCCAGGCGCAGACGTGGGCGGAGCAAGACGACGTCGCCGACGCCGAGCTGCTCGGCACCTCGATCGTCAACGCCAAGAACGACGACGGGTCCGCGCTCGACCTCACGCTGTTCGGCGTGGTGCCCGACGGTTTCGTCGTCCCCGAGGCCGCAGACGGCCGTGGGCTCACCACCCCGGGCGACGCCGTGCTCAGCTCCTCCGCCCGCGACGAGGGCGTGGAGATCGGCGACGTCATCACGCTCGACCGTCTGGGGACGACGCTCACGGTGGTGGGCTTCACCGCTGACCAGCGGACCTTCGGCCACGTCGACATCGCCTTCGTGCCGCTCAGCACCTGGCAGGAGGTCCACGCAGGGACGACGGCTGGTGAGCAGCCCGACCCCGCGGCCTACGACGTCGCGAGCGTCGTCGCGCTGCGCGGCGTGGACGGCCAGACCCCCGACCTCGCCGCGGGTGACGCCGCAGCCGGCACGTCCGCGCGGACCCTCGAGGCCGCCTTCGACTCCTCCCCCGGCTACAGCGCCGAGCTCATGACCATGGAGCTCATCAAGGCCTTCCTCTACGCGATCTCAGCCCTGGTGGTCGGAGCGTTCTTCACGCTCTGGACGGTCCAGCGCACCCGCGAGCTCGCCGTGATGCGCGCCATCGGCGCCTCGACCCGCTTCCTGCTGACCGACGGCGTGCTGCAGGCCGCCATCTTGCTGGTCGTCTCCCTGACCGTCGGCGTGAGCGTCGGCCTCGTCTTCGGCAGCCTCCTGGAAGGCACGGGCATGCCCTTCGCCCTGGAGACCGGCCCGATCCTCACCGGCGCCGGGCTGCTGCTCGGCCTCGGCCTGGCCGGCGCAGCGGTCGCGACCGTCCGCATCGCCTCGATCGACCCCGTCACGGCACTCGGAGAGAACCGATGAAGAGAGAACCGATGACCACCACCACGAACCGCACGCAGACCCGCACCGGTCTGAACCTCACCGACGTCATGCTGACCTACGGCGACGGCGACGACCAGGTGAGCGCCCTCGACCACGTCGACCTGGCTGTCGCGCCGGGTGAGCTCGTCGCGATCGTCGGCCCGTCAGGCGCCGGCAAGTCGAGCCTGCTGGCTGTCGCCGGAGGCCTGACCCAGCCCACCTCAGGGGCCGTGGTCGTCGACGGCACCGACCTCGTCGGACTCTCGTCCCGCGACCTCGCGACCTTCCGCCGCGAGCACGTCGGCTTCGTCTTCCAGTCCGGCAACCTCGTGCCCGCCCTGACCGCCCTCGACCAGCTGCGCCTGGTCGAGAAGATCACCGGCCGACGTGCGGGGACCCCGCCGCTCGAGCTGCTCCGATCCGTCGGCATGGAGCAGCACGCTCACCGCCGACCCGGGCGACTGTCGGGAGGTGAGCGCCAGCGCGTCGGGATCGCCCGTGCCCTGGTCGCCTCCCCCTCGGTGCTCCTCGTCGACGAGCCCACAGCGGCCCTCGACCGGCGACGCAGCCACGAGATCGTCGAGGTGCTCGCCGACCAGACGCACACCTTCGCCGTGGCGACAGTCATGGTCACCCACGACCACGACGTGCTCGAGCACTGCGACCGCGTCCTCGAGATGGTCGACGGTCAGCTCCGACCGCTCTGACCTGGACGAGGTCTCCCCGCTGACGCCTGGCGCCGCTGTGCGCTGGGCGTCAGCGGTCCGGCTCAGGGCCAGCGAGCCAGCGAGCCAGCGAGCCAGCGAGCCAGCGAGCCAGCGAGCCAGCGAGCCAGCGAGCCAGCGAGCCGAGGATAGCGGCGTCAGCCGAGCTCGAGCTCTCGCAGGTACGCATCCAGCACCGCAGCGGCTGCGGTGTAGGACCGTTCGAGGCCGCCGTCGTGCTCGACCCGGCGCGAGGCCGTGTTGAGCAACGCGTTCACCAGCTCGCTCGTGGTCTCCGGGTCCGGGGCTCCGAGCTCGACGAGCGCGTCGACGACAGGCGACAACAGCTGGTCGTGGAACTCCCGCGACCGACGGGCGAGGTCTTCCGACGGCGCCACGTCCGCGAGCGCTCGTGCCAGGGCGTGCTCGCCGTCCGCGACCAGCTCCAGATTCGCGCGGAGGAACGCGAGGATCCGGGTCCGCGGGCTGTCCGCCGCGGCCACCGCTGCGTTGAGCCGCTGCTGCCACCGCGGGAAGGAGTCCGCGACCACCGCGGCGAGCAAGTCATCACGCGACGCGTAGTACTGGTAGACGCTCGACCTGGAGAGCCCGGCCACCGCGCCGACCTCTGCGAGCGACGGCACCCGGCCCGGCTGCGCGGTGAGCAACCCGCGGGCGGCCTCCAGCAGGGCCTGCTCGCGGGCAGCCCTGTGCTCGACGACTGTCGGGGCATCGATCTTGGGCACGCCTTATCTTCTCAGGTCCGGCGGGCCGAGCCGGGAGGACGGCGAACCGCATCGGCCTCGAACACCGCGCCCGTGCCGGGCCGCGAGAGCACCAGTAGGTTCGTCTCATGGGACTACGACTCCAGGCAGACCTGTCGCCAGCGGCATGGATCGTCCGGTCGGCGGTCCCATCGGATCTCCTGGTGACGTGGGGACCAGAGAGCTTCAGCTCCTATGCCCGCCTGCGCTACATCCCCGACCCGGTGAGGCCGGGGCAGGACGAGGCGGACGTGACGCTCCCGGACGACCATGTGAGCGACCAGAGGCAGGCGCGTCGAGCGATCACGTTGCTCTCGAGCTTCACCTCGACACCCGGCCAGGCGTACTTCTGCTGGTGGGACGGTGACCCGGACTGCTCAGCTCCACCGGACCTTCCGCTGGTCACCCTGGAGCATCGTCGGTTCGCCCTGCTCAGCGGACGAGTGACCGATATCGACGCATGGCCGTCCTCATCAGGCGGGTCTCTCCCTGCGTTCGCCTGGCCGGAAGACCGAGCCTGGTGCTTCACGAGCGACGTGGACCCGCACTGGGCCGGGATCGCCGGGAGCGACGAGGCGATCAGCGCCTTGGTCGACGATCCCCACCTCGACGTCGTACGAGCCAGCTTCGGGGAAGCGGCTCCGTCGTACTACTGAGCCGCTCGGGGGCTCAGCGCACCCTTGTCTGACAGCGGGGACGCAGGCGAGCATCGTCGCCTGCCGAGGTACATCCAACGAGCGGAGGGGGCGTCGAACGGTGTCACGGACGGACGATCGGGCCCGCGTCCGCAAAGACGTCGTCCCTGTGGTGGCCGTTGTCGCATCAGTCCTGCTCTGCGTGATCGCGACGACCATCGCGATCGTGGCACCGCTGGCACCCGCACTGGGTTCGTCGTCGGGCAGCCTGTGCCACAACGTCACCGAGCCTGACGAGGTGTACGCCGATCATGGGGAGACGTCCGAGGGGACGACTCCGGAGATGCACCTGTCGATCGTCCCTTACGGACCTGCGTGCACGTGGGTCCTCTCGGACGGGCGCCACGTCACGCGTGATCCGGGGTGGGGATCGACGGTGATCGTCGCCGTCGCCGGCCTCGCGATCATGACCGCGGTCGTGACCTTCGTGTCGGACGCATCGCCCAGGTCACAGGAGACCAACCCGCCACGTTTGCCTTCGACGCCGCCGGCTCGCTGACGACCATGGGCGATGGGCAGTCGCTCACCTACGACGTAGCTCGCCACCAGCACCAGCGGGGCGACGACGTCGACCTTCACCTACGCCGCCCGCGGCAATCGCGCCACCAGCATCACAGACGACGGCCAGACCGCCGACACCATCACCCACACGTACAACCAGGCCAACCAGCTCGCCACCATCACCACCGCAGATCTGACCACCACCGCGTACACCTATGACTCAGCAGGTCTGCGCACCTCAGCCGAGACCACGTCCGGTACGGAAACCGTCGGTGAGCAGTACGCCTGGGACTCGCTCGCTGCGGTCCCACAGCTGCTCACCGACTCCACCCACGCCTACTTTTACGCGGAGACCGGCACACCCCTGGCGCAGTACGACCTCACCACCGGCGAGTCCGGCGACATGGTTGACAACTGCGCCGCCTCATATGCTTGGGGCGGATACACCAGCATGGCCGTCGAGATGGCGATTCCTGGTGCCGGGATGCTCAAAGCAACCCGGCACCTTGGGGATATCAATGAGCTTACCGACGCCACTAAGATTTACGGTCGCGCCGCTTCGGGTCGCGTCGACGATGTGCTCGGCGGACTGTCGAGAGGCAAGAATTCCCATGTTCAGACGGTCGGTTCAGATGCCAAGCTTGGTGAGATTTATTCCGCACTGACCCGTGGGGGTTCACTCCTCAGCAGACCCGGCTACCGCGGCTCGTGGATGCAGCGTACGGACGGCGTGCAGATCGGCATGCGAGAGAGTTCCAGGAGCGGGGGTCGAACGATCGATATCCTATTCCCCGACGGGACCACAAGGAAGGTGCATATCGAATGATACCGGCAGAGTCCGACAGAACGCTCACCGAGGAGTTGCTTTCATATGCAGCCCTTGACTGGGTTGACCCTGGAATGCTCATGACTATCGTCCGAGACGTCTCTGGCGTCCGTGATCCCGATACTCTCCGTGATCTCTCAGTCGGGCTGGTCGCTCGACTGATGGTAGAGGGCATGATCACGGTGGGCGACGTTCTCGAGGACGGCTTCCATGCATGGACCCTGTCGCCTGGCGAAGTGCTGATACGACTGGTCCGCGAGTGGACCGCCGAGCAGGATCCCTTCGCCCCTCCGGGCTCAGTCGCATGGTTCAATGCAACGCCCGCCGGGCAAGTGATCGGCGAGGCGAACTGGGACGCCAAGCAGGAGGACACCTGACGCAGCTGATCGTCAAGATCTCCGAGCAGCCAACCGAGCACACTCTGGCCATGTGCAGCAGGTCGTCGCGGCGCTTCGCAGCTGCCGTGTTGCTGGGAACGGACCTGAACCAATGTCCCTCGTCGGGTCGACTGGCGTCGGCGAAAGCGCTGTCTGAGAGGTCCTGGCAAGGCAGGCAGACGTCGTATCGGCGTCGACACCGACGAGGGGAAGACACGGCACGGCGCGTCTCACAACCATGTCGCGCAAGGGATCGGTGGTGGCTGCGTCGCGAACCTTGGTTGCGAGACGACGCGACGGCGTCGAACGGGATGCTCATCGGCTACGCGCGGATCTCAACCCGTAACCAGAACACCAGCCGCTAGGTGGTCCAGACCGGAGACCAGCGGCATGGTCTCCGGCCTAGCCTGGGAGGGACGCGCCCGAGGCTCGACGCCCTCCCACGTGTCAGGCCGCGATCCGACCGACCAGCTCCGCGAGCGCCTGGTCCCGCGCGAACACCGGGATGACGTCGAGCGGCGCGTCGACCTCGACCCACACCCCGCCGTCATACCGCTCCCCCGTCGCCAGCGACGTCCACGACGCCCCCGCCGGCAGGTACACCCGCCGCACCCTCGCCCCAGCCTCGAGCACCGGCGCCACGAGCAACGAAGGCCCGTACAAGAACTGGTCCGCCACATCCCAAGCCACCGCATCCTCCGGGAAGTCGTGGAACAGCCCCCGCATCACCGGCTGCCCGTCGACGTGCGCAGCCTCCATCAACCCCCGCGTGTACTCCCGCATCTCCTCGCGCAGGTGCACGTACCGCGACAAGATCCCGTACACCTCGTCCCCGTACGACCACAGCTCGTTGTCGGCCCCGGAGTTGCACCGCCGTGACCCGTCAGCCGCAAGCACCTCGTGCGACGGCCCCCGGTCTCCGTGCAGCCGCATCACCGGCATGAAGGTCCCCATCTGGAACCACCGCACCAACAGCTCGTGGAACGCCGGATCGTCGACCCGCCCTCCCCCGAAACCGCCGATGTCCGTGGTGAACCACGGGATCCCCGCGACCCCCATGTGGATCCCGGCCGTGACCTGCCGCCGCATCGACGGGAAGGACGAGTGGATGTCTCCCGACCATACGAGCGCCCCGTACCGCTGCGACCCAGCCCACGCGCAGCGGACCAAGTTCACCGGGTCGGACTGTCCGTCCTCGACCTGTCCGTCATACACAGCCCGTGAGAACAGCTGTGGATAGACGTTCCCCACCTCGAGCACCTGCCCGGCGTAGTACGAGTACGCGCCGAACTCGAAGAAGGCGTACTCCGGCTCGGCCTCGTCGAGCCAGAACAGCTTCACGCCCGGGTAGTTGACGCGCAGCTTCGCCCACAGCCACTCGCGCGCCGCGGGGTTGGTCACGTCGAGGAACCGGCTCGGTCCCTCGAAGCTCATCTGGATGTCCACACCCCGGTTCGACCGCACCAGGTACCCGAGGCGGTCGAGCTCGGCGAAGTTCTCGGACTCGAGGGACACCTGCGGCCAGACCGACACCATGAGCTCGATGCCCATCTGTGCCAGCTCGGCGACCATCGCCTCGGGGTCTGGCCAGAACTCGTCCTCGAACCTGAAGTCGCCCATCTTGGGCCAGTGGAAGAAGTCCGCGACGATCACGTCCATCGGCAGACCGCGCCGGTGGTGCTCGCGCGCCACAGTGAGCAGCTCCTCCTGGGAGGAGTACCGCAGCTTGCACTGCCAGAATCCGAGACCGTGCTCGGGCATCATCGGCGCGTGCCCGGTCGCGGTGGCGTAGTTCCGCGCGATGTCTGCGGGCGTCGCGCCGGCTGTCACCCAGTAGTCGATCTGGGTGGTGGACTCGGCCACCCACTCGGTGCGGTTGGTCGCGAAGGTCGCGCGCCCGATCGCCGGGTTGTGCCAGAGGAACCCGTAGCCCGCGCTCGACATGACAAACGGCACGGACACCTGCGAGTTGCGGTGCGCGAGCTCGACGGTCGAGCCCTTGAGGTCGAGCAGGTCTTGCTGGTACTGCCCCATGCCGTAGAGCTTCTCGTCGCGCGCACCGACCAGCGACACCCGCGCGCGGTGCGTCCCGCCGGGCAGCGCGTCGTAGTCACGAGCCCGCAGCTTGAGCGCCCCGCCGTCTTCCTCCTCCGCGAAGAGCAAGGTTCCACGTGAATCGAAGAACTCGAGCCGGCACCGCGACCGGCTGTATTGGGCCTGCCAGTCGTAGTACTCCCGCGCCGTCGCGACCACACGGATCTCGCCGTGGGTGAGCGTCGCGACGTCGCCGTCGACAGTCACGCTCACCCCGGACGAGGCCTCCTGCGGCAGCAGCGCCCAGTCGGTGTCGGTCACCGGGCCGCCGAGCGCGGCGCGCACGCGCACCGAGTCGGGTCCCCAGGGTTCGACCACGACGGTCTCGCCGCTCCCCCGCCAGACGAGACGGTCGGATTCGATGACGAACGCGTCAGACACGTGAGGTCTCCTTGCTGAGATCTGTGGTCGCACCCGCACCGTCGCGGGAGGTAGGAAGAGGAACCGCATCGGCCGACGCCCGCGGCAGCACGCCCGTCTGCCACACGTACCCGACGATCGCGAAGGCCGGGGCGACGACCCCGAACACGATCCCCAGACCGGGCAGCAGGTAGTACAGCCCGAGCGCGACAGCGAGCACAGCCGCGCACATGAGCGCGAGCACGGGCCGAGCGATCGTCAGCACGGCGCTGCGCCGCAAGATCCGCCCGGGGCTCTCCGCGAAGTGCGCGTGCAGCACGAACACCGTCGAGCTCATGACGAGCAGCAGCAGCGTGAGCAGCCACAGCACGCCCTGGAGCGCGGGCCCGGCGACGCCCATGTCGACGGCCCGGAGCAGCCGGTGGTCGTAGACGACCACCGCCCACCCCGCGGTGAGCACCAGGCCGATGACGTTGGCGCTCACCAGCTCGGAGCGCCACGCGTCGTGGAACTCTCGCCAGATCGACGGGCGGTCGGCCGCGCCGGCCCACCCGTCGGCCTCCATGCGGTCCCGGCGCAGCACGGCGAAGACCGCGGCGGTGGCCGGGTAGGCGCCGAAGACCACGGCGCCGAGCAGCGTGTGGACGATCCACAGCAGCTGGAGGTACGCGAAGCGTAGGCCGGCGTCGCCGATGCGGGTGTGCCACCCGAGGACCCGGTTCATCCCTTCACCGACCCGATCATGACGCCCTTCTCGAAGTACTTCTGCAAGAAGGGGTAGAGGATGATCACCGGCAGCGTGGAGACCACGATCACGCCGTACTTGATCTGGTCCGCGAACTGCTGGCCGTAGCCACCACCCGTGCCACCGGCCCCACCGGCACCGCCCGCGAAGGCGGTGTTCGAGATGAGGATGTCGCGCAGCACGATCTGCAAGGGCTGCTTGTCGTAGTCCCGGATGAAGATCAGACCCGTGAAGAAGTCGTTCCAGTGCTGGACGATGTAGTACAGCATGATGACCGACAAGATCGCCTTCGACAGCGGGATGGCCATCTTGAAGAAGAACTGGAAGTGGTTGGCCCCGTCGAGGGTCGCCGCCTCGTACAGCTCCTCCGGGAGGGAGTTCTCGTAGAACGCCCTCGCGATGATGAGGTTGTACACGTTGAGGGCCGACGGCAGGATGAAGACCCACATGTTGTTGAGCAGGCCGATCTCCTTGTACAGCATGTACGTGGGGATCAGACCGCCGTTGAAGAACATCGTGAAGGCGAAGAACAGCATGAGCGGACGCCGCGCCGCGAAGTCGCGACGCGACAGCGCGTAGGCCGCCGGGATCGTCACGAGCATGTTCACGGCCGTGCCGAGCACCGTGTAGATGAGCGTGTTCTTGTAGCCGTTCCAGATGCGGGCGTCGTTGAGGATCTGCTCGTACCCGAACCAGTTGATGCCCTTGGGGATGAACGACACGTCGCCCGCCTGCACCAGCGCGGGTGCGCTGACCGAGGCGATCATGACGAAGTAGATCGGGTACAGCGTCACGAAGACGATGACCACGAGCGAGACCGTGACGAGGACCGTGAAGGCGATGTCGCCGGGCGTGCGGCTCCGGAGCCGTGTGAGCGTGCTCATGGGTTTCCCTTCACCACAGGCTCGTGTTGGAGACGCGCTTCGCGATCTGGTTGGTGATCACGAGGAACGCGAAGTTGATGGCCGTGTTGAACAGCCCGATCGCCGTCGAATAGCTGAACTGCGAGCCGATGATGCCGATCTTGTACACGTAGGTCGAGATCACCTCGGAGACCGGCAGGTTCAGCGTGTTCTGCATGAGGAAGATCTTCTCGAAGCCCGCGTTGAGCACGCCGCCCATGTTGAGGATCAGCAGCACGACCATCGTCGGCACGAGCGCCGGGAAGTCGATGTGCCGGATCACCTGGAACCTGTTGGCCCCGTCGATCCGCGCCGCCTCGTACAGCTGGGTGTTCACGCCGGCCAGCGCCGCGAGATAGATGATCGAGTTCCACCCGCAGTGCTGCCACACCTCGGAGATCACGTACACCGGCACGAAGGTGCTCGTGCTCCCGAGGAAGTTGACCCCCTCGATGCCGAAGAACCCGAGGAACCGTGTGATGAGCCCCGTGCTCGGCGACAAGAACACCTGCAGCATGCCGACGATCACGACGATCGAGATGAAGTGCGGCAGGTACGTCGCGGTCTGCGTGAAGCGCTTGCGGCGTCGGCTGATCACCTGGTTGACGAGGATCGCGAGGATGATCGGCGCGATGAACCCGAACACCAGCGTGGTGAGGCTGATGGTCGCGGTGTTCCGCATGAGCGTCCAGAACTGGGGCGACTCGAAGAACTTGACGAAGTACTTCAGGCCGACCCACTCACCGCCGGTCAGGCCCTTGGTGAAGTCGAACTCCCGGAACGCCAGCTGGATCCCGTACATGGGCCCGTAGGCGAACAGCGCCGTGAATCCGATGGCGGGGATGAGCATGACCCACAGCTGCCACTGCCGGGAGAAGTGCCGCCTCATCCGGGGGCCAGCCCCGGTCGGCTTCCCGACGACCGTGATCTTCCCTGCCTTCGGGGGCTTGTCGAGCGTCAGTGCCATGACGCGCTCCTACTTCGACGCGATGTAGTCGTCGTAGTACTTCTGGTGCAGCTCGTCGTTCTGCGTCACGCCGAGGCCCTCGAGCTGGGTCACGTAGTCGTCCCACTGCTCTTCGACGCCACCGGAGGTGATCCACTCGGCGAACTTGGGCATGGCCACACCGAAGATCGCGGTGTTGTTGAGCGAGATGGTGCTGAGGTCCTCGGACGACATCTTGATGAACGGTCCGGGCCACACGTTCGCGTCGACGTCGAGGGCGTCGAAGGCGGGCTGGAGCGGCACGGCGTCCTCGACGGCCTCGGCGAGGTCAGCCGGGAGCTCGACCGTCGCGTCTTCGCGGATGTAGAACGCGCCGTTGTCCGCGAGGGACGAGGTCCACTTCCACGTCGACGGGTCGAGGTTCGTGTCAGCGGGCGGCAGCACCTTGTACTCGGTGTCCGAGACCTTCTCGACGTTGGGGCCGATGTCCCCGAAGAGCTCCTGCATGGAGGTGTCTTCGCTGTACAGCTCGTTGACGACGCGCAGCACGGCGTCCTTGTTGGCCGCCTGGGCGGACATCGTCAGGTGGTTGCGCGTGAGGTTCTCGTAGTCGTAGGACCACGACGGCGTCTCCGACTGGCCGGCCTCGGCCATGAGCGGTGCCATCGGCGCGTACTGCTCGTACACCCCGGGACCGAAGCGGTCCGAGCCGGACCAGCCCCACGAGAACCCGACCCGCGCCTCGTCACCCGTGCCGCGAGCGACCGACTGGTACGTCGAGTAGTCCTGCGTGAAGGCCTCTTCGCTGATGAGCCCGGCCTCCCAGCACTGGTTGAGGAAGGCCACGACGTCCTTGTAGCGCTCGTCGACGAAGAAGTTCGCGACCGTGCCGTCCTCGACGAAGATCCCCGAGCCGCCACCGCCCGAGATGGTCATGCCCGTGCTGCCGAGCAGCGCGGTCGGCTGGAAGTACCCGAAGCCCGTGGTGCCCACAGGCGAGAAGTCGAGGGGGATCTCGTCAGCCTGGCCGTTGCCGTTGGGGTCGCCCTCCTTGAAGGCGACGAGCACGTCGAAGAGCTCGTCCCAGGTGGTCGGCGTCTCGAGACCGAGCGTGTCGAGCCACTGCTGGTTGATGTACTGGTGGGTGATCGCCTGCGGCCAGAACCGCTTGTACGAGGGCAGCGAGTAGACCGGGCCCTCGAGGGAGGTGGCCATCGCCTCGGCGCCGTCGACCTCGTCGAACATCGCCTGCACGTTCGGCAGGGCGTCCATGTCGTCGCCGAGGTCTTCGAAGAGCGTGCCGAAGGTCGCGAGGTCGGAGTCGGTGATCGCGTTCGGGCCGATGATGAGGTCGGGCACGTCGCCTGCGGCCAGCAGCGGGTTCTTCTTCTGGTCCCAGTCGGCCGAGACCTCCTCCCAGCGGATCGTCACGTCCGCCTTCTCCTCGAGCTCGGTCACCCACGCCATCTCGCTCATCGGCTTGGTCAGCGGGTGCTTGGTCACGAGGATCGTCACCTCGTTGCCGTCGCCGCCCCCGGCGTCGGAGTCGCCGCCGCCTCCGCAGGCAGACAGGACGAGCGACGCTGTGGCCATGAACGCCACGGTGACCGCGGCCTTCCGCGACCGGGCGCTTCGGTGCTGGGACATGGGTCTCCTCCTTGAGACGCGCGCCGACGCTGGCGCGGGTGGGGGTGCAGCAGGGGTGGTGAGAAGCAGTGCGTGAGAGCAGCAGGTGAGAGCCGTACGAGCAGACGGGCTGTCCTGCGGAGGTGCGGACGTGCGGTGCACGGATGTGGTCCGTGCGGTCACGGAACCGGCCGGGTGGCCGGGCCCTCAGGTGGTCAGGTGGTCAGGTGCGGACGGGGAGCCACACCCGCATCGCGCCCGGAGCAGCGTTGCCCCAGGTCGAGAACGGGATGGCCGGGACGGTGAAGGTCGTGGCGTCAGGGGCCTGGCTTCCGGCCGCCCCCGAGGGGTAGAGCTCGCTCTCGGCCGCGGCCGACGTCACCGTGACGTGCAGCTCGCGCGGTCCAGCCTCGACGGCGGCGTCGCCGGTGAGCACGAGGTCGTCGACGACGGCACCCTCGGGCAGGCTGGCCTGCTCGATGCAGTACACGACGGGTCCTCGCTCGAGAGCGAGGCACCCGCGGATCGCGTCCACCTTGTGGTGACCGCGCGTCCACCGAGGCGAGACGTCGAGCTCGAGCGTGTACGTCGCGCCCTCGACGAGGTCGACATGCGCGTAGCCGTCGTCGCTCGCGGCGACTGCGCCACCCGGCGTAGCGAGCGTGCTCGCCGCCGACCAGCTCGGCACGCGGACGGCGAGCCGGGCGCCAGGCTCGACACGACCGTGCACGGTGATCTCGACGGTCGCCCCTGCCGGGTAGGTCGTCTCGACGCGCAGCACACCGTCGCCGAGGTGCTCGGGCAGGTCGATCTCGGCCGCGGCGATCTGGTGCAGCCACAGCTCGCCGCCGGGCTGGCCGCCCTCGGCGAGGGTGGTCGACGCGACGTAGGACGACATCTGCGCGACGGTCCGGGCGATGTTCGGCGGGCAGCACGCGCAGGCGTACCAGGGGGTGCGCTCGCGCGGGGCGTTCTCCTCGGAGAACCGGTCCGGGCGCTGCTGGAGCGGGTTGGAGTAGAAGAACTTGGTGCCCGTCGCGTCGACCGAGGCGGCGAGGGCGTTGTGCACCTCGCGCTCGATGGTCTCGGCGTAGCGCGCCGTGCCGGCCGCGCCGCCGGCGAGCAGCATGCGCCACGTCCAGTGCAGGTCGGCGATGGTCGCGCAGGTCTCGGCGTAGGCACGCTCGCTCGGCAGCTCGTAGTCGTCGCCGAAGGCCTCGTCGCGGTGCCGCGAGCCGAAGGCGCCGGAGAGGTACATCTTGCGCTCGTGCACGCTCGACCACTGGGCGTCCATCGCGGCCAGCAGCGTCGTGTCGCCGTTCTCGAGGTACGCGTCGGTGACACCGGCGTCGAGGTACAGCTGGCGGACGGCGTGGCCGACGGCGTCGGTCGCCTCGCGGACCGGCGCGTGGTCCTGGAAGTACCGGGCGCCGAGCCCGCCGACCTTCAGCAGCCCGGTGCCGCGCAGGTCGATCATCCGCTCGGCGAGCGTGAGGTACCGCTGCTCGCCGGTGTGGCGGTAGAGCTCGACGAGGGCGGTCTCGATCTCCGGGTGCCCGCAGATGCCGTCGTCGCGGCCAGGGCCGAAGCGGCGGTCGACGAGGTCGACAAACGCCCGGGCGATGTCGAGCAGGTCGTGGCGCCCGTTGGCGCGGTCGAGGGCGACGGCCGCCTGGACCATGTGCCCGAGGACGTACATCTCGTGCGTCCACTCGAGCTCGGCGAACTTCTTCTCGGGGTGCACGCCCTGGATCCAGCTCATGACGTAGCCGCTCGGCTCCTGCGCCCGGGCCACGAGGCCGATGACGCTGTCGAGCCAGGCGTCGTGCTCGGTCGTGCCGGTCCGGGCGATCTCCCACGCGACGGCTTCGATCACCTTGTACAGGTCCGAGTCGGCGAAGACGAAGCCCCGGTACTCGGCCCCTGACTCCCCGACCACGCGGCGCAGGTTGTCGATGACACCGGAGGTCTCGAGGTTCTCGATGCAGTGCGGGATGGTCGCGGCGGCGTTGAGGCTCTGCCAGTCGGCGAGGGTCCCGGTCGTCAGGCGCACGGAGCGCAGGTCGAGCGGGCGGTGCGCTGCGACGTCGGCGACCGGCACGGCCGGTGCTGCGGCCGCTCGGGGCGCAGTCGTGAGGGGAGCAGGGAGTGCTGTCACGGGTTCAGGTCCTTCATCGTTGAAGTGGCTGACTGGAGTCTGGACCCGATGGTTCAGCGTTGTCAACAGCGAGACAAGAACGAGATCTTGGCGTCACCAGATCGAGACCGGCTCCGCGCCAGCGCGCTCAGCGGGACGCGGTCGAGTCCCGGACCACGAGGTCCGCGCCGATCCGCACGTGCCGTCCCGGGCCCTGCAGCCCGCCGATCCGCTCGACGAGCATCGACACCGCGTGCTCGACCATCTCGGGCTTGCGCGGGCTGACCGAGGTGAGCGACGGGACGGTGAACTCGCCCTCGTCGGTCGCGTCGAAGCCCGTCACGGCGACGTCGTCGGGGACGCGTCGGCCGTGACTGCGCAGCGCGCGCAGGGCACCGACAGCGATCGCGTCGTTGACGCACAGTGCCGCGTCGAAGCGCACCCCCGAGCGCAGCAGCGCGACCATCGCCTCGTAGCCCGAGGTGCGGCGGTCCCAGTCGGACCCGCTCGCGTAGAGCGAGGGGTCGAGCTCGACGCCGAACTCCCCGATCGCCTGGCGGTAGCCGTCGTACCTGTCGCCGCTCGGCAGCTCGCCGTCAGGTGAGTTCCACACGAGCGCGATGCGCCGCCGACCGGACTCGAGCAGGTGGCGCGCCGCCAGGTAGGCACCCTCACGCTCACCCATGACCACGCAGTCGAGCCTGTCGACGGCCGCACCGCCCAGCTGGACGACGGGCCGGGTCAGCTCGACGCCCTCGATCATCGGCCCGACGAACTCGTGCGGGCAGATGATGACCCCGTCGACGTCCGGCGTGCTGGTCCCGAGCACCGCGGCGCGCTCGGCCTCGGCGTCGGCCGCGATGAGCAGGGTCGTGGAGAGGCCGTGCGCCTCGAGCGCGAGGATCGCCCGCTCGGCCATCTCCGCGAAGTACGGCTGGTAGAGCATCGGCACGACGACGGCGACGCGGCCGGTGCGCCCGGACACCAGCCCACGGCCCGCCTGGTTGACCACGTAGCCGACCTCGGCGACGGCCTGGTGGACCCGCTCGCGCGTCGCGGCCGAGACTCCGGGACGCTCGAGCAGCACGTTCGAGACGCTCTTGGCCGAGACGCCCGCGACAGCCGCGACGTCGGCGAGGGTCGGGCGCCTCATCGCAGGCCCGCCCCGAGCGTCGACTCCCGGCGGACCAGCTCGACGGGCGAGATGACGCGCCGCGCTGTCTCGCCGCCGGTCCCCGCGAGCCTGTCGGCGAGCAGCTCGACGGCCGCGCGGGCGAGCCGGGCGGCGCCGGGGTCGATCGTCGTGAGCGAGGGAGTCGAGAAGGTCGCGTCGTCGAGGTTGTCAAAACCGATGATCGCGACGTCGTCGGGGACCGCGACTCCGGCCTCGACGAGCGCGTAGAGCGCACCGAGGGCGAGCTCGTCGCTCCCGCACAGCAGCGCGTCGGTCTCCGGGGCGCTGGCCAAGATCTCGCGGGCCGCGCGGGCACCGTCGGCCCGACCGACCACACCGTCGACCCGCGGGACAGCGGGGTCGATGCCGGCTGCGGCAAGGGCGGCGGTCATCGCGTGGTTGCCCTGCAGGGTGCGGTCCTGCCCGACGAGCGCAGGCCGCGAGCGCCCCATGACCACGAGGTGGCGGGCGACGAGGGAGGCGGCCTCGACGAGGTCCGGGTCGACCGAGTCGACCGCGACGGTCGCCTCGTGCTGGACGAGGACCACGGGGTCGGTCGGCCGGAGTGCGGCGAGGGCGTCGGTCGGTTGGGCCGGGTCGACGCTCCCGCCCTGGGTGCCCTGGGTGCCCTGGGTGCCCTGGGTGCCCTGGGTGCCCTGGGTGCCCTGGGTGCCCTGGGTGCCCTGGGTGCCCTGGGTGCCCTGACCAGCGTGCGGGGTACTCAGGTCGACGGCTCCGGGGTGGCTCGCGGCCGGGCCGATGAGCACGAGCCCGTCGAAGAGCCGTCCTCGGGCGGCGAGCAGAGCGGCGAGGCGGTCGGGCTGGTCGTGCGTGGGCTCGACGGTCGCCTGGAGACCGCGGCGGGTGAGCTCGGAGACCACGGCCTCGGTGATCATCGACAGGTAGGGGCGGCGCAGCTCGGAGACGCCGACGCCGATGACGCCGGTCCGTCCGGTGCGCAGGGTGCGGGCGCTGCCGTTGGGGACCCACTCGAGCTCGGCGATGGCCGCACGGACGCGGCGGACCACCTCGGGGCGGGTGTGGGGCTCGAGGTTCACGACGCGCGACACAGTCTTGACGGACACCCCGGCCAACGCCGCAACATCGCGCATCGTCGCTGCCATGGGCACCATCGTAGGGCTGAGCAGGTGGGACGCAGGGCGCTGGGTGTGGGTGAGACCGCTCCCCGGGCGGGCCACGGGACCGTCGGCCGGGCGGGCTGTGGGACCGGCGGCCGGGCGAGGCGGGCATCGCGACCGGCCGGGGGCTCACCACGACAGCGAGAGGGGTGACACATCCGACCGGTGTTGTTAACGTTCACAGACCGCACCCCTCACGAGGAGCTCACGCATGGCAAAGACGCCGTCACCCCGCCCACCCCTGGGCTGGAACAGCTGGGACTGCTACGGGACCACCGTCACGGAGGCCGAGGTGCTCGCCAACGCCGAGCACATGGCGCAGCACCTGCTGCCCTTCGGCTGGGACACCGTGGTGGTCGACATCGACTGGTCCGACCCGACAGCCCGGTCCCACGGGTACAACGAGGGCGCACCGCTGCACCTCGACGACCTCGGGCGACTGATGCCCGACCCAGAGCGGTTCCCCAGCTCTGCTGGCGGGGCAGGTTTTGCGCCTCTCGCCGACAAGATCCACGGTCTCGGCCTGAAGTTCGGCATCCACGTGATGCGCGGGATCCCGCGGCGCGCGACGGCTGAGCGACTGCCTGTCGCGGGTGCTGGTGACGCGGCTGCTGGTGTCTCGGTTGGGACTGGCGCTAGTGCTGGCGCCGGGGCCTCGAGCGCGCCGGTGACGGCCGACCAGATCGCCGACGAGACCAACCGCTGTGAGTGGAACCCCCACATGGACGGCCTCCGCCACGACCACCCGGGTGCGCAGACGTACTACGACTCGGTCGTCGCGCTCTACGCGTCGTGGGGCGTCGACTTCATCAAGGCCGACGACATGCTCTGGCCCTACCAGGCCGCCGACATCGAGGCCTTCTCGCTGGCCATCGAGCGGTCCGGCCGGCCCATCGAGCTGTCGCTGTCCCCCGGGCGCGACCTCTCGCTCACCCGCCTCGACCACCTGCGCGAGCACGCGACCATGTGGCGCATCTGCGACGACCTGTGGGACGTGTGGGAGGACGTCGAGGCCAACTTCGCACGCTTCGCCCGCTGGGCACCCACCGCGAGCGAGCACGGCTGGCCCGACGGCGACATGCTCCCGCTCGGCCACATCGGCATCCGCGCCGAGCGCGGCGAACCCCGCGACTCCCGGCTGACGCCGGCGGAGCGAGTCACGCTCATGACGCTCTGGGTGATCGCCCGGTCACCGCTGATGATCGGCGGCGACCTGCCGACGTCGAGCCCGGAGACTCTCGCGCTGTTCACGAATGCTGACGTGCTCGCGGTGCTGGGGGCGGGCGGGTCCCGCGAGGTGTTCCGTGAGGGAGACCTCGTGCTGTGGACTGCGGACGGGGTTGCTGGCGCGTCCGGCTGGGTCGCGGCCTTCAACCTTGGGACTGAGCCGCTCAGCGTGGCGCTCGACGCTGGGGACGTCGGGGTCCCGGCCGACGAGGCCGTGCGGGTCCGCGAGCTGTGGACGGGCGAGGACGTCGCGACGCAGCGGGTGACCGTGCAGAGCGACGAGGCGCGCGGGGTCGCGCCAGGAAGCGTCGCGATCCCGGTGACGATCGAGGGTCACGGAGCACGGCTACTGCGGTGGGAGGCCTGACACCAGCAGAACCGGCAGCCCCTCGGACTCCCCAGTCCCCAGTCCCCGGTTCCCGGTTCCCCGAACTCCCGAACTCCCGAACTCCCGAACTCCCGAACTCCCGAACTCCCGAACTCCCGAACGATCATCGAGGTCGTACGGACACGCCAAGAACACCGTGCTGGGACACACTTTTGGCGTGTCCGTGCGACCTCGTCCGAGAGAGTGCGACCTCGGCGCAGCCCGTGCGACCTCGCCCCTACGAGTGCGACCTCGGCGGGGTCAATGCGACCTCGGTGCGGGCTGGCTCGCTGGCTAGCCGGCTGGCTCGCGGCTAGCCCGCTGGTCGACTCCGTCAGGCCAGCATCTCCCGCACCAGCGGCACGACCTTCGTCCCGTACAGCTCGAGGCTCTTCATGAGCTTGCCGTGCTCCATCGGGCCGTTGGCGTACTTGAAGTCGAAGCGGTCGAGGTCGAGGCCCTTCACCACGCGGACGATCTTCTTGGCGACGGTCTCGGGGGACCCGATGAAGTACGCACCGTCAGCCCCGACCTGCGCGCGGAACTGGCCCTCGCCCATGGCGCGGCCGCCGCGCTCGATCGCGATCTTCGAGAAGTACTTGCCGAACAGCGGCCACGAGTCCTCGAAGGCCTGCTCGTCGGTCTCGGCGACGTGCCCCGGTGCGTGCACGCCGACGGGCAGGACGGGCTGGCCGAGCTCGCCGAGGGCGCGGCGGTAGAGGTCGGTGAACTGCTTGAAGGCGAGGGGGTCGCCGCCGATGATCGCGAGCATGAGCGGCAAGCCGTGGCCGGCGGCGCGGATGACGCTCTGCGGGCTGCCGCCCACGGCGATCCACGCCGGCAGCAGGCCGTTCTCGACGTGCGGGAACACGTCCTGGTCGGTCAGCGAGCGGCGGGTGCTGCCCGACCACGTGACGGGGTTCTGCTCGCGCACCTTCATGAACAGGTCGAGCTTCTCCTCGAAGAGCTCTTCGTACTGCTGCAGGTCGTACCCGAACAGCGGGAAGGACTCGATGAAGGAGCCGCGCCCGAGGATCACCTCGGCGCGCCCGTTCGAGATCGCGTCGATGGTCGCGAAGCGCTGGAACACCCGGATCGGGTCGTCGCTCGACAGCACGGTGACCGCAGAACCGACGCGGATGCGCTCGGTCTTGGCGGCGATCGCAGTGAGGACGGTGTCGGGGGCGGAGATCGCGTAGTCGGGGCGGTGGTGCTCGCCGATGCCGATGAAGTCGAGACCGACCTGGTCGGCGAGGACGCCCTCCTCGACGACGTCGCGGATCACCTGGGCGTGGCTCTTGAGCTGCCCGTCCGGCCCGGGGGTGACGTCTCCGAAGGTGTCGATGCCGAATTCGAGTGCGCTGCTCATGTCCGTCTCCTGCTCGCCGCGGTGCCGACGACCAGCCGACACCTCGATGGTAGTTGATGATTCAACCAATCACGACTCGCACAACCTCACAGGGTCCGCGGTTGTTCCCGCGGGCGAGCGCTGGACCGCGATGACGCCGCTCCCCCTGAGCCGGCCCGCCGCCGGTCCGGCTGGCACGCCGGTCCACCACGCCGGCTCATCGGGTCGACTCAGCAGAGCGCCTCACCAGTCCAGCGCCCGAGCATCACGCCGACGCGACAGCCATGTGCCCACCGAGGAACCCGCCCACCCCGAGCGCTCCGCCCGCGACGAACCCGAGCAGCACCCCCGACGTCCGCTTCCCGCGCCGACGCTGCACGAGCGACGCCGTGTACAGCGTCAGAGCCGTCGCGTTCGCCGCGGCGTGCACGACGCCCACCCGCTGCGTCTTCTTCGGGGCCGACCCCCAGTCCGCCCACCCGGACAGCGCCGTCGGCACCGCCGTGGCGATCCCGAGCGCGACCAGTGCGTCGGCAGCCTTCGCGGACTTCTCGCCCTGGAGCACGTCGAGGGTGGTCGCGGAGGTCCAGAACCCGATCGGCAGGTCGGACATCACCGGGTGCAGCGCATGCCCGAGCCACACGCCCTGGAGCGCGGCTCGGCGCAGCGGACCGGCCGTCAGGCGCTGGGCCCACGGACGGGCGAGGTCGGCCGGACCGTCGAGGGCCTCGTTCTCCTCGAGAGCCCGGGCGACGCCGAGCAGCGGCGACACGGCGTCGTCGTGGTTGAAGGGCGGGGCGCCGCCGTCCTGGCGGTGGCGGGCGTCCGTGGCGTTCGCGTCGTCGATCACTGGGGGCTCCGATCGGTGGAGGGGAGGCCGGCGAGGGCCCTCGAGGATGATGCAGGCACGTGTCTCGACCTCGTCCCACCTTCGCAGCGCACCCGGCACCTCGCCACAGGTCGCGAGATGTCTCAGACCTGCGACATCGCCGCGACACCCCCGCGACCTGCAGCAGGCAGTACGTCGCTACCGTCGTCCTCATGACCTCGACGACGGTTCTGACGACACTCCGCGGCACCTGCGCCGCCCTCGCTCTCGCCGTGCTCCTCACAGGGTGCCAGGCCGACTCCGACCGCACCGCGACCCCGGTCCCGGCAGCGTCGGCGACCACAGCCGCTGCACCGACGCCCGACCCGACCGACGAGCCGTCGACCGACCCTGCAGACGACCAGACCACGGACCCGGCGTCGAGCACCACAGCAGTCGCCGGCTACGCACCCGGCGAGATCCCGCCCGTCCCGCTCATCACCATCCCGGACCTCTCCATGCTCGACGCCTCGCTGTCAGGCTTCACGCACGAGATCACCGAGCTCGTCGGCGACTACCCGGGGCTGACCGTCGCCCCGGCGTCCTGCGACGTCTCCGGGACGGTCCGCTCCGGCGCAGGCAGCATCTTGCTCTACGGCGACGGGTCGGGCGTGTACACGGGGCCCGACGGAACGACGGTCAACTACGGCGACGGCTCGGGGACCTACGTCGTCGACGGCGTCTCGGTCACGGTCTACGGCGACGGCTCAGGGGTCTTCGCGAGCGGCGACGTGTCGGTCTCCAACTACGGAGACGGGTCGGGCGTGTACGCAGACGCCGAGGTCTCGCTCGCGGTCTACGGCGACGGCTCGGGCACCCGGACCGACAGCACCGGGACCATCACCAACTACGGCGACGGCGGCGGCGTCTTCGCGGGGGCAGACGGCGTGACCATCACCAACTACGGCGACGGCTCAGGCCTGTACTCCGACGGCTCCGTGACCATCCAGAACGACGGTCAGGGCACAGCGACGGTGAACGGCGTCCCCGTCCCGGCAGAGCCCGTCCCGCCGGTCCCCGCGATGGGCGTGTTCCCGCCGATGGGCACCATCGAGCCGATCACGTCGTGCGGCACGACGATCTCGCTCTCCGACGCAGCGCTCTTCGACTTCGGCACGAGCGACCTGCGCCCCGAGTCCGAGCAGACCCTCGACTCTCTCGCCGCGGCGCTCGCCGAGACCGGCGCCCCGACGCTGCAGATCGGCGGGCACACGGACTCGATCAGCGACGAGGCCTTCAACCAGCAGCTCTCCGAGGACCGCGCCCAGGCCGTCGCCGACGCACTCGTCGAGCGAGGGGTGACCGCGACCCTCGAGACCACCGGCTACGGCGAGACCCGCCCTGTCGCCCCCGAGACGACGGCCGACGGCTCGGACAACCCGGCTGGTCGCCAGCTGAACCGCCGGGTCGAGATCTTCGTCCCGACCTTCTGACAGACTGCCTCTGGCTCGACGACACCCCACCCGACGCCGTGCACCCGAAGGAGCACAGATGACGCCCCGGCCCCAGACCGCGAGCGCGACGTCCCCTCACGGCCGCACCCGCCCGTCGGCCCTCGCGTGCCTCGCCGCTGCCACTGCGGCTGCGCTGCTGCTCGCCGGGTGCACGGTCGAGGTGGTCGACCGCCGCGACACCGCGAGCGCGTCGGACGACGCGAGCAGCCCCTCGAGCACGAGCACGACGTCGGGCACGTCCGCGCCGGAGGACGCGAGCACGACGGACGACGCAGCGACGGACGGCGGGCAGACCACGCCCGACAGCCCGGAGACCTCCGAGGGCGGTGACCCCTCGGACGACCCGGCGGCGTCTGCGCCCGACGAGGCCCCCGGTGGGCCAGGTGCCCATCCCTCGCCTGTCGCCACCCCGGCCCCGCCGACCACCACGGTCGGCTGCGGCGCGGACGGCACCCTGGACCTCTGGCGGGCGTCGCAGGCTGTCGAGCTCACGGAGGCCTGCGAGCACGTGACGATCTCTGCGGCGGACGTCCAGCTGACGGCTCGGGAGATCACGACGCTCGAGATCGCGGCGGCCGGTGTCGTCGTGCACGTGACGTCGGTCGGCACGGTCTCGGTCGCCGGCGCGGACAACACCGTGACGTGGGACGAGGGCTCCCCCGAGGTGTCGGACGAGGGCGCGGGCAACGTGCTGGTGGCATCGTGACAGGCCGTCCGACGGTCCTGCTCGTCGACGACGAAGAGGCGATCACTGCGGCGCTCGCACCGTTCTTGGAGCGGTCGGGCTTCGAGGTCCGCGTCGCAGAGGACGGTCAGGCGGCTCTGGAGACCCTCGACCTGTGGCACGCCGACGTGGTGGTCTCCGACGTGATGATGCCGCGCGTCGACGGACGCGAGCTCGTGCGCAGGCTGCGCACGCGCGACGACTGGACGCCCGTGGTCCTGCTCACCCAGGTCGGGGAGTCCTTCGAGCGGTCGGCGGCTCTCGACGAGGGGGCTGACGACTACCTCAACAAGCCTTTCAACCCGCAAGAGCTCGCCGCACGGATCCGTGCGGTCCTGCGGCGCCGGGCCCCGGGTGGTGAGAAGCCGTTGAGCACCGCAGAGCGTCTGGTGAGCGGTGACCTGGTGGTCGACAGGTCGGCCCGGCGGGTGTTCCTCGCCGGGAGCGAGGTGGTGCTCACCCCGCGCGCCTCGGTGCTGCTCGACTACCTCATGGCGCACCCCGGCGAGCTGCACACCCGGGACCGCCTGCTCCAGGCGCTCTGGGGCTTCGACCTCGTGCCGAGCACCCGCGCGGTCGACCACAGGGTCGCGGAGATCCGGCGTGTGCTGCGCGACGACGCCGGGGCGCCGCGGTTCGTGGAGACCGTCCCGAACCTCGGGTACAGGTTCTGCGGTCAGGTGAGGCGCGGGTGACCGGGTCCGTGCACCGAGGCGCTCGGGGGCGCGCCGGTTCGCCGTGGGCCAGCCCGTGGGTGATCGTCCCGGTCGCCGTCGGGCTGGTGGTCGCCGCTGTGCTGGTCGCCGCGGGCAACCCGAGCGGTCTGCGGTTCACCGTCCCGCTCGCGACAGCTGTCGCTGCTGCCGGGGTGGGCGCCGGGATCGTCGCGCTCCTCGTGCTGCTGCTCCGCCGGGCGGTCCGCCGGGCCGGTGAGGTGGGGGCAGCATCTGCGCGCCAGGAGGAGAAGGCCGCGCACCACAGGTTCCTGGCCCGCCTCGACCACGAGCTCAAGAACCCGCTGACTGCTATCCACGCCGCCGCCGCCTCGGTGTCGTCGACCAGCCTCGCCGACGGCTCGGGGCCAGGCTCCCCCGGCAGCACCGGAGCGGTCCACCTCTCCCCCGTGGCCGTGATCGACGCGCAGGCCGCGCGCATGGGCCGGCTCGTCGGCGACCTGCGCAAGATCTCTTCCCTGGACTCCCAGGAGATCGAGCAGGAGCCCGTCGACGTCGCCGACCTCACCGCCGAGGTGGTCGCCGCGCTGCACGAGGAGCTCGCCGTCACCCGGCCCGCCCGTGCTGGCACGGTCCCCGGTGCCCTGTCCGACGTGAGTGTCGCGTTCCCGCGTGTCCCGTGGCCGTTGCCGCCGGTGCGCGGGGATGTCGACCTGCTGTTCGTCGCGCTCTACAACATCGTGTCGAACGCCGTGAAGTTCTCGGCCGACGGTGCCCCGATCGAGGTCCGCGGCTTCGAGGAGGAGGGCGCTGTGGTGGTCGAGGTCGCCGACTCCGGAGCGGGCATCCCGGCCGACGAGCTCTCGCTCGTGTGGGACGAGCTCGCCCGCGGGTCGAACACGCTCGGGGTGCCGGGGTCGGGTCTCGGCCTCGCGACGGTCCACGCGATCGTCCGCAGGCACGGCGGCCAGGCCATGCTCACCTCCCGCCTGGGTCACGGGACGAGCGTGCGGCTCAGGCTCCCGACAGCACAGCCTGGTTGACCGGCTGCGGCTGCGGCTGCGGCTGCGGCTGCGGCTGCGGCTGCGGCGAGGATCACCCGGCAGGCTCCCCGAGCACACCCCCGACCGGCCCTACGATGCGAGTCGCATCTCCGCGCGTGGGCAGCTCGCGGGTCTGGCCCGGTGCTGCCCTCCTCACCGCGCGGCCGACCCCCTGGAAGAGCTGCCGATGTCTGCCCGTCTGCCTGCCCCCGCGTCCCGCGCCGCCGTTCCCGCCGGTCGTCACCCCGCGCGACCGACCTCCCGCGGCCTCCGCGGGACCGCCGCCGTCCTGCTCGCCGCCGTGCTGCTCGCCGGCTGCTCGGCCGAGGCCGACGAGGCCCGCCCGATGGCTGCCGCGACCACAGAGGCTCCCGAGCCGACCGAGGCGCCCGCACCGCTGCCGTCACCCGAGCTCGCCGAACCCGTCGACGTCGCGGCTGTCACCTCGACCGCGACCCCGCAGACAGCGCTCGCGACGGTGCCGCTCCTCGAGGTCAAGGGCCGCGCCCCCAAGACCGGGTATTCCCGCGACGCCTTCGGCGCGGCGTGGGCCGACGTCGACCGCAACGGCTGCGACACCCGCAACGACATCCTCGCCCGCGACCTCACCGACGTGACGTACAAGGACGGGACCAAGGACTGCGTGGTCCTCACCGGGACCTTCGCGGACCCCTACAGCGGCACGACCATCGCCTTCGAGCGCGGGGAGAAGACGTCGACCGCCGTGCAGATCGACCACGTCGTGGCCCTGTCGGACGCGTGGCAGAAGGGCGCCCAGGGCTGGGACGAGGCGAAGCGCACGGCCTTCGCCAACGACCCGCTCAACCTCTGGGCCGCCGACGGACCGCTCAACGGGCAGAAGAGCGACGGCGACACCGCGACGTGGCTGCCGCCGAACAAGGACTTCCGCTGCGAGTACGTCGCCCGCCAGGTCGGCGTGAAGTTCACCTACGGCCTGTGGGTGACCGACGCCGAGCAGGTCGCGATGGCCTCGGTGCTCAGCACCTGCCCGGACCAGCCGCTGCCCGAGGGCTCGGCCGTGCCCGAGATCCCCGCGCCCGAGCCGACCCCGGAACCCGAGCCGACGACCGCTCCTCCCGCACCGGCACCAGCCCCGGCGCCGGCTGTCGAGCCCGCCCCGGCGCCCGTCGTCGAGCAGGCACCCGCCCCGGCACCCGAACCTGTCGTCGTCCCGGAGCCCGCGCCAGCCCCGGTCGAGGTGTACTACGAGAACTGCGACGCGGCACGCGCCGCCGGAGCAGCCCCGGTCTACAGAGGCGACCCGGGCTACGCCAAGAAGCTCGACCGTGACGGAGACGGCGTCGGCTGCGAGTAGCCGCAGACCCACCTCCAGACGGCTGCGGGCCGGCACCCCTCGAAGGGTGCCGGCCCGCAGCCGTCTGTCGTATCTGTCACCAACCTCGCCGATCAGCCCACGTCCCGCCGCCGGAAGGTCACGAGCCCGACGGTGACCACCACGGCGAGCAGCACCACGAGACTGACCGCACCGTTCGTCAGCGAGACCGTCTTCCCGATCGACTCGCACATCGTGCCGGAGGCGTCGGTCGTGCAGTCGTCGACCCAGTACGTGGACTCGCCCTGCAGCACGGCCTCGACCTTGAGGGTGAGCAACCACGGCTTGAGGGCGTCGACCGCCGAGCCGATGATCCCCTCGACGACGATCACGTACCCGAGCAGCAGACCGATCGCGGCAGCGGTGCTGCGCACGACCATCGCGACGGCCGCGCCGAGCACTGCGACCCCGATAGCCGTGAGCGTCAGCCGCAGACCGCCCACGGCGAGGTCGGACCACAGCTCGCCGGTGACGTCGCCGAGCGTCCCCCACATCCTGAAGATCGCCCACGCTCCCCCGACCACGAGCACGGCGGCGAGGATCGCCGGGACGACGACCCCGAGGCCTGCCGCGGCCAGCTTCGAGGCGTAGACACGGGTCCTGCGGGGCTCGAAGGTCAGCCAGCTGCCCATCGACCCCGTCGCGAACTCGGCCGCCACAAAGCTCACGCCGACGAAGAACGCGTACAGCAGGACCGCGTACCCAATCCCTGTCAGGACAGACCCAGCCTGGTCGGTGAAGAGCTGGTCGGGCCAGAGGTACGTCTCGGACTGAGGCGCCCACGTCTCGCAGTCGAAGGACGCCGTCGGGTCTGCCTCCTGGGCGGCCTCCTCCTGCTCGTAGCAGTCGGCGAGCGTCGCCTCGCCGTTGACCTCCCAGTCGGCGAGGGCCTCCTCGTAGAACTGCTGCGAGAGCGCCTTCTCCTCCTCGCTCGCCGGCGCAGACGACTGCCAGACGGCGACGAGCGCGAGGACGACCACCCCGAGCAGCCCGATGCTCGCGACACGGGTGGTGCGACGGCTGAAGAACCTGTCGATCTCGACCCTGAGCAGACGCATCATCGGGAGCCTCCTCGGCGTGAGCGGCGGGTCGGTCTCCCGGACTCGTCGGCGCGCGTCCCGGGCCCTTCGCCTGCGGTGAGCTCGAGGAACACCGCTTCGAGCCCGGCCTTGATCGCGACGAGCTCGTGCACGTACTGACCGTGCTGGGCGAGCACCTGCGTGATGTCAGCGGGGTCGGCCGCACCGTCGACCAGCAGCGCCTCGTGGTCGGCGCGGACGGTCAGCCCGGCGCGCTCGAGGATCTCGCGCGCCTCGCCAGGCTGGCGGACGCCCACCCGGACCGTCGTGGCAGATCCCGCGACGATGTCCTCGACGCGGCCGCTGGCCAGCAGCCGTCCGTGCCCGATGATCGAGACCGTGTCGGCCACCTGCTCGACCTCCGCGAGGATGTGGCTGCTCACCAGGACAGTCTTGCCCTGGTCGGCGAGCGTCCGCATGGTCGTGCGGATCTCCCGGATGCCCGCGGGGTCGAGGCCGTTGGTCGGCTCGTCGAAGATCAGCAGGTCGGGGTCCTTGAGCAGCGTCGCGGCGATCGCCAGGCGCTGCTTCATGCCGAGCGAGTACGTCTTGTAGCGGTCGCCCGCGCGGTCGTCGAGGCCGACGGCCTCGAGGACCATCCCGACCTCGGACGCGGGGACACCGATGGCGCTCGCGAGCAGGTCGAGGTTCTTGCGCGCCGTGAAGGTCGGGAAGAACTTCGGCTGCTCGACGATCGCGCCGACCCTCCCGACGATGTCGGGCAGCGCCCGCGGCACCTCCTGCCCGAAGATCGCCATCGTGCCGGAGTCCGCGCGGACCAGGCCGAGAAGCATGCGGATCGACGTGGTCTTGCCCGAGCCGTTGGGCCCGAGGAAGCCGTGCACCCCACCGATCGGGACGTCGAGGTCGAGCCCTTGCACGGCGACGTGGCGACCGTGCCGGTTGCGGTAGGTCTTGCGCAACCCGCGCGTGCTGATCGCAAGCGACCGGGGATCGACGTCGGGCGGCGGGCTGGTGGTCTGGGCGTGTGCGGGCATCGGCTCCCCCTGCTGGCGGCACGGCGCCCCGCTGCGGGGCACCCTGACGGAGCGTAGCCAGTCGGAGACCTCCCCGTCTGTAGTCCTCTGGGTGGATATCGCCAGGTCACAGGGATCTGGTCGAGGTGTGAGGAGGGTGGTCAACCCTCGACAGGGCCCGAGGTCACACCGGCGAGTACCCGCCCGACCGCTGGACGGACAGACGGACAGACGGACGGACAGACGGACAGACCGACGACGGTCGAGGGGTCCGGCCACCTGGCCACTGACCAACTCCCTTGTTAACGTTCACAGTGCGCACCGACGCGCCCGCGCAGCCTGGCTGCGCCCGACGCCGCACCCTCGGAGGACGTGCTCGTGACCGAGAACAGCACCACCACACCCACCCCCACGAGCAGCACCGCCGCCGCTCCGGACTGGGCCGGGTACGTCATGGTCCACCACGACGACGCGACCCACGAGGTCCACGCCATGCTCTCCGACGGCGACGACCCGACGACGTGGCGCGCCCTCGACGGCGGTGCCGGGATCCTCGCCTCCACGATGGGCGAGCAGGGCCTGCGCGACCCGCACCTGCTGCGCTCGGCCGACGGATCGACCTTCTACCTGCTCGCGACAGACCTCGACATCCGCGTCACCGAGCGCCCGGGCGTGACGGGCAGCTTCTGGGACTGGCTCGGCCGCCACGGCAGCAGGTCCATCAACGTGTGGGAGTCCTCCGACCTCATGACGTGGGGCCCGCAGCGCCAGGTCGAGGTGTCCCCGCCGAGCGCCGGCATGGCCTGGGCACCCAAGGCCGTGTGGGACCCCGAGGCCGAGGCCTTCCTCGTGCTGTGGTCCGCCCGGCTCTACGCCGACGACGACCCCGAGCACACGGGCTCAGGTCACCACAGGCTGCTCGGCGCGCACACGACAGACTTCGCGACCTTCACCGAGGCCGTCGACCACGGGCACCCGACCCGGTCGGTGATCGACGCCCTCGTGGTGCCCGACCCCGACAGCGACGGCGGCTACGTGCGCTTCGTCAAGGACGAGGCCGCGGGCCTGGTGTTCTCCGAGCGGTCGACCGACCTCCACGCCGAGGTCTGGGACCCGGTCTCGGACAGCGTCACCACGGGCACGGAGGTGGGGATCGTCGAGGGTCCGCTCGCCTTCAGGTCCTTCACCGACGGCGAGTGGTACCTGTGGGTCGACGAGTACACGGGTGCGGACCGCGGCTACGTCCCCTTCCACGCGTCCTCGCTGACCGCCGAGCGCTGGGAGCCCGTCAAGGGATACACCTTCCCGGGCAAGATCAAGCACGGGACGGTCCTTCCCGTGACGGCGCAGGAGTACGCGCGGCTCGCGACGCGCCTCTGAGGACGACGAGCCTCGGCGCGGCGGGTCTGAGCACAGCGGGTCTGAGCACGGCGAGCAGCTCCTCACCGAGGCACGGCTCGCTACCTCACTGCGCCTGGCCTCCGGCCCTGGTGAGCGAGCGCAGCGTGCCGAGCACGGCGAGCACCGCCTCGGACGCGACGTCCGGCAGCATGGCTGCGCCGATGTCGCGGCGCGCCCCTGCGTCCGAGAGCGGCACCTGGACGCAGCCGGCCGGGGTCGTCGAGGTCTGCGGCGCGATCGCGACACCGAGGCCTGCGGCGACCAGACCTGTGAGGGTGTGCAGGTCTTCGCCCTCGAAGGCGATCGAGAGCGACACCCCCGCGTCGGCGAACAGCTCGTCGACCGACCCGCGCAGCCCGTAGCCGACCTTGAGCGTCACGAGGGGCTCGTCCGCGAGCGCAGCGACCGAGACCGCTCCCGCACCCCCAGCCGCGTGGCCCGCCGGGACGAGGAGCACGAGCCGCTGCTCGAAGAGCGGGACCACGCGAAGCCCGTCGGGCGCAGGGTCGAGCCGCGAGACGAGGGCGATGTCGGCCTCGCGGGCACGGAGCGACTCGAGGCACGAGGCGCGGGCACCCTGGCTCAGCACGAAGCGGACCGACGGGTCGTCGTCCCGGACGGTCCGGATGAGCTCGGGCACGAGCTGTTCGCCGAGGGAGGTCTGGAAGGCCAGACGGACCGTCGTCTGCGCACGGCGTTCCTCGGTCTCGACGGCGGCGAGGCCGTCGGTCAGCACGTCGAGGGCTCGCTGCGCGTAGGGGACGAGGGTGCGGGCGGCGGCGGTGAGCCGGACCCCGCGACCGTCGGGTTCGAGCAGGGGCGCCCCGATCTGGCGCTCGAGGCGTCGGACCGTGCGGCTGACCGTCGGTTGCGGGACACCGAGCATGGCGGCGGCGATGGTCACGTGCTCGACCTCGCCGAGCGCGACGAGCATCCGCAGGTGCGGCAGGAGGGCGGCGACAGGATCGTCTCTCATGTCGTGAGCGTATGAGAAGGAGCCGCCCGATGCATTAGAGGTATCAGACCCGCACGCCTAGCGTCGTCCGGGTGACCACGACAGCCACCCGTCCCACGGCTCTGACGTCCGCCCGCGAGCTCCCGCAGGTGATCGGCGAGCGCCGGCTCGCTGCTGCTCTGTGGTGTGCGGGCCTGGGCACCTTCGCGCTGCTCTACGCACCGCAGGGGCTGCTCACGGACGTCTCGGCGTCGCTCGCCGTCAGCCCGTCCCGCGCCGCCCTCCTCGTGTCGGGCGCAACCCTCGGCCTCGCGGCCTCGGTGATCCCCTGGGCATGGCTCTCGGACCGGATCGGCCGACCCGAGGCCATGCGCGTCGCAGCGGTCGCCTCGGCGATGCTCGCCGTCCTCGTGCCGTGGCTGCCCGGTTTCGAGATGCTCGTCGCCGGGAGGTTCCTCCAGGGCGCGGCGCTCGGCGGCATCCCGGCCCTCGCGATCGCCCTCGTGCACGACTGGTCGCTCCCGGCGAGAGCCGGTGCGCTGGCCGGCTCCTACGTCGCGGCGACCTCGGTCGGGGGCCTTGTCGGCCGGCTCGTCTCGGTCCCTGTGGCGCAGCACCTGGGCTGGCGGCTCGGGCTCGTCGCTGTCGGTGCGTGCCTCACCGCGGTGATGGCCCTGCTGGTGTTCCTGCTCCCACCCGGATCCCCTCGTGGTCGGCGTCCGCACCTGGAGGTCGGCGCGCGACGCCCGAGCCAGCTGACCCACCTGCGGGCGCACCTGCGCGACAGGACCCTCGTCGCGCTGTTCTGCGTCGGCGGTCTGCTGGTCGGTGGGCTGGCCGCCATCTTCAACTATCTGCCCTTCCGGCTGGAGGCCCCGCCCTACGGGCTCGCCCCGACCGTCGTCTCTCTCGTGTTCCTCACCTATCTCGCAGGGACCGTCGGATCACGTCTCGCCGGTGCGCTCAGCGACCGATGGAGCCCTCGGACGGTCTTGGTGATCGCGTGCTCCCTCATGGGCGTCGGCGCTGTGGTCACGATGGCCCGGCCGCTGCTCGTGGTCGTCGCGGGTGTCACCGTGCTGACCCTCGGGCTGTTCGTCGGGCACGCCGTCGCGGCCAGCCGGGTGGGCGCCCGGGCGACAACGGGCCGGGCGCAGGCGACAGCCCTCTACACGGTCGTCTACTACGCGGGCGCCAGCCTGTTCGGCTGGGTGGCCGGCCACGCCTGGGACCTGTGCGGATGGGTGGGCGTCGTCGGACTGGTGGTTGCTCTGGCCGCGGTGGCGCTCGCGCTGGTGCTGTCCGTGCCCACCGTCACACGAACATGTGCAGCGTCAGGTCCTGCCGGCTCGTGAAACCGAGCTTGTGCAGCAGGCTCGACATATGGTTCTCCACGGTCCGCACGCTCAGCGTGAACTCTGTCGCGATCTCACGGTTGGACAGCCCGTCACGAGCCAGCAGGGCGATCTGCCGCTCCCGGGTGGTGAGCAGCGGTGGGCCTTCTCCCGGGTCGCCGGGTTCTGCAGGTGCCAGCGCCGAACCGTCTCCGTGCCTGCCTCCCAGCATGGTCCACGCTGTCCGGCGGGGAGCGTCGTTGACGATGGTCGTCGTCGGACCAGCCAGCACCTCGAGCACCGCCAGGTCCCCTGCCGAGAGCGCCTCGTGGAGCCTCACGAGAGAGTCGAGCAGCGGCAAACGGCACCTGGCGTAGAGGTCACGGACCTGGCGCACGCGCTCTGGGCTGTGCGGTCCTGGATGCGCGAGCCAGCACCAGAGCGCTGGAAGCAGCAGACCGGCCTCGACGTGCCGCTCTCCGGCCGCCCAGAGCTCCTCCACCTTCTCCGGGTCGGGGTCCAGCGCCGTCCGGGCCACCTCGCCCATGGACTGCAGCAGAGGGCTGTACCCGCGAGGCGTGAGGTCGAGCTCGGTCGACAGAGCCCGCGCGAGATCACTGTCTCCCACCCGGGTCCTCAGCAGGGTGCCCAGGGCGAGCGACCTCCTGTAGTACGTGTTCTCGAGCGGACCAGGGCTCCCGAGGCGTAGGGACACCGTGAGCGTCCGCCAGGCATCCTCAGACTGACCGCGGGTCCCCAGGACCACGGCGAGTGCACAGGCGTTGACCCGGATCCCGAGCCCGTCCAGGGAGTCGAGGGCGCGCTCGAGAGCGGCACGAGCGTGATGCTCCGCCTCGCTGACACGGCCGAGCATGAGGAGGGACTCACTCTGGATCCCGTCGAGATAGTGCATCTGCTCAGTGCTCTCGACGGTCCCGTCGACTTGCTCGCACACGGCCAGCGCCAGATCAGGCCGCCCAGCCTCGAGGAGTGCGCTGGACTCCAGGACACGCGCCCAGCCGGCGACGGGCACACCCGCCGCGGCCTCCCGCGTCGTGGCACGGATGTCCTCGTCCTCGCCCGGGTGCGCGGCTGCCCGCTCGGCGGCGACCCGGGCGCGCTGGGCGGCGACGGGGCCGGGACGAGTCGTGGGGTCAGAGCCGACAGAGCTGTCGCTCCACACAGCCCACCGGGTCGCGAGCACGTCGAAGAGAGCCCGCGCCTCTCGGGTGTCGCCCTCGGTCTGCTCGGTGGCGGAGAAGATCGTCTCGACCTCGACAGGGTCGGCAGGACGGCGCAGCAGGACCGCGAGGAACGCGTTCGCGTGGTCGACCGTCGGCGCCAGCAACCATGTGGCGCGGTGGCGCGCGACCTCGTCCTCGGACCTGGCGTGCACCAGCACGGCGATCTCCGCAGCCCAGCGCGGGTACTCCTCGGCTGCCGCAGGCAGCGAGGCCGAGGCACGGGTCTGGACAGCGGAGCGGTCGAGGTGGTCGAGGCGCTCCGCACCAGGCCCCGCGACTCGGCCCGCGCAGCGTGCGCCCCCCTCGGTCGTGCGCACCCCGGAGCCCTCGCTCTGCGCGGACGAGACGCCCGAGAGCGCACGTGGACCGAGGGTCCCTGTCCGCAGTGCACGACCCAGCGCGGGCGGGGAGACGGCGACGACGGTGTGCGTGCCGTCGCACCTGTGCATGACGACCCGACCGCGCCGGACGAGCGCCGAGAGCACGTCGCCGCCGACCAGCAGGGCGGCGTCACGCTCGTCGAGGGTGCCGTGCTCGGCGAGCACGACGAGCGCCTCGAGCTGCTCGGCAGGGACCTGCGGCAGCAACCCGTGCGCGACCGAGTCGACCGCGATCGAGTCCATCGTCCCGGCCTTGACCCAGACACCGCCCTCGACACGCACCACGCCCTCGACCCTCGCGGCGTCGGCGAGCGCGAGCGCGACCCGCGGGTTGCCTGCGGACCGCGTGGCGATCGCCGAGACCACACCGATGCTCGCCGGCCCGCCCAGAGCCGAGGTCAGCAGCCGGGACGTCTCCGACAGCCCCATGGCCTCGACGCGGACCCGGGCAGGCGCACGCTCGGCGACGAGCAGTGCCGCCGGGGACGTGTACAGCGCGCGGACGTCTGTCCCCACGGTCGCGACCATCCGGGCGTCGACGACCGCCAGGAAGGTCCGGACGACCGCGACCGTCGCGTCGTCCACCCTGTCGAGGTCGTCGACGAGGAGGAGCGGACGTCGACCGGACAGCTCTTCGCGCATCCACGCGACCCAGGACTTCTCGGAGAGCTCCCCGCGGGGAGCGGAGTCGTGCGCACGGAAGGGTCCGAAGGGTCGCAGGGTGTGCTGCGCGCGGATCGAGAGGACCGAATAGCTCCCCCGGGCCGTGGCTGTCGTCGCGACGTCGCGCAGCGCCCAGCTCTTGCCGGCTCCGGCGTCACCGGTCAGCAGGACGTCTCGGCCGACCGCCAACCATCGCGCCGCTGCCGAGCTCGATGTGCTCATGAGGTGCTCCCCGTCGATCGAGGTGCGCCCCGGCGCTACGTCGCCGGGGTCGCACACGTGACCCTCACCCCTCGCGAACGCGTCGAGACTTCGCGAAAGGGATAGAACCGTACCTCGACAGCATCGCACGTCGACGGGGCAGCGAGTAGCCCCGTCCGCCAGCCTGTGGACGCTGCACCGGAGTCACCCCGCCCGGCGCCCTGGCCGGAACGGCAGGGGACGACCGGCGTCAACCTCGCCGGTCTCGTCGACGACCGGCCGTCCCCCGGTCCGGGCTCAGCGCATCTGCGTGAAGTCCGCCGTCGCCGGGTCGGCGCCCGTGCGGTTCCCGGCCTCGAGAGCGTCGATCTGGGCGATCTCGTCGGTGCTCAGCTCGAACCCGAACACGTCGAGGTTCGCGGCGATGCGCTCAGGGTTGTTCGACTTCGGGATGACGATGGTGTCCTGCTGCAGGTGCCAGCGGAGCACGACCTGCGCGGGGGTCACGCCGTGAGCCTGGGCGATCGTCGTGACCTCGTCGGACTCCAGGTCAGCGCCGCGGCCGAGCGGGCTGTAGGCCTCGACGGCGATCCCGGCCTCCCGCGAGACGCGGACCAGCTCGGACTGCTGGAAGGTGGGGTGCACCTCGATCTGGTTGACGGCGGGGACGACGTCGGTCTCCGCGAGGAGCTTCTCGAGGTGCTCGGGCAGGAAGTTCGACACCCCGATCGCCCTGACGGCTCCGTCCGCGAGAAGCTTCTCGAAGGCACGCCACGTCTCGACGTACAGGCCCTTGCTCGGGACCGGCCAGTGGATGAGGTAGAGGTCGACGTAGTCGATGTCGAGGGCAGCACGGGACGCCTCGAAGGCCGCGAGCGCCTCCTCGTAGCCCTGGTTGCCGTTGCGGAGCTTGGTCGTGACGAACACGTCCTCACGGGCCAGGCCGCTCGCACGGACGGCAGCACCGACGCCCGCCTCGTTGTAGTAGCCGGCGGCGGTGTCGATGTGACGGTAGCCCGTCTCGATCGCGGACTCGACGATGCGCTGGGTGTCGTCCTCGGCCACCTGGAAGGTGCCGAAGCCGAGCTGGGGGATGGTGACGCCGTTGTTGAGTGTGATGTCAGGGATCTGTGTCATCTCTCTTTCCTACCCCAGGGTGCCGGGCTTCTCATCCGGAGCGGTGTGGGCCTCCGCCCGTCACCCTCCTCCCCCTCCCGTCGGCTCTCCCGTGGGGCACCACCCGGGCTGTAGGTTGCTCCGTGTGAACGAGACCATCCCCACGACGACGACGTCGCAGCCCCGCTTCACCATCCGCCCCGCGCAGACCACGGACCCGGCCGAGGTCGACCGCCTGTACGACATCTGCCTGCGCACAGGTGCGTCGGGCGAGGACGCGTCGCCGCTGTCCGAGCGACCGCGCCTGCTGGGCGACGTCTACCTCGGCGCGTACCTGCGCCTCGAGCCCGAGCTGGCCTTCGTGCTGGTCGACGGATCGGTCGAGGGCCCCGAGGCCGTGGTCGGCTACGTGATCGGCACCCGTGACACCGCGGCCTTCGAGGAGACCCTCGAGCGCGAGTGGTGGCCCGAGGTCGAGCAGCGGTACCCGGCGGGCTCTGCGCCGGAGGGGTCCTACGACGCCGGGATCGTCAGCCGCGTCCACGACAGGTCACGCACCGACCCAGCCGTCGTCGCGGAGTTCCCCGCCCACCTGCACGTCGACCTCCTGCCGGAGGGGCAGGGCGGCGGCAACGGACGGCGCATGCTCGAGACGCTCTTCGACGCCCTGCGCGACCTCGGTGTACCGGGGGTGCACCTCGGCGTCGGCGCCGACAACACCCGCGCGATCGGCTTCTACGAGCACCTCGGCTTCCGCCGCCTCGGCGACGGCGGCTGGCAGCTCGGCCTGGACCTGCGGCGCTGAGCCTGGGCCGGGTCGAGCTGGGCCGGGCTGTTCTGAGCCGAGTCGAGTCGAGTCGAGTCGAGTCGAGTCGAGTCGAGTCGAGTCTGGTGAGGCTGAACCGGGCTGGGCTGGCTTACGTCGACGGGCGTCGCGCGACGGTCGCCGCAGCAGCAAGGACCGCGACGAAGACTCCCGCAGCCACAGCACCCCGCAGGCTCGGGTCCAGGCCGGCGAGCAGGACGGCTGCCGTGAGCGCGCCCGCGACCGAGGCTGCGAGCGGTGCGCCGACAGACCTCGCAGGACCGTGGCCGGGCGCGAAGACCACGACGGTCGCCGCCGCGAGCACGCTCGTGGCGCCCACGAGCAGGCCCGTCCCGCCCCAGAGCAGGACAGCCCAGGCAGCAAACCCGCCCGAGGCGTCGAGCAGCGCGAGCACGAACCCGACGACAGACCCGATGACGCCGCCAGCCCCGACCAGGCTGAGCCCGCGCGCGACGGTGCGCGACGGGACGACCGGCGTGGTGGACGGCTGGGGCCTGCGCATCGAGAGCATGGCGTCATCGTAGGTCTGCGCCGGACCGTCAGGAGCGCGGGGTAGGTTTCGGGGCAGGCATCCCTGCCCGGCGGAAAGGCCATCTGTGTTCTTGCGTGACGAGGTCCTCATCAGCAGCGCGACCGACCTGGCGGTCGCCGCCGAGTGCGAGCTCGCGCTGCTGACCGACATGGACGAGCGGCTCGGCCGCTCTCCGCGGACCGTCGCCCCCGACGCGATGCTGGAGCGCACGTCGAGCCTGGGGCTCGAGCACGAGGACCGGGTGCTCAGCGGCTATCTCTCGCGCCTGGCGGCTGCCGCAGCCGATGCAGCAGGCACAGAGGACTACGCCTCCACAGCGTCTGCCGTCCCCGGCTACGTCTCCTTCGTCGGGCAGGACTGGTCCACGCTCGACGACCTGCGCGCAGCCCACGACCGCACCGTCGCCGCCCTGCGCGACGGAGCGGCGCTCGTTTACCAGGGGGTGCTGTTCGACGGCCGGTTCCTCGGCCGTCCTGACTTCCTCGTCGACGATGCCGCGCTCGCCCGGGCCACGCCGGCCGACGGCGCGGAGAGCTCCCTGCTGAACGGTGAGGCACACGGGGAGGACGGCACCGACGAGCCCGGCAGCCCGGACTCCCCCGGCGGCACCACCTCCCCGCTGGTCACGGTCGTCGACACCAAGCTCGCCCGGCACGCCCGGGTCACGGCGCTGCTGCAGCTCGCCGCCTACGCCGACCAGCTCGAGCGCGCGGGGGTCCCCGTCGCACCGTCGCTGCGCCTCGTCCACGGCGACGGGTCGGAGTCCGAGCACCCGCTCGCCGACGTGCTGCCGGTGTACCGCGAGCGCCGCGCCCGGCTCGAGCAGGTGGTCGACGCGCACCTCGCCGACGAGGGACCTGTCGTCTGGGGTGACGAGAGGTTCTCCGCCTGCGGGCGCTGCACGGCCTGCACCCGGCACGTGGTCGCGCAGCGCGACCTGCTGCTCGTCGCAGGCCTCCGCACGACCCAGCGCACCCGCCTGCGCGCCGCCGGCATCTCGACGATCGACGCGCTGGCCTCGAGCACCGGTCCTGTCGAGGGCCTGCCGGACCGCATCCTGGCGGACCTGCGCGACCAGGCCGCGATGCAGGTCGCGCAGGACGCCCGGCCGCCGCTGCCCGACGGCCGCCCTGACGTGCGGGCCGCGGTCGTCTCGCCCGTCGCCCTCGAGGCTCTCGCGGTCCCGGACCCGGGTGACGTGTTCTTCGACTTCGAGGGCGACCCGCTGTGGACCTCCCCGGGGTCGACCGACTGGGGGCTGGAGTACCTCTTCGGTGTCGTCGAGGCACCGACCGAGCCCGGCGCCGAGCCTGTGTTCCGCGCCTTCTGGGCGCACGACCGCGCGCAGGAGAAGCAGGCGCTCCTCGACTTCTTCGCGTACCTGCGGGACCGCCGGGCGCAGTTCCCCGGCATGCACGTGTACCACTACGCCCCCTACGAGAAGACGGCGCTGGGCCGCCTGGTCGGCCGGCACGGGGTGGGCGAGGAGCAGCTCGACGACCTGCTGCGCCACGGTGTGCTCGTCGACCTCTACGCGACGGTCCGTCAGAGCGTGCGGGTGTCGCAGCCGTCGTACTCCCTCAAGAAGCTCGAGCCCTTGTACATGGGCGACCAGCTGCGCGACGCCGAGCTCGACAACGCCGCCGACTCGATCGCGCAGTACGCGCTGGCCTGCGCCGCGCGGGACGAGGGACGCAGTGACGAGGCCGCCGCGACCCTCCAGCTCATCGAGGGCTACAACCGCTACGACTGCGAGTCGACGCTGCGATTGCGGGACTGGCTGCGCACCCTCGCCACCAAGAACGGCGTCACGCTCCGGCAGGCCGACGACCCTGCAGACCTCGTCGACCTCGCTGACGTCGAGGACGAGCCGTCCGACCCGCTCGTCGACGCCCTGCACGCTGTCGCCGGAGATGCGCGCGACCTCCCAGCGGGTGAGCGCGGTCCTGACGACCAGGCCGTCCTGCTGCTCGCCGCGGCGCTCGGCTACCACCACCGCGAGGACAAGCCGTTCTGGTGGGCGCACTTCGACAGGCTGACCTCGCCGCCCGACGAGTGGGCCTCGAGCCGCGACGTTCTCGTCGCCGACGAGGCCACGGTGCTGCGCGACTGGTTCAAGGAGGGTTCACAACGGTCGCTGCGCCGGGAGCTGAGGTTCGTCGGCGCCCTCGCGACAGGCAGTGCGCTCGGCGTCGGCTCGGGCGTCTGGTGCATCTACGACGCGCCTCTCCCCGAGGGGCTCACGCCCCCGATCGGCGGTGTCCGCCAGGTGAGCGGCACGTCGACAGTGCTGTCGGTCGAGACCGATGCGCTGGGTCGTGACGTGGTCGTCGTCGAAGAGGTCCTCAAGAAGGGCCTCGAGCCGTACCCCGAGGTCCCGATGGGTGTGGGACCGGGGAGCCCGGTGCCGACAGGACTCGTCGAGGGAGCCGTGCGCGAGGTCGCGGAGCACGCCGTGCGTTCCCTCGACGGTGGCGCCGGACGCTTCCCCGCCCAGCCCGCGCTCGACGTCCTGCGCCGTCTACCCCCGCAGCTCAAGGCCGACGAGCGCGCCGAGGTCTCGGCCGACGTCGACGGCTCCGACCTCGGCCTGCCGCCCGTCGGCAGCGGCAAGGGTGCGTACATCTCGGCGATCACCGACGCCGTGCGACGCCTCGACCGCTCCTATCTCGCCGTGCAGGGACCGCCTGGGACGGGCAAGACCTACGTCGCCGCCCGCGTGATCGAGCGGCTGGTGCGGAGCGGGTGGCACGTGGGTGTCGTCGCGCCGTCGCACGCCGTGGTCGAGCACCTGCTCGACAAGGTCGTCGAGGCCGGCGTCCCCGCCTACCGCGTGGGCAAGAAGCCGCAGGGCTCGGGCGAGCACACCAAGGCCTGGACGGCGATCGGCGACAAGAAGCAGGGCAAGTTCCTCGGCGAGCACAAGGACCACGGCTGCGTGATCGGCGGGACAGCCTGGGACTTCGCGAACGCGAACAAGATCGGGCGCCGGGCGCTCGACCTCCTCGTGGTCGACGAGGCCAGTCAGTTCTCGCTCGCCAACACTGTCGCGGTGTCCGTCGCCGCGGAGAACCTGCTGCTCCTCGGTGACCCCCAGCAGCTGCCGCAGGTGAGCCAGGGCACGCACCCCGAGCCCGTCGACGGATCGGCCCTCGGCTGGGTCGCAGACGGCCACGACGCACTCCCCGCCGACCTCGGGTACTTCCTCGAGCGCACCTGGCGTCTGCACCCCGAGCTCTGCGCACCGGTCTCGCGCCTGAGCTACGAGGGACGCCTGCACTCGGAGGAGGAGGCCACGACAGCACGGCGGCTCGACGGCGTCGCGCCGGGCGTGCACGTCGTCGAGGTCGAGCACCGCGGCAACGCTGTCTCGTCGGTCGAGGAGGCCGCCGTCGTCGTCGAGCAGGTGCAGGGTCTGCTGGGCCGGACGTGGCACGACGGTGACCACGAGCGTCCGCTCGCCCCCGAGGACCTGCTCGTCGTCGCCGCGTACAACGCCCAGCGTGCCCTCGTCGAGGCCCACCTGCGGCGAGCCGGGATCGAGGGTGTCAAGGTCGGGACCGTCGACAAGTTCCAGGGCCAGGAGGCCGCTGTGGTCCTCGTGACGATGGCCGCCTCGTCGGTCGAGGAGGTGCCGCGCGGCATGGGGTTCCTGCTGTCCCGGAACCGCGTCAACGTGGCTGTCTCCCGAGGTCAGTGGGCTGCGGTGATCGTACGGTCCCCCGCCCTGACGGGCTACGTGCCGACGACACCCGAGGCGCTCTGCGAGCTCGGGGCCTTCATCGGTCTGTGCGCCTCCGGTGGAGATTCGTCGACCCTGGGTCTAGCCACGACGCCCTCGACCCTGTAGTGTCGTTCTTGAAGTTGCAGTGCCTCTCATGTCTTTGCCGCACCGGGCCACATGCCCACGCGGATCTTGTTCTTTCAAGAGTTGACGACGGAACACCGTGACGAGCGTCCTCCACACGGGAGGGCGTCCGACAACTCTTGAAGGAGTATCGAAATGACTGTTGGAACTGTGAAGTGGTTCAACGCTGAAAAGGGCTTCGGCTTCATTGCACCCGAGGACGGCTCGGCTGACGTGTTCGCGCACTACTCCGCGATCGCCTCCTCCGGCTACCGCTCGCTCGACGAGAACCAGAAGGTCGAGTTCGACGTCACCCAGGGCCCGAAGGGCCCGCAGGCTGAGAACATCCGCCCCCTCTGATTCTGGATCTGCTGACCTCAGCCCTCGGCTGACGGTCGCTGCCTGAATCTTTGACGAGTGCCCCGGGTCCATCGGACCCGGGGCACTCGTGCGTCCGGAGCCAGGAGTGCGGCGCCGCACCGCGGGCTGGCCGTCGGCTGGAGCCGGACGGAGAGTCCCTGACCCGCCCGGCCTCCCCGCGAAGCCCGGAGCGTCGACCTGCACCGGATCACCCCACGGCCCCACCTCCACGCCCAGCGAGACAGGGGCCCGAGCGGCTAGCCTCGTCAAGAGAGAGTCACCCGCTCACCAGCGGGTCCCCGAGCACAGCGAGGAGCCGCCCGTGTCCACCCCCGTGAGCACCCAGGTCGACACTGCCCAGGGAACGGTCCGTGGCACGACCACACCGACAGGCCTGCGAGCCTTCCGCGCGATCCCCTACGCGGCTCCCCCTGTCGGCAACCTACGCTTCCGCGCGCCGCAGCCCCCTGCCCCGTGGACGGGTGTCCGCAACGCGATGCACCACGGTCCCGTCGCGCCGCAGCGCGTCTCGCAGGCCTTCTCGGCCGCCGGTCCGGACACCGACCAGTCCGAAGACTGCCTCACCCTCAACGTGCTCGCCCCGGCCGAGCCCTCTGACACGCTGCGGCCCGTGATCGTCTGGTTCCACGGCGGCGCGTTCTCCCAGGGCTCCGCCTCCGCCCCCGCCTACGCCGGCGACTCCCTCGTCGAGCGCGGGGACGTCCTGGTCGTCACGGTCACCTACAGGCTGGGGGCGCTCGGCTTCCTCGACTTCAGCCAGTTCTCGACGCCCACCCGGACCTTCGAGTCGAACCTGGGCCTGCGCGACCAGATCGCAGCCCTCGAGTGGGTCCAGCAGAACATCGCAGCCTTCGGTGGGGACCCCGACGCCGTGACCATCGCGGGGCAGTCGGCCGGAGCCACCTCGGTCACGACGCTCATGTGCATCCCGTCGGCCGCCGGGCTGTTCCACCGCGCGATCGCGCAGAGCCCAGCCCTCGGCGCCGCCTACGGCCCGGAGCGCGCGGCCGGCTGGGCCCGCGACTTCATCACCTGGCTCAAGACCACCGAGAGCCTCGCCGTCGATGCGCTGCTCTCGGCACCGCCCGAAGAGCTCGTCTCCGCGGGCGCCCGCCTCGTCGCGCTCTCCCACCGGGAGGCGCCCGGTGCTCTGTGCATGAGCCCCGTCGTCGACGGCGACCTGATCCCCGAGCACCCCAGCGACGTCTTCGCGTCGGGGCGCGCGGCAGCGGTCCCGCTGCTCGTCGGCTCGACCAAGCACGAGGGCGCAGCCTTCGGCGCGCACGGCTCGCTGCTGCCCACCAGCTCAGAGTCCATCAACCTCATGTTCGAGATCACCGACCCCGGCGCCCAGCTCAAGGTGCTGTCGGCCTACCCCGGCTACCCGAGCCACCGCGCCCGGGCACAGCTGGTCGGCGACGCCACGTTCTGGGTCCCTGCGGTCCAGGCCGCGCAGCACCACTCCCGCACAGCGCCGACCTTCGTGTACCGCTACGACTTCACGACGCCCATCCTCAACCTGCAGGGGCAGGGCGCGTCCCACGGGACCGACATGCTCGCGGTCCTGGGCTCTCTCGACTCCTCGCGCGCCCGCTCGGCGACCCTCCTCGGCGGAGCAGAGGAGCTCGCGGCCCTCAGCGGACGCATGCAGGAGCACTGGCTGGCCTTCGCCCGCTCGGGTGACGCCGGCTGGCCGGCCTACGACGACGACGACCGCCCCACCAAGATCTTCGCCGCCCACGACCGCGTCATCAGCGACCCGGGTCGTGAGCGTCGCCGCGCCTGGGAGGGCGTGGCGCGGTACCGCTGACCTGTGCGGGCAATCTGGCCTCTCTGACCTGGGCAGACACCACTCAGACGGTGTTCGCTGCCCCCTGGTGGACGGCGGGGCGACGAGCGTGTGCTAAGGACAGCCACTCAGAGCACCGCACAAGTTCTCCACAAGGTCTAGCCTCCGCGCCGGAGATGTGGCTAAAGTAGGCCGCGAAGTTGCAGTGCCTCGCACGTCTTACCTGCACCGACGCGAGTCGGGGTAGTTCTTGGTCTTCAGGAGTGGACGACGAACACCGTGACGAGCGGCCTCCACAGGGGAGGCCGTCCGACAACTCTTGAAGGAGTATCGAGATGGCAGTTGGGACCGTGAAGTGGTTCAACGCAGAAAAGGGCTTCGGCTTCATCGCACCGGAGGACGGCAGCGCTGACGTGTTCGCCCACTACTCTGCGATCCAGAGCTCGGGTTACCGTTCGCTCGACGAGAACCAGAAGGTCGAGTTCGACATCACCCAGGGCCCGAAGGGCCCGCAGGCGGAGAACATCCGCCCGCTCTGATCGCCACGCGGTGATCTAGACATCTGACGTGGGGCCCTCGCCGGGACGGCGAGGGCCCTTCGCCGTCTCGGCAGTCCCGGCACGAGCCGTCTGGCCCCAGACCTGCAGGACCCGACAGACCCGTGCTCGGCTCGCCCGGCAGCCCGGCAGCCCTGCTCAGCGTCACGACGACCCGGGCCACGCCGCCCGCGATATTGATCTCGGTCGGAATCCGCGAAGTTCCGCCGTTCGTCACCTCTCATGGGTAGAAGTACCCATGCAGAGCACCCCATCAGCCGTTGAGGGTCACGACAGGTCGTCCTACTGTCGCAGTGTGATCAGGCAGACACTCTCCACCACCGACGCGGCACCCGCGACGCTCGTCTCGCTCGCGCGCGCCGGCTTCGCCGGCCTCCGGCTGGCCGAGCTCCGCGTCCCGGCCGCCCTGGTGCCTCCGGGCCAGCTGGTCCTGCCCCACGCGGGACCGCTCCCCCGTCGCCCCTCACGCCGCTCCACCTCACGCCGCTCCACCTCCGCCACAGCCTGACGGCCGGCACACCCCCACGCTCGTCGCACGGTCGTCAACGACGCCGGCTGTGCGGCGGAACACCAGCGCGCTCGATCACCGTCGTGCGGTGCCCAGCTCTGCGGCACCCCACCCGCTAGTCTCCCTGGATGGGATCCCGACCTGTGCCGCTGGACGCGCACTACACCGACCCCCTCCTCGTCTCCCTCTACGACGCAGAGAACTCGGGGCGTGACGACACCGACTTCTACCTCCGGCTCGCCGCACAGCTCGAGGCACGCACCGTCGTCGACATCGGGTGCGGGACCGGTGTCCTGGCTGTCGACCTCGCACGCGACGGTCGGGCTGTCGTCGGCGTCGACCCCGCAGGCGCGATGCTCGACGTCGCCCGAGCGCGACCTGACGGCGACCTCGTCACCTGGGTCGAGGGGACAACCGACGATCTCGTCGGGCTCGTGCCACAGGGATCGGTCGACCTCGTCGTCATGACGGGCCACGTCGCGCAGGTGTTCCTCACCGACGACGACTGGGCGCAGGTCCTCGAGGCCGCGGCCCGCCTGCTCAGCCCCGGAGGTCACCTCGCCTTCGAGACGCGCGACCCCGCCGCCGCGGCCTGGGAGCGCTGGACACCCGAGCTCACGCACGAGCGGGTGGTCACCGACGACGGCAGCACGAGCACCTCGTGGGTCGAGGTCACGTCGGTCGACGGTGGCCTCGTCACCTTCGACGGGCACACGGTGCTCGAGGACGGCGTGGACAGGGTCAGCACGAGCACGCTGAGGTTCCGGGACCAGCGCGACGTGCTCGGCTCCGTCGAGCGCGCGGGGTTCGAGCAGGCCACCGTGCACGGCGGCTGGGCCGGAGAGCCGGTGGGCCCGGGCACCACGGAGCTCGTGGTCGTCGCGACCGCACCGCGACAGGCCTGACGCTCCGGTCCGCACCCGCCGGTCCTGCAGTCAGCACCCGAGCAGCAGCCAGCCTTGCAGCAACCGGTCCTGCAGCCGGCAGCGGCGCACCCGCCGGTCCCGCATCCCCCGGTCCCGCAGCCAGCAGCCCTGGGCGTCAGCCCCGCTCGACGATCCCCCGGACGTACGCGGCCTGGCCCACGTGCTCGAGGTCGTCGGCCAAGATGCTCAGCACCCGGACGCCGACAGTCACCGGCGGGTCGTAGGACTCGTCGATCACCCGCGCGAGATCGGCCTCGCTGAGGCCTGCGAGGATCGCCCGGGTCCGCTCGAAGGTCGCGTCCTGGTACCCGACGAGCTGCTCCGGGGTGATGCCCCGCACGGCTGCCACCTGGTCGTGGTCGTGACCGTAGCCCGTGTCGGAGGGGTCGAGGGAGAGCCCGAAGGAGTCGACCCAGCCCTCCGTGGGCCAGACCTCCTCGGACTCGGCGAGCGCTGCCATCTGGGCGTCCTGCACGCGCGAGGTGTGCCAGAGCAGCCAGCCGATCGAGTTCGCGTCCTCGTCGGGGCGCGCCTCGAGCTGCTCGGCCGACAGCCCGTCGGCGGCCTCGCGCACACCGTCACGGACCCGCTCGAATCCTTTGGTCAGCACGTCGAGAGCAGTCATGGAGGTCCTCCGAGAAGTTCGGTCCTGGGGGTCGAGCACCGGTCCGGTGCGGCACCCGCTGTCCTCTTCACCCTCGCACAGGCACCTGCTCAGAGCACGCCGGTGTGCTCCAGCACGATCGACGTGCCGATGCCGATGAGCACCAGCCCTCCGAAGATCTCCGCAGGCCGCCCGACCCGCGCACCGACGCGTCGGCCCACCACCACACCGACGAAGGCCAGCGCGGCCGTGGTCACGCCGATGAGCGCCGCCGCACCGACGATCGGCACGTCGAGGAAGGCGAGGCTGATGCCGACCGCGAGGGCGTCGATGCTCGTCGCGACGGCGAGGAGCCCGAGCTCGCGCAGGTCGAGAGAGTCTGTGTCGACGGCGTCGTCCTCACCCGGACGGACTGCCTCCCAGATCATCTTGGCTCCGATGATCGCGAGCAGACCGAAGGCGACCCAGTGGTCGACGCTGACGATCGAGTCGGCGAACCGGGTCCCCAGCGCCCAGCCGAGCACCGGCATGACAGCCTGGGCCAGACCGAAGGCCACGGCGATCACGACGGCGTGACGCAGGTTGAAGGTCTTCATGTGAAGGCCTTTTCCGAGGGCCACCGCAAAGGCGTCCGCGGAGACGCCGAGCGCGACGAGAACGAGCGTCCAGAAGCTCATCGGAGGAGGGCCTTTCGTGGGCGCGCGGCAGGTTCTCAGGCATTCTGCGGCGCGACACGAGGACGTGCCTGCAGCCCAGGACGACACGAGCCGTGGCGGGGAGATCGGGGGGAGGACGGACGTCGTCGCTGGTCCGGAGACGGTCCAGCGGCTCCCGACGGTGCGGCACCGTCGCGTCCGAGAACCGACACTATCGCGCTGGGGAGGCCCCGGAGGAGCTCAGCCGTGTGAGGCTGATCTCCGAAGAATGCAGTGGCGGGAAGCACCCGAAGAATGCACCCGCACCACGGAAAGAGAAGTTCGGGCAGGCGAATCCCAGCCCCGCCCGGGCAGTTGTTCAGCCCCAGACGGCGACATTCTTGCGGCGCGGCGCGACACCCGTGTTGGTCGCGAAGAGCTCGGGCGAGTGCCGCCTGACGCTCTCGATGTCGTCGAACACGCCCCGCAGGTGCTCGCGGAGCAGCGCACGGGCCTCGTCGTGACGGTTCTCCAGGACGGCGTCGAAGATCCCGCGGTGCTCGTCGAGGAAGCCCTGCGTGGTGGCCTTCTCCTGGAGCCCGAGGTGGCGCGCCCTGTCGAGGTGCCCCTTGGCCGCGGAGACCGTCGGCCAGGTGCGCTCGTGCCCGGCGAGCCGCAGCAGGTCGTGGTGGAACGCCTCGTCGAGCTCGAAGAACCTGTCCATGTCGCCGCCGGCCTCCTGCTGCTCCTGCAGGTTGGCGCGCATGCGCTCGACGACGTCGGCGTCCGGTGTGTCGGGGAGGTCGTCGAGGGAGGCGAGCTCGACGGCCTCACGGAGGAACTGCGCGTCCGAGACCCGTGCCGGGTCGACCCGCGAGACGAAGGACCCGACCTTGGGGAACACCTGCACGAGGCCCTCCTGCTGCAGCAGGATCAGGCTCTCCCGGACCGGGGTCCGCGAGACACCGAGCGCGGCCGACAGCTCGTTCTCCGACAACGGCTCCCCGGGCGCGAGGTCGAGCGTGATGATGCGCCGACGCAGCTCGTCGTAGACGGCTCTGCGGCTGGAGGTGCGGGGAGGTGCGGCGGGCATGGACCCATCGTAGTGAACAGCGCTGGTCGACATCTGGGACTTGACGGTTCTGGCATGCATGGTCTTACATACAAGAGATGTATCGCAGACTTCCGCGGTGCTGACGCCGATGACGCCGTCCGAGGAGACACACACCATGAGCACGATCGAACGCGCCGAGGTCTTCGTGGCCGGACCGGGCCGCAACTTCGTCACCCTGCGCATCACCACCTCCGACGGGGTCACCGGGATCGGAGACGCGACCCTCAACGGGCGCGAGCTCTCGGTCGCCAGCTACCTCCAGGACCACCTCGTGCCGCTGCTGGTCGGCCGCGACCCCGCGCGCATCGACGACATGTGGCAGTACCTCTACCGTGGCGCGTACTGGCGCCGGGGCCCCGTCACCATGACGGCGATCTCCGCGGTCGACACGGCGCTCTGGGACATCAAGGGCAAGGTCGCCGGGATGCCGGTCTACCAGCTGCTCGGCGGGCGCTCCCGCGACGGCGTCATGGTCTACAGCCACGCGAGCGGCCGCGACACCGCCGAGCTGCTCGACGACGTCACCCGGTTCCAGGAGCTCGGCTACAAGGCGATCCGCGCCCAGGCGGCGGTCCCCGGCGTCGGCGGCTCCTACGGGGTCCGCAAGGGTGCGATCTACGAGCCCGCCGCGACCTCGCTCCCCGACGAGCAGCCGTGGTCGACCGAGGCCTACCTGCGCTTCGCCCCGACCTATCTCGAGGCAGTCCGCGAGCACGCCGGACCCGAGCTGCACCTGCTGCACGACGTGCACCACCGCCTCACGCCGATCGAGGCTGCGGCCTTCGGCAAGAGCGTCGAGGCTGTCCGCCTGTTCTGGATGGAAGACCCGACACCTGCCGAGAACCAGGACGCCTTCAGACTCATCCGCCAGCACACGACGACCCCGATCGCCGTGGGCGAGGTGCTCAACAGCATCTGGGACGTCAAGGACCTCATGACGAACCAGCTCGTCGACTACGTGCGGACGACGGTCGTGCACGCCGGCGGCATCAGCCACCTGCGGCGGATCTTCGACCTCGCCGCCCTCTACCAGGTGCGCACGGGCTCCCACGGTGCGACGGACCTCTCACCGGTGACCCTCGCAGCAGCCGTCCACCTCGACCTCACGGTGCCCAACTTCGGCATCCAGGAGTACATGGAGCACGCCCCCGAGACCATGGAGGTGTTCCGCAGCGGCGTCACCCTCGCCGACGGCATGCTCAACCCGAGCGAGGCCCCCGGCCTCGGGGTCGAGTACGACGAGAAGGCCGCAGCGCGCTTCCCCTACGACCCCCGCTACCTGCCCGTGGCCCGGCGCCTCGACGGCTCCGTCCACGACTGGTGACCAGCCCCCGACCGGCGACCGCCTCTCGGTCGGCGACCACCTCCCTCTGAAGCACCCCTCGGCTCCCCAGGTCTCCGCCGACCTGGGCCCCCCACCCGCGCGCCGACGCGGACCCCCTGCGCAGCATCGTTCCGCCCACGCGGAGCAAAGGAGCACACGATGACGCACGACAAGCCCACGACCGAGAAGCCCGGACCCGTGACCCGCACGACGGGTGACCTCAAGCGCGCCGCCGTCTCCGGCTGGCTCGGCACAGCCATGGAGTTCATGGACTTCCAGCTGTACTCCCTGGCCGCAGCGATCGTCTTCAACGAGATCTTCTTCCCCGACGTCAGCCCGGCGATCGGCCTCATCGCCGCGATGGGCACCTACGGTGTCGGTTACGTCGCGCGCCTCGTCGGCGCCGTGTACTTCGGTCGCATGGGTGACCGCATCGGTCGCAAGCAGGTCCTCTTCATCACCATCGCGCTCATGGGTGCCTCGACCACCCTCATCGGCGTCCTGCCCACCTACGCGCAGATCGGCATCGCCGCCCCGGCGCTGCTCGTGGTCCTGCGGCTCGTCCAGGGTTTCGGCGCCGGCGCCGAGATCGCCGGCGCGACGACCATGCTCGCCGAGTACGCCCCCGCCAAGCGCCGCGGTGTCATCGCCTCCCTCGTGAGCCTCGGCACCAACTCCGGGACGCTGGCCGCGACAGGCCTGTGGGCCATCCTCATCGCGGTGCTCTCCGAGGAGCAGCTGCTCTCGTGGGGCTGGCGCCTGCCGTTCCTGCTGAGCTTCTTCCTCATGATCCTCGCGGTCTGGATCCGCCGGAACCTCAAGGAGAGCCCGGTCTTCGAAGACCGCGCCGACCTCGACGAAGACGGTGTCGCCCTCAGCCGCGAGCAGATCGCCGCCCAGGCCGCGACGAGCGAGGAGAAGAGCGTCCTCGACGCGGCGCTCAAGCAGCGCAAGGGCAAGGCCTTCTTCATCGCGCTCGGTCTGCGCTTCGGCCAGGCCGGCAACTCGGGCCTCATCCAGACCTTCCTCGTCGGCTTCCTCGCCACGACCCTGCTGCTCGACCGCAGCATCGCGACCAACGCCCTGCTCATCAGCTCGGCTGTCGGCTTCGCGACGGTTCCCCTCGTCGGGCTCATCAGCGACCGTGTCGGTCGCCGCCCGGTCTACATGGCGCTCACCGTGATCTCGGGCATCCTCGCCTTCCCGCTCATGCACCTCATCGCCCAGGGGCACACGGTCGCGGTGACCATCTCGATGATCCTGCTGCACAACCTCGCGGTCCTCGGTCTGTTCTCCCTCGAGTCCGTGACGATGGCCGAGCTGTTCGGCGCCCGCACCCGGTTCACCCAGCTCGCCCTCGCCAAGGAGATCGGCGGCATCCTCGCGACGGCGATCGGCCCGCTGCTCGCCGCGACGCTCACCGCCGCGACAGGGTCCTGGTGGCCCATCGCCGCGATGCTCGTCGCGTACTCGGGCATCACGCTGATCTCCGCGATCGTCTCCCCCGAGGTCCAGGGCCGCGACCTCGTCCTGCTCGAGGACGCAGCATGAGGGCCGTCGTCGTCCACGGCGCCGGAGACCTGCGCGTCGACGAGGTCGCCGACCCCGTCGCGGGCCCGGGCGAGGTGGTCGTCGCGATGGAGTGGGGCGGCATCTGCGGCTCCGACCTCGCGTACTGGAAGCACGGCAGGTCGGGCACGGCTGAGCTCCGCCACCCGATGGTCCTCGGCCACGAGGTCGCCGGGCGCATCACCGCCCTGGGTCAGGGTGTGCGCGGGCTCGAGACCGGGCAGGCTGTCACCTTCCAGCCCGCCCAGCTGGTCGGCGACGGGATCATGCCCGAGCGCCTCGCCGGACGCACGAACCTCTACCCCCAGGTGCGGTACTTCGGCTCGGCGGCCTTCGACCCGCACACCGACGGCGGCTTCAGCGAGCTCCGCGCCGTCCGGGCGGAGCAGGTCCGACCGCTGCCCGACTCGGTCTCCACCCGCCGTGGTGCTCTCGCCGAGCCGCTCGCCGTCGCGCTGCACGCTGTCGGCCGGGCACCGAGCCTCACCGGTCGGACCGTGCTGGTCAACGGGGCGGGCCCCATCGGGTCCCTCGTCGTGGCCGCCGCGAAGCACGCCGGGGCGGCCCACGTGATCGCCGCAGACCTCGCCCCGGCCTCCCTCGAGGTAGCGCGCGCGATGGGCGCGGACTCGACGGTCGACCTGACGACAGGCACGCTCCCCGACGACGTCGAGCTCGTCTTCGAGGCCTCCGGTGCACCGGCCGCGATCGGGGCCGTGCTGCGCGCGACCGCGAAGGGCGGGACCGTCGTCCAGGTCGGCAACCTGCCCGGGACCGCCGCCGAGGTCACCCTCGGCGACCTCGTCACCCGCGAGCTCACGTGGATCGGGTCGTACAGGTTCTCCGAAGAGGTCGACGACGCGATCCTCGCGCTCGCCGACGGCCTCGACGTCGACCCGCTGATGACCCACACCTTCGGCATCGAGGACGCGGGCGAGGCGCTGCGGACCGCGGCCGACAGGACGTCCGGGAGCAGCAAGGTCATGCTGCGGCTCGGCGGCGACCAGGGCTGACGCCGCGGGGATCACCTCGGAGGGGCGGGCCCACCCCCACGGCGGCGGGCCCGCCCCTCGGCAGCGCCGAGACCACGCGGCGGAGCACCGCCGGCTCGCCGCGCGTAGGTTGCTCGGTCTGCCTCTCGCCTCGCGGCCCTCGTGAGCCTGGAGTATCTTTTACTCCTTTGTGCCCGCGCCATGACTCACCGTCGACGGTGCGGGGACCTCACGACGTGGCCCGCCACCGAGGGCCACGTCACGATCTGCCAGGACGGACCACTCCCCCATGCGTCAGTCACGGAAGCCCCCTGCGTCACCGACGGACCACACCCCGACCGAGGAGCACCGTCAGGGCCGAGGCCCGACGGCCGGCCCCCTCGACCGCGCCAAGAGCATGACCCGCACCCTGCGCACCAAGACCCGCGACGAGCCCGTGCACCCGGCGCTCATCCCCGGCATCGGCGTCGACAAGACGGGTCGTTCCTTCACCATCAACCGGACGGTCCTCGCGGTCGCCGGGGCCCTCACGGCGGCGGTGGTCGTCTGGGGCTTCGCGGCCCCCGGGTCGCTCTCCGACACAGGCACCACGGCGCTCGCCTGGGTCATGGCCAACTTCAGCTGGCTGTTCGGCAGCCTCGCGATCGTCGTCGCGATCTTCATGCTCGTCGTGGGCTACGGCCCCACTGCTGGCATCACGCTCGGCGAAGACGACGAGAAGCCCGAGTTCTCGATGATCAGCTGGATCGCGATGCTCTTCTCGGCGGGCATCGGCATCGGGCTGCTGTTCTACGGACCGTACGAGCCGCTCACGTACTTCCTCGAGCCGCCGCACGGCTTCGACGACGCCCCGGGCAGCGCCGACGCCATGCAGACAGCGCTCGCGCAGACCATGCTCCACTGGGGCCCGGTCGCCTGGGCCATGTACGCCCTCGTGGGCGGCGCCATCGCGTACAGCTCGTACAGGCGCGGACGGCCCCCGTTGATCTCCGCGATCTTCGAGCCGGTCTTCGGCCCCGGACGCCGCAACCCCCTCGGCGCGACCATCGACATCTTCGCGATCATCGTGACGCTCTTCGGCACCGCGGTGTCGCTCGGCATCGGAGTCCTGCAGATCAGCCGCGGCTTCCAGGTGGTCTCGGGCGCCGGACCCGTCGGCAACGGGTTCCTCGTGGGGCTCATCGCCGGGCTCACCGCACTCTTCGTCCTTTCCGCGGTCTCCGGGGTCAAGCGCGGCATCCGGGCCCTCTCGAACGTCAACATGGCACTCGCGGGGGCGCTCGCGCTGTTCGTCTTCGTGGTGGGACCGACGGTGTTCTTGCTCAACCTCCTGCCCTCGGCTGGAGTCGCCTTCGTCGACGAGCTCGGCACGATGCTGGCCCGCAACCCCGACCAGGGCGAGGACGCTGCCGCGTTCATGTCGGCGTGGACCACGTACTACTGGGCGTGGTGGGTGTCGTGGACCCCGTTCGTGGGGCTCTTCATCGCCCGGATCTCGCGCGGGCGGACGCTGCGTCAGTTCGTCACCGTCGTCATCATGGTCCCCTCGGCCGTCTGCCTCGTGTGGTTCACGATCGTCGGCGGCACGTCGATGTGGATGGAGTCCCGCGGCGACGGCATCAGCGAGGCGGGCAGCCCCGAGGCCATGCTCTTCGAGGTCCTCGGCAACCTGCCCTTCGGCGGGGTGCTGTCGGTGATCGCGATGGTCTCGATCATCATCTTCTTCGTCACGTCGGCCGACTCTGCGTCGATCGTCATGGCGTCGCTCAGCCAGAACGGGAAGCCGCTGCCGTCCAAGCGCGTGACGATCATGTGGGGCGTGGCTCTCGGGCTCGTGGCCTGCTCGCTGCTGCTCGCCGGCGGCCAGGACGCGCTCTCCGGGCTCCAGGCGATCATGGTGGTCTCGGCGCTGCCCTTCGCGGTCGTGGTCGTCGGGGTCATGGTCGCGTGGGCCAAGGACCTCCGCAACGACCCGTACATGCTCCGCAACCGCTACGCGAAGACCGCGATCGACCAGGGTGTGCGCCGCGCGATCGAGGACCACGGCGACGACTTCGTTTTCGGGTCGGACGTGGTCCCGGCCGAGGAGGGCGCCGGGGCGTGGCTCGACACCGACGACCCCGCGCTCACGGAGTGGTACGTCGAGGCGCAGGACGACTCCGTGACCGAGCCTGCGAAGACCAGTTCCGAGCCCGCGCTCACCGGCGAGACCGCCGCGGTCGAGGCCATCGAGGCCGCACCGGAGCCGGGAGCGATCGAGGCCGGGCCCGCGGGACGTCGAGAGTAGGAAAGCTGTCCACAGGCATCTGAGCGGGAGGCCTTGACGCCCTTGACGGTGGTAGCGTCGCTCATGGACACCTTGACGGCCTTGACAGGAGCAGCGATGGCGACGGAGCAGACCTACCACCAGCAGGTGGTCGACGAGATCAGTGCGCAGCTCGAGGCACGGCTGCGGACCGTCGACGTGTCGACGCTCGGCTCGCCGATCGATCTCGCCCACCAGATGGCGGCGGTGATCCCCCGGAGCAGCGAGCATCCCTGGGCTCGCCAGATCGGGCCGTTCTACGACACGGCTGCCGTCAGGGTGCTCTTCGGTTCCAGCAAGGCTGCAGTCTCGGACCGCGTCAAGCGGGGCACGCTGCTCGGCGCACTCACGGCGGGCGGCCCGATGGTCTACCCCGTCTTCCAGTTCGACGGGCGTGACGTCCACCCGGGCATCAAGGCGACCCTCGCAGAGTTCAAGGGGTCAGGGATCGACGCCTGGTCCATCGCGTCCTGGTTCACAGTTCCCGCAGCGGACCTCGACGGCACGACCCCCGCCGCCTGGGTCCGCGCCGGCCACGACGTCGGGGCTGCACGCGAGCTCGCGCGGGAGACCGTCACGCGGTGGAGCTCTCCGTGACAGGAGTGCCGCGTGCCGCCTCGACCCAGCAGCCGCCCGACCCCGACGTGGACCTGACAGCCTTTCCCGCACGCATGGTCGCGGTCGGCACCCAGTGGCATCGCGAGCACGGCCCTCGTCATCGGGTCGTCCCGGAGCTGGTCGTCATGCGCCCGTACGACACCCCTCGCGCCTGGGCGCACGCCTTCTTCGACTCCGGCTTCCAGGGGATCTGGGGCACCCTGCGGCACTCGAGCGGGACGAGCAGGGGGCTCTCCGTCTTCGGGCCGAGCGGACCCCGCGACTGGCCCGTCGACCCACACCCGACCCGGCTCAGCGATCTCCTGGAGGGCATGGCAGGCATGGCAGTCGTCAGACCTCCGTCGCTCGACGAGATCACCATCGTGCCACCGGCCTGACCCCGGAGGCCCTGGAGGCGACGGAGGCCCCCGAAGGGACTGGAGCGTCGAGGACACGCATCTCGGTCGGGCCCTCCACTCCCGATACCGTGCAGACATGACTGCTTCGTGTCCGACGATCCTCGCGACGAGTGCCGGGTTCGTCCCGCACCCTCGTCTGCGCTTCACCTTCGGCCCGATGATGGCGCTGGCCGTCGACCTCGCCTCCGAGAAGGGCCTGGTCGACGGTCGGCGTGCACGCATCTGCGTCGTCGGGACGGCGTCGGGGGACGACGCGCGCTTCCAGCGAGACATGGACGAGGCCGCGCGAGACTCCGGGTACGAGCTGCACCACCTGTCGCTGTTCTCGCAGCCGAACGTCGACGACGTGGAGTCCTACCTCCGGGGCTTCGACGTCGTGTGGGTCAACGGCGGGTCGGTCGTCAACCTGCTGGCCGTGTGGCGGGCGCACGGGTTGCCCGAGATCCTCCGCACCCTCTGGCAGGAAGGGGTCGTGCTGGCCGGGATCTCGGCGGGCTCGCTCTGCTGGTTCCGGGGCGGGACGACAGACTCCTTCGGGCCGGAGCTCGCCCCGGTCACCGACGCGCTCGGGTTCCTCCCCTACAGCAACAGCGTCCACCACGACTCCGAGGACGGACGCCGTCCGCTGATCCACCGGCTCGTCGCCGACGGCACCTTCTCCGAGGCGCACTGCACCGACGACGGTGCGGGTCTCGTCTACCGCGGCACCGAGCTGGCCGAGGCCGTCACCGAGAAGGAGGGGGCGTCTGCCTGGCGGGTGCGGCGTGACGCGGACGGCACGACGGCCGAGGAGCAGCTCCCGACGCGGCAGCTGGTCTGAGCGCCCGGCCTATGCTGGTCGCCAGGCGGCAGCCTGTACCTGCGCCTCTTCGGCTGACTGGCCGGCCTCGGGTCTCGACCATCCACCGGAGCCCATCGCGCACACCCCTGAGGTCGCCGCTCGCATCCCGGCGCTGTGGCTAGGTTGCATGAGATGCCTGACTCTTGCCCGGTCCTCTCACTCCTGGTAGTTTTGCCCTACTACATCCCCCACGCCTCTCGACGATGCGCACTTGGGGGATTTTTTTCGCTCGCTGGGAAGGGAACGATCGTGGCTCGTCCAGCTCGGGCGTCCAGGGAGCGCGGGACGCTCCACTACGGCAAGCCCGCCCTGAGCCTCGACGACCTCGTCGATCGCCTTGCGCGGCGCGGACTCGAGATCCCCGACACCGATCGGGCGCTCCGGCATCTACGGCACATCGGCTACTACCGGCTGTCGCCCTACACGATCCCCTTTCAGCAACGGGACTCGGATCACCACTTCCGCGGGGACGCAGCGTTCGACGACGTGCTCGACCTCTACGCCTTCGACCGCGCGCTCCGACTGCTCGTCATGGATGCTCTGGAGCGTGTCGAGGTCGCCGTACGCGCCGCTCTCACAGACCACATGTCGACGACGTACCGGGACCCTCACTGGTACGCAGACCCGTCCCACTTCCACAGCCACAGCAAGCACTCCGGACTTCTGAAGATCGTCCGAGACACCTCAGCCCACAAGCTCCTCTCCATCCCTGAGTCAGTGACCGCCCTCTCCACCGAGGCGGGAGACTCTGAGCGAACCGGAGCAGAGATGCTCTACCGCTCGGCCCTCGAGCACTACCTGATCACCTACGGGACGCCTGAGCTCCCGCCGTCATGGCTCGTGGTCGAGAGCCTGACCATCGGGCAGCTGCACAGCACGATCCAGAATCTGCGTCACCGGACCGACAAGACGGCTGTCGCGAAGAGCATCGGAGTCAACGAGCCCCTGCTGGACTCGTGGCTGCGCACCTACGTCCGCGTCCGGAACATCTGCGCGCACCATGGTCGCCTGTGGAATGTCGGCCTCGGTGTCTACCCTGCGATCCCGAGCGCCCCGAGCATCTCGTGGCTCAAGGGCACGGGCGCCATGCCTGATCGATCACGGAGACGTCTGTACCCGGTACTCGTCTCTCTGCAGTCACTCCTCGATGCAGTGTCTCCGCGCAGCAGCTGGGCTGAGCGGCTCCACACGCTCCTGACCGCCCGCCCCTCGATGAACCTCGTCGCGATGGGAGTTCCAGACAGATGGGCTGACGACGAGTTCTGGGCTCGGCACCTCGAGAGCAGCGACCAGAGGTAGACGTCCCGACTGCCTGCCGAGGGAGCGCCGGGCTACGGGGCCTCTCCAGCTCTCTCACCCCGAGAGGCGCGGTGACCGTGGCACCGTCCCTCCGGGCAGACCCGTGCTGAACACCGAGAGTGCGACCTCGGACCGTCGCAGGCCGAGCCGACGGCGGAGAGCCCCGTGGGCGGCGGGCGAGTCGACCACCTCCGAGTGCGGTGCGACGACGAGTCCTTCGACGTGGGCGTGCAGCCAGAGGCGCTGGAGCGCCCGACCGGCCTCGACGGCTGCGTCCTCGGGGATGCCGATGCGGCTCTCGACAGGCTGCGTCACGGGGGCGCGTCCGGCGCCGCTGACCCCAGCGGTACCGGCACGAGCCCCGGGGTCCGCGACGAGCACGAGGTGACGGACCCTGACGTCGGACTGGTCCTCAGGACGCCGTGGCAGCGGGCGGCCGCGGCCGAGCCCTTCGGCCGCGCGGCCGACCATCCCGGCCATGGCGACCAGCGGGTCGTGCAGCGCGGGGCGCCTGGTGAAGGGCGCGGCCAGACGCGCGACAGGTGCGGGCAGGGCCAGCATCTGGTCGGTCATGCCGTCGAGCGCGTAGCGGGGGTGGTCTGGTCTCAGGCGCAGCCACCGGACCAGCTCCGCAGCGACGGTAGGCCGCGACGCCGTGTACGCGGTGCCGAGGCGGACGAGCTGTCGCATCGCGGGGTCGTCGACCTCGAGCAGACGCAACCAGGCAGGTAGCCGCGGGGAGTCACGCCAGACGTCCGGGGCCGGCAGGAGCGTCCCACGGAACACGCGCCGGTCACGGACGTGCGTCGCTGTGAAGCCGTCGGTGGTCGTCAGGCCCGGGGTGACACCCCCGGCAGAGGCATGGGCATGGGCATCGGCATCGGCATCGGCATCGGTGAACGTCAGCCGCAGCACCGGGCGCTCAGGGTCGGCCGGACCCTCGACCGGGAGGTCTTCGAGCAGGCACAGCGCCGGCAGCGGCTCGACCGAGACGACGAGCCCGTCCGCAGCCGCGACGACGGCGAGGCTCTCGACCCAGGTCCCGAGAGACAGCAGCAGGTCCCGGAACGTCGGGTCGCCCGCAGGCAGCGTGCGGCTCGGGACCACCGACACCTCGACGGCTCCGTCGACGACGCGCGGCGCCCACGGCTGCGTGTTGTGCGCGGACGGGGCACGACCGGCGGCCCGGACGTAGCCTGCGAGCCGGGCGTCCAGGGCGTCGGGGACCGCTCGGCGATCCAAGGGTTCGTCGGTGCTGCGGCGGTCGGCGTGGGCGCGGTCGGTCATGTGAGTCCTCTGTCCGGTCGGGCGGTCGAGGGGACGACGCCCCGGGTGTAGAAGGTGTACCCGTGCAGCGGGCGTCCGCCCATCCGGACGAAGGCTCGTGCAGAGCCGGGGTTGTCACGGCCCACATAGGTGCTCCGTAGCCGTGTGTACCCACCGGCGGCGAGGTTGGCGTGCAGCTCGCGGGCGAGCAGCGACAGCACGCCCTGGCCCTGCCGGGCGGGCTCGGTGCCTTGCACCACGAGCACGGCCTCCTCGCGGTACCGACTGCGGGTCGCGAGCAGCTGCAGCTGGCGCAGTGGTCCGAGCCTGCCACCACAGCGCTGCAGGAACCGCGTGATGTCGGGGATGACGAGCACGAAGCCCACAGCCTCGCCCGAACCGGCGTCCCGGGCGAGCAGCAGGAGCCTCTCGTCGAGCAGGAAGGACAGGCCGTCGGTCGCCGCAGCCATCTCCTCGGGAGTGATCTGCGTGTAGTACGGCAGCTGGGCGAAGGAGGAGTTGAGGAGGGTGAGCAGCTCGGGCACCAGGTGCCGGACCTTCCGCCGGGTGCCGTGCTCGAGCGTCAGGCCGGCGCGCGACCACTCGTCGGGTGTCGGCCTCCTTGCGGCCGTGCTGCTCTCCCCAGGACCAGCACTCGCTCCGTCGCCGGCGAGCGCGGCACCCGGTGCGGGGATGTCGACCACCCACGTGTCGGACTCCCCCCACCGCTCGAAGCCGAGGGCCTCGTACATGCCCGGGTACCACTGCGGGTTCCACGCGGAGTCGACGAAGCCGCGCTCGTCGAAGCCCGAGGTGATGACCCCGCCCGCCTGGTTCGGCAGGAGGGACACCGGACCGAAGAGCTGCTCGGCGCCGGCGGCACGGGCCCGCTCGTCGAGGGCGTCGACCAGCGCCGCGGCCGCGGCGTCGTCGGCGATCTCGGTCGCCCCGAAGAGCAGCGAGCGCACGCCGAGCCGAACGTCGAGACGGGTGTCGGTGTGCGCGGTCGAGCGTCCAACGACGGTCCCCGACGCATCGCGGACGAGCAGCAGCTCGACCGGGCCGGGGTGCGGGCTCGTCCCGCGCCACCACGACTCGACCGTCGAGGCGAGGAGCGGGACGGCGAGGTCCCGGGGGTGCAGCCGTCCGGGCAGGTCGAGGAACTCCCGCAGCTGGCGCCGGGTCCGGACCGTCTCGACCCTCACGAGGAAGCTCCGCCCGGGTGCTCGTCCGCCGTGCCGTGCGTGTCCGGGGCGCCGCGGTCGTCGACCGGGCGGTGCACATCCACCCGGTCGCCCCCATCCGTGGCGCCACCGGGCTCAGCGGCGACGTGCAGCCGGATGTACCCGCCCGTCCCGTTGCGGGTACCCCGGGTGATCCACTGCATGAGGCGACGGTGCTCGGGCAGCCGCGCGAAGACCAGCAGGTCGTCGCGCGTCTCGAAGAACGCGAGCGTGCCGAGCGTGAACGGCGCCTCCCAGTACACGGCGTGCCACAGGTACCCGTGCATGCGACGCATCTTCGCGACCATGGGGAACCACTCACGTGAGAGGACCAGCCACGAGCGCAGCCCGCGGTACCGGGTAGCACCGATGAACATCGCGTGCGCGTCGACCGGTGACCCGGGTGCTCGCACAGGCCCCCGAGGCCTGCGACCTGCACGGCCGCCTCGTCGGCTGCTCGCGCCTCGCGCGGTGACGCGAGGGTCGGCGACGAGCGGCGGCTCGACCCCGCGCTCGACCTCGCGGGTGACAGGCGTGAAGCGCTCGACGTGCGCCATCGTCGGCCCCTCCGCGCGCCACACGCCGTTGGAGTACCCGGACTCCTCCGCGACCAGGACACGGGTGCGGACCGTCGCTCCCCGGCCGTCCGCCGCGAGCGCCTCCGCGAGCGCGAGCGCCTGCTCTGCTGTCTCCAGGTAGGCGATGACGCCACGGACCCGCTCGGGTTCGCGCAGCCTGTAGGCGGTCTGCCAGACGGCGCCGTCGACGGTGGCCGAGGTCCGGCGGGCTCGGCGCGCCCAGGAGCGGGCTGCCCGGCGCACGTCGGCGCTAGCGCCGCTGGTGCCGCTGGTGCCGCTGGTGCCGCTGCCACCCGACGCCCTCGCGTCAGGCACGTCAGGCGCGTCAGCAAGCTCGGCCACTTCGGCCACCTCGGCGACGACCATCGCCGCGGCGCGCGCCTGCCGTGGCGCTCGGGAGAAGTCAGTGGTCCGCATCAGCGCTCGCGGGAGTCGTCGACAGCCGCGGCTGGCACCGCACCGGCGGAGCCCGGGCTCCGGTCGGACTCGTCGACGAGGTAGACGTTCTTGATCTTGGTGCTCCCGCCCTCGAAGGGCCCGGTGCCGTGCGCATGGACCTCGATGCGCACGTCGGCGGCGGTCGGGTCTTCCTCGAGGGACTGGGCGATGTCCCGCGACACCGCGGCGAGGTGGGTGAGGACACCGGCAGCCGAGCGCTCGGCCAGCTCGGCGCGTCCGGCGTCGTCGAGGTGGGCGTCGGCGCGGAGCTGGAGGTGGATCACCGGGCGCTGCTCGTGCTCACCCACGTCGACGAGGGCGAGGCGGAAGGACTCGATGTCCGCGGCGTGCGGGTTGTCGAGGTAGAGGCCGTTCTCGACGTCGAGCGGGTAGATGTTGGCGCCCATGTACGAGATGGTCGAGTCCTTGCGGCCGAAGAGCAGCACGAAGGGCAGCTTCATCCGCTGGGCCGCGAAGACCCGCTCGAAGGCCAGAGCAAGACGTGACCGCTCCCCGCCGGGCTCACGGAGCACGGCCGCGCGCATCTCGGGGAAGGTGATGATCTTCGCCTCGTCGCCGATGTCGTAGCGGAGCTTGGGGCTCATGATGTCCGAGGAGTTGAGCGTGACGAGCAGCTCGTCGTCGGCGGTGGTCTCGAGGTAGGTCTCGAGGGGGTTGTACTGGAAGATCATCGGCGTGCGGTGCTCGTCGTCGCCGAGGATCTCGGTGCGCAGCCTGTCGTTGGTCAGCAGCGCGCGGCGCAGCCACACCGACAGGTCGCTCTCCCCGGCCATGCCGATCGTCAGGTCGGAGGCGCCGTAACCCGAGTACACGCGCCCGAAGCGCTCTTCGAGGTAGTCGCGCAGCCCTTCGGTGAGCGCCTCGCCGCCGACGAAGCCGTTGAGGTCGTAGCGGTCCCAGTCGAAGCCCTCGGCGTCGAGGCGGTCGCGCAGGTGCTTGAGGAACGGCGGGTACGCGCTGACCAGGTAGGTGTACCGGGGGCCGAAGTGCCGGAGGGTGTCGACGATCTTGTCGATCTCCGGGCCGGTGTTCTTGACCATCGCGATCTTGGACATCGCGATGCCGGTGTTGGTGCCCGTGGCCCAGGCCCCCATCGAGAAGGCGTTGATCGCGAAGAGCCGCTGCGTGCCGAAGAGCTGGGTGATGTAGCCGGCGACGTTCTTGTGCACGGTGTTGAGCTCCCGCCTGGACCGCATCCAGTTGTACGGCGTGCCCGACGAGCCGCTCGACTCGTCGACGACGGTCCCGACGGTCTCGATGACGCCGTGCCAGCAGCGCTCGTCCTCGGGGTAGCGGTCCACGTAGTCGTGCTTGGAGGTCGGGCGGTAGCTCGTGAGGTCCCACCAGCGGAACCTGAAGCCGCCCTCCTCGACGTAGCGCGTGTACGCGGGGACGTCGAGGTACGCGTGCTGGCAGATCATCCAGGCGTTGAGCCGCGCGAAGCGCTCCATCGCCGGGTGGTAGTTGCGGGCCGTGAAGCGCCAGATCGCCGGGTGGATGCGGTAGACCCTGAAGGCTGTCGTGACCGCTGACGTCGCGAGCCGTAGCGCCGCCTGACGCAGAGCGCTCGTCGGCCGGTCGTCCGGGACGGTCGAGCCGGTCGGTGCTGCCGGTGCCGGTGCTGTCGGCGCCGGTCGTGACGGCTTGCTCACGGAGACCTCCTGCCGGGCGCCCCACCTGCCGTGGGGAGCGGTGCGCCCAGTCTGCCGCCTCAGGCCTCACCCGCCCATGGGGACATCAGTCCTGCGTGGGCAGGCTGGTGGTGACTCCTCGGCGGACTGAGGCTTCAGGCGTCAGGACTCAGCCAGCGGCGCGACGGCGTGGTGCGCTCGACCTCTCACGGTCCCTGACGGTGCTGAGCTGATAGACGCGCTGCTTGCTGATTCCGAGGACGTAGCTCGTATCGATCACGGTCCACCCCTGCTCGAGGAGCGCGTCGACCGCGGCGCGCCGACGTGCGGCAGCCTGCACCTGCGCCGCTCGCGCCTGCTCCTCGTCCAGGGCAGCCTGCCTCCACTCCGCCAAGACGCTCTCCGGGGCCCGCACCGAGACGTCCACCGAGATCGACTCCGGCGGCACGTCCAGCCACATCGCCGCGACCCCCTGCGCCTCGTGCTCGACCTCCGCCAGACTCATCGCCTGCCCGCCCGTCCCCAGCTCGGGGATCTCGAAGACCCACCAGCGTCCATCACGGACGACCTCGACGGCGTACGTCGTCTTGTCCATCGACCGACCTCTCGCCCACTCGGCGTTCCGCAGGTGCTTCATGACGTCGCGGGTCTTCTGCGGCTTCACGCCACGATTCTAGCCCTGGGTTGAATGGCCAGACAAGAGGGGGTGGACAACCACGGTCGACCACCTGCGGTCAGCTGAAGCCGACCACCCGCTGCGCGACCCTGTACGCCAGGACGGAGACACGACGGCCGGCCGGGCCGGGGAGGTTGGTGAGCTGGCCGATGGCGCTCCAGCGCAGGCGTCGGTAGAGCCAGGGATCCTCGCGGCGGATCTCGCCCCACAGCTGGTCCTTCTCCGCGAGCGAGGCGCGGGTCCCGGACCGGACGAGCAGGATCGACGACACCGCGCAGATGATCCGCACGTAGTGCAGCCTGTAGTCGCGCATCCGCTTGTCCTCGACCTCGGTCGACCGCAGGTGGCGCAGCATCATCCAGTTGACCCGGAGCTGCTGGTCGAGGCGCCGGAGCATCACGGACTCGTGGACCGACTGGTCCTCGCGGCCGATGAAGTACCTGTAGAGGTCGACGTCGAGGTAGTACGCCGACCGGACGCGGGCCAGCGGCACGAAGGCGTACAGGTTGTCGACGTAGAAGGTGTGCTCGGGGAGCTCGAGGCCGACCTCGCGCAGCAGGCCTGTGCGGTAGATCATCGAGTGCATGAGCAGGTACTGGCGCTTGCGGAACCGCCGCGTCTGCGACCAGGAGAACACGCGGCCGCGCGGCAGGGCGTTGCGGTAGCGGACCGCGACCTTGCGCCGCTTGCCGACCTTCTCGTAGACGAAGTTCGACACCACGAGGTCGACGTCCGACCCTGACGTAGCGAAGCCGCGGAGCGTGTCGAGGACCTGGGCGAGCGCCGCCTCGTCGACCCAGTCGTCGCTGTCGACGACCTTGAGGTACCGACCCCGCGCCCGCGCCAGCCCGGTGTTGATGGCGGAGCCGTGCCCGCCGTTCGGCTTGCTCACGAGCACCACCGCACCGGGGAACCTGTCGACGTAGGTCTGCGCGAGGGCTGCGGTCCCGTCGGTCGAGCCGTCGTCGACGACGATGATCTCCAGCTCAGACCCGGCGCCCACAAGAGTGTCGAGGCACCTGTCCAGGTAGTCCTGCGAGTTGTAGCTCGGGACCACGACCGACAGCAGCGGCTCGGGGACCGGGGCGAGGACCTCGACCCTGGAGCCAGGCGCGACGGACACCCCCGTCCGGGCCCCGGCCGTCGCACCCCGTCGACGGGACACCGGCACGTCGTGCCGGGTGTGGGTGGGGACGTGCGCCTGGGTGCTCATGCCTTCTGCTCGCTCGGCTCAGCGGCGGCCCCGGAGACGGGGTCGCTCTTGAAGATCACCTTGAAGATCGGGAAGAAGACCCAGAAGGAGATCGCGCTGTTGATGATGACGGTGACGAAGTCGGCGAGCGTCTCCCCCGTCCCACCGAGCCCCCAGGTGTCGATGAGCAGGTCGTAGATCGGCGCCTTGTACAGGCCCTGGAGGGCCGCGGCACCGATGGTGATGAGGACGTACGCCACGAGGTACCAGAACGCCGCCCGGCCGATGCTGCTGCTCGACTTGAAGGTGATGCTCCGCTGGGCGAAGAAGTTGATGACCTGCGCCACGAGGATGGTGATCTGGACCGCGAGGAAGTATGCCAGACCGCCCCCACCGAGCGGCAGCGCGCCCGCGGCGTAGTCGAAGACGTAGTACGCCGAGCCGTCGGTGTTCGACCCGATCTGCCAGTGCTGGAACGCGGTGTCGATGAGGGCGGTGTGGCTGAAGGCCCACTTGACGAGGGGCATGAGCGCGAGCTGGAGGGCGGTGACCCCGTTGCTCAGCGCGAAGAACACGACGAACTGCGCGACTCCCGGTCGGGCTTCGGCAAATCGGCTCCAGGCGGCCTTGAGGCGCGTGACCATGATGTTCGTTCTCTCTTCGGTCGGTGCTCGGGTAGCGGTGGGGGGTGCGCGGTCAGGACGCGTCGCGCAGCGCGCGGGCGGTCCGACGGTTGGCGCGCAGGTTGCGGACGAGGCCGCGCACCGTGGCCGCCCCGCCGGTCAGCAGGTGGCCGTTGACGACCCGGACGATGCCGTCGACCATCTCGGTGCTCACCCAGCCGTTGGTCATCTTCCCGATCGCCCGGAAGGGCATGTTGAGCAGGAAGAGCGTGTTGAGGTCGGGCGTGCCCTTCTTCTCGCTGCGCCGCAGCTGCCAGGTCAGGACCCTGTGGGCGAGGCGCGCGAGCGGGCTGCGCGCGGTCCCCATCCGTCCGAGGGCGTCGTTGGGACCGAGCTCGCCGGTCCAGCGGGCCTGCGGCAGGGGCCTCCCGAGCAGCGCGGCGAACTCGGCGTCGGGCACAGACTGCACCCGGCCCGAGACGTAGCCGGGCAGCGCCGGGTCCGGCTGTCCTGCGGGCTTCGTGCCGCGGACGGTCAGCGGCGCGGAGAGCCTGAGGTCGTCGACGTGCGCGCCGACGAGCACCGTGTACTCGCCCTGCTCGACCTGCCATGCGCCCGACTCGACGTCGTAGTGGCGGAAGGCCTTGGCGTCGAGCGGGATCGTCACGACCACGCTCTCCCCCGCGGCGACCTCGACGCGGGCGAAGGCCTTGAGCTCGCGGTCGGGCCTGTGCACGCCTGCGGAGTCCCGTCGGACGTAGACCTGGACGACGTCGGCGCCGTCGCGCTCGCCGGTGTTGCGGACCGTGACCTGCACGCTGTCCTGGGACACCACGAGGTCGCTGTGCTCGAAGCTCGTGTACGAGAGCCCGAAGCCGAAGGGGAAGGCCACGGGGACGTCGGCCGTCGTGTAGTACCTGTAGCCGACGTAGAGGCCCTCGCGGTACTCGGCCGTGCGCTCGGTCCCGGGGAAGGTCAGGGCTGTCGGGGTGTCGGCGAGCGAGAGCGGCACGGTCTCGGCGAGCCGGCCCGACGGGTCGACGACCCCGGTGAGGACGTCGAGGAGCGCACCGGCCCCGGCCTGCCCGGCCAGGTACCCGTGGACGAGCGCGCGGCACGAACCGGCCCACGGCATCTCGACGACACCTCCGGCGCTCAGCACGACGACCACCTCAGGGTTGGCCTCCGAGACGGCTGCGAGCAGCTGGGTCTGGGCGTCGGGCAGCCGCAGGTGCGTCCTGTCGAGCCCTTCGGACTCGGCCATCTCGTCGAGACCGAGGAAGAGCAGGACGACGTCGGCCCCGCGGGCTGCCGCGACGGCCTCGGCCACGAGGTCGGCGTCGGGCGCGCTGCCCCGCCGGAAGCCCTGCGCGAAGCCCGTCGTCGTCAGGCCGCTGCCGTCGATCGTGTCGAGGATGCTGTCGAGCCGCGTGGGGTTCACCGCCGACGAGCCCGCCCCCTGGTAGCGCGGGGTCTGCGCGAAGTCGCCGATCACGGCGACCCGGGTGCCTGCCGCGAGCGGGAGCCGCGCGTCGTCGTTCTTGAGGAGGACGGCGCTGCGGGCTGCGGCCCGACGCGCCAAGGCGTGGTGGGCGTCCTGGTCGACCGGGGCAGCGGTCCCCGGTGTGCGGGACTCGGCCACGAGGGTGCGGAGCTCGGCGACGCGTGCGTCGAGGTCGGCGAGCCGCAGACGGCCGTCCTCGACCGCCGCGACCAGCTGCCGCGCCGAGTCGAGGCCCGCGGCCGGCATCTCGAGGGTGCTGCCTGCGCGCACGCCCTCGACGATGTCGTTCGAGCCGCCCCAGTCGGTCACCACGGCTCCGGTGAAGCCCCACTCGTCGCGCAGGATCGACTGCAGCAGGTGGGGGTTCTCGTTGGCGTAGACGCCGTTGACCAGGTTGTACGCGGACATGATCGCGCGGGGCGCGGACTCCTCGACGACGATCTCGAAGCCGGTGAGGTAGATCTCGCGGAGGGTGCGCTCGTCGACGACGGAGTCATTGACCATGCGGCGCAGCTCTTGGCTGTTGGCCGCGAAGTGCTTGGGGCAGGCCGCGACCCCCTGGGACTGGATGCCACGGACGTACCCCGCGGCGAGCTTCCCGGAGAGGATCGGGTCCTCGGAGAAGTACTCGAAGCTCCGGCCGCCGAGCGGGCTGCGCTTGATGTTGAGCCCCGGGCCGAGCAGCACGTCGACCTCCTGGTGGGCGGCCTCGGCGCCGAGCGCACGGCCGATCTCCTCGGCGAGCTCGGGGTCCCAGCTGTTCGCGATCGTCGCGGCCGTCGGGAAGCAGGTGGCCTGCTGCGAGGCGTGCAGCCCGAGGTGGTCGGAGGAGCCCAGCTGCTTGCGGACGCCGTGCGGTCCGTCCGCGAGGAACAGCGAGCGGATGCCCGCCCGCGGGACCGCGCGGGTCTCCCACACGTTCTTCCCGCTGAGGAGCGCGGCCTTCTCGAGGACCGTGAGTTCTGCCGTCATGACCTGCTGCTTCCTTCGTGTGTCCGGGTGTGGGCGTCCGGCGGGTGCTGGGCAGGGCGGCCCAGCACCTCGCGAGCCCGGTCTGGGACAGGGCTCCGTCCAGGGGCCCGGTCCGGGTCCGCGTCAGGCAGGCGGTGGAGACCACCTGCCTGACGCGGGGCGACGACTCGTCGTCAGGCGGAGGCGTGCTCGTCGTGCGACTCGGTCGCGACCACGGAGCTGTCGGCCCCGCGGTGACGCCGGACCCGGCGCGTCACCATGAAGATGCCGCCGGCCACGAGCAGCCCGAGCAGGATGCTCGCGCCGATCTGGACGTAGACCCAGGTGGGCGGCGTGTAGTCGACGGTCGCGCCGGGGGCGATCCCGTTCATCGCGTTGGAGTTGGTGACCGTGAACAGGATGTTGTGGGTCGCCTCCCGGATGTCGGTCCGGGCCTTGGCGGACTCCGTGTCGGCGAGGGACTTCGACGGCTGGAAGGTCAGCGTGAGGTCGGTGCCGGCACTGATGCTCTGGTTCGGGTTCATGTACGGGTAGAGGTTGAAGTCCGAGATGGCGAAGCCCTCGAAGCCCCACTCCCCGCGCAGCACGTCCGTCATGAGCGCCTCGGAGCCACCGGCCCAGACGGCGCCGATCCGGTTGAAGGAGCTCATGATCCCGCCGGCGCCGATGGTCGTCTCGGCGATCGTGCCCTCGTCGTCGGAGATGTAGCGCACCGGCATCGAGGTGTCCTTGACGACCATCTCGAAGGGCTTGAGGTAGACCTCGCGGATCGTCTGCTCGGTCGCCCACGTCGCGATGCCGTTGTTGACGCGGTTGGTCTCCTGCTCGTTGAGCGCGAAGTGCTTGAGCATCGTGTAGACGCCCTTGCTCGCTGCGCCGTTCGACACGGCTGTCGCGAGCGCGCCGGACAGCAGCGGGTCCTCGGAGTAGTACTCGAAGTTGCGTCCGCCGAAGGGCGAGCGGTGCAGGTTGACCGCAGGGGCGTACCAGCCGTTGAGGTCCTTCTGGAGCACCTCGTTGCCGATCATCGTGCCCATCGCGGAGCCGAGATCGACGTCCCAGGTCTGGGCGATGAGCACCTGCGAGGGGTAGGCGACACCGTTGATCGAGGAGTTGATGAAGGAGGACAGCCCGGCGGGGCCATCAGGCTCGACGGTCGCCGGCTTGGCGATCGAGCCGATCGCGGCCGTCTGGTACGCGCCGTTGAGCAGCATGTCGGTCATGTCGCCTGTCGAGAGCGAGTCGAGGAGCGAGTCCCAGGCGGGGTCGTCCTTCGGCAGACCGCGGAGGTCGACGAGCGCCGTCTCGGTCGCTGCGTCAGTCGTCGGGTCCTCACCGTCGAAGGCAGCAGCCTGAGCCTCGTGGTCCCAGGGCTTGAAGTCCTCGACCGTCGCGTCGCTCGCGACGAAGAGGTCCGGGGTCGGCGCCGTCGGGAAGGTCCCGGCGAAGTCGGCCCGCGACATCGAGAGGACCTTGCCCTCAGTCGGCTCGGTGGTGAACTGGGCCGAGACGTCGTCGAAGCGGTTGGTGACCTCGGAGAGGTCGGTCGACCTGTGGTCCTCGCCGGAGTACACGACGTCGGAGTCGACCGTGTAGGTGATCGGCTCGGTGCCGGGCGCCACGGTGTGGGAGTCGGTCCGCAGGGTCAGCGCGTAGTCGCCGGCCTCGAGCACGTAGGCCTGCTCGCCGAGGTGGTCGTAGGAGGCCATGTCCTCGACGGAGATCTCGAGGGTCACGGTCTCGCTCGCGCCGGGCTCGAGCAGGCCGGTCTTGGCGAAGCCGCCGAGCACGACGTCAGACTTCTCGATGCCGCCGGGGGTGTAGGGCGCGGAGTAGTACAGCTCGACGACGTCCTTGCCGGCGACGTCACCGGTGTTGGTGACCTCGACCGTCGCGGAGATCGTGCCGTCCACGGCACCGGCCTCGCTGCCCACCAGCTCCCACGCGAAGTCGGAATAGCTCAGGCCGTAGCCGAAGGGGTAGACGACGGCCTCGTCGTAGTCGAGGAAGCCCTCGGCCGCGGCCGTCTCGTAGTAGCGGTACCCGACGTAGATGCCCTCGGCGTAGTTGACGAAGGGCGCGTCCGGGGTGACGGTCGCGTTGGAGGTGGCGGTCTCGATCGCGGCGACGGGGAAGGACGCCTCGATGTTGTCGTAGACGAACTCGCCGAAGTTCGCGAAGGTCGGGTCGGCCGTGAAGTCGGCGGCCCAGAGGTCGGCCGTGCGGCCCGAGGGGTTCACGTCACCGGTGATGACCCGACCGAGGGCGTTGAAGCCCGTCGCGCCGGGTGAGCCGGCGAGCAGGATCGCGTCGATCTCGGGGTCGTCCTGGAGGGCGCCCATCTCGAGGGTCGTCGAGGCGTTGACCACGACGACCACGGTGTCGAAGCTGTCCTTGGCGAGCTCGACGAGGTCGCGCTCGTCGGCGTTGAGCTCGAGCTGGTGCTCACCGGGCTCGGCGGTCTCGCCCTCGGCGACCATGTCCTGCGTGAGGTCGCCGCCCTCACCGCCGGGTCGGCCGATGAAGATGATCCCCGCGTCAGGGTTCTCCGCGAAGGAGCCCGCCTGCGCCTCGTAGGAGGCCACCGGGAGCTCGCCGACGGTGTACGTCGACGCCTCGGGGTTGTCCATCTCGATGTGCCCGCGAGGGTTCTCCTCGGCGAAGGTGCTGATGACGCCGAAGACCGTGTCGTTGACCGTGAGGCCCGCGTTCTCGAGCCCACCGCGCGCGGTGACGGCAGAGTTCGTGTCGACCGAGCCCGAGCCGGAGCCGCCGAAGACCGGGTCGGCCGCCGCGCGGCCGAGCATCGTGACCTTCGAGGACGCCGCGAGGGGCAGCGCGCCGGCCTCGTTCTTGGCCAGGACGATGCCCGAGGCCGCGATCTCCTCGACAAGAGCCTTGGCGGCCTCGTCGACCTCGTCGATCGAGGCGAAGTCTGACGTGTAGTAGTCGGTGTCCCACTCAGCAGACTTCTCGGCGTTCGTGAAGGTGTACGTCCCGGACCCGAGCTGGGACGCGACCCAGCCGCCGGCGACGTTGAGCCCCACGTTGGCCACCACGGTCACGACGGTCACCGTGGCCAGCACGGGGACCCAGATCCCCAGGTACTTCTTGTTCGACATCGGCGTCTTCGCGCGATCGGCATTCTTCGCCTTGGCGTTCACTGCGTTCTCCCTCGGGTGCGAGCGGTGATCAGGTCAGGGGGTGGGATGCTCGCTGCTCACCGCTGCCTTGCGATCGGGTGGTGCTGCGGTGCGCCGGAGGCCCGGCGTCCCGCGGGGTGCCCGGCCTGAGGACCGGGCGCTGCTGCTACTCGGCAGCAGTGATGGTGCCGTCCTGGTCGATCACCCAGGTCTCGCCGGTCGCGGCGGAGTCGGCGTCGATCGTGTACGCGCCGTCGGTGATCGTCACGGTGCCCTGCACGCGCGAGGCGGCGTCCGAGGGGGTGTACGGCACGACGAGCATGCCGTACTTGACGGTCGGCGCCTTGACGTCGCTCGCCAGCATGATCTGACCCCAGGAGTCGTCCTCGGCGAGCGCGTCGGCGACGGCCGTGCGGGCGGCCTCGAGGTCTTCGGCGACGTCGACGTCCGCTGCTGCGGTGTCCGACCCTCCGTCGGCTGCTGCTGTCGTGGCGCTCGCCGAGGAGTCGCTCGAGCTGCTGTCGTCGCTGCCGCACGCGGCGAGCCCGAAGGTCGCCGTGACGGCGATGGCCAGACCGAGGCTCCTGGTGAGCATCGTGTTCCGCTTCATGTCTTCTCCTGTGAGGTGAGGTGTGGCGGCGGGCCTGCCCCGCTGCCTGTCGTGCGTCCCGGTACCTGCGGGCGCTGGTCGCGCCTGCCGGGCCGGTCCCCGGGTGGCCGGCGGCCTGCGCCGCCGACCACCCGGGCTCGTGCTCTGGTTCAGTCGGCGATCGGGCCCGAGTAGCTCAGACCGAAGCCGAACTCGTAGGCGTTGCCGGCCGAGTCGACGTAGGGCTCGGTGTCTTCGCCGACGTCTTCGAGCTGCGCCTCGACGGCGTCCATCGACGCCGGGAAGCCGATCGGCAGACGGCCCTGGGGCTCGTGCAGACCGAGGGCGACCTCGATGAGCGCCTGGTCGCTGATGCCGAAGCCGACGAGGATCGCGTCGGAGGCGGCCTCGAACTCGGTCGGGACCGTCGGGTTCTTCGCCTTGAGCAGCGTGATCACCGGGATGTCCTTGCCGCTGGCCTCGACCGCAGCCGTCGCCCGCTCGAAGGAGTCGAGGGCGGACTCGTTCGCGATCCGTGACGTCGCGCCGAGGTAGGAGCGGTTCTCCTGCGTGCCGTCCGGGAGGATGTCACCCGAGATCGAGACCTCACGGACGTTCTCGCCGTCCGCCGTGTACGGGCGGTATTGCAGGGACAGCGGGTACCAGGCGCCGGTCTCGGCGTCCTGACCTGCGCTGGTGAAGTTGCTGCCGTTGTTCGGGCTGGTCATGCCGACCAGGACGAGGTCGACGTCGGTGAGGTCAGGAGCCGTGTAGCTGGTGACCACGCCGTCGGCGTCCTCGACAGCCTCGTCCGTGACGACGGTGCCGAAGTACTGCTCGGCGGTCTCGACGTCCAGACCAGGACCCTCGACGTACTCGCCGGGTCCGAAGGTGCCGTCGAAGCCGGTGTCGTAGGACCGCGGGATGTAGACGGTCTTGTCCTTCCACGACTCGACGTCGGAGGCGGCGACGGTCTCGCCGTCGTTCTTGAGCATCACCGTCGAGGCGAGCTGGGCCGCGTAGCCGGCGGCCACCTTGTCCTCGGAGGCGAGGACGGCCTCGGACTCCTCGAGGTCGAGGAAGGCGTTCTCGTAGAGGCCAGGCTGGAACAGCATCGTGAGGATGCGGGTGCCGGACTCGCGGAACCGGGTGTCGGCGTCCACGTCGTTGGTCCCGGCCTCGAAGTCGGCCTGCCACATGTCGTAGGCCTCGAGCACGGGCTCGACGGCGTTGTTGCCGCCGAACATGTCGACGTCGTTCTTGAGGACCGCGTAGTGGCGCTCGGCGACGGTCATGTCGTCGGCTCCCCACGAGGTGCCGATCATCGCGTCGGGGTCGGTGCTGCCCCCGGCCGTGACGGCCCAGTCGGTGACGACCACGCCGTCGAAGCTCTCGCGCAGCAGACCCGTGCGCACGGAGTCGTAGGCGCTGCCGACGCGCTCGCCGAACAGCGGCTCGCCGTCGCCGTCGAGGGCGATCGAGTAGGCGGTCATGACGGCCGCGGAGTCGACAGCCCCGAGGAAGGCCTCGGTGTGCGCGTCGAAGTTGTCGCCCGGGTACACGCCGTACTTGCCGACCGAGGTGTGCGACTCGCGGCCGCCCTCACCGGGGCCGTCGCCGGCCCAGTGCTTGATCATCGCGGCGACGGACTCGGAGCCCCAGCCGTCGGTCTCGGGCGAGCTCTGCAGCCCGTCGACGAGGGCAGCAGCCATCTCGCTCGTGAGCTCGACGTTCTCGCCGAAGGTCCCGTCGACCCGGAGCCAGCGCGGTTCGGTCGCGAGGTCGATCTGCGGGCTGAGCGCCGTGGTGATGCCGAGCGCGCGGTACTCGGCCGAGGACATCTGGGCGAAGGCGCTGACCTGCGCGACGTCGAAGGTCGAGGCGAGGCCGAGATTCGAGGGCCAGCGCGAGATGTCGCCCGAGGCGTTGTAGCTGCCGCCGCTCTCCGCGGTCGAGCGCGGGTCAGAGCTGAAGTTGACCGGGACGTAGGGCTCGTCCTCGGTGACCAGCGACTCGGCGTGCGCCTGGAGCTGGTTGGACCACGTGACGTTGGCCTCGACGTCGTTGGGGCCGGCGTTGAGCACGTTGCGCAGGCGCGACTCTTCCATGTACGTCTTCTGCGCGTCGGTGATGCCGTCAGCGGGCGAGCGCTCGTGGGAGCTGAAGAGCATGAGCCCGGCGATCTGCTCGACCGAGAGCTCCTCGGCGAGCGCGGCGGCGCGGACGCTGTCGTCCTCGCGCCAGTCCTCCCACGTGTCGAGGGTCCCGTTGGCGTTCATGTCCTTGAAGGCGAGGGTCGAGCCGTCGACCTCCTCGGACAGGATCTCGATCCCGCTGTCTGCGCCGTAGGAGAGGACAGGGCCGTCGCCCGGGTTGGTGACGACGGTGAAGGTGGTCTTCCCGTCGGTGACCTCACGCGTCGTGAAGGTGCCTGTGGCGCCCTCGGTCGTGCCGTCCGCCGGGGTGCTGCCGGAGCACCCGGCGATCGCGAGCATCGCCAGACCGGTGAGCGCCGCTGCCCCCTGGATGCCCTTCGTCGTGCGGTGGCGACGTGGTGCCGTCGTCGTAGTCTTCATCGACCTTCCCTCTCCTTGCGCGTGCCTGACGCACGCGTGTCGTCATCGACTGTCGGGCCCCCACCACAGTCGTCGGGTCCCAGCGAGACCACTGAAGCGCACCCCGGGAGCCGCGCCTGGCCGTCCTGCAGAACCTGTCGTTCTGGGTGCACAACCTGTCGCCGGGAGCGGTCCCAGGCGGGGGCGGAGGTGCCGGGCGGGCGCTGGGGGCGGGTCTGGGAGGCCGGGGCGGTATGACCGGGCGGGTGGGCCTGGACTCCGGCTCGGGTCGGGTCGGGTCGAACGAGACGGCGGCACGGGTGAGGCACACGTCAGACAAGTCGACCGCGCGGACGAGGCTCCCGTAGGACGAGACGACCGCGCAGGCGAGGCACCGGTCAGATCAGCGCGCGTGAGCGCCGCCCTCGAGAGCCGGCCAGGCACGGCACCGCAGGTACCTCAGGGCACCACGTGCCCCGGGACCGCCAGGCAGCCGGTCAGCTGATCTCGAGAGCCGTCGGCTCGGTGCGGACGAAGTCGCGCGGGACGGGGATCAGCAGCCGCACGACGAACCAGCCGCCGTCGGTCCGCACGGTCATCGAGCCGCCGTACTTCTCGGCGGTGTACCGGATGCTCTTGAGGCCGTAGCCGTGCCTGTCGCGGTCGCCGCGACGGGTGACGATCTGCCCGCCCTCGGTGCGCACCTCGCCGTCGAAGTAGTTCTCGAAGGTCATGACCACGAGGTCGTCCCGGGCGAAGAGCGCCATCTTGACGAGCCGCTTCTGCGGGTCCTCGACGCGCGACGCCCCCTCGATCGCGTTGTCGAGGGCGTTGCCGAGCAGCGCGCTGACGTCCATGACCGTCATGAAGCCGAGCAGGCTGCCGTCCGCGACGCAGGTGAGGTCGACGCCCCGCTCGACGCACTCCAGGTGCTTGGTGGTGAGGATGACGTCGAGGACGCTGCTGCCCGTCTTGCTCTGCGACTCGACGTCCTTGATGGTCGCCTCGAGCTCGTCGAGGTACGACTCCTGCTTGCGCGGGTCGACCTCGGCGCGGATCACGCCGACCTGGTGCTTGAGGTCGTGGTACTTGCGGTTGACCCGCTCGATGCTGCGCTTGGACTGCAGGTACTGCTGGTGCTGGCTGCGCAAGATCTCGTCGATCGCCTTGAGCTCGCCCTTCGCGTGCTGCTGCAGCCGCTGGCCCTGCTGGGCGTAGAGCGCGACGAAGCCGCAGAGGTCCACGAGGGTGCGGATGTAGAAGATCTCGAAGCCGAGGCGCCCGCTGAAGGGTGTGCTCGCGTTGAGGAAGCTGAGGTTGCTCATGCCGAAGGTCACGAGGGCGATCGCCGCAGCCGAGGCGAGGTCGCGCCCCGTGACGTCGAGGGGCTGCGAGGGCCTGAAGTGGCGTGCCTCGACGAGGTACGCGATCGCGAAGGCGGCCACGTAGACGACCGCGAAGGTGAGGACGCGCGCCGGTCCACCCAGCCCGGCGTCACCGGGGTGGGCGTCACCGAGGAGGAAGAAGAAGCAGTGGATCTGCCAGTGCAGCGCCGCGACGAGCTCCGCGAGCACGAGGGCCCGCGCGCAGAAGTACCCGGCGTCGCGGACCGGTGCGCTCGTCGCCGCGTAGAGGAACAGGTACATGCAGGCCGCCGACGCCGCCATGCCGACGGGCCACCAGCCGAGCGGCAGCATCCCCGCCCCGACCTGCACGCCCACGAGCACGCCGAGCGCGACCGCCGACAGCAGCGCGAGGCGCGTCGGGCGCAGGCGGTTCTGGCGCAGCAGCACGTAGATCATGCACGCCGCCCACTCCGCGAGGCCCGTGAGCTCGCGCGGGATGTCCGGGAGGACGTCGAGAGTCATGCGCCGCGGCCGCCCACGTAGTCGGTCAGCGCATCGAGGAAGCCCCGCTTGCGCGGCCGGCTGATGGTGAGGTCGTGGCCGCCGACCATCTGGCAGGTGCTCTGCTTGACGCCTGTCACGTGCCGCAGGTTCACCAGGTAGCAGCTGTTGCTGCGGAAGAAGTTCTTGCCCTCGAGCTGGGCCTCCATGGCCTTGAGGGCACCCACCATCGAGTACTGGCCGTCGGTCGTGTGCACCACGACGCGGTGCTTGATGCTCTCGATGAACACGATCTGCGCGGTGTCCACGCGGATGAGCGCCCCGTCGACCGACAGCATGAGGTAGTCGGCCGACCGCCGCCGGATCCGCTGGAGCGACCGCTTGATCTCCTGCGAGAACGCGAAGTACGGGACCGGCTTGAGCACGTAGCTCAGCGCGTCGACCTCGTAGCCGCGGATCGCGTACTGGGCCATGTTGGTGATGAACACGATGATGACGTCGCTGTCGACCTGGCGGATCTTCTCCGCGGCGGTGAAGCCGTCCATCTCGGCCATCTGGATGTCGAGCAGCAAGATGTCGTAGTCCGGGCGGTAGCCGTCGACGACCTTGCTGCCGTCGTCGAAGAGGGAGACGGCGAAGTCCTCGTCGTGCTCGCGCTCGTAGCGGCGCAGGTGCTCGACGAGCAGACGTGCGCTCGCCGCGTCGTCCTCGACGATGCCGATGCGGATCACAAGTGCGCTCCTGAGTCCGGTGGCCAGCGCGGGGGGCACGGGCGCGTCGGCGCGCCACGTCTGCTGGCCGGGGTCGGACTGAGAGTACCCACAACGCCTGAGAGCGAGAACTCCCGCAGGTCAGGGGTGCGAGCCTGTCAACGACAGCCCTGCGCCGACGCCGCGCGACCAGGGCCGAGGTCGCCCCTCCGTGCGCCGAAGTCGCCCGGCCTGCACCGAGGTCGCCCCTCGTGCGCCGAATCGCCCCTCGTGCGCCGAAGTCGCCCCTCGTGCGCCGAAGTCGCCCCTCGTGCGCCGAAGTCGCCCCTCGTGCGCCGAAGTCGCCCCTCGTGCGCCGAGGTCGCCCGGACACGCCGTCCGACGGCGTCCGGCGGCGAGATCTGGCGTGTCTGTACGACCTCGGTCTCGGGGGTGCGACCTCGAGGCCGGCCGAGCGGGTCTCTGAGGGTGGCACAGCCCACCAACGACGAACGGCCCCAGTCCGAGGACTGAGGCCGTTCGTTCGGGTGGTGCGCCCGGAGGGATTCGAACCCCCAACCTTCTGATCCGTAGTCAGATGCTCTATCCGTTGAGCTACGGGCGCCCGGTGAACCGAGAGAAACGTTACAGGGGTGGGGACCCAGACGCCAAATCAGTTCTCAGTGAGCCACGACACGCTGCCCTCGTCTGGCTCGCCCCGCGCCCTGAGCGAGCGGAGACGGTGCCCGCTCCGGGGCTAGCGGCCAGACCGGTTCACCCCTCCGAACGGCTCCGCGACCCGCGCCCTCGCGCCGATCCCGACCGTCCGCCGGACCGCCCACCGGCCGGTACCTTCGGCCCGATCACAGGGTTGCGCGGCAGCACCCGGTCGATCCCGACGATCACCAGACCGAGCACGAAGAACCCGACGCCGTAGAGCACGACGTTCTGCACGAGCCCGAGGTACCCGATCTCGGCGACGTCGACGAAGCCGTAGGGGTAGTCGGTGTCCGGCAGCACGACGCCGCGGACGGTCGTGAAGGCGCAGTACGCGACCGGGTACAGCAGCCACAGCGCGGCGTTCTTGACCCGCAGACGACGGTGCGGGTCGAAGAGCAGGAAGTCGAGCAGCGCGAGTGCCGGCGTGAGCTGGTGGACGATCTGCCCGTCGGTCAGGCCGAGCACGACAGTCGGCTCTCCGGGCGCGTCGGGCGGCAGGATGAAGTACGCCACGAGACCGGTGATGAGGATGAACAGCGTGACAGCACCCTTGAGCCAGGCCGGCGGCTGGGGCTGACGGGCGAAGGACGCGAACCCGGCCCACACGAAGACGACCGCGAGCAGCAGGTTGGACTGGTTGGTGAAGTAGACCAGACCCGAGGGGTCACCGTCCCGCCAGATCTCCTGCGTGCCGATGAGCGCGAACACCGCGACCGCGATCCTGTACAGCCCGACGACGACGCCCATGGACGACTCCTCCACCTCGTTGCGCGGCCGTCCCACCCAGGGTCGGCCGGCTCCTCGACCAGCGTGCAGACCACAGCTCTCGGTCCGCACCGCACGCTCGACGGAGCGGCGGTCCCGAGCCTAACCGGCGTGCTGGCCAGGTGCCTTCCCCAGCCGACTCGCGGGCCGTCGAGACGCCCTCCCCGAGCACGCTCGGGGTGCAGGGCCACGAGGACCCCGTCCCCCTGACAGGTGACCCACCCCTGGCCCGGCTCCACCCGGAGACCGACCCCCAGACGTCCCAGACCCGTCCCTCGCCCGATGCAGGACGACCACCCCGGACGCGAGGCTGGACGTATGCAGCCCACACCCCCGCCCCCAGCCCCTGTGCTCCTCGCCGCCCGGTCGTTGCAGATGGTCTACGGCACCGGCCCGACAGCCACCCACGCCCTCGCGGGAGTCGACCTGTCGATCGTCCCCGCCGAGTCCGTCGCGATCATGGGCCCCTCGGGCTCCGGCAAGACCACGCTGCTGCACTGCCTCGCCGGGATCGTGCGCCCGACGTCGGGGTCGGTGCTGTGGAAGGGGCAGGACATCGCCTCCCTCAAGGACACGCAGCGCACAGCTCTGCGGCGCTCCGACTTCGGCTTCGTCTTCCAGTCCGGCCAGCTGCTGCCCGAGCTCCCGGCAGTCGAGAACGCCGCGCTGCCGCTCATGCTCGGCGGCATGCCGCGGGCGCAGGCCGTCGCGACTGCCGCCGTGCGGCTGGGCGAGCTCGGCCTCGCCGGGATGGAAGACCGTCGCCCCGGCGAGCTCTCGGGCGGTCAGGCGCAGCGCGTGGCGATCGCCCGGGCGCTCGTCGGCTCGCCCGGCGTGATCTTCGCCGACGAGCCGACGGGCGCGCTCGACCAGACGACCGGAGCCGAGGTGATGGCCGTCCTGACCCAGGCCGCGGCTCGCAGCGGCGCGGCCCTCGTGGTCGTCACGCACGACCCGACGGTCGCGCGCTGGTGCTCGCGCACCGTGGCGATGCGTGACGGCCTGGTCTCGGGCGAGTTCTACGCCCCGGCGGGTCACCAGCCCCCGGCACCCGCCACTCAGCAGGCGACCGCGCCGTCCGCCCCGCACGCGCCCGCGCCCGCGCCCCAGCAGGCACCCGCACCCCAGCAGCCCGGAGGGCAGGCCCGATGACCACGACCTGGTCCCTGTGGCGGCTGCTGCGGCGCCGGGGTGCGTCGAGCAGCGACCCGCAACGTCTGACGACCACCCTGGCGATCATCGCCTTCGCGGTCGCGACAGCGCTCCTGCTCGTCGTGCTCGGCGGAGTCGGTGCCTTCGTCGACCGCGCGGCCGCACCGGGAGCGGACGCAGACGCCGATTCCTACGTCATGTTCGCGTGGATCGCCTCGGGGCTGCTCGTCGTGCCGCTCACAACCCTCGGGGCCGCAGCCGCACGCCTGGCCGTGGCCCGCCGGGACGCCCGGCTGGCCGCGCTGCGGCTCGCCGGTGCCTCGACGGGTCAGGTCACCGGGCTCACGGTCCTCGACGCCACAGCGCAGGCCGTCACCGGCGCCCTGCTCGGTGTCGTCGGGTACCTCGCGCTGATCCCGCTGGTCTCGCTGCTGAGGTTCCAGGGCCGCACCTTCGAGCTCGCCGAGCTGTGGACAGGGGTGCCGATCATCCTCGCGGCCCTCGCCGGGGTCGTGCTCATCGCCGTGGTGTCCTCGACCATGAGCCTGCGCAGGGTCGCGATCACGCCCCTCGGCGTGGCCAACCGGGTCCAGCCGCCTGGGCTCACCTGGTTGCGCGCCGCCGTCGCGGTGGGTGCCGTCATCGTCTTCGCGGTCGTCACCACGTCCTTCGGGCAGGTGGGTCTGTCGGTCATCGGGGTGATGCTCGTCCTCGGCTTCACCACGCTCAACCTCGTCGGACCCTTCACGGTGTGGGTCGTCGGGCGGGTGACCGCCCACAGAGCCCGCACCGCCGCGACGCTGCTCGCCGGACGTCGGATGATCGACGACCCCAAGACCGCGTGGCGCAGCGTCGGCGGGGTCGCGCTCGCGACCTTCATCGCGGGGCTCGCGAGCATCACGTCGCTGTTCTCGTCGGCCTCGTCGGGCGCCTCGCCCGAAGACGCCCAGTTCCTCGGGGACGTCGCGACGGGCGGATACCTCACCCTCGGCATCGCCGGGCTGCTCGCGGCCGTCTCCACGGGCGTGATGCAGGCGGGCAACGTCATCGCGCAGCGGGAGGAGTACCGCGCCCTGTCCCTCGCCGGGACGGACCTGCGGGTCCTCGACTCTGCCCGGATGCGCGAGACCTTCATCCCGCTCGTCGTGACAGTCGGGACGTCGGCGGGCTTCGCGCTGCTCTTCATGCTGCCGGTGCTCGGCGCGGGCATGATCGCGCAATGGTCTGTCGTGGTGCAGTTCGTGGTGAGCGTGGGGGTCGCGGCCGGGCTCGTCCTCGCGGGCGCCGCGGCCTCGCGGACCGTCGTGCGGGAGGTCGTGCGCGTCTGACGACGACCTCGTCTGAGGACGACCGCGTCTGGAGACCACCGCATCTGGAGACGACCGCGCCTGGAGACGACAGAGCGCGGCGCTCCGACCGGATCACCGGTCGGAGCGCCGCGCTCTGTCGTCTTGCTGGCCATCGTCCTGCTGGCCGTCGTCCTGCTCGCCGTCGCGTCTGGCGACGGCTCCGTCTCAGGAGTGCGGGACGGTCGCCTGGATGAGCGTGCCGTCTTCGCGCCGGTTGCCCGAGAGCCGGCGCATGCTCGGGCGACCCGAGCGTCGCGGCCCCTGGTCGGCGAGGGCGACGACAGTCGGCTCGCCCGGGCGGACGTCGACCTGCTCGCCGCGGACCGAGACGTGCGCGCCGTCGCCGGTCTCGCAGGTGAGCTCGATCGCGTCGGCCGTGAGGTGGACGCGCAGGCGCGAGCCCTTGACCGTCACCCGGAAGGTGAGCGAGTCCCACGACGCCGGCAGGCGCGGGTCGAAGGCCACGTGCCCGTCGTGGTCGCGCATGCCACCGAAGCCGAAGGCGAGCGCCGACCACGAGCCACCGGCCGAGGCCACGTGGACACCGTCGGAGGCGTTGGCGTGCAGGTTCGCGAGGTCCACGTAGACGGACTTCTCGAAGTACTCGAGCGCGAGGTCCTGGTACCCGACCTCAGCAGCCACGATCGACTGCACCACACCCGAGAGCGTCGAGTCGCCCGTGGTCAACGGGTCGTAGTACTCGAAGTCCGCGAGCTTCTCCTCGGCGGTGAACTGGTTCCCCTGGAGGAACAGCGCGAGCACCACGTCGGCCTGCTTGAGCACCTGGTAGCGGTAGATGACGAGCGGGTGGTAGTGCAGCAGCAGCGGCCGGCGGTCGGCCGGGGTCGCCGCGACGTCCCACACCTCGCGCTCGAGGAAGTGGAAGTCCTGCGGGTGGATGCCCAGGTGCTCGGCCCACGGGATCGACATCTTCGTGGCGGCCTTGGACCACTCGTGCACCTCGGCGGGCGTGATGCCCAGACGGGCGTCGACGTCGGCCCTGGACGCAGGGTCCGTCTCGCCGATGATCTCGAGAGCCCGCACAGCGGCACGCAGGTTGAAGCGCGCCATGACGTTGGTGAAGAGGTTGTCGTTGACGACTGTCGTGTACTCGTCAGGGCCGGTGACACCGTGGATGTGGAACTCGTCGTCCCCGTTGACCCGCCAGAACCCGAGGTCGGCCCACATGCGCGCGGTCTCGACGAGGATGTCGACGCCCTCGCGCTCGAGGAACTCACGGTCCCCTGTCGCGAGCACGTACTGGACGAGCGCATAGCTGACGTCGGCGTCGATGTGGTACTGCGCGGTGCCCGCGGCGTAGTACGCCGAGGCCTCTTCGCCGTTGATGGTGCGCCACGGGAACAGCGCCCCGAGCTGGGACACCTGGCTCGCGCGCTTCCTCGCCGCGTCGAGCATCTGGTAGCGGAAGCGCAGCGCGTTCCGGGCGTACCGGGGACTCGTGTAGGTGAGGAACGGGAGCACGTAGATCTCCGTGTCCCAGAAGTAGTGGCCTCCATAGCCAGAACCTGTCAGGCCCTTGGCGGGGACACCGCTGCCCTCGGCGCGCGCCGTCGCCTGCGCCAGCTGGTACAGGTTCCAGCGCACGGCCTGCTGGATCTCCGGCTGGCCGGGGATCTCGACGTCGGAGCGGGCCCAGAACTCGTCGAGCCACGTCCGCTGCGCACGGAAGGTGCCCTCGAGCCCGTCACGCCGCGCGCGGTCGAGGGTGCGGCCGCACCTGTCGACGAGCTCGCGCGCCGGGACGCCACGGGAGGTGTGGTAGGCCACGGTCTTGGTGAGGTGGATCGGCTGGCCGGGCTGCGCGTCCACGCGGAACACGTGCTTGGCCACGTCGCCCTCGACGAAGGTGTGCAGGTCGACGAGGTTGTCCGTCACCATGTGGTGCTCGGCCGCGACGGCCAGCGTCATGCCCGAGTTCGCCACCGAGTACGAGAGCACCAGACGGTCGTCGTCCGCCGACTGCATCTGCGGGTGCAGCACCCTGTCGGTGAACTGGTTCGCCTTGCGCGGGTCGAAGCCCTCGCCCATCGCGGCGGCGCGCACGTGGTACTCGTCCTCGCCGTCCTGCCGGTTGAGGATCTGCGAGGAGATCGCGACGGGCGCGGACTCGTCGAGCATCGTCACCTCGAAGGTCATCACCGCGAGGTGGCGCTCCGCGAAGGACACCATGCGCTGCGACCGGATCCGCACCCGCTTGCCGCCGGGGGTGATCCACACGATCTCGCGGCGCAGCACGCCGTCGCGCATGTCGAGGGAGCGCTCGTAGTCGACGAGCTCGGCGACGGGCAGCAGCAGCGGCTCGTCGTCGACGTACAGGCGGATCACCTTGGCGTCGGGGGCGTTGACGATCGTCTGGCCGACCTGCGCGAGGCCGAAGGCCTCTTCGGCGTGGCGGATCTGCCACGTCTCGTGGAAGCCGTTGACGAAGGTGCCGTGGGTGTGGGACTCGCGCCCCTCCTCGACGTTGCCGCGCAGCCCGAGGTAGCCGTTGGCGACCGAGAACAGCGTCTCGGTGACCCCGAGGTCCTCGGTCGAGAAACGCTTCTCGACGAGGCGCCACTCGTCGGCCGGGAACCTGCTGCGGTCGACGTGCTGCTTCTCGGCAGGCGTGCGAGGGCTCACTGCTCTCCCCCGTCGGTGCGTGCAGAGGTGCCCTCGGCCGCACCGGCCGACGTACCGGCTGAGCGGGTCAGGATGGACGCGTCGAGCTCGCCGAGGTCGGAGACCACGAGGTCCGCACCGGCGGCGAGCAGCGCGTCGGGTCCGACACCCCGGTCCACGCCGAGCACGAGGCCGAAGCTGCCTGCTCGCCCGGAGCGGACGCCCGAGAGCGCGTCTTCGACGACGATCGCCTCGGCTGCGGTCACACCGAGCAGCTCGGCGGCGCGCAGGTAGGTGTCGGGGGCGGGCTTGCCAGGCAGGCCGTCACGCTCGGCGACGGCGCCGTCGACGACGACCTCGAAACGGTCGGCGATCCCGGCGGCGGCGAGCACCGACGGGGCGTTGCGCGACGAGGACACGACGGCGACGTGCGCACCGGCGGCGGTCACGGCGTCGAGGAACCGGACAGAGCCCGGGTAGGGGTCGATGCCCTCCTCGACGAACATCGCGTTGACGATCTGGTTCTTCTCGTTGCCCAGGGCGCAGACCGTCGACTCACCGGGCGCGTCGTCGGTCGAGCCCCACGGGAGCTCGACACCGCGCGAGGCGAGCATGGTGTGGACGCCGTCGAAGCGCGGCTTGCCGTCGATGTGCGCGAAGTAGTCGGCGTCGGTGTACGGCGCGAGCCCACGGGCGGTGCAGAACGGCGCGAACAGCCGTTCCCACGCGCGCATGTGGAGCTCGGCGGTCGGTGTCAGGACACCGTCGAGGTCGAAGAGCACAGCACGGAGCATGGAGGCGGATCCTTCAGGTCGGACCGGGAAGGGCAGGGGTGTGGCAGGGGTGGCTCGGAGGTGCGGTCGTCGTACCGCCCCCGGCACCCCCAGCCTACCGACGAGAGACCGTCCCGGGCGCTCCCTCGCCGCCCGTGTGGTGCCGCGCCCCCGCTCCCCTCACCCCGCGCCGCACTCCGCCCGCTCCCCTCCCACCCTTCGGGAACGAGATCGTGACTTTCGAACGAGATCGTGACTCCGGAGGGTCGATCTCGCTCCGAAGTCACGATCTCGCACCTGGCGGTCGGCGGTCGGCGGTTGGCCAGGCAGCCAGGCGGCCAGCCGGCTGGTCGCGTAACGCGGACGGAACACTGCGGCCGTAGGCTCCCGGGCATGGCGACCACAGCCCTGCCCCCGCACGACGCCGCGCTCCTCGACGCCCTGGCCACCCACCTCGGGGTACGTCTCGCACCGCGCGACTTCACGCTCCCCGGCGGGGTGCGCGTCGGGGTCGACGGCGCGGGGGTCGGTGACCCCGACAGCCTCGGCGTCGCCGGTGCCGTGCTCGTCCAGGTGACCTACGCCGCAGGCCCGGTCAAGTCCGCGCAGCGCAACAAGGTCCTCGCCGACGCCTTCAAGCTCGCGTGGCTGCGCTCGCAGGTCCCCACCGCCCGGACGGTGATCGTCGTGAACGAGCCCTTCGAGAGGCTCTTCGTCACCGGTGCGTGGTTGCCCGCAGCACTGACGCAGCAAGGCGTCGAGGTCGCACTGGTGCGCGGGGGTGCGAGGCTCGAGGTCGCCCGCATGCTCGCCTGAGGTCGCGATACTTCGTCGCACGCTCGTAACACTGCGCGTCTGATCCGGAAACACACGGCCCGTAGCGTGACGCCTGTCAACGATCCCCGCGGGCCGTCGACCATCACGCTTCCGCCCGCTCTCCGACGCACCTCACCCCACGGGGCGAGGTACCGACAAGGAGGGCCCATGGGCCAGTCTTCTGCCTACGCACTCGTAGGGAACCCCCGGCAGGGCTCGCGCACAGCGAGCGCCGCCACCACCTTCCTCTCCACCCTTGCGGGGGACCTCGACCAGGCCGTCGTGGACCTCGCTGACCTCGGCCCGGCGGTCCTCGAACCCGGGTCGGTCCCGGCGTCTGACGCAGTCGCCGCGATCGGCGCGGCCCGTCTGCTGGTCGTCGCGAGCCCCGTCTACAAGGGCAGCTACACGGGCCTGCTCAAGGCATTCCTCGACCGCTTCCCGCCCGGTGGTCTCACCGGCGTCGTCGCCGTCCCGGTCATGGTCGGGGCCTCCCCGGGTCACGCGGTCTCCGCCGAGGCGTACCTGCGCCCCGTGCTCCTCGAGCTCGGCGCGACGTGCCCGACGCCCGCGGTGTACCTGCAGGAGCAGTCCCTCGTGCACGTCGGGTCGGCCGCGACCGAGGACCCCTCGGTCCGCGACCCCATAGCCACCTGGTGCGCGCAGCATGCGTGGCTCGTGCGGTCGGCGCTCGCCGGCTCGCCCGTCGCCGCCTGAGCGCACCCTCCAGGCCGCAGCCTCCCCGGACCTCCCCGGAACGCCGGGGCGGACTGCCCGGCCTGAGCAGCCTCCCCCTGACGGCCCAGCCGTCCGCACCAGAGCACCGTCGCCCTCGTCGACCGCGCAGTCCTCGCAGCCACCCGTCCCCCGGGCAGCGCGAGGCACCGCGCGTCGACCTCCGCGACGGCGCTCCCCTCGTCGTCCCCGCACGCACCGCTCATCGAAGGAGCTCCGCGCATGACCACCTCACCCGTCACCCTCACCTCCGTCGACACCAGCACGAGCACAGCCACGGCTCCCCAGCCCGTGACCGACATCGCCGCGAACCCCGCAGCCTTCCGCGAGGGCCTCGCGCAGATGGTCACCTCGGTCAGCGTCGTGACCGCCGAGGTCGACGGGGCCCGGTACGGCTTCACGGCGAACTCGGTCACCTCGGTGTCGATGAGCCCGGCCCTCGTGCTCGTCTGCCTCGCGGACACCGCCGAGTGCCACGACGCCTTCCTCGTGGCCGAGACCGCCTCGATCAACATCCTCGCGGCCGACCAGGCGCACCTGTCGAAGGTCTTCGCGACGCGGGGCGCCGACAAGTTCGCCGCGGCCGACTTCCCAGCCGGTCCGACAGGCGCCCCGGTGCTCTCGGGTGCGACGGTCGCCCTCGAGGGCCGCGTGCACGAGAGGTACACGGCGGGCGACCACACGGTGATCCTGCTCGAGGTGCAGCACGTGCACCTCGGCGAGCGCGAGCCGCTCACCTACCAGGGCCGGATGTTCCGCGAGCTCGCCCAGGTGGCGTCGTGAGCGCCGAGGCCATCGCTCCGGGGCCTGGCGCAGCCGGGGCGCTCGCCCCGCACGTCGTCGCGGACCCGGACCACATCGTCGTCCGCGGGCTGCACAAGACGTACCCGGGCACGAGCGTCGCCGCCCTCTCGGACGTCGAGCTGGTCGTGCCGCGTGGCACCTTCGTCAGCCTCATCGGCCCGAGCGGTTGCGGCAAGTCGACGCTGCTGCGGGCCGTCGCCGGTCTCGAGGGCTTCGACGACGGGTCGATCACGATCTTCGGGGCCACCCCTGAAGAGGCCTGCACAGCCAAGTCCGTCGGGCTCGTGCCGCAGGCCCCCGCCCTGCTGCCGTGGCTCACCGTCCGGCAGAACGTCGAGCTGCCCCACAAGGTCAACCGTCGTGCGGACCGTCGCCGGGCGGAGCGCGAGCGCAAGCACCCCGTCCCGTCGTCGCCCGGTCTCGACGCCTTCGCGGACGTCGACTCGCTGCTCGACATGGTCAACCTCACCGACGCGGCCGACAAGCACCCGGGCGCGCTGTCGGGCGGCATGCAGCAGCGGGTCGCGATCGCCCGTGCCTTCGGCCTGCGCCCGGAGATCCTGCTCATGGACGAGCCGTTCTCGGCCCTCGACGAGTTCACCCGCGAGGCCCTGCGGCTCCAGCTGCTCACGCTGTGGCAGCGGATGCGCACGACGGTCCTGTTCGTCACGCACTCCGTCCGCGAGGCCGTGACGCTCTCCGACCAGGTCGTCGTGATGTCGGCCCGCCCCGGTCAGGTCCACGAGGTGATCGACGTCGACCTGCCCCGGCCGCGCGGCGCCGACGTCCTGCTCAGCCCGCAGCTGCACACCATCGAAGACCGCGTCCGCGCGAGCCTCCAGGGCGCGTGGGAGGCCGGGGCAGCCCCGGTCGACCTCGTGGCCGGGTGACGACCGTGACGACCACACCGTCGACGCCGGCCCGCCCGACGACCTCAGGCCGCCCCACGACCCCGACCCGCCCGACCAGCCCGAGAAGGAGGCCCACGATGGCTGCTCACGGCACCTCGACAGGGCAGGACGGCACGTCCGCGGCGGCGCCGCACGTCTACACCGCGAGCGCAGCGCACGGCCTCGCCGTGACCGCGGTGACGGACTCGACGCCCGCTGGCGGCACCCCGGTGGTCCCGGCCCCCGCCGAGCAGCCCGGTCCTGCCCTGGCGGCGCAGACCACCTCTCCAGCGGGTCGCGTCTCGGCGACCAGCCGCGGTCGGTCACGGTTCCCCCGCAGCCTGCGCCCCTCGACCTGGTTGCCGACGACGGTCTCGGTCGTCGTGGTGGCCCTCGCGTGGTCGTGGGTCGCGTCGGAGAACAAGTACCTGCTGCCGCCGCTGTCGGCTGTCGGCGACCTGCTCGTCGAGGACTCGGCGCTCTTCGCCTCGAACGCGTGGGCCACCCTGCAGATCGCGATCGTCGGGCTGGGCATCGGTTTTGGTGCGGCCTTCGTCCTCGCCGTCGTGATGAGCGAGATCGGGGTGCTGCGCCGGGCGATCATGCCGCTCGCGATCGTCCTCAACGTGACGCCCGTGGTCGCGCTGGCCCCGGCGCTGGTCGTGGCCTTCGGTTTTGGCATGACGCCCAAGGTGATCGTCACCGCGATCATCACGTTCTTCCCGGTGCTCATCAACGTCACCACGGGGTTGCGGTCTGTGCCGGTCCCCGTGCTGCACGTCTTCTCGACGCTGCACGCCTCGCGCCTCGAGGTGCTGCTGCGCCTGCGGATGCCGAGCGCCCTGCCCTTCACGCTCGCCGCCCTGCGTGTCGTGCTCCCGCTGTCGATCGTCGGGGCCGTGGTCGCAGAGTTCGTCGCCCCGGGCTCGTCGTCTGGCCTCGGCACGATGATCAAGACCTCGGCTGCGAACTCCCAGCTCGCACAGCTCTACGCGGCGATCGCCTGGCTGGCCGCGATGGGCGTCGTGATGCTCCTGCTCATCACCGTGATCGAGAAGCGCCTGCTGTTCTGGCACGAGTCCCAGCAGGGCGCGACCAGCTGAGCGTCCGGCCTGTCACCGACCCCGAGACCGTAGTCCCGCGTCCGAAGTCCCCGCAGTACGTGCACCCCCCACTCCCCGGCTCTTCTGCGAAAGGCACCACCATGACTCCCCGATACCGCCGTCAGCTCAGCGCCTCCAGCTCGTCCCGGCCCGTCCTCGCCGCGACCGTCGGCGCAGCCCTGCTGCTGTCCCTCGCCGCCTGCTCGGGCGACGCGGAAGGTTCCGACGACTCCGCCCCTTCAGGCTCGGCAGCCGCCGAGGGCAGCGCGATCTCCGCCGAGCGCTGCGCGCAGAACGAGGCCGCGGGCACGATCACCTACATCACCGGGTACCAGTACCAGTCGTCGGCAGGCATCCTCGAGGCCCTCGCCGCCGACTCCCTCGGCTACTTCGACGCCCTGTGCCTCGACGTCGAGATCCAGCCGGGGACGGGCGACACCGCGGCGAACGCGCAGCTCGTCGCCGCAGGCACAGCGCAGGTCACCTCGCTCGGCAACGACGCGGAGGCCCTCAAGGCCGTCGCTGGAGGCATCGACGTCACGGGCATCGCGACCTGGGGCCACGTGCCGATCGCGACCCTCATGACCGGCACGGACATCACCGAGCTCACCCAGCTCGAGGGCACGATCCTCGGCCACAAGGGCTCCCTGCCCGCCCCGCTGCGCGCGATGCTCGTGGAGGAGGGCGTGGACCTCGACGCGATCGAGCAGGTCGAGGTCGGCTACGACCCGACCGTCCTGCCCCGCGGTCAGGTGCAGTCGCTCACCGGCTACAAGTCGAACGAGCCGCTGCTGCTCGCCGCCATGGGCGAAGAGGTCACCGAGTGGAACCCCGAGGACTACGGCATCTCTGGGTCCTTCGGCACCATCGTCGCCAACCCGGCCTTCGCTGACGAGCACCCGACCGCTGTCGAGGACTACCTCCGGGCGACGTCCAAGGCCTTCGAGCACTGCGAGACGAACGGCGCCGAGTGCGTCGGCTTCGCGGCCGACGTCGCCGAGTCCGGCTACGACGAAGAGCACAACCTCAAGATCTGGGAGACCGAGTCGGCCCTCGTCACGGAGTCGACCCCCGAGGGCAGCCCGCTCGGGTTCCACGACGACGCGCTGACCACCTCCGAGGGCGAGGCGCTCATCGCCTCGGGCGAGCTCGACGAGCTGCCGACGGTGAGCGACGTCTTCGACCCGGCCTTCCTCACCGCGATCTACGACGGCACGGAGCTGGTCTGGCCCGCTCCCTGACCGGCTGATCGCTGGCCGGCTACCTGCTGGCCGATCGCCGACAGACCGCAGCACCCGACACGCGAGCGTCACTCATCCCCGGGACGTCCACCCCCTGCACGGGCGTCCCGGGCCTCGTACCCGCCGAGCCTCACAGCCCGGCACCCCGCTCGACCACACCGCACGACGAAGGACCACCATGACGACGACAGACGCCACCACCAGCACCCCGACCTCAGGCCCCGAGCTCGGCATCTTCCTGCCGATCGGCAACGGCGGCTGGATCATGTCCGAGACCGCACCCCACCCACAGGCCACCTACGACTACAACCGGAAGGCCGCGGTCCTCGCGGAGGAGGCCGGGCTCGACTTCATCATGTCGATGGGCAAGTGGCGCGGCTACGGCGGCACGACCGACCACTGGGGTCGCACCCTCGAGTCCGTGTCGATGATGTCCGGGCTGGCCGAGGCCACGAGCCGCGTGAAGATCTGGGCGACCATCCACACCAACCTGTTCCACCCGGCCATCGCCGCGAAGATGTACACGACCATGCAGCAGATCAGCGGCGGTCGCGCCGGCATGAACATCGTCGTGGGGGCCTACGCGCAGGAGTTCTCGCAGATGGGTCTGTGGGACGAGGACCTCGACCACGCTGCCCGGTACAGGTACACCGAGGAATGGACGAGCGTCCTGGAGCGCCTGTGGTCCGAAGACTCGGTGACCCACCACGGCGAGTTCTTCGACCTCGACGACTGCCAGTCCCGCCCGCACCCCGAGGTGCGCCCGACACTCATCAGCGCGGGCCGCTCCCCGGCCGGTGTCGACTTCCAGGCGCGGCACTGCGACGGGTCCTTCCTCACGGCCGACGACCTGCCCGGGCTGCGGAAGGTCTCCGACCAGGTCAAGGCCGCCGCTGCCGAGAACGGCCGCTCGATCAAGACGTACTCGATGTGCACGGTCGTGCTCGGCGAGACCGACGCCGAGGCCGAGGCGAAGCGCCGCGAGTACGGGCGCGGGGCCGACATCGAGGCCATCGTCAACATGAAGACCTCGTGGGGTCTGCCGCTCGACAAGGCGATGTCCATGACGGCCGCCGCCCCCGAGGACGAGGCCTTCCAGACCGCGGTGGTGCACGGCTCGCCCGAGACGGTGTCGGAGCGCATCGCCGAGCTCGTCGAGGAGACCGGCATCGACGGGCTGATGATGATCTTCCCCGACTACCACGCCGACCTCCCCGTCTTCGGCGAGACCGTCCTGCCGCTGCTGCGGCCGGCATCGGTGCTGGAGGGTGTCGCGTGAGCGCGAAGCAGCACGCGCACGCGCCCCAGGCGCAGCGCGACGCCGCGGCTCTGCGCGCGGCCGCCGCACCGGGTGAGGCCGCGGCCCCGAGCGATGCCGAGACCCTGGGTGAGGCCGCGGCCCCGCCCAGCGCTGCAGCCACGGGCGAGTCAGGTCTGCTCGACGGGACGACGCAGGCAGAGGAGACCACCCTCGTCGACGTCGAGGGCACGGTGCACCCGCTGCCCGGGCCGCTCGGCGAGGGCGCACTGCTCGTGGTCGACGTCCAGCGGTCCTTCGCCGACCCGGCCTACCTGCCGTGGCTCGACGAGGCCGGGCTCGAGGCGGTCGACGCCGCCGTGACGCGCACGGCGTGGCTCGTGGACCAGGCCCGGGCCTCCGGGGTCCCGGTCGTCTGGGTCGCGCTCGAGCAGCTGCCCGACTCACCCTGGCGCACGTCGCTGTGGCTGCGCGGCCTCGAGGAGGGCACGTGGCCCGTCCCCGACGAGCCGTGCGTGCTCGGCACCCCGGGGGCCGAGTGGTTCCGCGTCGGACCGCTCCCGGGCGAGACCGTCGTCCCCAAGCGCCGGTATTCCGGCTTCCTCGGGACGGGTCTGGAAGCCCACCTCCGAGAGACCGGGGTGACCTGGGTGGTCGCCGCCGGGCTCACGAGCGAGTGCTGCGTCGACGGGACCGTCCGTGACGCCTTCCAGCTCGGCTTCCGCGCCGTCATGACCTCGGACGCGACCACCGCCTACGACGCCCAGACCCACACCCACGCACTGTCCGTGCTCGCCCAGAACGCGGCTGTCGTCGCGACGTCGGCGAGCGTCGCCGCCGCGTGGACGCACGCCGCGGCAGCCGCTGCGGGGTCCGTCCCGCCGTCTGCCACGACGCCGTCCGCACCACCGTCGGCAGCACCTGTAGCACCATCCACCGCACAGCCCACCGCACCGCCGTCCGCCACAGCACCGTCGCCCTCGACAGTGGCCGTCGCCGAGCCGATCCCCGCCGGGAGGCCCTGATGACCACCATGAAGCTCGCCTTCGACATCTCCTTCACGCACACCGAGGGCAAGTGGGCCGCGCCCGGGTCCTGGGTGGGCGCGGACTACCCCGACGTCGGGATGTTCACCGAGCTGGCCGTCGCGGCTGAGCGCGGCGGCATCGACATGCTGTTCTTCGGCGACGGCACGGGCATCCCGGACACCTGGGAGCAGTCGATGGACGCCGCGATCCGCTACGGAATCCAGTGGCCGCGGCAGGACATGAGCCCCTTCATCGCGGCGATGGCTCAGGCCACGACGCACATCGGCTTCGGCCTGACGTACTCCTCGACCTACATGCACCCCTTCTACACGGCGCGTCTGCTCAACTCCCTCGACCACGTGACCAAGGGCCGGCTGGCCTTCAACGTCGTCGCCTCGGGCCGTCTGGCCGACGCCGCCAACTACGGCTTCGACGGGCTCATGGACCACGACCAGCGCTACGAGCGGATGGAAGAGTTCGTCTCCGTCTGCAAGGCGCTGTGGGACTCGGTCGAGCCCGACGCGATCCTGCGCGACCGCAGCACCGGGCAGTTCGCCGACCCGTCCAAGGTGCACAGGGTGGACCACCACGGCGAGCACTTCGACGTGGCAGGGCCGCTGCCATCGGTGCCCAGCCCGCAGGGCCACCCGGTCCTCGTGCAGGCCGGGGCGTCGCCGCGCGGCATCGCCGCGAGCGCCTCCTTCGCCGACGTCGTCTTCGGTCTCGGCGGGCACCTGCCCTCGCAGGTCAAGCACCGCGCAGCCCTGGACGCCGCGCTCGTCGAGGCGGGACGTCGTCCGGAGGACGTCGGCATCCTCTGGGCCACCCAGGTGGTCCTCGGGCGGACCGCAGCCGAGGCCGCGGCCCGCAAGGAGGAGATGGCGACGATGCTCATGGACGACGACGCCGTCGGGGCGTACCTGTCCTACAACTCGGGCTTCGACTTCTCCGTGCTGCCCGAGAAGTTCACGCTCGCGGAGGTCGCCGCGCAGATCGCCGGCGCACAGGCCACCCAGTCCGGGTTCGTGCAGCGCCTCATCGCGCGGCGCGGCGACGACGGGGTGCTCACCCGCACCGAGTTCTTCGAGGAGGGCTGGAAGTACGCGACAGGCTACGAGCAGACCATCGCGGGCACGGCCGAGCAGGTGGCCGACGAGCTCGAGGAGCAGTTCCTCGCGACGGGATCCAACGGCGGGTTCATGATCTGCAACCCGCAGTCCATGCCGTCTTCGCTCTACGAGGTCACCGACCTGCTCGTCCCCGAGCTCCGCCGCCGCGGACTGGTCAGCGACACGTACGCGGGCACGACCCTGCGCGAGAACCTGCTCGCGTGAGCACCGTCCGGGGTCTGGCAGCGGTCGCCGAGGAGGCGCGACCTGCTCGGCGACCGCTCCCGCCCCGGCTGCGCCGGCAGATCGTCATCGCCTGCTGCCTCGTGGCGAGCGCCCAGATCACCTGGGGTGCGATCGTCCCTGCCCTCCCCCGCTACGGCGACATGTTCTCGGTGTCGTCCTTCCTGCTCGGCGCGATCGTCGCGGCCTTCGGCGTCGGGCGGCTGCTGGTCAACATCCCGGCTGGGCTGCTGGCCGACAGGTTCGGCCCGCGGCGGCTGCTGCTCGGGGCACTCGTGGGGCTGGTGGTGGTCACCGTGCTCACGGCCTTCGCGCCGACGCTGGCGGTGTTGCTGGTTGCCCGCTTCCTCGCGGGGGTGCTCGGCGGGTCGGTCGTGACCATCGGCCTCGCCGTCGTCACGGCCAGAGCCCCCGCCGACGCCCGCGGGACCGTGCTGGCCACAGCCCAGGCCGTCCAGCTCGCCGGCGGCGCGATGGGCCCCGTCGTCGGCGGGCTCGTCCTGGACCGCTGGGGGCTGCACGCGGTGTTCTTCGCCGCCGCAGTCCCGGCCGTCGCGTGCCTGGTCTGGACGCTGCTGCAGCCGGACAGAGATTTCTGGGGAAAGGTACCTGCCGCCTCCATCCCTGCCTCACCCCCCTCCCCAGCACCCCCCGCCGCCCTAGCCACCCATGGTGCCGCCACCACAGTCCACCAGCGCAGCGACCTCGTGACTTCGGAGCGAGATCGTGACGTAGAAGGACCGATCTCGCTCCGAAGTCACGATCTCGACCGCCTCGACCGCCTCGACCCGGAACAGGACTCCGGGACAGCGGCAGGGGCAGCGACCGCCGGACCGGTCAGCGGTCGCCGCCGCGTCGCGACGGACCTCGCCGCCTTCGTCGGGCTCAACGTGGTCGGCTTCGCGGTGTTCGTCATCCGCTTCGGTGGGGAGCAGTCGCTCGTGCCGATCCTCGGCGACCGCGTCGGCATGACCTCCACGCAGCTGGGCCTGTCGATCGGCGTCATCACCCTCGTCTCGCTCGGCCTGCTGCCGCTGCTCGCCCGGCTGCTCGACGCCGGGTGGCGCCGTCGCCTGCTCGTCCCCGGGATGCTCGTCGCCGCCGTGGCGATCGCCCTCTACCCCGTCGCCGACAGCCCGCTCGCCTTCAGCGCGGTCGTCATCGCCGCAGGCGTAGGAGCCGCTGTGGGCGGCATCGTCCCGGGTGTCGTCCTCGCCGAGGTCGCGGCGCCCGGCCGCCAGGGCGCAGCGATGGGCATCTTCCGCTCGACCGGCGACCTCGGCGCCGTCGTCGGCCCGCTCGCCCTCGGCCTCGCCCTGGACCACTGGGGGGCTGGGGCTGCGAGCCTGTCGCTCGCCGCAGTGGCCGGGGTGTCAGCAGCGGCGTACCTGGCGCTGGTGCGGAGCCGGAAGTCGTCTTCAGGCGTCTGAGGTCCTCGACCGCCTCGGTGCTCCACGGACTCCTACGACCAGCATCGTGATCAGCACCGCACCGCCCCACAGACCGAAGGCCACGTGCCCGAGAGCCGTCGCCACGGGCGCTCCTGGCGCGGAGTCGACCAGCATCATCGTGAACCCCAGAGCCAGGACGACGGCCCAGGCGAGGTGCCCCGTGAAGACGATGGCGAGCAGACCAGCGCAGAGCAGCGCGAGGAAGAACGACGTGTCGGTCCCCGCACCGGACACCCCGACGGCAGACGGTGCGTACGCGAGCGAGGCGAGCCCGACGGTTCCCAGAGGCCGCACCCACTGGAGCGTCCGCTCACGCACGAGGGACGGCGTGAGATCTGTGAAGACGGGGTACAGAGGAGTGATCGCGACCACGACGGCCACGACAGCCACCAGCAGACGAACCGGGACCGTCTCTTGGAGGAAGGGCAGCTGGACGAAGGTCGCCCGGCTCAGGAAGCCGACGAGCCCTGTCGCGAGGGCTACGACGAGACAGGTGTCCCATCTGTGCGCCTTGAGGGCCGGCCTCAGTCCGAGACGTAGGTCCACGAGCCTGCTGCACCTCCGTCGCACGTCTGGAGCGCCTCCATCGCGCGCTGCGCACCGTCAGCATCAGCCGGAGAGCCTCCACCCTCGCCTGAGAGACGGTCGACGATCCAGGTCGCGAGCGATCCTTGCGCGTCGAGCAGGTCGTTCGGAGGGGTGTCTCCGTAGTACGCAGCGCACACCGAGGGGGTGGCGATCGTCAGAGCGACGTCCCACGGAGCCAGGTGCCCGTCATCAGTCACCTCGGAAGGACTCAGGCTGAGCATCCCCACACCTCCGGGCGGGATCATGATGTCGCCACGCGGGTAGTCGTACCTGTCTCTGAGGGGAACACCGTCCTCGGACAAGAGCTGTCCAGCGGACTGGAGATCCTCAGCAGCGACCGCGTACAGCGCAGCACCCTCCCCGGGGCCGCAGACCTCGGGCGAGGAGCCGACACACACCTCAGGGCTCGCACTGGGCTGCATGGTCCGCAACACAGGACTGAGGGTGTTCAGGTAGACGAGCGAACCGACCAGGGCGACCCCCAAGACGGCGGCACCGACCGACACGAAGGCATTCGTCGGAGCTGTCGATCGCCTCACCATCGCCCACGCAAGGGCTGCGACGAGGGCAGCCGCAAGGACCAGCACGACGGCTATCGTGCGGTCTTGGGTGATGCCGATGAGCGGCGCCGTGGCGCCCCCCGCCGTCATGAAGCCTTGGAGGCCGAAGACGTTGGCACCGATCGGCAGCAGGTAGCAGACGACCGCCGCGACCGGCGCTGCCGCGACGCTCCTCAACGTCGCGCCGGTCAGCGCACCGATGCAGACGCACGCGAGCATCACGAGCAGACCTTGGACGATCGTCCACCAGGGGATCGGCCCCGCTGCATCGTTGCTCGACGCCATGGCGAGAGCGACCCCGAGTCCCGAGAGCCAGGCGAGGACCGCGAGGAGCCAAGCCGCGAGCGCGAGCGCGAAGATCCCGGCTGTGCCGCGACGCGTGCTGGCTGCCAGCTCCCGCATCGTCGAGGTCTGACGACGCCAGACGTCGAAGGCGACCAGACCTGCGGCCAGGGGACCTAGGAGGATCGTGCACGCAGTCGCCCAGCTGACCGCCTGGCTCCGCTCCCAGGACCACCCCGAGCGGCTGAAGAGCACCAAGAACACGATGACGAGCATCGCGGGGAACGCGAGGAGAGCGCTCGAGCGACGGATCCACAGTCTCACCGGGAGCGTCATCGGGCGACCCCCGACCGTGTGGCCAGGACCGCGAGGAATCCCGCCTCGGCAGCCCGCGGGGCGCTCGGGTCAGGTGCGCGGTCGCAGAGGTCTGGAAGAGTGCCGTCGAAGACGATCGTCCCGGCGTCGAGCACGAGGACCCGATCGGCAAGATCGCTGACGTCCTCCATCACGTGCGAGCTCAGCACGACGGCAGCGTCGAGCTCGCGGAGCCGGTCGACCATGATCCGGCGCTGCTCAGGGTCAAGTCCTGTGCTCGGCTCGTCGAGGAGCAGGATGCTCGGATCCATCGCGACGGCCTGCGCCAGACCGACGCGCCTCAGCATCCCCCCGGAGAGCTCCCGGATCTTGGAGCCCGCGCGATCAGCCAGCTCGACCGTCTCGAGCGCGCGCTCCGCACGCGTCCGCGCGTCACCTGCTCGCGCGCCACGCATCCACGTGAGGTACTCGACGACCTCGCGGACCGTCATGTTCCCCGGGAACGACGCTGTCTGGGGCATGAGCGCGACGGCCTGGAGCGCGTGCCGCCGAGTCCGACGTCCGTAGATCGACTTCCCGTCGACCAGCACCGACCCTGACGTCGGCGAGAGGCCACCCGCCGCGACGTTCATGAACGTGCTCTTCCCGGCACCGTTGACGCCGATCAGAGCCGTCACCTCACGTCGGATCTCCACAGACACCTCACGAAGGGCATCGCGCCCTCGGTAGCTGTGCGAGACACCCGTCAGGGTCAGTACTGGTCCAGTCATGTCAGCAGACCTCAGATCCCCGAGAGACGGTCAGACGAGCATACGTCCGGACGAAGGCTGGCATCCTCACAGACCTTGGAACGGGCAGTGGCACCGGCGAATCCCTGGTAGCTGTAGAGCGACGTCTGCTGCATCGAGGCCCAGGTCGAGCCCGTACGGCGACCCGTCTGCCCAGAAGCCTGGCTCTTCGAGTTGTAGGCGTACGTCTCCTGGAAGACGCCACGACCGTTGCTCACGGGGTCTTTGAGCTTCGCGTCAGTCTTAACATAGGCGAACCCTGAGCGGTAGATGGACCCTGCCCCATCTCCCACCGAAGCCCCTCCGGAGATTGCCGACTGGGGAGCGCCGGTCGTCGCGAAAGTCCAGGCGGAAGCTCCAGTCGCCCCGACAGCCACCATTCCGACAACCGTCGCCGTCACCGCAATAGACCGACGAACGCGATTTGACAAAGTGCGCATCATTTCTGATCTCCGTTCACGAGCTGTCTCAGCCCGATCCGATGTCCCGCGCAGTCGGATGGCTACGCGAGTGGCGAAGGCAAGCCCAGCACGTGCGTAGCGACCCCCCGCTGCTGAGAACTTATGCCCCGACCGGCCCATACGCAAGTATCGATAGGAAAAGCGCAGGACCAACGACTGGAGTTAAGGCGCTTTCGGTGAGAGCGCATACATGGAAGGTCCAGAATGTGAGAAATCCGCATGGGCTCCCACCCCAGAGGATCAGCGCGCTCTCAGCCGATCATAAGGGCGTGGATTCGCAGGCACGCAAAAGCCCCGGCAGAGTCACTCTGCCGGGGCTTCAGTAAAAATATGCGGAGACGGAGGGATTCGAACCCTCGAACGGGTTGCCCCGTTACCACCTTAGCAGGGTGGCGCACTAGACCTGGCTATGCGACGTCTCCTCACCGAGTCACCCCGGCGCTGTGCCCGCTGAGCACGTGATCCTCTGCGGGCTGTGCAAGGCTACCTGCCCAGACGCCCTGGGAGCAAAACGTCGCCCGAGTGCCCGAGACTGCCACCCCGGACGGACCGTCGCCGGGCGACCAGCAGGCAGGCACGCACGCACGCACGCACGCAGCCAAGCGGGCAGGCCACCCCCTTAGTGCGGCGCCCGCCCCCACGACGTGTCCGTCACCGTCCGCGCCACCGTCAGCCCGATCGCGAGGGCGACCACCACGAAGGACGCCTGCACCCCGAACGCGAGCGCGTCGACGGTCTCGCCCGCGTTGAGGAAGTACACGGCCCTGTACGCCGACGCCCCCGGCACCATGATGACCACGGCTGGCACGCACAGCGTCAGACGGGGGACCCGCATCCGCGGAGCCACGATGTTGGCCGCGACTCCGACCACCAACCCGGCCGCCGCCGCAGCGCCCTGCGCGATCATCCCGGCGTCGAGGAGCTCGAGCCGGATGACGTTCGCGACCATGCCGATCCCCGCAGCGGCGAAGACCACCCGCCACGGGCTGTTGAACAGCACCGCGAAGCCGAGCACGCCGAGGGCGCTCGCGAGCAGGCGCAGCACGAGCAGCTGCCCGTCACCGAGGTCGAGCGGACCAGCAGGGTTCGGCGTCAGCCCCATGACAGCCGAGACACCCCACACGCTGAGCGCTGCGGACATCATGATCATCAGCGCATAGGCCAGCCTGGACAGCCCCGCCGTGAAGTCGAGGCGCGAGAGGTCGAGCGCCGCGGTGATGAGCGGGAACCCCGGCACGAGGAACAAGACCGCGGAGATGTACCCGCTCTCATGGATCGAGTCGACGGCCCCCGCGACGAACAGCAGGTTGACGATCCCCAGGTAGACCACGCTCGCGACAGCCGCGGCGACCATGGTCACGCCGAGCTGGTTGTAGCCCCGGTGGATCAGCAGGCGCCGCGTGAGCTGGCCGAGGCTGGCGCCCACCAGGACGACGAGGACCTCGACGAGACCACCGTTGTTGAGGAAGGCGAAGGCCGCACAGGCCACGCCTGTGAAGAAGGCGTTGGCGAAGGTGCCGTAGCGCAACGGCGTCTGCTCGATCTCGTCGAGACGCTCGGCCACCTCCTCGGCGGTGACACCCGGTTCGAGGGACGAGCAGAGCCGTTCGAGCTGGACCATGCGGTTCGCGTTCACCCCGATGGTCGGGCTGCGCGTCACCTCGGTCCGGAAGATCGGCCCGCGCCGCGAGGTCGCGACGATCTCGTTGACTGTCACCTGCGCCTCGACGCTGTCGAGCCCGAGGGCGCGGCCCACCTGCGCCATCGCGATCCGCACCCGATAGCTGCCACCGCCCGAGGCGAGCAGCATCCGCCCGACTCGGAGCACGACACCGGACTGCCGGATGAGTCCGACAGGTTCGAGCTCGTCTTCTAGGGGCACCGGAGGAGTCACGGTGTCATCATCGCCCGTGCCTCGGCGCGCACGGGGGACGTGGGTCCCGTTTTGCCGCCGGGGTGGCGGTTGTCACTGGGTGGGGCGCTGCGCGTCGGCGTGCACCCGGGAGACCTCCGCCGCGAGCTGGTCGACGCTCACAGCCGTCGCTGCGAGAGACCGGACGGTCACGAGGCTCAGGCTCCTGTACCCGGTCCCCTCGACGCGGGCACGAGACAGGACGTAGAACTCCCACTGCCGCGTGTCGAGCACGTCGAAGACGTCATGGGAGGTGGCGGTCTGCACCGCGAAGACGTAGACGTCAGCGTTGTAGCCCCGTTCCCCCGCGTAGGTCCCGGCAGCCTCGTCGAGCAGCCTGGCGCTGAGCCCGCTGAAGACGATCCGGGAGAGCCGCTGCTGTGACCATGCCTGCAGGTACGCGCCGCACTTCACCTCGATGCGGATCCCGTCGGGGGTCACGACGTCGTACGGGTCCCACTCCACCCGCCCAGGAGCGGTGGACCCGACGGCCCTGCTCACGATGAACTCCGCCATGACTCCGCGCAGCGTGTTCGTGCGGAGCTCCGACATGCCCCACCGCCAGAAGTCGAGGACCGTCGTGTCGCCGAGGCCGATCACGGGTTCGTCTCCGACGAGCGGCCGTCCGGCTGGGACGGGACCTATCGGGTCCTCGAGATGTTCTGCCACGTCCCGAGCCTAGGACAGGCCTTCCCATACCTGTGCAGACCATCACTCGTCAGCAAGCAGCTCTAGAGCCTGGCCTCCGCCTGCCCTGAGCTGCGCTAGAACACGGTCGACAAGGGCCTCAAGCTCGCTAGCGAGTTGCCTCACTGCCATGTGTACATCTGACCCGCCTGAGGGGAGAGTGGAAGAGCGGTGGCCTCACACCTGCAGCACCTCTACGAAGTGGACTCAACGATGGCAACGGACAGCCGGAGATCCACCAAGGCGATCGTCGCACTTGGTGCCACATCCGTAGCGATGGCCACCCTGGCACTTCTTGCATGGTCCACTCTTGGGCCTCAAGGTCAGCTCGACTGCACAGTGGCGACGAATGTCGACACCGAGAGAGCCGTCGTCGAGTCGATGCCAAACTGCGCACCGTAGCTTCCGACGCCCCCTCCGTGCTCACGCCCACCACCACGAGCCGAGACGACTTCCCCACTCCTCCGGGTCCGCTAGGTGGACCTGTCGGACGCACGAGCACCACTCAGCATGGCCGGCGCTAGCCAATCGCTAGTGATCTGCTGGCCCAGGGACTGCTCGCGAGAGCCGAGAGCCGCCCCTGCCGAGCACAGGGTGCTGACACGAGAACAGCCCCTGACCCGGCGCTCTTCCCAGGTCAGGGGCTGTTCTGCTGCGGAGGCGGAGGGATTTGAACCCACGGTCGGCTTTCACCGACTCCAGTTTTCAAGACTGGTGCATTAGGCCGCTCTGCCACACCTCCTCGCATCCTGCTGCGCGTCACCCTGGGGTGCACGCGCCGTCAGACGCACTGGACATCCTGCCACGAGACCCGCGCCGAACCGAACTCCCCACGCGCACCCAGAGCGTCGACCGCACCGAGGTCGCCCTCAGGGGACCGAGGTCGTACGGACACGCCAGAACACCCCAAGATCAGGGACGATCCGGCGTGTCCGGACGACCTCGCCGCACGACGGGCGACCTCGCGGCCGAGGGGGGATCGGCCGCGAGGTCAGTCTGGTCGAGCAGCTGGGTCAGGCGGCCCGGATCTGCTGCATGGCGTGCTGCACGAGCGCGATGAGCGACTGCTTGGTCGCCGCGCGCGAGCGGGCGTCCGTGTAGAGCATCGGCACGTGAACAGGGATCTGGAGCGCCTCGCGGACGTCCTCCAACCGGTGCTTGGCCACCCCGTCGAAGCAGTTGACGCCCACCACGAAGGGGATTCCACGCGACTCGAAGTAGTCGACTGCCGGGAAGCACTGCTCCAGGCGGTCGGTGTCGACGAGCACCACGGCGCCGATCGCGCCACGCACCAGGTCGTCCCACATGAACAGGAAGCGGTCCTGGCCCGGCGTGCCGAAGAGGTACAGCCACAGCGAGCCCGGGAGCTCGATGCGCCCGAAGTCCATCGCGACAGTCGTGGTCGTCTTGCGGTCGGACACGCCGCCGGCGTCGTCCACGCCGACCGAGTGCTCGGTCATCGCGGCCTCGGTGTTGAGAGGCTCGATGTCGGAGATCGACCCGATGAACGTCGTCTTGCCGACGGCGAACCCGCCTGCGACCACGATCTTGACGACCGTGGGCGCTCCGACGGGCTTGCTCACAGCGGTGGCCTCGGCCGGTCCGCTAGAGGGCTGAAATACCATTGAGAACACTCTCCAACACACTCAGGGACAGGGCCGGGTTCTGGCCGTGACCGGTGTGAACATTGACTGGCGTAGACGTGTGGATGGTCAGGTAGCCGTCTTCGGCGAGGTCCGCGATGAGGATGCGGACCACCCCGAGGGGCATCCGCAGGAGCGCGGACACCTCGGCGATCGACACGTACGTGCTGGCGGCGTGGCTGAGGATCGCCCGCTTCTCGGGCGGCAGGCCACGGCTGTCGACAGCCCCCGGGAGCACCTCGATGAGGGTCTCGAGGGGCAGGTTCGACGTCGCCGACCGCACACGACCACCGGTCACGGCGTAGGGCCGCACCGTCGCGGCCTCGAAGTGCTCGCCGTCCATGGAGTGCGAGCTCGACCGTCTGTTCATCATGGCAACCTCATCCGACCGGGGCGCGGACGGCTCCGTCGACCGGCAGGCTGCTGCGCATCTCGGTGATGAGCTGAGGCGTCAGCGTCGCCTCGGTCCGAGAGACCAGCATCGCCATCTCGTAGCCGATCAGACCGACGTCGCACGTCGAGTCCGCGACAGCCGCGAGGACAGAGCCGTTGGACACGTTCATGAGGAACAGGAAGCCGTTGTCCATCTCGATGATGGACTGACGGACCGCACCTCCGTTGAGCTGGCGGGAGGCCCCGCGGGTCAGGCTCGACATGCCGGACACGATCGCGGCGAGCTGGTCGCCGCTGGTCCGGTCCAGGTTGTCGGACATGGCCATGAGCAGGCCGTCGGCCGACACGACCAGGGTGTGACGGGTGCCAGGAACTGTCCTGACGAAGTTGTCCAGCAACCAACCGAAGTTCGTCGCCTCGGTGCTGAGAGCGCTCACGCTTCCTCCTTCTCGATGCCTCAGTGGCGAAAGACCATCAACGCGGCTGGGGCGCCGAGTCTGGGACGTACTGCGTGCCGAGGCCGCCGGCGGGTGCCGGTGCCTCCGCGGTGGGGCCGTCGGCCTCGGGTGCCTGGCGACCACGCGAGGTGGCCGACTGGAACGCCGAGAGCCTGGAGCGAAGCTCGGCCGCGTCGCGGCTGATCTTCTGGGACGCGAGGTCGTCGGTGGATTCCGCGACCTCTCCACGGGTACGGCGGGTCAGCCCGCCGCCCTGTGAGGTTTCGACCGCCGCAGGGCGGTAGGAGGACAGCTGGCTCAGCTCGGCCAGCGCCTGCTCCTGGATGTTCGACCGCATGGCGAGCATCGAGGACATGTCCGAGCTGATCTGCCCGGGGGGCGTCCAGCTGTCGCCCGACCCGGCGATCTTGCCGAGCTCGGCGAGCGCGGTGTCCGGGACAGGAGCAGGGTTCCAGGAGCCGCTCGCCAGGTCCGGCAGCGTGCTGCCCGACGGTGACGGGGCCGGTGCCCACGCGACAGGCTCCGCCACGGGCGCGGTCGCCAGCACGGGGGCGGGCTCGGGCAGGAAGAGGGGCTGGACAGGGGCCGCGACGGGCTCGGCCGGCGCGAAGGAGGCCGGACCTGTCCGCGTGACCGGCATGACCGGCCGCGGTGCGACGGCGGCAGGAACCTCGTCGACCTCGTCCTCACGCTTCTTCTTGCGACCGAAGAGGCTGCGGCGCACGGGCGCCTCGCGCTGCTTGGTCGACCGCCGGGTCGGCGCGTCAGCGACGACGTCGGCGAAGCTCGGCAGCGCTGCTCCGGTACCCCATGCTGCTGCGGGCTCGACGGCCGGAGCCACCGCGGCCTGCGCTGCCGCGGCAGCAGGAGCCTGGACGACCGGGGCCTCAGCGACGACCGGCTCAGGCTCGACGACCTGCTCGGCAGGTGCAGAGAACACCGACGACGCGGGCTCAGGCTCGACCAGCGCGCGGCGGGCCGCCCGGGTCGTGAGCGCGGGCGTCGCCGCTACGGGTGCGGGTGCGGCCTCGAAGGTCTGCTCCGGCGCGGAGGGCTCCTCGGCCAGGGCTGCCGTGGGGAGCGCGCTGTACGCCGTCTCGGGCTCCCACAGGGCGGCCGGCTCGACGACGGGATCGGGCGCGACGACGGGTTCGGGCTCGAAGACCGGCTGGGGTTCGTACGCCGGCAGGGGCTCGTAGGCCGGCAGCGGCTCGAAGGCCTCGGCCGGCGCGTAGGCAGGCTCGGGCTCGAAGTCGGGGAGGGGCTGGTAGGCACCCGTCGGGTCGTAGGTCGCCGTCGGCTCGAAGGCGGCGGCAGGCTCGGAGGCCGCGGCGGGCTCGAACGCAGCGGCGGGCTCGAAGGCCTCAGCAGTCTCGTAGACAGCCGAGGGCTCGTAGGCAGCAGCAGGCTCGAACGCCTGCGACGGCTGGAAGGCCCCGGCGTGACCCGCGACGGGCTCGTCCGCAGGGAACGGCTCGTCCAGCACCACGGCCGGTGCCCACGCGTCCTCGACGGCGGGAGCCGCAGGAGCCCAGGGCTCGTCGTCAGGCTCGAGCGCCGGCACCACGAGGGAGGGTTCCTGGACGGGCGCAGGCTCCGGCGTGCGCAGCCCGAGGCTGTCGAGTGCGGAGGTGCTCCACGTCGGCTCCTGGTCGTCCTCGACGAGAGCCGGGGGCGGCGAGGTCGCACCGCGCTCGGCGGCCACGGCGTCGAGGGCCGACGCCCCGTCCTCGAGAGCGTTGAGGGTCCGGAACCTGGAGAACATGGCGCTGCGTCGTCCGCCGTCGAGCAGCGGGGCGTCCTGGACGGGCTCGAGGACCGCCGGGCCAGCAGCCGAGGCTCCGCCCGGGGACCGGCTCGGCAGCGACGGCGGGAGCGCCTCGGCGAGGGTCTGCTCGGGGGCCCAGTCGACATCGGTCGACGCCGACAGCTCGACCTCGGGGTCCGCTGACTCGAGAGCCGGGAGCACGATCGAGTCGTCGGCCGGCGGCAGGTTCGCGGGCGCACCGGCGGCCGCGGCGTCAGGCAGCGCGGCACCGAGCGGCGTGGACGCACGACGACGAGGCATGCCGAGGGAGGTCGAGCCGTCGGTCAGCGCGTCGAGGTCGACGGGCTGGGCGGCCGGGGCGGCCTCGGGCGCGCTCCAGTCCTGGGTGGCCTGCTGCGTGGCGGGCACCAGCGGGTCCGTCGGCATCTGCAGGGGGACGTCGGACTCGTCGACGAACAGCGCGAGCGGCAGGGAGACCGTGACGACGGTCCCGGCGCTGCCGTCGACAGGGGCACCGAAGACCACGTGCGCACCGAGCCTGTCGGCGAGGCGCCCGACCACGAAGAGCCCGAGGCGCTGGACACCGATCACGTCGGAGGGCGAGCGCGAGGCGACCTTCTCGTTCGCGGTGGCGATGTCGGCGGCGCTCATGCCGAGCCCGTGGTCACGGACCTCGATGGTCACGAAGTGCTTGGTGCGGGTCGTGGTGACCTCGACGGCGGTGTTCGGCTCCGAGAACATCGTGGCGTTCTCGAGCAGCTCGGCGACGAGGTGCGCGGCGCTCAGCGCCGTGTGCCCGAGCATGAGCGGGTCGGACTCGAGGTTGAGCCGGACCCTGTCGTACAGCTCGATCTCGGACGAGGCCGTGCGCACCACGTCAGAGACGGGCATCGGCTGGCGGACACGGCGCCCCGAGTCGATCCCGGCGAGCACGAGCAGCGACTCGGAGTTGCGGCGCATGCGGGTCGCGAGGTGGTCGAGGCGGAACAGGTTCGCGAGGATGTTCGGGTCTTCCTCGGACCTCTCGAGGTCGTCGAGGAAGGCGAGCTGGCGGTTGAGCAGCACGTGGTCGCGGCGGGCCACGTTGACGAACATCTCGGCGATCGACCCGCGCAGCGCGGCCTGCTCACGGGCGACCTCGACGGTCGTGTGGTTGACGTCGTTGAAGGCGGCGGCGAGCTGGCCGACCTCGTCGTCGGACTCGACGGGGATCTCGGCGAGCGTGAAGTCCGGCATCTCGCCGGGGACCGCGCTCTGCTCGACGAGCTTCGGCAGCTGGTCGCGGACCTCGGTCGCGGCCTTCGTCAGGTGCTTGAGAGGCTCGGTGATGCGTCGGGCGATGAGCAGGGCGACGACCACGGAGGCGGCGACGGCGAGCATGGCCACGAGCACCGTGACGACGGCTGTCGTGCGGGCGGAGGCCGTCGACCTCGTGGCCGCGTCCGACGTGCGGGAGGCGAGGGTGTCGACGAGCGGCTCGAAGCGGTTGATCTCAGCCTGGACGGCGTCGGGCCACCGGGCCGCGAGGTCGGGTGTCACCGCGCTGAAGTCACCCGTCGCGAGGAGCCTGCGCAGACCTGCGTACTCCACGTTCGGCCGCGGGACCAGCAGTCCTTCGACGCCCAGGGCGCCGACGGCGCTGGTCGCCGTCGACCGGGCCGCGTTGGTGTCGGCCACGATCCCGGTCAGCGCGTAGACACGGTTGACGGCGAGCTTGCTGCGGGAGGCGTCGACGAGCGCAGCCTGCATCAGCGGGAGCTCGGCACCGAGCTGGTCGGCGGCGTCGAGCGAGGTGACGTACGCGGTGACGTCAGCCGCGAGCGGCCGGTCCGTCAGGGTCGCGGCGAGCGCGGAGAGGCCCGCAGGCAACCCTCGGATGAGCTCCGTGTAGCTGGTCGAGAGGTCGTCGGTGTCCGCAGAACCGCGCTTCTGCTCGTCGCGGATGATGACCAGCTCGAGCCTGTTCTCGCGCAGCGCCGTCTCGAGCGCCTCGCTGACCCGCGCGTCGAGCGCGCCGGTGTCGACGGCCTCGAAGGCCGTCGCGAGGTCGGCGAGGGCCGCGTCGGTGACCTTGCGGGCCGCGACGATCTTCGCGGTCGTCTCACCCCGCTCGGTGTTGACCGAGACCGTCCGCTCGTCCGACAGGGCCTGGGTCGCGGTCTCGATCGCGGGGCCGAGGTCGACGACGCCCTGCGCCTGCCCGGCGACCTTGGCGTCGTCGAAGGCAGCGAGGGAGAACATCGCGGCGGCGATGAACAGCACGAGGACAGGGACGGCGAGGGTCGCCAGGATCTTCCCTCGGACGCTCAGCTTGCGGAGCATCTGTACCCCTCCTCTTCCTCGGCTCGTGCGGTCTGGTGATCGGGTCTGCGGGGTGCGGGCCCGCCCGAGGAGACCTCGTCCGACACCCGCCGCATCGAGAGCATCGGCCCGAGCTGGCAGCACCTTGAGCGCCTTCGCGGAATTAACCCGCACGGCCCTCGTCAGGCGGCCGTGCGGCGCCGCCCGTGCCGGACCACCAGCGCGGTCGTACGCTGGGACGATGCGCGCAGTGATGATCGACGAGTTCGGCGGCCCCGAGGTGCTCACCTGGTGGGAGGTCCCGACCCCCGTCCCCGCGGCGGACGAGGTGCTCGTGCGGGTCGCGGCCGCCGGGGTCAACCGGGCCGACCTCCTCCAGCGCCAGGGCCACTACCCGCCGCCCGCGGGCGCACCCGACTGGCCGGGTCTCGAGGTGTCGGGGGTCGTCGAGGCGATCGGCGACCAGGTCGCCGGGTGGCAGGTCGGCCAGCGCGTCGCGGCCCTCGTCGACGGCGGCGGCTACGCGACGCACGTGACCGTCCCGGCCACCCAGCTCTTCACGGTCCCCGCGGGCATGACCCTCGTCGAGGCCGCGTCCCTGCCCGAGGCCGTGTGCACGGTCTGGAGCAACCTGGTGAGCACGGCCCACCTGGAGGCGGGCGAGACCCTGCTCGTGCACGGCGGAGCCGGCGGCGTGGGGACCATCGCCGTCCAGGTGGCCGTCGCCCTCGGTGCCCGCGTCCTCGTGACGGCCGGCTCCCAGGACCGCGTGGACGCCTGCGTCGCGCTCGGAGCCGCGGGCGGCTTCGTCTACAGGACGACCGACGGCTCCTCCTTCGCCGACGCCCTGCCGGACCTCGTGCGCGAGCACACCGACGGGCGGGGCGCCGACGTGGTGCTCGACGTGGTCGGCGCGGCCTACCTCGACGCGAACCTGCGCTCCCTCGCGACCGGAGGGCGGCTCGTGGTCATCGGCATGCAGCAGGGCAGCCGGGCCGAGCTCGACCTCGGACGCCTGCTCACCTCCCGTGCGAGCGTCTCGGGCACGACGCTGCGCGCCCGCCCGCGCAGCGAGAAGGCGAGCATCGTCGAGGCGGTCCGCGAGCACGTGTGGCCGATGCTCGAGGACGGCCGGGTCCGCACCGTGGTGCACGCCGAGGTCCCCATGCAGGAGGCGTCCCGCGCGCACGAGCTCATGGACTCCGGTGCCGTGCTGGGCAAGGTCCTGCTCGTCCCCTGAGCGTCCGGCCGGACTCCCTGCCGTACGACACAGGCACTCCCCCGCTGCGCACCCCGCGGCCGGCCGCCGCTGCACACCCAGCGGCTGGCCGTGTCTGCGCTCCCAGCAGCCGCCTGCTGCTCCCGCTGGCTCCCCGCCGTGCGCCCCGCCCGTTCTGGACGAGACTGGGAGCATGGCAGCGAACCAGAGCTCACCAGACCAGGGTGACCGGCCGGCCGGGAGTCACGGCCACGGCGGGGCGGCACCACGTGACGACAGCGCAGCACCGAAGCCGACCGAGCCTTCACGGGCTCACCGCGAGGCTCAGGGGCCCCAGGTGCCCCGCGACGAAGATGCCCGCGGCGTCGAGGTCCACCCGGCCCAGGCTGCCGCAGCGCCCGCAGCCCCCGAGGACGAGCGGACCCGGACGACGGTCATCCACGAGCCGGCGAAGATCCTGCGGATCGGCGAGATGATCAAGCGTCTCCTCGAGGAGGTACGCAGCGCACCCCTCGACGAGGCCGCCCGCGCGCGGCTGGCCGAGGTCCACGAGAGGTCCATCACCGAGCTCGAGGACGGACTCTCCCCCGACCTCGTGGCCGAGCTGCACCGCATCACGCTGCCCTTCACCGACGACGCCGTGCCCTCGGAGGCCGAGCTGCGCATCGCCCAGGCCCAGCTCGTCGGATGGCTCGAAGGCCTGTTCCACGGGCTGCAGACCGCGATGGTCGCCCAGCAGATGGCCGCCCAGGCACAGCTCCAGCAGATGCAGGCCGGGCAGCGGGTGCTCCCGCCAGGTCTTGCCGGCGAGGCCCCCCGGACAGCAGGGAGCCCGGGGCCGGACAGCCGTCCGACCCCGGGCCAGTACCTCTGACGCGCACCTGTCGCGTCTGCGACGCGCGTTGCGCGCCGTACGTCCAGAGCCATCGGGCCCGCCGCCCCTCCCCGGTGCAGCGGGCCCGCGCTCAGCCTTTGACGGACCCCGCGAGGAGTCCCCTCACAAAGTACCGCTGAAGTGCCAAGAACACGATCAGCGGGACGATCATCGACACGAATGCACCCGCTGAGAGCAGGTGCCACTGCGAGCCGCGGGTTCCCGCGAGCTCGGCGATGCGCACCGTGAGCGGGAAGGTGTTCGTGTTGCCGAAGGTCAGCGAGACGAGCAGGTCGTTCCACACCCACAAGAACTGGAAGATCGCGAAGGACGCGATCGCCGGGGTGAGGAGCGGCATGAGCACCTGGAAGAAGATCTTCACGTGCCCGGCACCGTCGACCCGCGCAGCCTCGACGAGCGACGGCGGGATGTCCTTCATGAAGTTGTGGAGCAGGAAGATCGCGAGCGGCAGCGCGAAGATCGAGTGCGACAGCCAGATCGACCAGAACGAGCCGTTGACACCCCACTGGACGTACTGCGAGAGCAGCGGGATCAGGGTCACCTGGATCGGCACGACCTGGAGCGCGAAGACCGCGACGAAGAGCAGGTTGCGTCCCTTGAAGTCGATCCACGCGAAGGCGTACGACGCGAGCAGCGCGAGCGAGATCGGGATGACCACGGCCGGCAGCGTGATGACCAGGGAGTTGATGAAGAAGGTCGCGAAGTTCGTCGACGACCCGAACAGCACCTCGGAGTAGTTCTCGAGGGTGAGCTGCGGGTCGCGCCACAGCGTCCACCAGCCCGAGGTCCGGATGTCCGCCCGGGGGCGGAAGGACGTGACGAGCAGACCGAAGGTCGGGATCGTCCACAGGATCGCGAGGACGATCGCGACGAAGGACGCCCACGGGGAGGTGAGACGGCCCTTGGCGGCGATCGCGCGCTTCTCCGCGCGGCTGAGCTTCTTGACCGACACGTTGGGCGTCGACTCGTCGCCGTCCCCCTTCTTGACCAGAGGGCCGACGGGGTTCACGGGGGCGCTCATCGGATCTCCTCGGTCATGCGGAGCTGGCGGACGTTGTAGATGACCAGCGGCACCACGAGGATGAAGAGGATCACCGCGAGAGCGGCACCGAGGCCCTGGTTACGGATCACGAAGCTCTGGTTGTAGAACTCGTTCGCGACGACCGAGGTGTCGAAGTTGCCGCCGGTCATGGTCCGGACGATGTCGAAGACCTTGAGCGTGCCCATGGCGATCGTCGTGATGACGACGATGAGTGCGGGCCGGATGCTCGGGATCGTGATGTAGCGGAACATGCCGAGGCCGTGCAGGCCGTCGAGACGGGCCGCCTCGACGATGTCGTCGGGGATGGCCTTGATCGCTGCCGACAGCACGGTCATCGAGAACCCGGCCTGGATCCAGATCATCACGACGATGAGGAAGAAGGTGTTGGCGGGCGCACCGAGCAAGAACTGCTGCGGCTCGAGCCCGATCCAGACGAGCAGCTGGTTGAGCGCACCGGTCTGGTTGACGCCTGGCTGGTCCGGCTTGTACTCGTAGACGAACTTCCAGATGATGCCGGCGCCGACCATCGAGATCGACATCGGCAGGAAGACGAGCGTCTTGGCGAGGTACTCGTAGCGGGTGCGGTCGACGAGCACCGCATAGACCAGGCCGACGAGCGTCGCGACGATCGGCACGAGGATCACCCACGCGAGGGTGTTCCGCAGGACCACCTGGAACTGTTCTTCGGTGAAGGCGGCGACGTAGTTGTCGAGACCGACGAACTCGGCGCCGTTCCTGTTGAACAGCGAGCCCCAGATGGTCCGGATCCCGGGGTACACGAGGCCGAAGCCGAGACCCAGGACTGCCGGGCCGAGGAACCCGACGGTGACGACCCACCCGGGGAGCTTCTTGGGGCGGTCGACCGCGAAGAGGATCGCCCCCATGACGACGACGAAGAGGACGATGGCGATCGCCATGAGCGCCAGCTTGTGCGGCGTCGACTCCGCGTTGATGAACCAGTCCATGCTCTACCTCCACGCCGGGGGGGGACTGCGTGGGCCGCACTGCCCAGGCAGGTCCGACGCCGTCCGAGACCGGGAGGTCTCGGACGGCGTCGGACGTCGATCAGTCGAGCGTCAGCTCGCGGGCCAGGCCGCGTCGATGTTGGAGAGGACCTCTTCGTCAGAGATGTCAGAGACGAACCAGTCCGTCATCTGCTTCCAGAACGCACCCGTCCCGACCTCGCCCGGCATCATGTCCGAGCCGTCGAAGCGGAAGGTGTAGCTCTCGTCCGTGAGCAGGTCGTAGGAGAGTTTGTCGATCGGCGACTGCAGGAGCGAGCCGTCGAAGCCGGTGTTGGCGGAGATCCAGCCCTGGCCGGTCACCTGAGCCTTGGCGTCAGCCCACTGCGGGCTGGACAGGTAGGCGTGGAAGGCCTGGACCTCGGGGCGGTCGCTGAAGGCGGTGACGAACTCACCACCACCGAGCAGCGGCTTCTCGTCGGCGGTCTTGCCCGGCAGGTAGAAGGCGAAGACATCGCCGTCCTCGCTCACGTCGAGCGACTCGTCCCAGTTGGCCTGGTAGAAGTTCGCCGCGCGGTGCAGCGAGCAGGTGCCGTCGGGGATGCCGTTGCCGGCCTCGTTCCACGGCGCCGCGGCGATCGAGCGGACGTCGCCGAGCCCACCGTTGACGTAGTCCGGGTTCTTGAGGATGTCGCCGGCTGCGCCGAGCGCCTCGACGATCGCGGGGTCGTCGAAGGGGATCTCGTGGGTGACCCACTGGTCGTAGACCTCAGGTCCGGCCGTGCGCAGGACCATGTCCTCGAGGAAGTCGGTAGCCGGCCAGCCCGTGGCGTCACCGGACTCGATGCCTGCGCACCACGGGATCTTGCCCTCGTCGGCGATCTGCTGCGTGAGGGCCATGAGCTCGTCGAGGGTCGTGGGGATCTCGTAGCCGTTGTCCGCGAACTCCTGCGGCGAGTACCAGACGAAGGACTTCACGTTCGCGCCGAGCGGGGTCGCGTAGAGGGTGCCGTCGACCGAGCCGTAGTTGACCCAGTCTTCGGTGTAGTACTCGTTCGCATTGTCGATGACGGCCTGCGGGGCTGGCATCACGGCGTCGGGGAAGTCCGCGACGAGCGACTTGAGGAACCCCGGCTGCGGGATGTACGCGATGTCGGGGGCGTTGCCGGCGGTCAGGCGCACGGGGAGCTGCGCCTCGAACTCGCGGGAGCCCTCGTAGGCGATCTCGACGCCCGTGCACTCGGTGAAGGGCTTGTAGGAGTCTTCCTGCTCCTGCGACTCCGGGTCGACGATCGAGGTGTAGACCGAGACGGTCTTGCCCTCGAGGTCCCCGAACTCGTCGGTGTACTGGGTGTAGTCCGCACAGTCGACGTCGGCCGAGGGAGCGTCGTCGCCGCCACCGCCGTCGCTGTCCGAGCACCCTGCGAGCACGAGAGCGACGCTCGCTCCGGCCGCGACAGCCGCGAAACTGCGGCGCTTCAGTGTTCTCATCGTTTGCGCTTCCTCACATCGTCGTGACGGATGGTCCCCCGGGAGGCGCAGGACTCAGATGGCCACTGCTGTGGGACCGCTCAGAGCAATGCAAGCGCTTGCATGGCCCGAGCGCAACCGCTCGCACCCTCTTGCGAGGTCACAGTTGCGTCACGTCTTCCGAGGTGAGGCGGTTGACGACCGGGTGACGAGGTGCGTCGCGTGCAGCACCTGGAGCGCTCCGGACACTCTCTCCGCCCCGGGCGTCGCCCACAGCGCGATGTCCGCGAGCAGCAGCCGGGCCGCCTCGGCTCCCTGCCGTGCAGGGTCCTGCGCGACGGTCGTCAGACCTACCAGCTCGCCGAGGTCGTGACCGTCGATGCCGATGACCGACAGCTGCCCCGGGACGTCGAGACCGCGCTCGCGCGCGGCCAGCACAGCTCCCATCGCCATCTCGTCCGAGGCAGCGAAGAGCGCGGTGATCTCGGGGTGGGTGTCGAGCAGCCTGTGGGCAGCCTCGCGCCCGCCGTTGACGTCGAAGGCGCCGTCGACGGCCCAGCCGGGCTCGGCCGCGACGCACGCGTCCTCGAGGGCCACCCGCCAGGCGGCGTGCCGGGCCACGGGTGGGGACCACGAGTGGTCGACCCCGGCCGGTCCCGTGATGTGGCCGATCCGGCGGTGGCCCAGCCCCAGCAGGTGCTCGGTCGCGCAGCGCCCGGCCGCGTCGTCGTCGAGGCGGACCGTCACGTGGTCGTCGCGCCCTGTCCCGATGAAGGCGAGAGGCAGGTCGAGGGCCTCGAGCGACGTGACCTCTTCCTTGCTGAGCGGCATGCCGACCACGAGGATCCCGTCGACCCTGCGGCGCAGCACGCTCGGGTCGACCCGCGGCCGCGACTGGTCGCGCGAGAGGTCGAAGGTGTAGAGCAGCGCGTCGAAGCCCACCTCGCGCAGGGCACGCTCGGCCCCGTCGATCGCGTGCGCGTAGAACCAGCGGTCGACCCACGGGGTGAGCAGACCGATGGTGCGGGTGCGCCCGGAGGCCAGGCTGGCGGCCGAGGGGGACGCGACATAGCCGAGCCGCCGCGCGACAGCCTCGATGCGCTCGCGCGTCGCCGCCGACACGCTGGTCATCCCGCGGAGCGCGCGGGAGACCGTCGCCGTCGAGACGCCGGCTGCTCGTGCGACGTCGTCCATGCTCACCACAGCGCCGGGGCGAGGGACCGTCGGAGAGGTGCTCACGGCACGGCCTGGTCCCGTCCCTGGTCGAGGATGCTGCGGAGCACGGGGACCGCGCCGTCGTCGACGATCGACAGCGTGACCTCGTCGGCCGCCGCGATCACCGAGGCGTCGGCGTGGCCCATCGCGACGCCGCGCGCCGCCCAGCCGAGCATCTCGAGGTCGTTCTCCCCGTCCCCGATCGCGACGGTGCGATCAGCGGGGACCGAGCAGAGCGTCCGCAGGCGCTCGAGCGCCGACGCCTTGGTGACCCCGCGCGGTGCGACGTCCATCCAGCGCGTGGCGGAGATGAAGAACGACGTCGCGACCAGGCCGAGCGCGTCGACGCGCTGCTCGAGCTCGCGCGTCGGGGTGCTCGCCTCGGAGACGACCACACGGATCGCGTCACGACCGCTCAGGTCGTCGAGGGTGACCACGGTGCTCGGCCCGTGGGTCCCGTGCGCGGGGAAGCCGTCGGTCACCCAGAACCCGACGCCGACCTCTTCGATCGCGATGTGGGCCGACGGCATGTGCTCGGCCATCACGGCGAGGGCCGGGCGGGGGTCGAAGCGGACGACCTCCTCGACCACGTAGCCCTCCGGCAGGCTCGGGTCGAGGCGCGCGGTGACCGAGCCGTTCGACGAGACCACCCAGCCGGAGTCGATCCCGAGCTCACGGGCCACGGGCAGCGCACCGACGAGGGGGCGACCCGTCGCGATGACCACCTCGTGACCGGCGTCGCGGAGCGCGGCGATCGACTCGCGGACCTCGTCAGAGATGAACTCGTCGAAAGACATGAGCGTGCCGTCGACGTCGAGGGCGACGAGGTACGCCCCGTCGGCCGCACGCCGGGCGACCTCGGCGGCGGCCTGCGCCGTGAGCGCCTCGGTGGCGGGCGCCCCGGGCGACAGCACGGGGCTGCCGCCGACGGGGGCACCACCGAGGTCGAGCGTCATGCCGAGACCGGCTCGAGGACCTCGAGCCCGCCGAGGTAGGGCCGCAGGCCCTCGGGGACACGGACCGAGCCGTCGGCCTGCTGGTGGTTCTCGAGGATCGCGACGATCCAGCGTGTGGTGCCGAGCGTCCCGTTGAGGGTCGCGACGGGGCGGGTGTCGCCCGCGGCCGTGCGCTCACGGATGCCCAGGCGACGCGCCTGGAAGGTGGTGCAGTTGGACGTCGAGGTGAGCTCGAGGAACCTGTTCTGCGTCGGGAGCCACGCCTCGCAGTCGAACTTGCGGGCGGCGCTCGACCCGAGGTCGCCGGCTGCGGTGTCGATCACGCGGTACGGGAGCTCGGCCTTGGCGAGCATCTGCTCCTCCCAGGCGAGCAGGCGCTCGTGCTCCGCAGCAGCCTCCTCGACGGGGACGTAGCTGAACATCTCGACCTTGTGGAACTGGTGCACGCGGATGATCCCGCGGGTGTCCTTGCCGTAGGAGCCTGCCTCGCGGCGGTAGCAGGCGCTCCAGCCCGCGTAGCGCTGAGGGCCCGCGGTGAGGTCGAGGATCTCGTCGGAGTGGTAGCCCGCGAGCGCCACCTCGCTCGTGCCGGTGAGGTAGAGGTCGTCGGCCTCGAGGCGGTAGATCTCGTCCGCGTGGGCGCCGAGGAACCCCGTGCCGGCCATGATCTCGGGCTTGACGAGGGTCGGGGTGATCATCGGCGTGAACCCTGCGGCGTAGGCCTGGTCCATCGCGGCGTTGAGCAGCGCGAGCTCGAGGCGCGCGCCGATGCCTGTGAGGTAGTAGAAGCGGGCACCCGAGACCTTCGCGCCGCGCTCGGTGTCGATCGCCTTGAGGCGCTCGCCGAGGTCGAGGTGGTCGCGCGGCACGAAGTCGGCGCCGTACTCGGCCTGGAAGTCGCGGATCGTGCCCTCGGTGCGGAGCACGACGTAGTCGTCCTCGCCGCCGGCCGGGGCACCCTCGACGATGTTGGCGATGCGGCGGCTGAGCTCGGTCAGCGTCTTGTCGGCCTCGTCGGCCTCGGCCTGGAGGGCCTTGACCTGCTCCGAGATCGTCTTGGTGCGGGCGAGCAGCGCCGTGCGCTCGTCGCCCTGCGCCTTGGCGACGTCCTTGCCGAGAGACTTCTGCTCGGCGCGCAGCTGCTCGAACTCCGTCAGTGCGGCGCGGCGCCGGGAGTCGGCGTCCAGCACCTGGTCGACGAGGGCAGGGTCGTCACCTCGGGCCACCTGGCTTGCACGGACGAGGTCAGGGTTGTCGCGAACCACTCGCAGATCGATCACCCGGACAGCCTAGCGACCGATGCTCCGTGCTGCGCGCACGGGCCGGCGGCGGGGCCGTGCGGTGAGTGGGCCGGAGGTGCCAGACTCGTGCTGGACAGGTACCTGAGCCGGGTGCGTGTCGGGGCACCGCTCGACCGGCGGGCGCACGAGGAGGCAGCACATGGCAGGGCACAGGATCTTCAGCACGAGCTTCGCGAGCATCTACCCGCTCTACGTGACCAAGGTGGAGCGCAAGGGCCACACCCGCGAGGAGGTCGACACGGTCATCCGCTGGCTGACGGGCTACGACGACACTGGGCTCGCCGAGGTCGTCGCCGACGGGTCGGACATGGAGACCTTCTTCGCGCGGGCACCGCGCATGAACCCTGACGCCTCGCTCATCACGGGGGTGATCTGCGGGCTGCGGGTCGAAGACGTCGAAGACCCGTTGATGCAGCAGATCCGCTGGATGGACAAGCTGGTCGACGAGGTGGCCCGCGGCAAGAAGATGACGTCGATCCTGCGGGGCAGCGGGACCGCGACCGTCTGAGCGGTCTCAGGCCTCGTGCGGCAGCGAGACCGTGGCGCGCACCCCGCCGCCCGGAGCCTCGTCGAGACGGACGTCCCCTCCGAGCTCACGGGTCACCTCGCGCGCGATCGACAGTCCCAGACCTGAGCCTCCGGCGTCTCGCTGGCGTCCGTCCTCGAGCCGTGTGAAGCGCTCGAAGACCCGTTCGCGGTCGCCTGCGGCGATCCCCGGCCCGTCGTCGACGACGACGACCTCTCCGTCGGAGACGTGGACCAGCACGCGCGACGATGCGTGCCGGAGCGCGTTGTCGACCAGGTTGCGGACGACCCTCCCGGAGGCCGACGGGTCTGTCGCCGCTGTCCCTGCGCCAGTGGTCTCGACCCGGGGCACCGGGGACCCTGCGGGTCTAGACGCCCCGGCGGCGAGCACGCTGCCCGGGACGACGCCGTCGACGAGCTCGCGCAGGTCGACCGGCTCCCGTCGTGCGGTCGTGGCACCGAGCCGCGCGAGCACGAGGAGGTCGTCGACCAGCCTGTCGAGCCGCTGCACCTCCGAGGCGAGGTCGTCGGCGAGCTCGGCGGCCGTGTAGGCCTCCGGGTGCTCCTGGGCGATCTCGACGCTGACCCGCAGCGCGGCGACGGGTGACCTCAGCTCGTGCGCGGCGTCGGCGACGAAGGCGCGCTGGCGGGCGGCCGAGGACTCGAGCCTGTCGAGCATGTCGTTGAGCGTGCGGGCGAGCGCACCGAGCTCGTCTCCCCCGGCTCCTGGGACGGGCAGTGACCCCGGACCACCGCGGGCCGTGACGAGCTCGGCTCCGCGCCGGAGCTCCTCGACGGGGCGCAGGGCTCGTCCGAGCAGCGCCCAGACGAGCCCCCCGAGGGCCACTGTGAGGAGCGGGACGACGGCGCCGAGCGAGACGCGCAGCGCGGAGACCACCCCCTCGACCTCACGCAGCGGCAGGGCGCTGACCGCCCAGGCAGGCTCCCCGCGCCACTCGACGGGCAGCACCGCGGCACGGACCAGCCCGCCGGCGTAGGCGCTGCGGTCCGTCGTCACGAACACTGGCTCGGCCAGTCTGCTGCTGTCCTGGGCAGGCGTGTCGGCTGCAGGGCGCTCGGCGGCGTCGAGCACCGAGACCGGGACGACCGCGAGCGTGCGGCTGCCGCTCGCCGAGGTCGCGAGCACGAGGCCGTCGGCGTCGAGCAGCTGGGTGACCTCGCCCGGCTCGGTCGCGGGCAGGACCGCGGGCAGCTGGTCGCTCGTGGCGAGCTGCCCTACGGTCGTCACGCTCGCCCGCACGAGCTCGTCGAGGGCGGCGACGCGGCTGCTCGAGACGACCATCGACAGGAGGGTCGCGCCGAGCGCGAGGGCCACGGCGAAGAGGCCGGCCGCGACGATCGTCAGCCGCAGGCGCAGCGACCACGACGACCACGGCCGCACCCCTGTGCGTCCGTCTCCCCGGAAGACCCTGCGCCGGCCCGCTGGTCCCGGGGTCATCCGTCGACGCGGTACCCGGCGCCGCGGACCGTGGCCACGACGTCGCGGCCGAGCTTGCGGCGCAGGTACCCGACGTACACCTCGACGACGTTGAGGTCTTCGCCGTCACCGTCCCAGACGTGGTCGCGGAGCTCGACCTTGCCGACCACCTGCCCGGGCCGTCGCATCAGGTACTCGAGCAGGGCGAACTCGCGCGCCGTGACCTGGACGGGCGCACCGCGGCGGGTGACCACGTGGCTCGCCGGGTCGAGGCTCATCTCCCCCGCGACGAGGACGACGGGCCGTGGGACGGCGCCGCGCCGCAGCAGCGCCCGCAGCCTCGCGACCAGCACGACGAAGGCGAACGGCTTGGTGAGGTAGTCGTCTGCGCCGACGTCGAGGCCGTCGGCCACGTCGTGGTCCCCGTCCTTGGCGCTCAGCAGGAGGACCGGCGTCCAGACCTCTTCTGCGCGCAGCGTCTGGAGCACGTCGTAGCCGGAGCGCACGGGGAGCATGATGTCGAGGACGACGGCGTCGTAGGCACCCTCGCGGGCCAGGTCGAGGCCGGTCTGGCCGTCGTGCGCGACGTCGACCGCGAAGCCCTCGGCGGTCAGCCCACGGGTCAGGGCTCGGCTCATGACGACCTCGTCGTCGACCACCAGGATGCGCATGCCGACCAGCATGGCAGCCGCGGCGCAGACGTGCGTCACGTCGTCCACAGAGCCTCTCAGCGTCCCCACAGCAACGCTCCGGCAGAGTGTGGTGCATGGCTACTCGACGTGCACTCTCGAACCGCGCCCGCTGGGGCGTCCCTGTGGTGACCGCGGCTGTCGTCGCGGGCGCCTTCACGCTCCCGTCGGCGCTCGCGTCGACCGACACCCCCGACCTCGGTGAGATCACCGCAGCCGAGCTGGTCGAGAAGATCGCCTCGGCCGAGCCTGTCCCGGTCTCGGGCACAGTCGTCATGACGACCCGCCTCGGCCTCCCCGACCTCAACCTCGCGCAGGTGCAGGGCGCCGGGCCGCTCGACCTGCTCGGCGGCTCCTCGACCGTGCGGGTCTGGAGCGACGGCGAGGGCAAGGCTCGGTCGTCCCTCCTCGGCGACCTCTCCGAGTACACGGTCGTGACCGACGGCGGGTCCGCGTGGACCTACTCGAGCAGCGACGACGAGGCCGTCCACTACGCCGTCGCCCCCGAGGACCAGGCCGCCCTCGACGAGCTGAGCGCCTCCGTCAAGGACCTCGACCCGGCCGTGGTCGGCGACCTGCCCACACCGCAGGCCGTCGCCGAGCAGGCTCTCGCCGCAGCAGACGAGACCTCTGAGGTGACCGTCGGCCCCGCGACCCAGGTCGCTGGTCGCGACGCCTACCAGATCGGCCTCACCCCCGACACCGACGGCACCCTGGTCGACAGGGTCCTGCTCGCCGTCGACGCCGAGACCTCCGTCCCGCTCCGTGCCCAGGTGTGGAGCACCCAGGACACAGTGACACCGGCCGTCGAGATCGCCTTCACCGACGTCTCCTTCGACGCCGTCGACCCGACGGTCTTCGACTTCACCCCGCCGCCCGGGGCGACCACCCGCGACGTCGTGGTCCCGCTGCCCGAGGCGCTCCCCGAGCCCGGCTCGAAGACCGTCCCCGAAGGAGCGCCCGGCACCCGGGTCATCGGCACAGGCTGGGAGTCCGTCGTCGAGCTGACCGACGTCGACCTCGCGACACTGCTGTCCGGCGACGTCCCTGAAGAAGAGCTGCGCTCAGGCCTCGAGGGCACCTTCGGGTCGGAGAGCACCGACGAGCTGATGACCGACCTCCTCGGCGACTCGAGCGACCGTGCTGACATGACGACGCTCGACCCGCAGGCGCTGCTCGACCAGCTGACGACCGACGTCCCTGAGGGTCAGCTCATCACCTCGTCCCTCCTCACGGTCCTGCTGACCGACGACGGCCGCATCTACGCCGGCGCGGTCCCGGCCGAGACCCTCCAGGCCCTGGCCCGGTGACAGCTCCCGCCTCCGGCGAGACGGCGATGCCGGCACCGACGACCGCCCCCTCGGCGTCGGTGCCGGCATCTGCCGTACCCCAGCCCGGCCTCCCGACAGCCCAGACCTCCTCCACCGGCAATCTCCCGGGTCGTCGCAGCGACGACGCACCTGCTGCGGGCGCCGGGCAGGGGAGCCAGACAGACCTCGCGATCCGCACCCACGACCTCACCAAGCAGTTCCGGTCCGGGCAGGTCGCCGTCTCGAAGGTGAACATCGAGGTGCCTCGCGGGGCCGTGTACGGCTTCCTCGGCCCCAACGGCTCCGGCAAGACCACCACCATCCGGATGCTCCTCGGCCTCGTCGGCCCCTCCGACGGCTACGCCGAGCTGCTCGGGGAGCGCATGCCGACCGCGAGCGCGACGGTCCTGCCCCGGGTCGGAGCGCTGGTCGAGGGTCCGGCCTTCCACCCGTACCTCAGCGGACGCGCGAACCTCGAGCGCCTCGACGCGGCCGACGGGACGACCCGCAGGTCCACCCGGAAGGCGCGCATCGACGCAGCGCTCGCGCGCCTGGGTCTCGGTGCGGCCGCCGCCAAGCCGTACAGGCAGTACTCACTCGGCATGAAGCAGCGCCTCGGCCTGGCCGCAGCGCTGCTGCGTCCCCGGGACCTGCTGATCCTCGACGAGCCCACCAACGGGCTCGACCCCCAGGGCACCCGTGAGGTGCGGCACCTCGTCCGTGAGCTCGCCGACGCCGGGACCACCGTCCTGGTCTCCTCGCACCTGCTGACCGAGATCGAGCAGGTCTGCACGCACATCGGGATCATGAGCCGGGGCAACCTCGTGCTCCAGGGTCCGCGCGAGACCGTGACCGAGGCTCACGAGACCGTCGTGGTCGTCACGACCTCCCCCGACCACCGCGGGTCTGCCGTCGAGGTGCTCACGGGCCTCGGGCTCACCGCCCCCGAGGTCGCCGGCACCACGATCACCGCCGCCCTGGGCGACGTCCCACCCGAGCGGGTCTCCGTCGCGCTCGTCCACGCAGGCGTCGACCTCCTCGGCCTCGAGGTCCACCGCCCGAGCCTCGAGAGCGTCTTCGTGCGCCTCACCGGAGAGGGATTCGATGTCGCCCGCTGACACGCTCGCCGCAGACCACCCCAGGGCCGCCAGCCCGGTCGAGCACGACGACGCCGCCTCGACGGCTCAGCGTCGCGGCGCGACGGGTCGCCTGCTCCGCAGCGAGCTGAGGCTCGTCTTCGGTAGCAAGCGGAACCTGGTCCTGCTCGCCGGCCTGGGGCTCATCCCCATCATCATCGGCGTGGTCGTCCTCATCACGCAGGACACCGCGATCGCCGGGCAGGGCCCACCCTTCTTGCAGAAGATCACGAGCAACGGGCTCTTCCTCGTCCTCACCTCGCTCTTCAGCTGTCTGCCGCTGCTGCTGCCGCTGACCGTCGCGATCGTCTCGGGCGACGCGATCGCGGGCGAGGCCCAGGCGGGGACGCTGCGCTACCTGCTGGTCACGCCCGTGCCCAGGACGCGGATGCTCCTGGTCAAGGCCGTCGGAGGTCTGACCTTCGCCGCAGCCGCCGTCCTGACCATCGCGGTCGTGGGCCTCGTCGTGGGGGGCATCTTCTTCGGCTTCGGCGACGTCACCCTGCTCTCCGGGGACAGGGTCTCGACAGCCGACGGACTCCTGCGCACCCTCGGGATCACCGCCTACGTGATCCTCTCGCTCACCGGGCTCGTCGCCGTCGGGCTCTTCTTCTCGACCCTCACCGAGGTGCCTGTGGCGGCGATGGCCGCGACCATCGTCGTGCCGGTGGTCAGCACGGTCCTCAGCGCGCTGCCCCAGCTCTCGGCCATCCATGGTGGCCTGCTGACCTTCCACTGGCTCGACTTCGGGGAGTTCATGCGTCTGGACGTCGATTACTCGACGCTCGGACAGGGGTTGGCTGTGCAGGCCGCGTGGGTCGCGATCTTCGGGACCCTCGCCTGGAGCAGGTTCACCACGGCCGACGTCACCTCCTGAGCAGTGGGCTCGACCAGGTCCCAGGGCGGGCCGGCAGCGGGAGGGCGACCGGCCACGGACCGCTGCGCCCGCGACCTGGTCCGGCTGCTGCGGTGCAGCGTCCGCGGGGCAGCGTGGTGAGAACCACCCTGCCCTGCAGCGCCGACTCGGGCCCCAGGGCCTAGTTTGGTCCCATGACACTCGAAGCGTGGCTGCTGATCGCAGCGATCGTCGTCTCACTGACGGCCATCACCCTCGCGGTCCTCGTCCTGCGGTCCCAGCGCACGCTCGCTCGCACCGCAACGGCAGCACCGGCAGCGCCGGTCGACGAGGCGCCCGCAGACGACGCACCTCGCGGACCTCTCCTCGCCTTCGTCGCTAACCCCTCGAAGAACGGTGCCGAGCAGCTCAAGGCCGCGCTCATGTCGCGCTGCACGGCCGAGGGGCTGCCCGACCCGATCTGGGTCGAGACCACCGTCGAAGACCCAGGCCTCGGCCAGACCCGTGAAGCCCTCGAGCGCGGTGCCGACGTCGTCGTCGCCGTCGGCGGCGACGGCACGGTCCGCGCCGTCGCCCAGGGCATGGCCGACTCCGGCAAGCCCATGGCGCTGCTGCCCCTCGGCACGGGCAACCTCCTGGCCCGCAACCTCGACATCTCTGTCACCGACCGCGACGACGCCTTCGACATCGTGCTGCACGGCGTCGACCGTCGGATCGACGTCGGCTGGCTCACGGTCGACCAGCCTGCGGACCCCCGCGAGAAGGACACCGAGGGCAACGGTCCCGCCGACACCGGGACGCACATCTTCCTCGTCATCGCCGGGCTCGGCTTCGACGCCGCGATGGTCGCCGACGCCGACGACACCCTCAAGTCCAAGGTCGGCTGGATCGCGTACTTCGTCGCCGGAGTCAAGCACCTGCACGGGCGTCGCACCGAGATGACCATCACCCTCGACGACCGCGAGCCCATCACCACCCGGCTGCGCACGCTCATGGTCGGCAACTGCGGCCGCCTGCCGGGCGGCATCACGCTCATCCCCGACGCGATCATCGACGACGGCATCCACGACATCGCCGCGATCGACACCCGGGGTGGCCTCATGGGCTGGGTCCAGCTCTTCGGCGAGGTCGTCATGCAGGGCTTCGGCGTCTCGAACGACCTGCCCAACAAGATCGGCCGCATCGACCACACCCGCGCCAAGGTCGTGCACCTCGAGGTCCCCGAGGGTGAGCAGGTCCAGGTCGACGGCGACGTCCTGGGACGCGCCCGCGCCGTGAGCACCCGGGTCGACCCCGGTGCGCTGCTCGTCCGCGCCCCGGCACCGAGCCTCTCCCCCCGGTAGCCGTCAGCGCGACCACCATCCGTCTGGTGGCTCGTCTCCGGGGCGCACCCACGGTCCAGGAGCGCCGGCTGCGCCGGTCGGTCTGACCGGGCTCTGCACCCGACCACCACGTCCCGCACCGGACCAGCGCCTACTCTGGTCCGGTGCCCAGAACCCTGATGCCCTCTGCCCTCGCTCCCCGGAGGATCGTCTCGCTCGGGCGTCGTGCAGCACGCGTGACGCGGGCAGCCGCTGTCCTCGCAGCCGCCGGGGTGGTCTTCTCGACGGTCGCCCCCGCAGCCGCGTACGCCTCGGCAGCCGCGCCGGCTGCTGTCCAGGATGCCGCCGCACACGATGCCACGACCCGGCACGCGAGCTCCCAGCAGGCAGGGCCTCAGCAGGCAGCGTCCCCGCAGGCAGCGCCTCAGCAGACCGACGACAGGGTCGTGGTCGTCGGGACCGGCGGGGTCTCATGGGCCGACATCTCCGCCGAGGCGACCCCGGCGACCTGGGCAGTCGCAGAGCAGGGCGGTGTCGGCAACCTCGTCGTCCGCTCGGTGCGCTCGACCACCTGCCCGGCCGACGGCTGGCTCGCCCTCTCCTCCGGCAAGCGCGCGGCCGACTACCGCGGCGAGGGCGTCGACCCGTGCCGGGTCCTCACCAACCCGACAGACGCAGACCCGACGAGCGTGCCGGGCTGGGACGAGTACGAGAGCGCGGTCGAGTCGCAGTCCTACGGCGCGGCCATCGGCAGCCTCGGTGACGCCGTCCAGACCGCCGGGCTCGCGGCCACCGCGATCGGGCCGGGCGCGATGATCGCCCTCGCGACGTCAGACGGCACCGTCGCCGGCGACGTCGTCCCGCTCCCCGTCGGGACCCGGCCCGTCCCGCGCGCCGACGCGCTCCGCCTCGACGTCGCCGCGGCGCTCGAGGCCTCCAGGCTGGTCGTCGTGGACGCCGGCTCGGTCCGCGACATCGTCGACCCCGCGCAACCGACCGAGCTCACGCGCAGCGAGCAGCACGCCGCAGACGTCGCGACGGTCGACGGACACCTGGCAGCCGTGATGGAGGCTGTCCTGGCCGACGACCCGGACCTCGAGCGGACCACGGTCGTCGTCGCGTCGATGGCGGACCCCGGGCGCACGTCGCGCATGGGCACCCTGGTCGTCCTCGGCGACGGCACCCCCGTGGGGACCCTCATGTCCCACTCCACCCGGCAGCCCGGCTACGTGCAGACGACCGACCTGCTCCCGCTGGTCGCCGCGCCGCTCGGGCTGCGCGACGTGCTCCCCCGCTCGACGCTCGTGGGTACAGCACCGACGAGCGACGCCTCCGGAGCGCCGGTCTCGGAGCGCGTCGACGCCCTCGTCGACGCAGAGGACCACGCGCGCTCGACCTACCCGCTCGTCGGGACGTTCTTCACGCTCTTCTGCATCGTCAACCTCCTGCTCTTCGCGACAGTCGGCCTGGCGTTCTCACGGTGGCTGGGTGCCGCCGGTGCCCGCGGCCGCTCGACCCGCCCCGCCGCGGGACGACGCGGCATCGACTCCGCCGCCGCGCGCCTGACCGCCCGTCCGCGCGGGAGCCTCGCGGTGCTGCGAGCCGCAGCGGTCGCCGTCGCCGCGGTCCCCGTGGCGACCATGCTCGCCAACCTCGTCCCGTGGTGGCGGGTCTCCGCGCCGTCCCTCGCGCTCACGGGTCTCGTCGTCGCCTGGGTCGCGGTGGTCACCGCCGCCGCGGTCCTGCCGCCGTGGAAGCGGCAGGTCTTCGGCCCGGCAGCCGTCGTCGCCGCCGTCACCGCGGTCGTGCTCGCCGTCGACGTCGCGACAGGTGCCCGTCTCCAGGTCTCCGGGCTCATGGGGATCCAGCCGATGGTCGCGGGGCGCTTCTACGGCTTCAACAACACGTCCTTCGCACTGTTCGCGACCTCCACGATCGTCCTGGCCGCGAGCATCGGCGACGCGCTGATCCGGCACGGCCACCGTCGGTGGGCGGTCGTCTCGATCGCCACGACAGGGGTCGTCGCCGTCCTCCTCAACGGCTCGCCCAGCATCGGCGCGGACTTCGGCGGTCCTCCGGCGACAGTTCCCGCCTTCTGCCTGCTCGCCCTCGTGGCGGCCGGCGTGCGGGTCACGTGGCGCAAGGTCCTCGCGGTCCTCGCCGCCGGGGTCGTCGTCGTCTCGCTGTTCGCCGTCGTCGACTGGCTTCGCCCGCCCGACCAGCGCACCCACCTCGGCGCCTTCGTGGACGACACTCTCGACGGCGAGCTCTGGGGCATCCTGCTCCGCAAGATCGGTGCGAACTTCTCGACGCTCTCCAACCCGCTGACCCTCGTCGCGGTCGGGGGGATCCTGCTCGTGGTCATCGTCGTCGGTCGGCCCCTGCGGGCGGCGACGGTCGCCGACGACGCCGACGCCTACGCGTGGTTGACCCGGGGCACCCCGCTCAAGCAGGTGAGCGACGCAGCGCCGCTGTTCGTCCCCGCCGTGGTCTGCACAGTCGTGGCGCTGGTGATCGGCACCCTCGTCAACGACTCGGGGATCGTCATCCTCGCCGTGGGCATGTCGGTCCTGGTCCCGGTGGTCACCGCGACCTACGCGACGTGGATGCTGGGCCTCCAGCGCGAGCACACCCTGCAGGTACCAGGGCGGGTCTGACACCAGGCGCACCAGGGAGCACGCGCCGCGCAGGCGACCGTGCTCCCAGGCCGCTGCCTGGCCTGTGCCCGTGCCTCTCAGGGCACGGGAGCAGGTGAAGCCTCAGCGGCTGCGACGACGTCCGACGCTGCTCAGCGCCTCACCGACGGCCCGCACCTTGCGAGCGTTCACGGCGAGCACCACGTCGCGGTACTGCGAGGCCCTGTGCATCTGACCGCGGAAGTCTGTGCCCGACGGACGGTGCCGCAGGTCGCACGGCACCTCGACCGCCACGTACCCCAGGCGCAGCAGGTCGATGGTCAGACCTGTCTCGACGCCCCACCCACGGGCGAGGGGGGTCGCGGCCTCGAAGGCCTCGCGGGTCAGGCAGCGCATGCCCGACAGCGGCTGGACCGGAGTCCAGCCTGTCATCGACGCGATCGCACGGCGGGCGGCGCCCACGACGATCCCTCGCCCGCCGGCACCCGGCTGGGGAGGCAGGAGCGCGATCGACATGTCGGCCTCGCCCTCGCGCACCGGGGCCACGAGCGGCGCGGTGTTCACCGCCGACTCGGCGAGGTCTCCGTCGATGAACAGCAAGAGCCTGGGCGGGCGGCCCGGGGCGTCGCGCATGGCGACGATGGCCGCGCCTGTCTCCATCGCCGCGGCCTTGCCACGGTTGTGCGAGTGGCGCACGACCACGGCCCCGGCGTCGCGTGCGACGTCCTGGGTGCCGTCCTCGCTGCCGTCGTCGACGACGAGCACCAGGTCGACGTGCGGGATCGCCCGGGCCGCGCGGACCGTCGCGGCGATGCGACGGACCTCGTCCTTGGCCGGGATGATCACCGCGACGCGCTGCCTGTCACGCTCCCGTGCCGGGAGCTGGAACACGGCCGAGCGTGCCCTGCGGGGCACCGCAGCAGCGCCCCCGGTCGTAGGGGTGCCGCTCGTCGCGCGGCCGTCGTCGGACCCTGACTCACCCATCACGTCGCCAACCCTAGTCGTCCCGGCCTGCTCTGACCTGCTGTACGCGGCAGCCGTCAGCGCAGGGTGACCTGGCGAGAGACGATCCCGGCACGCGCGCGACGCTCGTTCGCGTCGAGCGGGGCGGTGCTCGCCAGCTCGGCCTCGAAGACCGGCCAGAACTCGGCCGCAGCGGCCTCGATGTCCTCGGCCTCTGATCCCTTCGGCAGCTCCCACACGGGGATGACGATCCCGGAGGAGCGGAACGCCCCGAGGAACTTCGATCCGCCGAAGCCAGACTCGCGACGGGCGTGCAGACGGGCGACGGCGTTGATGACGGTCTCCTCGTCGTAGGCCATCGACCAGCGCAGGTACTCGCGAGCACCCATGCGGCACCAGTAGCCGTGCTCGACCGACTCGAGCCTGACGGTCTCGATGATCGTCTCGTTCGCCTCGGTCAGGGACTCGCGGACGTCCGCGGTGATCTCGGCGGAGGGGTCGAGCCAGTAGTCGAAGCCCTCGTGGACGGTGACCTCGAAGGGCACCGACGGGTCGAGGATGTCCTGCAGGCGCGGGCCCGGGCCGGGGAGCACCGTGCTCGTGAGCGAGGTGCCGGGCTCGAGCTCGATGGTGTCGAGGATGGTCTGCGCGAGGTCGCGGCTCGCGTCGCCGGAGCCCGCGTGGGTCTGCAGGGCGACGAGGATCGCGCCGTCGGCACGGTGCAGCGAGGGCCAGGCGCCCGGGAGGACCGTGGTGAAGGTGATGTCGCGGGCGCCGTGCTCTGCGGTGGTCCGCGCTGTCGCCGTCGCGGCCGGGACGACCTCGCGCATCGCGACGAGGTCAGCCTCGCCGGCGAGGCCCTCGAAGGGACGCAGCACGAATTCCGGGGACGTGTTCTTTGCCATGGGACGAGCCTACCGGCACCGCCCCATGGCGCAGACCCGACCTGCGGTGGTCAGGTGAAGAGGAGAGAGAAGTCGTCAGCAGCCGGCGGAGTCGTAGGCGCAGAGCAGCTCCCACGCCGCGCCGAGCTCGCCTGTCACGACCTCGCGGGACACCGACACGGTGTTCTCGCCTCCGGCGGAGGCGACGAGGGTCACGGCGTTCCCTCGGCGCGTCACGGCCGTGTAGTAGCCCAGGGCGTTCTCGTCGCCCGACATGGCGAAGGTCCCGTGGTAGTCGACGACCAGTCCTCGTCCCTGGGCCCCCACCTCGACAGGCTCGGCCACGGTCCGGGTGCCGTCGTTCGGCGCAGCCCCTGTGCAGCCGGTGAGCGTCTCGTTGATCCTCGCCGCCTCGGCGACGGCAGCATCGGTGTCTGCGAAGACGGCGACCTGGTGGAAGCCGACGGGGACCTCGTTCGCCCCGTCACCCTGGACCACAGAACGCATCGCGGCTGCCGTGGTCGGAGCCCCGACCGAGCAGGCCTCGGGGAGCTTCCAGTCGACGACGCCCTCGGACTCGGTGCGTGGGCCGTCCGCGGGGTCGAGCGCGCCAGCGGGCAGGAGGACCGCTGCTGACAGCTCGGTGACGGCGTCGCCGCCCGAGGTGGGCTCTTCCGTCGGCTCCGCGCTGGGGCTCTCCGTCGGCTCCTCGGACTCCTCGACCGTCTCGCTCGGCTCCGGGGTCGAGGTGTCCTGGGTGGGTGACGCCGAGGCGGTCTGTGTCGTCTCCTCCTCCGGGGTCTGCGAGTCTGAGCACCCGGCGAGGAGCAGGGCTGCGGCTGTGGCGAGGGCGACGGGGAGGGAGAGTCTCATCCCAGCAGGTTCCCAGACTTGCCCCCGAGACGCAGCCCCGACACGCCTCCTTCTCGACCTCTTCTCCATCCGTGGACCTCACCAGGTCTCAGCCGCCTTCGCTGGGCGTCCGGGCAGGCCAGACCTGCTGCGCGGAGCCGACGTCCGGCCTGTCCGAGCGACCTCGCGGCACCGGAGCAGCACCTGGGACAGTGAGCCGAGAGACTGGACCCGGGCGGCGGTGCCGGAGCCTGCGTCGAGTGGCAAGATCGACTCATGGACCCTCGCGCTGGCACGCTCGCCCTCCCTGAAGACCTCATCGACGTCGACGCAGTCGTCGGCGCGTACTACGACCTCGCCCCTGACGTCGACGACCCCTCGCAGAAGGTCGTGTTCGGCACGTCCGGGCACCGTGGGTCGAGCCTCGACCACGCCTTCAACGAGGCGCACATCATCGCGACGACCGCCGCGATCGTCGAGTACCGCCGCTCGCAGGGCACCGACGGTCCGCTGTTCATCGGCCGCGACACCCACGCCCTCTCCCTCCCGGCGTGGCAGACCGCCCTCGAGGTGCTCAGCGCAGCAGGCGTCGACGTCTACGTCGACGCGCGCGACTCCTTCACCCCGACGCCTGCCGTCTCGCACGCGATCCTGCTGCACAACGGGGCCTCGACCGCCCAGGGCGTCCGGACGACCGGACCGGGCCTCGCGGACGGCATCGTCGTGACCCCCTCGCACAACCCGCCTCGTGACGGCGGCTTCAAGTACAACCCGCCGCACGGTGGCCCGGCAGGGTCCGAGGCGACGTCGTGGATCGCCGACCGCGCCAACGAGATCTTGCGCAGCGGCGTCGGCGCCGTGCGCCGCGTCTCCCTCGACGAGGCCCTCGCCGCAGAGACCACGCACCGCCACGACTACCTCGTCGCCTACGTCGACGACCTCGCGACGGTCATCGACGTGGACGCGATCCGCGACGCGGGCATCCGCATCGGCGCCGACCCGCTCGGCGGCGCGGCTGTCGAGTACTGGGGTGCGATCGGCGAGCGCTACAGCCTCGACCTCACGGTCGTGAACCCGCAGGTCGACCCGCGCTGGGCCTTCATGACCCTCGACTGGGACGCGAAGATCCGCATGGACTGCTCCTCCCCCTACGCCATGGCCTCGCTCGTCAAGGCCATGGAAGGCGACGCCCCCTACGACATCGCGACGGGCAACGACGCGGACTCCGACCGTCACGGCATCGTCACCCCCGACGCCGGCCTGATGAACCCGAACCACTACCTCGCCGTGGCGATCAGCTACCTGTACGGCGGCGCGCGCCCGGGCTGGCCGCAGGACGCGGCGATCGGCAAGACCCTCGTGTCGTCGGCGCTCATCGACCGCGTGGCCGGTGGCCTCGGTCGACGCCTCGACGAGGTGCCCGTCGGCTTCAAGTGGTTCGTGCCCGGGCTGCTCAACGGCTCGGTAGGCTTCGGCGGGGAAGAGTCCGCAGGGGCGTCGTTCCTGCGCAAGGACGGCTCGGTGTGGACGACCGACAAGGACGGGATCATCCTCGCCCTGCTCGCCTCCGAGATCCAGGCGACCACGGGGAAGTCCCCCTCGCAGCACCACGCAGCCCTCGTCGAGCAGCACGGCCAGTCCTGGTACGCCCGCGTCGACGCGCCCGCGACCCTCGAGGAGAAGGCGACCCTGTCGAAGCTCTCCGCCGACCAGGTCACGGCGACGACCCTCGCCGGCGAGCAGATCACCGCGAAGCTCACCGAGGCACCGAGCAACGGTGCCGCGATCGGCGGACTCAAGGTGACGACCGAGAACGCCTGGTTCGCCGCACGTCCCTCGGGCACCGAGAACGTGTACAAGATCTACGCCGAGTCCTTCACCTCCCCCGAGCACCTCGCCGAGGTGCAGGAGGCCGCGAAGGCCCTCGTCGGCGAGGCCCTCGCCTGACCTGCTGACCCGCCTCCCCCGCCCGACCGGGCGGACGCGCAGACGCCGGTGCCCTCCCCACGTGGAGGGCACCGGCGTCTGCGCTGTCTCGGGCCGTCGCAGGGCACCTCTGAGGGCCGCCAGACCTCACCCGCTCTCACCGAGCGAGCACGCTGACCTGCGGATAGCGTCTTCCCGTACCTGAGCGCGGCCTGCGTGCCGCCCGGACACCGACCCGAGAAGAGACACAGCATGCGCATCACCCGCGGTATCGCCTCCCTGACCGTGGCGGGCCTCGCCCTCACCGGTCTGGCCGCCTGCTCGAGCGACGACTCGAGCGCCGAGGAGACCACCGTCGCGACGACCGAGCCCGCCGAGGAGACCACCGAGGCGACCGACGAACCGACCGAAGAGCCCACCGAGGACGCCACCGACGAGGCGACAGACGACGCGACCGAGGACTCCGACGCCGCAGCGTCCGGCGACTCCCCCGCGTGGGCCGTCCCGACGACCACCCCGGGCGAGAAGATCGCGACGATCGACGCCGAGACCTTCACGGTCGACGTCTACCAGGTGGGGACCGCCAAGGCCTCGAAGACCGGCCAGTGGGTCGACCCGGAGACCAACCTCCCGCTGATCGCCGAGGGCGACGAGATCGTCTACGTCAACTACGTGTTCACCAACACGGGCACCGAGTCGATCCCGCTCACCTACAGCCTCGTCACCGTCACCCCCACCTACGCGGACTGGGAGTACCTGCAGGGCATGGACTCGATCGTCGACTCCGAGCAGTTCGAGGAGATGGGCGTGACGAGCTTCGCCATCGACCCGATGAACGGCGGAGAGGCTCCCTTCGAGTGGGCTCCGGGCGAGACCTTCTCCTCCGGCCAGAACTTCAAGTACCAGGCCGGATCGCCCATCACCTTCGAGGCGCGTCTGTCCCCCGCCGACGAGGCCGGCGAGCCCCTCAGCGACCAGCGCACCGAGGTCAGCGTGGACGCCACGATCAGCTGACACGGCGCTGGGGGTCCGCTCGCGGACGTCAGGCTCCGACAGCCCGTGCGTGAACGGGCCAGCCACTCACCGGGCGCCGACCACAGGGTCGGTGCCCGGTGCCGTCTCCGGCGTCCCAGCAGGTCCTCCCGAGGATCTGGAGGGCTTCCCCCCGGCCGCCCGGCCCGGCCGAGCACGGGTCCCCATCGACTCCACGGGTACTACTACCCACCTCCGAGATCCGCAGAATCCCGGGGTTCATGGGCAGTGGTACCCATGGCTGGCGCCACACCGGCACGGGCGCCGAGGTTAGTGTCGAAGAGAACCCGATCCCGACCTCCCGGGTCGATCCCTAGACACGAATCGAGATCATCATGCGCATCACCCGCGGCATCGCATCCCTGACCGTCGCCGGCCTCGCCCTGGCCGGGCTGGCGGCCTGCTCGAGCGACGACTCCGACAAGGACTCGTCCTCGATCCTCGCCACAGACTCCGCCGAGGAGACCACCGAGGCCTCGGACGAGCCCACCGAAGAGCCGAGCGAGGAGGCCACCGAGGACGAGTCCGAGGAGGCCACCGACGAGCCGAGCGACGACTCCGGCGACGCGGCAGCATCGGGCGACTCTCCGTCCTGGGCCGTCCCGACCACGACCCCGGGTGAGAAGCTCGCGACCATCGAGGGCACGAACTTCACTGTCGACGTCTACCAGGTCGCGACGGCGACAGCCTCGAAGACCGGGCAGTTCGTCGACCCGGACACGAACCTCCCGCTGATCGCCGAGGGCGACGAGATCGTCTACGTCAACTACGTGTTCACCAACACCGGCTCCGAGGACATCCCGCTCTCGTACAGCCTGGTGAGCGTCTCGGCCGAGTACGCCGACTGGCCCTACCTGCAGGGCATGGACTCGATCGTCGACTCCGCGCAGTTCGAGGAGATGGGCGTGACGAGCTCCGCGATCGCCACGGGCACCGGCGAAGAGGCTCCGTTCGTGTGGGCTCCCGGCCAGACCTTCTCCTACGGCCAGAACTTCAAGTACCAGGCCGGGTCGCCGATCACCTTCGACGCGACCCTGACCCCGGCCGACGACGCCGGCGAGCTCGTCCACGACGAGCGCCAGGAAGCCTCCGTCGACGCGACGATCAGCTGATCGCCGCAGGCTGACAGCCGGCGGGCCGAGAGGGTCGCCAGCACGAGAGAGGGCACCGACCGCCACGGTCGGTGCCCTCTCTGACGTCTCGGACGCAGCGACCGGCAGACCCGGCGCTCACGGGAGGAGCGTCTTGTACTCCTCGTGGCGATCGATGTAGCCGTGGACGAAGGAACACTGGGGGATCACCGTGAGGTGGTGCTCCTGGGCGTAGTCGAGGAACACCCGGGCGAGGCTCGACCCCACGCCGCGGCCCTCGAAGTGCGGCTGGACGATGGTGTGGGTCGCGACGAGGGTGCCGCGACCACCGGCACTCTTCGCCTCGACGCGGTCGTAGGTGAGGAAGCCTGCCAGCTCGCCGTCGGGCGTCGTCGCCTCGAGGCGGTGACCCTCCTCGTCGTGGGTGACCTGGGGCTCGGGTGCGGTGTCGTCGCTCATCTCTTCATCATGCACCTGGTCCGCCGCGTCGTCTCGGGGACCGGTTCGTCGCCCCGGGAGCGGACGACCGGCCTTCACGACGTCGCTGTCACGTCCGCGGCCGGCTCACCGGAGGCGTCGGGCGTCGCCGCGTCGGTCGCCTCCGCCGGGGGCTGCGCGATCGCGACGGTGAGCGTGTCGACGGCCGACTGCTTGGCGTAGTCCTCAGACGTCGGGGTCGTCTGGATGAGCACCTCGTAGGTGAGGGTGAAGGTCACCGAGGCGGCGCGGTCGTCGACGGGGGGCACCACGAAGGTCTGGTTGTAGCTGTAGGGCGCGGTGATCGCGTAGCCCGGCTCGACGCTCGCGTCGTCCGTGACCACAGCGGGGCTCGGCAGCGCGTTGCCGTCGGCGTCCTTGACGTCGGCCGAGAGGCTGACGCGCGACAGGTACAGACCCTGGCCGTCGTCGGGGACGAGGGAGCCGGAGATCGACAGGCTGAGCGGCTTGCTCGCGCCCGAGACCCACTGGTCCATGCTGAGCGTCGACCAGTACGTCACGCCGAGCGACGCCGCGCCCGCCGTGAGCGTGCGCTGGGCGTTGCCGGCGGCGAGGTCGTTCTGGATCACCTGGATCGTCTCGACGGGGGCGGGCTCGGCCGTCGGGGTCGCCGTGGCTGCGTCCGTCGGCGTCGCGTCAGCAGCCGCGGTCGACCCCGTCGTCTCGGGGTCGTCCCAGGGCGCCGTGCCGCACGCGGTCAGCGCGAAGAGCATCCCGGCGGCGAGCAGCGCGGCTGGTCGGAAGGGTCGGCGAGCGGTCATGGGTTCCCCCTGGGTCGTGGTGATGGCACGACACTAGGGCCCAGATCCGCCGGATCAAGGCGATCTTGAGGGACCGACGACATCCTGAGCACATCTTGAGGTGATGCTGAGGCTGCGCTGCGCCGACGCTGCGGGAGGCCGGGAAGACTGCTCTCAGACGCAGCAGACACCGGTCCGAGCGACCGGCCCGCACGATTCTCCAGGAGGCACACCGTGGCACATTTCGACGACGACGTGATCATCGACCACGAGACCTTCGGGGAGATCGAGAAGTACGCGAACGAGTTCATCGAGAGCGTCGAGGCGCTTACTACGGCCCGCCCGACGATCGGCTGCATCATCCCGGCGTACAACGAAGAAGAGTCGATCGGCTCGGTCATCGAGTCGCTGCTCGCCCAGACGCGCCTGCCTGACGTCATCCACGTGATCGTCAACAACACGACCGACAAGACCGTCGAGGTCGCGGCCGGCTATGCCGGGGCGCACTCCTCGGTGGTCGACGGCGTCGAGCAGTTCACCGAGGTCTACGTCCACGACATCGGCAAGAACCCCGACAAGAAGGTCGGCGCGCTCAACTACGGCTTCACGCTCATCGAGGGCATGGACTACCTGCTCGGCGTCGACGGTGACACCGTCGCGAGCGAGAAGGCCGTCGAGCAGCTCGAGGAGGAGATCGTCTCGGACAGCCGCATCGGCGGCATCTCCGCGATCTACACGATCGACCCGGACCCGATCCAGGGCACGATCGCGAAGTTCCTCATCTCCGGGCAGCGCGCGCAGTTCGCGGCCTTCAACATGCAGAACATGCTCCGCGGCCGGAACATGGCGGTCCTCGGCGGCCAGTACTCGATCTTCGCGACCAAGGCGCTGCGCGACGCCATGACCCAGAACCACCAGACCACGCCGTGGGTCAAGGACTCCGAGGTCGAGGACTCGCTCCTGTCGCTGCAGATCAAGAGCGCCGGGTACCTCACCAAGATCAGCGCCCGGGCCCGCGCCGACGTCGGCGGCATGACCACCCTGCGCGGCCTCGACGCCCAGCAGGTCAAGTGGAACTACGGCGCGATCGAGCTCATGTGGCCCGGCCAGCGCGGCGACACCAAGGGTCAGCCCTTCCACCCGAACCTGCGCCTGCGCTGGCTCGAGAACGCGTCGATGGCGATCAACGCCGTCGCCCGCGTCATGTTCATCCTGCTGGTGGTCGCGGCCGTCTCGATCGACGCCTTCGTGTTCAGCCCCGTCTGGCTCGTCCCGCCGTTCGTCGCCGCGGCGCTCAACGTGCGCATCGCGATGTCGATGCAGGGACGTACGAGGCGAGACATCCTCTTCGCGGCGCTGATCTTCCCGGCCGAGATGTACATGTGGGTCCGCATCGGCCACTTCCTGCGGGCCTGGACCAAGTTCGCGAGCAAGAAGCAGGTCGACAACTGGGCCGCCCAGGCGAAGGCCGAGCGCGGTGCCGGCAACGCGTACCTCACCCCGCTGCTCATCACCGTCGCCGTGATGATCGCCCTGGCCGCCGTGTGGGTCCAGCTCTCGATCGTCGTCCAGTCGACCGTCCTGTGGGTCGCGTGGCCCTTGCTCGGCACCATCGCCGTCCTGCAGACCCTCGGCATGTTCGGCAAGCTGGTCCGGCGTCACCACGGATACCAGGCGTGATGACCGCCAGGGGGCCGGAGACCGCGCGTGCCGTCGACCGCAGCGTCCTCGAAGAGCTGCTCGAGGACCTGCTCGGCAACGTCCTCACCTTCGAGAGGTTCGTGGCCGACTACGTCGCACTGTGGTCAGGGCGCATGACGACCCTCGACGCAGCGCTCGCCCGCACCGACCTCGCGGCGGCCGACACAGGGGTGCTGAGCATCCGCTCGAGCAGCATCATGCTCGGGTGCGCGTACGTCGCCACCATCTCGGACAGCATGCTCGCCGCCGTCCGCCGCGCCGACTGCCTGTCGGCGCAAGCCTGGCTGCCCGAGCTCGACGCCGCCGGGACCGAGGCCTGCCACGAGCTGTCGCTCCTCCTCGTGGAGGAGACGCACCGCAGCTGGGGCGAGCCCGAGCAGCACCCCTGACGGCCCTCCCCGACGTCTCTCGGTGCTCTCGGGCTCCCCTCGCCCTCAGCTCTCGTCGACCGAGGTGAGCCTGTAGCCGACCCCGCGCACGGTCTCGATCCAGCGTGGGGAGGTCGCGGTGTCGGTCAGCTTGCGACGCAGGTTGGCCATGTGGACCTCGATCGCCCGCTTGTCGGCCTCGCTCACGTAGTACGACGTCACGTAGCTCTCGCCGCGGAGCAGCAGGGCGAGGTCCGCCTTGCCGCGCACCCGCCGACCCGTCTCCATGAGGGCGGCGAGCAGGTCGAACTCGCTGCGGGTCAGCACGATCTCGTCCTGACCGTGACGCACCAGGCGCATGTCCGGGTTGAGGCGCAGCCCGCGGTGCACGAGCCAGCCCTCGCCCTCGTCGACGAGGTCGGCCGGCTCTGCGGCCGCGGGTGCGGGCGCGGTGCCACCTGGCTGCGTCGCGGCGGGCTCGACCAGCGAGGCAGGCGAACCCTCGGCCGGCAGGAGCGACGGGTCTGGGACTGCGGGCGCCGGGGCGGCGGGGGCCGCCGTGGTGGGGGCCGGCGCCTGGGCAGGCTGCCCTGCTGCGGGGTCGACCCCGACCACCCGGGGCCGTCGCAGCATCGCGTCGATGCGCGCACGGAGCTCGCGCGGCCTGAAGGGCTTGGTCAGGTAGTCGTCCGCCCCGGCGTCGAGGGCCTGGAGCGTGTCGATCTCCTCGCTGCGGGCCGAGACGATCACGAGGTAGGTCTGGCTGAACTGGCGGATGCGGCGCGCGGTCTCGAGACCGTCGATCCCGGGCATGCCCATGTCGAGGGTGGTGACGATCGGGTCGTAGGCCTTGACCGCCTGGACCCCGTCGAGACCGTTCCCCGTGGCGATCGTGTGGAAGCCGGCGTCGGAGAGCACAGCCTCGAGGAGGTGCCGGATGTCGGCGTCGTCCTCGATGATGACTGCGGTGCGGCGTTCCTCGTCCGGTGCCACGGTGCCTCCTTCGGTGAACCTCACGGTGCGCGCGCCCGACCAGACGTGTCGAGCGTGCTCCGAAGAAGGATCAGGCCCTGTCCTCGGCGACGAGGCTGAGTGCCCGGTCAACCCACCATTCTCCGGCAACGGGGCCTCCGCCGCACGTCCCGTCGCTCTCACCTGGAGGTTTCACCCACAGGTTGGCGTCGAGGCCCTCGGCCTCGAGGGTCATCGGTCGGGCACCCAGTGCGGCACCCGGAGGGTTGCACCACGTGCCGTCCGACCCGTTGCCGTTGCGCCCGGTGTCGACCACGAAGGGGGCTCCGTCGAGCTGGGCGCTCAGTCGCTGCGCGTAGGCGAGCTCGGAGGCGTCGTCGTTGTAGTTCGACACGTTCGTCGCGAAGCCGTGCACACCGGCGATCCCGGCCCGGCGCAGCAGGTCCGCGGTCTCCTGGACGGAGTGCCAGTTGGAGTGACCACCGTCGAGGTAGACCGTCGCCCCGGCGTCGGTGAGAGTCGCGCCCGCGGTGCTGACCAGGCTCAGGCGCCCCTCGACGTCGCCGCACTGCTCGGCGAGGGAGATGCTGTCCGGCTCGAGGATCACAGGGGTCCCGGTCCCGTCGAGGGCCGCGGCGATCTCGCGGACCCACACCTCGTAGCCCTCGACGGTCGTCCCGCCTGCGGAGAACTGCCCGCAGTCGCGGTCGGGAACTCCGTAGACGACGAAGAGCGGCAGCGTGTCCTGCGCAGCCGCGTCAGCCACGACCTGCGCGACGAACGGTCCGACCTCGCCGGCCGGGTACTTCTCGGGGGTGAGCCAGATCCCCGTCGGCTGGTCCGCGATGGTGAGGAAGGCGTCGCGCGTCGCGGAGTCGGTCGCGGAGTCGACGGCACGGATCGCCTGGGAGTCCGGGTCGACGTAGAGGTCGCGCCCCGCGAAGGGGTTGTCACCGTCGAGCAGACCGCTGCGGACGACGACCACGGCGGCGACGGCTACGACGACCACCAGCACGGCGAGGACGGTCAGCCAGCGGGAGGCACGCGAGCGGCGGCGGCGCGGCGGGCGAGGACCACGGGCCTCACGTCCGCGACGGCCTCTCCCGGAACCGTCGCTGGGACCGCCAGGTCCGCCTGCCTGCGCGCCGCCCCCGACGACCGTCGGGACGGAGGTGTCGGTGGGGGCTGCCAGGCCCGGCTGGACCGCTGTCCCAGCAGCCGCTGGAGCGGCCGGCTCCCCGGCCTGGCCCGACCTGACAGACGGGAGCACCTCAGCGGTTCCCCGCGTCGTAGGCACCTCCGCGGAGGACCCTGCGCGGATCACGTAGTCGCTCGCCGGCCGCGCCTCGGGTGCGTCGGTGCGCCCACCACGGACCGGGAGCACCTCGGGTTCTTCAGGGCTCTCGTCGGCGGGCACGCGGATGACGTAGCGGGGGTCGCGCGGCCCCAGCGGGGCGTCGGGCTCGTCGCTGCTCGTGCGTGCCATGCGAAGCCCTCCCGAGCTCGTCCGTCAGACTCGGGTCAGCCTACGCGCCAGACCACGGGGACGACGGTCGAGGAACCGCTCGCGCGCCGTCCCAGATGAGAGACTGGGAGACGTGCCAGACGAACCCGGGACGACCCCCGAACCAGCCCCCGCGAAGGCCTCGCGGAACCCCTACGGAGCGCTCCTCGCGATCCCCGGCACTAAGCAGTTCTCCGGGTCGGGCGCCCTCGCCCGCCTCCCCATGTCGATGGTGGGCATCGGCATCGTCCTGATGATCCAGCAGACGACAGGCTCCTACGGGCTGGCCGGCCGGGTGAGCGCCGCGTACATCGTCGCGCAGGCGATCTGCTCGCCGCAGATCGCCAAGCTCGTCGACCGCAAGGGCCAGGCCCGGGTCATGCGGCCGATGTTCGTCGTCACCTCGCTCTCGCTCCTCGGGCTCATCCTCTCGACAGCCCTCGGCGCGCCCGAGGCCTTCCTCTACCTCTTCGCGGTGCTGACGGGGGCGTCGGTCGGCTCGGTCGGCTCGATGGTCCGGGCCCGCTGGTCGAACCTGCTCGCCGACCCGCGCAAGCTGCACAGCGCGTACTCCTTCGAGTCGGCCGTCGACGAGCTGTGCTTCGTCGTCGGACCGATGCTCGCCACCATCCTCGCGACCTCCGTGGCCCCGACCGCCGGGCTGATCGTCCCGCTCGTCGCCGTGGTCGTCGGCGGCTTCTGGTTCTTGTCGCTGCGCGAGACCGAGCCGCCGGTGTCGATCCCTGTCGAGGGTGTGAAGAACCGCTCCGTCCTGCTCAACGGCGGCATGCTCGCCGTCATCGCCGTGTTCATCGGCATGGGCGCGGTGTTCGGTGCGACAGACGTCGCGACCATCGCCTTCGCCAAGGAGGCCGGACACGAGGCCATGGCCGGCGTCATCCTCGGGGTGTTCGCGGCCGGCTCGCTGATCTCCGGTCTGCTCTACGGCGCCAAGCACTGGCTCTCACCCCTGTGGAAGCGCTTCGCCGTCGGCATGCTCGCCCTCGCCGTCGGCGTGACGCTGTTCTTCTTCGTCACGTCGCTGCCGATCCTCGCCGCGGTGATGTTCGTCGCCGGCTTCGCGATCTCGCCCACCCTCATCAACGGCAACAACCTCGTCCAGCTGCTCGTGCCGCCCTCCCAGCTCACCGAGGGGCTGACCTGGGTCGGCACCGCCCTCGGCGTCGGCGTCTCGGTCGGGACGTCGGTCGCGGGCGCCCGGATCGACGAGGCGGGGTCGCACGCCGGTTTCACGGTGGTCGTGGTCGCCGCCGGGATCGCCGTCCTCGTCATGCTCGCCTCGCTGACGACCCTGCGCTCGCGGACCGCTGGGTCGACGGTCACCGAGGGGCACTGAAGGGCACTGGGCGGCGCTGAAGAGTAACGAGGAGTGCCGAAGGCGCTGACCTGGGGTCTCGGGTGAAACTCGAGGGTCCCCCGCCGGCTCCACCAGGTCGCCTCACCACCCACGAGGTCGCCTGGACACGCCAGATCGACCCGTCCTGGTGCACGTCTTGTCGTGTCTGGGCGACCTTGCGGGTAGACGTGCGACCTCGCGGGTGAGCGTGCGACCTCGGGGAGGGCATCGCCGGTGGGAGGGGGCAGGTCAGGAGAAGAGCAGTCGCGCCGGGGTCAGCGACCGGCGACGACGACCGTCGCGTCGGCCTCGTCGGACCGCACGACGCGTGCTGCCAGGCCCGCGGCCGTGAGCAGCGCGGCGGTCGCGGGTGCCTGCCGCTCGCTGGTCTCGACGAGGACGTGCCCTCCCCCGGACAACCACCCTGCGGCGTCGCGGGCGACGCGGCGCTGGATCTCGAGACCGTCCGTACCGCCGTCGAGCGCGACCAGGTGCTCGTGGAGGCGAGCCTCCGGGGGCATGAGGGCGACGGCGTCGGTCGGGACGTAGGGGGCGTTGACGACGAGCAGGTCGACCCTGCCGCGCAGACCCACGGGCAGCGCGGAGAAGAGGTCGCCCTCGTAGACCGATCCCCGCGAACCCAGGTTGCCGCGAGCGCAGCTGACAGCCGCCGGGTCGACGTCTGAGGCGTGCAGCTCGACGCCGGGCACGGCGGCAGCGACCGCGAGGCCGACGGCGCCGGTCCCGCAGCACAGGTCGACGACCACGCTCTGGGCGTCCGCGAGCGCAGCGGCCTGCTCGACGAGCAGCCGGGTGCGCTGGCGCGGGACGAAGACCCCCGGGGCGACGGTGACCCGTACCCCGGCGAGCTCGGCCCACCCGAGGATCAGCTCGAGGGGTTCACCGGCGACCCGGCGCCGGACCAGCGCGTCGAGCGATGCACCCGCTGCGGCAGCCTCGAGCAGCAACCGGGCCTCGTCCTCCGCGAAGACGCAGCCCGCGGCCCGCAGGGCTGCCACGGTGCTGGCGGTGCTGGCGGGGCTGGCGGTGCCGTGGGTGCTTTCGGTGCTGGCAGTGCTGTCGGGCTCTTCTCGCGCAGCGCTCATCACCCTCAGTGTGCCGCACCGGCCGTGTGTGGTGGACGAGACATCCCTGATGTCCGGCTCTGCCGTGCGAGCAGCCACGAACCGGAGCAGGGTGGAGGGGAGCGGGACGCCTCCGCCAGACCCACGTGGGGCTCCCGGACACCCGTCGCCCACCGGAGGTACCCATCGTGGCCAAGTCGAAGACCCGCGGCACGACAGTCGCAGACCTGCTCGTCGCCCAGATCGTCGAGGCAGGTGCCAAGCGCATCTACGGGATCGTGGGCGACAGCCTCAACCCCGTGGTCGACGCCGTGCGCCGCGCCGCGAAGGAGGGCGTCGACATCGAGTGGGTGCACGTGCGCCACGAAGAGGCCGCGGCCTTCGCTGCGGCCGCCGAGGCGGAGGTCACCGGGAACCTTGCGGTCTGCGCGGGCTCGTGCGGGCCGGGCAACCTGCACCTCATCAACGGTCTCTACGACGCCAACCGCTCGAAGGTCCCGGTCCTCGCGATCGCGAGCCACATCCCGAGCAAGCAGATCGGCACGAGCTTCTTCCAGGAGACCCACCCGGACCGACTCTTCAACGAGTGCTCGGTGTACTCCGAGATGATCTCGTCGGCCAAGCAGGCGCCGCGGGTCATCAACTCCGCGATCCACCACGCCTACGGCGCCCCGGGTGTCGCGGTCCTGACCATCCCGGGGGACGTCGCCGACTTCGACGCCCCGGCGGCCGTCTCCGACGTCTCGACCCGCCCGCCCAAGCCGCGCGTCATCCCGGCCGACGAGTCGCTGCGCGAGCTGGCCGAGGCGATCGACGAGGCCAAGAAGGTGACGATCTTCGCGGGGGTCGGGGTGCGCGGGGCGCACGACGACGTCATCGCGCTGGCCGACAAGATCGCTGCGCCGATCGGTCACTCGCTGCGCGGCAAGGAGTGGATCCAGTACGACAACCCCTTCGACGTGGGCATGTCCGGTCTGCTCGGCTACGGCTCCTGCTACGACGCGACCCAGGAGGCCGACCTGCTGATCCTGCTGGGCACGGACTTCCCCTACGACCAGTTCTTGCCGGAGTCCGTGCGCACGGTCCAGGTGGACATCGACCCGAAGAACCTCGGACGCCGCACCCGCCTCGACCTCGCGGTGGTCGGTGATGTGGGCGAGACGGTCCGGGCGCTCCTGCCGATGGTCAAGCCCGCGCGGTCGCGGCGCTTCCTCGACTCCATGGTCAAGAAGCACGAGAAGGCCATGAACGGTGTGGTCGGTGCGTACTCGGGCGGCAAGAAGGCTGAGTCCATGACGCCGATCCACCCCGAGTACGTGGCGGACGTCCTCGACCAGGAGGCGGCGGAGGACGCTGTCTTCACGGTCGACACCGGCATGTGCAACGTGTGGGCCGCCCGCTACATCAGCCCGAACGGCAAGCGCCGCGTGATCGGGTCCTTCCTGCACGGGTCGATGGCCAACGCGATGCCGCACGCGATCGGTGTCGCCGCGTCGCAGCCGGGCCGTCAGGTCGTCGCGATGTCGGGCGACGGCGGGCTGGCGATGCTGCTCGGCGAGCTCGTGACGATCAAGCACTACGACCTCCCGGTCAAGATCGTGCTCTTCGACAACGCGACGCTCGGCATGGTGCGCCTCGAGATGCTCGTCGACGGGCTCCCGGCCTTCGGGACCGACTCCCCGGTCGTCGACTACGCGGCCGTCGCGCGGGCCGTCGGCATCCCCGCGGTCCGGGTCGAAGACCCGAAGGACCTGCGCAAGGCGCTGCGCGGGGCGCTCGACCGTCCGGGGCCGGCGCTGATCGACGTGGTGACCGACCCGCACGCGCTGTCGATCCCGCCGACCATCACCGCAGGCCAGGTGCGCGGCTTCGCTGCCGCGATGAGCAAAGAGGTGCTCGGCGGCGGCCTGGGCGAGGTCGTCTCGATGGCCCGCTCCAACCTCCGCAACGTGCCGCGACCCTGAGGTCAGGGGCAGTGCTGCGGCGGGATCAGCGCAGCACTGCCCACCACCTACCGGCACGAGGTCTGGCCGCGGTCCCCTACGCTCGGCGTACCAGCAGCCCTAGAGCATCGACCAGGAGAAACACCAAAGGCCCGCCGTAGCGGGCCTTGGCCGAACTCGTAACGAGGGAACCTGTCCTCGCTTTCGAGATGGAGCCTACAAGCACGGGCGGCAGGCTGGACACCCCCGGACCTCCGGCGCTGGTCTGCAGGTCAGCGCGGTGCCAGGATGGTCCGGTGCCTACCGAGCCCACGCCTGCCGCGACCCTGCCCCACGCCGTCATCCCGGAGGCCGCGCGTCCGCCGGCAGTCCTGCCGACCGACGCGGACGGGGTCGTCGGGGCGCTCGCCGCGGTCGTCGCGCCGCTCGTGGCCGAGCTCGGCGAGGTCGTGGCGACGGACAAGCTCGACGGCGGGATGTTCGCCACCACCTACAGGATCACCTTCGCCGGGGGTGAGAAGGTCGTCGCGAAGATGGCCCCCACGGCCGTCGAGAAGCTCATGACCTACGAGAAGGACATCCTCTCGACGGAGGCGGCTGTGTACAGGCTCGCCGCCGAGCACCCTGACCTGCTCATGCCGCAGGTGCTGCTCTTCGACACCTCGCACGAGCACGTCGCCTCCGACGTCCTGGTGGCCTCGTACCTCGACGGTGTCCCGTGGCACACGCTCACCGACCTCACGTCCGAGCAGCGCCTGGAGGTCGAGGGTCGGCTCGGTGCGTACACGACCCGGCTGCACGCCGTCACGGGTGACGCCTTCGGGTACCCGGCGTCGCCGTCCCTCCAGGCACCGACCTGGCGCGAGGCCTTCGGACGCATGGTCTCAGGTGTCCTCGACGACGCCGCGACCTGGGGAGTCGACCTCCCCGTGGGTCGCATGACCGAGGCCCTCGAGCGGCACGGGCACGAGCTCGACGTGGTGCGGACGCCGACACTCGTGCACACCGACCTGTGGGAGGGGAACATCTTCCTCGACCCCGACACCCTGGAGATCGTCGGGGTCATCGACACCGAGCGCGCGATCTTCGCCGACCCGCTCTACGAGCTCGTCGGCGCGAGCCAGTTCGGCGACGGCGGTGCCCCCGCGCCGATCGCCGCGGGGTACGTGGCGGCCGGCGGGCACCTGGACACCTCGGAGTCGCTCGCCTCCGGCAACCTCACCTCGGACGACGTCCGCATCCTGCTGTACCGCTGCTACATGTACTCGATCCTGCTCGTCGAGCCCGCGCCGCGCGGCTACGAGGGCGAGTGGGTCGAGACCAACCGCATCACGCTGCTGGCCAAGCTGGGCACGACCCTCGACCTGCTGCTCGGCTGAGACTCCGCGCTGTCCGGAGCCCGACGGCGAGCGGGCCCACCAGCCTCGTCGAACCCTCCGCGGGTCGTGGAGAACCAGGGCCCGCTCGGCCCTCACCTGGCTCACGACGCACCAGACCGGCGTCCCCGCCTCTCGTCCAGGCGCCCCGCGAGCACGGCACCCACGAGGCCGAGCGCGGCGGTCAGACCGAAGACCGCGAGGAATGCCGGAGTCGTGGTCCCGAGCCCGGCGACGAGCGCGCCGCCGACCCCGGCGACGACAGCCGTCGCGAGCGTCTGGGCGAGCTGCAGGCTCGCGCTGATGCTGCCCGCTGAGCCCGCCGGTGTCACCGCCATGGTCGCGGCTGTCGCGGCGTTGAACGCCACCCCCATGCCGACACCGGCGATCGTCCAGCCGACGACGGCCCAGCCCGGCCAGGCACCCGGGAGCGCGACGGCGAGCCCCATGACGACCTCGCCGGCCAGGAGCGCGAGCAGCCCGACCCGGGCCGACCGGGCCCGGGTACCCGGGCGTGCGGCGTCGAGCCGAGCCTGGACGAAGGAGCCTGCCGTCCAGGCGAGCGCACCGGCCGCGAGACCGAGCCCCGCGAGCGTGACGTCGAGGCCGTGGACGCTCGTGAGACCGAGCGGGAGGAAGGCCTCCGAGCCGAAGTACACGCCGCACAGGATGAACCTGATGACGATGCCTGCTGGTGCCCCACGACGAGCCGAGAGCGTCCCGGTCGGCACGATGCGTCGCAGCGCGACGACGCTGCCGACCAGTCCTGCGACGACGAGGACGACGAGCACCGGGAGGGCGTCGACCTCGAGGCCGAGCAGGAGGGCACCTGTCGCCACGGCGAGCAGGATCGAGAACCAGACGGGTGCGGGGACCCGCCGACCGGCACGCGGCGTCGGGGCCGACGTCCGGCGTGCGCCAGGGAGCACGAGGGGCAGCAGGAGCAGGGGGACCGGTGCGATGGCCCAGAAGACGACGCGCCAGTCGAGGAGGTCCGTGACCACACCCGCGAAGACCGGGCCCAGGAGCGACGGGATCGTCCAGGCCGAGGAGAGGAAGGCGAACATCACGGCCTGCAGGCGCGCCGGGTAGGCGATACCGACGAGGCTGTACGCGTAGGCCATGATCGCCCCCACGCCGAGCCCCTGGAGCGCGCGGGCGGCGACGAAGACGCCCCACCCCGGGGCGAGCCCGGCGAGCAGGCAGCCGGCGGCGAAGACGAGGCTGCCGACCAGGACAGACCGCGCCGGTCCTCGCCGGTCGATGTCGGTCCCAGCCACGACGGTGCCGACGATGTTGGCGAGCATGAGCGCGGAGAGCCCCCAGCCGTAGCCCGACAGGCCACCGAGCTCCTCGGCCACGGCGGGCAGGATCGTCGCGACACCGAGCGACTCGAAGGCCACAGCCCCGACGCTCGCGAGGATGCCCACGGTGAATCCGCGCAGCCGTGGGGAGAAGACTCCCCCGGGGTCGGGATCAGCTCCTGCCGCGCCCGTGGCCAGCTGCTTCGTCGCGTCCTGCGTCATACCCGCTCCTCTGACATACCCGCTCCTTGGTTTATGTTCCACGGCGGAACGGAATGAATCTACGATAGGGTTGCACGATGGCGCAAGCAGAGCAGGGCAGGGCAGCCGGGCCGACCAGGGCAGCACAAGGCCGCCCCCGTGACACGACCATCGACGCGCGGGCGACTGCGGCCGTCGTCGAGCTGCTCAGCACGCTCCCCTACAGCGCACTGACGCTCGAGGGCGTCGCGACGGCCGCGGGGACGAGCAAGCCAGCGCTGCGTCGGCGCTGGAAGAGCCTGCCGGGGGTGGTCGTCCACACCTTCATCTCGGTCCTGGGCACGACACCGACCCCCGACACCGGGTGCGTCCACTGCGACCTGGTGCACGGCATCACGAACCTCGCCGAGGTCTTCGAGGACTCCCCCATCACCCGAGCCCTGCCCGGTCTGCTGTCAGACCTCGAGGCAGACCCGGGGCTGCGGGCGGACTTCTTGCGGGACTACTTCGAGGCGCGTCGCGCGACCTCTCGCACGGTCCTCGAGCACGCGGTCGAGCGCGGCGAGATCCAGGAGGGGCTCGACATGGAGCTCGCCCTCGACCTTCTCGCCGCGCCGCTCTACTACAGGGCCTTCTTCGGCCACCAGCCGATAGACGCCGGGCTCGCCGAGAGGACCGTGCTGAGCGTCCTCAACGGCATCGCGACACCCGAGTGGCGTCGACACCACGAGCCGTAGGCCGAACCCCTCCCGGGAGCCGGGCCCAGGCGCCTCCTGCAGGCCGGGCCTCGGCCCCACCCGCAGGCCTCCCGACTGAGCAGGCCTCGCGGACGCCCCGGGGAGAGCCGTGGACGGCGTGCGCCCGGGACCGGCGATCAGCCGCGGCGCCACGCCCTCCACGCGCCCGTCGACCACAGCGCCCAGAGCACGAGGAGCGGCTGGAACAGCAGGCGCCCGGCGCGCTTCTGGTCGGAGTCGAGACCGAAGGCGTCGGTGTGCGTGACGAGCTGGGAGATGTTGCCAGGGAAGATCGCGACGAAGAACGCCGCGACGATCCACCCGACCGGGACCTTCTTGTGCGGGAGCACGAGCAGCGCCCCGCCGAGTGAGATCTCGACGACGCCCGAGACGAGGACGACGGCGTCTTCGGACAGCGGCACCCACCCGGGGACCTGCGCCCGGAACTCTTCACGCGCGACGGTGAGGTGCGTGATCCCAGCGAAGAGCAGGAACGCGCCGAGAGCCAGCCGCCCGACCGTCCGCGGGGTCGAGGTGGGGCTGTCGGCGAGCCGTGAGGCGAGGTCGTGATCCATCCCCCAAGTCTCGTCCGCGCAGATGTCACCGCAAGCCGGAGTGGGATTTCTCTCCCTGTGAATATCCTCTGAAATACCTGCGGATAAGGTATCGTGATGGCAAAGAAATAGTCTCGGCACTGACGACGAGAGGTGACGCATGCTGGCATTCATCATCATCGGGGCGGTCGGCCTCGCGCTGCTCGTCCTCTCGATGCTCCTCGGTGAGCTCTTCGACCTCGGGGACGGGCTGGTCTCCGGCACCTCCCTCGGCGTCGGCGGCGTCGTGTTCGGCGCCCTCGGGGCGATCGCCACCACCAACGACCTCCCTCCGTGGACCACCTACGCAGGCTCGGCCGTCGTCGCGATCGCCGTGATGCTCTTCGTCAGGCGCGTGATCCGCGGGCTGGCGAGCTCCGAGGACGGGGTCGCCCGCGACCTCGTCGGCATGCAGGGCGCCGTGACCTCGACCATCACCGGCGGCCACGGAGAGGTCTCGCTCGACGCCGAGCTCGAGCGCCGTCTCGCGTGGGCCGACCAGGTGATCACCGAGGGCACCCGGATCGTCGTCCTCGACGAGGCTGCCGGCCGTGTCCGCGTCACCCCGTACTGGCCCACGCACGGCTCGACCGAGCCGCGCCGCTGGCCGCAGTCCACCTGACCTCTCGCGCACCGGACGCCCCTCGCGGGCGACCCGGCGCCGCGACCCACCGCCCGGTCCAGCCCACCTCACGGAAGGAGCCACCCCTGCCCGGGGTGCACCCCTCATGACAGACCAGACGATCACCGTCATCGCCGTCGTGGCACTGGTCATCGCGTTCTTCGCGGTGCTCATCTTCATCGCCAACCGGATCCGCCGCGTCCCGCCGAACGAGGCCCTCATCATCGTGGGTCGCGGCGCAGGCAAGAAGGCCTCCGCCGAGGAGGGCGGGCAGCGCGTCATCGTCGGCGGACGCGTGTTCGTCTGGCCGATCCTCCAGCAGGGCTTCTCGATCTCCCTCGAGCAGCGCCAGATCGGCATCACCGTCGAGGGTGTCGACAAGAACCGCATCAAGATCGCCATCAAGGCGTCGATCAACTTCAAGGTCCGCGGCGACGAAGAAGGCGTCCGCCGGGCCGGGCAGCGGTTCCTCTCCCAGCAGGGCACGCTCACCGAGATCATCAAGGAGTCCCTCGAGGGCTCGCTCCGGTCGATCGTCGGCGACATGACGATCGAGCAGATCATCTCCGACCGCAAGGGCCTGTCCGACCGCGTCGTCGACTCGACCAAGCTCGACCTCGCCGAGCAGGGCCTCCAGGTCGACCTGCTCAACATCTCCGACATCTCGACGCCCGGATCTGACTACCTCGCGAACCTCGGTCGTGCCGAGAACGCCCGTGCCCGTCAGGTCGCCGAGATCTCCGAGGCCGAGGCACAGCGTGCGTCCGACTTCGCCGCGATCGAGGCGCAGGAGCAGGTCGCCGAGCGCCGCAAGGCCTTCGAGCTCAAGCAGGCCACCATCAAGGCGCAGACCGACAAGGCCAACGCCGAGGCGAACGCCGCCGGTCAGCTGGCCCGCGCCGAGCAGGACCGCCTCGTCGCGACGCAGCAGCGCGACGCTCTCGCCGAGCAGGCGAAGGTGACCGAGGAAGAGCTCGACATCTCCGTCCGCAAGCCCGCCGAGGCTGACGCCTACGCGTCCGTCCAGCGCGCCAACGCCGAGCGTGACGCCGCGAACGCGGCCACCGAGGCAGACGCGTACAAGCGCACCACGATCGCCCAGGCCAACAAGACCGCGGCGATCCAGGACGCCGAGGCCAACGCCGAGGCCGTCCGCCGCACAGGTGAGGCCGAGCGTGACCGCCAGGTCGCCCTCGCGGCCGGTATCCGCGCCGAGGGTGAGGCCCGCGCGGCCGCGACCGAGGCCGAAGGTCGCGCCGAGGCCGCATCCCTCGACGCCAAGGCCGAGGCCCTCAAGAAGTACGGCGAGGCCGCTCTCGTCCAGGAGCTCATCGAGCGCCTGCCCGAGATCGTCCGTGCCGCCGCGGAGCCCATCGGCAACATCCAGGGCATGACCGTCATCTCGACCGACGGCGCCTCCGCGATCACCAAGAACGTCGCCTCGGTCCTCGGCGAGGGGCAGGGCGTCATCAAGCAGCTCACAGGCCTGGACCTCACCGAGATCCTCTCCAGCCTCACGGGGACCAGCGGCTCGGTACCGGCCGCAGCGGCGCCTGCTGCTGCGTCGGCGCCGACCGCGCCGTGACACCCCGGGCTGCGTGACCAGGGGTCGGTGACGCAGGCCGGAGCCTGACACGAGCCGGCCACCCGATCCTGGGTGGTCGGCTCGTCGCCGTCCACAGGACCGTCGGCGCACCACCTCCGCTGGGCAGTGCTGCGGCACACTGGTCCTGTGCCCTCCGACACCAGCCCCGCCGCAGCGGTCAGCAGCGCCCGTCGCCCTGGTCGCGCCCGTCGTCTCGAGCGGCTCAGCCGGGCTGGTCGGTTCAGCACAGCTGGTCGGTCCAGCCAGCTCAGCCGGGCCGGTCGTCCCGGTCGGCTCGACCGGCCCGGTGTCCGGGCCCTCGGCTGGTCCGCCGGGATCCTCGGCGCCGCCGCCGCGGTCACCGCGCTCGCCCTGACGCAGCGCGTCCGGGCTCGAGCACTCGTGGTCCGCGCGGCCTTCGACCGCGGGTCGCGGGCGACCACGACCGCGCTGCTGCCCTTCGCTCCTGCACCGGGCGCGGTCACCATCCAGGCCAGTCTGCGCTACAGGCCAGACGACCCCGACGCGCTCTTCGACCTGTATGCCCCAGCAGGACGCGGCGACGAGCCGCTGCCTACGGTCGTCTGGGTGCACGGCGGCGGCTGGCTCTCCGGAGCCCGCGCCGGGCTCGCGACCTGGGCGCAGATCCTCGCCGACCGCGGCTTCACGGTCGTGGTCCCGGGCTACACCCTCGCCCCCGCGGCACCCTATCCGCAGCAGCTCCAGCAGGTGCTCGACGCACTCACCCACCTGCGCGCCTCGCCGCCACCCGGTGTCGACCCCGCGCGACTGTTCTTCGCCGGAGACTCCGCAGGCGCGAGCCTGGTCGCCCAGGTCGCGACAGTCGTGACCCACCCGGCCTACGGTGAGACGGTCGGTGTGTCGTGCGACCTGCCGCCCGACGCCGTCGCAGGGCTCCTGCTGTGCTGCGGGCCCTACGACCTCAGTCTGATCTCCGGCGCGCGCGGGCTGCTCGGCTGGGCGTCGACGACCATCGGCTGGGCATACCTGGGCACGAGGGCCTTCGCCGCAGACCCGCGCAGTGCGACCCTCAGCCTCGTCGACCACGTCTACCCAGGCTTCCCGCCCACCTACCTGACCGGCGGCAACGGCGACCCCCTGACCCGCGGAGCCCGGGTCTACGCCGAGCGGCTCGCCGCCGCCGGCACGCACGTGGAGACGCTGTTCTTCGACGAGGACTACACCGAGCGCGGCGAGCCGCTCGGCCACGAGTACCAGTTCGACCTCCGGCTCGCGGCCGCGCGGCGTGCCCTCGACGAGATGGTCAGCTTCGTGACGCGCCGCTCGGCGGAGCCGGCTCAGGGCTGACCGTCTGCGCAGGAGCAGGCAGGCTCGTGGGGGGAACCGCGGGGACGACTCCGGGGACCACCCCTGCTGCGGGAGGCGCCTGGTCGGCGCCCAGCTCAGCAGCCCGACGACCGGCGAGCCAGATGACCACGGCCCCCGACCCCACGACGAGCACGATCCCGAGGACGACCCCTGCGGTCAGCGTCTGACCGAGCGCGACGGCGCCGACGAGCGCACCCATCACCGGGTCGACCGCGAAGAGCGTGCCGACCACCCGCACCGAGGTGATCCGGACGGCGAGGAAGTCGAGGCTGAAGGCCACGACCACCCCGAGGACCGCCGAGAGAGCGAGGACGCCCCATCCCCCGCCGTCGACCCGCGGGGCGGCGTGCACCGAGAACGGCGAGAGCAGGACCGCGCCGACCAGGACCGACAGCGCGAGCCCGTCCAGACCGTCGGTGTCACCGCCGACCCGCCCGGCGAGCACCGTGTACCCGCCGAAGGCGATCGCCGCCCCGAGGCCGAAGACGAGACCGAGCAGCGTGAGCCCGCCGCCGGGGCTGCTCACCAGCAGCACGCCGACGAGGGTGAGAGCCGGGAGCAGCAGCTCACGCCGCCGGGTGGTCGCCACGGCCGCGACGGTCAGCGGCCCGAGGAACTCGAGCGTCACCGCGATACCGAGCGGCAGGTGCGCGACGGCGTTGTAGAAGAGGACGTTCATCGCGGCCATCGCGACGCCGTAGAGGACGATCCCGGTCCAGGCGCGCCGCGACCGACCGCGCACCGAGGGCCGGACGAGGACGAGCAGCACGACGGCGGCGACAGCCATCCGCAGCCCGCTGACCCCGAGGGGCCCGACGGTGTCGAAGAGGTCGGAGGCGACGGCCGCCGAGAGCTGGATGCTGAGCGACCCGACCAGCACGAACAGACCGCCGAGGAGCGGTGCGAGGTGCGGGTGGGCAGCACGAAGAGGACGAGCGAGTGTCATGAGTGGTCCAGAGGTGAGCGTGCCGGCACGGCCGGCGAGGAGCGGTGGTCAGCGGAGACGCTGTCCGACCAGGCGTGGTGCCAGGTCAGGCAGACGTGCGACGACGCTCGACGGACGGTCCTCTGCGAGGCGCGCACCCGTAGCTGCTCATGGGATCCATGGAGGGAGGATATCTCGCCGACGGGCCAGGTCCGGCGAGCGTCTCACCACGGGGATGACTACCGTATGGCCATGACGACGTCACACGATGTGCTCGAGTCGCGGTTCCACCCGACCAGGTTGCGCCCGGGCTACTCGGTCGACGAGGTCGACGACTTCCTCGACAGGTGCCGCGCCACGCTCGACCACTACGAGACGGGCGGCACCGCTGCGGCGGTCAGCCTGACGAAGACGTCGGGGACCGGCGGTCTGCTGACCGCCGCAGAGGTGCGCACGGTGACGTTCCCGACCACCCGCTGGCGCGAGGGCTACGCCATGGAAGAGGTCGACGACCTGCTGGACCAGGTCGACAGCGCGCTCGTCCGCTGGGAGACCGTCGCGCGCTGACACGTCCTCACGGCGGCGCCACGTCCTTGCCGCGGCGCCAGGTCCTCGCGCCGGCCGCGCGCAGACCGGACCTGCGCGCAGCGACGCTCTCGGCTCCGCACAGCCCCCGCGCACCGATCATCACGCCAGAGTCAGGCGGGCAGCAGGAGCGTCCCCGCAGCACGGGCCCGTGCCAGGCGCGCAGCGACGTCTGACCAGTCGACGATCGTCCAGAAGGCTGCCACGTAGTCGGCGCGCACGTTCTGGTAGTCGAGGTAGTACGCGTGCTCCCACACGTCGAGCATCAGCAGCGGGACGACGCCTGCGGGCAGGTTGCCCTGCTGGTCGTAGAGCTGGACGATGATCGGCCTGGAGCCGAGGGCGTCCCACGCGAGGACAGACCAGCCCGAGCCCTGGACACCGAGGGCGACGGCCGTGAAGTGCGCCTTGAAGGCCTCGAGGGAGCCGAACTCCTCGTCTAGCGTCGTCGCAAGGTCACCCTCGGGACCGCCGTCGGCACCGGGTGCGAGGTTGGTCCAGAAGATCGAGTGGTTGACGTGGCCACCGAGGTTGAAGGCCAGGTCCTTCTCGAGCTTGTTGACGTTCCCGAGGTTCCCCGTGGCGCGCGCCTCCGCGAGCTGCTCGAGGGCGGTGTTCGCGCCGGTGACGTAGGCCTGGTGGTGCTTGCTGTGGTGCAGCTCCATGATCCGGCCGCTGATGGCGGGCTCGAGAGCGGAGTAGTCGTAGGCGAGGTCAGGCAGCGTGTACAGGGGCATGGAGGGTTCCTCTCGTAGGCGGAGCCGCCACGCTATGACCTCAACTGCGCTTGAGGTCAAGCACGGGATCCGCAAGAGGGCAGGCCCGGCCCGAGCCGGTCCGGGCCGCGCACCTTGACCTCAACCGAGGTCGAGGTCCTAGCGTCACGTCGACCTCGTCCTCGACCCTGGGAGCTCTCCGTGCTCGACACCGCACCACGCCTGCCCGTCCCGCAGCACCGCAGCCTGCACGTCGCCGTGGTCGGCGCCGGCCCGGCCGGGATCTACGCGACAGACATGCTCCGGACGCAGGCCCCCGGGACCAGAGTCGACCTCTTCGAGAGGCTGCCCGCCCCCTACGGGCTGGTCCGCTACGGGGTCGCACCCGACCACCCGGCGATCAAGAGGATCGTCGACTCGCTCCACGTCATGCTCGACGGGTCGGACGTCAGGGTCTACGGCGGGGTGCACGTCGGCGTCGACATCACGCTCGACAGGCTGGCCGCCCACTACGACGCCGTCGTCGTCGCGACGGGGGCGGACACCGACGCCGTCCTCGACGTCCCCGGGGTCGACCTGCCCGGCTCCTTCGGGGCTGCGGACTTCGTCTCCTGGTACGACGGTCACCCCGACGCCCCGCCGACCTGGCCGCTGACCGCGCAGGAGATCGCCGTGATCGGTGCCGGCAACGTCGCGCTCGACCTCGTGCGCATGCTGGTCAAGCACCCCGACGACCTGCTGAGCACGGACATCCACGACGCGGCCCTCGACGCGCTGCGGACCAACCAGGCCCGCACCGTGCACCTCTTCGCGCGGCGCGGTCCCGCAGACACCCGGTTCTCGGCCAAAGAGCTCCGCGAGCTGGGCCAGCAGACCGGCGTCGAGGTCGTCGTCGACCCGGCAGACGTCGCCCTCGACGCGCACGCCGAGCGGGTCATGGCGCAGAGCGCGCAGCGCCGGCTCACGGCGGAGACGCTCGTCGGCTGGTCGCGCCAGACGCCCGACCCGGACGCCGCTCGCCGCATCCACATCCACCTCTTCGAGGCCCCGAGCGAGATCCTCGGCGCAGACCGCGTCGAGGCCTTCCGCACCGAGCGCACGGTCCCCGACGGCCTGGGGCACGTGACGGGCTCGGGCACGTACCGGACGTACCCCGTCCAGGCCGTCTACCGCGCCGTCGGGTACCGCAGCACCCCCGTCGACGGGCTGCCCTTCGACCTGGAGAAGAACGTCGTGCCGAGCCTCGCGGGCCGGGTGATCGACGAGCAGGGCCGTCCGGTCCCCGGCAGGTACGTCACCGGGTGGGTCCGCCGAGGACCCGTCGGGCTCATCGGCTCGACCCGGTCCGACGCCGCGCAGACCGTCGCCTCGCTCCTCGCGGACCACGCGACCAGCGGTCCCTGCGCGCACCGGGACCCTGCCGTCGTCGAGGGGCTGCTGCGTGCTCGTGGCGTCACACCGGTCGACTGGGCCGGCTGGCTCCGCATCGACACGGCCGAGCGAGCGGCAGGGGCGGCTGCCGGTCGGGACCGGGTCAAGATCTCCACCTGGTCAGGGCTCACCGAGGCGGCCGAGACCACCGCCCCGGACGGACGGTCAGCCGACGGTGGCCCCGAAGAGCAGACCGAGGGCGTAGGTCGCCGCGGCGGCGCCGAAGCCGATCGCGAGCTGGCGCAGCGCGCGGCGGACCGGTGACGCGCCGGAGAGCACCCCGACCGTCGCCCCCGTGAAGCACAGCGCGACACCGACGAGGACCGAGCCCACGGCGATGGCGGCGAGCCCTTCCATGCCGACGAGGTAGGGCAGCACGGGGATGAGCGCGCCCGAGGCGAAGAAGCAGAAGCTCGAGGCCGCGGCCCCGAGGGCCGTGCCGATCTCCTCGTGGGCGTCCGACTCGCTCGCCGGCGCGATCTCTCGGGAGCCTACGGCTGAGGCGAGCACGGCGTCGGCCCGCGCCTGGGCCTCGCCCGCGTCCAGCCCGCGCGCCCTGTAGACGAGGGCGAGCTCGTTGGCATCGACGTCGAGGTGCCCGAGCGCGGCCGAGGCCGCGGGGCTGGGGTCGGAGGCGGCGAGCAGCTCGCGCTGAGAGCTGACCGACACGTACTCGCCGGCCGCCATCGAGAGGGCCCCGGCGAGCAGGCCGGCGAGCCCGGTGACGAGGATCGTCTGCGGGGCGACGCCCGAGGCCCCGACGCCGAGGATGAGCGCGAGGTTCGAGACCAGCCCGTCGTTCGCGCCGAAGACCGCCGCACGGAAGGTGCCGGAGATCCGCGTGCGCCCACGCGTCGCGAGACCGCGGACGACCTCGCCGTGGATCCGCTCGTCGGCGGCCATCGCGGCGGTCGCGTCGACGTCGGCGTCGTAGGCCGAGCGCGACTCGGCCTGCTGGGCGAGGGCTAGCACGAAGACTCCTCCGAAGCGGCGCGCGAGCACCGCGAGGAACCGGGTGCGCCACTGGCCGCGGAGCGGACGTCCGGCGTCGTCGCCGAGCAGCTCGAGCCAGTGCGTCTCGTGCCGCTGCTCGGCCTCGGCGAGGGCCACGAGGATCTCGCGCTCTTCGCCGGAGCGTCGCGCCGCGAGCTCGCGGTACACAGCCGCCTCCGCGCGCTCGTCGGCCAGGTAGCGGCGCCAGCGACGGACGTCGCGCGGCGTGCGTGCGCGGTCGCTGGCGGGGGTGGGGTCGGTCGTCATGGTGACAGTGTGCCGCGACCGCGCGGATCTGGACTTCGCAGGCCCGAAGCCTCGTGCGCGGGTGCCCGGACCCGGGTCAGACAGAGGTCCCGACGCCGGCCCTCCCCACGGCGATAGGGTCGACTCGTCCTGCACCCTCGTCGAAAGGTCGTCACCGATGCGCACACCGTCCCTCTGGGAGGACATGGTCGCCCAGCGTCCCGAGCACTCCGTCTGGTACGCGACCCGGATGCGCACGATGGCCGCCGAGGGCGCAGACCTCGCCGGCGAGGCGCGCTTCGTCGACGCCATGGTGCCGCGCGGCGCACGGATCCTCGACGCGGGCTGCGGCCCGGGACGCGTCGCAGCAGCTCTGACAGCCGTCGGGCACACCGCCGTCGGCGTCGACGTCGACCCCGTGCTGATCGAGGCCGCCCGTGAGGACCACCCTGACGGCACCTGGGTGGTCGGCGACCTCGCCGAGCTCGACCTCGCCGCCCACGAGATCACCGACCCCTTCGACGTGATCGTCTGCGCGGGCAACGTCATGACCTTCCTCGGGCACGGGACGCACACCTCCGCACTCGAGCGCATGCGCGCGCACCTCGCGCCCGAGGGTCGGATCGCCGTGGGCTTCGGGACGTCCCGCGGCTACGAGCCCGAGGCCTTCTTCGCCGACGTCGAGGCGGCCGGTCTGCGCACCGACGTGCGCTTCTCGACCTGGGACCTGCGCCCGTACGCCGACGGGTCCGACTTCCTCGTCGCGATCCTCAGCGCCGCCTGACGCCTGACCGCCCTGCTCGCTCGCGGACGCCGACGAGCGGGCACGGCGGTCAACCGGCAGACCGGCACACGCCCGTCCGCCTCTGTCGTGCGCCAGAGACTCAGCGCCTCCCGGCCGGACCGGACCCGTCGCCCGCGAGCGGCTGGTCGGTCTCCGGCTCGTCGTCGTCGGGGTCGACAGGAGCCCTGCGGAGGTTGAGGATCGCCAGCGCGAGCCCTCCCCAGACGACGGTGAGCGCGAGGACGAGCACGACGATCGCCGTGGGGGTCATGAGCGGTCTCCACTCTTGGTGAGGCCGCCGGAGGGCAGCGGGGGCCAGGGGACGAAGTCGTCAGGGTCCTTGACCCACCGGATCCTGGTCATGATCACGGCGAAGACGACCATGAACGCGACAGCGCCCCAGCCGAAGACGAGCCGGAACCAGAGCGGGTAGCCCTCGTAGCCGTCGGTGATCAGCGTCCACACACCCGAGACGAGCATGTAGCCGAGGACCAGCGGTACCAGGACGCCCACGACGTACTGCCACCACGGGCCGACGCGGGTCGACGAGACCTGGTTGAGGTGCCACCGGAGCTGAGGCAGCATCCGCAGGCGCCACGCGACCAGGATGGTCATGACGACGGCCGAGGTGATGACACCGACCTCGTTGGCCCACTTGTCGAAGGCGTCCAGCACGTAGAGAGCCGTGGTGGTCGAGAACAGGACTGTCGAGACCACGGCGGCGACGGCGCCGACGCGCAGCGCGGCCTGCTTGGCGTCCCAGCCGAACTTCTCCTGGAACGCGGCCGAGACCACCTGCAGGAGGGACAGCAGGGACGTGAGGCCCGCGACGGTCAGCGACAGGAAGAACAGCACCCCGAAGAACCCGCCGCCCGGCATGGCGGAGATGATCTGCGGGAAGGTGCTGAACGAGAGCGTCGGCCCGGTGAGACCCTCGAGCTCGGACACCTCGATGCCCTGCTGGTGGGCCATGAAGCCGAGGGTCGCGAAGACGCCGATCCCGGCGAGGATCTCGAAGGACGAGTTGGAGAAGGCCACGACCAGCCCGGAGGAGGTGAGGTTCGACCGTCGCTTGAGGTAGGAGGAGTACGTGATCATGATGCCGAAGGCGATCGAGAGCGAGAAGAAGATCTGCGCGACGGCCGCCACCCACACCCCGGGGTGAAGCAGCGCCGACCAGTCCGGGGTGAAGAGGGCGTCGAGGCCCTCGGCCGCGCCGTCGAGGAAGAGCGCGCGCACGACGAGCGCCGCGAAGAGGACGACGAGCATCGGCAAGAAGATGATGTTGGAGCGCTCGAGGCCCTTCTGCACGCCGAGCGCGAGCACGACCAGCACGACCACCCACACGCCGATGAGCGGCCAGAGGACACCCGGGACGACGTCGAGGCTGATCCCCGGCTCGTCAGCCACCCGCAGGAAGTCGCGCGTGAAGAAGGTCGCGGCGTCGTCGCCCCAGGTCTGGCGGACCGAGAACCAGACGAAGCTCAACGACCACGCGATGATCACCGTGTAGTACAAGATGATGACGATCGAGATGCCCACCTGGAACCATCCGAGAGACTCGGCACGCCGGGTCACCCTGCGGAAGACCGTCGGCGCCGAGCCACGGAACCTGTGCCCGAGCGAGTAGTCGAGCAGCAGCACCGGGATGCCGATGACCAGCAGCGCGATCACGTACGGGACGAGGAAGGCGCCGCCGCCGTTCTCGTACGCGACACCGGGGAACCTCCAGATGTTCCCGAGACCGACTGCCGAGCCGATCGCCGCGATGATGAACCCGGTCTGTCCGGACCACTGCTCGCGTTCTGTCGAGGCCTTCACGCGTGCCATACCGGGTCTCCGATCGAGGGGGTGAGCTCAGAACCTGGTACAGCCTAAGAGCGGTCGGCCGGGACCGCACCTGAGTCCAGCATGTGTCGAAGTCGGACTTGTCGGTCTCTGACCTGCGCTGATGCTCTCAGCCAGGCTCGGCTCGGCCAGGCTCAACCAGGCTCGGCTCGGCCAGGCTCAACCAGGCTCGGCTCGGCCAGGCTCAACCAGGCCCGGTCAGGCTCGGCTCGGCTCGGCTCGGCTCGGCTCGGCTCGGCTCGGCTCGGCTCGGCTCGGCTCGGCTCGGCTCGGCTCGGAGGATCTCAGACCAGGTACGCCAGCACGGCCGGCTCGTCCTGGCCTGTCCACGTGCCGGTGAGCGTGTGCTCGCTCGGGACGACCGCGTCAGCCGACGGGAAGCGGACCACGACGATCTCGGGTTCCCCCTCCTGGCCTGCGGCGCTCCCGCTCCCGCTGCCACGGACGAAGGCTGTCGGTTCACGCTCGACGGGACCGTCGGGGGTCTCGACCATGAGGCGCACGTGCGTCCCGCCCTCGCGGACGACGCGGGTCAGCTCGGCCCTGTAGACCGGGTCGCCCACGGCGTCGTAGACCCACCGGGTCCCCAGGACCGAGTGCTCCATCGTCCCGACGAGCCACTCGTCCCCGCCCGGCAGCGGCGCACCCCTGTAGGTCACGGGGACGTGCACGGTGCGGCCACCGACCTCGACGAAGAACGCCTCCATGCCGACCTCGCCGGCCGGGTCGTCGAAGCGGTAGGCCGCGACCGGCACGGTGACCTCTGCGGTCCCGCCGAACCACGGCTGCGCCGACAGCCAGGTCGCGAGGGTCTCGGCCTTGGACGGGGTCAGTGTCGCCTGGTGGATGATCGCCATGCCGCTCAATGTAGCGGTGCCCGCCCTACCCAGCGCGGACCGTCAAGGTGCTGGACCCGTCAGGGAGCCTGCGCACGCTGATGCCGTCGGCGATGGTCTGCTTGAGGGCCTCGACGTGCGAGACCACACCGACCACGCGACCACCGGCTCGCAGCCCGCCGAGGACCCCCAGCACCGAGTCGAGGGTCTCGGGGTCGAGCGATCCGAAGCCTTCGTCGACGAAGAGCGTGCCGAGGTCGATGCCCCCGGCCTCGGCGGTGACCACGTCGGCCATGCCGAGCGCCAGGCACAGCGACACGTAGAAGGTCTCCCCTCCGGAGAGCGTCCGCGGGTCGCGGGCCGTCTCCGTGCTGTGGTCGAGGACCCGCATCGCCAGGCCGGTCTTGCGGGTGCTGACGTCTTCGCGGTCGTCGCTGCGGACCAGCTCGTAGCGGCCGTCCGACATGGTCGCGAGCCTGTCGTTCGCCGCGGCCACCACGTCCTCGAAACGGCGCATGAGCACGAAGGTCGTCAGGGTGAGCGACCGGGTGTTGTCCGAGGACGCGCCTGTCGCGAGGTTGGCCATGCGGATCACCGGCTCGGTCGAGTCGCGCACGGTGTCCAGGGCGACGACGGCGTCGGTGACGTGCCGGGCGCCTCGCTCCATGTCGGCGGCCCGCTGCGCGACGACAGCCGCACGGGTGGTGGCTTCGTGCGCGATCGCCTCGGCCTCGGTGACCGCTGCGCGGAGCGCGTCGAGGTCGACCTCGACGGTCTCCGGCAGCGCGACGAGCGAGGGCTCGGCCAGCCCCGCCGCGACGCGGTCCTGGGCGGACCTGTGCTCCGACACGCGGGCCTCGACGGCGGCGAGCTCGCGCCTGTCGAGCCAGGCGTCTCGGGCGGCCTGGACCGTGGGGAAGTCGTGGTCGTCGAGAGCACGCACCCGCTCTGTCTCGCGCTCGGCGAGCGACTGCACGGCTGAGGCGTGCGAGGCGCAGACCTCGAGGACCGACGTAATCGCGGAGACCCGACGCTCGAGGACGGCGACGATCTCCGAGATCGTCGCGACCTCGGTGGGCTGTCCGGCGTCCCCGGCGAGAGCGTCGACGACCTCAGGAGCCTCGGTGACGACGTCTCGGTGCGCCGCACGTGCCGTCTCGACCTCGGTCTCGTCTGCGGTGATCGCGGCACCGTCGTGCTCGAGACGGGCCTCGTCGGCTGCCACCTGCTCGGCGAGACGGGACCGGCGCGACTCGGCTGCGAGGGTCTCGGTGTCGAAGTCGACGACAGCGCGCTCGGCGGCCTGGACGGCGGTACCCGCAGCCTCGGCCTCGCGCAGACGGGTCCTGACGGCCTCGAGCTCGGTGGCGGCGGCTGCCGTGTCGACCCCGTCGAGGAGAGCCTCGTGCGCCGCGACCCTCTCGGCCAGCCCAGTGACGCTCGCGTGCCGCGCCGTGAGCTCGCGCTCGGCCTCCTGGCGCGCGGCCTCGGCCTGCTCGACGCGCTCCTTGCCGACGTGGTCGTCTCCGACAGTCGCGGGGGCTGGGTGCTCGTGGCCACCGCAGACCGGGCAGGGCTCGCCGGGGCGGAGGTCACCGGCGATCTCCCCGGCGATGCCCTCGATCCAGCGTCGCCGCAGCTCGCGCTCCTGGTCGGCGGCCTGCTGGGCCTGGCCGGCCGCGACCGTCAGCGCCGACTCGGCCTGCCCCAGCTCGGTCCGCAGGGCGCTGAGCCGTGCGATCGTCTCGGTCGTCGTGGCCGCACGCCGCTCCTGCTCGCGCAGGGCGTCGACCTGGGCGGCGAGAGCACGGGCGGCGTCCCGCTCGGCCTCGAGAGCAGAGCGGGCGGCTGGACGCTCGGCGAGAGCGTCGGCCGCAGCCGCCAGCTCTCCCCGCGTGACGTCGAGCGCGACCGTGGCCTCCTCGAGGCGGGCACGCCGGGCCGGCAGACCAGCTTCGAGACGGGCGACGCGGTCGAGCAGCACGACCTGCGCGGTGTCGGCGGTGCGGCGCTCGACGAGGCTGGCGACAGCGGTCTCGACGGCGGCACGTGCGGCCATCACCTCGTCGTCCGTGTGGGCGGCGGACCTGTCGCTCCAGTCGAGACGCGCGAGCGCGTCGATGCTCGACAGGTCGCCGACGACAGGTCCCTGCGCCTCGACTGCGGCAGCGAGGCCAGCAGCCGCTCGGGCGAGCCCGTCGCGCGCAGCGACCTCGGCGTCGACGGTGGGCAGCACGACGCTCGCCCGGCGGGCGGCATCGAGCCTGTCGGCCAGTCCACGGACCTCGTCGGCTGCCTCGGCGAGCCGAGCGGACTCGACCCGCAGCGCGTCACGACGCGCGACGGCGTCGAGGGTCCCCCGGCCCAGGTCGAGCGCCTGCCGCCGACCGCCGAGCACCTCGCGTGCTGCCGCGGCGTCGACCTCGAGGTGCTTGGCCGTCTCGGCGAGCTCGTGCGCGTGCTCTGCGGCCAGCTTGCCGAGGTGCTCGGGGCGGGCGGCTCGGAGGGTCTCGGCGTCCTCAGGGTCGAGGGCCGACGTCGCGAGGAATGTCTCGAGCGACACCTGGACGCCTCCCTGGGCGGCCTTGAGCTGCTGGTCGGCCGTCTTGCGCATGGTGACGAGCGCCGCCTCGGCACGGTCGTAGACCTCGGTCCCGAAGACCTTCTGCAGCAGACCCTTGCGGTCTTCGGGCTTGGACCGCAGGAAGCTCGCGAACTCGCCCTGCGGGAGCACGATGGTCTGGACGAACTGGGCGCGGTCGAGGCCGACGGCCCGCTGGATCTCCAGGCCGACCTCGTCGAGGCGGGTCGAGGTGAGCTCGCCGACGTCGCCAGGCTCCCCCAGCCCGGCCCCTGAGGTGACAGCGTCGCTCGGCAGGCGCCACAGCTTGACCGTGGCCTGCTGCTTGGTGGTGCCCTCGCCGCGCTTCTTGGCGCGCTGGCGCTCGGGGGTCCGCAGCACCCTGAACACCCCGGCGGCCGTCTCGAAGGTGAGGTCGACGAAGGAGTCTGTCGCGTCGTCGGCGTAGGCAGACCGGAGCCTGTCGTCGCTCGTCGAGGCCGAGGCGACCTTGCCGTAGAGGGCGAAGACGACGGCGTCGATGAGCGTCGACTTTCCCGCGCCCGTGGGGCCTTCGAGCAAGAAGATCCCCGACGCGGCGAGCGCCGCGAAGTCGACGGTGTGGCGCCCTGCGAAGGGACCGACCGCTTGCAGGGTCATCGAGTGCAGCTGCATGTCAGGCGCTCCGCTCTGCGGCGTTCGCGGTCTCGAAGGCGAGGCGCAGCGCGGCCGTCTCACGGACGTCGGGCTGGTCGCCGGTGACGTGCTGGACGAAGTCGGCAGCCACCACCAGGGGGTCGCTCGCCGTGGTGACGGCGAGGGTGAGGGACTCTCGCAGGCCGCGGTCGGGTGGGCGGTGCGTCATGACGAGGGCGTGTGGGAAGCGCTCCTTGATGCGGGCGTTCATCTCGCGCGGACGTGCGGGGTCGGTCACCGTCACACGCACCCAGTCGTCGGCGTGCGGCTCGCCGGCTGCCCCGAGGAGCTCGTCGAGGGTCCCGCTGACCTCGCTCAGCCGACGCGGGACCGGCGCGGGTACGAGCTCGGGCGTCCCGACGACACCGTCGGGCCCGAGGTCGACCAGGACTGTCGACTTGTGCTGACGCATCTCGGAGAAGGAGTAGGCGAGCGGCGACCCGGAGTACCGGGCGACGGTCCCCTCGCCCGTCGAGACGCGCTGGGCTCCGTGCAGGTGCCCGAGCGCGACGTAGTCCACCCCGTCGAGGACGGCGGCCGGGACTGTGTCCACACCGCCGACGCGGATGTCGCGCTCGGACTCCGACGCCTCACCACCCACGACGAAGGCGTGCGCGACGAGGAGGGAGCGCGGACGGGCGGTCGCTGCCGCCGACCGGGCGGCGAGGTCTGCCCGGACGCGGCGCATGGCCGCACCGGTGACGGCCTCGTGCGAGCGGGCGAGGGGGGCCTCGTCTTCCTCACGCAACGCAATGCGAGCGGCGTCAGGGTCGAGGTAGGGCAACGCGTAGACCAGGGCCGGGGCACCGTCGGTCGTGACGAGCTCGACGGGCCGGCCGACGTCGGCGACCTTGGCGCGCACGTGCACACCGTCGCGCCACAGCTCGGCACCAAAACCGAGGCGCGTCGCAGAGTCGTGGTTGCCCGGGGTGACGACCACCTGGGTGATCTCGGCGAGGCGGGCGAGCGTGCTCGACAGCAGGGTGACGGCCTCGACGGGCGGGATCGCGCGGTCGTAGACGTCACCGGCGACCACGACGGCGTCGACGCCCTCGCTGCGGGTCAGCTCGACGAGGTGGTCGAGGTAGGCGGCCTGGTGCTCGAGGAGGTCTACCCCGTGCAGAGTCCTGCCGAGGTGCCAGTCAGAGGTGTGCAGGATCCGCATGCCTCGACGGTAACGGCCGCCACCGACACCGAGGACGCGCCACGGCGGTGGGCTCTGTCACGGTCAGACGAGAGCCTCGACGCAGTGTCAGGCTCCGGCGGCCAGCGAGTCGGACGACTCGGAACGGCGGACGCGGAACTGGTCACCCATGCCCAGGACCTCGATGAGCTCGAGCAGGTTGTCCGAGGGGTCGAGGAGCTCGAGGTCGAGCGCGCTCTCGGAGCACAGCCTGTGCAGCTGCACGAGGAAGGCCAGCCCTGAGGAGTCGATGAAGGACACGGCGCCGACGTCGATGACGACGGGAGCGTTCTGCACGACGACAGTCACCATGGCCTCGCCGGCCTGGTCGCGGAGCGCCGCGTCGATCTCGCCGCGGAGCGTGACGACGGTCTTCCCGCCATCCGGGCCGCAGGTGATGCTCGACTCTGTCCGGTCGAAGGGGGTGCTGGGGTGGGTGTCGTTCATGGTCTTCCTGCCTCGTCCTGCTGTGCTGGGCGCACCGCAGCACTGAGGGTCAGCGCCGTCGGAATCCCCGAGCAAGGGTGTCACACGACGATAACGACCACCACCGACGGTCGCACGCGGATCGGTGCACCGCCAGAGAACCCTCACGTGACCTGCGCGTTCTCTCGCGACAGGCTCAGAAGTCGCAGATCGACCGGGCGGCGGGTGAAGGTTCGGTGCGGTCCCAGGCTCTTCTCAGCGAGATGATGCAGAATCGTGACATGACGTCGAAGACGACGCGGATCGCAGCCGCCAGCCTCCTTGCGCTCACCCTGCCGCTGGTGCAGGGCACAGCCGCCCACGCCGAGGTGCGCACATCCACCATCGTCCCGGTCCGCTCGCAGACCGAGGTCGTCACCCGTGACATCACCCTCGCCGCCGTCGTGAGCCTGTCGCTGCCCGCCACCGTCCGCGCCCAGGTGGACAGCGCGATCATGTCCGCGCAGGCCGCGACCACCGCGGCGCAGTCGGCCATCACCGCGGTCGACACCGCCGACGCCTTCTCACTGTGGACGGCCCAGACCTCGCTCCACGACGCCCGCACCGCCCTCGACGCCGCGTCGGCCGAGCTGCGGCACGTGACCTCAGCGGTCGAGGGGGTCGACCCGGACGTCACCGCTGCGCTCGACGCGCTCCAGACCGACATCGACGTGCTCCGCGGCGTCGGCTCAGTCGATGTCGGCTCGGTCGACGTCGGGAACCCTGTCGCCGTCGCCTAGGCAGCACGACCGGCAGCACATCTGCCGGCCCGCCTGGTCGGCTCTCGCTCCCGGGACCGGACGTCCTGGCGTCAGTCGCGCAGCCACTCCACGTAGGCGGCGCGCATCAGCCGCGCCTCGCGCTCCTGCTCGGGGTACTCCATGTGCCCGGCGGTGAGCAGCAGCAGCGACCTAGGTCCCCCGAGACCTGAGAACACCGACACCTGCCCGACGGGCGGGACGACGGGGTCTTCGCGCGCCGCAGAGACCAGCACGGGCTGACGGATGCGCCCGGCCGCGGTCGCCGCGTCGAAGTAGGCGACGACCTGGCGGACGCCCGGGTCGTCGAGTGCAGCGAGCCGGACGGACTCGCCGCTGCCGGCGCACGGCGTCTCGAGACGCACGGGGTGGTTGCCGAAGCTCGGGACGTCGAGGCAGGCCGCCGTGACCCTGGTCTCGAGGGGCAGCGCGAGCGCACCGATGCCCCCACCGAAGCTCACGCCCGTGAGGTCGACGCGCTCGGCCCCGGGCACGAGCAGGAGCGCTGCGGTGACCGCCACCCAGGCGTCCTGGACGCAGCCGCGGTGCACGTAGGTGTCGCGGTGCTCGATGCCGTGCAGCACGTGCAGGTCGCCTGTCGACGGGATTCCCTCGACGAGGCCGAGCGACGGCAGCCCGCGCAGGACCGGCGTGAGCTCGGCCGTGGCCTCGAGACCGAGGGGGTCGTGCGGGCCTTCAGCGCCGCCGTAGCCGTGCAGCCGGACGAGCACCCTGCGCACAGGGCCCTCGGCGGGCTCGCTGAGCCAGCCTCCGAGCTCGATCCCGTCGGTCGTGCGCAGCGAGACCCGAGTGACGACCCTGCCGCCCTCGCGCGAGACCACCTCAAGGCGCTCGGGCGCAGGGTCCACGGCGAGCGCCTCGTCCCGGGCGACCTGCCAGAACGCGTCGAAGTCGTCGGGTCCGCGACGGACCTCCTCGCTCAGCGGGACGACGAGGGCAGAGTCTGCGGTCAGGTCGAGAGCGGTCGTGGCGGGGGAGGTCGTGGGCACGGGTTCTCCTGCTGGGCGGGGTCGGGGGGCGATCTCCATGCTGCCACCGTGGGCGCCTGTGGCCAGCACCGCAGCGACCAGTCTCCCGTCGCGGCCCGGCGCAGACCTCGCGGGGTACGCAGCCGAGGTGCCGTCTGCGTCGTGCGGGTCGGCGGCTCTTCGTCGCCAGCGCCGGGAGCGCCGACCCTCAGCCGCCGAAGAGGTTGAGCTGCGCCCACTGGAGCAGGATCACCGTCTTGCCGTCGACGATCTCGCCGGTCTCGATCATCTCGAGCGCCCGTGCGAAGGGCAGCGCGAGCACCTCGATGTCTTCCCCTTCCTCGACGACTCCGCCGCCCGCTCCGGTCCGGGTGTCGGCGGTGAAGGGCGCGACGTAGAAGTGCAGCCGCTCGGTGACAGACCCCGGGCTCATGTAGAGGTCGAAGACGTGGGTGAGCTCGCCGACCTCGACGCCGAGCTCTTCGGCGGCCTCGCGGCGGATCGCGACGTCGGGGGCATCGTCGTCGAGCAGCCCCGCGGCGGCCTCGACGAGCATGCCGTCAGGGTGGTCGTTGACGTAGGCGGGGTAGCGCAGCTGGCGGGTGAGCAGGACGGTCTGGTTCGCGAGGTCGTAGAGCAAGATCGTCGCGCCGTTCCCGCGGTCGTAGGTCTCGCGCTGCTGGGTGGTCCACGTGCCGTCGGCCCGGCGGTAGTCGAAGGTGGTGCGGCGCAGCACGTGCCACCCGTCGGAGGTCACCTCGACGTCGCGGACCACGACGTCAGGGTTGCGGTCGAGGTCGCGGCCGACCCTATCGAGCCCGGTCCGCCCGCGCGAGTCTGGGATGTCGACGCCGGGACGGGAGACAGACTGCTCTTCGAATGTCGTCATGGCGCTAGACTACGACAGGAACGTGCAACAGTCGGAAGGAACGTGCACATGCTGGTCGCTGAACGACACGCTCTGCTGCTCGACCGCCTCGCCCGGGACGGTCGGGTCGTAGCGCGCGCCCTCGCCTCCGAGCTGGGGCTCTCGGAGGACACCGTGCGCCGGGATCTGCGCGAGCTCGCAGCGGCCGGGCTCTGCCAGCGCGTCTACGGCGGCGCCGTCGCCTCGTCGCCGGCCGTCGCGGACTACACGGCCCGGACGACGGTCTCCCCCGAGAGCAAAGACCGCGTCGGGGCCCGCGCCGCACGGTTGGTCGAACCCGGGATGACCGTGATGCTCGACGGCGGGACCACGTCGCTCGCCGTCGTCCGCGCCCTGCCCGCCGACCTGCGCTGCACCGTCGTGACCCACAGCCCGACTGTCGCCGTCGCGCTGCTGCCCTACGAGGGTGTCGAGGTGCTGATCCTCGGCGGGCGGCTGTTCAGACACTCGGCCGTGACGAGCGGCGCGGCTGCCGTCGAGGCGGCTGCGGGAGTTTCGGCCGACCTCTTCCTGCTGGGCGTCACGGGGGTGCACCCGGACGAAGGGCTCACCACCGGCGACGCCGACGAGGCCGCTATGAAGCGGGCGCTGTCACGGCGCAGCGCGGAGACGATCGCCCTCGCGAGCGAGGAGAAGATCGGTGCCGTGTCACGGTACCGGGTGCTGCCCCTCGACGAGGTGACGGCGATCGTCGCCGACACGACCGACAGCGCCGCGACGGCGCGGCTGCGGGAGCGCGGGGTCACGGTCGTCGAGGCCTGAGGAGCAGCGCTGCGCGTGCTCAACCTCGGAGGGGCCAACGTCGGCACCTCCGCACCCATCGGCTCCATGGTTTTCACCCTCATGGCCGCACTGGCCCAGATGGAGCTCGAGATCAAGCGCGAACGCATCAACAACTCCGTCGCCCAACGCCGCGCCACAGGCGCCGACCTCGGCGGCCGGCGCCCACATTTACCAACAACCAGATCCACAATGCCCAGCGCCTCGTCGAAGCCGACGAACCAGCCAGCCAAGTCGCACGCGACCTCGGCATGTCACGCGCTACCCTCTACCGCCGCATCAGGGCCTTGCCTGCAGCCTGAGCTGCGCTTGCCCCTAGCCCTGGGTCCCGTCGTCCTCCTGTCAAGGAGAAGCCGATGCGGCTTGCGATCACCTAGGGTGCTCGTATGACAGTCCGTATCGACGATCTGCAGCTGGTATGGCCTCGGGACCTGTTCATCCAGGAGTTCAGGGCCTCGACGATCCGTAGCGCAGATCCCTGGGACGACGACGTCACCTATTCGTGGACGGACAGGCTGGATCTGCTCTTCAGCGAAGCCTTCTATGACGATTCTGGCGCTGAGTGGTTGACCTCCGCTCGAGCGGAGGGAACGCTCGAGGCGCTCCTCGCCGTGATCGCTGCGGACCAGGCCTGCGTGCCAGTGTTCACGCAGCCCGTCTTATACCGAGATCGAAGGAATTCCTCGTCGGCCACCTCCAAGAAGCCGAGGTTCACGTTCACGCAGGTCCGAGACAGGTTCGAGGACCTCGTGAAGGAGCTAGACAGCACCGGGTACTTCGACGCGGCATTGGGGACAGACTGCGTCGACTCCGACAACGACCACGAGAAGCGCGGTCGCCACCGACTCTCCGACCTCATGGGCTCCGAAGAACACTGGCCTCCGAGCCTCGCCATCTCTGGCGAGGATCACACCTACACGGTCGTCGAAGCCATCCACCTCATGGTCGCTCGCCCTCGCCTCCGGAACTACCACAGCTACGGGAGCGAGTGGCACTACTCCGACTTCGACAGGCGCGCGGGCCGGGCGGTCTATCGCTGGCGGGTGAACGAGCTCCTGGAGCAGAGCAGTTCGCTCCTGAGACTCGATGAGACCGGGGTGCTGGTCGAGACGACCGGCGACCCGCGCGATGAGCTGTTAGAGACGCTGGCTCACGATGAGGAGGCCCCGTCGCCGAACGCGTTGCACCACGCGATCGATCAGTTCCGGCGGCGAGGAGCGACTCGTGAGGACAAGCGCGCTGCCATCATCGCTCTATCCGGGATCCTGGAGACGAACAGAGCCCTCCTCAAGGAGGAGCTACTTCGGTCGGACGAAGGCGCGCTCTTCAATATTGCGAACAGCTACGCGATCCGACACCAGCGGGCAGACCAGCGGCCCGACTATGACGACGCGTACCTCGATTGGATTTTCTGGTGGTACCTGGCCACCGTCGCTCTCGTGAAGGAATTGCTTGCACGTCAAGCTGCAACCTCTACCTAAGCCCAGACGATGACCAGCCGATACCTGCTCGATGAGCTCTGTAAGGACTTGACCGTAGGGCTCCGGTCGAGTCTGCTGCGCGCCTCCGCGCAGGCGTCACTACGTCATGGCACAGAACGCCTAGGGTCCTCCTCGGGGGTCCGGCTCATACGAGCCGGACCCCCGAACAGTTCAGCGCCGCACGGGGCGGGCACAGTTGCCGACGGGGCACCGCCAGCAGTCGAAGTCGAAGACCATCTCGACCCCGTGCTCCTTGCACCTGGGTTGTGGCATCCGGACCACCTCCTTCCTGCAGGACCACCGCGGTGGGCTCTGCACGACCACTAGTGCCGCCATGTAGCGTGGGCACATTCACCGACCAGCGAAAGGTGGCGGATGTCTAGGGCGAAGGTCCCAGCGGTAGTTGTCCGGTCTTGGCCAGAACTCGGGCTCTCTGCCACCGAAGTCGCGCACGCGGCGCACGTGCTGCAGGTCGTCGCCCAAACCACCCGGCTACGGATCATCAGTGAGGTGGCCCGGAGCGAGCCTCCCGGACCGTCATGTGAGGAGTTGCGGCGCACGCTCGACCTGAACAGCTCGGCGGTTGTGCCTGGCCACGTGGATGCGCTCGAGGAAGTCGGCCTCGTGGTCAGCACGCATCGGCCAGACCGGTGGAAGCGCACCGTCCAGCTGCGCGACCCCGCCGCCGTCGCCGAGCTCTTACGCGCTGCGGCAAACATCCACGCCTAGGTGTGTTGTCATCGCCCGACCTCTCGGATCCCGCCATCGCGTCGGCGCGCCTAGATCACGCGAATGAGTTCCGGGGCGGTCAGTCGGCAATGCGGACGTCGTTCAAGGCGCGGCTGACCAGGTGCGTGGCCATGGCCGTGGCGATTGCCTCTCAGCTCGCGTCGATCATGGGCACCATTGCCGTGGGGCCCTCGACCGCGGCACGAACGATTTTTGCCTCTCAGGGAATCCGCGGCCGCGCAGCGGCCTCCAGCAACTCGTCCACAGCCGACGCGTCCGCTTGAGGGCATCTGCCGTTCGAGGGTGGGTCCCGTCGTGCCCCTGTGGGCGGGTGGAGCCGCGCAGCGACGGAGCTCGGGCCGTCCCCAGGTGTGCGAGGGGTGACGCCCCTCCCCTGGGCTCACCAGAAACGCCTGGTGCTGAGTTTCGGGTCGACGAGGTTCCGGGGACAGGTTTCGGTGCGGCGGCGGTCGTCGTGTCGCACTCAGACTGACCCAGCCGCGACCTCTCCCGGAAGCGATCGTTTTCGGCTCAGCCTGCCGGGAGCCCTTGGTGTTGATGTCGACTTCACCCGGCAGGCCACTAGGTCCGTCGGTCTTGACTCGTAGGCTCTCGAGCGGGAGGTCCACATGCTGTGGCAAGAACGCTTCACTGCCAGCCCCGCCTGGCAGCACCTCGAGCAGGCTCGCGCGCACATGAACGCCTCAACGCTGCCCGAAGATCCATCCGAGCAAGACGCGCTCGCCTATGCCGGCTGGGTCCTTGTGCACCTCAAGACCCGCCGCGACGACAGCGATCCGCACGAGATCACTCCCACGATGCTCGCCAACCTCGCCAGCACTATCGCCTCGTTCGCGAGCTATATCGAGAACGTCAACGCTGGTGGCTACACCTGGGCCATGGTCGTCTCCCAGGCGGATGCAGTGATGGACTCGCTCGCCTCCTGGCCCCCCTTGAAGATCGCGCGCTACATGACAGGCATCAACGGTGCGATCGAGTCCTTCCAGACGAAGGCGTCGAAGGCCGTTGAAGAGGTGCGTCAAAATGCCCAGACCTTGACCGGCGAGTTGCAAGCGATGACTGAGCGCCAGACTGAGGTGAGGACGCTAGTTGAGACTGAGCGGCAGAGGATCTCGGAGGCGGTGGCACAGTTCACGGCGAGCTCCGCAGAAGCCATCTCTCAGGTGCGTGAGGATCAAGAGCAGCGGCTGGTCGCCCTAGCCCAGCACTGGGAATCGGCTGAGGAAGCCGCGAACACTCGTGCGGATGCCACCGTGGACCGGCTGGGCGCTCTCGAAGAACAGGCAAAGAACGTTGTTCACGCCACGACGTCGCGCATCGTGGCCACCGACTATGGCAAGTACGCACGGAACAAGACCATCGCCGCGTGGATCTGCGACGTCGCCGCCGCCCTGATCGGCGGTGCCGGGGTCGTAGTCATCGTCTATCACCTGCTCAGCATCGATCCCGAGGCTCACGCGAACATCGGCCTGTCACTGACACGGATAGCCGTGTCCCTGGGGACGCTGGGCATCGCCGGGCTGCTCGGCCACCGGGGCCAGCAACACCACCTCGAGGCCAGAGCGGCAAAGAGAACCGCCTGGCCCTCAGGCAGATTCTGCCCTTCACCGCGAACCTCGAGGAGGACGAGCAACGCAAGATCGTCCGAGAGTTCACCAACCGGGTGGTCATCAGAGGAGACATTGACATCCTCAAGACCACCCGACCGTCGCCGAGGGTGCGCCGGCCCCGGGGGGCGGCCGAAGCCTCCGCTGAAGAGGCGGAAACGTAGGCCTCAAGCCCTCCCCGACCTCCGCCAGAAACGATCGTCTTCGATACGCGGCAACCTCCGTCCTCCCGTCACCGCCCCAGGCGTACCCCGACACCACCACCCATCAGCTTCGGTCATGCGTCCGGCTGTCCACCCGATAGCCGACTTAATTTCACCCATCTCTCCGCCGTGAGATCTCTCGCCGAGGCTAGAATCACCCGCATACTCGCTCGATCAGCCGACCGAAGCCCGCCGGCCACGAACCCACCGGAGAACCATGACTCTCGATGACCTCAAGCGGAAGATTGCTGCCGGTGACGCGCTCCTAATAGTGGGAACTGGTGTTAGCAAGGCGTTGAGCGATAACGCCCCCACAGCGGATTGGTTGGGGCTCCTTCAAGATGGCTTGACTCGCATAGCGAAGTATCCCGAGGTGGATGGTGACCTGCATTCCACCTACGAACTGATGCTTGAGCAGGCAAGAAAAAGTTCCACGACCAATTTTCTCATTACATGTGCCAGCACAATCGGCGACACCATCAAGGATGGATCGTTGCAGCGTTACCAAAACTGGCTTTCAGAGGCAATCGGTGACTTGGAGATGACTGACTCGCGTCTAGCGAAAGCACTAGCAAAACTCGAAACTCCAATCCTTACCACTAATTACGACACTTTAATAGAGAAGGCTCTCGGACTGCCGTCCGTGGCGTGGACCGACGCCGAAGCAATGAGAGAGGTCTACTCCGGAGAGAAAAAGGCAGTCGCTCATCTCCACGGAATCTGGGATCAGCCGGAAAGTGTCATTTTAACTAGCGCGGACTACGCCCGTATTCTGAGCGACACATCGAGCCAACACTTGCAGAGCGCCTTCCTTACCGCCAAATCCTTTGTCTACATAGGGTTTGGAGCAGGACTTGCTGACCCAAACTTCTCACGTCTACTGGCCGAAAACGCTGCACTCTTCAAGCATTCGAGGGCAAGACATTTCCGCCTCTGCGCCGCCTCCGATCTAGATAAATTGACGGCCGAACATGCAGACGACAGCATTGAAGCGATCTCTTACGGCAATTCACATCAGGATCTACCTCTATTCCTGGAAAGGCTTGCTACGGCTCGACGCCAACTCCTTTCGAACACTCCGGGTTCTTCCGTCTTTGCACGTCAGCTGATCGTAAAGAACGTACGTGGAAACTATCTATTTACCCGTCAAGCAACCGACTACAATGAACGCGAGATTGACAGACTTACGATCCCGCCCGTGTTATTGCGAGTGCCTCACAATCAATCTTCAGCCGCTCAGGCGGCCATCGAAGAAGACATGGAGCCGATTCGCGTCGACGCCACAACGGTGCTCGAGAAAAAGAAGCTACTGATAGTCGCGGGCGACGAACTTTCAGGCGTCAGCACTGCTCTGCAGTGGCTACTGGCAGAGGGAAGCATGAAGCACTCTCTTGCCCCTCTTTACGTCGACGCGATGGCCGCAAAAGCCCCCAAGCAACCTTTGAGTGCTTTGGTGCTTGACGCCGCTAGTACCGCCCGTTTGATCAATAACGATTTTGATCCAATTCCGCCTTACATCCTTGCCGTGGACAATATGAGGCCATCATCCTCACGCATTCAACGGGCATTCGTCGAGAATATTAAGACTATCGAAGCAGATACGGTCCTGATTGGGTGCCGAGAAGGCGACGAAAGAGGCCTCTTCGAGTCCCTGCAGGGATCCGCCCTCGAGGTTGAAGTCGTCTACCTCGGCAGGTTTGGACTTCCGGAGATTGAGGCTCTAACCGGTTTGGTCTCGAGTTCTGACACCTCCAAGGTGGCTCGAACCGTTGCTGAAAACCTTCGCAAACACCGCCTCCACCGCACTCCGCTCAATATCTGTCTCTTGATCGTCTTGGTTCTTGATGGAGAGTCACTCGGACCGACCTCTTCCGAAACGGCGATCTTGAATAAGTACGTTCTTCGAATGATTGGCGCCGACGGACCTTACGTGGATCCACGGTTGACAATTTCTCCACAGAACCGTGAGGCCGTTTTGGCCGAACTCGCCCGCGTCATGACCGTCGCAAAAGTTGGCTCTCTTGGATACGCGGACGCGCTCCAAGCGGTGGCCAAATACATGAGGTCTGTTGGTTGGAATGAGCAGCCGAGCGCCACTCTCACAGGCTTAATTGAAACGCGAATTCTACGGATTGGCGCCGGAGACGAAGTCAGTTTTCGCCAGACTAGCTACCTGCATTTATTTGCTGCGAAAGCCGGCGAAATGGATCCTGATGGCTTTTACCGGGACCTTCTGGAAGATCCTCTAGACTACGCGCCTATAATTCGCCACTACTCGGCCCTGAAGCGGTCGAGTGAGATCACACTGATTAAAATGCGTGACTTGCTTATCTCGAACGTAGGCGTTCATGAGCCCGGAAGCCGGATCTTCTCGCAGCTTGAATTGACCGACGCTCCTTCTGATTTGAGCCGCCGCCATAGCGAGAAGGAGGTCCGAGATTCTGCTGCGGAGGAGGAGGATGAGGAGGAGTACTACGACGACACTCCTGACGACGACACGGTTCCTTTCCCCGTGAAGCGCAGCGTGGATCGACCTAGCTGGGTCCACAAAACCGACCTCCTTGACCTCGCGTCACGCGTTCTCCGCGATTCGGATCACGTCCCCAATCCGGAATTGAAGGACGAGGTCTTTATCCTGGTTGTTCGCGGATGGGGAGAGTTGCTTGACGAGTTTAGCAAGCAGGGAGTGCTTGATGAAGCGGCAGCCTTCGGCGCGAATGCCATGCTTGAGGCCGGGTACTTCGACGAATCATCGCTCGAGGATGTACGAGAGGCCTTGAGCCTCCTGCTGCCAACCTTCACGATTGTTGGAGCATTGTACACATGTCTTGTCTCAACAAAACTTGCCGTCAACGCAAAGAACGCACTGTCAACGCCCGGATTTGTTGAGGACGTTCAAGGCGCATCGGCCGCGGCGATATTTATGCTGGCGCTTTCGCTTCCAGGGTTCGGCGATTCGCTGAAGAAGATCGGCGATCACCACGGGAAGAAGTGGTTTGTCGGATTCGTGCTCGCGGTTCTAGGTGAGCGCGCCTATATGAACCAAGACCTCTCCAACGATGATGAGATTGCTTTGCGGAAGTTCATCGTGCAGATGACCGGTGGGCGACACAGATTCCGCGACGATGCGCAGAAGAAGGAGAAGCTTGACGCCTTCGATACAAAACTAAAGAAGGAACGCCTCCTCTCGAGTCCAAAGCGTCTCAGTGAAGGTGAGACCATCATCGACCGGCTCGGGGAGAAGACGTCAGAGTAGTGCGACTCATCAATCGATCGGGGCGATGAGGATCGGGGCGGACAGATCGGCCTTCTGCGTGCTGTTGACCTTTCGGTCGACGGGTGCGTGGTGATCGTGGCCGCGACCTGCTCCGACGAAGACGTCAGGGCCTCGACCATGACGTCTTTGTCGCCGAGCTTGTCGGGAGACAGCCACTCGTCTCACAGATCCGACAGCAGGAACGTGGGCATCCTGTCGTGGACCTCACCGGAGGCGTCGCGGGCCTCGCGGGTGATGATCGTGTAGGTCAGCGCCAACTCTCCCGACGCCTCGTCCTTGCGGGCGGCGTAGAGGCCGTCTGCGGCGAGCGGCCCGGGGCCGTGGATGCAGTGCGGCTGAGCCTGCCACGCAATCGGACGGGCCGCTCAGAAATCAGGCATGTCCTCAAGTGCACGATCTCGCACCTCGGCCAGCGCGCTCTCTTTGGACACCTCTAGACCTGCTCGGTTCAGGAGAATCCACGCCCACGTCCCGTCCGGTTCGTAGCGGCGGACCCAGCGGTAGCCGAGATCGCGAAGTGCGGCGCTCTCTGCCTCGCGGTCGGCTTCTCGTGCGGCCTGTTTTGCTGCCCGGAGATCTGCGCTCTGCGTCTTCCGGATGCCCTTGGAGCAGTCGGCACAGGTCTTGCGACGGCCGTCGACGCTGGATGGCCACAGCGGGAAGGCGGAGGCCGGCAACTTCTGGTCGCAGCCGGGGCAGTCCTTGGGGTCGTGCACGTGGGGGCCTGCGTCGACGTCGACGCGTTGCTTGCAAGCCCCGCAGGTCTTCAGGTTCATGGCCCGACGCTATGGCGAGCCACCCACACGGCAGCCGCCGGCCTGGCGCGTGCGGGCTGTGAGTAAGTCAGGAAGCGAGGGCGGTGATCTGGTCGGGGCGGAATCCGGACCAGTGGGTCTTGCCGGCGACGGCGACGGGGGCCTGGAGGTAGCCGAGGGATCGCACGAGCTCGAGAGCGGTCGGGTCCTGGGTGAGGCCGACGACGTCGTAGTTGATGCCGTGTTGTCCAGCGCCCGGCAGATCGCGTCGCACTGCACACAGGCGGGCTTGGAGTAGACGGTGACGGGGTTGGCACTCATGGAGTCCTCCTGTGCTCCGCTCCGAGGCGCAGTTCATCGTCATCGGGTCGCGCAAGCGCCCGAGCGTCGACAAGTTCCTCCTCGGCAGCACCACCCAGCGCGTCCTGCTCGACTCCGCCGTCGCCGTGCTGGTCATCAAGGCGAGGCGCTGACCCTCGCCGCCTGCCGAACGGCGGCGCCCGGCCTCAGGGCGTGACTGCCGACCCTGCCGCGGTCAGCCCTGCGACGGTCCGAGCACCATCGCCGACCACGCGCCGTCTCGGTCGGCACCCGAGACGCTGAAGCCGACTCCCGTCACACCGTCGGCCTCGAGGGCGAGCTCGGTGTCCTCCCCGCACGGCAGAGCCCGGAACGTCTTCGCCGTCCTCTCAGTGCCTGCACCGTCGGAGGTGGTCGACAGGTGGACCGTCAGGTCCACAGTGCTCTCACCGAAACAGGATGCGAGCACACCTCGGACAGCAACCTGTCCTTGGCCGAGCTCCACGGCGACCGGCTGTTGCGCCGCCTGCTCGTCGTCGAGCTCCTCGGTGGGGACGACGACCCCGGACGCCGACCCGAGGCTGTCCTCCGTGGACACCCCTGCGAAGGGCCGGTTCATCCATTGCTGGATCTCCTCCGAAGGTCCCCCTGCGGGCATCTCTTCGGAGGTCGCCCCGTCGGACGACGAGCACGCGCCGAAGACGAAGGCGACGGCAAGGACTGGAACCCATCGGACGACAGAGCTGGTCGAGGTCATCGGAGGAGCCTAGCTCCGCGGGGTCGCCCGAGGACACCGTCACACGCACGACCCTCACGACCCCAGCGGCAAGAGCCAGCGCACCCTCTGTCCGCGCTCTCCTGCCCGGTCGACGTCCACATGACGACTCAGCCCGATCAGTCCAGCCCTGCCGCGCAGACCAGCACGCCCCTCACCCCAACGCCAGCGTCGACCCCTTCCACGTCCGGCGGAACCACCGGTCGTGCGATGCGACGACGATCGTCCCCAACGCCGTCCGCACAGCCTCCCCGAGCTCTTCGGCGAGGCTCAGCGAGATGTGGTTGGTCGGCTCGTCGAGCAGCAGCACCTCGGGGGCCTGGGCGACGAGCATCCCGAGGACGACGCGTCTGCGCTGGCCTGTGCTGAGCTCGCGCAGCGGCCTGTCGAGGTCGTGGCGTCCGACGAGGCCGAAGTCTGCGAGGGCCTCGGAGGCGCCGAGCAGCGTGAAGAGCTCGCGCGGCGAGCGGACGTCGTCCTGCAGGTAGATGTCCTGCTCGAGCAGGCCCACCCCGACACCGGGGGCCTGGGTGACGGTCCCGCTCGCAGGCACCACGTCACCCGCGAGGACCGAGAGCAGGGTCGACTTGCCGGAGCCGTTGGGTCCGGTGACAAGCAGCTTGGTCCCGGCGAGGAGGTCGAGCGAGGCGATCTCGAGGCGTCCGGGGACGACCACGTCGCGCAGCGACATCACGACGCCGCGGCCTCCCTCGGCCGCCATGCCGTAGCTGCTCGGCCTGAAGACGAGCGGGCGTGGCGGGCGCCGGACCTGGGCGGCGCTCAGGGTGTCGATGCGCTGCTGGACGTTGCGCACGCGCCGGGACACCTGCGACTGGACCCTGTCACCGCGCCGGCCGTAGGCCATCTTGTTGTTGTCGGTCGCATCACGAGAGTGCGAGACCTTCCGGGCCGTCGTCCCGATCGACTCGCGCAGGTCGGCGAGCTCCTCCTGCTCCTGCGCGTACTGGCGCTCCCACGCGGCACGCTCGTCACGCTTGGCCTTGCGGTACTCGCTGTACGCGCCGCCATAGAGCGTCCCGCTCGTGCCCTCTGCGGTCGGGTCGAGGTCGAAGATCTCTGTGCAGACCTCGTCGAGGAAGTCCCGGTCGTGGCTCGCGAGCACGACGGCACCGGGGATCGCCGCGACGGCCGAGGCGAGGAACTTGGCCGCGTCGTCGTCGAGGTGGTTGGTCGGCTCGTCGAGCAGGAGCGCGGCGGGCTGGCGGATGAGCAGGGCCGCGAGGCCGAGCCGTGTCCGCTCGCCACCGGACATCTGCGCGACGGTCCGCCCGCGGACGTGCTCGATGCCCAGACCGGCGAGCGTGATCTCGGCGCGGCGGTCGGCGTCCCAGACCTCGGAGGCGTCGCTGCGCGCGAGAGCCGTCGCGTAGGCGGCCTCGGCCTGCTCGCGCGCCTCTCGGGCGAGGGTGCGGGAGTCCGCAGTCTCGTCGTCGCTGCCGTCGCTGCCGTCGCTCCCTGCACCGTCGGTGCTCGCTCCCCCGTCGGGGCCGTCGTCGTCGACCGGGGCCAGCGCCGCGAGCGCGGCGGCGGCCGACGCGAGGTCAGCCTCGACGGCCCGCACCTCGGCGAGGGCGTCGGCGACGACCTGCTCGACCGTCGCGGTCAGCGGGTACGGGGTCTCCTGGTGGAGGAAGCCGAGGTCGTCGGGGCGGACGACCGAGCCGCGGTCGGGCTCCTGCTGCCCGGCGAGGAGGCGGAGCAGCGTCGACTTGCCGACGCCGTTCTCGCCGACGAGCCCGACCCTGTGGCCGGGCGGGACGTCGAGGTCGACGCCGTCGAGGACGGTGCGGTCGCCGTAGGCGAAGGTCACGTCGAGGGCGCGCAGCGCGACGGCGCCGGGCTCCCCCTCGGCGAGGGCTGCCGCGTCGGCTGCGGCGGTGAGGTCGTGCTGAGGACTCGGGGTGCTGTGCTGGTGGGTCATGGAGCTCCTACCCGCTGCGCAGCGCTCGTCCGTGCTCGCCTGTCCTCGTCGGGCGCTCGTCGACCAAGGTCGGGAGGCTCAGCAGGGGTCGGCACGTGTCGGCACTGCGGTCGGGTGCGTCGGTCGGACTGGTCCGGGGCGGCTCACATCCACATGCGACCAGTCTGCCCTGCCGGGCGGGCGGTCCGCGACGTGATTGATCGCCGGGGCACCCTCCCGCGACAAGGCCCGCGAGCGCGCGCACGGGGCGTCAGCAGAGCATGACCGGGGGTGGAGCGGGATCGGAGCAGAGCGGGACGGGACCAGGTGTGGTCGGTCGCAGAGACACAGATCACCCGAGATTCAATCGGATTCAACTAACGCTCGGCCTCGCGCGTCCCGATGAACCTCGTGGACGGGCGCCCGGACCGCGGCCCCTGCTCTCCCCCACCACCTCGCAAGGACGTTCATCGTGACCACAGTTGACCAGACCCTCCAGGCCGCCCTCGGGATCGACGGCGCGCTCGCCACAGCACTCGTCGACTACGAGAGCGGCATGTCCCTCGGCCAGGCCGGCTCGGGCATCGACCTCGACATCGCCGCGGCCGGCAACACCGACGTCGTGCGCGCCAAGATCCGCACCATGCAGCACCTCGGGCTCAGCGGGAAGATCGAGGACATCCTCATCACCCTCGACACCCAGATCCACCTCATCCGCCTGCTGCAGAGCCAGTCCGGCAGCGGCCTGTTCCTCTACCTGGTGCTCGACAAGTCGCGCTCCAACCTCGCGATGGCCCGCCGCCAGCTGCTCAACCTCGAGCGCGACCTCGACATCTGACGCCTCGTCGACCCACGCCCGACCCTGGGACGGACCGGCCCACGGCCGGACGCCTCCCGCTCCCCCGACGGACCGAGGACCTGACGTGACCGCGAGCGCCCCGACCAAGATCGTCGTCACCGGACCCTTCGGTGCCGGCAAGACGACTTTCGTGTCGACCCTGTCCCAGGACCCCGTGGTCTCGACCGAGCGGGCCGTGAGCGACTCGACGGTCGCGGTCAAGACGTCGACCACCGTCGCGATGGACCACGGCGGCCTGCACGTGACGCCGCCGCCCGGCGCCCGGTGGGAGGCACACCGCGTCGGGCTCTTCGGCACCCCCGGGCAGCAGCGCTTCTCCTTCATGTGGACGATGCTGGCCCGCGACATGGACGGGTACGTCGTCCTCGTCGACGCGAGCCGCAGCGAGAGCGTCGCCCAGGCACGGGACATCGTGGCGGCCTTCGCAGACCTCGCCCCCTACGTCCCCCGCCTCGTGCTGGTGAGCCGCTGGGCCGACCCCGCGGGGACGCGAGCCGAGCTGGCCGCAGCGCTCGGCACGCCGGTCCAGTCCCTCATGCCCTGCGACCCACGCGACCTCGCCGACGCGACAGCCGCGCTCCACGTGCTCCTCGACGGGGTGCAGACCCTCTCCGGACGAAAGAAGCAGCAGACCCCATGATCGTCAGACAGCACGCTCTCGGCGTCGCCGCCACGCTGCGCAGCGAGATCCCCGGCATCCGCCGTGTCCTCGTGGCGCGGACCGACGGCCTGCCCTTCTACGACGACGGTGATCCTGCGCTGCACGACAGCTCGGCCGCCGTGGTCGCCACGGTCCTCGGCATCGCCCAGCAGTCCGGCATGGCCTTCGGGCTCGAGGGGCTGGAGATGACCACGGTGCGCGGGCCTGCGGGGTCGATGGTCGTGTACGCGGTCGACGACCACCACCTGCTCACCGTCGTGACCGAGCCGAAGGTCAACCTCGTGCTGCTCGACAGGGTGGCGCTCCGGCTGATCGCCGGGATGGTCGGCGCGGGGCCGCAGGGTGCGGGGTCTCTGGGTAGTGAACTGCAGGGTTCGGTACTGCAGAGCGCTGGGACGCAGAGGGCTGTGCACCCGCGGCCGGCCGCGCACGCGCTCTGACACTGCCGTCCGGTCTCTGAGCCCCAGGCGCTGCACCCGGCGCACCGAGCGTGCGGTGACCGGCAGGTCTGGAGCGCTCGCCCTACCCTCCCAGCGGGACGTTCGCCGAACCCTCACCGACTGCCGACCGGTCGTCCCCCGACCGAGGTCACGCATCGGTCACACTTGAGCCATGCTCCGATTCAAGCGCCCCACCCGTGCAGCCGTCGCAGCCCTCGGGCTGACCACAGCGCTGACCCTGTCTGCGTGCTCCGACCTCCCCGAGGTCAACATCACGACGGAGCAGCTCACGCAGTTCGTCCAGGATGCCAAGGCGCAGGTGCAGACCATCGCGGCCGACGCGCAGACCATCGGCGCCAGCATCGGCGACCTGCCCGAGTCGGTCCGATCGACCGCCCAGGACGCCATCACCTCCGCGCAGTCTGCCGCCGGGAAGGCCACGGGCGCCCTCGAAGACGCCCAGGCCGAGGGCAGCGACGCGCGCCAGAAGCTCGACGAGGCGAAGACAGCCCTCGACGACGCGACCACCAAGCTCACCGAGCTCAAGGACGCCGCGGGCGAGAACATCACGCCCGAGGTCCAGTCGGCGATCGACGGTCTGCAGACCGAGGTCGACAGCCTCAAGGAGAAGGTCGCCGACGCGACGAGCTGACCCGAGAGCGGTCAGGCGGGGTCGGTGACGTCGGCGACCTGGGCGCCGAGGGCCTCGGCGGCGGCGCGGCCGTCGACGGTGATGCCGACGCCGTGGGTCCCGGACCCGAGCGACACCGGGCCGACGACCCGCTCGTCGGCGACGACGGGCCACGGGTGCGTCGACCCGAAGGGTGTGATGGTCCCGCGCTCGTAGCCGGTGACGGCCTTGGCGACCGAGGCGTCGGGCATGGACATCCGCTGGACACCGAGCAGCGCGCGGAGCTTGGGCCACGAGATGGAGCGGTCGCCGGGGACCAGTACGAAGAGGTAGTCGTCCTCGGCCCGTCGGACCACGAGGGTCTTGACGATCCCGGCCGGTTCGACGCCGAGCGCCGCGGCGGCCTCGACGAGCGAGGACACCTTCCCGATCGTGCGGACGGTGTGCTCCAGCCCGGCAGCCTCGAGGGCCGCGACAGCGCGCTCAGCAGTCATCGCACCACCCTACGACCCCGGGCGTGACCCGGTGCGTCGTCCTAGCATCAGAGGACCAGCCCATACCGCGGCTGGTGCCCCGACCCCCGGACCGCCGTGATCGCCCTCTCCTCCCCACAGTCGGCAACGCCGTGAAACGTCACGACGCCCCCGTGCCGCCCCTGCCCACCCGGACCGAGGCCCACCTGCGCGCCGCGCAGGTCACGGCGCCACCCGGTCTTGCCGTCGACGCCATCCCGCCGGCCGGGTTCCGGCGCTTCTCGCACGTGGTCACCCTCGACCGCCGCGACCTCGACGCCGCCGCAGCCGAGCTGTTCTCCTGGCAGGTGCAGCGCCGTGCGGGGCTGCGCGTGCAGTCGTCCGACGCCGTGCTCGTCGTCGGGACCGTCGTCCTCCTGCACCTGGGCTTCGGCAAGGCTGCGGTCCGGATCCCCTGCCGCGTGGTCGAGGTCGTCGACGAGCCAGGCCTGAAGAGCTTCACCTACGCGACGCTGCCCGGGCACCCGGAACGCGGCCTGGAGAAGTTCGCGCTGTCGTCCACCGACGACGGTCGGGTCAGGTTCGCGGTCTCAGCCGTCTCGCAGCCCGCGACCCGCCTGGCGAAGATCGGCGGTCCGCTCACCCGCGCCGCTCAAGACCTCATGACCCGCCGCTACCTCGCAGCACTCAGAACCTGACCTTCGTCGGGGTCGCTCTGATCCCTCAGAACGGCACGCCGCAGCGCAGCGCGACGTTGGCCCAGGCTGTCGCCTCACCCGTGCGGACGACGAGCGCGGCGCCGGGCAAGAGAGCCTTGAGGTCCTCGTGCGGGACGAGCTGCGGGTTCAGGCCGCGCTCCTCCAACCAGTCGGTCACGACGGTCCCGGCCGACTCGCTCGCCGCGACGGACCCCTCGACGACGATCTCGTCGAGCACGGCGTCGAGCACCTGCACGAAGCTCGGCACCCCGGCGACGACAGTGACGTCGACGACCCGCGCACCCGGCGGGATCGGCGTCCCGCAGTCGACGACGAGCACGAGGTGCCCGTGGCCGAGGCGCGCGACACCAGCCGCGAGGTCGGGGTTCAGCAGCCCGGTGCGCTTCACCGTCGGTCGTCCTTCGGCTCGTGGTGGTCGGCTCCCGCGCGGGTCGCGCCCACGGCTGCCTGCGCCGCGGAGGTCGCGGCGGACGCTGCACGGGCTGCGCACTGCGCGACGGGCTCGGGCAACGGGTCGCCGGCCCAGGGGTAGGACGGCTGCGCACCGCTCCCCCGGACGGCGTACGCGCCGACGCGGGCAGCGAGCCGGGCGGCCTCGACGAGGCCGTCACCCTCGGAGAGCCTGTAGGCGAGCGCACCGACGAAGGCATCTCCTGCGCCGGTCGTGTCGACGGCCTCGACTCGCGGAGACGGGACGCGGGTGGTCCCCGACCCGTCCGCGACGAGCGCGCCACGAGCCCCGACAGTCAGGACGACCGACGGCACGCCATGGGCGAGCAGCGCGTCGACGACACGCTGCTCGTCGTCCGCCGTGTCACGGTCGGTCTCGACCGCGGTCTCCTCAGGCTCGGTCTCCTCGGGCGCGCTGCCCGTGGTCGCGTCGCTCGTGGTCGCGCTGCCTGTGGCCTCGCTGTCCGGAACCTCTGCCCCAGACGACGTCGCACCCGAGGAAGCCGCCTCACCCAGACCGGACGACGCGTCGAGCATCGCGAGCACCAGAGCCGCCTCGTGCTCGTTGACGACGAGCGGGTCGGCCGCCAGGAGCACCTCGCGGTCCACGTCGACGACGGGGGCGAGGTTCACGACGAGACGCCCCTGGGTGTGCCGGGCTGCGGCCTCGATGCCCGTCCGCGGGATCTCCCCCTGGACGACCACGACGGCCGCCCCGCCGACGAGCTCGGCGTAGGCGTCGACGACCACGTCGTCCACGGATGCGTTCGCACCCGGGATCACGACGATGGCGTTCTCCCCGTCTGCCGAGACCGTCACCTGCGCGATGCCCGTGGACCCCTCGACCGCCGTCACGGCACCGAGGTCGACCCCGGCGGCCTGCAGGCCGGCCAGCGCCGGCTCGACGAACTGGTCGGAGCCGACGGCCCCGACGAGGGCGGTCTGCGCGCCCAGCTGCGCCGCGGCGACAGCCTGGTTGGCGCCCTTGCCGCCGGGCAGCACGTCGAGGGTGCGCCCGAGGACGGTCTCGCCGGGGCGCGGGTGCTGGTCGACCGTGGTGAGCAGGTCGGCGTTGACCGACCCGACGACCACCACACCGGTCCGGCCGTGCGCTGCGGGTGGTCCCCCGGCCACCTCGGGCCGGGGGACGGTGCGGGTGTGCTGGTTCACGACTGGTAGTCCCCCACGTTGTCCTTCGTCACGGTCTCGACGGCCACGGGGACCTCGCTGTCGACAGTCTCCCCTGCGAGGACGTCGGCCATGAGCTCGACGGACTGGCGACCGAGCTCGCGGGGCTGCTGCGCGATCGTCGCCTCGAGGGTCCCGGACTCGACGGCTGCGAGGCCGTCGTCGGTGCCGTCGAAGCCGACCACGTGGACGTCGTCACCGGCGCGTGCGCCGAGCGCCTGGATCGCACCGAGAGCCATCTCGTCGTTCTCGGCGAAGATGCCGACCACGTCGGGGTTGGCCTGGAGCAGGTTGGTCGCGACGTCGAGGGCCTGCGCCCTGTCGAAGTTCGCGGTCTGCATGGCGACGACCTCGATGCCCGGGTAGGCAGCGATGCCCTCGGTGAAGCCCGCACCGCGGTCGCGGCTGGCGGAGGTGCCCGGCTGGCCCTGGAGCACGATGACTGTGCCCTGCTCGCCGATGGCCTTGGCCAGGGCGTCGGCGGCCTGGCTGCCGCCGGCGACGTTGTCGCTCGAGACGAGCGAGGTGATCTCGGCGCCGTTGACCGTCCTGTCGACACCGATCACGGGCAGGTCGCCCGACAGCGCCGGGGCGACGGCTGCCGCAGCGGCGTCGGAGTCGACGGCGTTGATGAGCAGCCCCTCGGCGCCCGAGGACACCGCCGAGGCGATCTGGTCGGTCTGGGCTGTCGAGTCGTTCTGGGCGTCGACGACGGTGAGGTCGATGCCGAGCTCGTCGGCCGCCTCCTGGGCGCCGTCGCGGACGTCGACGAAGAACGGGTTGTTGAGGGTCGACAGCGACAGGGTCACGGACTTCCCGGACCCTTCGCCAGAGCCGCCGCCGTCGGTGTCGCCGCGGCCGCAGGCTGCGGTGCCGGCGAGGACGAGGGAGGTGGTCAGGACTACGGCGGCGAGGCGGCCGCGGGTGGTGAACGTCATCGTTCGCTCCTTGAGGTGGGGGTGGGGAACTGCGGAGGGGTGTGGGAACTGGAGAGATGGGTGGCGGCAGAGGGCGCGGAGGCGCCCCGGCCCGAGTCCCGGACGGTCAGCTGCGGGTGCCGCGGCGGCGCAGCACGTCGACGAAGACGGCCAGCGCGATGACCAGTCCGATGACGACCTGCTGCCAGAAGGACGAGACGCCAAGGACGTTGAGGCCGTTGCGGATGACGGCGAGGATCAGGGCCCCGACGAGGGTCCCTGAGGCCCGCCCGACACCGCCGGAGAGCGACGCCCCGCCGATGACGACAGCGGCGATCGCGTCGAGCTCGTAGCCCGAGGCGGCCTGCGGCTGCGCGGAGTCGAGGCGCCCGGCGATGAGCATCCCGGCGAGGGCCGCGAACAGCCCGGACAGGGCGAAGACTGTGACCAGGACGCGCTTGACCGGGATGCCGGACAGGCGGGCGGCCTCTTCGTTGCCGCCGACGGCGTACATCGAGCGACCGATGACGGTCCTGTTGAGGATCACGGCCGTGACCACGCCCGCGACGGCCAGCACGATGATCGGCACCGGGACGCCCAGGACGTCGCTGCCGAGCCAGGAGACGGCGGGCGAGGTACGGATGGGGCGCCCGTCCGAGATCACGAGGGTGAGACCCCGGGCCACCGACAGCATGGCGAGGGTCGCGATGAAGGCCGGGAGCCTGCCGTAGGCGACCGCAAACCCGGAGACCGCACCGGCCACCAGACCCGTGAGCAGCCCGCCGACGAGAGCGAGCCAGCCGGGGAGGTCGGCCGTGGCGAACATCCACGCCGACAGCATCCCGGAGAGCGCCGCGACCGAGCCGACCGACAGGTCGATACCCCCGGCCACGATGACGAAGGTCATGCCGAAGGCCATCACCGCGATGGTCGAGGCCTGCACGCCGACGTTGAGCAGGTTGCCGTAGGTGAGGAAGTTCGGCGTGAGGATGAACAGGACGAGGCAGAGGACGAGCAGCCCGATGAAGGGCAGCAGCGTCGTGGCCAGCTGGCCGGAGAGGCCGGGCAGCCGCAGCCGCCGCTCCTGGGTCGAGGGCTTGGTGGGGGCGATGGTGCTCGAGCCGCTCATGAGGGGCTCCCTTCGGGTCCGTGGGAGGGGGCGACGTGGTCGTCGTCGTCCGCGTGCTTGACGGCCAGGGCCATCACCTGGTCCTGGGTGGCGGTCGAGGCGGGCAGCTCGCCGGTGAGCCGGCCACCGCTCATCACCAGGACCCTGTCGCTGACGCCGAGCACCTCGGGGAGGTCGCTCGAGACCAGCAGGACGGCGCCGCCCGCAGCGGCGACGGCGTTGATGAGCTCGTAGATCTCGACGCGGGCGCCGACGTCCACGCCGCGGGTGGGCTCGTCGAGCAGCAGCACGCGCGAGCCGGCGAGCACCCAGCGGCCGAAGACGATCTTCTGCTGGTTGCCGCCGGACAGGTCGCGGGCGGCCTGGTCGACGTCCCGCATGCGGATGCGCAGGCGGGTGGCGACCTCCTGCGCGCGGCTGCGCTGACCGCTGCGGTCGGCGAAGCCTGCGCGCGAGGTCGCGGCGAGCGTCGCGTAGCCGAGGTTCTCGGCGACCGAGGCGTCGAGCACGAGGCCCTGGCCCTTGCGGTCTTCGGGGACGTGGCCGATGCCCGCCGCGACGGCGCTGCCGACAGAGCGCGGCGCGAGACGCTGGCCGTCGACGTGCACGGTCCCGGAGTCGTAGGGGTCGGCGCCGGCGATCGCGCGCAGCATCTCGGTCCGGCCTGCGCCCACCAGCCCTGCGACACCGACGACCTCGCCGGCCCGGACCTGGACGTCGATGCCGTGCAGCACACCCGTCCGGGTCAGACCGCGGACGTCGAGGAGCACCTCGTCGCCCGGGGTGTGGGTGCGGCGCGGGTACTGCTCGGTGATGTCCCGGCCGACCATGAGGCGGACGAGCTCGTCCTCAGGAGTCGAGGCGGGGACCTCGGCGACGAGGGCGCCGTCGCGCAGCACGCTCACCTCGTCGCCGATCGCGGCGATCTCCTCGAGGTGGTGGCTGATGAACACCATGGCGACGTCGTCGCGCCGGAGCTCTTCGACGACGCCGAACAGCACCTCGGTCTCGCTCCCGGTGAGCGCAGCGGTCGGCTCGTCGAGGATGAGCACACGCGCGTTGAGGCTCAGCGCCTTGGCAATCTCGACGAGCTGCTGGCGGGCGATGCCGAGCTGGCCGACCGGGGTGTCGAGGTCGACGTCGAGGCGGACCCTGTCGAGGGCCTCGCGAGCGAGCCGGCGGGTGGTCCGTCGCGACACAAAACCACCGCGCGAGGGCAGACGGCCCATGAGCACGTTCTCGGCCACGGTCATGCTGGGGACGAGGTTGAGCTCTTGGTGGATGGTCGCGATGCCCAGGCGCTCGGCGTCGCGGACGCTGCCCAGGTGCACGGCCTTGCCGTCGACGACCACGCGGCCGCCGTCGGGCTGGTAGATCCCGGACATCATCTTGATGAGCGTGGACTTGCCGGCGCCGTTCTCGCCGAGCAGCACCTGGACGCGCCCGGGGCGGACGTGGACGGTGATGTCCTTGAGGACGTCGACAGGCCCGAAGGACTTGGAGACGGAGTCGAGGGTGAGCACAGGTGCGGGGGCCGGGACGGAGGTGCGGCTGCGCGACGGCTCGCTCGCGGGGACGGGGGCTGCGGCGGTCATGCGCTCCTCCTGGCGGGTCCGGTCGAGGCGCGCTCGACGAGGTTCGAGGCCAGCACGGCCGAGGTGACGGGCTCACCGGCGAGCAGATCGCGGATCATGGCGACGGCGAGGGCCCCCATGCGTGCGGGGTCGTGCGCGATCACCGTGACCGGCGGGTTGACGAGTCTGAAGGAGTCGATGTCGTCGTAGCCGATCACCGAGACCTCGTCGCCGATGCGCACACCGCGGTCCTGGCACTCCTGGAGCACCCCGAAGGTCATGAGCGAGTCGGCCGCCACGAGGGCTGTCGGGGCGTCGTCGAGGTCGAGCAGGGCACGCGCCCCGGCGACGCCCGAGGCGACGCGGAAGTCACCCTGGTAGACGAGGGCCGGGTCGGAGTCGAGGCCCGCCGCGGCGATCGCCTCGCGGTAGGCGACGAGGCGCTCGCGCCCTGTCGAGGTCTCCTGCGGTCCGGCGACAAAACCGATCCTGCGGTGACCGAGCGCTGCGAGGTGCTCGACGGCGGCTGTCACGCCCGACCGGTTGTCGGAGGTGACGCTCGGGACGTCGACCCCGTCGATCACGCGGTCGACGAAGACCACCGGGAGGCCGAGCTTGAGCACGTCGCGCAGCGACCCGGAGCCGTCGCCCTGCGGCGTGACGATGATGCCGTCCACGCGCTGGGAGACGAGGAGGTCGAGGGCGTGGTCCTGCTGCTCGGTCGACTCGTCGGCGTTGCACAGCAGCGTCGCGATGTCCGAGGCCAGGGCGGTCTGGGCGACTGTGTGCGCAATCTCGGCGAAGAAGGGGTTCCGGACGTCGGAGAGCAGGACACCGATGGTGTCGGTGCGGGTGCGGCGCAGGGAGCGCGCCTGGGCGTTGGGGCGGAAGCCCATCTCGGCCGCGGCGGCGAAGACCTTCTCGCGGGACGAGGCGGAGGTGCGGGGATCCTCGGAGAGGACGCGCGAGACTGTGGCCACCGAGACCCCTGCTCGGGCGGCGACATCGCGGATCGTCGGCGTCGACATGCGGACTCCTCGGTGAGCTCGGTCGTCTGACGCTGCGGTGCGCCAGCCGTGTAATCGTTTCCATGGAACCGATTACATGGAGAGTAGGGGCGATCGTCGGAGAGGTCAAGACCGTCGCGGAACCCGGGGTGGCCGTCGACGACGCAGCCCGAGGTGAGAGACGATGAGACCTGCAGGTCAGCGCGGTGACGAGGCGTTCGGGGGCAGCGTGCGAGGACGTAGAGCGGTCAGCAGAGCGGTCCTGGGTGCCGTCGGCACGGTCGTCGTGATCCTCGGCCTCGTCGTGGTGGTGCCCCTCGTGCTCGTGGAGATCGACGAGTCTGCGGTCCCGTCGGCCGACCAGGTCGACCTTCCCGACGGGGTGGTCGTGGACGAGAGCAGCGTCTGGTGCGCGTCGGGCGGCTGCTGGCTCGAGGTCCACCTCGATACCTCCGACCAGCCTGAGGCCGTCCTCGACGAGCTGCGCGCGATGGATGGCACGTGCCCTGCCGTCGGTGGGCTCGACAGGCGTCGCGTGTGCATCGACAGCCTCGGCGGCGGCGTCACCTCCTTCGCGCTCTCGTACAAGAAGACGCTGGGCCTCTGACCAGACCCTGGCTCGCCAGCCGGACTGGCCGGACCATGACCGCTGCTGTCAGACCATGACCCCTGACAGGACGTCACATCCTGCTACCGTTGCCAGCAGAATCTCAGTCTTGGAGGACCCCCATGCGTGGCATCACCTTCGTCGTCACCCTCGCCCTGTTCCTGCTGGGCATGTACCTGATGGCGCTCGCCTTCACGACGCCCGACCTCGAGTTCCTGCTCTTCGGAGGCGGCCTCCTCGCGGTGAGCCTGGCGTTCTTCGCGCCGCTCCAGCTCAGCCGGGACTGACCCCGACCCGCACCAGGTCGCACCCGCTGCACCCAGGTCGTACAGACACGCCAGAACACCGCCCTCCGGCGCCTGTTCTGGCGTGTCTGTACGACCTCGCGGTCAGGCGGGGGTGGGTCGTGCCACATGGACGGGACCTCTCGGGGGCTGTCCACCGCTCCTGGACGAAAAGAGTTGGCGGCGCCTGGGAGGATGGTGGGTTGTGAGCACGGCACCGAACTCCCCAGACCCGCAGGACGCTCCCTCCGGTGCGCCCGCGCGCCGCGACGGCGGTCGACGCCGGCGTGGTGGACGCGGTCGAGGGACCTCGTCGACACCTCACGACGAGACGTCTGCCAGCCCGACCGGTCGCGGCGAACCGGCACAGGGCGCGATCGCACAGGGCACGAAGGCGCAGGGCGCGCGGGCACAGAGCACGCGGGCACAGGGCGCGAAGGAGGGTCGCGGCAAGGGCTCCGGTCGCCGCGGCAGCACGCCGCGCGTCGACCACGGCAAGCTCGCTCGCGCCGCCGCCGCCCGCACGGCTGTCGAGCTTCCCCCGATCACCTTCCCCGAGCAGCTGCCCGTCTCGGCGCGCCGAGAAGACATCGCTGCGGCGATCCGCGACAACCAGGTGGTCATCGTCGCGGGTGAGACCGGGTCGGGCAAGACCACGCAGCTGCCGAAGATCGCCCTCGAGCTCGGCCGCGGCCGTGCCGGGCAGATCGGCCACACCCAGCCTCGTCGTATCGCGGCGCGCACGGTGGCCGAGCGCATCGCCGAGGAGATCGGCACGCCACTCGGGGAGATCGTCGGCTACCAGGTGCGGTTCACCGACACGTCGTCGGAGAACACCCTCGTCAAGGTGATGACCGACGGCATCCTGCTCGCGCAGATCCAGCGCGACCCGCAGCTGCTCGCCTACGACACGCTCATCATCGACGAGGCTCACGAGCGCTCCCTCAACATCGACTTCATCCTCGGGTACCTCACGCAGCTGCTGCCGCAGCGCCCGGACCTCAAGGTCATCATCACGTCGGCGACGATCGACTCCGACAGGTTCGCCCGGCACTTCGCGCCGCGCGACGCCGCGGGTGCGCCGGCTGTCGTCAGTGCGGCGGAGGCCACCGTCCCGACGGCTCAGCAGGCCTCGCAGCAGTCAGCCGACGAGACCGCCGACGACGTCCCCATGGCGCCGGTCGTCTCGGTCACCGGCCGCACCTTCCCCGTCGAGATCCGGTACCGCCCGCTGACGCCCGAGGACTCCTCGGCCAAGAAGGGTGCGGAGCGCGACCTCATGACGGGCATCTGCGAGGCCGTCGACGAGCTGTGCGCGGCCGGTCCGGGAGACATCCTCGTGTTCCTCTCGGGCGAGCGCGAGATCCTCGACGCCCAGGACGCCCTCGCGAGCCATCTGGGTGCTCGTGTCAACGACCCGCGACGCCCCGACCACGTCGAGATCATGCCGCTCTACGCCCGCCTCTCGGCCGCCGAGCAGCACCGCGTGTTCCAGGCGCACCCGGGCCGGCGCGTCGTGCTCTCGACCAACGTCGCCGAGACCTCGCTGACGGTCCCGGGCATCCGGTACGTCGTCGACCCCGGCACAGCCCGTATCTCGCGCTACTCCAAGGCGACCAAGGTGCAGCGCCTGCCGATCGAGCCGATCGCGCAGGCCTCGGCCAACCAGCGATCGGGTCGCTGCGGCCGTGTCGCCGACGGCATCGCGATCCGGCTGTACTCCGAGGACGACTTCCTCTCGCGTCCGGAGTTCACCGAGCCCGAGATCCTGCGCACGTCTCTCGCCTCCGTGCTGCTGCAGATGATCTCCGTCGGCGTGGTCCGCACCCCCGACGACGTCGCGAAGTTCCCCTTCGTCGAGCCTCCCGACACCCGGGCCATCCGCGACGGCGTCCAGCTGCTCACCGAGCTGGGTGCGCTCGAGACCCGCAAGCCCGAGAGGCGCGGAGCCCGGTCCGAGGCGAGCCAGACACGGACCGCCGGCCCCTCCTCCGAGGGCACCGGCACCCCCGCAGGTGCTGACGGCACGCAGGGTGACCTCTCGACCGAGCAGCCGTCACGATCAGACCGTGACGCCCTCGGCGCCGGTGGCGGGACGCGTCTCACGGAGACCGGCCGGGCCATCGCCCAGCTGCCGATGGACCCGCGCCTGGCCCGGATGATCGTCGAGGGCGGGCGCCGCGGCGCTGCCCGCGAGGTGATGATCATCGCGGCGGCGCTGTCGATCCAGGACCCCCGCGAGCGTCCGACCGAGCAGCGCGCTCAGGCCGACCAGCAGCACGCCCGCTTCACGGACCCGACCTCGGACTTCCTCACGTACCTCAACCTCTGGGAGTACGTGCGGGGTCAGCAGCGTGACCTGTCGTCGTCGGCCTTCCGCAGGCTGTGCCGGGCGGAGTTCCTCAACTTCCTGCGGATCCGGGAGTGGCAGGACGTCGTCGGTCAGCTGCGCGAGATGTCCAAGCCCCTCGGCATCGTCATGAATGCACCCGGCCGCCGCTCGGGCGGAGCCGGCGGGACCGTCGGACCCGAGGCGCAGGGCAGCACCGTCGCGTCCAGGCTCGATGACGGGGTGTCCGAGCTCGACCTGCGCCAGACCTGGGACGGCGACACGATCCACCAGTCGCTGCTCGCCGGGCTGCTCTCGCAGATCGGCATGCAGGAGGCCACCGAGGTCAAGGCCTCGGCCGTCAAGGGCCGGGAGACCGCGGCCGACCGCCGGGCCAAGAAGTTCGCGCGGAACGAGTACCTCGGTGCGCGCGGTGCCCGCTTCGCGATCTTCCCCGGCTCGGGCCTCGCCAAGAAGCCGCCGGTGTGGGTGATGGCGGGCGAGCTCGTCGAGACCTCGCGCCTGTGGGGCCGCGACGTCGCGAAGATCCAGCCCGAGTGGGCCGAGGAGCTCGCCGCGCACCTGGTCAAGCGCACGTACTCTGAGCCGCACTGGTCGAGCAAGCAGGGTGCTGCGCAGGCGATCGAGAAGGTGCTGCTCTACGGCGTGCCGATCGTCGCCGACCGCAAGGTGCTGTTCTCCAAGGTCGACCCGGAGCAGGCCCGCGAGTTGTTCATCCGCCACGCCCTCGTCCAGGGCGAGTGGACCACCCACCACACCTTCTACGCCGACAACCGCCGCCTGCTCGACGAGGCCGCCGAGCTCGAGGCCCGCTCGCGCCAGCGTGGCCTCGTGGTCGACGACGATGCGCTCTTCGCCTTCTACGACGAGCGCGTGCCCGCCTCGGTCGTCTCGGCACGGCACTTCGACCAGTGGTGGAAGTCCGCACGCCGCGACGACCCCGAGCTGCTGACCTTCACCCTCGACCTGCTCGTCCCCGAGGGAGTCGAGGTCTCGGCCGAGGACTTCCCGCAGGAGTGGGTCCAGGGCGACCTCACGCTCCCGCTCACCTACCAGTTCCAGCCCGGGACGGACGCCGACGGCGTCACCGTGCACATCCCGATCTCGGTGCTCAACCGCGTGGTGCCCGACGGTTTCGACTGGATGGTCCCCGGTCTGCTCGACGAGCTGACGACCGCGACCATCCGCGCCCTGCCCAAGCCGGTCCGCGTCCAGCTGGTCCCTGCGCCCGACGTCGCCCGCGGTGTCGTCGCATGGATCCGGGCGAACACCCCGTCGTGGGGTGACATCACGCGTGCCGGTGACATGGCCGAGTCCTACGAGCAGGCCTTCACCCGGGCGGTCAAGGCGCTGCGCGACGTCGACGTGCCCGACGACGCCTGGGACCGCGAGAAGCTCCCCGGCCATCTGCGGATGACCTTCCGGGTCTTCGAAGAGCGCGGCAGCGGCTCCGGACCGCGCGGGCAGGTGGTGCTCGACGAGTCCAAGGACCTCGTCGCGCTCCAGCGCCGGCTCGCCGCGCAGTCGCAGGCTGCTGTCCGCTCGGCGGTCAAGAGTGCCGTCGGCACAGCGCTGCGCGAGGCGCAGCAGGAGGCGGCTGCGGCCGCGAAGGGTGCGAGTGCCGGGGGCGTCCCCGGCGGGACAGGGGCTCCCGCACCTGCGGCAGCACCGCGGACCGCGACGCCCGACGCCCCGACAGGTGTCACCGTCGCCGAGGTCGCCTCGCTCGCCACCTGGCCGTCGGCCCTGCCCGACGGGGTGCTCCCGTCCCAGGTCGACACGCCCGGACCCGGTGGCATGGTCGTGCGCGGGTACCCCGCCCTCGTCGAAGAGCGCTCAGGGGCGACCACCACCGTCGCCCTGCGGGTGCTCGCCGACGCGTCACGCCAGCAGGCCGAGCACACGCGCGGGGTCCGCAGGCTGATCCTCGGCGAGACAGCCCTCCAGCAGTCGCGGGTGACGTCACGGTGGTCGGGGACCCAGTCGCTGACCCTCGCCGCGAGCCCGTACAAGAACACGGGCGCGCTCGTCGCCGACCTCCAGCTCGCCGCTGTCCAGCACCTCACCCCGGAGGCTGGTCAGATCCGAGACCTCGCGACGTACACGGCGACCCGCGCAGCTGTGAAGAAGGCGCTCGAAGAGGAGATCTACACGGTCGTCGGGCACGTCGTCGCGGCACTCACAGCGGCGCGGACCGTCGACGGCGAGATCCGGTCGTCGAGCTCGCTCGCGCTGCTCAACACCCTCGCCGACGTCCGCGACCACGTGGCCGGGCTCGTCTACGACGGTTTTGTGGCTGCGACCCCGCCGGACCGCCTGCCGCACCTCGCCAGGTATCTGCGGGCGGCGTCGTACAGGCTCGAGAAGGCCGCGAGCAACCCGAACCGCGACGCCGAGCTCGCGTGGAAGGTGCACGACGTCGAAGAGGCCTACGACGCGGCCCGGGCCGCCTACGCAGCAGGCCGGCCAGACCCGGCCCGTGCCGCCGAGCTGAGCCAGGCCCGCTGGATGATCGAAGAGCTGCGCGTCTCGCTCTTCGCCCAGCAGCTCGGCACGGACGGGCCCGTCAGCGAGAAGCGCATCAGGAAGCTGCTCGCCGGGTCGGCGTGAGGCGAGGCGAGGCGAGGCGAGCGGGATGGTCCGCTCGCGGTGAGGCTCGTCCGCGCCAGCGGGCCAGCGGTGTGCGGCGAGACGCGATCCGCGGAGGGCTCAGAGGCCGTCGGTCTCGCGGTCCTTCCGCGCCTTCCGGTTCTTGTAGAGCATCCGCATGCCGATGATGCGTCCGACCGACCCGACGATCAGCAGGACGAAGGCCGCCGCAGCCAACCAGGCGTACCCGCCGGACAGCTCGGCACCACCGTCGGAGGTCGAGGCGAGCGCGTCAGCGGCCTGGGCGTGCGGGGCCAGGAGGATGCTCGCGCAGAGCACGAGGACGAGGGCCACTGCGGCGAGCGCGGCGCGCGGCGGTCTAGAGACGATCGACGAGGGAGATGTCACGGCACCAGCCTAGGCGGGAGTCTGAGTTCCGTGGCGTGCGGCAAGAGCGGCACCACAGGTAGTCATCGCTGGAAACGCACGCCAGCGGGGCCGGACAGCGCTGCTCGCGCTCGGGGATCGTCGGACGAGCCTGCTCACGTCGCTCCGCCGTGAGATCCCTGCTGCACGTCCTCGGTAGACTTGTCCCATATTCCCCCTAGGGGGTTCGGAGATCGCCGTAGGCCGTAGGCCACGGCGATCTCGTCTTTCTCGGGACAGTGCGGTCCGGAGCGCACCGGCAGGGCACCCAGCACGCTCGCTCAAGCAGGAAGCGTTGGAACCCGGAGCGTCAACCTCATCCTGCCGGCAGCGGTCTAGGTGAGCGTGTGAGTGCCCGGGGACCGGATCCGAGCACACTCACGAGCGATGATGAGCTCGCCCTCTAGACCGCACGCCGAGAGGGGCCCTAGCCCTGCGGGACGAGGGTGAAGGTGCTGCTCAGCTGGTCACCGGTGTCGTAGACGGCGAGGTTGCCGCTCTCGGTGTCGACACCGAGGTACCCGGCGGCGGTGGTCAGCCCCACCTGCTCGGGGCTGTCGAGCGGCGAGACCACGAAGACCTGGTCGGGGTCCTGCTCGTCACAGCTCGCGAGCGACGGGTCGGCGTCCATCGCGACGGCGAGGCAGCTGGGCTCACCGTCGGTCTCGGCGACAGTGACGATCTGGTAGCCCGTGCCGCCCGACGGGAGCGGCGTGACGACCCACTGTGCGGGCACCTCGTTGGCCGCGGGGTCCGGCACGAGGGCGACGCCGCCCTCGACCGTGGGCGCGAGATAGGTCCCGGCGTAGGACTGGATGTCCACGGGCTGGTTGCCGTCCATGAGGGCACCGTCGTCGGTGCTCTCGGCGGGGTCGGTGGTCGCAGTCTCCGGGGCGGCAGGCTCTGAGGTCTCGGCCGAGGTGGTGGCCGGCTCGGAGGCAGGCGAGGCCGTCGTCGCGGTGCCTCCGTCCGAGTCGGACGAGCACCCGGCGAGGGCGAGGCCTGTGCCCAGGACGGCGATGGACAGGACAGTGCGTGGTGTCGTGTTCATCCTCCGAGTCCACCACACCCCTCCGGGCGGTGCAGGTCGGGGAGACTTGGTCTGTGCACAGAGACGACCTCCTCGACCAGTCCCTCCACCTGTGGTTGTCCGCCAACCGGCCCGACGGACCTCCCCACACGACCCCTGTCTGGTTCGTCCACGTCCAGGGCGACCTCTGGCTGTCCATCACGACGGGATCCCGCAAGGCGAGCCTGCTGCGCAGGGACCCGCGGGTCAGCGTCGCGATCGCCGGGACCGAGCCCGACGGCGGGCTGGTCGGACAGGGGACGGCCGAGCTCGTCGACGTCGGCGCCCGGCCAGACGTCGTGGCGTCGCTCGCCGCGAAGTACGGGTGGGACGCCGCCGACCCGGCGACCGACGGTGCCAGGGTGCTGGTCCGCGTGACCGTGGACAGGTGGCTGCTCGAGCCTCGCTGACATCGCCCTGGGCGCGTCGCGCCGAAGACGTCGGAGTTCTCCGCCCGCAGGTGGCACCCTCGCAGGCATGTCGTCTCGCACCCGCCTCGTCACCCCCGAAGATGCCACCGTGATCGCCGAGCTCCAGACGCGCAACCGTGCCTTCCTGGCACCCTGGGAACCTGTCCGCGAGGACACGTACTTCACGGTGGTCGGCCAGCGCGCAGACATCACGACGGCCCTCGAGCGGCACGAGCGCGGCGAGTCCCTCCCCTTGGTCGTGCTCGACCACGACGGTGAGGTCGCCGGTCGCCTGACCCTCAGCGGGATCGTCCGCGGGCCGTTCCTCTCGTGCAGCATGGGGTACTGGCTCTCCGAAGACAGAACAGGCCAGGGGCTCGCCACCGAGGCCGTCGAGGCCGCCGTCCACATCGCCTTCGACGAGATGGGCCTGCACAGGGTGGAGGCGGGCACGCTGCGCTCGAACTCCGCCTCGCAGGGGGTGCTCGGGCGGGCTGGCTTCAAGCAGTACGGCCTCGCGCCGGGCTACCTCAAGATCGCGGGGCGCTGGGAGGACCACGTGCTGTTCCAGCGGCTCAACCCGCTCGTCTGAGGGAGCCGCGCTCGGCCGGTCCGCTCGCGCACGTAGGCGCGAGGCCCGGTCAGCAGCGTGCGCCGCGCCCAGCCGCGCTGCGAGGATGGTCTGATGGACATCTCCTGGGACCAGCGGGTCGACGAGTACTGGGCAGCGGCGGACGACGAGCACCCCGAGCAGGCGCTCGACGCCATGCGCGAGCTGGTCGCCGAGCGCGGCGCAGAAGACCCCGACGCCCTCTACGAGTGGGCGTCCGTGCACGACTTCCTCGGTCTCGAGACCGAGGCCGTCCCGCTCTACAGGGCAGCGCTCGACCGTGGGCTGAGCGGCGACCGTGCCCCGCGCGCCGTGGTGCAGCTCGCAAGCTCGTTGCGCAACGTCGGCGAGCCCGAGGCCGCGGTCGACCTCTTGCGCACGGTCGACGAACCGAGCCTGGGCGCAGCACCGCAGGCCTTCCTCGCGCTCGCGCTGCGCGACGCCGGACGACCCGACGAGGCTCTCCGGGTGGCGCTGCTCGCCCTCGCACCGACGCTCCCCGAGTACGGGCGGTCGGTCACGGCCTACGCCGAAGAGCTCACCGCACCACCGCGCGACTGAGCCGCCCAGCGACGGCATCAGCCTCGTCTGCGAGAGCAGCCGGTCCGACGACACGGAAGGGTGCGTCGAGGCGGAGGAGGTCGGCGAGCAGCCCGTGCCACGACCACGACCCTGCGGTGACCCGGCACGCCTGCGCGGAGACCGGCTCGACCCGCCAGTCCCGCGCCCACGGCAGCACCTCGGCTGCTGGGAGGTCGATCTCGACCTGTCCGACGCACGGCCACAGGTCAGCCTCAGTCGCACCCTTGGCGCGGGCGGCGAGGAAGGTGACAGGGTCGCCGGTCGGGATGGGGCGCGGGGTGAAGACCGCCCCGGCTGGGGTGCGGGGTGCCAGCCTGTCGAGGCGGAAGATCCGCCAGTCGTCGCGGTCGAGGTCGTAGGCCACGAGGTACCAGAGGCCGGTGCGGGCGACGAGGCCGTGGGGTTCTACGCGGCGCGCCGGGGCTGGGGTTGTCTGGCTCACCGCATCCGTCCCGGTCACAGCGCCCGTCCCGGTCACAGCGCCGGCCCCGGTCACAGCGCCGGTCTGGCTCACGGGACCGGGCTCGGTCCCGGCCCCAGGCTCGCCCGCTGGACGGGTCTTGTAGTCGAAGCGCAGCACCCTGCGCAGCCGGACCGCCTCGCTCACGGCCTCGAGCACACCGGGGTCGACCAGCACGCGGCTCCCGGCCCCGGCCCCGGCCCCGGAGAACTGGACCCCGTCGACCCGGTGCCGCAGCCGTGAGGGCATGACCTGCCGGACCGTCGCGAGCGCCCGTGCCGCGGCCTCGTCGATGTCGACCCCGCTCGACGGCGCGTGCTGGAGCGCGACAGCCAGGGCGACGGCCTGCTCGTCGTCGAACAGCAGCGGGGGCAGCTCGGAACCCGCCGCGAGCCTGTAGCCCCCGTCCGGACCCTTCACGGCACTGATCTGGTAGCCGAGCTCGCGGAGCCTGTCGACGTCGCGCCGGACCGTGCGGGTGGTCACCCCGAGCCGCCCAGCCAGTGCGACCCCAGGCCAGTCGCGGCGGGCCTGGAGCAGGGACAGCAGCGTGAGCATGCGGGAGGACGGTCCGGTCATAGGTCTCATCCTCCCGCAGGCAGCGGACACGATCTGTCCTCTACCCCGGGCAGGATCTCTCCCGTGCGGCGCTCCGCCCGCTCTCCAGGCTCGAACCAGAGGACACCCGATGACCTTCACGACCACGACCCACCTCAACTTCCCCGGCACGGCCCGCGCGGCGCTGGACTTCTACCAGTCGGTGTTCGGGGGCCAGGTGCAGACGACCACCTACGGCGACCTCGGGATGCCCGCCGGTCTGCCCGACACCGGCAAGGTCGTCTTCGGTCGGCTCAGCTCGGACGACGGCTTCAGCGTGATGGCCTACGACGTCCCGGGCCAGACCGAGGCCGTCGCGAGCACGACCCGGCGTGAGAACGGCACGACAGTGACCGACAGCCCCTTCTTCCTGTCGGTGCGCGGCACGTCCTTCGACGAGACCGCCCGCCGCTGGGAGGCCCTCGCCGACGGGGCCGTGGTCGTCGAGCCCTTCGCGGCGTCGGCCTGGAGCGCGGGATTCGGCATGCTCACCGACAGGTTCGGCGTGACCTGGGTCGTGGACGTCGAGAGCACCGACGCCGCCTGACCGGTCTCAGCGCTCCCGGGCGTCGCAGAAGCCCTGGGCCGTCGTCCGGCGCCCCTCCCCGCCCCGCACGAGGCCGAGGCGGGGCAGGGCGGGGCGGGTATCGGTGTCATCGCGTGAGGGGTTGACGCCTTCGGCTAACGCTATTAGCCTCAGGCTAAGAGCATTAGCCACCGTCCGGAGGACGTCATGACCCAGCACCTGAGCATCGGCACCAGCACCCTCGCCTACGACCTCGTGGGCGAGGGACCGCTCGTCGTCCTCGCCCATGGGATGGGCGACACCCGGCGGTCCTACAGGTTCCTCGTCCCCGGGCTGGTCGCCGCCGGGTACAGGGTCGCGAACGTCGACATCCGCGGCTGCGGCGAGTCGAGCGTCGAGTGGGACGGCTACAGCCGCACCGACATCGCCGGCGACCTCGTCGCGCTGATCCGCCACCTCGGCGGGCCCGCCGTGGTCGTCGGCCAGTCGATCAGCGGCGGGGCGGCGACCATCGCCGCCGCGACAGCACCCGAGCTCGTCGTCGGCGTGGTCGAGCTCGCACCCTTCACCCGCAAGCAGCCGATGCTCGATGTCTCCGGCCTCCTGCGCTCCCCCAGCTACCGCAAGGGCTTCACCCGGCTCGCCCAGGTGCTCGCGACAGGCAGCCTGCCCGCCTGGACCCGGTATCTCGACCTCGCCGTCCCGACCAAGCCCGCCGACTGGGACGCCGAGCTGGCGCGGACCGTCGCGACGATGAGCGAGGCTGGTCGCATGAAGGTGCTCCAGAAGATGTGCCAGACCTCCCCCGCCGACGCCGGCGCACAGCTCGCGAACGTCCGCTGCCAGGTGCTCGTGGTCGAGGGCAGCGCCGACCCCGACTGGACCGACCCGCGCGCCGAGGGCGAGCGCATCCTCGCCGACCTGCCTGAGGGCCTCGGCGAGCTCGCCGTGATCGAGGGCGCCGGCCACTACCCCCACACCGAGACCCCCGACGAGGTCCTCACGCTCACCCTGCCGTTCCTCGCCAGGACGCTGACCCGTGGCTAGGGCCACCCTGACCCCGGCCTCGGTGACCGAGGCGGGCGCCGTGCTCGCCGACGAGGTGGGCCTCGCCGGGCTCAGCATGGGTCTGCTCGCCGAGCGGCTCGGCGTCAAGACACCCTCGCTCTACAAGCACGTGAGCGGCCAGGCCGACCTGCTCCACAGGATCGCCGTCCTCGGAGCAGACGAGGTGGCCGACGCCGTCCGCGACGCGACCCAGGGACGCTCGGGCACCGACGCCCTCGCCGCGGCAGCGAACGCCATGAGGACCTTCGCCCGCGAGCACCCCGGGCGCTACGACGCCGCCAACAGCGCCCGGTCGACCGACCCCGAGGACCCCTTCGTCGCGGCCAGCACCCGGTTGCTCGCCTCCCTCGCCGCGGTCCTCCACGGCTACGAGATCGACCCCGCGCAGGAGATCCACGCGCTGCGCCTGCTGCGCAGCGTCCTGCACGGCTTCGCGGACATCGAGGGCTCGGGCGGCTTCCAGCTGGACACCGACGTCGACGAGAGCTTCGCGTGGATGGTCTCCCTCGTCGACCGCGGGCTGGCGAGCCTGGCACGGCAGACGACCTGAGGACGCCGTCCGCTCGTCAGGACGGACGACGAGAGGGCAGGTGCGCACGGCACCTGCCCTCTCGTGATCCTGCGTCAGCGACGTCAGCGACGTCAGCGCTGTCAGTGCCCCGTCGGGACCATGACCTTCTCCTCGGCGGCCACGGCTGCGCGGTCGTGCTGGGGCAGCGCGACGAGCGCGATGATCCCGCCCACGAGCATGAGCAGCGCGCTGCCCAGGAACACCGCGCCGTAGCCGTCGACCATCGCGTCGATGGTCATGGCGCTGCCGGTCGCACCGGCGGCGACGGTCGTCCAGACGGCCAGGCCGACAGACCCGCCGATCTGCATCGACGCGGTCGAGAGCGCACCGGCGACACCGGCGTCCTGCGGGCTGACGCCGCGCAGCGCGACGTTCTGCAGCGGCAGGAACACCATGCCCATGCCGATACCCGTGAGGGCGAGGCCCGGCAGGACGTGCGTGGCGTAGCTGCCGCCCACGGTGATGAAGGACAGCCAGAACAGACCAGCCGCGGTGAGGACCGGGCCGAGCACGAGGAAGGGCTTGGGGCCGATGGCCTCGAGGTACCGCGAGCCGACTCCGGCGACGACCATGATGAGCACGGTCTGCGGCAGGGTCGCCAGACCCGCCTCGAAGGGCTTCATGCCCAGCACGATCTGCAGGTGCAGCGTGAGGTAGAGCATCGAGCCGATCATCACGGCACCGGCGATCGCCTGGATCGCGAAGGCCGTGCCGCGCACGCGGTGCGTGACGACGCGCAGCGGCAGCAGCGGGTGGGCACGACGGGCCTGCGTGACGACGAAGGCCGCCACGAGGAGGACACCGAGGACCAGCGAGACGATCACCTGGGGCGAGGTCCAGCTCTTCTCGGCCTCGGTCAGACCGAAGACGACAGCACCGAGACCCAGGACGACGAGCAGCGCACCCCAGCCGTCGATGGGGTTCTCACGGTCCGGCGGGGAGTGGCGCAGCGAGGTCGAGCCGGCCACGACGATCACCACGGCGATCGGCACGTTGATGAGCAGGCACCAGCGCCACGTCGCGTACTCGGTCAGCAGTCCGCCGAGCAGCAGGCCGACAGCGGCACCGACACCCGCGACGGTCCCGAAGACCGCGAAGGCGATGTTGCGCTCGCGCCCCGAGGTGAAGGTGATCGTGAGGATCGCGAGGGCGGCCGGTGCGAGGAGGGCCGCGAAGACGCCCTGGAGACCACGGGCGATGATCAGCTCGGTGCCGTTCTGCACGACGCCGCCGAAGCCGGAGGCGATCGCGAAGCCGACGATCCCGATCATGAAGGCCTTCTTGAGGCCGAGGTAGTTGACCAGGCGCCCGCCGAGCAGCAGCAGACCGCCGAAGGCGAGGGCGTAGGCCGTCACGACCCACGAGCGCTCGCCGTCCGAGAGGCCGAGGTCCGTCTGGGCCTGGGGCAGAGCGATGGTGACGATGGTGCCGTCGAGGACGACGACGAGCTGGACGAGCGCCACGATGGCGAGCACGATCCAGTCTCTGCGAGGGGTGTGCGAAGACATGTGTTCCGTTCGGGTGGGCGCACGGCACGCAGCGCTCGGCTGCGGTCGCGACGTCGCGGAGGGTGGAGACGAAGAGCCGTCGACGTCAGAGCGACGGATGAGCAGAGGGTGCGCCGTAGTCCGGCTCGCGGTGCGAGCGGTGGCACAGTCCGAAGGACCGGCACAGGGCAGCCCTGAGAACTTAGCCGCTCCCGCGCCCCGGAGCACCCCCACGAGGGCGTGGGGATGATCATGCTCGCGACCGCTGGACTTTCAGGCGCGCGTCCTACCTCTCGGGAGGTGCGTGAGCCAGGTCACGACGAGCCTGTCGCGAGGCCCCGCAGACCGTCGAGACGGCCGTCGGCGACAGCGATCCACCGCAGCGCTACAGTCGACGCACGGACGACAGCCCGCACGGGTGAGCAGGGAACCCTGCACCTCTGCCAGTCGCGGACGACTGATCGTCGCCCCTGGAGGCAACATGCTTCTCGAGCTGGTCGACACCTTCCCGGTGCCCCTGGGGGGATGCACCACGGGCACCCGGGCCTTCCTCCCCTCAGCCTGCCGCTCCCTGCCCGACGAGCGTCGCACCAGCCACCCCGAGACGCTGCGGCCCGGCACCGAGGACGTCGCCGCGACCCTGGCTGCGCCGAGTCAGCAGGGGACGAGACCGCGTGAGCGACCGGTGATCCAGGGAGCCGGCCGGGCGGCCGCGCCGGACCAGGCTGGCGCCCATGACGAAGAAGTCTGCACGAACCTCGTGACAAGGACCCGACCGAGGACTCATAGATGTGCACGGCACACAACCACGTGTCCGTGGGGCGCTGCAGCCAGCGCCTACCTCCACGCCGCCCCGACAGGCGGAGCAAGGAGCTCATCGTGAGCACCACCCCCCCGAACGGCCGCAAGCGCATGTACCTCGCGGCAGGATCCGTCGCCGGCATCGCTGCACTGGTCACCGCAGCGGCCTTCACCGACTTCGCCAACCTCAACCTCGGCAACGGGACCGACGACTCCGGTGTCGGTGGCAACAACCGGTTCAACATCCAGGTGGTCGGCACCGACGCCGCCGGGAACCCTGTCGCCGGGACGTGGCAGGAGGCGGCCACAGCCGAGGGCGTCAACATCAACGTGCCCGGGGCGGACCTCATCACCCCCGGCGACACGGTCTCCGTCTCGATCCCGTTCCGGAACGAGAGCCCTGTCCTCACCGCGGACATCGCCTTCTCGCTCCAGGACCGTCCGGGCTTCACCTCGGACGCGACGATCGCCGACGCCCTGCGCTACACGGTCTCGCTCGACGGCGCACCGCTCGTCACCGACGCCACGCAGGCCGCCGTCGCGGACCTCGACCTCGGCGACTACCCGACCGGCGACTCCGGTGAGCTGACCATCTCGATCACTCTCCCCGACCAGGGCAGCGGCGACGCGAACAACGCCCTCCAGGGGCAGGTCTCCTACGTCCAGGCGCACTTCGACGCCGTCTCTGTCCAGCCGTGACAGAAGGCTGGGTGCGCTTCGACGGCGCACCCAGCCGCAGTCCCCGTCCCTCCCACGAGAGAGCAGCCCGATGCACGGGAACACCAGCAGGACCACCCCCTCACGCAGCGGGCGGACGCGAGTGATCGTCGCGAGCGGCGCGCTGCTCGCCGCCGGAGCGCTGATCACCGCAGCAACCCTCACCGACAGCGCTGACGTGACGCTCTCGATGGACGGGTCGCGCAACACCTTCGACATCCAGACGACGGGGAGCGTCACCCCCGGCTGGGAACCCCGAGCCTCCGACTGGGTGCAGGGCAACCCGTCAGCCTTCGAGATCCAGCTCACGGACGACGGCAGCGGCTACGTCATGGTCCCTGGAGGCTCGCTCGACCTCCGGGTCGCGGTGCGCGACGCCAGCCCTCGCCTCGCGGCACAGCTCAGCCTGACGATCCTCGACCCGGATCCCCGCGGCACCGCCGTCGACCCGGCGGCCGGCACCTACCTCGAGCTGTTCGACCAGCTCGTCTTCACCGTCCGCGACGGTGACCAGACCATCTTCGACCAGGTCCCCGCAGGGGAGCTGACGACCTACACCTGGGTCGACGCACTGCCCTCAGGAGAGGCCAAGGTGCTCGACGTCCAGATCGAGATGCCCGACTCCGTCGGGAACGAGTGGCAGCTGGCGTCGACCGACATCCAGCTCAGCTTCGAGGCGGTGAACGCATGACCCGGCAGCAGAGGTCCGGCCGGACCAGGACGATCCTGGCGGCCGGCATCGTCACCCTGACCCTCGCAGGAGCGGGCATGACCGCAGCCGCCTACGTCGACCAGGCGACCCTCAACCTCGGGACCGGCACGCCAGGCTCGGGGATCGGCAACCCTGACAGGTTCGACATCGCCGTTTCCGACGCGGCAGGTGCCCTCCAGGACGCCGCCGCACCCGCCGACGCGGTCGTCCTCCCGATCACCGGGGGGACCATGCTCTCCGAGCTCGTCCCCGTCAGCCTCGACGTCACGGTCACCAACAGGGACCCGGGCATCGCCGGCGACCTCACCCTGTCCCTCTACGACCCAGACCCCGCAGCGGGTGACCTGTTCGACCTGCTGCGGTTCACCGTCTACCTCGACGGTTCGGCCACCCCGGCTGTCACAGGCGCCACAGCACAGCAGGTGACGGACGCCGCGCTCCGCTTCGAGGACGTCCAGCCGGGCGAGCAGCACACGGTGACCGTCTCGATGGTCATCGCCGAGAACTCCGGAGCCGCCGTCGCCGGCAAGACCACCCAGGTCGGGCTCCTCACGGACGGGGAGAGCCGATGACGTCACCACGCAGCCTGCGGTCAGCCGCGGGCGCCCTCGCGGCGGGAGCGTTCCTGCTGATCCCTGCGGTCCCGGCCCACGCCGAGACCGCCGACCTGATCGACGCAGACCCTGTCGAGGTCGTGATCGAGTCACCGGCCCCCGGAGAGTCCAGATCTTTCGACCTCTCGGTCCTGAGCGCCACCGACACCACGGTGCCCATCGGTCTGACAGTCGTGGACCAGAGCGGCGCCCTGGTCGCGGGACCCACGCCCGTCGAGATCACCCTGACCGACGACGCCGGCCAGACCGTGCTCGAGAGCACCCGCGCCGACGACCTGCTCGGGAGGACACTCGACCTCCCCGACCTGAGCGCCGGGGCCAGCTATCACCTGGCAGGCACCGTCACCCTGCCGGTCGACGCCGGGAACAGCTACCAGGGTGCAGACGGGCAGATCGTCTTCAGGTTCCAGGCGAGCGCCGAGCCACCCGCTGGGGAACCGTCGGCCCCCGCCCTGACAGAGGCCGTGACCTCACGGCTGGCCACCACCGGAGCGACGGTCCTGGGTGCCGTCGTCGCCGGCGCCGTCCTGCTCGCCGCAGGGTGGGCGATGCTCGCAACCCGCAGAAGGAGAGACACCCATGCATGACCAGACCCCCCGCCGACGGATCGGCAGGACCGTCGCCCTGGCCAGCCTCGTCGCCGTCCTCCTCACCGCGACCTTCGTCCAGACCACAGGCGCGGCCTACCGCGACCAGGCGCACGCACGGACCGACTCCCTCGAGGCCGTGCCCGTCCCGACCTTCCAGGTCGGGCTGGCGCGAAACTCCAGGATGGTCGACACAGGGCTCGGGCTCTCCTCCTCAGGAGACGTCTACGTCTGGGGCCGGACCGACATGTCGATCAACGGCGGCGCGGCCGACCCCGGGACGCAGCGCGCCCCGCAGCGTGTGCCGATCCCCACCGGGACCGTACGGCAGGTCACCGGCGGCATCTACAACGCCAACGCGCTCGACACCTCCGGTTCGGTGTGGGGCTGGGGCAGCGACAACGGTCGCGACGGCACGGACGCCGCCAAGCCCGGCGCCAACCCGCGCCAGGTCCGCATCGGGACGCCCTGGGACGGGACCGGCGCGATCCTCGACGGGATCATCTCGATCTCGTCGACCGAGTACGCGGGCGCCGGTCTCCGGGCCGACGGGACGATCTGGCACTGGGGCGGCAGCACGGGCTACGGCGGCAACGCCGGCACCGGCGCCAGCCAGCTGCTCGGGATGCCCGACCCGACCGTCCCCGGCAACCGACCGGTCTACCTCAAGGGGGCCTACACCAACTTCTTCGTCATCCTCGAGAACGGGCAGGTCTGGTACTGGGGAGGCACGGGTGGGAACAGCCTGCCGTCCGGGCTGGCGAACGTCGCCTCGGTCCCCCAGCAGATCACGTCGCTGGCGCCCTGGGCGAGCGGCTCGGTCGCTGCCGGCCAGCCGCACATCACCGCAATCGACGGAGGCATCAACATGGGTGGCGCGCTCCTCTCCGACGGGCAGGTCCTCAGCTGGGGGAGCACCAGCGACCGCATCGGCGGTCGATCGCCCGGCACACCCAGCGCCCCGCGCACCCCGGCCCTGGTCCCCGGGCTCTCAGGGATCACCTCGATGCAGTTCAGCTTCACCGGCGTCGCGATGGTCGACTCGCTGAACCAGCTCTGGGGGTACGGCGCGGACGACGACTACGGCGAGTTCCCCGTGGCCCCCGCGATGATCGACACCGGCATCGTCCAGTACGCGTCCGGTCAGGGCTACTACATCTGGCAGCGGAGCGACGGGAGCTTCTGGGGTCGGGGCTACAACCCCGCAGGTGCGCTCGGCTCACCTGTCGGGACGCAGCAGACGAACAGGCAGATCAGCAGCATCGACCTCGGGGTGGTGGCGCAGTGAACGACTCGACCAAGAGATCGCACCGGAGCGGCCGACGACGTCTCGCCGTCTCGGCAGGAGTCCTCCTGCTCGCAGGGACGCTCGTCTCGAGCGCAGCATTCGTCGACCAGGCCACCCTGAACCTGGGCGGCGGGGGGATCGGCTTCCCGTACACCTTCGACATCGGTGCAGTCCTCCCGGACGGGACCGTGGAGCAGGCCGACACCGACGCAGGCTATGACTGGGTGGTGGACGGGGCGCAGACCCTCGTCCCTGGAGGCTCTGTCAGCACGACGGTCCCTGTGTTCAACAACACCCCGACCCTCGCCGCCGACACGACGGTAGAGGTCGTGCTCCGCAACGGAGACGGCACCGTCGCGGCCGGCATCCCCAACATCACCCCGTTCTTGCGTTTCAGCGCGACCGACCAGGCAGGGACGGCGCTCTTCACGGACGTCACCTGGGACGCCGCTCGAGCCACCCTCGGCCTGCTCGCGCCGCGCGGAGCAGCCGAGCTGTCGGCCGGCGACGCCTACACCGCGGGGCAGGTCGGCAGCGAGGGAGCGGTCACGCTCACGATCGACTACCTCGACGTCCCGGGTGTCGAGGCGTTCAACGGTGGTCAGGCGGCGCTCGCGCTCCGCTTCGACGCCACCTCGGTGGCGCCGTGAGGCACAGAGCCGCGCCAGGCACCCGTCGTCGCGCCACGTCGTCGACCCTGTGGCCGGACGACGAGCACGCCGAGCAGGACCTCCTGACGCTGCTGAGCCCGACCGACGAGAGCCGGCGTCGCCCCCGTGCGCAGACGAAGCAGCGCACGGGGCGCGACCGGCTGATCACGACCTGGTCCGCAGCGAGGTCGGTCTTCCTGACCCTCTTCGCCGGGCTGGGCGTGGTCTGCATCCTCGTCTTCGCGGGTTCGCTCGTCTTCGGGGTCAAGCCTCTCGTCGTGATCTCGGGGTCGATGGAGCCGACCGTCCCCGTCGGGTCTGTCGCGTTCACGAGGGCCCAGCCCGCCGACGAGGTGGCTGTCGGCGACATCGTGACCGTCGAGCGGCCTCGCAACCTCGGTCTCATCACCCACCGAGTGGTGTCCGTCGAGCCGGGCGACGACGGGACCACCCAGCTCGTGCTCCGAGGGGACGCCAACGCCGTCGACGACCCTGAGCCGTACACAGTCACCTCGGTGGGCAGGTACCTGGGCCACGTCCCAGGGCTCGGCAGCCTCGCGATGGTTCTCCAGACCACCGGTGGCCTGGTCCTGGCGGGGGGTGTCGCGCTCTTCCTCCTGGCCGTGTTCCTCTTCGACCCCAGACGCGCGGACAGCCCAGAGCCCGAGGACGAGCCGTGAGCCCCTTCATCGAGATGTACTCGGACACAGAGCTCGTCGAGGAGGTCAGGTCCGGCGTCCGCGACGCCGGGCTCGTGCTGTGGCGGCGGCACTCGGAGGAGGCACGCACCCTCGTCGCCTCGCTGCTCGACGAGAGTGCGGACGTCGACCTCGTCATCCGCAGCGCCTTCGCCCAGGTCCTGCACGAGATCACCGACGGGACAGACCCGCTGTCCGAGTTCGACCTGTACCTCAAGACGACGGTCCTGCTCACCGCACGTGCGCTCGCGGGGCGTCGTCACCACGAGCCCCCGATCGTCCGGGCGTTCACCCTGCTGAGCCGGATGGACCAGATGCTGCTGTGGCGTGCGTTCGTCGACGGCGCGTCAGACGTCGACATCGCCCTGACCGCGCTGGTCTCGCCCGAGCAGAGCGCGGCCCGGGTCCAGACGGCGCAGGCTCGCCTCCGGGCGGCGTGGGTCGACGAGGTGCGCGACCGTCCAGACGCGAGCCCCACGTGCCTCTGGGTCGTCCAGGTCGTCTCCGAGGGTCAGTACGGGCGCTTGACCCCGGCGCAGGTCCGGCGGCTCGATGCCCATCTCGAGTCCTGCTCCTCCTGCCTGGACTTCGGCCGAGAGTTCGCGCAGCTCCCTCAGTCGCTCGTCACCCATCTCGTCCGTCCCTCAGCTCTCGGCGCGAGGAGACCGTCTGGCGCGCACGAAGAATGAGCCCGTCAGATCCGCAGGATTCCGCCGAATATGCGCTGACGGTCCGCTAAGATCGAGCGCACAGGGCGTCCCCCCGCGCCCGGTGAGCGAGGAGCGTGCAATGAGTCTGGCACCGCTGGATTCGCGAGACAGGATCGCCGATCTCTACGTCGGAGAAGGCGGCCTCCTAGCGCGCTATGTCCTCAAGCACGGCGCGCAGCCCGAGGACGCCGAAGACATCGTCTCCGAGGCCTTCGCGACCCTCCTGGTCATGGAGGACGACCGCCTCGAGGGCATCCGCGACCTCCGGGCCTACCTCTTCACGATCGGCCGGAACCTCGCGATCCGCACGGCACAGCGTCGCGGTCGTGTCTCTCCGGTGCCCGACCACGAGCTCGACCTCTCTGTCACCGACGACGACCACCTCGTCGCGACGGAAGACCGTGAGCTCGCACGTCGCGCCTTCGCGAGCCTCGCACCGGCTCAGCAGGAGATCCTCTGGCGCACAGGCATCAGGCGCGAGGGATCACGCGAGGTCGCCTCGGCTCTCGGCACCTCGGTCTCGTCCGTCACCTCCCAGGCCCAGCGCGCCCGCGCCGCACTGCGCGAGGCCTACATCACGGCCTTCGTGGAGGCGCGACCTCTCCCCTGCGGGACGGACAGCACCCTCCTCGCCAGGGTGGCGCTGGGGACAGCGTCCGCTCGTGCGCTCTCTCGCTTCGAGAAGCATGCGCAGACCTGCCCCTCCTGCGTCGAGCTCCTGCTCCAGGCTCGGTCCCAGGCGAGCTCTCGCGCGCTCGTCTTCGTCGTCGCCCTCGGCGGGGTCGCAGCAGGCGGGCTGTCCGGCACGCTGCACCCCGAGACCTCGACCTCGCCGCACCCAGACCGAGGCCGCCGCAGCGGTCGACGACGTCTCGCCCTCGCCCTGGCCGCGCTGGTGCTCCTCCTGCTCGCCCCCCTGCAGATCTTCCGAGACCAGGTGCTGCAGGCGATCCAGGGCAGCACACCGGTCCAGACAGAGCCGCTGGACGAGGTCGGCATCGACGCCACCCCGGACCAGATATCGCTCCAGATGCCCGCGCCTGGCGAGTCCGTCAGACGAGCCATCACCCTGACGAGCTCGTCGACGGTCGCGACGTCCATCGTGCTCTCGGTCACCGGGGCGACAGGCTCAGGCCCCGAGGAACCCCTGGTCGAGATCGTCCGAGACGGCATCAGCATCGTCGCCCCGGTCGAGCTCGACAGCCTTGCCAGCGCCCTCTACCTCGGCGAGCTGTCCCCGGGCGAGGAGATCGTCGTCGACGTCCTCCTGAGCAGGGACGCGGCCGACACCGACGAGAACCTCTCGAGCGTGAGGGGGCTCCGGTTCGTGGCGGGGGTCGGGCTCGGGGACGGGCTCACCGTGGGCTCCCCCGTAGAGCACGGGCAGCCCCAGACCTCGCTCGCCGCCACAGGGCTGACCGCCCTGCCGTGGGTCCTGACGGCCCTCCTGCTCGTCGGGCTGGGCGCCTGGGGCGTCGAGCGGTCCAGCCGCTCCCGAGGCAGGCGGAGACCTTCAACCCCTTCTTCTGCGTGACCGGAGAGTCCTTCAGGACTCATCGCCAGAGGACGACGGACCAGCCCGTCCGTCGTGAGCCACCGCCGAGCAGCCGCCTGCGCCGTGCTCTCCGGGCGTAGCGCGGCGCTCGGCCCGGCGCTACTGTCGGGAGACAGACGCTCGGCCCGCACGGGCAGGTAGGACCTCCTGCACCTGCGCCCGCCTGCGGACGTCTGACCGTCGACCTGGAGGCAGCATGTCCCTCGTCCGAGTCCACAACTTCACGGTGTCCCTCGACGGCTTCGGCACGGGCGAGGGGCAGTCGCTCGACACGCCGTTCGGGCACGCCGGCTCCAGGCTGATGGGGTGGGCCTTCCCCACCCGGACCTTCCGGCGGATGGGCCTGCACGGCGACGGTGCGGGGTCGGTCGGGGTCGACGAGGCCTTCGCGAGCCGGTGGGCCGACGGGATCGGCGTCGAGATCATGGGCCGCAACAAGTTCGAGCCCGTCGAGGGTGCGCCGAGCGACGAGGAGTGGCGGGGCTGGTGGGGCGAGAACCCGCCCTTCCACACCCCTGTCCTCGTCCTGACCCACCGACCGCGCCCGCCGCTCGAGATGGAGGGCGGGACGACGTTCTACTTCGTCGACGCCGAGCCCGCCGAGGCCCTCGCGCAGGCCCGGGACCTCGCGGGAGACCTCGACGTCAGGCTCGGCGGCGGCGCCACGACGATCCGGCAGTTCCTCGCGGCCGACCTGGTCGACGAGATGCACGTGGTCGTCGCGCCCGTCGTGCTGGGCCGGGGCGAACGGCTCTGGGACGGGCTCGAAGGGCTGGAGGAGCGCTTCGACATCGAGGCGACGCCGTCCCCGAGCGGCGTGGTGCACCTGACCTTCGTCCGGCGGAGCACCGCGGACTAGGGGCGGAAGGCGCGGGACCGATCAGATCTCGCGGACCACCCGGGCCGGGTTGCCGACGACGACCACGTTCGCCGGGACGTCCTTGGTCACGACAGACCCGGCGCCGACGACGGAGTTCTCGCCGATCGTCACGCCCGGGCAGACGATGACGCCACCCCCGAGCCACACGTTGTCGTGGATCGTGATGGGCTTCGCGGCCTCCCACTTGTCACGGCGCGGGCCGGGCTCGACGGGGTGCGTCGGCGTGAGGAGCTGGACGTTCGGGCCGATGAGCACGTCGTCCCCGATGGTGATCGGGGCGACGTCGAGGGCTGTGAGGTTGAAGTTGGTGAAGCACCGAGCGCCGACGGTGATGTTCTTGCCGAGGTCGACGTAGATCGGCGGACGGAACTCGGTGTCTGCGCCGACGGAGCCGAGCAGGTCGTCGAGGATCAGCGTGCGCAGCGGCCCCTGACGAGCCGTCGTCGCGTTGTAGGCCTGCTGGAGGTCCTGGGTCTTCGCGACGCTCTCGCCGATCTGCGGGTCGTCCGCGATGTAGAGGTCGCCGTCCAGCATGCGCTGGTACATGGTGCGGTCGTCGCCGGGTTCGATGATGCTCATAGGTACGATCGTACGCTCCGCTGCGAACCGGTCAGCGTCGGACCACGACCCGGGTCAGCGCAGGATCCGCTCGACGTACTCGTCGACGACAGTCTCGATCGACAGGCTCTCGTCCATCGGCGCCGTCAGACGGTCGAGCATGAGCCCGTCGATGGCGTAGTGGAACAGCGCCAACTCGACCCGCCCTGCGGGCAGCCCCGCACTCGCGCTGAAGGCGACGTCGGCCTCGAAGTCGCGCCGCCTCCACGCGCCGAGCGACGCAGCCACGCTCGGCCGCCTCGCCGCCTCGAGCCGGAGCTCGAACAGGGCGAGGGCGAGGTGCGGCGTCGCACTGAGCCGCCGGACGAGGTCACGCAGGTGCTCGGCGAAGGCCGCGCGGTCGATCGTGCCCTCCTTGAGGCGAGCGACGGCGTCGGGATCAGGGGCGAGCCGTTCTTCGATGCGGTCGACCAGCGCGGCGACGAGGTCCTCGCGCGTCGGGAAGAAGTTGGAGGCCGTCCCCCGCGGGACCCCGGCGGCCGCGTCGACAGCACGGTGGGTGAGCCCACGGCCCCCCTCGTCCGCCAGGACACGGATCCCCGCGTCGGCGAGGGCAGAGCGTCGTCCGTCGTTGCGTGCCATGCAGACGATGGTAGACGAACCACGGCACCTGTCGTAGATTAACCACGACACCTGTTGTTGTTCGACAACCCGCGAGACGAGGACGCCTGATGAGCACGATCCTGCACGGCTGCTTGCCCGACACCACCTACTTCGAGACCACGGCACGGTCCGGCAACCAGTACGGCGTCTGGGTGACCACCCCGCCCGGTTACGCCGAGTCCACCGAGCCGCTGCCGCTGGTCTACGTGGTGGACGGCAACTGGAGCGTCGGGCTCACGGCGCCTCTGATCGTCACGCAGGCGGACCCGTTCTTGACGGTCGAGCCGTACGTCCAGGTGACCGTCGGTTTTGCCGGCGACGAGGCCGCAGAATGGGCCCAGCTCCGCAACCGCGACCTGGTGCCGCCCGGAGAACCTGTGAGCGAGGAGATGGTCGCCGCCGTCGCCTCAGCCCGGGAGACGGGGGCGATGACTGCCGAGCACGCGGACGCCTATCTGGCGATGCTGGCCGACACCCGCGCGGACGTCTTCCTCGACTTCCTCACCGAGGAGCTCCACCCTCGGCTGCAGTCGGAGCTCCGGGTGAGGGAGTCGGGGCACGGGCTCTTCGGCTACTCCTACGGCGGCCTCTTCGCGCTGTACGCCTGGCTGCGGGGCGGGACCCCCTTCGCGACCTTCGGGGCGGGGACCCCCGGTGTCGCGAGCGCGGAGAGCGAGGTGTTCACGATGCTGGACGCCCTCCCCGACCGCAGCCCGGGCTCCACGGTCCCCCGGCTGCACGTCACGCTCAACGAGGTCGAGATCTTCGGTCACCTGCCCATCTACCGACGCCTCGCGCGCACGGTGCTCTCGGTCCTCGACCAGCTGCACGGCAAGGGTCTGGCTGACGCCATCTCGAGCGAGGTGCTGCGCGAGACGCACGTGACCGGTCTGCAGGCGTCGTTCTTGAGCTACCTCACGGCCTGCCACTCCAGCTGACGACCGACACCTGGGAGCCCTGAGCGGCCACGGACGACGGCTGCGGTGCCAGCTCCCGATCAGCCCCGGCTGGGAGCCAGGGCTCCGTGCGGTCGGCTCGGACGGACCGATCGGCGGCGCAGCCGCGCGTCAGAGCTCTTCCGGCGTCTCCACGACCCGCGCGACCTGCACGGGCATCCCAGTCGCGCGGATCCGCTCGGCGTACTCCTCGAGCCAGACGTCCGCGGCGGGCACAGGGTTGCCGTCGTGCTCGACGAGCGCCCAGAGCGCCATCCCCTCCGACGTCGGCGTGTACACGGCCTCGCCGACCGCGACGTCACGCCACTGCTCGGCGAGCACCTCGGCTCCGGGGAGGACGTCCAGCTCGGCCTGGACGAGCGCGTGCGCCTCGTCGTAGGTCAGGTCCGCCGGGCCGACCTCGGCGCGGATGAGGGAGTCGTCGGCGACCAGCCGCACCCGCAGGCTCGTCCAGCGCGCGCCTCCAGACGCCCGGCCGTCCGCCGGGGTGTCCTGCGTGCTGTCGTCGGGCTGCGTGCTGTGCGTCATCGAACCGTCCTCGCTCTCGTCCTGGCCGCGCGTCGGTCACCGCGACGGCCAGCATCAGTCTTGCAGCGCCGGGCTGCGCGCGGCCAGCGCTCGGGCGTCAGGAGGGCCCGTGTTCGCCGCGGGCCGAGGACGCGGCGGTCAGCTGCGCGTACATGTACATGTCCCGAGGCTCGCCGCCCACCCGCTCCCAGGCGCGGAGCAGCCCCTCGCGCTCGTAGCCCGCGGACTCGGCGGCGCGCCACGACCCCTCGTTCCACGGCTCGACGTACAGCTCGAGCCTGTCGAGGTCGGGCAGGTCCCGGGCCCAGGCCGTGAGGACCTGGAGGGCCTCGGCCGCGTACCCGCGCCGCCGCTGCGACGGGCAGGTCCAGTAGCCGATGCTGCCGCGGGCACCCTCCGCGGTCCGGAGCTGCAGGATGATGAAGCCGACGGCGCGGTCGTCTGCGTCGGCGACAGCGAAGGGGTAGCCCACCCGGTCGCGGAGACGGTCCTGCTGACGCTCGACGAAGGCGAGCGCCTCCTCCTCGCTGTCGACCGAGGGCACCGAGGTGATGACCGGGATGAGCGGGTCGTAGGACGCCTCGCGGACCGCGTGGGCATCCGTCGACCGCCAGCCGCGGAGCCGCACACGCGCCCCGACGAGCTCGGGGAGGCGCAGCGGTCCAGGAGTCGGCGGGGCGTCGGCAGTCATCGCTCCATCCTGCCCGACGCGCACGGGCTCAGGCTTCGCGTGCCGGCTCGGTCGCTGGCGGGCGCGGCTCGGACCGCCTCCGAGTCGGCACGACCTGAGCGGGAGGCGCGAGACGGCGCCTAGGCGTGGGCGACGAGCCAGCGCATCGCCGTGGGCGTGAGGTCACGGTCCGCGTAGATCCTCCGGGTGGGTGGAGCAGTGCCGTCGGGCTCCGGTGCTGCATCTGGTCGCTGCCCCTCCCAGACGAGGGTGAGACCGATCTTCTCGAGCACCGCGACAGATGCCGGGTTGTTCGAGAGCACGCGGGCGGTCACGGGGACCTGCGGTGTCACGTCGGCAGCGGCAGCCACGGCAGCCCGGGCGATCTCGGAGGCGAAGCCTCGGCCCCACGCCGCCGGGTCCAGCCTGTAGCCGAGGTTCCAGACCTCAGCCTCCGCCGCGTACCCCACGCCTCCAGAGCCGATGAAGGTCCCGGCCTGGAGCGTGGCGTCCGCACCCTCGGCACTGACCCGGACCGCCCACATGCCCAGCCCGTGCCGCTCCACGTCACGGGCAGACCGCTCGATCCGTTCCTGCGCCTGCTCGACACGCGTGAGCCTGCCCGACGGCAGGTGCTCCCAGGTGCGCAGGTCGCTGTAGACGCGGAAGAGGTCGCCGGTGTCAGACGGCGCGAGCGGCTCGAGCCGCAGCCGCGCCGTCTGAGCGGACGGCAGGTGTGCTTCCATGCCAGCCAGTCTCCGACGACCCTCCGACAGTCTCAGCCTGCGCGGCGGCCGAGTCGCTCGACAGCACGACCGACGCCTGCCTCGGCGTCCCAGGTGTAGACCTCCCGGCCGTCGATGAACACGCGCTCCGCCCGCGACATGGAGTCGAGCGGGTCACCCGACCACACGACGACGTCGGCGTCGAGGCCCTCCGCGAGGGCGCCGATGCGTCCGCCGAGCCCGAGGAAGGACGCGGGGTTGGTGGTGAGCGCCTCGAGGGCGGTCTCGCGCGGGAGCCCGTCACGCACCGCGAGCGTCGCCTGGGTGACGAGCAGGTTGATGGGGATCACCGGGTGGTCGGTCGTGATCGCGACACGGACACCGGCCTTGGCGAGGGCGACGAGGTTGGTGATCGCGCGGTCCCGGAGCTCGACCTTGCTGCGGTTGGTGAGCATCGGCCCGTAGATCACCGGGATGTCGCGCTCGGCAAGGACGTCGGCGAGCTTGTGCCCCTCGGTCCCGTGGTTGATGACGAGGCGGTAGCCGAACTCGTCGGCGAGGCGGATCGCCGTCGCGATGTCGTCGTGGCGGTGCACGTGCTGGTCCCAGGCGAGCTCGCCGTCGAGGACGCGGGCGAGCACCTCGAGGTCGAGGTCACGGGCGAAGGGCTCACCCTTCTTCTCTGCGGCGACCCGCGATGCCGCGTAGTGCTGCGCCTTGGCGAAGGCCTCGCGGAGGATGAACGCGACGCCCAGACGGGTCGACGGCATCTGCTTCTTCTCGCCGTAGACGCGCTTCGGGTTCTCGCCGAGAGCGGACTTCACGCTCACCGACTCGCTGATGACCTGCTCGTCGATCGTGCGCCCGCCCCACGTCTTGATCGCGACGGTCTGCCCACCGATGACGTTGCCGGATCCCGGCTTGACGACGACCGAGGTGATGCCGCCGGACAGCGCGTCCCGGAAGCCCTCGTCGTCGATGTTCACGGCGTCGATCGCTCGGACACCGGGCGTGGTCGGGCGTGTCATCTCGTTGACGTCGTTGCCGATCGGGCCGTTGCCCTCTTCGTCGATGCCCACGTGCCCGTGCGACTCGACAAAACCGGGCAGCACCCACTTGCCCTCGACGTCGACGACGGTCGAGTCGGCCGGGATCTCGACGTCGGCGCCCACGGCGACGATCGTGCCGCCGCGCAGCAGGACGGTCCCGCGCTCGACGGGGGCAGAGGCGACGGGGACGACATAGCCGTTGACGAGGGCGGTCAGGGAGGAGGTTCCACGTGGATCAGTCATGCGTCCAACCTATCGCCGGTGGGAGCGGGAGCCGCGATCGTGACCGGTCCGCCGTCCCGTGCGAAGGACCTCAGCTACATCCCGAACCGCTCGACCACGAGCTCGACCATCTCGTGCGGGGCCGGGTCGGCGGCGCTCAGCAGCGGCTCGGTGACCACGTCGGCGCCCGCGCGGCCCGCGAGGTCGGCGAAGTAGCCCGGGGCCAGCAGATAGGTGGCGACGGCGACCCGGCGGCCGCCGCTCCGCGAGCGCGCGGTCTCGACGGCGTCGGGCAGGGCGGGCTTCACGGCGGAGATGTAGCCGACGAGCACCTCACGGCCGATCGCGTGGCCGAGCATGCGGCCCATGACCTCGCAGTCGTCGACGGCACGGGCGTCGGAGGACCCGGCGACGGCGAGCACGACGGCATCTTCGGGCCGCAGACCGGCCTCGTCGAGACGCGTCACGAGCTGGCGCACCAGCCGCGGGTCCGGCCCGAGCGCGGGTCGCACCACGGCGTCGGGCGCCTCGGCGGCAGCCTCCGCCAGGTCGACGTACACGTGGAAGCCCGCCGACAGCAGCAGCGGGACGACGTGGACGGGCTCGTCGCCGATCTCTGCGAGGGTGGTCGGGACGTCGGGCTGCTGGACGTCGACGCAGCAGCCGAGCACGTCGAGGTCCGGGCGGCGGAGCGCGACGGCATCGACGAGGTCCCTGACAGCACGCTGCCCGACGACCGAGGACGTGCCGTGCGAGCAGGCGACGAGGACGGGCGCGCGGTCGACCGCACCCCGGGCACGCTCGTGCAGGACGCCCGGTCCGAGCACCGTCACGCCGCGACCCGCACCTCGGCCTCGGCCGCCACAGCGGTCGCCACCTCGAGGGCGACCTCGACATACCCGTCGACCACCTGCACCGGGTAGGTCTGCAGGTGCAGCGCGGGGTGGGTGAAGCACTCCCCCGTGACGATGTCGTACACCTGCTTGTGCAACGGCGACGCAACCGTCACCCGTTCCCCCGCAGCGACGGTCTTCGACCCGGTGATCCCACGAGCCATGACGTGCGAGCCCGTCGCGGGGTCGCGGTGGCTCACCGCGTAGACCCCGGCGTCGGCGAGGCGGAACAGCGCGACCTGCGCGCCGTCGACCATGGCGGCCTCTCCCCACCCGGTCTCGAGGTCGTCGATCCTGCAGACCCGGCGCCACTGCTGGGCGCGGGTGGTCCGGGGGCGGGCGATGAGCGTCTCGGTCATGTCGGGCTCCTGACGTGGAGGGGCGTCGTGCGGTGGGTGGGTAGGTAGGTGAGGGTCGCGGTGACCGTCGGTGAGCCCGACGCTATCGACGGGGTGTTTCCCGGAGGTCGGCGCAGGGTTTCCCTCTCGTGACCTTCTTCTCACTGCTGCCCTGGACGGCGGTGACAACCTGGTGACCCCCGGGACACCCGAGGGCAACGGGAGGGAAACGGCACGCCCGTACGGTCGAGGAACTCGCCGCAGCCCTCCTGGAGGTACTCGCATGACCGGAACCGACGGCACGCCCCCAGCCCGCCACGTCGTGGTCGTCGGCGGTGGGCCCGCTGCCCACCGCTTCGTCGAGGCCATGGCCTCGCGCGACACCTCGGACCTGCGGGTCACCGTGATCGCGGAGGAGGTGCACCAGCCCTACGACCGCGTCGCACTGAGCAAGGCCTTCGTCGGCGACGTCGACCTGACCCTCGGCGGCGGAGAGCTCTGGGAGCACCCGGCGGTCACGCTGCGGACGGGCGAGCGGGCCGTCGCGGTCGACGCGGCGGCCAGGACCGTCCGGACCACCACCGGCACCGTCACCTACGACGAGCTCGTGCTCGCCACAGGCTCCGACGCGGCACGCCTCATCTTCCCGAACGGCGACCGTACCCACGTGTACAGGACCGTCGACGACGTCTGGGGTCTCGCCGCCGAGGTGACGCGCCTGGCCGGGGAGCTCGGCCGGGCACCCCGGGCTGTCGTGGTCGGCGGCGGTCTGCTCGGCCTCGAGGCCGCGGGCGGCCTGCAAGAGCTCGGCGCCGAGGCCGCCGTGGTCAACGGTGCCGGCTGGCTGATGAACGCCCAGCTCGACGAGGGCGGCGGGCAGGCCCTCGGCCGTCTCATCGCGTCGACGGGCATCGAGGTGCACTGCGGGGTGCGCCCCGTCGGCATCCTCGTCGAGGACGACAGGGTGGTCGCCCTCGAGCTCGGAGACGGCGCCGAGCTCGCCGCCGACCTCGTGGTCGCCGCGATCGGCATCCGCCCCCGCGACGAGCTCGCCGCGTCAGCCGGGCTGGTGACAGGGCCGCGCGGGGGAGTGGAGATCTCCGACGACTGCTCGACCTCGGTCCCGGGGATCTGGGCGATCGGCGAGGTCGCGAGCTTCGAGGGGCGGTGCGTGGGTCTCGTGGCCCCGGCGAACACGATGGCCGAGGTCGTCGCCGACCGCCTGCACGGCGGAGCCGCGACCTTCCCGGGATTCGACACCGCGACCCGGCTCAAGCTGTCGGGCGTGGACGTCGCGAGCTTCGGCGACGCCTTCGGGACGACCGAGCACTGCCTCGAGATCGTCTACGCCGACCCGGCCCGCGGGATGTACCAGAAGATCGTCGTCACCGGCGACGCCAAGACCCTCCTCGGCGGCATCTTCGTCGGGGACGCCACGCCCTACACGTCCTTGCGCCCGCTGCTGGGCCGCGAGCTCGGCGCCGAGCCGGGGGCCTTCCTCACCGCGGCCGGCGGCGGCGAGGCGCCGCAGACCGAGCTGCCCGACGACGCGATCCTCTGCTCCTGCAACAACGTGGCCGTCGGCACGGCCCGCGCCGCGGTCCACGGCGACGGCAAGACCGCCCCCTGCCACGACCTGGGAAAGCTCAAGACCTGCACCCGGGCGGGCACCCAGTGCGGCTCGTGCGTGCCGATGCTCAAGAAGCTCCTCGAGGGCGAGCTCACCAAGGCCGGCGTCGCCGTGTCGAAGGCCATGTGCGAGCACGTGCCCATGTCACGCGCCGAGCTGTTCGAGGGTGTCCGCGCCCTCGGGCTGACCTCCTTCGAGGAGATCCTCGCGCGCTTCGGGACCGGGCGCGGCTGCGACATCTGCAAGCCGGCCATCGGCTCGATCCTCGCCTCGCAGCACACCGACTACGTGCTCGACCCAGGCCGCGGCGCCCTCCAGGACACCAACGACCGCGCGCTGGCGAACATGCAGAAAGACGGCTCGTACTCGGTCGTCCCGCGCATCCCCGGCGGCGAGATCACCCCGGAGAAGCTCGCGGTCATCGCGCAGGTCGCGATCGAGTTCGGGCTGTACACGAAGATCACCGGTGGGCAGCGCATCGACCTCTTCGGTGCCCGGCTCGACCAGCTGCCGGAGATCTGGGCACAGCTGGTCGAGGCCGGCTTCGAGTCCGGCCAGGCCTATGGCAAGGCGCTGCGCAACGTGAAGTCCTGCGTGGGCTCCACCTGGTGCCGCTTCGGCGTGCAGGACTCGGTCGCCATGGCCATCCAGCTCGAGCTCCGCTACCGAGGCCTGCGCGCCCCGCACAAGTTCAAGATGGGGGTGTCCGGCTGCGCCCGCGAGTGCGCCGAGGCCCGCGGCAAGGACGTCGGCGTGATCGCGACAGACACCGGCTGGAACCTCTACGTCGGTGGCAACGGCGGGTTCCAGCCCGTCCACGGCCAGCTGCTCGCGAAGGACCTCGACGACGAGACCCTCATCCGCTACGTCGACCGCTACCTCATGTACTACATCCGCACGGCCGACCGCCTGCAGCGCACGGCCCGCTGGATGGAGGACCTCGACGGCGGTGTCGACCACGTGCACCAGGTGGTCGTCGAAGACTCCCTCGGCGTCGGCGCGGACCTCGAGGCCGCGATGGCCCTGCACGTGGAGCACTACGAGGACGAGTGGGCGGCGACCCTCAAGGACCCCGACAGGCTGCGCAGGTTCAGGTCCTTCGTCAACGCCCCGACCGAGGCCGACGACTCGACCGCCTACGTCCGCGAGCGCGGGCAGCGCCGTCCGGCGACGGCCGCCGAGCGGGCCGGTGACCTCGGTCCGGGGATCGAGAGCTTCGACGAGCCCGTGCGCCGACCCGTCATGCTGGCCGGGCTGAGCATCCCCGTGCGTGCCGAGAACCAGGAGGGCTGACCCGTGAACCTCGACCTCGACCTCACCGGCACCACGGTGCTGATCCTCGGCACGGCGCACAGCGCCCGACGCGCCCTGCGGCGCTGCACGCACGCCGGGGCGGTGGTCCGCACGGCCCACACACCGGCCGACGTCGACCTCACCTCCCTCGACGACGTGCGCCTGGTCGTGGCCGTCGACGACTGCCAGGGCGGGTGGGACGAGGTCCTCGTCCGGCTGCGGCGGACGCACCTGGTGGTCCGCGAGGACGCTGCGGCTCCCGGTGGTCAGGTGATCCTCGTGGGTGGTGGCCCCGGGCAGGACGAGCTGCTGACCGTCGCGGCCCGCAAGGCGCTCGCCGACGCCGACGTGGTGCTGTACGACCGCCTCGCCCCGCACGAGAACCTCGCCGAGCTCACGCACGGTGCGGAGCTGGTCGACGTGGGCAAGCGCCCGGGCCACCACGCGATCACGCAGCGCGGGATCGAAGAGCTCATGGTCGACCGCGCCCGCGCCGGGGAGACTGTCGTCAGGCTCAAGGGCGGGGACCCTTACGTGTTCGGGCGCGGCTCGGAAGAGGTCGCCGCCGCGCGCGAGGCCGGGATCCCCGTGCGGGTCATCCCCGGCATCACCTCGGCAGTCTCCGTCCCGGCTGCTGCTGGCATCCCCGTGACGCACCGTGAGGTATCCCGCCTGTTCACGGTGGTCTCAGGCCACGTGCCGCTCACGGCGTCGGAGTGCGAGCACCTCGCCGGGCTCGGCGGCACGATCGTCGTGCTCATGGGGATCGGGACCATGCACCAGACCCTCGCGGGTCTGCGCCGCGCCGGCATGACGACCGAGATGCCCGTCGCCGTGGTCGAGCGTGGGTACAGCATGAACCAGCGCACGACCTGCTCGACTCTCGGCGAGGCGACCTCAGCGGCTACGCTCGCGGCATGTTCTAACCCGGCCGTCCTCGTCATCGGCGAGGTCGTCCGCCTCGGCCACGACTGGCCCCGTGAGCTCACCGAGCTGGCGGGCGCCTCGCTAGGAGTATCTGGATGAATGCTGCCGACGACACGTCCGGTGTCACCGAGTTCAGCAACGACCAGCTCTCGGGGTTCCGGATCGGCGTGACGTCGGACCGGCGGTCGGACGACCTCATCGCGGCCCTCGAGCGGCGCGGGGCGCAGGTGATGCACGCCCCCGCGCTGCGCATCGCCCCCGTCGAGGAGGACGTCGACCTGCTCGCCGACACCCGGGCGATCCTCGAGACCCCGCCTGACGTCCTGGTCGTCACGACCGCCTACGGCATGCGCCGCTGGAGCGAGGCTGCGGACGCCGCAGGTCTCGGTGACGCGCTGACCGACGTGCTGCAGGCTGCCCGGATCTTCGTCCGGGGGCCCAAGGCCCGCGGGGCCGTGCGGGCGGCCGGGCTCGACGACGTGGGCATCGCGCACGACGAGCGCACGGCGTCGGTGATCGACATGCTGCTCGACGAGGGCGTCGAGGGCCGGACCGTCGCCGTCCAGCTGCACGGGTACACCGACGGGCAGCAGCTCGAGAGGCTGCGGGCGGGCGGTGCCCGGGTGCTCACCGTCGAGCCCTACCGCTGGGTCAAGCCCGACGGCGCGGAGAGGCTGCCCAGGCTGATCGACGCGGTCTGCGCCCGGAACCTCGACGTCGTGACCTTCACGAGCGCCCCGGCGGTCGACGCCTTCCTCACCTCGGCGATCGAGCAGGGGGTGATCGACCAGCTGCTGGACGCGCTGCGCACCGACGTGGTCGCGGCGGCTGTCGGTCCGGTGACCGCGGGGCCGCTCGAGGCGGCCGGCGTGACGCCGATCATCCCCGAGAGGTTCCGTATGGGGGCGCTCATCAGGCTGGTGTGCGAGCACCTCGCGCTGCACCAGGTGACCGAGCTCTCGACAGCCCTCGGCCCTGTCCAGATCCGTGGGCGGTCCGTGGTCTTCGAGGGCCGGGCCGGTCAGCTCGCGCCGGCTCCGCTCGCGCTGTTCCGCGCCCTCGCCGCGAGCACTGGTGCTGTGCTGACCCGCAAGGACCTCATGGCGCACCTGCCGGAGGCGCAGAACGAGCACGCCCTCGACATGGCGATGAGCCGGCTGCGCGCGTCCCTGCCCGAGCCGCGGCTCGTGGCGACGGTCGTCAAGCGGGGGTACAGGCTCAACGTGTGAGCAGGGTGGTCCTCATGCCCAGCTCAGTGCTTCCAGCACGGGCCACGCGCCGTTCGAGGTGTTGGCGACGACCGACCCCGTGACCCCCGACGCCGGGTCGTGCCAGGTCCGGCCCGAGACCCCTGCGTCGTAGCCCTCGAGCAGGACCGTCTGCGACGACCAGCCCCGCCAGAAGCCGCGGGCGTACCTCATGTGGTCGCCCTCGACGTGGCTGACGGGCTCGGTCAGCGCCTGGAGCGTCGGGAGCGTCACGACCCGCCCGGCGAAGAGCGCCGACCAGAAGGCCGCGAGGTCGGCCACGGTGCCGACAGCCCCGCCGTCACCGTTGCCCCGGACGGGCAGGTGCAGCGCGTTCGTCCGGTCCCCCGCCTCCTCCAGGTACCCCAGAGCGGTGTCCCCGGAGATCTCGTCGGTCCGCGGGTACCCGGTCGAGACCATCCCGGCAGGTCCGAGCACCCGCTGCTCGACCAGGTCGTGGAAGGTCAGCGACGAGGCCCTCTCGGCCACCAGGGCCAGGACCACGAACCCGCTGTTGCAGTACGCGAAGGTCGACCCGGGTGGGCTCACCTGCGGTCGCCCGTCGAGCAGCGGGACGAAGGCCTCGGTCGTGCCGAGCAGGTGCAACGGCCTGTCGACCACGTAGTCGTTGATGTCACCGCCGGCCGACTCGTCGATGTAGTCGCCGATGCCCGCCGTGTGCGAGAGCAGCTGCCCGACGGTGACGGCGTCGTCGACGAGCGGGAGGTCGTCGCCGAGGACCGGGCGGACCGGGCTGTCGAGGCTCAGCAGACCGTCGTCGACGAGCGCCCCCACGGCCAGGGCCGTGAAGCCCTTCGAGATGCTCGCGAGCCCGCACCTGTGGTCGACGGTCATCGCCTGGCCCCGGGCGCGGTCGGCCCAGCCGTAGGCCCGCGACTCGCTCTCCCCGTCGGGGCGGTCGATGCGGACGACGCCGCTGAAGCCTGTGGACCGGGCGGCGGCGTCCAGCTGGGACATGAGGTCGTGTGGCATGACGACGACGCTAGCGAGCGGGTGCAGCCCGGGGCAACGGATTTGTCAGCGACCGGCGAGCGGGTGAAGTGCCTGGTCAGACCCTCATGACCTCCCGGCACCGGTCGATCATGAGGGGACGAGGTACGAGCTGGGAGGCAACCGATGTCCGGGATCCGGATCGAAGCAGGCACGACGAGCGTAGGCACGACAGGCGGCAGCGCGACAGCCACGAGCGGGTCACCCGCGCAGCAGGCGTACGACAGGGCGGTCAAGCAGCTCTCCGCCGCGCAGAAGAAGCTGTCGCAGGACGTCTTCGACAAGGCGCCCCAAGCGACGATCGAGGTGGACCAGGCGGCCGTGGAGGCGGCCGCGCTCTCCCTCGCAGCAGCGACCACTGCCCTCGCCCGAGAGCAGGAGAAGGCTCACGAGGGCCAGACGAGCCGGGCCGCGACGCCCACACCTGCCCAGCAGACCGAGGCCCCGTCGCGGGACCGCAGCCGCACGGGAGACATCGACCTCTACGCCTGACGTCGCCAGGGTCCGACCCGCCGGGGCGCGGTCCCGGCGGTGACCACGCACCCCGCCTCAGCACCTACGGTTAGCCGGTGACCTCACCCCGCGTCCTCCAGGACCTCACCCCCCTCGAGCAGCTGCGCGCCGGTCGCATGCCTCGTCGTCTCGTCCAGCTCGTGCTCGGGCTGGTGCTCTTCGGGGTGTCGCTCGCCATGGTGCTGCGCAGCGGTCTGGGGCTGAGCCCCTGGGACGTGCTGCACCTGGGCATCTCCCGCAGCACCCCGTTGTCCATCGGGACCGTCGTGGTCCTCATGTCCCTCGCGGTCCTGGCGCTGTGGATCCCGCTGCGTCAGGCTCCTGGGCTCGGCACCCTCGCCAACGCCCTGCTCGTCGGGGTGGTCATCGACGCGTCGCTGCGCCTGGTCCCCGAGGTCGACGGCCTCGCGCTCCAGGTACCGATCCTGGTGGCGGGCGTGGTGCTCAACGCCCTGGGCGGAGCGCTGTACATCGGGGCCCAGCTCGGCACCGGGCCGCGCGACGGGCTCATGACAGGGCTGTCGCGCCAGACCGGGCTGTCGCTCCGGCTCGTCCGCACAGGCATCGAGGTCACCGCGCTCGTCGCCGGGTGGCTGCTCGGCGGGACGGTCGGTCTCGGGACGGTCCTCTACGCGATCGCCGTCGGACCTCTCGTGCAGCGCTTCCTGCCGTGGTGCGTCGTCACGGTCACCCCGCCGACGCGACGCAGCGAGGGATAGAGAAGGCTCCAGAGAGGCCACAATCTCCATCACCCGCTACGCCATCTCTCTGCTTTAGTAACACCCTGCGTGTTACTATTGCAGCATGAAGACCGAAGTCGTGGTCCGCGCGAATGACCTGGCTGCGAGCCAGTGGGGTCTTCTCACGTCCGCCCAGGCCCAGGCAGAGGGCGTGACCCGGATGCAGCTGACCCGCCTGGTCGAGTCTGGCATCCTGGACCGCCTAGAGCACGGTGTGTACGCCACCCCCTCGGTCCAGGGGGACCCGCTGCTCTCACTCCGATCCTCCTGGCTGACGCTCCGGCCTTCGGCACGAGCCGAGGAGAGACTCGCCGACCTGACATCTGCGGGCGTCGTGTCGCACGCCTCAGCAGCGCAGCTGCACGGCATCGGCGACCTCTTGGCTGACGAGCACGAGTTCCTCCTGCCGGAGCGGTTCCAGTCACGGCGGACAGGTGTCCGTGTCCGCAGGACCCTGCTCGGCAGGTCCGAGGTGACTCTCTCGTCTGGACTTCCCGTCACGACCGCAGCTCGGACCATCTCCGACCTGCTGGACGACGGTCACGACCTCGACCACATGGCCTCGCTGACCGCCGAAGCGCTCCGCAGAGGACTTGTCGACCGACAGTCGCTCGCGCCAGCCCTGGACCACGTCGCGCCCAGGCGAGGCAGCCGTGACGGTCAGGAGCTGACGGCTCGCCTCATCGACCTCTCCGACATGCCCCCTGCCGAGCTCACCTCAGCCGAGACGACCCGTCGTCCCTCAGGACATGCGATCCCCGACGACATCTTGACGATCCTCAGGACACTCTCGGACCCCGAGCTTCAGCGGATGGCGAAGGAGGTCCAGCAGTCGACTGCGAAGATCACGGCGGGAGTCTTCACGGCCTCGGACGGGCTCTCGGTTGCGCTTGAACCTTCTCGCCAGGCCGTCCAGAGACTTAGCGAACGCGTGTCCAGATGGGCTGAGGTCCCGTCCAACCGCGATGCCATCGCACGACTCCGAGATGTCCTCGGCACCTTCGTGGTGGCGTCCGGCGGGCGCGCCGGAGGCGTCTCGGAGGGCACCTCGGCCGACGGCTCGAGTGTGGAAGCCGCAGCTCGACCGACTGGATCTCGATGAGCTCCTCGGGGTACGAGACCGGGTCCGCTCTCTGGAGGGCGGTCTCCGACAAGGCTCGTCATCGGTCGAAGACCACCTCGAAGCCCGCTTCCGAGTACATCAGGCTCTTCACCTTCTCTCGCTTCGTCGCGCGGGTCTTCGCGGCAGCAGGCTCACCGTGGGTCCTCAAGGGTGGGACGGCGATGCTCCTCCGGGTGGACGATGCTCGGCACAGCAAAGACGTCGATCTCCTCCGGAGCCTGGGGAACCTCGACGACGCGGTCTCCGCACTGAGGACTGCTCTCGACACCCCGATGGACGACCACTTCCGGTTCGTCGTCGAGGCGGTCAGGAACGCGGAGCGAGACAACGTCCAGCCTCAGGTCGACGGTTGCCGGGTCATGATCGTCGCCTACTGCGGGATCAAGATGGTCGACAGGTTCGGCGTCGACCTGGTCACGGGGTCTCTCATGACGAGCGATCCCGAGATCGAGCGCGCCCGCTCGCCGCTGGACATCCCAGGGGTCGAGGCACCCGTCGTCCGGCTGTACCCGGTGGTCGACCACATCGCCGACAAGGTCTGCGCGACCGAGACTGTGTACAACAGGGGACGGGGGTCGAGCCGACCACGCGACCTGGTCGACCTGGTGGTGTTCGCACGGACCCAACGGATCGACGGTACCGCTCTGCGCGACGCGATCCGCGGAGAGCGAGTGATGCGATCGCTTCCGGAACGCAGCGCCTTCGCGGTACCCGAAGAGTGGAGACGGGACTACCCGCCTCTGGCCACCTCGACGAGGTACACCTCAGACCTCCCGACGGTCGAGCTCGCGACAGCACTGGTCGCCCGACTGCTCGACCCAGCGTTCGGCTCCACGAGCGTCGGTCGTACCTGGGACCCGGACCGCCTCGAGTGGACCTAGGCCGTTCCCAGCGCTCAGCTGCGATCAGCCCGCGTCGCGTGCTGGGAAGGTCGCCCAGATGTGCTTCTCGTCGTGGCTCACGTACCAGCCGCACTCGTCGGAGACACGGGCGACGAGGACGAGTCCGAATCCACCCTCGCCCGGCTTGCGGCCCGCCGCGCGTGTGGGGACGGAGTCCTTGGCACGGTCGACGACGTCGAGAAGGAACGTCTGCCCGTCGGTGCTGAGGACCACCCGGGCCGACGACCGCGCGTGCTTGAGGGCGTTGGTCGCGAGCTCGCTGCTGGCCAGGAGCATGTTGCGCACGGTCGAACGGTCGGGCAGGGGCCGCTCGGTCGTCGTCGCCGAGACTGCATCGGTCAGACCGGCGCGCATCGTCCCGAGCGCGTCGTAGGAGCTGAGGGTCCACGTCGAGACCACGTCCGGCAGCCGGGGTGGCAGCGCGAAGGGGATCGGGCTCATGCTCACCTCGAGTCCTGCGAGAACGGGATGCGTGCCCCGTCGCTCCGGGATCGCCTGCTGACCATTATGGTCGCACGACCCACGGGGCCACGCGCGACGGCCTCGCAGATCATCCGCGGCCCGTGAGCCGGTCCCAGAACCCGCGTCTGCGCGGCGTCCAGCCCGCCTGCTCGAGCACCTGCCGCACGGGCGTCTTCATCTCGTCGGCGTCGAAGCGCCACCCGAAGGAGTGCCCGGCCTGACCGTGGTCTGTCGCGAGCGGCGCGAAGCTCTTGTTGAAGCTCTTCGACCTGACGGTCCCGCGGAACCTCGACGTGCTGACGCTCGCCCCACCGGCGCCGACCCGGGCCTGGGTCGCCGAGGTGTGATCGACGAGGGTGTACGTCGAGTCCTCGTGCAGGCTGACCTCGAGCCTGTAGTCACGGTCGATCGTGCCTGCCGAGACGAAGCCCACCCACCGCGCGTCGGCGTAGTCCCACGCCCCTGTCACCCCGTCGGCCGACGGCGTGAAGGTGAAGGGGACCTCGTCGGTGCCGAGGGCGAGGATCTGTCCGACGACATGCTCTCGAGGTGCGCTCATCGCTCCATGGTGGACGGGAGCGCGTCATGGGGCCACCCGTGAGCGGTGCGCGCGGTCCGCAGGTCGGCCCCAGGTCCGCAGTCGCCGGTCCTACGGATCCGTCCCACCCAGGTCCACCCCTCCCAGATCTGGTGCGGTCAGGCGCCGGTCACGCGTCCTGGAGCGCAGGTGCGCTCGGAGCGGCAGGCGCCTGCACCCCCGCACCCGTCACGTCCCCCGTCAGCCCAGCCCGCGCACCCGACGCCGTCAGCGCCTCCAGCCCGCGCCGGTGCGCCCAGTACAGCCCGAGGCCGGTGAGCAGCACTCCCCCGACGAGGTTCCCGGCGAGGACCGGCAGCTGGTTCCACAGCCACCAGTCACCCACGGTGACGTCGGCGCCGAGCATCATGCCCGCGGGGATGACGAAGACGTTCACGACGGCGTGCTCGAAGCCCTGGGCGAAGAACGTCGTCACCGGGAGCCACATGGCGACGATCTTGCCGCCCGTCGACCGCGAGGTCATCGCCATGACGACCCCGAGGGTCACCATCCAGTTGCACAGGACAGCCTTGACGAACACCAGCGCGAGGCCGCTCGCACCGAGGGCCTCGTAGCCGAGGGTCTTGGTCTCGGCGATCTGCACGAGGTTCACCACGAGAGGGTTCTCCGTGTCCGTCCCCATCCGGCTGATGACCGCGACGTACATCGCCGCGTAGCCGGCAGCCCCCACGACGTGCCCGGCGAGGACCAGACCGAAGCTGCGGAGCATCGCCCCGACGCTCGCCCGGCCCTCGAGGACCGCGAGCGGGATGAGCGCGAAGCTCCCTGTCACCAGCTCGAGGCCCAGCAGCACGATCATGACGAAGCCGACCGGGAAGACGAGCGCCCCGACGATCGGCTGCCCGGTCTGGACTGTCGCCTGGTAGGCGAGGGTCGTGGCGCACGCGAGGACCGCACCGCCGAGCACCCCTCGCACGAGCAGCTCGGTCATGGACAGCGACGCCTTGGTCGCCCCGGCGTCGACGGCGGTCGCGAGGACCTCGTCAGGCTTCACGTAGGTCATGGGTGACTCCCTCTCGGAACGGACGGCAGCCACCGTCGTGCTCTGAGCCTGGTCCGGGAGTCGACGCGCGTCGTTGCGCGGCGGTGACCGGCGCGTAAAGGTCTCCTCATCGCCGTCTGGGACCGCTGTGAGGTCGGCCGTCCCCTGCGGGCCCTGCGGGCCCTGCGGAGTATGAAACCCGGGATGAAGTCCGGCCCTCGCGCGCCCCGAGGCCCCAGCGGGTCACGAGCATAGGTGGGCGCCGAGACCTGGACGAGCCGCGAGACGGCCTTCTCAGAGTGCGACGCGCGTCGATCTCGGCCGGACCGAGACGTGACCCCACTCTGGAGGAGCAGCACCCGTGAAGCCACCATCCACGACCGAGACGTCGCGCACCGCGCGCCGGTCCGTCCGACCTGCCGCCGTCGCGGCGACAGCCCTCAGCCTCGCGCTCGGCGGCCTGACGCTGCCCGGCGCGGCCTGGGCAGCCCCGGCACCCGAGGCATCGACCTCGAGCTTCGGGCTCGGGGCGCAGGTCGCCGGGACCGTCCCCGACGGCATCTGCGCGGTCCGCGCGACAGTCGTCGGCGGTGCCGGCGGACGCTCGGCCGCGGGTGCCAACGGCACCGGGTCGAACGGCGCCGGGGCCGCGATCACCGCGACCTTCGCGGTGACACCCGGGACCACCTTCAGCGGGACCGTCGGCGGAGGCGGGCGTGAGAACGTCAACGCGGCTGGCGGCGCAGGCGGCGTCAACGGCGGCGGGACCGGCGGCACGGCCGTCTCCCAGCACGGTGGTGCTGGTGGAGGCGGCTCGACAGTCCTGTTCCTCGGCGGGACCACCCCCGACGACGTCGCCGTGCTGGCGGGCGGCGGCGGCGGCAGCGGTGGCGGGCACTCCGTCACCACCGACGGTTTCGGCGGAGACGCTGGCCTCCCGGCCGGTGCCGGTGAGGTCGCGGCAGGCGCCGACGGCACCGACGGCTTCGAGGGTGGACCTCAGGTCGGCGGCGGTCAGGGCGGTCGCGACGGCCAGCCCGGCGCGGGCGGCGTGCACAGCACCGACCCGACCCTGAACGGCCAGCCGGGATCCGGCAGTGCCGGTGGTGCCGGTGCAGCCGACCCGAACTACGACGCCGGAGGCGGCGGCGGTGCCGGTCTCACCGGCGGTGGCGGCGGCGCGTCGACCATCATCAAGAACAGCGACAACGGGATCAACACCGTGGCCGGCGGCGGCGGTGGCGGTGGCTCGTCCTTCGTGGCGGGCACAGCCTCCGACGTCACCTCGGCGGCCTCGGGCCGTCAGACGGGGACCGGCAAGGGCGCCGACGGCTCGATCGAGCTCGACTGGGTCGAGTGCGGCTACGACCTCGCCGTGACCAAGACCGCCTCGGTCGACGGCGCTCCGACAGGCTCGCCCGACCGGGCACCTGTCGGCTCGACGGTCACCTGGGCCGTCACCGTCGTCAACAACGGCCCCGAGGCCATGACGCGCGGCGACATCCTCACCCTCACGGACACGCTCCCGGGCGACGGCGCCACGTCGGTCACCTCGGTGGTCGTCGCGGGCGGCACCAACGACACCTTCGAGCGCGGGCCGCTCTCGTGCGATGCCGTGGTCGGTTCACCCCTGCCGAGCACCGTGACGTGCTCGCGCGAGCACGCACTCCTCGGTGGCGCGGCTGACGGTCGCCGTGGGCTCGACGTCGGCGAGAGCGTCACGATCACCTACACCCAGGCCGTCACGGACACCCCCGGGACGACGCTCGAGAACACCGCGACGGTCCAGGACCGCGGCGACCAGGACGACAACAGCGACACCTCCGTCGTGACCGTCGTCGGACCGCCCACGGCCACCGACGACTCTGACCTCGGCAACACCATCGGCGAGACCGTCCGCGTCCCGGTGCTGGGCAACGACACCGCGACGACCAGCCCGCTCGACCCCACCACGCTCGTCCTGTGGGACCCGGCCACCAGCACGTCGCCCGGTCTGCAGCTCGTGGTCCCCGGCGAGGGCACCTGGACCGTCGAGGGCAGCGACGTCGTCTTCACCCCCGTCGCCGGCTTCCTCACCGACCCGACCCCGGTGTCGTACAGGATCTCTGACGAGGACGGCCTCACGGCGACGGCCGTCGTCACGGTCGACTACGTCCCGGCCGCGGCCGACGACTCCGACCTCGGACACGCCATCGGCGTCGTCGTCACGGTCGACGTGCTGACCAACGACACCGGTGACCTCGTCCCGAGCACCGTCGTGCTCGTCGACGGCAGCGCCCGCACCGACCGTCTGGTCGTGCCCGGCGAGGGCACCTGGACCGTCGTCCCGACGACGGGCGCGGTGGTCTTCACCCCCGAGGCAGGCTTCCTCACCGACCCAACCCCCATCACCTACGAGGTCACCGACACGACGGGCGACACCACGAGCGCCCGGGTGACCGTCGGCTACGTCCCCGACGCGACCGACGACGTCGACCACGGCAACACCATCGGCGAGGTCGTCACGGTCGACGTGCTGACCAACGACGCGGGCGACCTCGACCCGACGACCGTCGTGCTGGTCGACGGCGAAGAGCGCGTCTCCGAGCTGGTCGTCCCCGGCGAGGGCACCTGGACGGTCGACCCCACGACCGGAGCGGTCACCTTCACCCCGGCGGACGGTTTCACGGGGAACCCGACCCCGGTGACCTACGAGGTCACCGACTCGACGGGCGACCTCGTCTCGGCGACGGTCACCGTCACGTACCTCCCCGTCGCGACCGACGACGCGAAGCACGGCAACACCGTGGGCTCGCCCGTCGTCGTCGACGTCCTCCCGAACGACACGGGCTCGGTCGACCGCAGCTCGCTGCGGCTCGTCGACCCGGTGACGGGTGAGCGTGTCCTCACGGTCACGGTCCCCGGCGAGGGCACCTGGACCGTCCAGCTCGAGACCGGCACGGTCACCTTCGTGCCCGAGGACGGGTTCACCAAGAACCCGACACCCGTCACCTACGAGGTGCTCGGGACTGCGGGCGACCCCGTCTCCGCGCTCGTGGTGGTCACGTACCTGCCGCAGGCGCAGGACGACGTCGACGTGGACAACGTCCGCGGCACGCCCGTGACGGTCGACGTGGTCGGCAACGACACGGGCACCCTCGACCCGAGCAGCGTCAGGCTCGTGGACCCCGCGACGGGTGAGCTCGTCACGACGCTCACGGTCCCCGGTGAGGGGACCTGGACGGTCGACCCCGAGACGGGTGCTGTGACCTTCGTGCCGCTCGCCGGCTTCGAGGGCGACCCGACCCCGGTGACCTACCAGGTGACCGACGTCGAGGGGAACCTCACGTCGGCGACCATCACGGTGACGTACCTGGCCGAGGCGCCCGCCCCGACCCCGGCGCCCAGCACCCCGGCAGCACCCGCGGCGCCCGCCGCGCCGGCAGCACCGGCATTACCGGCCCGTCCCGGAGCCGCTCTCGCCACGACCGGCACCGAGGTGCTGGTCGCCTCGGGCACGGCCCTGGCGCTCGTGCTGGCAGGCGCAGCCGGCCTGGTCCTGCGTCGTCGTCGGACGACGCGCTCCTAGTCCCTCACCAGGACACCGCCCAGCACGACGAAGACTGGCAGGCCTGAGCCTGCCGACGACGACCCTGGTGCACCGGTTCCCCCCGGCACACCAGGGTCGTCGTGCGTGCCAGGGTCGTCGCGCGAGTCAGGTCGGTCGTGCGTCTGGCGGCCGTCGCACGTGTGGCGGTCGTCGTGCCTCCGGGAGCACGAGCCCTCCCACCGGTCTCGGCTCAGGCCCGGCTCTCGTCGTCGAGCCTGGCGAGGCGGCTCTCGTCGTCGAGCAGCCCCAGCCGGCGCGCGACGGCCAGGGCCGACGAGCGCGACCCGACCCCGAGCTTGCGGTAGAGCGTGCGCAGCTGCGACTTCACGGTGTGGTTGCTCACCACGAGACGCTCGGCGATCTCCGTCGTCGACCCGGTCCGCGCGAGCTCGCGCAAGATCACCGTCTCCCGCGGGGTCAGGACCGGCACGTCACCGCTCGACGGGACGACCTCGGGCCACGGCTCGCCAAGGATCGCCTCGGCTTCGACGAGCCCGTGCCGGCCGGCGAGCCCACGCAGCCTCTCGCGGTCGTCAGCGCTCAGGACGATCACCGGCAGCCGGAGGCCGTGGACCCCGAGCAGCGCCGAGGCGCGGGACAGCGCCGCGACGGCCTCGGTCTCGTGCCCGGTGGCGAGCGCGGCGACAGACTCGAGCAGGGCCCGGTCGGTCTGCGTGCGGATCGAGGAGAAGGGCGCCCCGGTGCTCTGCGCGAGGGTCGCGAGGGTCTTCTCCGGCAGCCCGGCGGCGAGCTGGGCCCTGGCGAGGGCGACAGCCGCCGCGGCATCCTTGGCAGCGTCGGGCGGCGACACGAGGACCGTGTGCGCACGGCCAGCGGCGACGAGCAGGAGCGCCCGGGTCGCCACGAGCGTGGACTCCGTGGCCGGGTGCGCCGACCGCCGCGCCTGGTGGGTGGCACGGGTGGCCTCGAGCCTCTCGAGCGCTGCGTCGGCGCCACGAGCGAGGAGGTCGACCAGCGCCTGCACGTGGGCGATCAGCGGCCAGTGCTCGATGGTCTCCAGGTGCCGCTCGAGCAGGTCCAGGTGGTGCTGGGCCGTCTCGACGTCGAGGTCCTCGACCGCGAGCAGCGCCTCGGCGACCTGCAGCAGCGAGCCCGTGTACCCGTCGACCCAGCCCTCCGGCCACGAGCGTCCGCGGGCGTCCTCGACGAGGGCCCGCGCCCGTGACATCGAGCCCTCGAGCGCGTGGGTGCCAGCCAGCAGCGCGAGGTTCGGCAGCGCCGCCAGCGCGGTCGTCGCCTCCCCGAGCCCGCGCTCGAAGGCGGCGACGGCGTCGGTCGAGCGGCGGGCGTGCAGGAGCGCGACGCCGCAGTGCGCGTAGACCTGCGGCAGGAGGTCGAGGATCTGCGCGTGCTGCTCGGGCGTGAGGTCGTCGATGCGGCGGACCACGTCGTCGGCGGCACCTGCCGCGGCGCCGCCCCGCCCGGTGAGGCGCAGGGCGATCATCTCGACGGCTCGCAGGACCAGCCGCTCCTCGGGCGGGACCGTCGACCTCGCGACGCGCGCCGAGGCGACGGCCAGCCCGAAGAGGGCGATCGCGCGTGCCCGGCCCCGCCTGTCGGCGTTGAAGCCGAGCGCCACGAAGAACACGAGCAAGGGGTGGCGGCGGAGCCTCACGAGCCCGAGCGGTGAGACGGTCCGGCGCACGGTCCCGGCGAACTCGGTCAAGAACCCGCGCCAGTGGTTGCGGACGATCGTGTTGGCCAGCGGGACGTCGCCCGCGTCGACGGCCGCCTCGAGGGCCTCGACGGGCCGGTCGTGCGTGTCGGCCCACAGCGCGACCCGTCCGCGCAGCTCCGCGAACAGCTCGGGCGAGGACCGCCGGAGGTCGGCCCTCAGGGCGGCCCTGACGACGGTCGTGTACGTGAAGACCCGCTCGTGCCCCGGCCGGTTCCACGTCCCGAGCCCGAGCGCCTCCGCCTGGTCGAGGAGCGCCGCGGCGTCTGCGCGGCCGGTGAGGTCCTCCGCGAGGTCGACCGAGACGGCGTCCGCGACGACGGTCCTGCGGAGCAGACCGACTACGTCGGGCTCGAGGCTCGTGACGGCCGAGAGCACGAGCGACTCGACAGCCTGCTCGGGGTCCAGGTGGCCTGTGTGCTCGTGCTCGAGGGCGAGAGCCCGCGTGACGAGGGGCGAGCCGCCGGTCGCCTGCCGCGCCGTCGCCGCCGTCTGGTCGTCGACGCCGAGGAGCCGCGCGGTCTCCGCGGTCGACAGCGCGAGCGCGTCGGCGTCCACCACGCGCACGTCCAGGCGCAGGCGCAGCTCGGGTGCGGCGAGACGCGACGCGGACCGTCCGGCGACGATCGCACGGACCGTCGGGACTGCCCCGAGGACGTGGAGCAGGTCGGCGGTGGTCTCGTCGTCGAGCCTGTCGACGGTGTCGAGCACGAGGGTCACCGGACCGACCTGCTCGAAACCCCGGACGAGGAAGGCCCTGACGTCACCGACCTCGCGCATGGAGGCCGATGCTGTCGCGAGGAGGTCGCCGGGCCCGACGAGCCCGGCGTCGACGAGCCGTCCGGCGACGCCGGCCCAGAAGCCACGGCGGGTGACGTCACGGTCGCCGAGGTCGTACCAGGCGCCGCGCAGGTCCGGGTCTGCCGAGGTCTGGGCCCACTCCGCGAGGAGGACAGTCTTGCCACCGCCCCCGGGACCACGCACGACGACGAGCGCCGAGGCGTCGTCGAGCAGACCGACGAGGTGCGGGCGCGGGACGACCCACGACGGCAGCCGGGGTGCCCCGTAGACGCGGCGGGTGCCGGTCATGCGTCCACCGGGTCCGTGCGGCCGGGCGCCTCGGCCTCACCTGCTGCAGCGGTGCCGTGCCGCGCGTCGTGGTCGAGGCCCGCAGCTGGGCTGGGATCTCCGGCCGCGCGGGCCCGCCGGACCAGGAGCGCCCCGACGAGGGCGACCACGGCAGCGACCGAGGCCGTGACGAAGAGCGCCGGGTAGCCGCCGAGCCGCGCGATGACCACGGCGGCGACGGCAGGCGCGACGGCCTGCGGGATGTTGGTCGCCATGTTGTAGAGGCCCAGGTCTTTGCCGGCCGACGCGCCGCCGTCGGGGAGCACCTCGGTCACCAGGGCGCTGGACGCCGCGAGGTGCGCGCCGAAGGCCAGCCCGCGCAGGGCCGCGAAGACCGCCATCCCGGCGACGGTGGGCGAGCCGAGCGGGACGAAGAACGAGACCGCGAGGAGCCCGCACGCTCCGACGAGGTAGGGGATGCGGTCGCCGGTCCTGTCGCTGAGCCAGCCTGTCACCGTGATGCCCACCAGCACGGACAGCAGGCCGACGACGGTGAGGGCCCCGATCGCGCGGTTCGCCTCGTCCGTGCCGAGCCCGACGTGGTCGGTGAGGATGAACAGCTGGTACGCGAAGACGAGGTGGTAGGCGAAGACGAAGAAGAAGCGCGCGACGAAGGTCCGGGTGAAGGCCTGGGTGCGCCACGGCGCGACGACGAGCCGCACGACGGCAGGGATCGCGCGACCGCCCCGGAGCGCCAGCTTGCCACCCTGTGCAGGACCGTCCGGCGAAGGCCTGCCCGACGCGGGTGCTCTCGATGCAGGGACGGACACCGGGCGGGCGCGGGCACCGACGGCGAAGACCGCCGTCGCGACCAGGACGCAGAGCCCGAGACCGAGGTAGACCGTCCCCGGCTGGTCCGCGCGCGGCCCGGCGAGCACGACCGCCGCACCGCCACCGAGCACCCCTCCGGCGCCGACGACGGCGAGGACCCGGCCCCGCCTGGACGGTGGGACCTCGTCCGGGACGACCGCCGAGGACGCGACGTCGACGGCGTTGAGCGCGAACTGCGCGACGACCCACAGCGCGCCCAGCAGCACGAGGGAGCCGGCCCCACCCATCGCGAAGAGCGCCGCGGCGGAGACGAGCGCACCGCCGACCATCCACGGGACCCGGCGACCGTACCGGCTGCGCGTGCGGTCGCTCAGCGCACCGACCAGAGGTTGGGACGCGATCGCGACCACGAAGGAGACCGTCGTGACGAGGGCGAGGTTCTCGACCTTGCGCGACGGGTCGATGCCGGCGACCTGGTTGGGCAGCAGCACGACGAGGACAGCCGCATAGCTGGCCGCGAGCGCGAGCGACACCACGGACAGAGAACCCGCGAGCGCTCTCGTCCGCCCCGTCGTCGTCGCCCCGGTCAGCACCGGTCCACCCTAGGCGTCAGATCCGTCCGCGTCGCGCGGCTGTCCGTCGTCCGGACGCGTCGTCGCATCACCCGGGCGGGGCCACGGGCGCCCCTCGAGGGCCTCGATGCCCCGGTTGAAGCGCTCGAGCATCCGCGCGAAGTCGGCGGCCTCGTCCTCGGTCCAGCCCGCCATGACCCTGCCGAGCGACTCGACGGTCCTGTCGCGCGCGTAGGCGAGCCTGGCGGCACCCTCGGAGGTCATCGCGAGCTTGCGCGCCATCCCGCCGTCAGGGTCGGGGATCCGTTCGATGAGGCCGGCCTTGAGCATCGCGGCGGTCTGCCGGTTGACGGTCGAGGTGTCGAGGCCGAGGGCTGCGCTCAGCTCGCCGATCGACAGCGGTCCGTCGAGGTCGATCCGGGTCAGCACGACGTAGGCGCTGCGGTCGACCTTCTTGTGCGCGTCAGCCTTCCGGGGTCCGTCGAAGATGCTGTGCCTGTTGAGCAGCACCATCTCGAGCTCGATCAGCCGCGCGGGCTCCACCATGGGACTCGGCCATCCTCTCCTCGGTCCGTGGCGCCGTGCGACGGACCTGCAATATGCATGTTACATGTCGTGTGTATAGTGCACATCGAGCACGGCGACACCCGCCGGGCGCACAGCACCACCCGACGACAGGACCTCACCCGATGAGCGAGACCACCCCGAGCCCGAGCGCACGCCCCGGCATCATCATCGCGACGCTGGCACTGGCTGGCATCGTAGCCGCGCTCATGCAGACGCTCGTCGTCCCGCTGATCGGCGACCTCCCCACCCTGCTCTGGGCGTCGGCCTCGAGCACCACGTGGGTCATCACCGTCACGCTGCTCACGGCGGCCATCGCGACCCCCGTCGCCGGGCGTCTCGGCGACATGTACGGCAAGAAGCGCCTCATCCTCGCCTGCACGGCGCCGCTCGTCCTGGGTTCCGTCGTGTGCGCGCTGTCGTCCTCCGTGGTGCCGATGGTCGCCGGTCGTGGGCTCCAGGGGCTCGGCATGGGGATCGTGCCGCTCGGCATCAGCCTGCTCCGCGACGTCCTGCCCGCCCAGCGCGTCGGCTCGGCCATCGCGCTGATGAGCGCCTCCATGGGTGTGGGCGGAGCCCTCGGCCTGCCGTTCTCCGCGGCGATCGCCGAGAACGGCAGCTGGCGCACGCTCTTCTGGGTGGCCGCAGGCCTCTCGCTCGTGGTGGCCGGCATGGTCGTCGCCTTCGTGCCGCAGGGTGTCGCCAGGGTCCGCCCCGGACGCTTCGACCTCGTCGGTGCCCTCGGCCTGGGCGCCGGGCTCGTCGCGCTCCTGCTCGCGATCTCGCGCGGATCCGACTGGGGCTGGGCGAGCGGCACCACGATCTCGCTGTTCGTCGGCGCGGTCGTCGTGCTCCTCGTGTGGGGCTGGTGGGAGCTGCGTACCCGCGACCCGCTCGTCGACCTCCGCGTGACCGCCCGTCCCCAGGTGCTCATGACCAACCTCGCGTCGGTCCTCGTCGGCTTCGCCATGTACGCGCAGTCCCTCGTGCTGCCCCAGCTGCTCCAGCTCCCCGTCGAGACGGGCTTCGGCCTCGGCCAGTCGATGATCGCGATGGGGCTCTGGATGGCTCCGGCCGGTCTCATGATGATGGCGATCGCCCCCGTGGGAGCGAAGCTCTCCGCCACCCGCGGCCCCAAGACCACGCTCGCCCTCGGCGCCCTGGTCATCGCCCTCGGGTACGCCTCGTCCATGCTGCTGCTCGGCTCGACCTGGGGCGTCCTGGTCGTCACCCTCGTGTGCAACAGCGGTGTCGGCCTCGCCTACGGCGCGATGCCCGCCCTCATCATGTCGGCCGTGCCGCAGGACGAGACCGCGGCGGCCAACAGCTTCAACGCCCTCATGCGCTCGATCGGCTCATCGGTCGCCGCCGCGATCATGGGCATGATCCTCGCCCACATGACGATGGACTTCGGCGGCACGGCCCTCCCGACCGAGACGGGCTTCCGGACAGCGCTGCTCATCGGAGCCGGTGTGGGCCTGGCAGCGTCGGTCGTCGCCTTCCTCATCCCTGTGCGCCGGGCGAACGCCACCGGCGAGCCCGAGCAGGCCGTCGAGAAGGTCACCCAGGCGGCCTGAGGCAAAGCCTCAGCAGCGCCCTCCTTGCACCCCACACTCCACCCCGGGCACCCCAAGTCGCACCCCGACCCTCGAGGTCGTACGGACACGCCAGATCTTCGCCGAAAGTCAGTCTCTTCGGCGTGTCTGTACGACCTCGAGGAAGTTCAGACGACCTCGCCGCATGGTTGGCGATGTCCACGACGTCCGTCACGTCGCGATGACACGACGTCTCGACGCAGCACGAGGACGCGCCCGCTCAGGACGTCGGCTCGACCAGCCCGCCGTCGCCGGCGACCAGGTCACCGCACGAGACCTCCTGGGCTGTCGTGACGACGGGGTCCGTCGCCGCGGCACCCTGGGCCACGACCTCGACAGCCCCGTTGGTCGCAACCTCGCCCGCAGAGTCCAGGTCGACGAGGGTCCTGGTGACCGTCCAGCCGTCGCCCTCCTCGGTCGCGAGCAGACCGGCGAGGTGCAGCACGCCGTCGACGTCGGTGCACCCGACCCCTGTCCCCTGGTCGCCGAAGCCGCGGTCGAACACGTAGGGCTGGCCGCCCTGGTCGACGGTCTGCGTCACGGCGCACCCGTCGAGGGAGAACAGCTGCGCCTGCCGTCCGAGGTCCACGAGGGCGATCGGCGTGAGGTCGGCGCCCACGGTGTTCACCACGGCCGACGCACCGATCGGGCTCGCGGAGTCGATCGGTGCCGAGAAGGTCGCCCCCGAGGCTGTCGTGATGCCGAAGGTCCGCTCAGCCCCGGCGGTGATCCACGCGGTGTCGGCACGCCCGTCACCGTCCACGTCCACGACCTCGCTGATCGCGGCACCGTCCGGGATCCCGCCGTCGGTCGCGGGGCACCCCTCACCCACGCCGGTGCTCGGCGCGGGCTCTCCGGTCGCGCTGGCGGACGGGGCCGGGGTCGTCGCGGGGTCTGAGGCAGCGGCGCTCGTGGTCGCCGACGGAGCCGGGGCCGACGACGTCGCGCCGCCCCCGCCGTCGTCGTCAGAGCTGCAGCCTGCGAGGAGCAGACCCGCCGCGGTGAGCGCGGCGGTGACGGCGAGGGACCTGCGGTGCACCGCAGACCCAGGACGCTGACGGACGGGACGGACCGGGGCGATGAGAGAAGTACGCACGTCTTCGGTCTATCACCCCAGCCCAGACCCCGCACCCGAAGGCCCGAGCGCCGGCTCAGCCGACCTCGACCTGCGCCGCCCGCGCAGACGCCTGCACCTTCCTGGCACCGTCGCCGTCCTGACCGCGACGCTCGAGCCCCGTCGCGACCAGGAGCGCGACAAGAGCCACGAGCGTGATCCCGGCCCCCGCCCACAGCGGTGACAGGTACCCCAGACCCGCACCGATCGTCAGGCCGCCGACCCACGCCCCGAGGGCGTTGCCGATGTTGAAGGCCGCGATGTTGGCTGCCGACGCCATGGTCGGCGCACCTGCGGCGTGGCCCATGATCCGCAGCTGGAGCCCGGGGACCGTCGCGAAGCCGAAGGCCCCCATGAAGAACAGCGACACGACAGTCACGACCTGGCTGGTCGCCGTGAGCGCGAAGACCGCGAGGACGACTGTGAGCACGGCGAGCAGGACCAGCAGGGTCCGCGTGATCGACCGGTCCGCGGCCTTGCCGCCGAGGTAGTTGCCGACGAACAGCCCGGAGCCGAAGACCACCAGCAACCACGGCACGGTGCTCGACGCGAAGCCGGAGACCTCGGTGAGCGTGTAGGCGATGTAGGTGAAGCCGCCGAACATGCCGCCGAAGCCGAGCACCGTCACGAGGATCGACCACCACACCTGCGGCTCGCGGAAGGCTCGGAGCTCGGCTCGCAGCCGCGGCGGCACGGCGTCGTCGGCGGTCGCGGGGACGAGCGCGACGATCCCGACGAGGGCGACCACGCCGATCACGGTGATGGCCCAGAAGGTCGAGCGCCAGCCGAGCTGCTGCCCGAGGAAGGTCCCGAAGGGGACCCCCAGCACGTTGGCCGAGGTGAGCCCTGCGAACATCATCGCGATCGCCCCCGCACGGCGGTCCGGGGCGACCATGCTGGTCGCCACGACGGCCCCGATGCCGAAGAAGGCCCCGTGGCACAGTGCGGCGAGGATGCGCCCTGCGAGCAGCAGCTCGTAGGTGGGCGCGAGCGCCGAGAGCAGGTTCCCGGCGATGAACAGGCCCATCAGCCCGACGAGGACCTTCTTGCGGTCGAGCCGGATCACCGCCGCGGTGAGGCCGATCGCCCCCACGGCGACGGCGATCGCGTAGCCGGAGATGAGATACCCGGCGACGGTCTCGGTGACCGCGAAGTCCGCGGCGACCTCGGGCAGCAGCCCCATGATGACGAACTCGGTGAGCCCGATGCCGAACCCTCCGACGGCGAGCGCGAGCAGACCTAGTGGCACAGGGCCCCTCCTTCAGACGAGGACGAGAGGGGTCCACCAGACGGTGCACGAGGCGATACCCCGCGTCCGCACTAGTTGCAGACGCGTTCTAGATAGTTGCACGCGCGCACATTCGACGCAAGCCTTAGACTGGAGGGGTCGCCCACCCCCCGACTGAGGAGACGCCATGGGAATCGCCGACGACGCCGTCGAGATCCGCGCCGAGGGCTGGCGCACGCTCGCCGCCCTGCACGGCATCATCGAGTCCAGGCTCGAGCGCGCCCTGGCTGAGGAGCACCGCATCTCGGTCGTCGAGTACACGGTCCTCGACGCGCTCTCCCGCCAGCACGGTTGGCACATGCGCATGCAGCAGCTCGCCCGCGCGGCGGCGCTCAGCGCGAGCGCGACCACGCGCCTGGTCAACAGGCTCGAGGAGCGCGGCCTGCTCACGCGCATCCTCTGCCAGGACGACCGTCGAGGCATCTACACCGAGCTCACCCCGGCAGGCGAGGCGCTCCTGCGCCAGGCGCGCCCGACCCACGACGCCGCCCTCGCCGAGGCTCTCGAGACGGCTCAGCAGACCCCCGAGGTCGCGCCGCTCGTCGAGGCCCTCGCCGGGCTCCCGGTCCTCAGCCGCACCTGAGCGCGCGCCACGGCAGGACGCTCCCCGCACGGCTGGGCACGGCCACGCACGCCGGGCGGACCGGGCAGGTCCCCGGAGGGACCCCGCCCCGTCCGCCCTCTCAGACCAGCTGTCGACGCTCGATCGCGTCGAAGGTCGCCAGCCCAGACCCCAGCACCCCGGCACGCTGACCGAGCGAGGCTGTGACGATCTCCGGCACAGCGGCGACGTGCGACAGGACGTCGAGCCGCGACCTCAGCGCGTCGACCAGCACGGCCCCCGACGCCGAGAGCCCCCCGCCGAGCACGACCCGAGCGGGCGAGAGCAGCGTGATCGGCCCGAGCAGCCCGTGCGCGAGCCAGTCCATCGCCTCAGCCCACACGCCGTCTGCCCGCGGGTCGGAGCCGAGCGCTGTGACGACGTCGAGCGACGTCGCGTCAGGGTCCCCGGTGAGCGCGCCGTAGGCCCGACCGATCGCCCGTGCCGAGGCGTACATCTCGAGGCAGCCCGTCTGCCCGCAGGGGCAGGGACGACCGCCCTGCTGGACAGGGATGTGGCCGATCTCGCCGGCCTGGTGCAGACCGCCGGAGACGACCTCACCACCGGCCACGACGAGCGCGGCCATGCCCGTGCCGATGAAGACGGCGAGCAGGTCCGAGGCCCCGGCACCCGCACCGAGCCTGTGCTCGGCCACACCCGCGGCCGTGACGTCGTGGTGCAGGACCACGTCGAGCCCGAGCAGCGCGGAGAGCCTCGCGGCGACGGGCTCGTCGGCCCACCCGAGGTTGCTCGCGAGCCGCACGACACCCGTCGGGCCCTCGATGATCCCGGGGACCGCGAGCCCCACGGCGCACACCCGCGACCTGTCGACGTCCGACAGCCCGGCCAGCAGGAGCCTGCACAGCGAGGCGATGGTCGCGATCGTCGCCTCGCCGTCGCGCTCGGGCGTCGGGAGGTCGGCCCGCACGAGCGGCGCCCCCAGGCGCGCGTCGAGCACCTCACCCCGCGCGTTCGTCCCCCCGATGTCGAGCGCGAGGACGAGCCCCTGGTTCACAGACCCTGCCAGGCAGGCTTGTGCGCGTAGGCGTGACGGTAGTAGTCCGTCAGACGCAGCCCGGCGGCCGCGTCCTCGTCGAGCAGGACCGTGACGTGGGGGTGCATCTGGGTCACGGAACCCGGGCAGAGCTGGCTGACGGGACCCTCGACCATCGCGGCGACGGCCTCGGCCTTGCCCGCGCCGGTCGCGACGAGCACGAGGTGGCGGGCCTCCATGATCGTCCCGAGGCCCTGGGTCAGCACGTGGTACGGCACGTCGTCGACGTGGTCGAAGAACCGCGCGTTGTCCTGCCGGGTCTGCTCGGTGAGGGTCTTGAGACGGGTGCGCGAGGCGAGCGACGAGCCCGGCTCGTTGAAGGCGATGTGCCCGTCCGACCCGATACCGAGCAGCTGGAGGTCGACGCCGCCGGCCGCGCGGATCGCCTCGTCGTAGCGCGGGCCGGCCGAGGCGATGTCGTCCGCCCCGCCGTCAGGGCCCTGCACGCGGGACTCGTCGATGTCGACGAGCCCTGTGAGCTCGCGCCGGATCACCTCGCGGTAGGACTCGGGGTGGCCGTGCGGCAGACCCACGTACTCGTCGAGCAGGAACGCCCGGGCGTGCGCGAGGCTCAGCCCCTCCTCCGTGTGCCGCCGGACGAGCTCGCGGTACACGGGCAGGGGTGACGAGCCTGTCGCCAGGCCGAGAACGGGTGCCTCGTGGGTGCGCAGCAGGTCCTCGATCGCGTCGCCCACCACCGTGGCGATCTCGTCTGCGCTCTTCAGGATGACGATCTCCATGAAGGGTCCTTCCGTCGTGCATCGGTGCGGCGCGTCGGCGTCGCGGTCGGTGGGGGGTGTCTGTGGGGGCTACGACAGCCCGAGCTCTCGGCCGAGCACGTGGGCCGCGGCGCCGGCGAGCACGCCGTCGTGCCCGAGGGCCGACATCCGCAGCCGCACGTGCTGGTCGCCGAAGGGCCGCGTCAGCGCGAGGACCGTGGACTCGGCGGCCTGGAGCAGCGGACCGTTGAGCAGCTCGTCCGGGCCGGAGAGCACGACGTCACGCAGCCCGAGGGCCTGGGTGACGGGTGCGAGGATCTTGCCGAGCTGACGACCGGCAGCCGCCAGGACCCCGGCGGCCTCGGCCTCGCTGAGCCCGTCGATGCGTGCCCGCAGCCGAGGCGCGGAGACGAGGGCCTCGAGGCAGCCGCGGCGTCCGCACGAGCACTCCGGGCCGTCGGCGAGCACGTTGACGTGCCCGATCTCGCCCGCCGTGCCGTCAGGTCCGCGCAGCAGCGCACCGTCGACGAGGATGCCCGCGCCGACACCGTGGCCGATCTCGACCAGCAGCAGCCCGTCGCCCGACCCCTCGCCGAAGGTGTCCTCCGCGAGCGCCGCGGTGTCGGCGTCGTTCGCGACGTAGGTGGGGTGGCCGAGCGCCTCTTCGATCTCGGTCCGCAGGTCGAGGTTGGTCCAGCCGAGGTTGGGCGCGCGTCGGACGACCCCGTCGAGGTCGACGACCCCCGGTGTGCCGACGCCGATGCCGAGCACACGACCGGGTGCGGTCTCGACGAGGCGGCGGGCGAGCGCGATCGTCTTGTCGACGGCCGCCTGGCCCACGGCGCCGTCGAGGTCGACCTCGGTCGTCTTGACGCGGGTACCGGCCAGGTCGACGAGGGCGCCGCGCAGGACGGTGTCGTCGGAGAGGTCCAGGCACACGGCGTAGCCCCCGGCGACGTTGACGCCGACGAGGGTCGCGGGCTTGCCCATGTGGGTCCCGGGGCGGACACCGAGCTCGAGGACGAGACCTGCCTCGAGGAGGTCGCTCACCACGTCGGAGACGGTCACGCGCGCGAGCCCGGTCATGCGTGCGAGGTCTGCCCGGCTGTAGGAGCCGTCCTCGAAGAGGTGCTGGAGGATCAGAGACCTGTGGTGCTTGCGGGCGTCAGACGGCAGGAGCTTGCCGGGCGCCGAGCCCGACCTCGCCGTCGGGCGGCGGGTCTCGGCGGATGCGGGGTTGCGTGCCATAATACTAAGTACACCTTACATACTTAGTCGCTGTCAATCGCTCTCCGGCGACTGGTCCACCAGCCCTCTCGACGTCCTGAGGTGACATCGTGACCCTTCCTCTCATCCCTGCTCCGCAGTCCTCCATCCTCCGGGTCGGGCCCGGCGAACCGCTCACAGCGTCGCACGTCGACGCCCTCGCCGACGCCCTCACCCCCTGGGCCCCGCGCGCCGCAGCCGCCGCGCGGCAGACCCTCGCCGACCTCCCCCGCACGACAGGCGGCACAGTCGACGTGATGGTCAGCGCGACCCTGGACCCGTCCCTCACCGACGAGGGCTACACGCTCGACCTCGCAGCAGGTTCCTGGGCCCTCACCGCGGCCGACGAGGCCGGGGCCTTCTGGGCGGTCCAGTCGCTCGCCCAGCTGCTCCGGGACGGCGCCGTCCCCGACCTGCAGATCTCCGACGCCCCCGCCTACCCGGTCCGCGGCATGATGCTCGACATCGCCCGCTTCTACTTCGGCCCGGACGAGATCCGCCGGGTGATCGACCTCGCGGCCTCGTACAGGCTCAACCAGCTGCACCTGCACCTCAGCGACGACCAGGGCTGGCGTCTGGAGATCCCGAGCCGCCCGCTGCTGACGAAGATGTCCGCGGCCCAGGACGTCGCCGGCGGCCAGGGCGGCTACCTCACGCTCGAGGACTACGAGCAGCTCCAGCGCTACGCCCTCGACCGCCACGTGGTGATCGTGCCCGAGGTCGACCTGCCCGGCCACACCCACGCCGCGCAGGTGGCCTACCCCGAGATCTCACCCGACGGGGCCGAGCGCGAGCCCTACATCGGCACAGAGGTGGGCTTCAGCTCGCTGCACCTCACGTCCGACGAGGCGTGGGACTTCGTCGACGACATCGTCGCGACCCTCGCCGAGCACACCCTCGGCGAGTACGTCCACCTCGGCGGCGACGAGTCGCTGACCCTCACGCGCGAGCAGTACGTCACGTACATGGAGCGCCTCGGGGCCGTCGCCGAGAAGCACGGCACCAAGGCCGTCTTCTGGCAGGAGGCGGCCGGCGCTGCGCTCCCGCCGGGGACGCGCCTGCAGTACTGGACCTCGCAGATCGAGACCGACCACATCGCGCAGGTCGCCCGCGACCACGACGTCACCTTCATCGCCTCCCCCGCGACCCGGGCCTACCTGGACCAGAAGTACACGGCCGACTTCCCGCTCGGTCTCACCTGGGCGGCGATCGTCGACGTGCGCGAGGCCTACGACTGGGACCCTGTCGCCGAGCTCCCAGGTGTCCCCGCGGAGTCGGTCGTCGGCGTCGAGGCCTGCCTGTGGACCGAGACACCGCGGTCCTTCGACGACCTCACCATGCTGGTCCTGCCGCGCCTGCCGGCGGTCGCCTCGGTGGCCTGGGGCTCCCCGAAGGACTACCCGGCCTTCGCGTCGGCCCTCGCCCAGCACGGGCACTGGTGGGACGCCGACGGTCTCGTCTTCTACCGCTCAGAGCAGGTCGACTGGACCTGACGCCTGGCCCGGCTCGCGCCGTCCGCCGTGCAGCACGGCCACCACGGTGAGTGCCCCGTCGAGGACGACGGCGTCGGCGCGAGCCCCGGGCTCCAGATGACCGACGTCGGTCCGGCCCAGGACCCGGGCCGGCGTCGTCGTCAGCGCCGCGAGCGCGTCCTCGAGCGGGACACCTGCGGCGACCGCACCGCGGAGCGCGACGTCGAGGGTGAGGGTGCTGCCGGCGATCGACCCGCCCTCGCGCAGGCGCGCCACCCCGTCGACCACGTCGACGACGAGCGACCCCAGCAGGTACTCGCCGTCGGCCACCCCTGTCGCCGACATCGCGTCGGTGACCAGGACGGTCCGGCCCACCCCTGCTGAGCGTGCCGCGTGCTGGACCGTGAGCGGGTGCAGGTGCACACCGTCGGCGATGAGCTCGACCGCCACGCGCGGGTCTTCGAGCAGCGCGAGGACAGGCCCGGGCACCCTGTGGTGCACGGGCAGCATCGCGTTGAACAGGTGCGTCGCGAGCGTGACCCCGGCGTCGACGGCAGCCGTCGCCGTCGCGGCGTCGGCGTCGGTGTGACCGATGGCCGCCACGGCCCCGGCCTCGACGATCCTGCGGACGGCGTCGAGACCGCCCGGCAGCTCGGGCGCGATCGTCACGACCTTGACGACCCCGGGCCGGGCGCCGAGCAGAGAGTCGACGTCCGCGAGCGCGGGCTCACGCAGGAGGGTCGGCTCGTGGGCGCCCTTGTGCAGGGGGCTCAGCCACGGGCCCTCGAGGTGGACCCCGGCGATCTCGCCGCTCTCGACGAGGGGGGCCAGTCCGACGATCGCGTCGCGGAGGGCCGGCAGGGGCGCTGTGACCAGGCTCGCGACGATCGTCGTGGTGCCGTGGGCCCTGTGCGTCGCGGCGACCTTCCGGGCGCTCGCAAGGAGGTCCGGTCCGTCGCCGAAGGACGCACCTCCGCCCCCGTGGCAGTGGACGTCGACGAAGCCGGGGACGAGCGTCGCCTCGCCGAAGTCGACGTGCTCGGCCGAGGCCCACGCGGCGTCCGGCTCACCCTCGCCGACGGCGACCACGAGGCCCTGGTCGACGACCATCCAGCCGGGGCTCAGGGTCCTGCGCCCCGTGCGCAGGGAAGCGGCCGAGTACACGGTCGGGGACAGTGCACCGGGGACGGCTGGGGCGGGGGCGCTCGACATGCCCTCACCCTAGCGACACCGCACGTCCTCGCTTCCAGGACCGGCTGCCCGTCGAGGGCCCCCGACCCGTTCTCCTGGGCCGCTGAGAGCCGCTGAGGTGTGGGATACCCTCGGTCCAGAGACTGTGTCGGCGGAGGGGGGGACAACCGTGTCACCGGGACACGATGCACTGCCCTCGCCCGACGGCGTCCCACCGCCGACCGGTGCGCTCCCGACTCTCGACGGTCCCCCCGGGTCGGTCTTCTCGGGGTCCGGGGTCGAGACCCTCACGGCGACCCAGACCATCTTCGACCTGCTCTCCGAGCTCATCGCGACCTCGACCACCAGCCTGTGGGGCGCGCACCCCGGGGCCGGCTTCGGCGCAGACCACATCGACACGTGGTGGGGGCCGGTGTCCGAGATGGCCGGCCGCGACGTCGAGGTCCGCACGATGCTCCAGCACAGCACCCGCACCCAGACCGCCACGCAGAGCTATGCCGCGCTCGCCCTCCCCGCCGGGGTGCTGATCCGCACGGTCCCGATGATCCCCGCGCGCACCCTGATCTTCGACGGCGTCGTCGCGATGGCGACACGCTTCGTCGAGGGCCGCTCGGCCGGTGCCCTCGTGATCCACGAACCGGGTCTCGTCGCGTACCTGGAGCGCGGGTACGACGCCGAGTGGGCGCTCGCTCAGGACTTCCCGGCGCTCGTCGACGCCGAGGGGCGTCCTGTCGAGATCGACCAGACCGCACGGACCGTGCTCGCGCTGCTCGCCGACGGCCACAAGGACGAGGTCGTCGCCCGCCGGCTCGGGTGCTCGGTCCGCACGGCGCGCCGGCACATCTCCTCGCTCATGGAGCTGCTCGAGTCGGGCAGCCGGTTCCAGGCCGGGGCACGAGCCGCCCAGGCCGGCCTGCTCGACCGAGACGCCCCGTTCGACTGACACGCTCAGGCGGCTGGCACGCTCAGCCCGGCTGGCACGCTCAGCCCGGCCGGCACGCTCAGCCCGACCGCCCGCTCCGCTCCTCAGGCACGCGGATCGGGCGTCGTCGAGGCCTCCCGTCAGCAGCGTCCACACGTCTCACCCGGCGCAGGACGGTCCCGCTGCCTAGAGTCGTCCGCGTGACCCCAGCCGACGCGCCCCCGCGGACCTCCCCCGCCGTCATCGCGGGGGACGTGGTCCGTGCGCTCGTCGCCGTGAGCATCGTCGTCGGCACTGTCCTCTACGGCCCTGTCGGCGCGGCGCTGCTGTCCCTCGTCCTGCTGGGCTCGGTCGTCCCGCGCGCCCTCGGCCTGCACGGCTACGGCGACCCGGCTCTCGGCCTGGTGCTCTCGGCTGCTGCATGGTCCGGGCTCCTCGACCTCTACGAGGCGGTGCCGTGGCTCGACCTCGTGATGCACCTGGTCGCCACAGCGGCCCTCGCGGCGCTCGTCTGGCTCGTCCTTCGCCGCACAGGCGCTGTCTCCGGTCCCGGCGAGGAGTCGCTGCGCCGCCCGAGGCTCGGCGTCGTCGTCTCGGTGACGGGGCTCGGCTCCCTGCTGGCGCTGCTGTGGGAGATCGGCGAGTGGGCCGGCGCGACCTACGTCGACGGCTCGATCAACGTCGGCTACACGGACACTGTCTCCGACCTCGCCGTCGGCACCCTCGGGGCCCTCGTCGCAGGCCTCGTCCTCGCGAGGCGCTCGTGACCCGCCGGCCCGGTGCTGCGGACATCACCGTCGTGGTCCCCGCGCGGGACGACGCGGCGCACCTCGCGCGGTGCCTCGACGCGCTCGCACGCCAGTCGCACCCGCCCTTCGAGGTGGTCGTCGTCGACAACGCCTCGACCGACACGACTGCCGAGGTCGCGCGGGCGGCCGGTGCTCGGGTCGTCCACGAGGACCGCGTCGGCATCCCGGCTGCGGCGTCCCGGGGCTACGACGCCGTCGAGGGCGGGATCATCGCGCGGTGCGACGCGGACAGCCTGCCCCCGGGCGACTGGCTCGCGCGGATCGCGTCGGTCTTCGACGCCGACCCGACGCTCAGCGCGGTGACGGGCGCCGGGACCTTCTACGACCTCCCGCCCGTGCGCGGCCACCTCGCGCGCGTCTTCTACATGCGCGGGTACTTCTGGGGGATGCGCGCGGCCGTCGCGAACGTGCCGCTGTGGGGCTCGAACATGGCGCTGCGCGTCTCGGCGTGGCACGGCGTGAGGCACCTGGTGCACAGGGACGACCCGCAGGTGCACGACGACACCGACCTGAGCTTCCAGCTCGGCAGCTCGGCGCGCGTCAGGTACGACCGCGCGCTGACCGTCGGGGTCTCCGGCAGGACCTTCCAGTCACCGGCGAGCCTGGCCCGCAGGTTCCGCTGGGCCCGACGCACCCTCGAGGTGAACTGGGCCGTCAGCCCGCCGTGGGAGCGCTGGACGCACAGGATGCTCGATCCCGCTCCCGACCGGGGATAGTGCCGGCGGGCGAGCGGTGCGAAGATTCCGGCATGGGAATCCAGAGCACTCTCGCCGAGGGCGAGCACGTCGTCCTCAACCTCCGCACCCACGTCAAGGCGCTGTTCGGGGCGATCGCGCTCTTCGTCGTGCTCCTCGCGGCCGCGGTCGCCCTCGTCGTGCTGCTCCCGGAGAGCTCCGCGCGCGGCTGGATCCTGCTCGCGGGTGGTGTCGTGCTGCTCGTGGTGCTCGTCGGCTGGGTGCTGCTGCCCTTCCTGCGGTGGGTGACCTCGCGCTACACGGTGACCAACCGTCGGCTCATCACCCGCAGCGGCATCCTCACGCGCACGGGTCGGGACATCCCGCTCTACCGCATCAACGACGTGTCCTACGAGAAGAGCCTCACCGACCGCCTGCTCGGCTGCGGCACCCTCGTCATCTCGGACGCGACGGACAAGGCGGGGGTCACGCTGCACGACGTCCCGCGGGTCGAGCAGGTCCAGGTGGTCCTCCACGACCTGCTCTTCTCGGCCGACGACGGCTCGGACGACGGCGAGTTCCCGCCCCGCGAGCCGCGTCGCCGTCTTCGCTGACGAGACGCCCGTCTCACTCCTCGGGCAGAGCCTGGACCGCCTGGTGGATGCCGTCTAGATTCAGGGACACCATCCAGAGCGGTTGAGAGTCCTGGCTCGACGACACCGCAGCAACCCCCCACTATGGAAGCCTCCTGATGGGTGCGGGTGCTAACGCCAGGTCCGATGGAGTGAACTCATGACGGCTTCCGACGTCCCACCGACCCCCGCCGGGGGCAGCTCCGCGACCGCCCCGCCGGGGCGGCCCGCAGCGCGCCCGTCCCGGCAGCGCCCGACGATCTCCTTCGAGCTCATGCCGCCCCGCAACCCTGCCGCGGCGCCGAAGTTCTGGAGCACGGTCGACCACCTGATCGCCGCCAGGCCCGACTTCGTGTCGGTCACCTACGGCGCAGCAGGTGGGGACCGGACCACCGCGCAGACCGTCGTGAGGCGCATCCTCGAGCACGCCCCGGTGCTGCCGATCGCGCACCTCACCTGCGTCGGCGCCTCCCGCGACAACGTCGCCGAGGTGATCGACGAGTTCCTCGCCGAGGGTGTCCGCAGCTTCCTCGCGCTCCGCGGCGACCCCCCGCGCGACCAGCCCGACTGGGAGCCGCACCCCGAGGGCATCAACTCGAGCGACGAGCTCGTCGCACTGCTGCGCGAGGTCGAGGCCCAGCGCTGCGCGGACGACCCCTCCTCCGCCCTGCGCTCGGCCGCCCGTCCGCTGACCATCGCCGTCGCGACCTTCCTCGACGGCAACGCGGCAGCCGGCACCACGCGGTCGCAGGAGGTGCAGCGGCTGCTCGAGAAGCAGCAGGCCGGCGCCGACTTCGCGATCACCCAGCTGTTCTACGAGGCCGACAGCTATGTCGGCTTCGTGGACGAGGCCCGGCGCGCGGGAGTCACCCTCCCGATCCTCGCCGGCCTGCTCCCCATGACCGACCCAGCGCGCCTCGCTCGGGTCGAGACCCTCACGGGCGTCCCCGCCCCGAGGGCCCTCGTCCGCGACCTCGAGTCCCTCGCCGACCCCGCCGCGCGGCACGCCCGCGGCATCCGGGCGTCGGTCGAGCTGGCCGAGGCCGTCCTCGCAGCCGGAGCCCCGGGCCTGCACGTCTACACCTTCAACAAGCACGAAGCCGCACTAGACCTGCTCGAGGGCGTACACCTCGGCGGCGGACCAGCGCACCCGGCACCTGCCGACGCTGGTCCCGACCTGGCCAGCGGGCCGTGGGTCGGCGCATCCCAACCAACCGCAGCACTGATCTAGAGGGATGACCCATGACGACACGTACTGAGCTCAGCTCTATCCAGCAGAACCCGACCTTTGTCACATTCCCGGCGGCGACCATCCTCGGCTACCCCCGCATCGGACCGCGCCGCGAGCTCAAGAAGGCCGTCGAGTCCTTCTGGGCCGGCCGCATCGACGCCGACCAGCTCGAGGAGACCGCAGCCTCCCTGCGCAAGGCGACCCGCGACCGTCTCGTGGCGCTCGGCCTCTCCGCGACCGACGGCGCCGTGCCCGAGACCTTCTCCTACTACGACCAGGTGCTCGACACCGCTGTGACCGTCGGGGCCGTCCCGCCCCGTTTCGCGACGGCCGACGGCGACCTCGACCTCGCCGGGTACTTCCGCGCGGCACGCGGCGAGGGCGACGACGCCCCGCTCGAGATGACCAAGTGGTTCGACACCAACTACCACTACCTCGTCCCAGAGATCGGGCCGTCGACGGCCTTCCGCCTCGCCTCCGACCGCGTGGTCCGACAGCTCACCGAGGCGCTGGCCGACGGCGTGACGACCCGGCCCGTCCTCGTGGGACCGGTGACCTTCCTGCTGCTGAGCAAGGCCGCCGACGACGCCCCCGCGGGCTTCGAGCCGCTCTCGCGCCTCGCAGACCTGCTCCCCGTCTACGTCGAGCTGCTCCGCGCTCTCGCCGCCGCCGGAGCCACGTGGGTCCAGCTCGACGAGCCGGGCCTCGTGACCGACACGATCGACGTGCCGCTCGGCGACGTCCTGACCGCGGTCACCAAGGCGTACACGGTGCTCTCGACCGACCTCGCCCGCCCCGAGCGCCCGGCGATCCTGCTCGCCGCCCCCTTCGGCGACCTCCAGGAGGCGCTGCCCGTCGTCGCCGGGACCGACGTCGAGGCCCTCGCGATCGACCTCGTCAAGGGCTCCGCACCCACCTCGCCCGTCCGCGGCCTCGAGACCAAGACCCTCGTCGCCGGGGTCGTCGACGGCCACAACATCTGGCGCGCCGACCTCTCCGCGAGGCTCGAGGTGCTCGAGGCCCTCGAGGGCCTCGGCGCCGGGGCAGTCGCCGTCGGCACGTCGACGTCGCTCCAGCACGTCCCGCACGACGTGGCCGACGAGCCCACGCTCGACCCGACCCTCGCGACGTGGCTCGCCTTCGCCGACCAGAAGGTCACCGAGGTCGTCACCCTGGCAGAGGGCCTGCGCGAGGGCCGCGAGGCCGTGCACACCGAGCTGCTCGCCGCGAGCGAGGCCGCGGCCTCGCGGGCCACAGCCGCCGGCGTTGCCGTGGCCGCGGTCCGCGAGCGCACAGCCGCGCTGACCGAGGGCGACTTCCACCGCGGTCCGGCCCAGGAGCGTCGCGACGCCCAGCAGGAGCGCCTGAACCTGCCGCTGCTGCCGTCGACCACGATCGGCTCGTTCCCGCAGACCGTCGAGATCCGCAAGGCCCGTGCCGCGCACGCCAAGGGTGAGCTGTCCCTCGAGGCCTACGAAGACGCGATGCGCGCCGAGATCCAGCAGGTCGTCGAGCTGCAGGAGCGCATCGGCATCGACGTGCTGGTGCACGGCGAGGCCGAGCGCAACGACATGGTGCAGTACTTCGCCGAGCTGCTCGACGGCTTCGCCGTGACGCAGAACGGGTGGGTGCAGTCCTACGGCTCCCGCTGCACACGCCCGTCGATCCTCTGGGGAGACGTGTCGCGCCCGGCGCCGATGACGGTCCGCTGGACCGAGTACACGCAGTCGCTGACGTCAAAGCCCGTCAAGGGCATGCTCACCGGGCCGGTGACGATCATGGCCTGGTCCTTCGTCCGCGACGACATCCCGCTCGGCGAGACCGCCAACCAGATCGGTCTGGCCCTGCGCGACGAGATCGCCGACCTCGAGGCTGCGGGCATCGCGATCATCCAGGTCGACGAGCCTGCGCTGCGCGAGCTGCTCCCGCTGCGCCGCGCCGACCAGCCGGCGTACCTCGACTGGTCGGTCGGGTCCTTCACGCTGTCGACCGCGGGAGTCCGCCCGGACACCCAGATCCACACGCACCTGTGCTACTCGGAGTTCGGCGAGGTCATCGGCGCGATCGACGCCCTCGACGCCGACGTCACGTCGATCGAGGCGGCCCGCTCGCGGATGGAGATCTTGCCCGACCTCCAGGCCTCCGGGTTCTCCCGCGGGGTCGGTCCGGGTGTCTACGACATCCACTCGCCGCGCGTCCCGTCGCAGGAGGAGGTCACCGAGCTCCTCGAGCTCGCCGTGAAGTCCGTCGACCCGGCGCTGCTCTGGGTCAACCCGGACTGCGGTCTCAAGACCCGCGGCTACGCCGAGACGACCCCGTCCCTCGAGCACCTCGTGGGCGCGGCTCTCGCGGTACGCAACCAGCTGGGCTGATGGCAGCAGCGGTCGGCCGGCTGACAGCAGGAGCGTCGGCTGGCTGACCGCAACAGCGGTCGGCTGGCTGGCTGACTGCAGGAACGGCTGGCTGCAGGAAGGGATCCTCCTGCAGCCGGCCAGCGAAGGGCCCGTCGTCAGACGGGCCCTCCGCCAGAGCGGCACCTCGTCAGGACGGGACGACCGCCAGGCAGACCTCGGTCACCCAGGCGCTCGGGTCAGGGTCCTGCGCCGGACCGACCCTGTAGATGTTGAACATCTCCCCTGTCGTCAGCCCGTGCTCGGCCACGTACGCGCCGAGCGCTCCCATGACGCCTGTCATCTGCTCGTAGCCGCCCAGCAGAGTCGCGGTGACGACGTCGCGGGCCGGCTGGACCCTGCAGCCGAGCGGGGCCACGGGGTCGAAGGGGCCAGTGACCTCGACCCACACCTCGACGTCGACGTCCCTCTCACGGAAGCCCTCGTCGTAGAAGGTCGCACCGGCAGCACCGCCGGGGGCGAAGGGTGCCCCCGAGCGGCCGACGAGCGGCATGATCTCCTGCCACAGCAGCCCTTCGTCGGCATAGGTGGGGAGCCGGCGTCGCAGCGTCGCGAGCGTCGTCTCGGGCAGGTGGGTCGTGCGTACCTCGATGTTCTCGGTCATGCTGACCATCTCCTCCAGTGCGGGACCTACACGGTCGAGGGCGAGGAACCGCGCGTCCACCTGGTCCCGGTCCGCCTGGAGCTCCAGGCGGCGGGCGGCGATCGCGGCCTCGACCCTCGAAGGATCGCCGGCGACGTCGAGCAGCCGCGCGGTCGCCTCGATCGAGAAGCCCGCATCGCGCAGCAGCACGACCCGTCGCGCCTCGTCGAGCTGGGCGGGTGCGTAGTAGCGGTAGCCGGAGAACGGCTCCACCACGACTGGCGCCAGGAGACCGTGCTCCTGGTAGTGCCGCAGCATGCGCACGCTGATCCTCGACAGCGTCGAGAACACCCCGATGCGCAGCAGCCCGTCGTCTGGTCGATCCATGTCCACACCACACACCCTGACACCGTGGCAGAGACAAGACCAGAGACCTGCGGGTCCGCAGGCACGTGACCTGCGCTCCCCCTCGTCTCACGTCGCGCGCCGAGGATGTCGCACTACTGTGGACTCCATGTCCTCCCCCACGGCAGACGGCACGTCTGCCACGAACGACCGCACCTCCCCGATCAAGGTCACGCTGTCGAGCGCCTCGGTGTACCCCCGCAAGGTGGCCTACGCCTTCGAGCTCGCCGCCGAGCTCGGGTACGACGGCATCGAGATCATGGTGTGGGGCGACTCGGTCACGCAGGACGACAACGCCCTCGCGCACCTGTCGCAGCAGCACGGTGTCGAGATCCGCAGCATCCACGCCCCGACTCTGCTCGTCAGCCAGAACGTGTGGGGCGGGCGTCCCGCACCCAAGCTCGCGAAGGCCGTCGACATGGCGCAGTCCCTCGGAGCCGGCACAGTCGTGGTGCACCCGCCCTTCGCGTGGCAGCGCAGCTACGCGCGGCAGTTCGTCGAGCAGGTCCGCCAGCTCTCCGAGGAGTCCGGGCTGACCCTCGCCGTCGAGAACATGTACCCGTGGCGGTCGAAGAACCGCGAGTACGGCGCGTACCTGCCGGGCTGGGACCCCTCCGAGCACTCCTACGACGCGGTGACCCTCGACCTCTCGCACGCGGCGACAGCCCGTCAGGACAGCCTCGAGATGGCCAAGGTCTTCGGCGACAGGCTGCGCCACGTCCACCTGGCCGACGGCAGCGGCTCGGGCAAGGACGAGCACCTCGTCCCGGGACGGGGCACGCAGCCCTGCCAGGAGCTGCTCACCCACCTGGCACGGACAGGCTGGGAGGGCGACGTCGTCGTCGAGATCGGGACCCGCAAGGCACGCACCGCGACCGAGCGACGTGACGACGTCGCGGCGTCGCTCGCCTTCGCCCGCACGCACCTGGCCCACGACGTCACCACCCTCGTGGACAGGCCGCCGACGCACCACCGCCCCAGCGACGCCTGGTAGGAGTCCGTCTACGACGGGCTCAGGACGAGCACGGGGACTGGTGCATGGGTACTTCTTCCCTAGCATCCAGGCCGTTCCCGGGCTGTTCTCCCCCTAGGGTGGGACCACCGTCAGACGGCGGACCCCCGAGCTCGTTGGAGACCTGATGCGACCGATCACGCGCCCCACCACCCTCGCGGCCCTGTCGCTCGCAGCCGTCCTCACGCTCTCCGCGTGCAGCGGTGGTGACGACGAGTCGACCACACCGTCCTTCTCCGCAGCCGACGCCACCACGGACGGCGGTGAGGCGACCACGGAGGACGAGGCGACCGAGGACGTCGTCGAGGAGGAGCCGACCGAGGACCCGACCCCGACCGAGCTGGCCGTCGACTACGACGTCGCCGCCGTCGACTTCGGTGCGCCCGGCGCGGTCACCGGCCCCGGCACCCCGCTGACCAAGGGGCAGCCTGCGTGGCTCAACCAGACGGCGACCTACGGCGAGCAGGAGCTCACCGGACCGACCGCCGTGAGCGTGCTGGACGTGCGCGCTCTCGAGGCGTCGATCTTCGACCAGTACAGCAACGCCGAGGACTTCGCGGGGTACACCCCGTACGCGATCACCTTCCAGCAGCAGTGGTTCTACGACGTCCCTGCCGAGTACGACCCGACCACGCTGGACCTCTTCCCGATCAAGGAAGACGGCTCCGACGCCGAGTACCTCACAGGTCAGTTCGGCTTCGGCGCAGCCACCAACTCCTGCGGCCTCCAGCTGCCCGAGTACGACGAGGAGACCAAGACGCTCGTCTCCTGCATCATCGGCCTCAGCAAGGACCTGCCCGTCACGACCGCCAAGTACAACGGCGAGACGTACACGTCGATCATCGCCTCCGCCGACAACGCGTACTTCAACCAGCCGCTGTCCTGGGGCTGACGATCTCCGGCGCGCGACCGGACCCCCGGGTCGGTCGCGCGCCGGTCGCTGCGCCTGCGCGTCCAGGCTGCCTGGTGCTCCAGGCAGCCTGGACGCGCCAGCCGGCACGGTCTCACCTGGTGCGGGCTCGGGCCGCACCCAGCAGAGCGAGTGCTCCTGCCCCGGCAGCCAGAGCCGCCGCCGTCCACAGCGTCACGTCTGCACCGCCCGCGTCGTAGATGCGTCCGCCCGAGAACGCCCCGACCGCGATGCTGGCGTTGAACACCCCGGCCCAGAGGGCGTTGACGCTCTCCGCCTGGTCGGGAGCAGCACGAGACATCCCGGTCTGCGTGGTGACCGACACCCCACCGTAGAAGAACCCCCAGAGCACCATGAGCACCGCTGCAGACAGCACGGTCGAGACTAAGAACGGTGCACCGCCGAAGGTCAGCGCCAGCCCGGTCGCGAGGGCCACGGCGACAGCGGTGGGCCTGCGCCCGACCCTCGGCCCGATGACGAAGTTGCTGAGGATCCCGAGCACCCCGAAGACCAAGAGCATGGTCCCGACGACGGTCGGGTCGAGGTCGGCGAGAGACTCGAGGGTAGGCCGCATGTAGGTGTATGCCGTGAAGTGGGCGGTAACCAGGAGAGCGGTCACGCCCAGCCCGTACCTCACGGCGCGCCGGCCCAGTGCTGCGGTCAGAGAGGCGCGCGGGGCGGCTCTGTCAGCAGACATCGACGGGAGGACGACCGCCAGGGCCACGACGAGCAGCAAGGAGACTGCCGAGAGGACCCAGAACGAGGCTCTCCACCCTGCGAGCGCACCGATGTAGGCCCCCGCCGGCACGCCCACCGCCGAGGCCACCGCCACCCCGCCGAAGACGATGGTCATCGCGACCCCGACGGACCGCGGCGCCACGAGGCGAGGGGCGAGGCTAGGAGCCATCGCCCACACCCCACCCATCCCTACCGCCAGGAGGACACGCGCAGCCGACATGACGGCAAAGCTCGTGGAGACCGCCGTGAGCGCGTTGGCGATCGCGACGACGAGCATCAGGACGACCATCGCCGTCCGCCGGTCGGTCCCCCGGACGAGCATCGGAGTCAGCGGCGCCATGGCTGCCGCGACGAGCCCGGTGATGGCGAGCGACAGGCCCACCGTCCCCTCGCTGGCCCCCAGACCCGTGCTGATCGGGGTGAGGAGACCGACAGGGGTCATCTCTGCGGCGACCACCACGAAGGTCGTGAGCCCGAGGAGGACGACAGCCGCCCACCTGTCCCGCGAGCCGCCTGTGTCTCCCGCGGCGGGAGGTCTCGTCAGCACAGCGTGGTGCCCGTCTCGTTCAGAGGCCTCAGCGGCCGGGGTCTGGCTCATGTCGTCCTCCCGTCTGGTGGCCACGTCACGGACGGTCCACCGCAGGGACCTCGAGCGTGGTGTGCCCGAGCTGCCGCATGAGGTCGGCGATGTCGAACCAGGCCGACCGCTCGACGATCATGTCGTCGTCGCCGAACCTGTCGATCCCGATCGCTGTGAAGTCGGCGCGCTGGCCCGAGGGCGGCAGTCCACGGAACGCTCCGGTCTGAGTGCCCTCGCACCTGACCCGCGTGACGACAAGATCGCCCTGCTCGACCTGCTCGACGACGTGGTCCTCCATGTCGGGGAAGGCGGTCCTGAAGGCTCGGACCCAGGTGCGGACACCGTCGGGGCCGTGCAGGTCGAACTGGGGCCACGAGAAGTCGGCCGCGAAGACGTGGTCGGCCAGCTCGGGGCGATCATTCGTGATGATCTCCTCGAACAAGATCGCGGCGCGCTCAGAGCGGCTCATGGTGGTGATCTCGCGTGCGAGGTCGTGGGTCATCTCTCCTCCAGAGGGTTGTTCTCACCAGACCTGGACCGGCTGGTCCACGCCGTCTTCAGACGACCGCGACCGCCTCGATCTCGACGCGCAGCCCCGGCAGCGCGAGGGCGGCCACCCCGACGAAGGAGCTCGCCGGCAGGCAGTCCTCGACGACCCACGCGTCCCGTACCTCGCGGACCGCTAGATATCCCTGGAACCGCCAGGCTCGGATGACGTGTGAGGGCAGGGGAGACAGACGTGGGTTCATGGTCGAGAGGCATGCGTCAGAGAGTAGGACCGCAGCGTCCGGTTGGCAACCGAACAGTTGGTTGGGGTGGTGTCGACGCCCTGCCACGGGTCCAGGCACGGCATTCTCACCACCGGAGATCGCGAAATTCAACCCCTTCTAAAACCATTCCGCGCGAGACCTTGGTCCCGGTGCAGCAAGGACCAGAGACAAAGAGCTGACGACAGAGGAAGTAGCGCTTCAGGTGACAAGAAGTCGCCTGAATGAACTCCTGCGGAAGTTGTTGCACGGGTGTTTTATGAGGGTTATGGTCAACCCAACCAGACGGTTGCCAAGGGGATTGCCGTCGAGATCAGCAGCCCCCGTACCCAGAGGAGCCTGTGATGTCCCACATCTCTCACGTCGACACAGCACACCCGCCGTCGGTCTCTCAGAACTCCGGTGCCGATCGGCCGAAGGACCCAGCATGAGCACCGTGGTCGTCTTCGGAGCCGGGGGGCGTTCGGGGCGGGCCTGCACGCTCGAGCTGCTCGACGCGGGCCATCAAGTGGTGGCAGCCGTCCGAGACACCTCGCGGCTGAGCGACCCGCTCGACCCCAGGGCCAGCGTCGTGACGGCTGACGCCTTCGACGCAGAGTCGGTCGCCGAGGCTGCCGGCGGGTGCGACGCCGCGATCAACGCCGTCCGCCTGCCTGGCTCCATCCGTGCCGACAGGCTCGTCACGCTCGACTCGAGCATCCGTCGCGGCCTCGCAGACGCACAGGTGGCTCGGTTGGTCACCGTCGGCGGCGCCGGAGCCCTGCACCTCTCGTCGGGCGAGCGGTTCTGGCAGCACCCGCTGTTCCCCGTCACGACGCTTCCCCGGGGGATCGCCCACGCCCTCCTCCGGGACCACCTCGAGTCCGGGCAGCCGGACAACCTGTCGTGGTCGTACCTGGTCCCGCCACCGCTGTTCACCCCCGACGGAGCCCGCACAGGCAGCTATCTCTCGCACCCGCCCGGAGTGGCCGAAGAGGAGCACCTCGACCGCTCGGTCTCGTACGCCGACTTCGCGATCGCCCTGTCCGACAGCGCGGTCCACCCGGGGCCCAGCGGTGTGGCCCTCGTCTCCGGTCCGTCAGGACGCTGACACGTCGACGCCGACCCCTCGCTCCGACCACCCGCCTCGGCCCGCACACGACAGCACCTCTCAGGGAGCCCCACATGATCACCGCACTTCTCGCCCGACTCGCCACCCACGGTGATCTCGAGGCGATCGTCCATGCGGAGTCGTCCACCACGTATGCCGAGCTCGCGGACCAGGTGGACACCTACGCCGACCAGCTCAGGCTCCACGGGATCATCGCCGGACGGGTCGTGGCCCTCGAGGCGGGCCACTCCTCCGAGGCGGCGGCAGCGCTCCTGGCACTGGTCTCGCTCGGCGCAGTCTGCGTCCCCATGACAGATCTCCCCGCCGCGAAGGCAGAGGAGTTCCGCGAGGTGGGCGAGGTCGAGAGTGTCGTCTCCCTGAGCCCGACTGACGGCAGGATCGTCCACAGGTCGACAGGCGTCACCGCCGCACATCCCCTGTACGCCAGGCTCGGCAGCCTCGGGCACCCCGGTCTGGTCCTCTTCAGCTCCGGGACCACCGGACGCGCCAAGGCCTCGGTCCTCGATCTCGACAAGGTCCTGGCCCGCTACCTCGACGTGCGGCGCGGGTACCGGACGCTGTCGTTCCTCAACCTCGACCACATCGGGGGCATCAACACCCTGCTGCACACCCTCAGCCAGGGCGGCACGCTCGTCACGATCCCTCAGCGCACACCCGACCAGGTGTTCGCCACGATCGCGGAGCACCGGGTCGAGGTCCTCCCGACCACCCCGACCTTCCTCACCATGACGCTCATCGACGGTGCGCACCGCCGGCACGACACCTCGTCGCTGACACTCATCACCTACGGGACCGAGCCCATGCCGCCGCAGACGCTCGGACGGATGGCGACCGACCTGCCCGACGTCCGCCTCAAGCAGACCTACGGTCTCTCCGAGCTCGGCATCATGGCGACGAGCTCGCGGGCGAACGACTCGCTCTGGGTCCGTCTCGGAGGCGCAGGCTTCGAGCACAAGGTCGTCGACGGCGTCTTGTGGATCAGGTCGGAGATGGCCATGCTCGGGTACCTCAACGCCGAAGCCCCCTTCGACGACGACGGCTTCTTCAACACCCAGGACGCTGTCGAGGTCGACGGCGAGTACCTGCACATCCTCGGACGCACGTCTGAGCTGATCAACGTCGGCGGGGAGAAGGTCTACCCCAACGAGGTGGAGTCCGTCCTCCTCGAGATCGACAACATCGCCGACGTCACGGTCTCTGCGCTCGCGAACCCCGTGACGGGCCACGTGGTCCAGGCCGTGGTCTCGCTCGTGGAGCCCGAGGACCGACGCGGTCTGCGTGCCCGGGTCGACGCGCACTGCCGGACCCGCCTCGACGCCTACAAGGTGCCCGCGAAGATCGTCGTCGTCGACAGTCCGCACCACTCGGACCGCTTCAAGAAGAGGCGGGCGTGATGACCCGCGCCGACCCACCCGTCGCAGTCGTCACCGGTGGCAGCCGAGGACTGGGCCAGCACATCGTCGAGAGCTTCCTCGCCCAGGGGTACAGGGTGTCCACCTCGAGCAGGACGCAGACAGACTTCACGTCCCAGATGCTCCAGGACCACCCCGACAGGTTCCACTGGACCGAGGTCGACCTCGAGCAGGGCGACGCGGCCAAGAGCCTCGTCCGGTCGGTCGTCGCGCGCTTCGGGCGGATCGACGTCCTCGTCAACAACGCCGGCTACCTGCACCAAGAGCTTCTCCTCACCACGCCCCGCCGCCAGGTGGACTCCCTGGTAGCGGTCAACCTCGTCGCCCCGATCCTCGTGGCACAGGCGTGCGCACGTGCCATGACGGTGTCAGGCGGTGGGCGCATCCTCAACGTCTCGTCCATCAACGCCGTCCGCGGTCACCGGGGCGTGTCGGTCTACTCCGCCGCCAAAGCAGGGCTCGACGGCTTCACCCGGAGCCTGGCGCGCGAGCTCGGGCCGATGAACATCCTCGTCAACTCGGTCGTCCCGGGGTACTTCGACAGCGACATGACCTCCGGGGTCACCCCGGAGAACCGCACCCGGATCGAACGCCGGACACCGCTCCGACGACTCGGGACCGTCCAGGAGGTCGTCGCTGTCGTCGACTTCCTCGCCTCGCCCGCCGCCTCGTTCATCACCGGACAAACACTCGTCATCGACGGAGGACTGACATGCTGACCAACACCCCGACCGCACGCATCATCGAAGAGGAGATCCGCGTCCTCCTGGCAGACACCCTGGACGACGACCCCATCGGTCCCGACGACAGGTTCGGCGACCTCGGCCTCAACTCGTTGATGCTGGCACGCCTCGTGATCGCCCTGGAGGACGAGACAGGGCTCGACCCGTTCTCGGGCGACACGTCGATCGTCGACGTCCACACCGTCGGTGATCTCGTGGGGGCCTACGAGCGAGCCTTGGCATCGCGGGACGAGCAACCCGAGCCGACCGAGGACGCCTCGTGAACGGCTCCGTCCTGACCTTCACCACCATCGAGGACTATCTCGGTCCTGCTGAGACCAGGTTCTTCGGGGCCGGCTACAGGCGGGCGCGGTACGACTACTCACCGTTGACCTTCGACGGCTCTTCTGTCACCGGGGTCCTCGGCGTCGAGTACCCGACCGACTGGTCCCGCAAGAAGGTGGGGAGCGACCTGCGGCCCCACCTGTCGACGGTCGACACGATGCTCGTCGGGGCTCAGCTGGCCGACGCGCTGCTCTGCCTGGCCCGGGGCCTCGACGACGACGCTCGGGCCCGGTCCCGCATCACCGGGCTCGTGCTCCAGGCCGGCACCCGCCCCGAGGAGGACCTCGATGCGATCCCGTTGTCGGCGTCGATCAAGCGTTCGGTGGCCGGCCCTGGGGACGGCGAGACGACGACGACCGTCATCGCCTCCGTCGGGGCCATGCGCGTGAGGTGTCAGGTGGTCCACCCGGACCGTCCGCAGACCGACGTGCGCCGGACCACCCTCCCCCTCGAGGACGTCCTGGGCCAAGGTCACTCCCGACTCTGGGGCGACGGGTACCGCCGCCGCCAGCAGGACATCACCGGCGTCACCGCCGACGTCGGCGCGCTCACCGCCCTGGCGGTCCTCGACGTCACAGGACGTGACGGCAGCACACCGCACGGCATCGAGGCCGAGGAGAGCCCATTCCCAGGGCTCGTCGACGTCTTCGTGAGCTCGCTCCAGCTCGCACAGGTGCTGCTCTACGAGATGGACGGGGTCTCCAGGGCCGAGTCAGCCACCTTGTGGATGCAGCAGACCACCCTCACCCGTGACGAGAGCCCGCCCGAGAGGTCCGAGCCTGCTCCGATCGGTGTGCACGTGACGAGCGCCGAGCTCTTGACGGTCCACGGGGCCACGTGGCGCAACATCCAGTTCACGGCCCGCTCAGCAGGCATCACGCAGCGCAGCACCTTCGCCCACAGGCTCCCGTAGCCCACCCCGCGCTGGGTGCTCGACCCGGCCTCCACCACTCTGAGAAGGAACGACCATGAAGATCTCTGTCTCCGGGACGTACTCGTCGGGCAAGACCTCGACCGTCCTCGCCCTGTCCTACTACACGGGTATCCCCCGCACCCTCGCCAAGACCATCCGCGAGATCATGCCCGAGGCTGTCCCGGGCAAGAGGCTCTCGGAAGTCACCCCGGCCGAGTACCTCCAGCTGGCGATGCGCCGGCACACCGGCCGCGCCGTGGCCGAGGCAGTCCTGGGCGACACCTTCCTCTCGGACGGTTCGTCGCTCCAGGAGTGGATCTACGGTGCGGCTCGGGTGCGGTACGGGATGAACCCGAGCGCGACCGCTCAGATGCTCGACGAGATCGACCCCGCCGACCTCACCGACGAGATGCGGTTCTTCGACCAGGTGATCTCTCAGTACGGTCACGCGTTCCGCCAGCACGTGAGGTCCACCTTCGACGCTGTCGTGCACCTCGAGAACGAGCACGCGATGACCGACGACGGGCACCGGCCGATGAACGAGAAGTTCCGTGAGTACTGCGACCAGATGCTCGCGCAGACGATCGACGACCTGAAGATCCCACTCTGGACCATCCGGGGCACGATGGAGGAGCGCCTGGAGGAGATCGTCTCGACCTTCGCGTTCCCGGTGGTCATGCCGATGGACGAGGCCCTCGCCCGCATGCGGGCGGACTATGCCGCGATCGACCTCCGGCTCGAGCACGACCGCGCCGGCGTCGCAGTCCCATGAGGACCCGGACCACGCTCGTCTGCCTGTCTTACGCCGGGGGGACGGCGTCCCGTGTCTACGAGCGGTGGGCTGCGGCGATGCCTGAGGTCGAGGTGGTCCCCGTCGACTACCCCGGACGCGGCACGCGCTCCGGCGAGACTCCGGCGACATCCCGGCAGGAGCTCGTCGCCGACCTCGCCGAGAGAGTCGGGCGGCACGTCTCGGGCCGCCCGTGGGCGGTCTTCGGGCACAGCATGGGAGCGCGGGTCGCCCTGCGGGTCTCGCGCGTCCTCTCTGCCGAGGACCCGTCAGCCGGGCCCCGGGTGCTCTTCGCCTCAGGGAGCCGAGGGCCAGGGGCGAGGCCCCCTCGCGGGCTCGACGCCGAGGTCACCGACGACGAGCTCTTCGAGCAGGTCGTGGGCTGGGGCGGCATCCCGCCCGAGCTCGTCGACAGGCCGAGCCTGCGGCCGTTGGTCGTGCAGAACCTGCGAGCCGACCTGCGGCTCGCCGTCGACGTCCCGGGCCAGGGCGCTGACGACGTCCCGCTCACCGGAGACCTGCACGTGCTCTCGGGAGCCCAGGACCCTCTCGTGCCTGCGGGGCACCTGGCAGGGTGGCACCAGACGACATCGGGGCGCACTGTGGTCCACACCTTCCCGGGGGACCACTTCTTCATCGGCGAGCACGCCCAGGTCCCGATCCCGCTCGTCCGCGAGTCACTGCGGTCCCTGTCCGGTGGGCCCGCGCCGAGACCTCTCGTCCACCTCGGAGGGGGCGCGCGGACGTGACAGGCCCTCCGCAGAGCCGCGACGCAGACCCTGAGGACGGTCTGACGGCTGGCCATGGCCGCGGAGGCGACGGCGTCCCGGGGATCCGCCGTGTCGCACCGCTGGGCTCCGCAGCCGTCGACACGACGCTCCCGGGGACGCCAGCAGACCTTCTCGGCCCCGAGAGGGACGGGACCGAGCGGATGGTGCCCTCCAGGCTCGCCGAGTTCGCGGCAGCGCGTCGCTGCGGGCACCTGGCGCTCGAGGGCCTCGGGGTGCGCCCCGTCGGCATCCCGCGGGGTGTCCGCGGGCGCCCCTTCTGGCCGGTCGGGGTGATCGGCTCCCTCACCCACTGCGGCGGGTACGCGGCGGCAGTCGTCGCAGACGCGCGGGACCTCGCAGGCCTGGGGATCGATGCTGAGCCCCACGCACCGTTGCCGCCCAAGGTCCTCGAGCACGTCAGCGGACCACCGGAGATCGACGACCTCGCCACGCTCTCGGCTGTGTCACCAGGGATCGCCTGGGACCGCATCCAGTTCTGCGCGAAGGAGGCGGCCTTCAAGACGCTGTCCGCGTCAGACCAGCGCTGCTCCAGGCTCGTGGACCTGCAGGTACGGATCGAGCTCACCGGGACCGTCACGGTCGTCCCGCGTCTGTCCGGGCCAGGACGCTCTCCAGGGGCCGGCAGAGGAGACCGCCGCCACGGATGGTGGGCCGTCGAACTCGGCCGCATCGTGGTCTGCGTAGCCCTCGAGCACGACCAGCGCGCCCTCACGAACCTGTAGCGCCTCCCGGACGGCGCGTGGCAGGGTCATCACGGTCCGGGTCATCACGGTCCGGGTCATCACGGCCCGGGTCCACGCCACCTCGACCATCGCCCTCCACTCGGCCCGCCATGCGTGCCGGGTCGAGCACGAAGACCGCGAGCACGACGAGGGCGACGGCCCCGGCGACCGCCAGCCCACCACGGGTCTGCAAGAACAGTGCGACGTGCCCGAGGCCCGGCACGTGCCAGACCTGCCGTCCCGCCGACGAGACGACGTACGGCTCGGGGTCGTCGACGGTGTTCGCGTCGCCGCGGAGCACCAGCGCGGTCGAGCCGCCGGGACCCGCGGTGGTCGAGACGACCCGGTGAGTGACGAGCCCGAGGTCGCGCGGGCGCTCCACCGTGACGATGTCACCGACCTCGAGCTCTGCAGCGGGGGTGCTCCTCGAGAAGACCACGGACCCGACGGGGAGCGCTGGTTCCATCGACCCGGAGACCACCACCAGGGGCCGGACGCCGAAGATCATCGACCCGACGAAGACGACGAGGCTCGCGACCCCCAGGACCGCGGAGCCCGTGAGCACTGACGACCGGACCGCGCCGAAGGCTCGCACAGCGGTCCACCGACGAGGCTGCGTGGGCCGACGGTGCCTGGCCGGCAGCCCTGCGCCGCCCGTCACGGGGTCACCGATGTCGCGTCGATCCTGAGCGAGAGCGCTGCCTGACCACCGTTGAGCGCCTCGACCCCGGGCTCGTCGAGGTAGTCGATCGTCAGGGTGATCTGCCGCTCGGAACCTGCAGGTCCGGTGGTGTAGGGCTCCCCTGCAGCGAGAGATCCAGATCCCCGTGCCACCAGGCGCCCGACCGAGCCGCGTGCCTGCTCCCACGGGACGTCGGAGAACAGGACGACCCCGTCCTGGTCCTGTGCGCTCAGCCGGAGATGGGGTGTGATGTTGGGGATGGCCTCGGCGACAGCCCCGTCGCCACCTCGTGCGACGACCTCGAGCACAGTGTCGGCGTCGAGGGTAGGCGTGTTGTTGAAGACCTGCACGACCGTGCTCACCGACCGACCGGGGACGAGGGTCCCCGCGCCCTCGACCAGCCACTCGACCCCCGCCTCGCCGTCCGCCGGCTCAGCCGTCCCGTCGGCAGCGACCACACCGATCGCGAAGGTGTGCGGGAACCCGATCCCCGCTCCGGCGAGGCCCAGGGTCGCCTCGTCCGTGTACGACGCGCTCGAGACGACCGTCCCGGCGACGAGGAGCACCCCGGTGGCCGCACCCAGGCGACGACGTCCCGTGCGGGGCTGGAGCCTCTCTCGCCCCGTCATCGGGCGACCGCCGTGAGATCGGTGGTGACCAGCCGACCTCCGCTGCTCCCGTTGCCGATGCCCGAACCGACGGGGCTGCCGATCGCCCCTGCCACGTTGAAGCCCCTGCCCCAGAAGAGCCCGGCGGTGTCCTGCCAGATGAAGAAGCTTGCGCCTGCCGCGAACTGCACGACCCCGCTGCTGATCACCTGGACCTCCAGGGGGAGGTAGCCGTTGTCGAGCGGCGCCCCATAACCCCAGAGCCGGCCCTCCGAGTCCAGCATCGCGACACCTGTCTGGCCGAACTGCATCGAGGTGATCCCTGAGAGCCCAGGCACGATGCCCGGGTCGCGCGCCGCGAGGTCGTTCACCACCGGACGCCCGCCGACGAAGGCGGAGCCGAGTCCCCAGCTCAGGAGCTGTCCGTCCGAGAGCAGCGCTCCGCCCATGTTGATCCCTCCGTCGACCGCGGTGATGTAGGGCTCACCCGCCCCGACCCGAGACTTCGTCCACGGGTCGAGCGCGACGATCCGCCGGGGGGTCACGTCGGCACTGCCGAGCCCGGCAGGAAGGCTGTTGGCGAGCCACCCTCCCCAGTACCAGACGTCCCCGTTCTCGAGCATCAGGTAGAAGTTCGTGTTCGCCCCCTTGAGGTAGACCGGACGGTTGCCTGGGACGGACGGGTCTGGCAGCCCGACGACCTGGCTCGCACCGGCACCGAGGTTCCCGCCAGAGCCTGTCGTCTCTCCCCAGTGCCACACGGTGCCGTCGTCGCGGATGCCGGCAGCGGCGCTCTCGGTCGAGGAGATCGTGACGATCCTGTCCAGCACAGGCCCAGTCCCGTTCGACGGAGTGTCGATCCGCACCCGCTCCGGGGTGTCGTTCGGCTTGAGCGCGTCGGTCCCGTCACGGCCAGGGAGGAAGCCCCACCCCCAGACCATCCCCTGGTTGTCGAGGGCGTTGGCGTTCTGGAAGGTTCCGGTCACCTGACGGATCGAACCTGCCGGCAGAGGGACCCGTTGCGCTCCGCGGGAGACTCCCGGGCTGGCCGCACCGCCGTTGATCCCGAGGTTCGTCCGGCCCCAGACATAGACGTCGCCTGACCCTCCGAGGCCCAGACCCGTGTCGAACATGCGTGAGTGCGCTGACAGGCCGACGTGGGACGGCGGGACCGTCGTGGCCGCCAGAGATGCCGTCTGCACGTGCACCTGGTCCCTGTAGGCGGCACTCGTGGTCGTGGACCAGACCAGGAGGAGGACGAGGAGGAGCGCCGAGGAGGCGAGGCCCCCAGCCCCCCAGCGCAGCCTGTGCTGCCGTCTCGTCTCAAGCATTCGGGCTTCTCCTTAGACGACGTGCAAGAACGGATCCGAGCAGGACGAGCACGAGGGCAGCACCAGCCGCTGACACCTGTGCACCCGTGCTCGCGAGGCCCAGCAGCGGACCGGGCTCCTGAGGGCGGACCGCAGCGGACCGCTCGACTCCGTGGGGACCGCTGTCGGCAGCACGGTCGGTCGGGACCTGGAAACGGAGGACGAGCTCTCCGCCCGCCCCCTGGTACTCGTCACCTGCGGCGAGCGGCAAGGTCAGCACGCCGGTGAGGTGATAGGTGGACCCGGGAGCGAGGTCGGGGAGGTCGAGAGTGGTGCCTGGCAGTGCCGCGGCACTCGTCGTCGGGAGGACCGACGCACCCTGGTCGTCTACCAGCTCGAGCTCCACGGGAGCCGCACCGCCGGTCAGGCGTCCCGACAGGTCCAGGACCGTGATCTCGAGAGGGACCGCGGTCTCTGTCACGCTCGTGACCGACAGGTCGAAGGACTGAGACTCCCCTGGCGCCGGCGCCTCGAGGGAGACCGTGGTCGTCCCCGGGTCGATGAGGTCGGCCGCCGATGCCGGGGCGGCAGCGACCGAGAGCAGGACGAGCCCGAGGGCGGCGCTGCGCAGGGCGGCGCTGCGCAGGGCGGTGCTCATCGGCTCTGCCCGTCCACGAGCAGACCGATCTGGGTGGACTTCCCTGCCACATCCAGTCCAGAGCCTTCGGCGATCAGCACGGACACGGTGACGAGGCGCTCCTCACCAGGCGCGACGCCCTCGAAGGCCAGGCGTTCCTCGACCACCTGCGCAGGGGGCGCGTCGGCGAGGACCGGGGTAGGTGCCCCGTCGAGGTAGACCGTGAAGCGGAGCGCGTCGAAGAGGTCGGCGGCGACGGGATCTGGGTCGTAGACGGCGAGGATGAGGTCCCCCGAGACCCCCGGGGCCCTGTTCACCAGCACCACCTCGAAGTCCACAGGTGAGCTCTCGGACAGCTTGGAACCGTTCTCCAGCGTGAGAGCCACGGCCTCCTGAGGCGACGCCCCGTCGTGCAGCAGGCTGTCGGACCCACGGACAGCGATGTCGAACCTGGCGGGGTTGCCCAGACCTGAACCGGCCGCACCGGTCCCGAGGGTGAGCACCGCCCTGTCGGTGTAGGCCGCGGTGGTGATCGCGACGCCGACCAGGACAGGGACGAGTGCAGCACCAGCCAGGGCCAGACGCGTCCGACCGGAGCGAGGTGGCTGGTTCATGCGTTGACCGCGACGAAGGCGAACTGCACGTCGGTCGCCGCGAGCTGCCACTCGTTCCCGAGCGTGGCCGGCATCTCGATCGTCACGTCCAGGACGGTGCTCCCGCCCGCAGGCAGCGCAGTGCCCCAGGTGTAGGTGCTGAGGTCGCGTGCAGGAGTCCGGTCGAGCAGGACGGTCTCACCGTGACGGACCGTGAACACGAGCTCGTCGAACAGCTCCGTCCGGTTCCCGGTCACCGGGTCGACGCCGTCGGACCGTGGATCGGGGTCGACGATCGTCAGGCTGAGCGAGGCGGCGACCCGAGGGCTGGCGTTGAGCGCCGCGACACGGACCGCGAGCGCTCCCCCCGGAGCCAGGAGGGCCCCTCCACCATGACCGTCGAAGAGCGTGATCGTGAGCGCCTCGACGTTCCCCTGCTGCCAGTCGGTCGGCACGGGGGACCACTCCGGGGTCGCGCTCCCGGCGACGAGGATGTCGAAGGTGCTGCGAGAGCCGTCCATCGTGACGAGGGTGTCGGCGACGTCGGCGAGCGTGGCCGCCGAGAGCAGTACCCCCGCAGCCACGAGGACGCCACCGGCAGCCATGATCCGGACCCGCCCGCTGCGTGCAGGGGCGCAGGTCCCGTCCGTGCTGTGCATCGGGCTGGTCTCTCCTCTCCGTCGGGCGGACTGATGGCCGGGCAGCACCTGCCCTGGTGCTGCCCGGCCCGAGATCACTGCTGCGTCGAGGCTGCGTCGAGGTGCGCCTGCACGTAGAAGACCTGCCCCTGCAGCGTGTTGTTCGCGGCGTCTGAGCCCTGGTCAGGGAGGGTGACCGACAGGTCGAGGACAGAGCCTTCTCCGGCCAGCAGCTGACCCAGGGCGATGCCGGCCACGGCGGCCTGGGGCACATCCGTGACGAGCGCTGTGCCGTCGACGCTCAGCGTGTAGCGCAAGGCGTCGGCGATCCCCGTGTCGGAGGTCGAGCCAGGGCGGTCCTGGAGGGTGAAGGTCAGGTCAGCGCCCAGCACCGGGCTCTCGTTGCGGAACGGGATCGAGACGGAGAGGGTGTCTCCGGGAGCGATCAGGTCGCTGCCTGGCAGGGTGATGTCCACGCCCTCCGTCGTGGCGGCCTCCTGCCACGATCCGGGGACCGGGGTGCCCTCGTCGTCAGTCCCCACCACCTGGATGTTGAAGCGGTTGTTCCCACCGATGCCGGAGTCGTCCGAGCCGCTGGTGAGGTTGAGGTTGGCGAAGTCGGTGAACGCGGCTGCCGTCACGAGCGCGGCGACGCCGACAAGAGATCCTGCGGCGAGGTACATGCGCTTGCGGCCGTGCGAGGTGTTCTGCGTGCTCATGGTGTCTGTCGTCCCTGCTCCACCGAGGTGGGGTTGTCGGCCGTGGCCGTCCTCCGCTGCCGCACCGGATGGTCTGCGGCTGCGCTTCTCTCGTGAGGTCGCGTGACCATGGGGCTCCTACCGAACTCCCCTGACGTCTCGGGCGAGCTGCTCGTACAGGCTCGACCGCGGCGCAGGGATGGCGTCACGATCCCAGGAAGTCACCGACGACCTCCCACTCTGCTGACCCACGAGGGTTTGACGTGGAGCGCCGACCGGGGTGGGTGTCACAACTAGGTGGTTGGTTCGTGACAGCGAGTGCAAGAGCGAATGCCATGGGTACGAACGACGGCACCTCATCTGCCGACCCGACCGTGAACTGCACCCGTCTCACGCCGACCGGTGGCCGATCGGCGCGTCGGCGCGTCGGTGCGTCGGTGCGTCGGTGCGTCGGTGCGTCGGTGCGTCGGTGCTCACGCGATCTCCACATCGGCACCCTTGGCAAAGATATATCGTCGATATATCTTTGACTCATCGGTCGAGCTGGCGATCCACCCCGGCTCCCCCTCCCGGTCCTCCTGCAGTCATCGCGACGCAGAGACCGCACCGAGCGCGGCACCGCGCCCCCCACCTTCATCACGGCTGAACCCGAGGAGACCCTCCATGCGTCCCGACATCACTCGCACCTGGCGCGGACAGCGCCCCACGACCGACGACCGCGCCCCGTGGGGCCGCGACCGGACAGACCACCCCGACGGTCACGAGAGGCCCGACGAGGCCCACCACGACCACCACGGCCGCCCGAGCGGTCGCACCCGCCCTGACGGTCAGGGCACCCCCTTCCCGGGCCACCGCGGCGGGTTCGCCCGTGCCGGCGGCAGAGACCGGGGCGACACCCCGGGCGGGTCCGGCCCCGGCTTCGGCGGACCGCGCGGCGGCGGGGCCGACGACGACCACGACGGCCGTGGCGGCCGAGGTGGCTTCGGCGGTCGAGGAGGTCACGGCGGACCGCGCGGGCCGCGCCGCGGCCCCGGCTCACGAGCCGGTCGCGGTGACATCCGCGGTGCCATCCTCATGCTGCTCAGCGAGCAGCCGATGCACGGCTACCAGCTCATCCAGGAGATCACCGAGCGCTCCGGCGGCCGGTGGTCGCCCAGCCCCGGCGCGATCTACCCCGCCCTCAACCTGCTCGAAGACGAAGGGCTCATCACCATCACCGCCGACTCGGGCCGCAAGCTCGCGAGCCTGACACCCGAGGGGACGGCGTACGTCGAAGAGCACCGCGAGCACCTCGTCGCCCCGTGGGATCGCGCCACAGGTCAGACCGCCCACCCCGCCCGCGCCCTCCGCGAGGCGATGGAGGCACTCGGCAGTGCCGCCCACCAGATCGCCCGTACCGGGACCGAGGACCAGGCCACCCAGGCCGTCCGCGCCCTCGAGAAGGCACGGCGTGAGCTCTACCTCGTCCTCGCCGGCGAGACGGTGCACGCGGAGCTGACGACCGGCGAGGGTGCCGCCCCGCGCACCGACGAGAAATAAGGACTTCAGTCCCATAGCACCCGAAAGCCTCTCCGAGATACTGTCCGTGATATCACCCAACACGGACGGAGCGGCTAAATGGTACTGAAGCTTCGTGTGATCGGGCTCGTCGCGGCGGTAGCGCTGTCGACCGGGGCACTCTCTGGCATCGGATCAGTCATCACCGCCGCTCCTGCGTCAGCGGCCTCCTGCACGGTCACCCACCTCGGATGGTGGTCGGTCAAGAACTCCACCTGTTCCTCGGCACGTCACTTCAACGTCATCAAGGGGACCTCGTACAAGTACGCGGTGTGGGTCGGCAAGGGAGGCACGTCGTCGCAGACCGCCTGCTGGTCCAACGCCACGACGTATGGTTTCGACGTCAAGATCTGATGGACCTTTATCTCACCCATCCGTCCGGCGGCCTTCGGGCCGCCGTTCTGGCGTGTGCGCTTCTCGTCACGGCGACCGCCTGCGACTCGTCCGACGGAGCCACGTCGGGGCAATCAGCCCAGACAGCCCAGGAGCTGCCCACATTCAGCGGCCCATGGGCCGGAGAGTTCACAGAAGCCTTCACCGGAGCCTCTGCCGAATTCGTCCGGACCATCCTCTCGGACGGCTTGATCACCGATCAAGAGCTCTCGGAGACGCGCGACCGATTCTCCGGGTGTCTCACTGCCTTCGGCATCACCGAGATCACGTTCGACGCCAACGGTGCGTTCTCGTTCACCGCCCCCGACGACGCAGAGCAAGGATCCGTAGAAGATCACGTCTCGACCTGCTCAGCCGAATCTGGCGAGGATACGGTCGGCGCCTTGCACTCTTGGGTCAGACGCAACCCCGAGAACCTCGACGAAGCGACGATCCTGGCTGCGTGCCTGGTGCGAGAGGGCGTGGTCGACCCGTCGTTCTCGGCCGAGGACTACACGAACGCAGACGGAGACCTTCCCCTCCTCGAGAGCGTCTCAGCCGGCCTCGGGCAGGCGGCATTCATGCTGTGCAACAACGACCCTCTCGGGTTGTTCGCACCTGGTTCGGCACCGGGCGCATGACCAGTGACCGACGAGTGAAGACGGGGCTGGCCGCGCTCGGCGGGATAGTGGTCGCCGCTCTGGGCGCGGGCGCGGGTGTCGCCTTCTCGGCATCCGCTACGCCTGCCTCGCTGGCGAGCGCCGCACCTGTCGGGTCTGTGCCGGTGACCGAGCGCCAGCTCACCGACCCCCGGACGGTCGAGATCGCGCTCACCGTCGGCGGCGACACGTCGGTGTCTTCTCCGGCCTCTGGACTAGTCACCACCTGGTCCTGCGCCGCAGGCTTGGAGCTGGTGTCCGGTCAGGGCTCTCTGTCCGTCGACGGGGTGCAGACGCTGAACCTGGCGACCACCGTCCCGCTGTGGCGCGACCTCGAGCTGGGCACCACAGGCCCAGACGTCACCGCTCTCCAGACGGAGCTGGCCCGGCTCGGTCAGTCAGTGCCTGTCGACGGGACCGTCGGGAGCGCGACCCTCGACGCCACCGTCGACCTCTTCGCGATCGCCGGTGACCCCGCCCCGGACCGCGACGTGATCCGCGCGGCCCGAGTGCTGTGGTTGCCCGGAGAGACCGTCACCGTGTCCACGTGCGACAGCAGCACAGGCGGCGTCGTCTCGGCTGGCGACCCTGTGGCCACACTGACCGGCGGGCTCACAGGGGCCGTCGTGGCTCGGCTCCCCGTCGGAGCCGTCCCCGGTGCACGGAACCTGGAGATCGACGACCTGACAGTGCCGGTCGGAGACGAGGGCCGGGTGACCTCGCCCGAGGCGCTAGCCACCATCTCTGGGTCGGACTCGTTCTTGCAGGCCGTGCGCGGGGCAGAGAGCTCCATCCAGGGTCGACTGGCCCTCGCCGAGCCGGTTACCGTCTCGTCAGTCCCACCGGGCTCCCTCTACGACCTCGACGGCCAGGCCGCGTGTGTCCTCGGGGACGGGATCCCTACAGCCGTCCAGGTGGTCGGATCCGAGCTCGGGCAGACCTTCGTGACCTTCGAGACCCCCACGTCGCCGAGCCTGGTCGCGCTCAGCCCGGAGACCGGCCCAGCATGCAGGTGACCCTCGACGCTGTCGGTCACCGCTTCGCCGACGGCCCGTGGCTGTTCCGTGGCCTGAGTCAGACCCTGCTCCCGGCACGCGTGTACGCGTTGACCGGACCGTCCGGTTCCGGCAAGAGCACGCTGCTCAGCCTGCTCGCCGGCTGGGCCCAGCCGACCCAGGGACGCATCCGCCACGACGGTGTCGATCGCGTGGGCTGGGTCTTCCAGAACCCTCATGGCGTCCCAGGACGCACGGCTCGTGACCACGTCGCACTGCCGCTGCTGGCACGAGGGTCTGCGCCAGCCTCGGCCGACCTCGACGCGGCAGGCCTGCTCGACCGCTTCGGGCTGGGCGGCGTGGCCGACCAGCCGTTCCGGTCGTTGTCCGGGGGTGAGGCGCAACGCCTCATGCTCGCGCGGGGCGTCGCTGCAGGTCCCAGCCTGTTCCTGGTGGACGAGCCGACAGCCCAGCTCGACCTGGCGACAGGCGCGGAGGTGAACGCGGCGCTGGGTCAGATCGCCACCGAGGGGACGATCGTGGTCGTCGCCACGCACGACTCACGGACCCGGGACGCGTGCACCGACCACATCGACCTGCACGACTACCAGGACGGTCGCCCATGACCCCCGCGGCGATCTGGCGGGAGGTGTGGCGCGACGTCGTCAGCGGGACGAGCCGGACCCTCACGTTCGCGCTGATCCTCGCAGCCGTGGTGCTCGGGCTCGGCGCAGCGGACGTCGTGACGGTGCGGGAACTCACCGCTGCCGCCGAGAGGTTCCAGGCCGCGGGAGCCTCGATCATCACGCTCGACGCACCTGGCCGGATCGATCCCGCGGCGTGCTCCGCCCTCGCCTCGGTCTCCGGGGTCCGGGCCGCAGGGGCAATCCGTGCCGGGACCGAGTCGCTCACCCCGCTGGCACTCCCGTCATCCACGATCCCGGTCATCGAGGTCACGCCCGGTCTGCCCGAGGTACTGAGGACGCAGATCGGCAGCGCTGGCGTGATCCTCTCGGAGCAGGCAGCACAGACCTTGACGGTGCGCCCCGGGAGCGAGCTCCAGACCTCCGAGACGACCGCGACGGTGGCTGGGGTCTATGCCTACCCCGAGGACGGACGCCGCCCGGGCCTCGGCTTCGCCGCTCTCGTCCCGACCACCGACGCTGCAGCCTTCGACGAGTGCTGGGTCGACATCTGGCCGACGTCTCCACAGACACCCGCTCTGCTCCAGACCACCCTGCTGCCCGACGATGAGACCGCAGCTGGTCGGAGCCCGGCGCTGACGCAGCTCAACAGCACGCTCGGCACAGCATTCGACGGCAGGTCGCGCCTCGATGCCCGGGTCACGCGGCTCGCGCCCTGGGGCGTGCTCGGGATCGGGGTCGGGCTCGGATACCTCTCGGTCCGGCTGCGTCGCGTTCCTCTGGCGTCGGCGCTGCACGCCGGCACGACGCGGCAAGACCTCGGGGCGGTCGTCATGCTCGAGACGCTCTCATGGACGCTGCCAGCGACCTTGCTCGCTGCTGTGGCGATCGTGGTGGCGACCACGCTCGGCGGAGACCTCGACGCGACGCACACCGCGGTCCTCGGTTCGCGCACTGCGGTCGCCGGGATGGCCGGGCCGCTCCTCGGATCGGTCCTCGGCTTCGTCCTGACGAGAGAGCGGCACCTCTTCCGCTATTTCAAGGACCGCTGACGACGCCGTCGCAGGACCGTGCGGACCACCCGACCACACTCAGCCGTGCCGTCGATGGCCGGCGCACCCTGGAGACACATCCACGGCGCGGGCCCTGGACCGCTGTGACCAGCGCGATGCCGCCGATCCCCGCCTGACGGGAGATAATCGTCCACATGCCTATCGATCCTGCCGAGCTCGCTGCTGCCATCCGGGTGCTCGAGGCCGCCGACGAGCTCGAGCCGGAGCACCCCGACAAGATCGCGCTCCAGCGCGCGACAGCCCGTCTGTACAAGACGGTCAAGAAGCAGCGCCGCGACACCGCGAAGAACGCGATCCGCTCGGCGGACAACGCCGTCATCTCTGCGACCGCGACAGGTGCCCCCACCCGCATCGACGACGAGACCCAGGGCCTCGAGCTGCTGCCCGTCGCGACAGGTCACTCCGCGGGACGCCTCATCAAGTCGCAGGCCTGCTACGTCTGCAAGCAGCAGTACCACGACGTCGACGTGTTCTACCACCAGCTCTGCCCCGAGTGCGCGGCCCTCAACAGGTCACGCCGTGATGCGCGCACGGACCTCACCGGCAAGCGCGCGCTGCTCACCGGCGGTCGAGCCAAGATCGGCATGTACATCGCGCTGCGGCTGCTCCGCGACGGCGCCCACACGACCATCACCACACGGTTCCCCAACGACGCGATCCGCAGGTTCAAGGCCATGGAGGACTCCGCCGACTGGATCCACCGCCTGCGCATCATCGGGATCGACCTGCGCGACCCCGCCCAGGTCGTCGCGCTGGCCGACGACGTCGCGTCGCAGGGACCTCTCGACATCCTCATCAACAACGCCGCGCAGACCGTGCGCCGCTCCCCCGGCGCCTACGCACCGCTCGCCGCAGCAGAGGACTCCGAGCTCCCCTCGGGCTACCTCCCCGAGACCATCTCCTTCGGGCGCAGCCACGACACGCACCCGGCGTCGCTCGAGGGCAGCGTCCCGGCCGAGTCCACAGCCGTCGCGCACTCGTCGGTCACCTCGGCCGACCTGCTGACCAAGCTGGCGCTGACGGCAGGGTCCGCCTCGATGGAGCGCGTCGCCAACGCGACGGCGATCGACGCCGGCGGCCTGGTCCCCGACCTCGTCTCGACGAACTCGTGGGTGCAGAACGTCGAGGACGTCGACGCCCTCGAGCTGCTCGAGGTCCAGCTGTGCAACAGCACGGCGCCGTTCATCCTCATCAGCCGGCTGCGTGAGTCCATGCGCCAGGCCGAGGCCGACCGCACCTACATCGTCAACGTCTCGGCGATGGAGGGGCAGTTCTCCCGCGGCTACAAGGGTCCGGGCCACCCGCACACGAACATGGCGAAGGCCGCCGTCAACATGCTCACCCGCACCAGCGCGCGCGAGATGTTCGAGACCGACCAGATCCTCATGACGAGCGTCGACACGGGCTGGATCACCGACGAGCGTCCGCACACCACCAAGGTGCGCCTGGCCGAAGAGGGCTTCCACGCCCCCCTCGACCTCGTCGACGGAGCGGCGCGGGTCTACGACCCGATCGTGCGCGGCGAGCTCGGTGAAGACGTCTTCGGCTGCTTCCTCAAGGACTACAAGCCCTCCGCCTGGTAGCCCTCACGCACGGGGGGGCGACGGCCCGCGGAAACACGCCCGTCCATGATGGTGGACAGCCGCGCTCCCGCTAGGCGGTCTCCTGCTGGGCGGCACCCCGCGCGAAGGACCCGGCGATGTGCTCGACGATGCGCACGTCCCCGTCGAGCCAGGGGACGTCGAAGAACTCGTCAGGGCTCAACCACCGGAGCTCGTCGTGCTCGACCAGGGGTGCGGGGTCACCGTCGACGACCCGTGCGAACCACAGCCGCATGACGTGCCTGTCGGTGATGACCCAGCCGCCGGAGTCGGGTCCGACAACCTCGTCGCCCAGCTCGACGGTCACTCCCAGCTCTTCGCAGATCTCGCGGTGCAGCCCCTGCTCGGGGGTCTCGCCAGGGTCGACCTTGCCGCCGGGGAACTCCCAGCGGCCCACGAGGTGGGCCGGCCGAGACCGTCGCGCGCCGAGGAACACCGTCGGGCGCGCGAGGTCGTCGACGATCACAGCGGCGACGACGAGGACAGGTCTGTGCATGCAGACAAGTTTCTCAGGTCTGTGTGTCCGGCGGGTGACGCGTCCGCGCCTGGCGAACACCCGCCGTGCAGACGGCTGGTGCCCCGGAGGGCGACCGGTCAATCTTCGGTCGAGTACAGACCTGCGGCGCGAGCCCACTCGACGGCTTCGGCGCGCGTCGAGACTCCGAGCTTGCGGTAGACGCTGCGGACCTGCGACTTCACGGTGTTGCGCGTGACGTACAGCTTCGAGGCGATCTGCTCGAGGGTCACTTCTTCGGTGAGGTTGGAGAGCACCACACGCTCACGTCGCGTGAGCGAGCCGGTCGCTACCTTGGCGGATCCCGAGATCTCCGTCGTCGTCATTCTTCCTCCAACATTTCCCGGCGGTCCAGCGACTCTGGATCATGTGCCCGGGTACTTCGACTTCTGGTCGAGGCGTGAAGAACAGCTGGTGCCACGTGGTCGCCCCCTACCACTCGCCGGCTCGGACGAGCCGAGTCGACACCTACACGGCATGGTCCTGACCGACGGGCTGTTCGGTGCAGTGATCAACTACATCGAACGGAGATCGCCATTCAGTACCCATACCATGGAACCGCTGCTGTGACGAAGATCACTATGTCACCTCGGGAGCGTGTTTTCATCCGCTCCTGAGGTCATCCAACACATCATCCACCGAACCGACAAGGGGTGACATGTGGCAAGTTGCTGCCAAAGCCTACGAAGCGACCTGCGCAGTGTACTCCTCAGCGGTGAGGACCGGCCCGGTTGCTGTGATGTCGACCTTCACGAGCCATCCTGCCCCATACGGGTCAGAGTTCACGATCTCCGGGTTCGCGACAGCCTCGTCGTTGACCTCGACGACGGTCCCGCTCACGGGGGAGAACAGCTCGGAGACCGACTTGGTCGACTCGACCTCGCCGATCACAGACCCGGCCTCGATCTGCGTGCCGACGGCCGGGAGCTCGAGGTAGACGATGTCGCCGAGGGCGTCCTGGGCGTTCCACGTGATACCGACGGTCGCCGGGCTGTCGGCCGTGAGCCACTCGTGCTCGGCGGTGTAGGTGAGGTCTGCGGGGATGTTCGACACGGGGTTCTCCTGGGGATGGTCTGGCGCGAGAAGGCTGGGGACGAGCAGGTCAGGACTGAGGGTCAGGCGCGCGGGCGCCTGTAGAACGGGGTCTCGACGACCTCGACGGCCTCGCCCCGGCCACGGACGTCGACAGCCAGGACGGTGCCGACGGCCGAGAACTCCGGGGTGACGTAGGCGAGAGCCACGGGGTACCCGAGGGTGGGCGACGGCGCACCAGAGGTCACGCTACCGACGACGACGTCGAGCTTCGAGGCGTCGACCACGACCGGGTACCCGGCACGGGCCGGCCTGCGGCCGAGCACCTTGAGACCGACGAGCACGCGTGCGGGCTGCGAGCCCTTGCGGGACTCGAGCGCCGCACGCCCGACGAAGTCGACGGGCGCGCCGTCGGCGTCAGTCTTGTCGAGGCGGACGACCCGCCCCAGACCAGCCTCGAAGGGGGTCGTCGTGAGGTCGAGCTCGTGGCCGTAGAGCGGCATGCCCGCCTCGAGACGCAGGCTGTCCCGAGCGGAGAGACCCGCCGGGACGAGCCCGAGCGGCTCCCCCGCGGCGAGCAGCGCCCGCCAGAGCGCGACGGCCGCGCCGTTCTCGACGAAGAGCTCGAAGCCGTCTTCACCGGTGTAGCCGGTCCGGGCCACCAGCAGCGGTGTCCCGGCGACGGTCGCCGGGGTGATCGCGTAGTACCGCAGGCCCGAGACCGCGTCGGCGTCGCCGGCCTCGGTCAGCGAGAGCAGGATCTCGGCAGCCCGCGGTCCCTGGACCGCGACGAGCGCGACCTCGGGGGACGTGAAGGTCACCTGGGCCTCGAAGCCTGCCACCCGCTCCTCGAGCGCGGCGAGGACGACCTCGGCGTTGCCGGCGTTCGCGACGACCAGGAAGGTCTCGTCAGCCGTGCGGTACACGACGAGGTCGTCGATGACGGCGCCGTCGTGCTGGGCGATCATCGAGTACCGGGCTCGCCCGACCTCGAGGGTGCTGAGCCAGCCGACGAGGGCGTGGTCGAGCGCCGCACCGGCGCCGGGGCCCGACACCTCGATCTCGCCCATGTGGGAGAGGTCGAACAGGCCCGCGGCTGTCCGCACCGCTGTGTGCTCGGCGATGTCCGAGCCGTAGCGCAGCGGCATCATCCAGCCGCCGAACTCGGTCATCGAGGCGCCGAGCGCCACGTGCTCGTCGTGCAGGGGGGTGGAGCGTGCGGTGCTCATGCGTCGTCCTCGTCTGCGGTGCGGGTGGTCGGGCGGTCGCTCAGGCCAGGCTGCGGGGTCATGCGCCCACCGCTGCGTGCGCGAGGGTGGTCTCGGTCGGCTCGGCGACGTCGTCGGCGTAGGCCTCGATCGGCGGGCAGGAGCACACGAGGTTGCGGTCGCCCTTCGCGCCGTCGATGCGGCGGACCGGCGGCCAGTACTTCGCGGCGCGCAGCGCGGCCACAGGGTAGGCGGCGGTCTCGCGGGAGTACGGCTTGTCCCACGCGTCGGAGACCACGGAGGCCGCGCTGTGCGGGGCGTTGCGCAGCGGGGACTCGGCGAGGGCCCAGGCGCCGTCGGCGACCTGGTCGATCTCGGCGCGGATCGCGAGCATCGCGTCGACGAAGCGGTCGATCTCGGTGAGGTCTTCGCTCTCGGTCGGCTCGACCATGAGGGTCCCGGGCACCGGGAACGACAGGGTCGGGGCGTGGAACCCGTAGTCCATGAGGCGCTTGGCCACGTCTTCGGCCGTCACCCCGGTCTGGGCCGTGAGGGGACGCAGGTCGAGGATGCACTCGTGGGCCACGAGACCGCCCGGTCCCGTGAACAGCACGGGGAAGGCGTCCCGCAGCCGGACAGCGAGGTAGTTCGCCGACACGACCGCGATCTCGGTCGCGCGGCGCAGCCCGTCCGGTCCCATGAGCGCCACGTAGGCGTAGGGGATCGGGAGGATCCCGGCCGAGCCGGCCGGTGCTGCCGAGACGGGTGCCGAGCCTGCTCCCGGCAGGAAGGGCACGAGGTGCTCTGCGACACCGACGGGGCCGACACCCGGGCCGCCGCCGCCGTGCGGGATGCAGAAGGTCTTGTGCAGGTTCAGGTGCGAGACGTCGCCGCCGAACTGGCCGGGCTTCGCGAGGCCGACGAGGGCGTTGAGGTTCGCCCCGTCGATGTACACCTGACCGCCCGCGGCGTGGACGAGGTCGCAGACCTCGCGGACGGTGTCTTCGTAGACGCCGTGGGTCGAGGGGTAGGTGATCATGATCGCCGCGACCTGCGGGCCGTGCTGCTCGAGCTTGGCGCGGAGGTCGTCGAGCAGGATCTCGCCGTCGTCGGCGGTCGCGACGACGACCACGCGCATGCCCGCCATCGCGGCCGACGCGGCGTTGGTGCCGTGCGCGGAAGCCGGGATGAGGCAGATGTCGCGACCGGCCTCGTCGCGGGAGCGGTGGTAGTTGCGGATCGCGAGGAGCCCCGCGAACTCGCCCTGCGAGCCCGCGTTCGGCTGCACGGAGACCGCCGCGTACCCGGTGATCTCGGCGAGGTTCGCCTCGAGGGTGCTGATGAGCTCGGCGTAGCCGGCGGTCTGCGCAGCCGGCGCGAAGGGGTGGATCCCCGCGTACTCGGGCCAGGAGATCGGCTCCATCTGGATCGCGGCGTTGAGCTTCATGGTGCACGAGCCGAGCGGGATCATCGTGCGGTCGAGCGCGAGGTCCTTGTCGGCGAGGGTGCGCAGGTAGCGCATCATCTGCGTCTCGGAGCGGTGCGTGTGGAACACCGGGTGCGTGAGGTAGTCCGAGCTGCGGCGGTGCTCGGCAGGGAGGTCGCCGACGGAGACGAAGTATCCCGAGGCGCTCGAGCCGGGGACGAAGGCCTCGACGACGGCGTCGAGGTGCGCCTCGGTCGTGGTCTCGTCGCAGGCGACCTGGACGTGGTCGGCGTCAGGTGCCCAGAGGTTGATCCCTGCGGCGTCGGCGCGTGCCACGACCTCGGCGGCGGCACCCGGGACGGTGACGCGGACGGTGTCGAAGAAGACCGCGTGCTCGACGTCGAGCTCGGCGCCGCGCAGGCGGTCTGCGAGCGCGAGCGCGTGGGAGTGCACGCGCTCCGCGATCGCCCGGAGCCCGGAGGGGCCGTGGTAGACGGCGTACATGGACGCGACGATCGCGAGCAGCGCCTGCGCCGTGCAGATGTTGCTCGTGGCCTTCTCGCGGCGGATGTGCTGCTCGCGGGTCTGGAGCGCGAGGCGGTAGGCGACATCTCCGTCGGCGTCGACGCTCACGCCGACGAGGCGCCCGGGGAGCATGCGCTCGATCCCCTTGCGCACGGCCATGAAGGCGGCGTGCGGGCCACCGAAGAACAGCGGGACGCCGAGACGCTGCGCGGAGCCGACGGCGATGTCCGCGCCCACGTCTCCAGGCGCTGTGAAGAGCGTCAGGGCGAGCAGGTCGGTCGCGACGGTGACGAGTGCGCCGGCTTCCTTGGCTGCGGTGACGAGGGGCTCGAGCGCGCGGGCCTGGCCGCTCGCGCCGAGCTGCTGGACGACGAGGCCGACGACAGCGGAGTCCATGAGGCCGGCGGCTGCGAGCGCGGCGTCGACGCCGGTCTGGTAGCCGGCATCGAGGTCGGCGACGACCACGGGGAGCCCGATCGCCTCGGCGCGTCCGCGGGTCACCGCGAGGGTCTGCGGGAAGAGGTCTGCGTCGAGCACGACGACACCCGGACCGGCGGTCGCGGGCCTCTTGGCGGCGCGCCACATGAGGGCGACGGCCTCGGCGACGGCTGTCGCCTCGTCGAGGAGCGACGCGTTGGCGACCTCGAGCCCCGTGAGGTCGGAGACGACGGTCTGGAAGTTGAGGAGGGCCTCGAGGCGGCCCTGGGAGATCTCCGGCTGGTAGGGCGTGTAGGCGGTGTACCAGGCGGGGTTCTCGAGGACGCCGCGGCGGATCACGGCGGGGGTCACGGTGTCCCAGTACCCCTGGCCGATCATCTGGACGCGGGTCTCGTTCTGGCTCGCGAGGCGCCGCAGGTCGGCGAGAACCTCGGGCTCGGTGCGCGCGGCCGGGAGGTCGAGGGGGCCGTCCAGACGGATCGAGGCGGGGACGGCGGCGTCGATGAGCGCGTCGACCGAGTCGTAGCCGAGGTGGCCGAGCATGTGGGCGACGTCGTCGCGGCCGTCGGTGCCTGTGCGGGGTCCGACGTGCCTGTCGACGAAGACGTCACCGGGGCCGGTCTGGGGGCGGTGCTGTGCGGGGGTGGTCACGACGAGCTCCTGGAGGTCGAGGGCGCACGTGGTGGCGCACCACGTGCGTGGACCCTCCCCGCTCTGTCATCTGACCGTGGGGACGCACGGGGCGTCCGGTCGACCTGAGAGTTTGGCCCGCGCAGGAGTGCGGGCTTGCCCCTTCGGTGAGGCGCGCGCCAGCCGGCGTCGTCCGCTCGGTCTCGAGCGTCCGGGTGCTTGACACGCGCGCCTGCTGTCCAGAGTTGCCTCACCTCGGCGGTACGGGTGCCTGAGAGTTTCCCGGGGAGGGTTTGCTCCTTCGGCGCCTGACAGGAGTGGTCGGCGGTGTGCCCGTCAGGGCTCTCCCACCGAGGTTCGAGCGGCGCTGCATTCGGTTGTGGGGCAAGACTACCGGGCGGACCCCCGGTCGACGCCAGGGGTACCGGGGAGGAGGTGCAGCCCGGGGCGTGCGTGACGGGGCCTTGAAGCGCCGACGAAGCCGTGCGCGAGGCTGCGCCATGGAGCTGCGCTCACGGCGCTGCGCGCGAGCACGGTCGGCTGCTCAGCCGATCAGCGGCCGCCCCTCGGGGCGACGGAACAGCCGGTTCTGCTCGCGGAGCACCAGGGCCGAGGCGAGCGTGACGGGTCCCAGCCGGCCCGCGAACATCAGCACCACGAGGATCAGCTGGTGGCCAGGTGAGAGGTCGGCGGTGATGCCCGTCGAGAGCCCGACTGTCGCGAAGGCGGAGACCACCTCGTAGAGGATCTGGTCCAGGGTGTAGGTGCTCGTCATGGCGATCGTGATGGTCGAGGCGACGACGGCCGCGACGCTCAGCAGGGCGACCGCGAGCGCCTGACGGACGGCCGTCGGCGAGAGGCGCCGGTCGAAGATCTCGGCGTCGGGAGCCGCACGGAGCTCGGCGACGATCGCGACGAGGAGCACCGCGAAGGTCCCGACCTTGATCCCACCCGCGGTGCCGGCGCTGCCCCCGCCGATGAACATCAGCACGTCGGTCCCGAGCAGGGTCCCGGTGTTCATCGACCCGATGTCCACGCTGTTGAAGCCTGCGGTGCGGGGCATCACCGCCTGGAAGAACCCCGCGAGCAGGCGCCCGGCGGGGTCGAGAGCCCCGAGGGTCTGCGGGTTGCCCCACTCCGCGACGGTCATGAAGACGGTCCCGCCCACCAGCAGCACGGCGGTCATGAGGAGCGTGAGCCGCGTGTGCACGCTCCAGCGCCGCGGGCGCGTGCGCCGTCGCAGCAGCTCCATGATGACGGGGAAGCCGAGACCGCCGAGGATCACGGCGACGGCGATCGGCAGGCAGATCCACGGGTCAGCGGCGAAGCCGACGAGGTTGTCGCTGAACAGCGCGAACCCGGCGTTGTTGAAGGCGGAGACGGCGTGGAACACCCCGAGCCACAGGCTCGTGCCGACAGGGTGGTCGTAGGCCGTGGCGAAGCGCACCGTGAGGACGAGAGCCGTGACGGCCTCGACGGTCAAGCTGATCTTCGCCACCCCGAGCAGCACCGTGCGGACGTCGCCCAGGCCCACGCTCTTGGTCTCGGCTGCGGCGACGATCCTCGAGCCGAGCCCGAGGCGCCTGGAGATCAGCAGCCCGAGCAGCGAGGCGAGGGTCATGATGCCGAAGCCGCCGACCTGGATCAGCGCGAGGATGGTCACCTGCCCGAAGGGTGTCCAGTAGGTGGCCGTGTCTACCACCGCGAGCCCCGTCACGCACAGGGCCGAGGTCGCGGTGAAGAGCGCCTCGAGCGGGGTGGCCCCGCCTGGCCCGGTCCGGGCGACGGGGAGCATGAGCAGGACCGTGCCGACCACGAGTCCGGCGGCGAACCCGGCCACGACGGTGCGCCCGGGGTTGCCGAGGCCGAGCCTCCACCGGCTGTCGTCACCGGGCCGACGGCTCGTGAGGTGGGCGACGATCCTCGCGAGCTGTGCTGGCATGGGCCTGGAGCCACCTTCGCCGCGTAGAGGGAGACCGTGCAGGTCCACCGCGCCGACGGTCGTCGGTGCCGACCTCCGAGCCTAGATGTCGAGGAGGGCCGGGAGACCCGGACGGCCAGCACCAGGGCGTCAAGGTTCCGTCAAAGTTCTTCGGTGGCAGGTGCGCGCGGGGCCCTCGCTCATGCAGCAGCTCCCCCGGGCCAGTCCGGCCCGGGGGGCTGCGGGGTGCGTCAGGCGTCAGGCGTCAGGCGTCAGGCGTCAGGCGTCAGGCGTCAGGCGTCAGGCGTCAGGCGTCAGGCGTCAGCGGACGAGCGTGAAGCCTGCGGTCCACGAGACGGCCTCGCGGGCCGCGAGGGTGAGCTGGAGGAAGCCGATCGCCTCGAGCTCGTGGGCGCGGGCGAGCGAGCCGGCGTCGACGGCGTCGAGCCCACCGGCGGTCACAGCCGCGACGAGCGTCTGCTTCGAGGCCTCGTCGTCACCCGCGACGAGGACCGTCGTCCGGTTCGTGCCGACGGTGCCCGAGGCGAGGGTCGCCGCGAAGTTCGTGTTGAAGGCCTTGAGCACGTGCGACTGCGGGAGGGCCCGGGCGATCTCGGCCGTCGCTGAGCTGCCGGCAGGGACCACGAGCGAGTCGAAGGTCTCGAAGTTCAGCGGGTTGGTGATGTCCACGACGATCTTGCCGGCCAGCTGGTCGGCGTAGGTCGCCACGATGTCCGTGACCGAGGGGTACGGGACGGCGAGGACGACGACGTCGCCCGTGAGGGTCGCGGTCTCACCGCGGCCGACGTGCTGGACGGAGGCCCCGCCGGAGGCGAGGACGCCTGCGATCGCGCTGCCCATGCTCCCAGAACCGAAGATCGTCACGTTCGTCATTGCTGCTCCTCGTACGGGGGCCTCGCGACCCGCTTTGTTGTATGTACAAGCAACCTAGCACCGGTTAGTTGTAGCGTCAACCATCGGCGGTAGAGTGGTTCCCATGGACGACGTCACCTGGCTCGACAGCGACGAGCACACAGCCTGGGTGCGGCTCATGGCCGTGCTCACCCTGCTCCCCGGGGCCCTCGACGCGCAGCTCAACCGCGACGACGACCTCAACCACTTCGAGTACTTCACGATGGCCATGCTGTCCGAGTCACCGGGACGGGTCCTCCAGATGTCGGCCCTCGCCTCGCGCACCAACGCCACGCTGCCCAGGCTCTCCCGCGTGGTCTCCCGCCTCGAGAAGGCCGGCTACGTCGAGCGATCCCCCTGCCCCGGCGACGGCCGTGCGACGAACGCGACCCTCACCGACGCCGGCTGGGACAAGGTCGTCCAGGCAGCCCCGGGTCACGTGCGGACCGCACGGGAGCTCGTCATCGACGCTCTCGAGCCCGAGCAGGTCGGCCAGCTCGCCGAGATCGCCCGGCGCATCCTGACGACCCTCGACCCCGAGCAGAAGATGGTCGCGACATCGCACTGAGGCGCGCGCCGCCGACAGGCAACCCTGCTCGACCGGGCTCGACGGCGCACACATCGCCGGCCGCTACGGCGCCCATCAGGCGGCACGTCAGAGCCCTCGGGCTCCTGCGTACAAAAGGGTGATGAATCCGCACCTCGGCAGACACTTCTGTTAACGTGCAATACGACCTTTCCTGTCGATCGCGCACCTCAGGCTCAGGAGAAGACCATGAACGTCAGACCGCTCGTCACCGTCATCGTCGGAGCGCTGGCGCTGATCGCCGTGCCGAACGCGGGTCATGCGGCACGATCAGCAGAACCCACACCGGGCCCGGCGCTCACAGCACTCTCACCTGAGACAGACGCGACGCTGTGGACCCTCGCAGGAACGCAGTCCGATGCCGAGATCGAGGCAGTCGTCGAGAGCGGTCTGCCCGTCGCAGACCTCTTCGACCCAGTCACGAACGACGTGCTCGCCGCAGTGAACACAGCCCCACAGGCATCTCTGGTCAGCCTCACGCGTCCCTGAATATCTCGCGGGACATCCCGACTGTCTCGGACTGGCTGGACCAGGCCCTCTGGACCAAGGCTCGGCCAACCTCTTCCTCCGGAGTGTGACCTGACGCACTAGGATGGAGCTCCAGGGGGCAGGGTCGGATCTCGCCGACCCATGATCCCGCCGGACGGGCGACGGTGCACACCACCGCCATCCATCGAGCGAGGGGCGACGATGACCGACCAACAGCACGACCTGAACATGCCGTTGCAGCCCGGGTCCGTCGAGGCCGAGTTCCGCCGTCCCGAGGGGCCTGGTCTGGTCTCCGCCGGACCGGCGATGTCCTCATACGGCACCGGGTCCGCCATGCGACCCAAGAGCACGACGATGCGCACGGCGCTCATCGCCGGGGCCGTCGGCATCGCGATCGGGTTCTGGATGGGCACCTCTGGGCCGCAGGAACCCGCCGTCCCGGACGACGTCCAGACGTCGACGGTCGTCACGCCCGTCGGCTGACCGGCGGGAGGCTAGCCTCTCTCCCCGCAGGCTGCCGCCGAGGTGCCTTGCGAGGTGCCTTGCGAGGTCCGGGAGGTCGCCCCACGGTCAGGTGGTCGCCGCCGGTGTCAGCGGCTCGCCTCCGAGTCGTCGTCTCGTCGTCTCGTCCTCAGAGCGTCCGCTGCCAGGCGACGACCCGTTCGACCGCCTCGGTGACGACAGCCGGGTCGGCCGCGAAGGACAACCGCACCCAGTCCTTCCCCGCGACCCCGTCGAAGTCGGTCCCCGGCGTCAGAGCGACGCCGGTCTCGGCGAGCAGCCGCTCGCACCAGGTCACGGAGTCGAGCCCGTACCGCGAGATGTCGGCGTAGACGTAGAACGCGCCGTCGGCCGGGGCCACGGGTCCCCACCCGAGGTCGTCGAGACGGTCGAGCACGACCCTGCGAGACCGCGCGTACTGCTCGACGTTCGCCCGCGCTGAGGCATAGCCCTCGTCGCTGAAGGCCGCGACCCCCGCATGCTGCGCGAGCGCCGGCGGACAGAGCGCGACGTTGCCCGCGAGCGCGTCGACCGGGGCCACGAGGTCGTCCGGGAGCAGCAACCAGCCGAGGCGCCACCCCGTCATCGCCCAGTACTTGGAGAACGACGAGACGACGACGGCTCCGTCGCCCAGGTACGACGCCGCCGTCGGTGTCTGCTCGCCCTCGGGGCCGTAGGTGATGCCGTGGTAGATCTCGTCGCTCACGAGCCGCACGTCGTAGTCTGCGCACCACCCGGCGATCGCCGCGAGATCACCGGGCGAGACCATGGTGCCCGTCGGGTTCGCCGGGCTCGCGAGCACGAGGCCGTCGAGCCCGCCCCCGTAGTAGGCCTCCTGGAGCTGCGAGAGCGTCGGCTGGTAGCGGGTCTCGGGCCCGCAGTCGAGCTCGACGACCTCGCAGCCGAGCGCCGTGAGGATGTTCTTGTACGCCGGGTACCCGGGGCGGGCGAGAGCCACCCTGTCACCGACGTCGAAGGCGGCGAGGAAGGCGAGCATGAAGCCGCCCGACGATCCCGTGGTCACGGCCACGCTCGACGCCGGGACGTCCACGCCGTACGAGCGCCCGTAGTGCTCGGCGATCGCCGCCCGCAGCGGTGGCGCGCCCATCGCCTCGGTGTACCCGAGGTCGCCCGACTGCAGGAGGTCGACCGCACGGCGGCGGACCACCTCGGACGCACCGGTCGACGGCTCGCCCGCGCAGAGGTTGAGGACAGACTCCCCCGCGGCGCGTCGCGCGTTGGCGGCGGCGAGCACCTCCATCACGGCGAAGGGCGGGACCTGGGCACGACGTGAGACCTTCATGGCTCCATGGTCGCAGGGCCTGCCTCGCCTGCGTGGCCACGCAGGTCCGGGAGCACACCGGCCGAGCGCAGAGCCCTGCGCAGGCGCGCCCCGTCGGGTGCGCTCACCACGGGGACGCTCGCCCCGGCCCCGGCCGACATCCCGGCACGGGCCTGGACCGTCGGTCCGGGGGCGCCGTGGGCGAGCACCTGCTCACCGGCGCTCAGCTGACGGATCGCGACAGCGCGGACGTGGTCCGGGTACATCTGCGCGAACCTGCTGTAGATGAGCGGGTCGTGCTGGCCGTCGTCCCCCACGAGGATCCACCGCACGTGCGGGAGCTCGCGGGCGAGCCGCTCGAGGCTGTGGAACTTGTGCTCACGACCGCTGCGGAACCAGCCGGTGTTGGTCGGACCCCAGTCGGTCAGCAGCATCGGTCCGGCCGGGAAGCCGTGGAAGGCGAAGAAGCGACGCAGCGCGGCCGCCCCGTTCCACGTGTTCGTGGACAGGTAGACGACAGGCAGCTGGTCCTCGAGCGAGTCGATCTCGGCGTAGAGGTCGGCCATCCCGCGCACGGGTCGGCGCGCGTCCTCATGCAGGACGAGCAGGTTCCAGATCGCCGTGAGAGGTCGGGGCAGCGAGGTCACCATGACGGTGTCGTCGACGTCGCTCACGAGTCCCGTGCGGACCTGGCGACCCACCACCCGGACCGGCGCTGTCACGGACGGCCCGCCGACAGGTGCGACCTGCACCTCGTGCCAGCCCTCGTCGGTCCGCGAGGGGACCACGACGTCGACGTAGCCACCGCGGTCGGCGACCACCCTGTGCTCGGTCCCGTCGACGGTGATGACCACGGGCGCACCCGGGAGCTGGGCGGTGAGGAAGCTGCGCCACCCGCGCACGGCGCGCAGCGGCTCGGGGCCCTCGGCGCGAGGTCGGCCCAGCCTGCGCGGTGTGGGGGCTGAGCTCTCGGCCACGGCAGTCGGGTCGTCGGCGCGTCCACCACGTCCTGCTGCGGCCCTGTCGCGGGTGGTCGCCCTGTGGGCCGGCGCGAGCACGACCCGCCCCAGCACGCGGACCCAGCCGTCGTCGGTGGCGTCCTCGCCCGGGGCGAGCCCGTACCCCGTGTAGGGCTCGATGCGCGGCACCCACCCGCGGCGGCGCAGGACGCTCGCGAGGGCGGCGTCGAACTTGTTCTCCCAGCGGCTGGCCCAGTACGGCCTGCTCGACGTCGTGTCGCTCATGCGGCCCGAGTCTTCCAGAGGTGTGGCCTCGCTGCTGGTCGAGGCTCCCGGTCGCGGGACCTGGCGGACGCCTCACGGCTCCGGTCCATGGTCAGGTAGCCACCTCTCCGCGGGCACCCGACGTCGCAGGTCACGACTCTGTCCCGATCTGCGGTCCCCCGGTGTGGCGCTCCGTCTGCCGTGCACCGTGCGGGTGAGCATCGGAGCACCCGTGGGGCGCCGGAGGTGACCCGCGGTCCACTCGACGCAGCAGGGGAGAACAGCATGACCGAGGCACGCCCGTCCGCAGACCACGAGCCGAAGAAGAGGAAGGCCTGGGTCGTCGCCGCCGTGGGGACGGTGGTCGTCGCAGCGGCAGCCGTCGCGGTCGGCCTGCAGCTCACGTCGGACGACGACACCGCTGCACCCGCACCCACGCCGGCCACGAGCAGCGCGGCCCCGGCGGCGCCCGAGCCCACCGAGACAGAGACCGGGTCGACGCCCGCCCCGTCGGCGCTGCATGGCACCCCGACGGCTGCCTGGACCGTGACCGGCAGCAGCTATGGAGCCGACGGCACGGATGTGCGCCTCGCGGCCCCCAACCCCGTGGGGACCACCAACGTCGCCGGCACGGTCGTGGTGCTCGCGACGCCGGAGGGTGCCGCCGTGGCCCTGGGCGTCGACGGCGAGACAGGCGCCGAGGTGTGGCGCCACGACCTCGGTGCCGGGCTCGAGGCCGAGCCGGGCTGCTCCGTCATCGACGACGGCAGCACCGTCGGCTGCTGGATCGGCGCCGACGACGGTACCTTCACGCTCTCGATGCTCGACACGGAGACCGGAGAGGTCGAGCAGACCGTCGTGCTCGACGCCGAGCCGACCTACGTGCTGTCCGACCGCGCCGGCACCGTCGTGGTCTCGGTCGTGGACGGTGCGATCGTCGCAGACGCCTTCGACCCCGACCTCGCACCTGTCTGGTCGACCTCGACAGAGGCTGGTCTCGTCCCTCCCACTGACTCGTACGGAGTCATGACCGCGGCGACCGGGCGTGTCGGGGTGTTCGTCTCCGGTGCGTCTGCGCTCTTCGACCGGACCTCGGGTCAGCTCCTCACGACGTCGAGCACCTCAGCGCTGCTCCTGCTGCCCGGAGGTCTGGTGCGTGACGTGAGCATGGTCGACGGGACCACGACGCTGACCGACCTCACCGGTCGCGTGCTGGCCTCCGGTGTCGGCGGGGCCTGGAACGTCCCTGGCCGGCTCGGACCTCTCGACGAGCGTCCCGCCGCCGTCGGCATCGGCACCCAGGCTCTCGACCCGGAGACGGGCGAGCCGACATGGGCGCTCGACGGTGACCCTGCACAGGTCCAGGCGACCGTCATCGGGGGGATCGCCGTCGTGACGAACCCGACGACAGGTGCGCCGCTGTCAGCAGTCGAGGCGACGACAGGCACGCCGTTGTGGACCTCGACCGCCACGAGCGGGACGGTCCAGGAGCACGACGGGGTGGTCGTCGTCGAGGACGAGAAAGGCGTGGTCGGCGTCGACCCGTCTGACGGCGCGGTGCTGTGGTCCGTCGCCCACACCCCGGCGCTCTACCCGACGTCTTTCCCGGGCGCCGAGTACCAGGTCGTCGGGTCGACCCTCGTGACGTCGACCACGGCCGGCGACATCACCGGGTACACGTTCGCACCGTGACGGCAGGGTGGTCCGCGCCTGCCGCTGACGAGCCTCGTGGGCGCCTCGCCGCTGGGTCGCCCACGGTGGCCGCGGTCGCGACGGCTAGTCTCGCCCCAGCCGCACCCGGGCCCACCCGACGATGCCGTCGACGGCGGCCTCGACCTGCGCGAGGCACACGTCGAAGTCTTCGGGGCCTCCGTACCAGGGGTCTTCGACGTCGAGCAGGTGCTCGTCCTCGACCCCACGGGTCGAGGGTGCCGCCGGGTCGAAGGTGCGGAACATGACGATGTCTCCGACCACGTCGGGCTGGCCGCTGCGCTCGGCGAGCCTGCGCAGCGCGGCAGCGTGCCGGGCGGTCATCGGGAGCAGCAGGTCCCGGGCTCCGAGGTCTGCCACGTCGACCTGACGGGCTCGGTGCGTGTCGAGGGCGCGGTCGGTGTACCCGGCCGCGGCGAGGACAGCGCGGGCGCGGCGGTCCATCGGGTTGCCGTGCTCCTCCGAGCTGACTCCCGTCGAGTCGACGACCACGTCGTCGCCGAGCCCAGCCGCCTCCAGCCTGTCGCGGAGCACCACCTCGGCGATCGGCGACCGGCAGATGTTGCCCGTGCAGACTGTCATGATCCGCAGGGGTCGCACCTGACCGTCGGCGGCGGGTCTGTGGTCCGCCGTGGGTGTCTCGTGGTCGCCAGGGCTGAGGGGGTCGGTCACTGGGGCGTCCTCCGGTCGGGGGTGAGGTCAGGGCACCAGCCTGTCACGCCGACGCGCGCCGGGCGGTGTCTGCACAGGTCACCAGCACGGCGTCCGACCCGTCGTCCACAGACGAGAAAAACCCCTTGAGCTCTCGCCCTGCCCAGGCGTAGCGTCGTCGGTACATCGGAAGGAGGTGGTCCCAGACATGAAGTTCACTCGGACTCGTGAGGTGGCTGTCCGCTAGTCGCCACCAGCATCGACCAGCCCTGCTGGTCGAGGACCAGCGCGCAAGGTCGCGCTGGCAGCTGACGGACGAACCGGTTGTCAGTACTCGCCGGCCCCGCACCGCCACGCGGTGGGCGGCAGCGAATACCAGGCAGTCACCGGAGCCCGTGGGTGCCGCGATCTCGTCCTTCGCGGTAGGTGGAGCGATCCACCAGCCCACGGGCTCTTCCATGCCCGGCCGCAGTTTTTCACCCCTGCCCGCCTCGACGCCGCCGCGCACAGCGCGGGACGCGTTGGCATACTGACGATCTGTCAAGAAGCAGGGGGATCATCGATGAACGAGCGCACCACGTCTGACCCGCAGGAGCGCCAGCGGGTCATCTCTGCCGAGACCGCACTGTGGACGTCAGCAGCGGGCAAGGACCGACAGCGCCTCGAGTGGTTGCTCCACGAGGACTTCTCGGCGATCACCTGCGACGGAGACGCCGTCAGCCGCGAGGCTGTCGCCGGGTCTACAGCACGAGACGTCGAGGTCGGAGACCGTACCTTCTCCGACTGGGCCTTCCACGAGATGCCCTGGCCCCTGGTGCTCGTGACCTACCACCTGGACGAGGTCGACAGGTGCAGCCGTCACATGTCGATCTGGGACGTGTCGACGGGATCGGCCCGCATCAGGTTCCACCAGGGGACCTGGGTGACCGAGGACGAGACTGCCGAGGACGAAGTGCTGACCGGCGCCGCCGCTGGCCACGCGACGGGTCACGGACTCTAGCCACGACCCCCGGGCTGGGTCTCCGTCCGCCCCCCGTCGGCGAACGCTCCGAGGACCACCGGCGACGATGATGACGAGCGTGATCGTCACGAGCACAGGCTGTGGCCGGGGTGCGTCGAGCGGCGACAGCCAGCCGCTCGTCGGCGCCTCAGGCGCTCAGCCGATGTATCCCAGGTCGAGCGTCACCACCTGCGCGAGCAGCGCGTCGATGACCGCTGTCACCGCCGGGGTCGGCTCGTGCCGGTTCGCGCGGTGGCGGGCGGCGATGTGCCTCATGCCGAGCCCGGCGATCGGCACCACGTCGACCCCCGCGACGTCGGCGTGCTCGAGGGCGAGAGCCGGCAGCAGCGCCACGCCCTGCCCGGCCGCGACGAGGGCGATCGCGACCTCGTAGCTGTACGTGCTGTGCAGCGTCGACCGGGTCGGCTTCGCCAGGTCGACCACACGGGAGAGCGCCCGGGCTGCGGCCGTCGTCTTCTCCGACCCGATCCACACGGCGTCGGTGAGGTCCTGCAGGCTCGTCGGGGTCGCCATGGAGGTGGGCACGGCGATCCGCCACGGCTCGTCGAGCAGCGGCACCTCGCGGAAGCCGCGCGGGACGGGGCGCTCCGCCGAGGAGTCGTGCTCGACGATCGCGATGTCGTACTCACCGCTGCGCAGACCACGGTTCGCGTCGTCGGTCTCGACCTCGTGGACGTCGATCTCGAGCCCGGGCGCAGACTCGGCCAGCTCGACGAGCATGGGAGCGACGACGCTGCGGGTCACGGTCTGGAACGCGCCGATGGTCACCCGTCCGCTGACGTCCGGCCCGATGGTCGCGATCTGCTTGCGCGCCTCGACGAGCTCGGACTCGATGCGCTCGGCCGCCTCGGCGAGCATGAGCCCGACGGCTGTCAGCGTCACGCCGCGGGGGCCGCGGTGCAGCACCTCGACACCTTCTTCTGCCTCGAGCTTGGCGATCTGCTGGGAGATCGCCGAGGGGGTCAGGTGCAGCAGGTCGGCGGCTGCCACCACTCCTCCAGCCCTGTGGACCGCCAGGAGTACACCAAGTCTTCGCGCGTCCAGAGCCATGTAGTGATGCTACATGGGGTTTGGAGAATGATTCGATTGTGCTACAGCATCTGGAGCCTCATGATTGGGGGCATCACCTCGTGGTCCGCAGCCGGTGGCTCGGCAGGACCGCACCCCCCACCGCACGTCATCAGGAGTTCGTCATGTCCGCAGCCGCCCAGATCCTCCTCACCCTCGCCGGGTGGACCGGTGCCATCAGCGCCGTCGTCGCCTACGGTCTGGTCACGATGAAGCGGATCTCCCCCGACTCCCTGCTGTTCCAGGGGCTCAACATCGTGGGTGCCGGACTCCTCTCGGTGAGCGCGTCGGTGCACAGCGCCTGGCCGTCGGCCGTCGTCAACGTCATCTGGGTCGCCATCGGCGTCTACGCCGTCCGTGCGCTGTGGAACGCCCGCCGCACAGCCGCCGCGGTCGTCGTCCCCGACGACGCCTCGGAGCTCACCGGCAGCGCACCCGCGGAGACGGCCACGGACCTCTCGTTCGACAGCAGCCCCGAAGAGGTCCTCGCGACGGGCTGGGAGGCCCCGGCCTCGTCGGTCGCCGACCACGACCTGCTCATGGACTCGCTCTTCGCCGGGACCGACGTGGTCGACCCCGCCTCGCACCTCGTCTCCGAGAGGAATAGCGCGACGCGCACCCCGGTTGCAGCCTGAGTGAGCACCGACCCCACCACCGGCACGCCGGTGGATCCCGCGCCCGTCGACAGCACCCCTGTCCCCCCTGTCTCTGCACTCTCCGTCCTCGACCTCATCCCCGTCAGGACAGACCAGACCTCTGCTGACGCGATCGCCGCGAGCACCCGTCTGGCGCAGACGGCCGACGAGCTCGGGTTCCGGCGCTACTGGGTCGCCGAGCACCACAACATGCCCGCGGTGGCCTCGACCACCCCGCCCGTCCTGCTCGCGCTCCTGGCCTCGGCCACGCAGCAGATCCGCGTCGGGTCGGGCGGGGTCATGCTCCCCAACCACGCGCCGCTTGCCGTCGCCGAGCAGTTCGCCGTCCTCGAGGCAGCGTTCCCGGGGCGCATCGACCTCGGCATCGGCCGCGCCCCCGGCTCCGACCCCGTGACCAGCCACATGCTGCGGTCGGGCGCGGCGCAGGGCAGCTCGGTCGACACCTTCCCGGACGACGTCCGCGACACCATCGAGCTCATGTCCCCCGGTGGCATGGTCCTCGACCTGCGCGGTCGCAGCTATCCGCTGAGGGCGACCCCGCACGCGACCTCGGCACCCGAGACGTGGCTGCTCGGCTCGTCCATGTACTCGGCGCAGCTCGCCGCGGCCCTCGGGCTGCCGTACGTGTTCGCGCACCACTTCGCAGGGCAGGGCACCCGCGAGGCGATGCAGACCTACCGCGCCGCCTTCCGTCCCTCGGAGCACCTCGCGGAGCCCAAGACCTTCGGCATCATCAACGCCGTCGTCGCGGAGACCGCCGAGGAGGCCGAGCGCCGGGCGCTCCCCTACATCCGGTCGATGATCCGGCTGCGGACAGGGCAGGGCCTCGAGCCGCAAGAGCTGGTCGAGGACGCCGAGCGCGAGGGCATCGCCCCAGAGCACGCCGGCATCGCCCAGGCGATCCGCGGCTCGTGGGCGATCGGCACCCCGGACGTCGCAGCCGCGAAGGTCCGTGAGCTCGCCGAGATGGTCAGGACCGACGAGATCATGATCTCGCCCGTCTCCTCCGCCTACGTCGGCAGCGACCCGCGCCGGGTCGAGACCCGCGAGGAGACGCTGCGCCTGCTCGCGGGCGCGCTGCTTCCAGGCTCGCTGCTCCCGAGGTGACCGAGCACACACACCAGAGCTGAGCAGCCGAGAGCTCCGGGGTCACCTCCCCCAGGCCCTTCTGCCCCCTTCTCGCCCCATTCGTCTCCGCAGGCCCTCCGGCGTCCCGGAAATACGCTGGCCAGCCGCAGATACGATGACTGTATGAAGAGGATTGCTCTGGTTATGTGTTCATTGGTTCTGCTTTCTGCCTGTTCGGGCACCGACGACTCCAGCTCGACGGAGACGACCTCGGCCCCGGCCGCGGCGACCGCCGAGGCCGTCTCGAAGGACCCTGTCGCCGTCTGCGGCACGCTGTTCGACGGTGGTGACGACAGCATCGTCAGCCAGCTCACCGCCCTCGCGGGGGTCGCTGTCGACGAGACCGTGCTGACCCAGGTCTCCGACCTGCGTCAGGAGCTCGTCGGTGCGATCGCGAAGTCTCCGACCGACCTCGCGTCGGCCATCGAGGGCCTGCGCTCCCCGCTCGGCGCCGTGGTCTCGGCCGCCGGCTCGGGCACGCCCGACGTGACGGTCGACTCCGAGGCGATCACGACAGCCACCGCAGAGCTCACCACGGCCTGCGAGGACGCCGGGTACACGGTCCCCGCAGCCTGATATCCCGGGGGAGCATGCTCCCGCAGCACGACGTCGGCCGGTTCCTCCTCGAGGACCCGGCCGACGTCGTCTCCTGGGACCCGCGGCTCTCGCCGAGCAGCACTCGGCCGCGTGACGACCACCTCGCTCAGGACCCCGGGCCTTGGCTCCGACCCGGTACCAGGGACTCGCGACCCGGGCGCCAGCAGGCCCGCATACTGGTGCCCATGCCCGTCGACTGCCCCCAGCCCTCCCCGCACCCCCGCAGACCTCGACCTCGCGCCGCAGCAGCTGCGACGGCGGTGCTGCTGCCAGTCCTGCTCGCAGCGTGCGCGACGGCCCCGGGGACGACGAGGGACGAGCCCGTGCCAGCGGTCTCGGCCGCGCCGACCGCCGACACCTCCGCGAGCGTCCAGCCCGACCCTTCGTCCTCGTCGCCCTCCGACGTCGCGCTGCTCCCGGAGGGCGCCCTGGTCGACTACCAGCTCGGCGGACCCTACGACCCACCACCCGGGGTGACCGTCGTCGTCCGTGACGTGACCGCGGAGCCGGCTGGCCTCGGCTACGACCTCTGCTACGTCAACGCCTTCCAGACCCAGCCGGGCGAGTCCGAGCAGTGGCTCAGCGATCACCCCGAGCTCGTGCTGCACGTCGACGGCGCCCCTCTCGAAGACCCGGACTGGCCGGACGAGCTGCTGCTCGACACGTCGACCGCCGAGAAGCGCGAGGCGATCGCCCAGATCCTCGGGGAGCAGGTGGACACCTGCGCAGAGAAGGGCTTCGACGCCGTCGAGCCCGACAACCTCGACTCATACACCCGCTCGCACGGCCTGCTCACCGAGGCTGACAACCTCGCCCTCTCGACGCTGCTCGTCCAGAGAGCGCACGTGGCCGGTCTCGCGATCGCCCAGAAGAACACCGTCGAGCTGGGCGACCGGGGCAAGGCCGCCGGCTTCGACCTGGCCGTCGCCGAAGACTGCGCCGTGTACGACGAGTGCGGTGACTACACGGCGGTCTACGGCCGTCAGGTGATCGAGATCGTCTACGACGACGCCCCCGACTTCGCCGACCTGCTCGAGACCTCGTGCGCCGACCACGGCCGTGGCGACGAAGCGATCCCCGTCGTGGGGCGCGACCGCCCGCTGAGCCTGCCCGACGACCCGGGGTACACCTTCGTCACCTGCTGAGAGATACCGCACTCTCCGCACCGCGGCTGGGCACGCCCCGACGCCGGAGCCTAGGGTCGAAGGGACCAGCACATCCCGCCACGAAGGAGATGCCATGTCCGCCTCAGCAGTTCCCGTCCGTACCGTCATCAGCCCCGGACGCTACGTCCAGGCGAAGGGCGCGATCGCCCGTCTCGGCGAGTTCACAGCACCGATCGGCACGACCCCGATCGTCGTCGCGGACGACGTCGTCTGGGGCATCGTGGAAGAGCAGGTGAGGGCGTCCTTCGAGGCTGCGGGGCTGACGGTGGTCCGCGAGTCCTTCGGCCGCTACGCCACCAAGGGTGAGGTCGACCGTCTCGTCACGGCGATCCAGGACGCCGGCGCCGACGTGGCGATCGGCATCGGTGGTGGCAGCACCATCGACGCCGTGAAGGCCGCAGGCCACCTCGCGGGGATCCGCTGGGTGTCAGCACCGACGGTCGCGTCGACCGACGCCCCGGCCTCTGCGCTCTCGGTGATCTACACCGAGGAGGGCGAGTTCGAGGAGTACAGGTTCTTCCCGCACAACCCGGACCTCGTGCTGGTCGACACCCAGCTCGTCGCGAACGCCCCGGTGAAGTTCCTCGTCGCGGGTGTCGGTGACGCCCTCGCCACCTGGCTCGAGGCACGGGCCACCCAGCGAGCGCACGCGACCACGATGGCGGGCGGCCTCCAGACCGAGACGGCTCTCGCGCTGGCCAGGCTCTCGTGGGACCTCATCTGGGAGAACGCCCTGCCAGCCATCGCGGCAGTCCAGGACAACGTCGTGACCCCCGCGGTCGAGAAGCTCGTCGAGGCCAACACCCTGCTCTCGGGTCTCGGCTTCGAGTCTGGCGGCCTCGCCGCGGCCCACGCGATCCACAACGGCCTGACCGCCGCCCCGCAGACGCACGGGCTGACCCACGGGCAGAAGGTCAACATCGGCTCGCTCGCCCAGCTCGTGCTCGAGGGCGCACCGACCGAGGAGATCCGCGACTTCATCATCTTCACCACGAAGGTGGGTCTGCCGAACACCCTGACCGAGATCGGCCTCAAGACCACCGACGTCGAAGACCTGCAACGCGTGGCCGAGCTCTCCGTGGTCGAGGGCGAGACGATCCACAACATGCCCTTCCCCGTCACCGCGGCCGACGTGGTCGATGCGCTCCGCTCGATCGAGGGCTACTCCCGCCAGGTCCGGGCCGAGGCAGGTCTGCCCGGGCCGGTCTTCTACACCGCACACTGACAGCGCACTGACACCGCGCTCGCGCGCCGCCCGGGACCTGTCGAGGGGAGACCCTGTGCGGATCCGGTCGGCGCGCGAGAGCAGTCCGGCACACCGCCTGCACAGCCCCTCCCCCGGCCGCTGCGGGTGAAGATCGCGCGTTCGGGTGGCTGCTCTGACGGGCCGCCTGCGCACTGTCGGGTGGCGGGCCAGCGCCCTGGCCCCCTCGGCGACGGCCCGTCGGAGCAGGCGCAGGGCGCCACCCGGCCGTGTGCCGAGCCCGAGAACCGCAGCAACCCGCGGGAGAGCACGGCCAGACGACGCAGAAGGCCCCGACCGGAAACCGGTCGGGGCCTTCTGATGTCCGTCGAGACGGACCTACGTGCGTGAGGGGGGACTTGAACCCCCACGTCCTTACGGACACTGGCACCTGAAGCCAGCGCGTCTGCCATTCCGCCACTCACGCGAGACTCAGAGAACTTATCACGTCTACGCTGAACCCTGTGCATCCACGCACCGTCGACCCAACTGTCTATACGATGGGACGACGTAGCAGTGCGAGTCGCGACCGGTAACCGGTCGCTCCTCAGCCATCATAGGTCCAGCACACGGGCCTGCGTGCCGTCCGCCGACGGTCCGCGCAGCACGATCGGAGGAGGTGACATGGGAGTTCTCGACAGGTTCGAGAAGAGCGTCGAGCGCGCTGTGAACAACACGTTCGCCCGCGTCTTCCGAAGCGAGCTGAAGCCCGTCGAGCTCGCGAGCGCGCTCCGCCGCGAGGTGGACGACCGCGCCGCAGCCGTGGACCGCGACCGCACGGTGGTACCCAACGAGTTCACCATCCAGCTGTCGGTCGACGACTTCGCGCAGATCGAGAGCTGGGGCGCGGAGCCCCTCGCCGACGAGCTCGCAGCGAACGTCACCCAGTACGCCGGGACGCAGCATTACGCCTTCGTCGGCGCCGTGACCGTCACCTTCGAAGAGGTCGAGGGTCTCGAGACCGGCCGCTTCGAGGTCAGGTCGTCGACCGTCCGCGGAGCTGTCGCCCCCGCGAGCGCCGGAGCGACCCCGAGCTCACGCCACCCGCTCGTCGACATCGACGGCCAGCGCTACCTGCTGACGGGCCCCGTGACAGTGATCGGCCGAGGCGCCGAGGCCGACATCGTCGTCGACGACCCGGGCGTCTCACGCCGGCACCTCGAGATCCGCGTGACACCCGACGGCGTGGTCGCGACAGACATGGGCTCGACCAACGGCCTGTACGTCGAGGGCCACCAGGTCCCGGCCGCGACGCTGCTCGACGGGAACTCGCTGACCATCGGCCGGACGCGCATCATGTTCTGGACCGGGGTCGCCGACGACTCTGCCGACGGTGAATGGTGACCTGCCCCGGATGAACGAGCTGACGATCACCCTGCTGCGGCTGGGTTACCTGGTCTTGCTGTGGCTGTTCGTCTACTCCGTCGTGCGCGTCCTGCGCCACGACCTCTACGGCACCCGCATCACCACCCGCAAGGGCTCGCACGAGACGGGCGTCGGCACCGTGACCGCACCGGCCCCTGCGGCCCCCGCCCAGAGCAAGAACCGGCCCACCCGGCTCGTCGTGAGCGAGGGACCGCTGCGCGGCACCACGCTCCCCCTCACCAGCTCCGCGATCCTCATCGGGCGCGCGCCGAGCTGCACCCTCGTGCTCGACGACGACTACTCCTCCTCCCGCCACGCCCGGATCTTCCCGTCCGGCGACCAGTGGGTCCTCGAGGACCTGGGCTCCACGAACGGCACCTTCATCGGCAACCAGCGGGTGTCGTCCCCGACCCCGTTGTCGCCGGGGACCCAGGTGCGCATCGGTCAGAGCGTCGTCGAGCTGCAGAGGTAGGCCATGACCATCGCCTTGCGCTACGCCGCGCTGTCCGACGTCGGACTCGTCAGGTCCAACAACCAGGACTCTGCCTACGCCGGCCCGCACCTGCTGCTCGTAGCCGACGGCATGGGTGGGCACGCGGGCGGAGACATCGCGTCGTCTCTCGCGGTCGCCTCCCTGGCTCCCCTCGACGGTGAGGCCTTCGGGTCCTCAGAGATCCTCGAGCGCCTCGGCGAGGCCATCGAGACCGCACGGCTCGAGCTCGTCCGCAGGGCTCGCGAAGACTCCGAGCTCTCCGGCATGGGCACGACGGTGACCGCCCTGCTGCGCTCGGGCAACAAGCTGGCGATGGCCCACATGGGCGACTCCCGGGGCTATCTGCTCCGCGGCGGCCAGCTGAGCCAGGTGACCAAGGACCACACCTTCGTCCAGCACCTCGTCGACACCGGCAAGATCACCGCCGAGGAGGCCGAGCACCACCCGCAGCGCTCTGTCGTCATGCGGGTCCTCGGCGACTTCGACCTCGACCTCAGCCCCGACCTCTCCGTCCGCGAGGCGCACCCGGGCGACCGCTGGCTGCTGTGCTCTGACGGGTTGAGCGGCATGGTCAGCCTCGAGACGATCGAGCGCACCATGGTCGAGAACACCGACGTGACCGCCTGCGCCGAGCGGCTCGTCCAGCTCGCGCTGCGTGCCGGCGGGTCGGACAACATCACCTGCATCGTCGCCGACGTGCTCGACCTCGACGACCTCCCGGACGGCGCAGCGCCCGACTCCGGCGTGCAGGTGGTCGGATCAGTCGCGATCACCCGCGACGCACCGACGACAGCCGTCGACGGTCCTGCTGCCCGGGCGGCAGCCCTGCTCGCCGAGGCGCGCGCGACCGTCGGCGCCCTCGCCGAGTCGTCCCAGCAGTCGCCGGCTGCACCCGACGCGGCCGTCTCCGAGCCGGACGAGACCGTCGAGGTCGCGACGGCGACACCCGGGGCGCTCAGCCGCTCCGAGAAGAAGGCAGCACGAGCCCACGAGCGCGCCGACGCCAAGGCCGCGAAGGCCGAGGCCAAGCGCGGGACCGGCATCTCGTCGACCGAGCTCGAGGAAGAGACCGGCCGGGGCCGGTGGGCCTGGACCCTCGTCTCCCTCGTCGTGCTGCTCGCGATCGTCGGCACCGGTGCGTTCTTCGGCTACCGCTGGACGCAGACGCAGTACTACGTCGGCCTCGCCGACGGCAAGGTCACCATCTTCCAGGGCATCTCCCAGTCGATCGGCCCGCTCGAGCTCTCGGAGGTCTACGAGACCTCCGACGTGGTCGCCTCCGACCTCGACAGGTTCGAGATCAACCAGCTCGAGCGCACGATCCGAGCGAAGTCGCTCGACGACGCCCGGCAGCGCGTCGCGGACCTCGCCCCCGAGGGTGCAGCGACCGACGAACCGGCCACCGAGGGGACCGGCGAGACCCCGACTCCCACGGACGGCGCCACGACAGCTGCCGCCGACGCCGCGCCGGACGGTCCGACGACCGCGGGTGGCACCTCCTGATGGCCACGGTCGAACCTGGTCGGGTCCGCAGCGGTCGAGCCAGCGAGTTCGGCCTGCTCGTCCTCGCCCTCGCGATCGGCATCAGCGCCTACGCGATCGTCAGCCTCGTCATGGAGGGGACCCTCCCGGCGAACTTCTACATGCTCATGCTCGGCATGACGGGCCTGAGCCTCGCCCTGCACCTCGTCGTCCGCTGGCGTGCCCCCTACGCAGACCCGACCCTCGTGCCGATCGCCGTCGCGCTCAACGGCCTCGGCCTCGCCATGATCCACAGGCTGGACCTCGGGCAGCAGCTCAAGGGAGCCACGAGCGAGCTCGCGACGCGCCAGCTCGGCTGGACCGCCGTGGGTGTCGGCGGCGCTGTCGCGCTGCTCTTCGTCCTCAAGGACCACCGCACGCTGCGCCGCAACACCTACACGGCCATGGTCGTCGGCCTGGTCCTCATCCTGCTGCCGCTGATCCCGGGGATCGGCAAGCAGATCAACGGCTCACGCGTGTGGGTGGGCCTGGGGCCCTTCACCCTCCAGCCCGCAGAGTTCGCCAAGATCGCCTTCGCCGTGTTCTTCGCGGGGTACCTGGTGTCCAACCGGGACACGCTGACGCTCGCGGGCAAGAAGGTCTTCGGCCTCCAGCTGCCACGCTCGCGCGACCTCGGTCCGATCATCGTCGTGTGGCTCGTGTCGATCCTCGTGCTCGTCTTCGAGAAGGACCTCGGTACCTCGCTGCTCTTCTTCGGCCTCTTCGTCGCGATGATCTACATCGCGACAGAACGTGTCAGCTGGGTCCTCATCGGTCTCGTGCTCGTCGGCGTCGGTGCAGCCGCTGCGGCCTCCTCGCTCCCTCACGTCGCAGGACGCTTCGACGCGTGGCTCAACGCCTTCGACGCGGACATCTACGACCGGGACTTCGGCGGGTCGTACCAGATCGTCCAGGGACTCTTCGGCATGGCCAACGGCGGTCTCATGGGGACCGGGTGGGGCGCGGGGCGACCAGACATCGTGCCGTACGCCTCGTCCGACTTCATCTTCGCGGCCCTCGGTGAGGAGCTGGGCCTCACCGGCGTGCTCGCCATCCTCGCGATGTACACGCTGCTCGTGCAGCGCGGCATGCGCATCGCGATCGGCACCCGTGACGGCTTCGGCAAGCTGCTCGCGAGCGGTCTCGCCTTCGTCGTCGCGTGGCAGTGCTTCGTCGTCATCGGCGGGATCACCCGCGTCATCCCGCTCACGGGCCTGACCATGCCCTTCTTGGCCTACGGCGGGTCGTCGCTCCTCGCGAACTGGCTGATCGTGGCCCTGCTCGTGCGGATCAGCGACAACTCGCGACGTCCGACACCCCTGCCCCTGCGCGGTGCGCCCCGAGCCGAGCCGAAGCCGACCCCCGAGCCCGCACGTGCTGCGGCCTCGCGGGACACCTCGGGGGCGCACGGCTCGACGACCTCGCAGGCCGCCGCCGTCTCCCGTGACGACGACACCCAGATCGTCCGCCCCGGGGACGACGACCAGACCCAGATCGTGCCGGAGCCTCCCCGATGAACGTCCCCATCCGGCGCGTCGCCGTCGTCGCCCTCGCCCTGTTCCTCGTGCTCATGGTCGCCTCGACGTGGATCCAGGTCGCCCAGGCACCGACGCTCAACGCCGACGGCCGCAACTCCCGATCGCTCTACCAAGACCTGAGCATCCAGCGCGGGCCGATCATCGCCGGCGGCCAGACGATCGCCGAGTCGGTCCCCGTCGACGACGCCTTCATGTACCAGCGCGTGTACGCCGAGCCCGAGCTGTACTCGGCCGTCACGGGCTACTACTCGTTCAGGTTCCAGTCGACAGGCATGGAGCGGGCCGCCAACGAGTACCTCGTCGGCACCTCCGACTCGCTGTGGTGGGACAGGTTCCGCAACCTGATCTCCGGCGGGACGCCGCAGGGCTCGTCGGTCGAGCTCACCATCGACCCCGTGGTGCAGCAGGCCGCGTGGGACGCCCTCGGCGACCAGCGCGGCGCCGTCGTGGCGCTCGACCCGAAGACCGGTGCCGTCCTCGCGATGGTCTCGAAGCCCGCCTTCGACCCCAACCTCGTCGCCTCGCACTCGTCCGCCGACGCGAGCGCCGCCTTCCAGGCCCTGGCCGACGACAGCGCACGCCCCCTCGACAACCGGGCGATCGCCGGCCGCACCTACCCGCCCGGCTCGACCTTCAAGCTCGTCACGGCCGCAGCTGCCCTCGAGGGCGGTGCCGTCACCCCGGACCAGCAGATCCCTGCGCCCGACCAGCTCCAGCTGCCGCAGTCGAGCAGCGTCCTCAACAACTTCGGCGGCGAGTCCTGCTCCCCCACGGGCACCACGACCCTCGCCGACGCGCTGCGCACCTCGTGCAACACAGCCTTCGCGCAGCTCGGGATCGACCTGGGTCCCGAGGCCCTCGACGAGCAGGCCAAGGCCTTCGGCTTCGACTCGCGGATGTCGATCCCGCTCCAGGTGACGAGCAGCCAGTTCCCGCTCGAGGTCGACGGGGCGACCATCGACTCCGCGAAGACCGCTCTCTCCGCGATCGGCCAGTACGACGTGAAGGTGACCCCGATGCAGGTCGCGATGATCTCTGCCGCGATCGCCAACGGCGGCACCCTCATGCAGCCGTACATGATCGACCGTGTGCGGACGCCCGACCTCACGGTCGCGGTCGAGACCGACCCCGAGGAGATCGGCACGCCGATCTCCCGCGAGACCGCCGACACCCTGCGCGACATGATGATCGGTGTCGTCCAGGACGGCACCGGGACCTCCGCGCAGATCTCGGGCGTGCAGGTCGCTGGGAAGTCCGGCACGGCCGAGACCACGGCCGACGCTGCGCCCCACGCGTGGTTCACCTCCTTCGCGCCGGCCGACGACCCGCAGGTGGCCGTCGCGGTGATCGTCGAGAACGGCGGAGACGCCGGCAACGAGGCGACCGGTGGCCGTGTCGCGGCCCCTATCGCCCGAGCAGTCATGGAAGCGGTGATCAACCGATGAAGCCCGAGGCGCAGATGGCGCTCGGCGGCAGGTACCGCCTCGTCCGGCAGATCGCCGTCGGCGGCATGGGCGAGGTGTGGGTCGCCCACGACGAGTCGCTCGCGCGCGACGTCGCGGTCAAGGTGCTGCGCGAAGAGTTCGCGGGCAACTCCGACTTCCTCGACCGCCTGCGGACCGAGGCCCGCAACAGCGCGGCCCTGTCGCACTCCAACATCGCCCAGCTGTACGACTACGGCGAGCAGCAGGGCTCGGGGTACCTCGTCATGGAGCTCGTCCACGGCGAGCCCATGTCCGACCTCCTCGAGCGCGAGCCTGTGCTGCCCGTCCTCCGCCTGCTGTCGATCTTGTCGCAGACGGCTCGGGCGCTGCATGCTGCCCACGTCGCCGGGGTGGTCCACCGCGACGTGAAGCCCGGCAACATCTTGCTGGAACGCTCGGGCGAGGTGAAGATCACCGACTTCGGGGTCTCCCTCGCGTCGAACCAGATCCCCATGACGGCCGCCGGCATGGTCATGGGCACGGCTCAGTACCTGTCACCCGAGCAGGCGATCGGCAAGGCCGCGACGGGTGCGTCCGACATCTACGCGCTCGGGATCGTGGCCTACGAGTCGATCGTCGGGAACCGGCCCTTCACGGGAGCCACGCCCGTGGACATCGCTGTCGCGCAGGTCAACGAGGCAGTGCCCCCGCTGCCGTCGACGGTGCACTCGGGGCTCGCAGACCTCGTCATGCGCATGCTCGCCAAGGACCCGCTCGACAGGCCGCGCAGCGGGGCGATCCTGGCGCGCACCTTCGACCTGCTCGCCGACGAGATCGCCGCCGACCCCTGGGGCAACGGCCGGCGGCGCCGTGAGCCTGCCGCGCCCGTGGTCCGCCGTGAGGCACCTCCGACGGCTGGGGTGCCCGCAACCGCTCCGGCCGCAGCCGAGAGCACCCCCTCCGCTGCCGCGGTGCCGCTGCCGGTCGTCCACGAGCCAGAGGCCCCGGCCGCGCCGGTCTCCCCAGACGCTCCGCACGAGCGTGCTGAGCAGGCTCCTGTCGGACGCCGGATGCTGCCGCCGACCGACCGACCGGACGTCCAGGACGAGGCACGGACCGAGACGCGCTCCGCGCCAGCGGTGCCGCCGGTCCCGCCTGCACCGTCCCAGGCCGAGCCCGGCACGAGCGAACCCTCAGCCTCACCTGCCGCAGCTCCCCGGTCGCGCCACGCCGAGCCGACACCGCCTGCAGCACCGGTCAGCACCACCGCTCCGGCGGCCCCGACCCGCTCTGAGACGTCCCGCGTGCGCGACGTCCCTCCGCCCCCTGCTCCGCACCAGGACGCCCAGCAGACCCAGCAGTGGGAACCTGTCGCACCCACCTGGGACGCCGTGAAGCCCGCGAGCCGCACGAGCCCGTCGGACCGACCGGGCTCGTCCGACGGCAGACTTGCCGGCATCTCGGCGACGTCTGCCTCGGAGCCGACGGGATCTGTCCGACGGCGCGTGCCACCGCCGGGGACGACCGCGCGGTCGCGCACGACGCCGGTCGCGGGTACCCCGCGCGCACCGGGGTCGTCGACGGCGCGATCCCCGCGATCCACCACACGCAGCTCTGCGAACCGGAGCGCGCCAGCCCGCAGCTCGACGACCCGCCCCGCGACTGGTCGCCAGGCATCCTCCTCTCGCCGTCGCGGCGGGGCACGACGGAGCGGAGTCGCAGGTCTCCTGGACACCATCAGGTCGGTCGGCTGGCCGACGCTCGCGCTGGTCCTCGTCCTCGTCGTCGTCCTCACGGCGACGCTGGCCAAGGCGCTGCTCGACTCCTCAGCCTCTGGTGAGGCACCAGGGTCTGGTCACCTCTCAGGAACGATCTCGGTAGAATCGACCGGCTGGACCGGCCCAGATGCCATGATCGTCGAAGCGCAGGGCTCGCAGAGCCACGGCGCAGCATCCCCAACGACACCTAAGGACACGTAGTGGTTGACGAGGCACCCCGCACCCTTGCGGGCCGTTACGAGGTCGGTGAGCTCATCGGCCGCGGTGGTATGGCCGAGGTCCACATCGGTCACGACAACCGTCTCGGGCGGACCGTGGCGATCAAGATCCTGCGCTCCGACCTCGCGCGCGACCCGTCCTTCCAGGCGAGGTTCCGCCGCGAGGCGCAGTCCGCTGCCGCGCTGAACCACCCGGCGATCGTCGCCGTCTACGACACCGGTGAGGACACCTTCACCGAGCCGAGCGGTGCCGTCTCGCACGTGCCCTTCATCGTCATGGAGTACGTCGAGGGCCACACGGTCCGCGACATCCTCCAGGACGGCAACGCCGTGCCGATCGAGGAGGCCGTCGAGATCACCTCGGGCGTCCTCTCGGCCCTCGAGTACTCCCACCACGCCGGGATCGTCCACCGCGACATCAAGCCCGCGAACGTCATGCTCACGCCCACGGGCGCGATCAAGGTGATGGACTTCGGCATCGCCCGAGCCCTCGCCGACTCCGCCGCGACCATGACGCAGACGCAGGCCGTCATCGGGACCGCGCAGTACCTCTCCCCCGAGCAGGCTCGCGGTGAGAGCGTCGACGCACGCAGCGACCTCTACTCGACGGGCTGCCTGCTCTTCGAGCTCCTCACCGGGCGCCCGCCGTTCACCGGCGACTCCCCCGTGTCCGTCGCGTACCAGCACGTCCGTGAGGCTCCGGTCAGCCCGAGCAGCATCGCCTCCGACGTCCCCGAGACCCTCGACCGCGTGACGCTCAAGGCCCTGGCCAAGGAGCGGACTGCCCGCTACGGCAGCGCGGCGGAGTTCCGCTCTGACCTCGAGGCCGCCATCCGCGGCGGCGCGCTGGCTGCCGGATCTCTCGGCGCCGTCGTCGCAGCATCCGCTGCGACAGGACCGGCCGAGGGCGCGACGGAGATCTTCAGCTCGGTGACCGACGACGCGACCAAGGTCGCGCCAGCCTTCGCTCCCGTCGCGACGGCCGACCCGCTCGCCGACCTCGCGACGGAGGAGGACGAGGAGAAGCCCAAGCACCGCGCGCTGCTCTGGACCCTCGTCGTCATCGCCGTGCTGGCTGTCGCAGCCATCGCGGCCATGCTGCTCCTCGACCGCGACTCGACTCCCCCTGTCGACCAGGCCAACGTGCCTGTCCTCACCGACATGTCGCGCGAGCAGATCACGGCGACGCTCACCGACGCGGGTTTCACAGAGCCGCCAGAGTTCTTCGAAGAGGTGAACAACGACGTCGCACCAGGGCTGTTCATCCGCAGCGACCCTGCGGTGGGTACCTCGGTACCGGTCACCACAGCCGTCCAGGTCTGGACGTCGACGGGCCCTGAGGACGCCACGGTCCCCGACGTCACGGGCTTCACCCAGGCGCAGGCGACAGCCGCCATCGAGTCTGCAGGACTTGTCGTGGCTGTCGGCATCGAGTCTGAGCCGAGCCCGAAGATCGCCCGCGACTCTGTCACCCGTACCGAGCCCGTCGCGGGGACAGGCGCGAAGAAGGGGGACGAGGTCAAGCTCTACGTCGCCTCCGGTCAGGTCGACCTGCCGGACCTCACCGGGATGACGCAGGCTGAGGCCGCCCAGACCCTGAGCGACCTCGGTCTCACGGGCAGCTTCACCAACACCCCCACCAACGACGTCGAGGCCGGTCGGGTCGTGTCGCAGGTGCCCAACGCCGGTTCTGTGAACCAGGGACGGAATGTCGAGGTCGCGATCGCCGAGGCGATCCCGGTCGCCACGGTGCCTGCCAACCTCGTCGGCATGACCTTCGCAGACGCCCAGAAGGCGCTCGGTGACGCTGGACTCGGCGTGCAGCTCGCTCCTGGGACGCTCCCCAGCCCGACGGGTCGTGTGGTCTCGAGCAACCCGGCCGGCGGGACCGAGGTCGAGCCCGGTTCTGTGGTCGTGCTGACCTTCGAGCCCGAGCCCTCGGCCGACCCGAGCGACGACCCGTCGGACGACGCATCCGCAGGTGCCAACAACGGCAACAACGACGGGAAGCCGGGCAAGGGCAACGCCTGACGACCGTCCCCGCACTGCTGGCACGCCGAAGGCCGCTCCCCGCTGGGGGGCGGCCTTCGTCGTCGGGAGCGCCACGAGAGATGCGGCCTCCGTCGTGCGGAGAGATGCCGGGTGGACTGGTCAGCCCGGCACCGAGGCTCAGCGGTGCAGGAGCGGCGCGAGCCCCTCAGCGCGCTCGACGGCGTCCGTCGACCCGCAGATCTCGAGCCAGTTCGCGAGCAGCCTGTGGCCACCCTCGGTGAGCACCGACTCCGGGTGGAACTGGACGCCGTGCAGCGGCAGCTCGCGGTGGGCCAGGCCCATGATGATCGTGCCGTGCGCGCCGTCGACCTCCGCGGTGACCTCGAGCTCGTCAGGCACAGTGCCGGTGACGACGGCGAGGGAGTGGTAGCGCGTCGCGGTGAAGGGGTGCGGCAGGCCTGCCAGCACTCCCCCGTCACGGTGCTCGACGACGCTCGTCTTGCCGTGCATGAGCTCGGGCGCATGGGTGACCGTCGCTCCGAAGGCCTCACCGAGGGCCTGGTGCCCGAGGCAGACGCCGAGCATCGGTGTACCTGTGCTCGCGCAGTCACGGATCACCTGGAGGCTCTGCCCGGCATCGGCCGGGGTGCCTGGTCCCGGCGAGACCAGCACGCCGTCGAAGGAGCCCCGCTCGTCGAGGGGAGGCACGGCGTCGTTGCGCACGACCACTGTCTCGGCCCCGAGCTGCTGCAGGTAGCCGACGATCGTGTAGACGAAGGAGTCGTAGTTGTCGACGACGAGGATTCGGGTCATGTCGGTTCTCCCGCTGGTGATGCCGTGGTGGGGGTGCGCGGTGCGTGCCTGTCGGTGCTTCGCGCAGAGGACGAGCCTACGTCGTGGACGGCAGCGGCGTCGGGCCAGACCGACGGTCGGGCAGAGTCACCTGTAGACGTCCGTCCCGGCCGGCACGGAGGCGTGCTCGAGGGTGAGGACCCCGGTGTAGGCGGGGGCGTCGATGGTGTCTCGGGTCTCGACCGAGTACCCCAGACCGACTGCCGCGACGTACTCCCTGTAGATGCTGAGGGGCTCAGAGGCGTCGAGCGCCGCCTGGAGCCTCTGCGGGTCCCCCACGGCCTCGACCACGTACGGAGGCGAGTAGACACGGCCGTGGAGCGACAGCACGTTCCCGACGCACCTGAAGGCCGTCAGGGCTGTCACACGCTCGCCCTGGAGAGTCATCGCCTCCGCGCCACCCGCCCAGAGGGCGTTGATGACCCCTTCGAGGTCCTGCTGGTGGACGACCAGGTCGTCAGGAACGATCTCGGGCGGCTGCGGGCGGTTGGTCGGCGCGTCCTCGAGCTGCACACGCAGTCCCGCTCCGGTGACGGCGGTCATGCCGGCCTCGATGCCAGAGCTCACGTCGAGGGCTGGTTCGAGCGCCGGGACCTCGGTCGCGAGGCCTTCTGAGAGCGTGTCGACGGCAGACCGCAGACCTTCGACCTCCGTGAGGAGGTCGTCGCCGCGGTCGACCTCCTGGCGGACCAGCTCGGCGAAGTTCTCAGGCTGCCGGTTCTCCTCCCCGCCGGACAGACGCGCGTTCGCGGTGAACAGCAGACCGGCCAGGATCAGCACGAAGGTCGCCGAGAGCGTGGCTCTGAGCGGGGTCCGGGTGCCGTGCGACTGAGGTGCCATGGTCCTTGCTGTCCACTGTGGGCGGTGCGGGGGCTGTGTGCCACTACGCTAGTCGAGAATACGTCGTCGACCCATCGACAGGAGCCGGCTCCAGTGCCTGAATCGAAGCGCCGCAAGAAGGCCGCGAAGACATCGTCTGAGCAGGCTTCCACACCCAAGGTCAAGCAGGAGCGCGTGGGCAACCCGGCGTGGCTCGTCCCGACCATGGTGACCATGTTCGTCGTCGGGATCCTCTGGGTCGTCATCTTCTACCTGACGTCTGGTGGCGCACAGCTGCCGATCCCGCCGATCGGGCGCTGGAACATCCTCGTCGGCTTCGCGATCCTGCTCGGTGGCTTCGGGCTGTCGACCCGCTGGAAGTAGCTGCTGGACCGGGTCGTCCGGTCTGAGCACGCAGGCCCTCGTCCTGCCGCCGTGCCCTTGGCGCGTCGGCTGGGCGGGGGCCTTCTGCGTATCCGGGTGGTCGGTCTGCCTCCACCTCGTGGGAGGACGGGTGCGTGGCTCCCGAGGAACCATCATGCACAGGCCTGTCCACAGGTGTGGATAACTTACAGGTGTGTAGTTCCCGCACGATCCTGCGAGTTCCGGTGCGCTGTCCCCACAGCTGTGGACAGCGGGGTCTACACCTGTGAATAACGCAGCAGGACTGCTCCGACGAGCAGGACGGCGACCGCGACGGTCGCCACGATGCTCACGAGGGTCCGTCGCTCACGAGGCGCGAAGGCGTAGGCGGCACCCAGGACTGCGCCGGTGACGAGCCCGCCCAGGTGCCCCTGCCACGAGATGTTCGGGACGACGAAGCCGACCACGAGGTTGAGCCCGATGATCACCAGCATGCCGCGGGCCTCCTGGCCCATCCGCCGCATGACGACGAAGATCGCCCCGAAGAGCCCGAAGACGGCGCCCGACGCGCCCACGGTCCCGGTGAACCACGACGCGGACAGGGGGTCCGCGAGCAGCACGACCGCGACGTGGCCGCCTATAGCCGAGAGCAGGTAGAGAGAGATGAAGCGGGCCCGACCGAGCAGGTTCTCGAGGTAGGGGCCGACGATCCACAGCGCGTACATGTTGAGCGCGACGTGGAAGATCTGGGTCGAGTGCAAGAACGCCGCGGTGACGAAGCGCCACGGCTCGAGCTCGCCGGTGAACGGCGAGAAGGCCAGACGGCCCGTCCAGCCGTCGACGCTGAGCTGCAGCACGTAGCTGATCAGGCAGAGCGCGATGATCGTGTAGGTGACGACGGGGCGTCCTGTGCGCAGCGGTGCTCCGAGGGCCGTGCGGTGCACGGGGGCGGTGCGCTGCGCCTCGCGGACGCAGTCGACGCACTGGACGCCGACAGAGGCCTGGACAGAGCACTCCGGGCACGCGGGCCGTCCGCACCGCTGACAGCGCACGTAGCTGACGCGGTCAGGGTGGCGGGGACAGGTGGGGACGGTCTGGTCGGCCGCCCCGGGCGGCGTGCTCGGAGTGCTCATGCGTCGCAGGTCAGCGGCGGTGTGCCGCTCAGTCCTCGATCGTGACGGACGTGATGGTGATGTCCTCGACCGGGCGGTCGCCGGGGCGCGTCGCTGCGGAGGCGATCGCGTCGACGACGGCGCGGCTCGAGTCGTCGGCCACCTCACCGAAGATGGTGTGCTTGCCGTTGAGCCACGGGGTGGCCTCGACCGAGACGAAGAACTGCGAGCCGTTGGTGCCCTCGGGCTGGCCGGTGATGGCGTTGCGGCGCGTGCCGGCGTTGGCCATCGCGAGGAGGTACGGCTTGTTGAACGACAGCTCCGGGTGGATCTCGTCGTCGAACTTGTAGCCCGGGTCTCCGGTGCCGGTGCCGAGCGGGCACCCGCCCTGGATCATGAAGCCCGGGATGACGCGGTGGAAGATCAGGCCGTCGTAGAAGGGCTCGTTGCTCTCGGCGCCCGTCTTGGGGTCGGTCCAGGTCTTCGACCCGGTCGCCAGACCCGTGAAGTTCTCGACCGTCTTCGGCGTGTGGTTGGGGAACAGCTCGATACGGATGTCACCAGCAGTGGTGTGGAGGGTTGCGAACATGCCGCCATTGTCCCACGACCAGGCGGTCCGGGGCAGGACCAGCACAGGATGGTCACGTCTGACCCCTCTGCGCGCAGGCCCGTGAGGTGGCAGAGTGGACTCAGGTGCATGCCCACTACTCTCAGGGAGCTTTGAATGTTGGACGGAATCAAGGACTCGGCACGCAGCGCGAGCGACAAGATCGACACCGACAAGATCAAGGACCAGGCCGCCGACCTCGCCTCCGTCCTCGCTGACGGTGCGCACCAGGCCGGCGAGAAGGCTGGCGTCGTCGCCGGTCAGGCCCGAGAGGCTGCACTGCAGGCCAAGGACTGGGGAACCCCCAAGGTCGAGGCCTTCGTCGAGTGGGTCACCCCGCGCATCGAGCAGGCGTGGAACGAGTCGGTCAAGGCCGCTGCCCCCCGCGTCGAGAAGGCTGCCGAGAAGGCCTCCCCCGTGATCGACAGCGCCCACGACAAGCTCGTCGACGAGGTCTTCCCCAAGATCGTCGCCGCGCTCAACGAGGCTGCCAAGAACGCCGCCGACGTCACGAGCGGCGGGGCGAGCACCGTGGCCTCCAAGGCGTCCTCGGGTGCGACCCACGTGGCCGACTCGATCAAGGCTGCCTCGGCGAAGGCGCCGATCAAGCTCTCCGACGCCGTGCACTCCGTCGAGAAGCACGCCAAGAAGAAGCAGAAGAAGTCCGGCAAGGGCTGGTGGGTCGTCGCCGGTGTCGCCGCCGCCGGCGGGGCGCTCGTCCTGTGGCGCCGCGCGCAGCCGACGACCGACCCGTGGGCCGAGCCGTGGGAGAAGGTCGACTCGAGCGCCGTCGACAACGTCGAGGGTGCTGTCGGCAACGCGGCCGAGGCCGTCGGCGAGGCTGCTGGCGCGGCTGTCGCCAAGACCCGCGAGGTCTCGGGCAAGGTCGCCGACAAGGCCGAAGACCTCTCCGAGAAGGTCGCCGACAAGCTCTCCGAGGCCAAGGCCACCGCGAAGAAGACCACCTCGCGTGCCAAGAGCACCGCGAAGTCCGCAGCAGACGACCTCGGCGAGGCCAGCGAGCACGCCGTCGACTCTGCGAAGAAGGCCGGCGACGCCCTCGCGACCGAGGTCGAGGCGAAGGTCTCCGACAAGGACGCCGAGTCGACCGACCAGGACGACGCGGTCAACCGTGCCGGTCAGGTCGCCCCGACCTCCACCGAGGACGACACGAAGTAGCTCGACCCCAGCACGTACGACGAAGGCCACGGTTCCTCGGGACCGTGGCCTTCGTTGTACGTGCTCCCGAGATCGTCGAACCGGGCCGGCGGACAGTCGGCCGGCGAGACGGCCGGGAGCCGCTGGTACGCTGCGAGCCATGGCTCCCGACGAGGCACTCCATGCTCTGAGAGCGTTCTTCGCCGAGCGCGACTGGGAGCAGTTCCACACTCCCGAGAACCTCGCGAAGTCCATCTCCATCGAGGCTGGTGAGCTGCTCGAGTGCTTCCAGTGGTCGTCCGAGGCGGACCCAGGAGCGGTGCGTGACGAGCTCGCGGATGTCCTCACCTACTGCCTCGCTCTCGCAGACAGGTTGGGGCTCGACCCGCAGCAGATCGTGCTCGACAAGCTCGAGAAGACCCGGCGGAAGTACCCGGTCGAGACGTCCCGCGGACGGAGCGCGCGATATGACGCTCTCTGAGCGCCCGCGTGTGACCCGGCTGAGCTTCGACGCAGCCACTGTCCGGGGATGGCGTGAACCTGACGGCCGGCACCACGACTGGCCGGTGGTCTACATGATCACCGACTCACGGAAGGTCTACGTCGGCGAGACCACGCGAGCACGTCACCGGCTGCGCCAGCATCTCGACCACCCGTCCAAGGCGGGGCTCCGCGAGGTTCGGGTCGTCATCGACGAGGAGTTCAACAAGTCGGCCTGCCTCGACCTCGAGTCGCGCCTCATCGCTCTGTTCCACGCCGACGGCGCCTACGCGCCTCTCAACCGGAACGACGGCCAGCAAGACTCCGGCTACTTCGAACGCACGACGCGGTACCAGCCCCTCTTCGACAAGGTCTTCGACAGGCTCAGGACCGAGGGCATGTTCCGGCGGAGCGTCGACGAGATCGAGAACCTCAACCTCTTCAAGCTCTCACCGTACAAGGCGCTGAACGACGAGCAGCTCGTCGCGGTCGACGGCATCGTGGAGGGTCTTCTCGAGGACCTCACGGAAGGGCGAGAGAGCGCGTCCGTCGTCCGCGGAGGGCCGGGCACTGGCAAGACTGTCGTCGCCATCTTCCTGCTCAAGCTTCTCCGTGACATCCAGGACGCTGGTAGCGGGGTCGACCCGAGCGATGACGGACGGTTCTCGGACTTCTTCCTCGACGGGAACCGCGAGCTGCTCGACGGCTTGCGGATCGGCTTCGTGGTCCCCCAGCAGTCGTTGCGGAAGACCATCACGTCAGTCTTCCGGCGGACGCCTGGTCTGAAGGGAGTGACGGTCCTCAGCCCCTACACCGTCGCGGCGTCTCCCGGGACTTGGGATCTCCTCGTGGTGGACGAGGCTCACCGTCTGACGCACCGTGGCGCAGGCCCGACCCGAGGAGCCTTCTCACAACGGAACCGGGACCTCTTCGGGGAGATGTCCGAGGGGCGGACCGCAGTGGACTGGATCTCCGCGAAGAGCACCCACCAGATCTACCTCGTCGACGGTGAGCAGACTGTGCGGCCGGCCGACGTGTCTCGGACCGTCATCGACGGTCTCGTCGCCCGTGCGTCCGCCGATCACCGCTTCTACGAGCTGGAGTCTCAGATGCGGGTCTCGGCCGGGCAGGGCTATCTCGGCTTCGCACGGGCGCTCCTGACGGACTCCCCCGTCCCAGCACGCGTACCGACGTCGTACGACCTCCGGTTCTTCGACGACCTGACGGACATGCAGTCCCAGATCCTGGAGCGCGAGTCAGAGGTCGGGCTGTCGCGGCTGGTCGCCGGGTACGCGTGGAGATGGACCAGCAAGGGAGATGTGTCGGTCGACGCCCCTCACGACATCTCAGAAGACGGGGTGGAGCTGCGCTGGAACCGGACGGACACAGACTGGATCAGCTCGGAGGGGTCGATCGACGAGGTGGGCAGCGTCCACACCGTGCAGGGCTACGACCTCAACTATGCCGGCGTGATCATCGGCCCGGACATCGTCTGGGACGAGGACCACGGCGGGGTACGCGCCGTCCGAGAGTCTCATTTCGACCGCGAGGTGCGGTCGGTCCGCGACGAGCACGAGCTGCTGGAGTACATCCGCAACGCCTACTACGTCCTGCTGACCCGTGGCATGAGGGGGACGTACGTCTACGTCTGCGATCCCGCTCTGCGAGAGAGGGTGCGAGCGGCGATCTCCTCGGAGCACCAGTAGCGTCATCCCCTGGCGCTCGGAGCCTGTCCCGACAACAACAAGAGGCCCCGCCGTGGCGGGGCCTCTCGTGTCATCCTGTGGAGCCAAGGGGACTCGAACCCCTAACCCCCTGCTTGCAAAGCAGGTGCGCTACCAATTGCGCCATGGCCCCTCACGCACCTGAGGTGCGCTGCGTGCCGGACTACTTGAACGTGTCCGTGACCTCTGACCAGAGGTCACGCTCTGCGTTGTCCTCGGTGTACCTACGCCAGACGGCGTACCCGATTCCCGCGACAGCGAGTGTGAACAACAGCTTCTTCATACGTTCCCCCTCTAGTGGGATCCGACAGTGGGCCTTGGAGGACTTGAACCTCCGACCTCTTCGTTATCAGCGAAGCGCTCTAACCGCCTGAGCTAAAGGCCCGTGCGCACGTCAGCAGCCCGAGGGCTTCCGTTGTGCAGCGCTTGACCTTACCCCACGATCGGCGTGACGCTCAAACTGAGCGTCAGCACCGGTCCCGAGCGGGATCGAGCGCGTGATGATCTTACTCGTCGATGAGCGTGAGGTGCACACCGCCGACGAGCGAGGCGACCACGTTGTACAGGAATGCCCCGATCGTGGCGAGGGCTGTGAGCAGCACCATGTCGACGATCGCGATGATCGTGGCCAGGGACACCACGCGCTTGAACTCGACGTACTGGAGCACGTTGACGTCCGCTGCGTCGCCGAGGACCTCCTGGACGAGCCTGTCGACCTCGGTGAAGACGTACATGCCGTCGAGGACCATCCAGAACACGATGGTCGCCACGATCATCATGATGCCGAGGGCGATCGACAGCAGGAACGACAGCTTCATGGCGGACCACGGGTCGATCCGAGCGACGGCCAGACGGACACGTCGCGGCCCGGGCACAGCCTTCTTCACGGCCGGTGAGGCCTGCGTGGTGCCCGTGCTCGGGTCAGCCTGCGTGACCGACGGCCGTGCGGGCGCCGTGCTGCTGCCCTGGGAGGCCGGCGCACCGGACACCGAGGGTGCCGTAGAGGTCGGGGTGGCGGCGGTGACTGTCCCGATCGGGCTGGGACCCTTGGCCGCCGGGGTGCCGCCGGGACGGGTGGAGGGTGCAGTCTTCGCAGCCTCCGCCTGGGCGCCTGTGGCCTTGGCTCCCTGCGATCCGCCCGAGCCTGACACCTTGGTCGCGCCGGCTGCCGAGGTGGGCGACGGCGTACCGGCAGCCTTCTTCGGCGGGACCGACGGCGGCGGGGAGCTCACCGACGGTGCCGGGGGAGCCGGCGGGGTGGAGGCGCTGGCGCCCCGGGCGGGCTTCCCCGATGCTGCTGTGGGCTTGCCTGTGGCTTCGCCGCTCATGCGTCCTCCTCGGATCCGGTGGTCGAATCCGGAGCGGCGACTGCGTCGCCAGGGTGCTGCAGGTCGTCGCTCGTCGTCACGGCGTCCCCGTCAGCCCCCTCACCGGACTCCTCTGAGTCGATGTCGTCACCCAGGTTCCGCTCGACGTTGCGAGCGACCGCGATGATGCGGTCGTTCTTGTCGGGCTTGGCGAAGGTCACGCCCTGCGTGGTGCGCCCGGTGAGGTTCACCTGGTTCACAGCAGATCGCACGATCTTGCCACGCTCCATGATGACGAGTACCTCGTCATCTTCGTCCGTCACCAGAGCCCCCACAAGATCTCCACGCGCCTCGACGAGGTTGGCGACCTTGATGCCGAGCCCGCCACGTCCCTGGACACGGTACTCGTCGACGCTCGTGCGCTTGGCGAACCCGCCCTCGGTGACCACGAAGAGGTGGGCACCCTCACGGACGACGTCCATGGCGAGGAGCTCGTCGTCCTCGCGGAACTTCATGCCGGTGACGCCCGAGGTGGCACGTCCCAGGGGCCGCATGGCCTCGTCGCTCGCCGTGAAGCGGATCGACTGGCCCTTGCGCGAGACGAGGATGAGGTCGTCGGTCGCGTCGACGAGGCGCGCCGAGACGAGCTCGTCAGGGTGGCCGTCGGCGTCCTCGCGCAGGTTGATCGCGATGACACCGCCGCTGCGGTTCGAGTCGTACTCGGACAGCCGGGTCTTCTTCACGGTCCCGCGGCGGGTCGCGAGCACGAGGTAGTCCGCGACGTCGTAGTCGCGCATGTCGAGGACCTGCGCGATCTTCTCCCCGGGCTGGAAGGCCAGGAGGTTGGCGACGTGCTGGCCCTTCGCGTCACGGCCGCCCTCGGGCAGCTCGTAGGCCTTGGCGCGGTAGACACGGCCGAGGTTGGTGAAGAAGAGCAGCCAGTGGTGCGTGGTCGTGACGAAGAAGTGGTCGACGATGTCGTCCTCGCGCAGCTGGGCGCCACGCACTCCCTTGCCGCCACGCTTCTGCGCACGGTAGTTGTCGCTGCGCGTCCGCTTGGCGTAGCCGCCGCGGGTGATGGTGACGACCATCTCCTCCTCGGCGATGAGGTCTTCCATCGAGACCTCGCCGGCGTGCGGGAGGATCGTCGTGCGTCGCTCGTCGCCGTACTTCGCGACGAGCTCGTTCATCTCGTCGGAGACGATCTGACGCTGGCGCGACTCCTTCGCGAGGATGTCCTGGTACTCCAGGATCTCCTTCTCGAGCTTGTCGTGCTCGTCGATGATCTCCTGGCGCTGCAGGGCGGCGAGTCGGCGCAGCTGCATGTTGAGGATCGCGGTCGCCTGGATCTCGTCGATGTCGAGCATCTCGATGAGGCCCTGACGCGCACGGTCGGCGTCGGGGGAGCGGCGGATGAGCGCGATGACGTCGTCGAGGCGGTCGAGCGCCTTGAGGTACCCGCGGAAGATGTGGATCTTCGACTCGGCCTCGCGCAGCAGGAAGGCCGTGCGACGCACGATGACCTCGAGCTGGTGGGCGACCCAGTGGCGGATGAACGCGTCGATGCTCAGCGTGCGGGGCACGCCGTCGACGAGCGCGAGCATGTTGGCACCGAAGTTGTCCTGCAGCTGCGTGTGCTTGTAGAGGTTGTTGAGCACGACCTTGGCGACGGCGTCGCGCTTGAGCACGATCACCAGGCGCTGGCCCGTGCGGCCCGAGGTCTCGTCGCGGATGTCCGCGATCCCCTGGACGCGGCCGTCCTTGACCAGCTCGGCGATCTTGAGCGCGAGGGTGTCGGGGTTGACCTGGTACGGGAGCTCGGTGACGACGAGGCAGATCCGGTTCTGGATCTCCTCGACGTTGACGATCGCGCGCATCGTGATCGAGCCGCGGCCCGTGCGGTACGCGTCCTCGATCCCGCGGTGGCCGAGGATCGTCGCGCCTGTCGGGAAGTCCGGGCCCTTGATGATGCGGATGAGCGCGTCGAGGACCTCTTCGGCCGAGGCGTCGGGGTGGTCGAGGTACCACTGGACACCCTCGGCGACCTCACGGAGGTTGTGCGGCGGGATGTTGGTGGCCATGCCGACCGCGATGCCCGACGAGCCGTTGACCAGCAGGTTCGGGAACCGCGACGGGAGGATCGACGGCTCCTGCGTGCGGCCGTCGTAGTTGTCCTGGAAGTCGACGGTGTCCTTGTCGATGTCCCGGACCATCTCCATGGCGATCGGGGCCATGCGGCACTCGGTGTACCGCGGGGCAGCCGCGGGGTCGTTGCCGGGGGAGCCGAAGTTCCCCTGCCCGGCGACGAGCGGGTAGCGCAGCGACCAGTCCTGGACGAGGCGCACGAGAGCGTCGTAGATCGCGCTGTCACCGTGGGGGTGGAACTTTCCCATGACGTCGCCGACGACGCGGCTGCACTTGGAGAACGCACGGTCGGGGCGGTACCCGCCGTCGTACATCGCGTAGAGCACGCGGCGGTGCACGGGCTTGAGCCCGTCACGGACCTCGGGCAGCGCACGCCCGACGATCACGCTCATCGCGTAGTCCAGGTAGGAGCGCTGCATCTCGAGCTGCAGGTCGACGCTCTGGATGCGTCCGTGCTCGATGGCGAGCCCGTTCTCGCCGAGGATCTCGGGAGTGCTGGGCTCAGGTGTCAGATCGTCTGTCACGGTGTTCCTCGTTCTCGGTCCGGCACGTTCGCCGTATCGGTGTCAGGTCGTCAGGGCTGCGTCGTCGTCGACCGGCTGAGCCGGTCACGACCCGCTAGATGTCCAGGAACCTGACGTCCTTGGCGTTGCGCTGGATGAAGTTGCGGCGGGACTCGACGTCTTCTCCCATGAGCACGGAGAAGATCTCGTCAGCTGCTGCCGCGTCGTCGAGCGTGACCTGCAGGAGCGTGCGGTGGTCGGGGTCCATCGTGGTGTCCCAGAGCTCGGAGTAGTCCATCTCGCCGAGACCCTTGTAGCGCTGGATGCCGTTGTCCTTGGGGATCCGCTTGCCGTTCGCGATGCCCGCGGCGATGTACTCGTCGCGCTCACGGTCGGAGTACACGTAGTCGTGCTCGGCGTTGGACCACTTGATGCGGTACAGCGGCGGCTGCGCGAGGTAGACCATGCCGTGCTCGATGAGCGGTCGCATGTAGCGGAACAGCAGCGTCAGGAGCAGGGTGCAGATGTGCTGGCCGTCGACGTCGGCGTCGGCCATGAGCACGATCTTGTGGTACCTCAGCTTGGCGATGTCGAAGTCCTCGCCGATCCCGGTCCCGAAGGCCGTGATGAGCGCCTGGACCTCCTGGTTGCCCAGGGCCTTGTCGAGGCGCGCGCGCTCGACGTTGAGGATCTTGCCTCGGATGGGCAGGATCGCCTGGGTGCGGGGGTTGCGCCCACGGACCGCGGAGCCGCCTGCCGAGTCACCCTCGACGATGTAGACCTCGCACTCCTCGGGCTTGTTCGACTGGCAGTCGCGGAGCTTGCCCGGCATGCCACCGGACTCGAGCAGACCCTTGCGGCGGGTCGCCTCGCGCGCCTTGCGGGCGGCCAGACGGGCCTGCGAGGCCTGGATCGCCTTGCGGATGATGTCCTTGGCCTCGTTCGGGTGCGAGTCGAGCCAGTCGCCCAGCTGCTCGTTGACGACGGACTGGACGAAGGTCTTGGCCTCGGTGTTGCCGAGCTTGGTCTTCGTCTGGCCCTCGAACTGCGGCTCGCCGAGCTTGATCGAGATGACGGCCGTGAGGCCCTCGCGGATGTCGTCTCCCGTGAGGTTGTCGTCCTTCTCCTTGATGATCCCCTTGGCCCGCGCGTAGCGGTTGATCAGGGACGTCATCGCGGCGCGGAAGCCCTCTTCGTGCGTCCCGCCCTCGGTCGTCGAGATGGTGTTCGCGTAGGTGTGGACCGACTCGGAGTAGGCGTTGGTCCACTGCATCGCGACCTCGAGCGAGATGCGACGCTCGGTGTCCTCGGACTCGAAGGCGATGATGTCCTCGTGGACGATCTCCACACGCTTGGCCGAGTTGAGGTGGGCGACGTAGTCGAGCAGACCGCGGTCGTACTTGTAGACCACGGTCCGTGCCTGAGCGCCGGAGCCCTCGCCCTCGTCGGCGCCGGTGACCTCGTCGTCGGTCTCGGCGACGTCGGAGCGCTCGTCGGTCAGCGTGATCTGCAGGCCCTTGTTGAGGAAGGCCATCTGCTGGAAGCGCGCGCGCAGGGTCTCGAAGTCGTAGCGCGTGGTCTCGAAGATGCTGTCGTCGGCCCAGAAGGTCTGCGTGGTGCCGGTCTCGTCGGTCGGCTCGCCCTTGCGGAGCTCGCCCACAGGCTTGCCGCCGTCGGCGAAGGACTGGTGCCACGTGAAGCCCTGGCGTCGCACGACGGTCTCGACCCGGGTCGAGAGCGCGTTGACGACGGAGATGCCGACACCGTGCAGACCACCCGAGACCGCGTAGCCGCCGCCGCCGAACTTTCCGCCGGCGTGCAGGATGGTCATGACGACCTCGACCGTGGGGCGACCCTCGGTCGGGTGGATGTCGACGGGGATGCCTCTGCCGTTGTCGACGACACGGACACCGCCGTCGTCGAGCAGCGTCACCTCGATGTGGTCGCAGTAGCCGGCGAGGGCCTCGTCGACAGAGTTGTCGACCACCTCGTAGACGAGGTGGTGCAGACCACGCTCTCCGGTCGAGCCGATGTACATGCCGGGACGCTTGCGCACGGCCTCGAGTCCTTCGAGGACCGTGATGTCGCTGGCACCGTACCCTCCGTCGACGGTTCCGGGGACGTGGGTCGACGGCTCGGAATCGGCGGCGTTGTTGAGTTCTGCCACGGCTGGTGGTGCTCCTAGTCCTCTTGCAGCGCGCATCCGTCCTCGCTCCGGCGACGCGCTCGGACTCCGAGCGGGCCAGGGGTGTGCGACGGCGGTCACGCTGCTCTTTTCCGCCTGCAGCACGCGGGCGGAATGACCTTCAGAGTCTACCGGAAAGACGCGGATCAGCGGGGATTCACGCCGCTTTTCCACAGGTGTCTGCACAGGTCGAGACCAGGTCGTCCCGAGGATCCACCCTCAGGTGGACGACAGCGGTCTCGTCAGCCGTAGGTGTCGCGCGCGCCGCGGCCCTGGACCGAGCGAAAACCCTTTCCGAACCCTGGACCTGTCGGCCCCTGGACGGCGATCGTCTGCACGACGTCCTGCCCGACCTCGCGCTCGAGGACACCGAGGAGCTGGGGCACGAGCAGGCGGATCTGGGTCGCCCAGGCCGTCGACGACGCCCGCACCGTGAGGATCCCGTTCTCGAAGGTCAGGGGCTCGCAGTGGTCGGCGATGTCGTCTCCGACGACCTCGCGCCACCGGCCGATGACACCGCCGACCGAGACCTCCTGGACCCAGCCACGCTGCTCCAGGAAGGCCGAGAGGGTCTCGGCGAACAGCTTCGGGTCGCGACCGTCCTTGCCGGGCCCGCTGCGCCGCGGCTCGGCCAGGATCCGTCGACGTTGAGCCCCGGGGTAGAGACCCTTCGCCTTGGCGGCGGCCCGCGCTCGGTTGAGGGCCTCGCGGGCGACGTCGCCCGGCGCCTTCAGCTCGATGATCTCGCTGACCGGCCGGTCGTCCGGGAGGACCGGCCCGTCGGTCTCGTCGTCGGTCCCGGTCGTGCTGGTCTGGTCCTCCGGGCTCTCGCTCTCCGGGGTGCTCTGGCCGTCCGCGCCACCCGGCCGCCCGCGACCACCGCCCGACACCCGTGACCCGCCGCGGTCGCCGGGGACCTCAGGCACGGGTCACCGTGCCTCCCGAGACCGCCAGGCGCGCCCCGTGCAGCCGTTCCGGGATGTCTTCACCGACGGCCGCGGTGATGAGCACCTGGCTGGCACCCTCGACGAGCTCGGCAAGACGCCCACGACGACGAGAGTCGAGCTCGGCGAACACGTCGTCGAGCACCAGGATCGGCTCGGTGTCAGGGCCCGTGTCCGCGAACCAGAAGGCGGCGTCGGCCGACGCCGGGTCAGGTCCGTCGGTCAGCAGCCTGTACGAGGCGAGCCGCAGCGCGAGGGCGAAGGACCACGACTCTCCGTGGCTCGCGTAGCCCTTGGCAGGCAGACCGCCGAGGGTGAGGGTCAGGTCGTCGCGGTGAGGGCCGACGAGGCAGACCCCGCGCTCGAGCTCTTTCGGACGCACGATCGTGAGCGCCTCCATGAGCTGCTGCTCGAGGTGCTCGGTCGACGGCGCTCCAGCACCCGCGTCGGGGGCGAGGACGGGCTCTGCCGCCAGACCCGAGATCGACCTGTCGTCCACCCCGCTCAGCACGGCCGAGAGCGACGACCTGTACTCGATCTCGGCGTGCCCCTGCCCGGAGCTCACCTGGTCGTAGGCGAGAGCGACGTGCGGGCGCAGCGCAGCGACCAGCTGCAGCCTGACGGCGATGATCTGCGCGCCCACCTGGGCGAGCTTGGCGTCCCACACGTCGAGGGTCCGAAGGTCCGGCGGGTTCGACGAGCGCCGGGCCGCACCGGCGGACTTGAGCAGCGCGCTGCGCTGGCGGAGCACGCGGTCGTAGTCCGAGAACACCCCCGACATCCTCGGGAGCAGCAGCACCGTCAGGTCGTCGAGGAACCGGCGTCGGGCATCCGGGTCCCCCTTGACCAGCACGAGGTCCTCGGGGGCGAACAAGACCGTCCGCGCGATGCCGAGGACGTCGCGCGGTCGCTGCACGGGGGAGCGGTTGAGCTGGGCCCGGTTGGCACGCCCCTGCGCGATCTCGATCTCGACGACGCTCGCGCGGTCGCCCCGCACGATGCGTGTGCGGACGACCGCGCGCGACGCCCCGGCGCGGATCAGCGCCGCGTCAGAGGAGACGCGGTGGCTGCCGAGGGTGGCGACGTAGCCGAGGGCCTCGACCAGGTTCGTCTTGCCCTGCCCGTTCGGCCCGACGAGGGTCGTGACGCCCGGCTCGAGCTCGACGTCGACCTGGGCGTACGACCTGAAGTCGAGCAGCGAGAGGTGGGAGACGTGCATCAGTCGATCATGCGCCCGGGGCCGACGGCCTGACGCTGTGACCACCGAACTGGTGGCGGAGGGCGGCGACGGCCTTCATGGCCGGCGAGGCTCCCTGGCGCGACGAGAAGCGCGCGAAGAGCGCGGCCGAGATGACCGGCAGCGGGACGGCCGAGTCGATCGCCTCGTCGACCGTCCAGCGACCCTCGCCCGAGTCTTCGACCCAGTCGCTGATCTGCTCGAGCGACGGGTCTTCTTCGAGGGCCTTGACCAGCAGGTCGAGCAGCCAGGACCGCACGACGGTGCCGCGGCTCCATGCCTTGAGGGTCCCGGGCACGTCGGTGACGATGTCTTTCGCCTCGAGCAGCTCGAAGCCCTCGGCGTAGGCCTGCATCAGGCCGTACTCGATGCCGTTGTGGACCATCTTGGCGTAGTGGCCGGCGCCGACTGCCCCGGCGTGCACGAAGCCCTCGTCGCGGGGACCCTCGGGACGCAGGGCGTCGAAGACGGGGAGAGCGCGCTCGACGAGAGCGGCATCACCGCCGACCATGAGCCCGTAGCCGTTCTCGAGGCCCCAGACGCCCCCTGAGACGCCGACGTCGAGATAGCCGATGCCGTGCTCGGCGAGGGCGGCCGCGTGCTTGCCGTCGTCCAGATAGTGCGAGTTGCCACCCTCGATGACCGTGTCACCGGGGGAGAGCAGGCCTGCGAGGTCGTCGACGACTCCCTGGGTGATCGCCCCTGCCGGGACCATCACCCACACGAATCGCTCACCCTCGGGGAGCGAGGCCACGAGCTCTTCGAGCGAGGCGACGTCGGTCACCTCCGGGTTGCGGTCGTACCCGACGACGTCGATGCCTCCGGCGCGCAGACGGGTGCGCATGTTGGCGCCCATCTTGCCCAGTCCGACAAGTCCGATGCGCATGTCACCCTCCTCGGGGTCGTTCAGCTGGCGAAGCGGATCGGCACCAGCAGGTAGCGGTAGTGCGAGCTGTCCTCACCGTCGAGGGATCCCTGGCCGGTGAACTCGACCGGCTTGTTCGGGTGCGTGAAGCTGAGCCTCACGAAGTCTGTGCCGAGGGCGTTGAGCCCGTCGAGCAGGAACGCCGGGTTGAACGCGACCGAGATGTCGTCACCGACCAGCACGGCCTCGAGAGCCTCGGAGGCCTGCGCGTCGTCACCCTGGCCGGCGTCGAGGACGACCTGGCCCTCGGAGAAGCTCATGCGGATCGGCGTGTTGCGCTCGGCGACCAGGGCCACACGCTTCGCGGCGTCGATGAGCGGCTGGGTCGGCACGACGGCGTGGATCGGGGTCTCGTCGGGGAACAGGCGACGCACGTGGGGGTAGTCGCCGTCGACGAGGAGCGAGGTGGTGTGGCGTCCGCCGGCCTCGAAGCCGACCAGGTCGACGCCGGTCCCCGTCGAGAGCGCGACGTTGACCTCGCCCGAGCCGCCGAGCGACTTGGCGACGTCCGACAGCGTGCGGGCACGGACGAGCGCGACCGTCGAGATGTCCGGCGAGGCGGGCTTCCACGTCATCTCGCGCAGCGCGAGCCTGTAGCGGTCTGTCGCGAGCATGGTGATGCGCTCGCCCTCGATCTCGACGCGGACGCCGGTGAGCAGCGGGAGCGTGTCGTCACGGCTGGCGGCGACGGTCACCTGGGCGACCGCGGCGGTGAGCTCGTCGCCGTGGACGGTGCCGCTGATCTCGGGCATGGAGGGCAGGGCCGGGTAGTCCTCGACGGGCATCGTGAGGAGCGTGAAGCGGCTCGCACCGCAGACGACGGTGACCTTGGTGCCCTCGACCGAGAAGTCGACAGGCTTGGCCGGCAGGGCGCGGGAGATCTCGGCGAGCAGGCGGCCCGAGACGAGGATGACGCCGGGCTCGGTGACCTCTGCGGGGATCTCGGACCGGGCAGAGACCTCGTAGTCGAAGCTCGAGAGCCCGAGCGTCCCGTCGGCCGACGCCTCGATGCGCACACCGGCGAGGACAGGTGCTGGGGGCCTGGTCGGCAGGGTACGAGCCGTCCAGGTCACTGCCTCGGCAAGAACGTCGCGCTCAACCCGGAACTTCATCCCACACCTTCCTCGACCTGCCTCTGGGCGGGTCTTGTGTCCGTCCAGGAGGGCCCTGACGTCCGTTGATCTTCTCGTGAACAGCTCTTCTCGTGCGCGCAGACTCTCGACGCGGGAGGTCCAGGGCGCGCAGGCCCGAGCGATCTCCCGGAGGTGGTCGGTCGAGGGTCAGCCGTCTGACCGAGCCCCCTCGCGTGGTTGAACCTTACGCGAGGACGCGCAGCACTGGCGACCGAGGTGCTGAAGAGATTCCTGTCATCGGTGATCGGTGTTCACCGGAGGTGTCAGGCGTGTCAGGAGCCGCGGTCTGCACAGGCTCATGCCTGGCATCTCGGACTTCTCGCCACCGGGTGATGAAGGTGAGTCGCTTGACCTTTGAGAGAGGAGTCGTAGTCGTAGTAGCCCTTGTGAATTCTGTGCGGATGATGCGTCCTCGCAGGTCAGAGCCGTTTTCTGCCTGTGCGCGCAGCTGTTGCTGAACTGTGGACGACCAAGGCGGTCTGTGGACAACAACTTTTCGACCACAGGCCGTCCACCGTGAACGGCGTTCCCGTCCACAAGAACCAAGGGCGTCGTCCACCGCTATCCACAGGGCTGTCCACAGCTGTGAACATTCGTCCCACGGCCCCCTGCCGGACACCTCTCGTCCACCTGCGGACGACGGACCACTCAGCCCCTGTGCTGCTGCTTGATGCGGCTCGTGAGCTCGGTGACCTGGTTGAACGTCGACCGGCGCTCCGCCATCTGCTCGGTGATCTTGCGGTTGGCGTGCATCACCGTGGTGTGGTCGCGGCCGCCGAACTGCTGGCCGATCTTCGGCAGAGAGAGGTCGGTCAGCTCACGGCACAGGTACATGGCGATCTGGCGTGCCGTCACGAGGACCCGTGACCTCGAGCTGCCGCAGAGGTCGTCGATGGTGAGACCGAAGTACGCCGCAGTCTGCGCGATGACGCTGCCCGCGGTGATCTGCGAGGCGTCGTCGTCGGTGATGAGGTCCTTGAGGACGATCTCGGCGAGGGCGAGGTCGACCTGCTGACGGTTGAGGTTCGCGAAGGCCGTCACGCGGATGAGCGCGCCCTCGAGCTCGCGGATGTTCGACGAGATCTTCGAGGCGATGTACTCGAGTACGTCGTCCGGGGCGGCGAGTCGCTCGCCGCTGGCCTTCTTGCGCAAGATCGCGATACGGGTCTCGAGGTCGGGCGGCTGGACGTCGGTGATGAGGCCCCACTCGAAGCGAGACCGCAGACGGTCCTCGAATCCGTTGAGCTGCTTGGGCGGCAGGTCGGAGGTGATGACCACCTGCTTGTTGGCGTTGTGCAGCGTGTTGAAGGTGTGGAAGAACTCCTCCATCGTCTGCTCTTTGCCCTGGAGGAACTGGATGTCGTCGATGAGCAGGAAGTCGACCTCGCGGTAGCGGCGCTGGAACGCCCCGGCCTTCTCGTCACGGATCGAGTTGATGAAGTCGTTCGTGAACTCTTCGGAGTTGACGTACTTGACGCGGACCCCGGGGTAGAGGTTGTAGGCGTAGTGGCCGATCGCGTGCAGCAGGTGCGTCTTGCCCAGACCTGAGTCGCCGTAGATGAACAGCGGGTTGTAGGCCTTGGCCGGTGCCTCGGCCACGGCGACCGCCGCAGCATGGGCGAACCTGTTGGATGAGCCGATGACGAAGGTCTCGAAGAGGTACTTCGGGTTGAGGAGCGCTGGTTCGACAGAGCTGGAGCCGCTCGCGCTCGACCCTGACGACATGGAGGCACGGCGGCGGGAGATCTCCGCGATGTCGGCCTGGGCCGGGGGTGCGTGGCGCACCGGAGCCGGCGCGGGGGCCTCGGTCGTGGGGGAGGTGGTCGGCGACTCGTCGTCGAAGCCGAGCTCGGGGTCCACGGTGATCGCGAACCGGGCGTCGCGACCGAGTGCGTTGGAGAGGGCCTGGACGACCTCGGCCCGGACCCTGGTCTCGAGGAAGTCACGGGTGTGGTCGTTCGCGACGGCGATGATCACCGTGCCGTCGAAGAGACCGAGCGGCTTGGCGAGCTTGACGAAGGCCAGCTGGCGAGGCGTGATGTCGGGGCTCGCCTCGAGCTCGGCGATGGCCTGCTTCCAGATGCCGCTGATGTTGTCGTCTGTGGTCGCCACGTGGTCTTCCTGTTGGTCACGATGTCCCGGGGAGGAGTGTCGTCTTCCCGAGTGCCGAGCTCTGCAGAGGCGTCCCGCCGGTGGAGAACTGGATCAGCAGTCTCGCATGCCCAGGCGCTGTCCACATAGTTTTCCACAGCCTGTGGGTTATCGGTACGGTTGTTCGAGACGTTGGTATCCCGGGGGTCCAGCCTGTGGATGACCCGCTCCCGGCGTGCCCCGGTCGCACAGGAGCTGACGAGCTTCCACAGGTGGACGCAGCCCGTCCACACCTGTGGACGATCCGGTGCACCGGGACCTCTGCCGCACCCGGACGGAGCGTCGCTGCGACGCGCCCAGCAGGCTGCCCACCCGCGGGTTTGACCTGTGGTAGCCGGACCACGTACCGTTTGACAGCCAGTTCCGTCGCTTCCGCATGCCCCCAGATCCTTCCGGGGACGTCATGCACGACATCCGAAGTGGCGTTCCGCGTGTCCACCGAGGATGCGCTTCCCCAACGTGTTTTGGAGTACCTCGTGACCAAGCGGACCTTCCAGCCGAACAACCGGCGTCGTGCGAAGACCCACGGCTTCCGGCTGCGCATGCGCACCCGTGCGGGTCGCGCGATCCTCGCAGCTCGTCGCCGCAAGGGCCGTTCCGAGCTCTCTGCCTGAGCTCGGTGCTTCCCGCGGCGCATCGCATGCGCCGTCCCGGCGACTTCAGCCGGGCGGTGCGCGGCGGTGTGCGCACAGGAAAATCGACCATGGTCGTCCACGTCTCGCCCTCGGGCGCAGGCAGCGACGCGCCGTCGGTCGGTTTTGTTGTATCTAAGGCCGTGGGGAACGCCGTCGTCCGCAACAGGGTGAAGCGTCGCCTGCGGGCGCTGGTAGCGACGCGCATGTCGACGCTCCCTCCCGGCAGCCTGGTCGTGGTGCGAGCTCTGCCGGCATCGGCCGACGCTGACTTCGCCAGGCTCGGCACAGACCTCGACGCCTGCCTCGGCAGGTCTCTGTCGAGGCTGACCAGAGCGTCCTCGTGACCTCCGCAGAGCGACCGGACCACCCCGCGGTCGAGCCGCCGGCGGCAGGACCGCGACGCCGCGGTCCTCTCGCCCGGCTCCTGCTCGGCGCCGTCGGTCTGTACCAGCGTTTCATCTCTCCGCTGTCGCCGCCCAGGTGCCGCTTCTACCCGTCCTGCTCGAGCTACGCGGTGATCGCGATCGAGACGCACGGTCCGGTGCGCGGCACCGGGCTGGCCGTGTGGAGGGTCCTGCGGTGCAACCCGTGGAACTCCGGGGGCGTCGACGACGTTCCAGGTACAGGGCCCGGTGCGGTCCATGACCACTGACAGGCCACCGGCCGCCACAGATCTTCGTCGCCGATCCTGCCGACGACTCATGCACGACGCTTGTCCACTAGGAGCCACAGCCATGGAGTTCACGACGATCCGCTGCTCGAACGAGCGGGTGGCATGATGCAGATCCTCTACCCCCTCGAGTGGGTTGTCGCCTGGATCATGTTCCTGTGCCACAAGCTCTTCGTCTTCGTCGGGCTCCCCGACGGCGCGGGCGTGGCCTGGATCCTGTCGATCGTGGGTCTGGTCATCGTCATCAGGACGATCATGATCCCGCTGTTCTTCAAGCAGATCCGCGCCTCGCGCGGCATGCAGATGGTGCAGCCTGAGCTCCAGGCGATCCAGAAGAAGTACAAGAACAAGAAGGACCCGGCGTCCCGCGAGGCCATGAGCCGCGAGACCATGGCGCTGTACAAGAAGCACGGCACCAACCCCTTCGCGTCCTGCCTGCCCGTGCTGCTCCAGGCGCCCGTGTTCTTCGCGCTGTTCCGCGTCCTCAACAGCCTCGCCGGCATCGCCGACGGGTCCAAGGACGCGATCGGCCCGATCGACCAGGCCGTCGCCAAGGCTGCGGAGTCCTCCGCCCTGTTCGGCGCCCCGCTGTCCTTTACGTTCTTGCACGACCCCACGACGGTGAACACCAAGGTGGTCGCCGGGATCCTCATCGTCGCGATGGCGGCGACGCAGTTCCTCACGCAGCGTCAGCTGACGATGAAGAACATGCCGAAGGCGGCCCTCGAGGGCCCGATGATGCAGACGCAGAAGATCATGCTCTACATGCTCCCGGTGATCATGGGCGTCTCTGGTGTGAACTTCCCGGTCGGTGTCCTCATCTACTGGACGACCACCAACCTGTGGTCGATGGGGCAGCAGTTCTACACGATCCGCAAGATGCCCGCCCCGGGTTCCGAGGCGGAGCGCATGCTCAATGAGCGCAAGGCACGCAAGGCCGCCCGCAAGGGCATCGTGATCGAGGAAGACAAGCCCACGGTCATCGAGCAGCCGCGCGGGCAGCGCCAGCAGCCCAAGCGCAAGGACCGTCAGAAGGCGCGTCCTGTCACGGCGACGCAGGACGTCACGTCCGCTGCAGCGGGTGCAGACGCCTCGGCGGCGGCACCCGAGGCGGTGTCACCTGAGGTGGCCACCAAGCCTGCCAGCACCCAGCGTCAGCAGCCGCAGAGCAAGAAGCGCAAGAAGCGCTGACCGCGCTGCAGCAGACTGTCCCTGTCCCCGACGGACAGGTCCTCGGACGTGAATGGAGAATCCTGTGACTGCAGAGACACCCGCTGTCGAACCTGAGGTTCGCACGAAGACGACGCTCCTCGAAGAAGAGGGCGAGGTCGCTGCCGACTACCTCGAAGAGCTGCTGGACATCGCGGATCTCGACGGTGACATCGACATCGACGTCGACCACGGCCGTGCTGCTGTCGAGGTCGTCGCCGACGACCAGGAGTCGCTGAGGCACCTGGTCGGCCGCAACGGGGAGGTGCTCGACTCTCTGCAGGAGCTCACCCGCCTCGCGGTCCAGACCAAGACTGGGGAGCGGAGCCGGCTGATGCTCGACGTCGCCGGGTACCGGGCGGAGCGTCGCGCTGAGCTCACGATCCTCGCCGACACGACGATCGAGCAGGTGAAGGCGTCGGGTGAGAAGGTTGCGCTCGACCCGATGAACGCCTTCGAGCGCAAGGTCGTCCACGACGTGGTGACTGCGGCTGGCTTGGTCAGCGAGTCGTACGGCATCGAGCCGCAGCGGTACATCGAGGTCGGACCGGCCGAGCAGCAGCAGTAGCTCCCCGGTATCGACCACACAGAACGACAGACTCCACATCTCGGGTGACTGCCTGAGATGTGGAGTCTCTCTGCGAGGCGGCCGGACGGCGCCCGCGGACCGAGCGCCACAGGACGGACGAGAAGACGATGGACGAGAACTACGAGCGGGCGACGCTCTCCGAGTACTTCGGAGACGCCTTCCCTGCGGTCGATCGCTTCGCGCACGAGCTGAGCGTCCAGGGCGAGCTCCGCGGTCTGATCGGACCGCGAGAGATCGGTCGGATCTGGGACCGCCACATCCTCAACTCCGCGGCTGTGGTCCAGTACCTCCCGCAGACCGGCACGATCGTAGACATCGGTTCCGGTGCTGGTCTGCCGGGGCTCGTGATCGCGGCGATGCGCCCCGAGGCCGAGGTGATCCTCATCGAGCCGATGGAGCGTCGCTGCACCTGGCTGAACGAGATGACCGAGACGCTCGGGCTGACCAACGTCGAGGTGAAGCGCGGACGAGCCGAAGAGTTCCACGACGCCTTCGAGGCCGACGTCGTGACGGCACGAGCTGTGGCCGCCCTCGACAAGCTGGCCCGCTGGTCGCTGCCGCTGCTGCGGCTCGGGGGAGAGCTCATCATCCTCAAGGGGCGCAATGTCGAGGCGGAGATCGAGCCCGCGCGCAAGGTGCTGAAGAAGTTCAAGATGAGCCCGCCGGAGATCCTCCAGGCACACACGATCGACGGTGCCGAGGGGACGACGGTCCTCCGCTCGACGCGCGGCAAGAAGTAGCAGACGCACGTGCCGTTGGCCCGGGGGCCCTGGTCGACGGCGTGGTCAGAGGCTGATCAACGACGATCCGCTTCTGTGAGAGCGATCCTCCGGTCCGGCGCTGCGCTCCACGGACGCTGGAGTGCTGATCTCGGGTCTCCTGAGGCTTCTCCACGAGGCCGGTATGCGTGGTTAGTGCTGAAGGTGACTCGGCGACGCGACGCGGTCGGAAGGACGGCGCCGCTGCGGGCTGCCGGCCCGGCGGACGGTGGAGCACACCTACGAGCCCCAGGTGGCAGTCCTGGCCACCGAGATGACAGGGTCGCTCTCGCGTCTGAGTCGGGGCCGAGGCGGCGGAATCATCGTGCTGATCGATGAGATCTTGAGAGCAACCCGACTGGGACATCGAGCGGACGATGCGATCCTGGCCGATCCCCCGGCTGCCTCATCCAGGGTGTGCTCGCTTGCAGACGCGTCTCGGTCCAGCGGGGTAGCGGTGACCCGTGGTCACGAACCGCTCGTACTTCCCCGCCCGTACCAGGTGTGAGCGTCTGACTGCAGTGGGCAATGGGCTCGCTCGGGGGAGGGGGGTAGGTCTCGGCAGCTGGAGCCGCGACTACGTGATGCGGACAGCCTGGCGTCAGTTGTCGACGGTGTTCTACGTCAGTCCATCCAGGCTTCGTCATCGAGGCCCTTGTGACATCGTGCGTGAAGAGCCCCAGGTGACGTCTGCCCTACGTGCCCTCGTCGTCACCGTGGGCCGCGGTCAAAGACGTCGTTGATCTCCTAAGTTCTCCGCAAGCTCTCGCTGCTTTCTGGCCGGATCTGTTGGCCCGGATCGGCCGTTCTTGGCTCGTGGGGTTTGTGAGCCGGTGATTGCCCGGAAGTCCCGCCGCAAGTGTTGGGGCCGTCAGAGGTGGGGGAGGGGTCGAGGCCTACCTAGGGGGCGGCGCGTCCCCGGCGAGTCATGTGGCGGTGCGGTGGCACACGTTCCGGTCTGGAGAGAACTGGCGGCGTGCTTTGGCCTCCGCGAAGCGTGTTCCACGTGAAACAGAGGGAGCATCTGGCCCCTCGGGATTAGGGGTGCGGATGCTAGCTAGTCAGTTCAGCGCTGGGTCAGTCTTGTCGCACTGCCGGCTGTCGAGCCGCATCCGACAGACCGTGGGACGAGGACGGCCCGCGACAGCTTCGTGGGCGGAGGGGGCTGGTTCGCCGTGGGCGCAGGCCTACTCGTAACATGACAGCCAACGCATCCCTCACGGCCATATGGCCTCATCCTTCTGAGTTGCGAGGAGGGGGGCGGGTTCGCACCAGGGGGATACTGGCTCAGACGAATGTGACCTGTGAGCTGTGAGCGCGCTGACCCCATGGACATGTCTTGTATCGGCGAGGAGCGACGCACCGGCGCGATCCCGAGACTTTGGCAAGAGAGGCGCCATCGGCGAGCTTCGTTCCACGTGAAACGGAGACACGACAGTTCCGGTCTAGGGTCCGATGTTTCACGTGGAACGGGAGCGCTGCCCGCTGACAAAGGTCGCATTCTGTCCGCAGCGGGCAGGGCGTGAGCAGCTGTCGTTGACGCGCGGCGCGGATGGCCTCAGCGTGGGTGGTACGCAGTAGTCTTGGGTCGAGAAGGCCCGGAGGCTCACGGAATAATCTGAGCTGCCCGGGCGTGTGCGTCTGTGTGGAGGAAGATCGAGTGTCCGTGGCACCTGGAAGCCCATCCCGAGGACTTGAGCCCGGATCCAGCAGCATCGAGGGAAGCCGTGATTCACGTGAAACACCGCGCTCGGGCGACCGTATGAGTGAGCTGCTCACCTCCTTTCCCGCAGAGGACGAGTCCACCCCGCTCGCCGCACAGCTCCTCGTGGATACTCGACGCCGGATGTCGCTCGAGGGCCGGCAGTTCCGCAAGCCCGAGAAGACGCGGATCATGACAGTCGCGAACCAGAAGGGCGGTGTCGGCAAGACGACGACCACCGTGAACCTGGCTGCAAGCCTCGCCCAGGGCGGTCTCAACGTGCTGGTCATCGACAACGACCCGCAAGGGAACGCCTCCACAGCGCTGGGTATCGATCACCGGTCGGGAGTTCCGTCGGTGTACGAAGTTCTGGTCGAAGGACTATCGATCGCGGAGACCGTCCAGGCCTGCCCGGAATTCCCGAATCTTCTGGTTGTTCCTGCCACGATTGACCTGTCGGGCGCTGAGATCGAGCTGGTCTCGCTCGTTTCACGTGAAACTCGACTCCGTCGAGCTGTCGACACCTACCTCACCGAACGGGAGGAGCAAGGGCTTCCGCGCATCGACTACGTTTTGGTCGACTGCCCTCCGAGCCTTGGTCTGCTCACCCTCAACGCCTTCGTGACGGGCCGTGAGGTGCTGATCCCTATCCAGTGCGAGTACTACGCACTGGAAGGCTTGAGTCAGCTGCTGAAGACCATCAAGCTCATTCAGGCCCACCTGAATCCCGACCTGCACGTCTCGACGATCTTGCTGACGATGTTCGACGCCCGCACGAACCTGGCCACGCAGGTGGCGTCCGAGGTGCGAGAGCACTTCGGTACAGAGACTCTCGCGACGTCCATCCCGCGTTCGGTCAGGGTGTCTGAGGCTCCGAGTCACGGTCAGACCGTGATCTCCTACGAGCCCAGCTCGACAGGCGCCCTCGCCTACCGTGAGGCTGCCCGTGAGCTCACAGAACGGGAGGCCGCGGCATGAGCATTCATCACCCGCAGATCCAGACAGTGTCCCGTCGCGCGGCGGCACAGGGGAATGGCAGCACGGTCGACGTCGACGTGTGGCACAGAGATGCAGCCCATTCCGTGATGACTACCGCTGGGGGCCCACCTTCAGCTCCTGGCATGCATCTTCGAGAGGATCACCTGTGAGCGAGAAGCGACGTGGGCTGGGTCGAGGGCTCGGCGCCCTGATCCCGACGGCTCCAGATCTCGAACGGCCCGTCGACGTGTTCTTCCCCCCGAAGCAGCCCGTCGAGGGGGAGGTGCCGAACACGACTGCTATCGCTGATTCGGCAGCGGTCGTGGCCAAGCTTCGCGCACCCCGCGAGACTAAGAAGACCACGAGCGGTGGGCAGCGATCCTCGATGCCCTCAGTCAGCTCCGGTGCGCCCGCACGCGATCGTGGGACCGTCCAGATCGAGGCTGTTTCACGTGAAACGTATCTTGCGGCGACCGGTGCTGAGCCAGAATCGTCCCTCGTGCCGGTCCCGGGGGCGACCTTCGCGCATCTTCCGGTCGAGTCGATCCGCCCTAACGCTCGTCAGCCCCGCACCGTCTTCGACGAGGCTGACCTAGCGGAGCTGGTGGGCTCGATCCGCGAGATCGGCGTGCTCCAGCCGATCGTCGTGCGTCCGACCTCCGAGCCCGACCAGTACGAGCTCATCATGGGCGAGCGGCGGTGGCGCGCGACGCAGGAGGCCGGGCTCGGCGCTATCCCAGCGATCATCAGGGAGACCGAAGACGGCGACCTGCTGCGTGACGCACTGCTGGAGAACCTCCACAGGTCGGCGCTCAACCCTCTCGAAGAGGCAGCTGCCTATCGTCAGCTCCTGGACGACTTCGGGTGCACGCACGAAGAGCTCGCGGTGCGGATCTCCAGGTCACGGCCGCAGATCTCGAACACCCTCCGGCTGCTGAGGCTGCCTCCTCTCGTGCAGCGACGCGTCGCTGCCGGGGTGCTCTCTGCCGGCCACGCCCGGGCACTCCTCGGACTCGCCGACGGGGCTCAGATCGAGCGCCTGGCGCAGCGCATCGTGGCCGAGGGACTCTCGGTCCGCGCGACAGAGGAGATCGTCGCCCTCGGAGGCGACGAGGAGCCCGCCAAGCCGGTTCAGCGTCCTCGGGCGGGCACCCGGGTCCAGGCGATCGACGACCTCGCCAGCAGGCTCTCAGACCGCTTCGAGACACGGGTGAAGGTGGACCTCGGCAAGACCAAGGGGAAGGTCACCGTCGAGTTCGCGACCGTCGACGACCTGAACCGCATCCTCAACGTCATGGCGCCCGAAGAGCCGGGGCTCTTCCAGAAGGACGTCTGAGCAGGAGGACGTCTAAGCGACACCGCAGAGGTGGAGGCGCACCTCGGCGCCCTGGACGACGAAGGGGACGGACCGCATGGTCCGTCCCCTTCGTCGCGCTCCAGCACCCGGTCTCGTCATCGGTGATCCGCCGGGAGCCGGGAGCCGGGAGCCGGGAACACAGCCCAGAGCCCCGGACCGAAACTCGGAACCCGGTGGAACCCGGTACCCAGACGCCAGACCTCAGACGACGGGCGCGGGCAGCGCGTTCTCGACGACCGACCTGTAGAGCGCCGGCAGGGCCCACCCGCTCGCCACCACGGCCTGAGGCAGCAGCGACGTCTCGGTCATCCCGGGTGCGACGTTGACCTCGAGGAACTGGATGGTCCCGTCAGGCTGCACGATGAGGTCGGTCCTCGAGATGTGCCGGAGCCCGAGGGCCTCGTGGGCAGCGATCGCCGTCGCGCCGACGGCCTCGGCCTGCGCCGACGTGAGTCGTGCCGGCGCGAAGTACTCCGTGCGCCCCGGGTTGTAGCGGGCGTCGTAGTCGTAGGGCCCGTCGGTGACGATCTCCACGGCAGGCAGGGCCCGCAGGCCCTCAGACGTCTCGACCACCGACGCGGCCACCTCGATGCCCTCGACGGCACGCTCGATGAGAGCCACGTCCCCGTAGGCGAAGCAGCTCACCATCGCCTGAGGCAGGTCGGTCGCCGACCGCACCAGGCTGACACCGAGCGCAGAACCACCGCGTGACGGCTTCACCACGAGAGGCAACCCGAGCTTGTCGACCACGGCTGCCATGACGGCCTGTGCTCCGAGCTCACGGAAGAGGCTCTGGGGGAGGGTCACATAGTCAGGCGTGTCGAGGCCCGCACGCGCCACGACAGACTTCGCGACGGGCTTGCTCCACGCGATCCGAGAGGCCCGCGGACCGGTGCCGACGTAGGGGACGTCGAGCAGGTCGAGGACGTCGCGGATGGAGCCGTCTTCACCGCTCGCCCCGTGCAGCAGGGGCCAGACGACGTCGGGCCGGGTCTGCGAGAGCGCGGGGAGGAGGTCTGCATCCACGTCGTGCACGGAGACGTCGATGTTGGCCGACCTGAGGGCCTCGGCGACACGTCGGCCAGAGCGCAGGGACACGTCGCGCTCGTGCGAGAGGCCACCGGCCAGCACGAGGACGCGGGGAGAGTGAGTCATACGAGGTCCGGTCCTGGGTTGTCGGTGTCTGTCACGTCGTCGAGGTGGGCTGTCGTGCCGAAGATCTCGACGAGCTCCCGCTCTGCGTTGACGACAGAGGCGAGGCGTCGGACGCCCTCACGGATGCGGTCGGGGGTCGGGAAGCAGTAGGAGAGCCGCATGTGGTCCCCGCCGGTGCCGTCGGCGAAGAAGGCCGTCCCCGGCACGTAGGCGACGCGACCGGTGACGGCGCGCGGGAGCATGGACTTGGAGTCCAGGCCCTCGGGGAGCTTGACCCACGTGTAGAAGCCACCGTCCGGCACGGTCCAGGACGCGTCGGGCATGTGCTCGGCCAACGCACCCACCATCGCGTCGCGACGTTCCCTGTAGAGCACCTGGAAGGCCTTGATCTGCGCCTTCCAGTCGCTGGTCTCGAGATAGGTCGAGATCGCCATCTGCGAGGCGTTGGACGGGCACAGGATCGCCGACTCGGACGCCAGGACGAGCTTCTCGCGGACGGCGTGAGGCGCGACGACCCAGCCGACCCGGAACCCGGGAGCGAAGGTCTTGGAGAAGGAACCGAGGTAGAGCACACCGTCACCGTCGGTGGCGCGCATGGCCTCGAGGGGTTCGGAGCCGAAGCCGAGCAGCCCGTACGGGTTGTCCTCGACCACGAGGACGCCGTGGCGCCGCGCGATCTCGAGGATCCGCGGCCGCCGCTCGAGGCTCAGGGTGACGCCGGCGGGGTTGTGGAAGTTCGGGATCGTGTAGAGCAGCTTGACCCTGCGCCCCTGTGCGGCGAGGGATGTGAGCGTCTCCTCGAGCGCCTCGGGGATCAGCCCGTGCTCGTCGAGCGGGACGTGCACCACGTCGGCCTGGTAGGAGCGGAACACCCCCAGCGCACCGACATAGCTCGGTGCCTCGGCGACGATGACGTCGCCCGGGTCGATGAAGATGCGGGTCACGAGGTCCAGGGCCTGCTGCGACCCCGTGGTGACCACCACGTCGTCAGGGTGCGCGTCGATGCCCTCGAGCTTCATGACCTCGAGGATCTGCTCGCGCAGCGCCTCGTGACCCTGACCGGAGCCGTACTGGAGCGCGGTGGTCCCGTGCGTCGCGATGAGGCGCTCCATGCTCGCGGCGATGCTCTCGAGCGGGAGACCTTCGAGGTAGGGCATGCCGCCGGCGAGCGAGACGACCTCGGGACGGTTCACCACGGCGAAGAGGGCTCGCACCTCGGAGGCCCGCATGTTGTGCGCGCGCATGGCGTACGCACCGAACCACGGGTCGAGCCGGGTGCCTGGTGTCGAGGGAGTCGGAGGCGTCACCTCGTCAGTCTCCCACGACCACTCAGAGGATCTCGTGAAGGAACACCAGACGGACGGTGCCGCTCTCGGCGGGTCGCCGCGTGCCGCAGACCGGGTGCCGCGTGCCGCAGACGGTGCGCCACCAGACGCAGGAGGGGTCCCTGGCGAGTGCCAGGGACCCCTCCTGCGTGCTGCTCGGTCAGGTCTGTGGACCGCACCGGCAACCGGGTCGTGCCTCGGTCAGCCGATCTCGGCGAGGACCGCCTCGATCTCCTCGACCAGCGCCTTCTTCGGGCGCGCACCGACGATGGACCTGACGAGCTCGCCCTGGTGGTAGATGTTCAGCAGCGGGATCGACACGACGCCGTAGGCGGCGGTCACCTGCGGGTTCTCCTCGGTGTCGACCTTCGCGATCGTCAGGCGTCCCGCGTAGTCGGCGGCGATCTCCTCGAGGACCGGCGCCACCAGACGGCACGGCCCGCACCACTCGGCCCAGAAGTCCACCAGGACGGGGACGTCGGACTCGAGGACGACGCTCTTGAAGGTCTCGTCGGTCGCGTGGACCGGGGTCGCGGTGCTCACTTCGCCTCCAGTGCTTCGACGGCCTCGACGAGCTCGGTCGGGGAGTCCTGCGCCCCGACGAGGTCTGCGAGGTAGTGCTGGGCGTCGAGAGCCGCGGCACAGCCAGAGCCTGCAGCGGTGATCGCCTGGCGGTAGGTGTGGTCGACGGCGTCGCCGCAGGCGAAGACACCCTCGAGGTTGGTGCGCGTCGAGCGACCCTGCACCTCGATGTACCCCTCGTCGTCGAGCGTGACCTGGCCCTTGACGAGCTCGGTGCGCGGGTCGTGGCCGATCGCGACGAAGAGCCCGCCGGCCGCGACGTCGCGCTCTTCACCGGTGAGGGTGTCGCGCAGACGCACGCCCTCGACCTTGTCGGCGCCGTGGATCGCGACGACCTCTGAGTTCCAGGCGAACTCGATCTTGGGGTCTGCGGCGGCGCGCTCGGCCATGATCTTCGAGGCGCGGAGCGTGTCGCGACGGTGCACCATCGTGACCTTCGAGGCAAAACGGGTGAGGAAGGTGGCCTCTTCGACTGCGGAGTCGCCGCCGCCGACGACCACGATCTCCTGGTCGCGGAAGAAGAACCCGTCGCAGGTCGCGCACCACGAGACACCGCGTCCGGACAGGCGTGTCTCGTCCTCGAGGCCGAGCTGACGGTAGGCGGAGCCTGTCGCGAGGATGACCGCGCGGGCCGAGAAGACCTCGCCGCCACCTGTCGTGACCACCTTGACGGGACCGTCGAGCTCGAGCGACACGGCGTCGTCCCACTCGATCTGAGCGCCGAAGCGCTCGGCCTGCTTCTGCATGTTCTCCATGAGCTCGGGGCCCATGATGCCGTCGACGAAGCCTGGGAAGTTCTCGACCTCGGTCGTGTTCATCAGGGCGCCACCGGCGGTCACCGAACCGGCGAGGACCAGCGGGGCCAGCCCTGCGCGCGCCGCGTAGACGGCAGCGGTGTACCCGGCCGGACCGGACCCGACGATGATGAGCTCGTGCGTGGGGGTGGTCTGTGCGGTCACTGGTCGTGTCCTTCGGTCGGTGTGTCTGTGCGACGGGCGTGGGGCTGTGCTGCTCGTGCCCGGCGGTGTCGCGGTTGCTAGGACGAGAACACCGGTCTGCACGGGCTTGTTCCCGTGCGGTGGTGCAGGAGTGGTTCGGACCCGAGGGCCCTGGAGATGGCTCCGCGGGGCCTCAGGAGAGGCTGATGTCGTAGATGTGGGCGCGGAACTTGCCGTCCGACGTCGCCGTCGGCAGGTCCGTGAAGAGGATCACGAGGTTCTGCGTCTCGACAGGGGCGGACAGCGTCATGGTGGTCTCACCGTCGAGGGGCCCTGAGGCGAGGACCTCGCCGCCCCGCGGGTTCGCGGCGTCGGTCGCGCGGATCTCGACGTTGCCGCCGGTGTTCTGCGTCGACAGGTAGACCGTCGAGACCGTCGCGGGCTGCTCGAGGGTGATCGCGTAGGCGAGGAGCCTGTCGAAGCCGCCGAAGTTCGAGGTCTTGTACTCGAGGGAGTACCAGGCCGTCGTGACGTCGTCGTCGATCGCGAGGCCGGCGTTCTCGTTGTAGTCCTCGTCGCCGGGGTTCGTGACGACCTGGCCGCCCGAGATCACGGGGAGGGCCGGTGCCGGGGGCGCTTCAGCGGGGGCTTCCTCAGCCGGGGGCTCGGCCGCGGGGTCGGCGTCCGCAGGGGCCTCCTCGGTCGGGGTCTGGCTCGCCTCGACCACGGCGGGCTCGAAGCCGGAGAACAGCGTGTTCTTCGCGACGACGCCGGCACCCACGACGAGCACGAGCATGAGGGCGAGCACGTAAGGAGTCGGGTTCAGGCGCAATCGTCTGCCGCTTTTCGTCGTCTGAGGGCGCGCGCCGGCGTCTGCAGGGCGTGCCGTGGTCGTTCCTGGGCCGTCCGGGCCACGGCCGGACGGGCCAGGCTCGGACAGCATCGCGGCAGGTGCCGCAGCAGGCTGGGTGGTGACGGGCTGGGTGGTGGTCGGTGCGCCTGCTGGAGCCGCTGGCGCCTGCTTGGTCGTCGTCGGGCCTGCAGCGCCAGCAGTGCCTGCCGCCGCTGCCGGACCCACCGGTGCCGCTGTGTGCCCGAGGGTCAGAGACGTCGCACCGGCAGCTGCCGCCGGAGGGGCGACCCTGGGGATGCGTCCGGTCGAGGGACGGCGGACCGGACCCGCGGGCGGCGGGGTACCAGGCCTGGCAGCCCCGCGCGAGGCCCCACCCGCCGCGAGGGTTCGGACGGACTGCCGGGTGACCTCGCGGGTCGCCGGGGGTTCGATCGGCTGCACGGCGACGGGGACCTCGCCGGTCACCGGGACGTGCTCCGAGTCCCAGGGTGCGAGCTCGGAGACGAGCTGTCCAGGAGTGACCGGTCCGTCGTCGTGGTCGCCGAGCGTGACCGAGCACAGGGTGTCGAGGTCACGCGGGACGGCCTGGTCGACGTCGCGGGGCGGGACCAGAGGAGCCCCGGGTGCCTGCAGGCGGGCCGGGCCGACGACACCGGGGTCGAGCGCCTCGACGTCGTGCGCGACGCGGGGCAGGTCGCCCGTCAGGGCGTAGTGCAGGAGTGCGACGAGGGCCACGGTGTCGGCGCGCGAGGCAGCGTCGCCGTCGAGCCGCGCCTCCCCGTGCACGAGGTCGCCGTCGATCCCGAGGCCCGTGACCCGGACCCTGCCCTGGTGGACGCGGATCGCCGAGGGACGGAGCGCACCGTGGTGGACGCCTCGGCGGCGCGCAGCCTCGAGGGCTGTCGCTGCGGCACCGATGACGGCTCGCGCGGCGTGCGGGGACAGCGGCTGGGCCTCGACGAGGTCGGCGAGGGTCGAGCCCACGTAGGGCTCGGTGACGACGATGCTGCGGGCCGCGTCGTGGAGGACGTCGATCACGCGGGTCACGTGCTCGTCGGAGACGAGGGCCGCACGGCGGGCCGCGTCGAGCGTGAGGGGAGCGTCGGCGGAGGTGATGATGCTCAGGCGGACGGGACGGTCGAGGATCTGGTCCGTCGCCTCCCAGGCCTCGATGCCGACGAGGTCGCTCGGGGCGCGTGCGTCGAGCCGGTAGCGGGCGACGACGAGCTCGCCACCTTGCAGGTCAGCCACCCCACGGACTCCCGTCAGTCGTCATCTGCGCGCGCCGGGACCGACGCCTGCCGCGCACCATCGTACGTGGCTCATGTGGAGAATCGGCGGGGGACGAAGCGGCGGAACGGTGCAGCCAGGCTCTTCAGCTCCGAGACCCCCATGATGCGCAGGGCGAGGACGTACACCGACGTCATGGTGGCCAGGACGAGGACCGTCACGCCCACCGCGCGGAGCCACGAGTCGCCCGGGGCGAAGCCCCACACGTGCAGGACGAGCCAGCCGAGCAGAGCCGCGATCAGGGCAGACACGACGAGCTGCACGTGCAGGCGCACGATGCGTGCGAGGTCGAGCCCCTCGAGCCTGTCGCGCATCCCTCGGACCCGCAGCAGCACGGCGCAGAGGTTGGACGCCGACATCGCGAGCGCGGCACCGACGGCCCACCACTGCCCGGGCGCCAAGAGCCAGACGGCGCCAGCGCCGACGACCAGCACGATGGTCACCGGGATCTGGATGAGGAAGACCGTGCGCCCGTCCTCGAAGGCGAAGTAGACCCACTTCATGAGGACCATCGCCCCGAGCGGCGCGAGACCGAGGGACATCGCCGCGAGGACGTTCCCGACAGCGGACAGCGAGTCGGCGTTGAGGGTCGGCACGATGATCTTGACGATCGGCCGTGACAGCACGAGGAACACTGCCGTCGCGAAGACCGTGAACACGCCGATGACCCGCATGCCCCGGGAGACGATCTCGCGCACCTTCGCGACGTCGCCCCCGGCCGCGGCCGCGCTCATGCCCGTGAACAGCGCCGTGGCGATCGACACGGTGATGAGGGAGTGCGGCAGCAGGTAGATCATCAGCGCCTGCGAGTACGCGCCCGGGCCGGCCACCGCGGCGTCGGCGATGCCCGCAGATGCTGCCTGCGGCGCCCCCGAGGTGATGTTCGCGGTGACGAGCACGGCGACCTGGTCGAGCAGGACCGCCGCGAAGGTCCACAGGCCGACGCGGCCGACCGAGCCCAGCCCGGCGCCCCGGAACCCGAAGCGCGGACGGTACCTGAAGCCGGATCGCCAGAGCGGCACGACGAGGATGAGCGCCTGCCCGACGACACCGAGGGTGGTGACAGCACCGAGGACGGTGACCTGCGCCGTGGACCAGGACGCGACGACCACGTCGGTCGGCAGGTGGGTCCCGGTGCTGGGGTCCACGAGCAGCACCCGGCCGAAGACGAGCAGGAAGATCGACAGCCCGACGATCGAGATGATGTTGTTGACGACAGGGGCCCACATGAACGGGCCGAACTGCCCGCGCGCGTTGAGCACCTGGCCGAGCAGCGTGTACATGCCGTAGAAGAACAGCTGTGGGATGCACCAGAAGGCGAAGGACACGGCCAGCGCCACCTGCGCGGGTGTCCAGCTGGAGTCCGTGTAGAGCGCGACCGCGACGCTCGCACCGAGCGTGCAGACGACAGTGATGACCAGCAGCACCGACCCGGCGAGCGTGAGCAGCTTGTCGAGGTACTCCTGGCCGTCGGGCGACCTGTAGGCCCGGACCACCTGCGGCACGATCACCGCGTTGAGCATGCCTCCCGCGATGACCGCGAAGAGGATGTTCGGGATCTTGTTGGCGATGTCGAAGGCGTCGGCGATCGGGCCCGTGGCACCGCCGACGACGGCCACCAGGAGGATGTTGCGGACGAGCCCGAGACCGCGCGAGACGGCCGTGCCCGACGCCATGACGATCGAGCTACGGCCCACCGACGAGGTCGAGGTGGCAGGCAGGGTCATCGGTCGTGTCCTTCGGCGTGCTGTGCGTCGTCTGCGGGCTCGACGAGCCCGACGGCGTCCGCGGAGACCCGGCGGTCCGAGCGTCCACGATGGACGGTACGCCAGATGCCACCGCCGAGCAGCAGCACGAGGAGACCGGCGACGACGGCCGTGCCCATGTTCTCCCAGTCGGCGCGGACCCTGACCTCGAAGGGCTCGGCGCTGCCGAGCACGGTCCCGTCGAGCGCGAGTACCTGGGCCGTCACGCGGACGTCGCCGCTGCCGACAGCACGCACCGGGACCTGCTCGCGGACCTCTTGGCCTGGTCCGATCGTCACTGGATCTGTCGTCTCGGCGACGAGCCGAGGGTCGTCAGGGTCGAGCGAGACCCGCAGCGTCACCGGCTGGTCGAGGTCGTTGACCACCTGGACGGGGATCTGGCTCCCCGTGCTGATGATGTTGAAGTTCTTGGCCGTCACGACCGAGACGGACGCCTTGATCCTGTCGACCTCTGCCACCGTCCCGGCGACGGCTGTGCTGCGACCGGCCGGGTCGGCGCGCCAGGAGACCGAGGTCACCGCTCGCGCGGCCTCCTCCACGGGGCCGACGAGGCTGGCCGGGTCGGGGACGACCTGGGCGAAGGTCCGCAGGTCGGCGACGGTGCTGTCGACCGTCGAGAGCTGGTCTCGGGTGATCGCACCCTCCGGGGCGGCGGACTCGGCCGGAGCCGTCCGCGCCACGTCGGTGTCCTCGGCGCCGATGAGCGTCGACACCGGACGCAGCCGGGTCCAGGGTGTCGACCCGAGAGACTCGAGCTGGGCACGCGCGACGGACGGGTCGGGCGCCCAGTCACGAGGGGCTGTCAGCAGGAGGTGGCGGCCCTCGGCGGGCCGCTCTCGGGAGACGATCGCGAGCTCGGCGAGCATCCGTTGACGGGCTGAGACGGCGGTCCCGGTCTGGGCCGAGGTCAGCTGGGCGCTGAGCGGGCCGTCGGGTACGAGCGCGGTGATCTCGCCGGACGACGTCGGGACCGAGGCGCGGCTGCTCGGGGTGTAGCTGAGCGTCGCCGACGGGGGCAACGAGCCGGGCGCTGCGACCACAGTGCTGGCCCCGGCGGCGGCGACGGCCGAGAGCGTCCGTGCGTCAGGTACGTCCTCTGCGGGCCACGACAGGTCCGTGCGCCAGGTGGCGGAGTCGCCCGAGAGGGTCGGTGACGACGGGACCGGGAGGCCGGCGGCGACGAGGGCCACGACGTCCTGGTCGTCCGCGGGCAGAGCGAAGACCTCGCGGTCTGCAGCCCCGTCGACGATCCTGCCGGAGGGCCCGGGGGAGGAGGTGTCCGTCGTGGCGGAGGCGTCGCCCCCTCCTGCTGGAGTCTGCTCCCGGACCAGGGACGGGTCTACGGCCCAGCCGACGTCGGCGAGGTCCTCGGTGCTCGCGAGCACCTTGGACAGCCGCCCGTCTGTCGAGGCCGCAGCGGTCAGGGAAGCCTCTGCCGCCGCAGGGTCGAGAGGGTCGACAGCCGGCCCGACGACGGGGACCAGGACGCTCACGTCGACGGGGGTCACCTCGGTGTCCTCGACCGGGAACCACAGGACGAAGGTGCGCAGCGCACCGACGGGGTCGAGGGAGGCCGGGGTCGTGCCGTCGCCGGCGAGCGTCACGGCCATGCCGCGCGGACCCCAGCCGTCGAGGCTGGTGAGCAGCCCCATCGAGTCGGCCTCGACCGAGAAGTCGACCATCGCCGAGTCTCCCGGAGCGAGGTCGGCCGGGACCTCGACAGACTCCAGGACAGTCCCGAAGGCGTCCGAGAGCGTGAGATCGGTCCAGGCGGTCAGGCGCTCGCGGGTGATGAAGCGGTACTTCGACACGCTCAGGGTCGCCACAGGCTGGGCGAGGGTCTCGGTCGTGGTGTTCGTGACCTCGGCGCGGACTGTGAGCGTGTCACCCGGGCGGACGACCTCGGGGTTCATCGAGACGAGCCGGACCGAGGTGGGGGTGGACGTGTCTGGCGTCGCCGCGGCGGCGAGAGACGTGGCCCAGGAGGGCGAGGCGAGACCGGCGACCAGGCACACGAGCAGGAGCGTGGCGAGGAGGAGTCCGGCGGCTCGCGCCGTGCGCGTCTGCGTGCCCCGCGCCCTGACGTCTAGGGCTGCCATGTCGGGGCGTCGGGCGGTGCGGTCCAGCTGCGCTGAGGGTCCTGCAGGATCTCGAAGGCTGCGGCGGCGAGCCGGCGCTCGTTGGGATAGCTGAGGGTCGCCGAGAGCTCTGTGAACGCCACCCAGGCGACGTCTTCTGCCTCGGAGTCCGGGTCGCCCTCGACCGTCAGGTACCCGCCGACGGCCTCGAGCAGGAAGTGGTGGACCACCTTGTGCACCCGGCGGTCGTCACCGGTGAACCAGTAGTCGATCACACCGAGCCGGCGGTGGATCGTCCCGACGATCCCGGTCTCCTCGGTGATCTCGCGGATCGCGGCCTCTTCGGCCGTCTCGACCCCTTCGAGGTGGCCCTTGGGCAGGCACCACTCCAGGCGGCCGGCGCGGTTGCGGCGCGCGATGACCGCAGCGTGCAGGTGACCGTCGATCTCGGCGACCACGAGGCCGCCTGCTGAGGTCTCCTCGACGACCGGGAGGTCGGAGGAACCATAGGACGAGGGCGCGCCAGATGACCCCGCTCGCCTGGCTGCCTGCGGGTCGATCCGCAGAGGATGGCCTCCCGGCGGCGCGGGGACCGGAGAGCGGCCCTCGGAGTGCGCTGCGCTGGACATGTCGGCCACTTTATCTTTGTCTGGCAGGCTTTGATGTTGTGTCGAAGTCCACGAGGTCTGCCAGCGGGTCCACCAGCCCTGAGAATCCGGCCCTAGCGAGCGGTCGGGAGATCGACGTGCCCGCGAATGTCGCCCTGCTCAGACGGCGCCTGTCGACCGTTCTGTCCCAGATGGCCCCCGAGGCCGTCGAGCTCGGTGAGATCTTCGCCGCAGCAGGTCACGAGCTCGCGCTCGTCGGGGGCCCCGTCCGGGACGCCTTCCTCGGGCGGTCGAGCGCCGACCTCGACTTCGCGACCTCTGCCCGGCCCGACGACACCCAGCGCCTGCTCGCCGCCTGGGGTGATGCGCACTGGGACATCGGCAAGGAGTTCGGCACGATCGGTGCCAAGAAGTTCTCCCGCGGGGGTGCGCCCGAGGTGGTCGTCGAGGTCACCACGTACCGCACCGACGAGTACGACCCCGCCTCGCGCAAGCCTCTCGTCGTGTTCGGCGACACCCTCGACGGTGACCTGTCCAGGCGTGACTTCACGGTCAACGCGATGGCGGTCCGGCTGCCGGACCTCACCTTCGTCGACCCGCACGACGGTCTGACCGACCTGGCCCGCGAGGTGCTGCGCACCCCGATCGAGGCTGTGCGGTCCTTCGACGACGACCCGCTGCGCATGATGCGCGCGGCGCGCTTCGCCGCGCAGCTGGGCTTCACGGTCGACCCCTCGGCCGACTCTGCCGTCCGTGACATGGCCGAGCGCATCACGATCGTCTCGGCCGAGCGGGTGCGTGACGAGCTGTCGAAGCTGCTCGTGTCGAGGTTCCCGCGCCAAGGGCTGCACGTGCTCGTCGAGTCGGGGCTGGCAGACCACGTGCTGCCCGAGCTCGTCGGCATGAAGGAGGCCGTCGACGAGCACAACCGGCACAAGGACGTGTACGAGCACTCGCTGACGGTCCTCGACCAGGCGATCGACCTCGAGACCGGTCCTGACGGTCCGGTTCCCGGTCCGGACCTCGTGCTGCGGCTCGCCGCCCTGCTCCACGACATCGGCAAGCCCGCGACCCGCAAGTTCGAGAGCAACGGGACGGTGAGCTTCCACCACCACGAGATCGTCGGTGCCAAGCTCACCGCGAAGCGGCTGCGCGCGCTGCGCTTCGACAAGGAGACCGTCAACCAGGTGTCCAGGCTCGTCGAGCTGCACCTGCGGTTCCACGGCTACGGTGACGGCGCGTGGACCGACTCCGCGGTGCGCCGGTACGTGACCGACGCGGGTCCGCTGCTCGAGCGCCTGCACAGGCTCACCCGGGCCGACTGCACCACGCGCAACAAGCGCAAGGCGCAGCGTCTGTCGAGCGCCTACGACGACCTCGAGACTCGCATCGAGGTGCTGCGCGGTGAAGAAGAGCTCGCGTCGATCCGCCCGGACCTCGACGGTCAGCAGATCATGGAGGCCCTCTCGCTGAAGCCTGGGCCAGAGGTGGGACAGGCGTACAAGTTCCTCATGGAGCTGCGCCTGGACCGCGGCCCGATCGGCCCGGAGGCCGCCCGCGAGGAGCTCGTCCGCTGGTGGGCCGCGCGGAGCCCAGAGCAGGCCTGACCTCGCTCTGCCGACAGGCGCCGTCGGCGGTGGCTGGGGTCAGTCGGCTGCCGGGTGGGTCGCCTCCCAGGTGCGGAAGGTGTCGGCGATCTCGGGGGCGTGGGTGTGGTGCAGGTAGTGCTCGCCGTCGAGGGGGACCACGGTCCCGTCGTCGGCCTCGGCCGCCTGCTGCTCGTGGAGCGGGAGCCAGTCCGGGTTCTTCTCGTTGTGCGCGACCACGAAGAGCAGCAGCGGCAGGTCGGTCGGGAAGGTCGAGCCGAGAGCCCGCTCGAAGTTCGCGGGGATGTGCGCCATCTCGTCGCGGTAGGTCGAGGAGAGGGAGTTCTTGTTGCTGAGCATGCGCATCTGCTCGCGCACGTGGTCGCTGTAGACAGGGCCGTCCGTGGCGTCGGAGCCGCGCGAGCCGGCTGATGCCCCGGTGCCGTCGGAGCCCTCGGTGCCCTGAGCACCGTCGAGACCGTCACCGGCGACAGCCGACAGCACCCGCACCAGGCCGAGGGACTTCGCAGCCCCCATCAGCCCTGTCGGGAACTGCGTGTCCATGCCGGGCTGGCCCGGCACGCTCGAGTCGATCCCGACGAATGCCGTCACCTCGTCCGGGTACCGCGTCGCGTACTCGATGCCGTAGAGCCCGGCGATCGAGTGGCCCATGAGCACGTAGCGGTCGACGTCGAGGGCCTGCAGCGCCTCGTGCACCTCCGACACGATGTTCTCCGTGGTGCGCGGCACGTCGGTGCCGTCGCTCAGGCCGTAGCCGAAGGGCTCGACGACGACCACCCGGTGGTCCTCGGCGAGGTCCGTGACGAGCGGGCCGAAGTCGAGCACCGGGGAGGCCGTGCCGAAGCCGGGCAGCAGGACCACGTCGGGGCCGTCACCGGTCACCTGGACGTTCATCTGCCGACCGTCGACCGTCACGGTCTGCCCGTAGGACTCGATGCGGTCCTTCTCCCGTCCCGTCGCGACAGCATTCACGACAGTCGTCGTGGCCAGACCGACCGCGAGCACGGCGCCCACGGCCGTCACCGACAGCAGCAGTCTCTTCACAGGCTTCTTCACACGCACCTCTCCCGGGGCGCACCCTGCGCCCCACGGAACAGCATCGGCCGCAAGCCTCCCCGGCGCGTCAGTCCCACGTGGACACCTGACGTACCGCGCTCGTCGTACGCCGACGTCACTCCCGCGGGCGATCCGGTCCGAGGTGGGGGACGGGATACTGGGTGGGTGACCCAGCCCCGAGCGCCCCGACCGTCCGGCTCGGCCGCCCGGGTGCGCGACGTCGCCGCGGTCCTCGTGGTCGTCGTCTTCGGTGTCCTGCCCTTCCCCGACGAGGCTTTCAGAGCCGGCGGGCCCGCGCTGGCCGTCGCCCTGCTGCCCGTCCTGGTGCTCCCGTCCCGGCGCAGCCGACCCCTGCTCGCGCTCGCGGTGTCTGTCGGGTGCGTCGTCGTCGTGGCCCTGGCCGGGACCTTCGCCCCGAGTGCGCTGCTGGCCGTCGCGATCACCGCCTTCTCGGCGGCTGACCGCACCCGTCGACCCGTCGCCGTCGTGAGCGTCCTCGCGGCGGCCGTCGCCGTCTTCCTGGTCGCCACGGTGCCTCTCGACGGCGACCTGCTCGACCCCCGGGTCTTGCAGTTCGTGCTCTTCGTCGTCCTCGGCGGTGCCCTCGGCGACGCGAGCAGGTCGCGGCGCGAGGCCGAGACGTCGCGGCAGCAGGTCCTCGACGCCGTGACAGAGCGTGCCGAGCGAGCCGAGCGGGACCTGGACGACGAGGCCCGTCGACGCGTGACGGAAGAGCGTGTGCGGATCGCGCGGGACCTGCACGACGTCGTCGCCCACCAGATCGCGGTCATCAGTCTGAGCGCCGGGGTCGCGTCGTCGTCGATGGAGACCCGGCCCGAGCGGGCGCGCGAGGCTCTCACGACGATCCGGAGCGCCTCCCGGACCGTGCTGACCGACATCGGCGGGCTGATGGCCCTGCTGCGCGCCGACGACGCCGACGACCTCCGCGACCTGCACCCCCAGGCCGGGCTGGCCCAGGTCGACGAGCTCGTGGCGCGCTTCGCCGGCGTCGGGCTGCGGGTCGACCTGGACCGTGCACCGGGCGTCGTCGAGACCGCCGCGCTCTCGCCCGCGAGCGACCACGTCGCGTACCTCGTCCTCCAGGAGGGGCTCACCAACGCGCACAAGCACGGGACCGGGGACTCGGCGGCCGTCGTGGTGCGGAGCAGGGGAGGAACCCTCGACCTCTCCGTCACCAACCCTGTGCGCCCCGGAGCCAGCCCCGAGAGCCTGGACGGTCATGGACTCCGTGGGCTCCGTGAGCGGGTCGCGTCGGTCCGGGGCCGCGTCGAGACCTCCCAGGCCGACGGCCTGTTCAGGCTCGACATCTCCGTCCCCGTCGAGAGCAGGGTGGCGCTGTGATCACCGTCCTCGTCGTCGACGACCAGCCCCTGGTGCGTCAGGCCGTGCGCGACATCCTCACCGACAGCGGCGACATCGAGGTGGTCGGGGAGGCCTCCGACGGCCATGAGGCCGTGCGCGCTGTTGCTGCGACCTCCCCTGACGTCGTCGTGATGGACATCCGCATGCCGCACCTCGACGGGATCGCTGCGACAGCGCAGATCTGCGCAGGCCCGGCGGCCGGCACCAAGGTGCTCGTCCTGACCACCTTCGAGGACGACGAGTACGTGGTCGCTGCGCTGCGGGCCGGAGCCAGCGGGTTCGTCGGCAAGGGGGCAGAGCCTGACGACATCGTCCGCGCTGTCCGCACGGTCCACCTGGGGGAGGCACTGCTGTCCTCGGCCGCCACCACGGCGCTCGTGCGCAGGTTCGTGCAGCAGCACGTCCCACGAGACGACGCGTGGCAGGACGACGGCCTCGACCGCCTGACCGGGCGCGAGCGCGAGGTGCTCCTGCTCGTCGCCGCGGGGCAGACCAACCAGGAGATCGCGACAGGCCTCGTCATCTCGACGCACACAGCCAAGACCCACGTGAACCGCATCATGACCAAGCTGGACGTCCGCGACAGGGCGCACCTGGTGATCCTCGCCTACGAGTCGGGGCTCGTGGCACCCCGGCGGTGACCCGGTGACCCGGCGGTGAGCCGGCGGTGCATCGTTGGCCCGTTGGCCCGGCGGCTCACGAGGTCGGTCTGACGCCCACGAGGTCGTCCCGGAGACCTCGACGTCGTACCGACACGCCAGATCTGTCTGCCCGCGTCCAGTCCCCGGCGTGTCTGGACGACCTCGTGGCAGGAGGGACGACCTCGTGAGGCAGGTCGCGGCACGGCAGGGCAGGACACGGCACAGCACAGCACGGCACGGCACGGCAGGGCAGGACACGGCACAGCACAGCACAGCACGGCAGGGCAGGGCAGGGCAGGACACAGCACGGCACGGCAGGTGAGGTGGTGCGGGTCAGGCACCTGCGGGTGACGTCGGTCGGGGGGAGCGCAGCCCACGAGCCCCGAAGACCGCGGCCGTCGTGAGGTACCCGAGCGCGAGCACGGCGAACACCGGGCGCGAGTACCCCGAGTCCGGCAGCGTCACCGCCGCGATCGCCGCAGCCGCGATGAAGGCCGAGTTGTAGACGACGTCGTAGAGCGCGAAGGCCCGCCCCCGGAACTCGTCAGGGGTGTCCCGCTGCACGATCGTGTCGACGGCGATCTTCGCGCCCTGCGCGGCGAGGCCCAGCAGCGCGGCGCAGACCAGCAGGACTGGCAGCCGCACGGACGTCAGCAGCACCAGCTGCGCAGCCCCCGCCAACAGCAGGCACAGCACGACCCACACCTGCGAGCCTGTCCGCCGGGCCAGCACAGGGGTCGTCAGCACTGCAGCGCCGAAGCCGACCGCGGAGGCCGCGAGCACCGACGCGAAGACCGCGAGCCCCGCATCCGGGTCACCCGGGTCGGCCAGCAGGTTCCGCGACAGCAAGATGCTCGCCACGAAGGTGACCCCGTAGAAGAGCCTGTGCACGCCCATCACCGCGAGGGCCTGTGCTGGCGTGCCGATCTGCCCGAGCGCCCGCCCGCCCTCGACCAGCCCACGACCCAGACGGGCCAGGCGCTCGCGGACCACGTCGGCGTCCGCGAGCTCGCCCGGGCCCAGGCTGTCGGTGCCGAAGCGGGCCGCGACAGCCGCGGCGCACGCGAAGAAGACTGCCGCCGCGCCGAGCGACGCGGCGTCCTTCGACGGTCCCGCTGCCATCACGAGGCCGAGCAGGAGCCCGACCAGACCACCGAGCGCGGCGGCGCCCGCACCGAAGGTGGGCACCACGGAGTTGGCGGTGAGCAGCTGCTCCCGCGGCACCACCCGCGGCAACGACGCCGCGAGGGCCGCCAGCACGAACCTGTTGAGCGACAGGTTCGCCAGGGCCAGGACGTAGACGACGGGACCGATGCCCCACAGCAGGACCCACACGCCGATGAGCAGCGTGACGCCGACCCGAGCGAGGTTGACGCGGACGAGCACCTGCCGGCGTCGCCAGCGGTCCAGCAGCACCCCGGCCCACGGGCCGACCACGGTGAACGGGGCGAGCAGCACGGCGAAGGCCACAGCGATCGAGCCGGCCGTGCCCTGGCTCTCGGGGGAGAAGAAGAAGAGCGTCGCGAGCCCGACCTGGAACATGCCGTCGCCCGCCTGCCCCACGAGGCGCACGGCGAAGAGCCGTCGGAAGTCGCGGCCGCGGAGGAGGCCTGCGAGATCCTGTGGGACTGACATGCGGGCAAGCCTAGGGGAGACGAGAGAAGACCCGGGGCCTGGGGGAGGCTCGGGTCTTCGGGGAGGGGAGCGCGGGGTGACGGGCGCGACAGGGCTTGATCTGTCGGGTGCGGGCGCGCGCTGTCTCTTCGGTCGCGACAGCCGTGCGCTCCGCTACGGCYGGAGGCCCAGGCGAAAAGCGTGCGCTGGGGGCTTGGTCTGTCGGGTGCGGTATCGCGCTGTCTCTTCGGTCGCGCTGCCCCTGCGCTCCGCTACGGCCGGGAGSCCCAGGCGAAAAGCATGCCTGGGGCTCCCAACCTTCGCTGCGCTTCGGGTCAGCGCTCGTTGGTACCAGCGATGAAGGCCTCGAGCTCGACGCGGCCCTTGGTGTCTTCCATCTGGACCGGCGGCGACTTCATGAAGTACGTCGACGCGGAGAGGATCGGGCCACCGACGCCGCGGTCCTTCGCGATCTTCGCGGCACGGACGGCGTCGATGATGATGCCGGCCGAGTTGGGCGAGTCCCAGACCTCGAGCTTGTACTCGAGGTTGAGGGGAACCTCACCGAAGGCGCGACCCTCGAGGCGGACGTAGGCCCACTTGCGGTCGTCGAGCCAGGCGACGTAGTCCGACGGGCCGATGTGGACGTTGCGGTCGGAGGTCTTGCCACCGAGAGGTCCGTCGAGGTTCGACGTCACGGCCTGGGTCTTGGAGACCTTCTTGGACTCCAGGCGCTCACGCTCGAGCATGTTCTTGAAGTCCATGTTGCCGCCGACGTTCAGCTGGTACGTACGGTCCAGCACGACGCCGCGGTCTTCGAAGAGGCGGGCGAGCACGCGGTGCGTGATGGTCGCGCCGACCTGCGACTTGATGTCGTCGCCGACGATCGGGACGCCAGCGTCCTCGAACTTCTTGGCCCAGACGGGGTCCGAGGCGATGAAGACGGGGAGCGCGTTGACGAAGGCGACGTTCGCGTCGATCGCAGCCTGCGCGTAGAACTTCGCAGCCTTCTCCGAGCCGACGGGGAGGTAGCAGACGAGGACGTCAGCCTTGACGTCCTTGAGGGTCTGGACGACGTCGACCGCTGCAGCGTCCGACTCCTCGATGGTCTCGCGGTAGTACTTGCCGAGGCCGTCGAGCGTCGGGCCGCGCAGCACGTTGATGCCTGTCGGCGGGACGTCGGCGATCTTGATGGTGTTGTTCTCCGACGCCTGCGTGGCGTCGGCGAGGTCGAAGCCGACCTTCTTCGCGTCGACGTCGAAGGCAGCCACGAACTCGAGGTCCGAGATGTGGTACGGGCCGAACTGGACGTGCATGAGACCGGGGACGGTCTCGTTCTTGTCGGCGTTCCTGTAGAACTCGACGCCCTGGATCAGGGAGGTCGCGCAGTTTCCAACGCCAACGATGGCGACGCGGATGGCAGTCATCCTCGCTCCTTGCTGTCTGTGTCGCGACCGAGGTCGTCGACAACGTATGGATTGATCTGATCTGGTGCTGCAGGTTGTGCGTCCGCCGTCAGGCTGGCGCCCGGGGTCACCCCCGTGGTCCGGGCACGACGACGGTCGCGCTCGGTGTTGATGAGGCCGTCGAGCCATCGAACTTCACGTTCGACCTGCTCGAGGCCATGTCGTTGCAGCTCGAGGGTGTACTCGTCGAGCCTGTCCCGGGTCCGTGCGGACGAGTCACGCACGTTCTCCAGGCGCTCGTTGAGCCGGCTGCGCCGACCTTCGAGGATGCGGATCCTGGTCTCGGCGTCTGTCTGCCCGAAAAACGCGAACCTCACGTCGAAGCTCTCGTCCTCCCACGCGGCCGGACCTGACGACGCGAGCACGGACTGCAGGTGCTCCTTGCCGTCGGCCGTGAGCGTGTAGACGATGCGCGCCCGCTTGCCCGAGAGTGCGTGCGGGGGAGCCTCGTCCGACGCGGCACCGACGATGAGACCGCGTGTCACGAGAGACTTCAGGCACGGGTACAGCGACCCGTAGGACAGCGCCCGGAACGAACCGAGGACCAGGTTGAGGCGCTTGCGCAGCTCGTAGCCGTGCAGCGGGGAGTCGTTGAGGAGGCCGAGCACGGCGGTCTCCAAGACGGACGACTTGCTGCGCACAGACACCTCCTGGATACCCTCGTGAGCTCCCACGAGCACCCAAGACGGGACTCGATGTATCGGATCGATACATCGGAAGACTAGGCACATCGACACTGTCGCGCAAGGGTGGCTGCCCTCCGGTGTGCCTTCTCCGGGCCGGCCCAGGCCGGGTGAACCCTGAGTCTGCGCGGCTGCCGCCGGATGTGAAGGAGACGGGGAACTGGTGAGCGGGCGTGGCACAGAACTGGGTCGGCGACGCCCAATCGCGTGAACTCGAACGGCCCAGCCTCTACAGTTCACGGTGGGCTCGTGCGCTCCCGCACCACGGTGAGGCCAGACGTCCCGCCGGGCGCGCCAGGTGCGCGGCCCACCAGCAGACCTGGACCGGCCCTCCGCCGCGGTCTGCTCACATCGACAGCCGTAGGAAAGGTCCGCGCGTGGCAAGCTCGACTGGACGACCTCAGCAGGGTCCGTCAGGCACGACGCCTGTCCGGGTCTCCGCGACCTCTCGTGCGACCGGGGCCCCGGGCACAGCACGCCCCGCCGCAGCGCCGGCTGCCGGCGCGAAGGGCGCGACCAGGCCCCAGCGCGCCGCAACGAGCGCTCGCCCAGGCTCGATCCCGCCGGCGGCAGCAGGGAAGACCTCCCCGGCGAGGACCAGCACCGCGACGAAGACCGGCGCTGCCACCACGGCCCGCACGTCCGCGAAGAGCGGCGCAGCCGCGGGGGGCAAGGGCGCTGCAGGCGCCGGCTCGGGCGGCAAGGGCGGTGGCGGCGGACGTCGCCGGTTCTTCAACTACCCCCGCTACGGCAAGGGCCCGATCCGCCGCTGGATCCCCTCGTGGCGCTTCGTGCTCGGAGCGATCCTCACGGGCATCGCCCTGGTCTGCGGCGTCGTCATCGCCGCCTACGTGAGCCTGGCCGTCCCCACCCCCGACTCGGTGACCCTCCCCGAGAAGTCCACGGTCTACTACGCTACCGGCGAGCCCATGACGGTCTTCGCCGACCAGGACCGCGAGATCATCCCGGGCGACCAGATCCCGCAGCACGTGCGCGACGCCGCCGTGGCTGCCGAGGACCGCTCGTTCTACGACAACTCCGGGATCGACCCCAAAGGCCTCACGCGTGCCTTCATCGGCAACGTCAAGGCGGCCCTCGGTGACGGTCGGGTGACAGGTGGTTCGACCATCACGCAGCAGTACGTCGAGCGCTACTACACGGGCGAGACGACGACGAGCTACGCGGGAAAGTTCAAGGAGATGCTCCTCGCGGTCAAGATCGACCGGCAGGAGAAGAAGGAAGACATCCTCGCGAACTACCTCAACACCATCTACCTCGGACGCGGTGCCTACGGTATCCAGGTGGCGGCGACCAAGTACTTCGGCATCCCGGCCTCGGAGCTGACGGTCTCGCAGGGCGCGCTCATCGCGGGGATCATCCCGTCCCCGTCGAACTGGGACCCGCAGTCCAACCCTGAGAAGGCCCAGGAACGGTGGAAGTACGTGCTCGACGGCATGCTCGCCGAGGGGTTCCTCACCCAGGCGGAGTACGACGAGGCCAGCGCGACCTTCCCCGAGACCATCCCCTACGAGCAGACCAACCGGAAGGAAGGTCCGCAGGGATACCTCATCGACATGGTCGAGCGTGAGCTCGCGGCCCTGCCCGAGCCGATCACCCGCGAAGACCTCGACAGCGGAGGGCTGACGGTCCGCACGACCATCGACGCCAACATCCAGTCGATGGCCATCGAGTCTGTCAACGCCATGCCGCAGGACAGCTCGCCGAACCTCAAGAAGTCCGTCGTGACGGTGGACTCCACCACAGGCGGATACCTCGCGGTCTACGGGGGAGCGGACTATCTCGCCTCGCAGTTCAACAGCGCGACGATGGATGTGGCGCAGGCCGGTTCGACGTTCAAGCCCTTCACGCTCATGGCCGCCCTCCAGGAGGGCAAGACGCTCAAGGACACCTTCGACGGGAACTCTCCGAAGGTCTTCCGCGACTACGACAACTACAAGGCGACGAACTTCGCCGACACCAGCTATGGCCGCGTCTCGCTCGAGAAGGCCACCCAGGACTCCATCAACACGGCGTACCTGGAGCTCAACGACGAGATCGGGCCGCAGCTGACGGTCGACGCAGCCGTGGCCGCAGGGATCCCCGCCGACTCGGTCGACCTCGACCCTGTCCTGTCCAACGTCCTCGGCACGGCTTCGGTGCACCCCGTCGACATCGCCCGTGCCTACACGACCTTCTCGACCAACGGCGAGGCGCGAACCCCGCACATCGTCGCGACAGTCACCAAGAAGGTCGACGGCGAGGACGCCGTGGTCTACACGGCGAACACGACGGCCGAGCGCAAGTTCACGCCCGAGAACACCGCCGAGCTGACCTACGCGCTCACGCAGGTGGTCGAGAAGGGCTCGGGCAAGACCGCCTCGGAGCTCGGCGTCCCGATCGCGGGCAAGACCGGGTCGACCAACGAGAACAAGTCAGCCTGGTTCGTCGGGTACACCCCGAAGCTCGTCACGGTGGTCTCGCTGTTCCAGTCCGGGCCCAACGGCGAGCAGGAGAGCATCACGCCCTTCGGCGGCTACCGCAACGTCACGGGTGCGACAGTGCCAGCGGACCTCTGGACCGACTACATGGGCAAGGTGCTCGCAGGCCGAGACGTGGAGCAGTTCCCCGAGCGACCGTCTCCGCCGACCCCGACCTTCACGCCCACCCCCACGCCGGAGCCGACGACCGAGGCTCCGGAGCCGACCACGGCACTCGTGCCGGCTGGTCTCGTCGGGAGCTCCGGCGACGCGGCGTCCGGTGCGATCGCGGCCGCCGGGCTCACGCCCTCGGTGTCGGAGCAGTTCGACCCGAGCGCGCCGGGCACCGTCATCAGCGTCAACCCGGGTCCTGGCAGTGAGGTCCCGCTCGGGTCGACCGTCGCGGTGATCGTGTCGAAGGGGCCTGAGCCAGCGCCTGAGCCGGTTCCGACCACACCTGCGCCCGCGCCCGCGCCGTCGACCCCAGCGCCGGAGCCGACGACTGATCCAGCGCCGGTGGAGCCGCCTCCTGCCGATGACGGTGCCGGGCTCCTGCCCGGAGGATGACGCCTCTCGACGCCCGCGCGGCCCGCTCGACCTCGGTCGGGCGGGCCGTACCCGTCTCACGGGACGTCCAGCTGCCTGGCTTCTAGGGTCCGGGCGGGGGTTCCGGGCGGGACCTCGGGCGGGTACCATTGGACACTGTTGTGTGCGTCCGGCTGCCCGCCATCGGGCAGGAGGCGCACACCGAGCGGCCGGGACTCGTCCCGGCCGTACGTACGCACTAACCCTCCTGTCACGGAAAGACCGTGACCGCTGAGTCCGTAGGAGGTGGGTTCACACATGCGTCAGTACGAATTGATGATCATCCTCGATCCCGAGATCGAAGAGCGCACCGTCGCTCCGTCGCTCGACAAGTACCTCACGGTCATCTCGACCGAAGGTGGATCGGTCGACAAGGTCGACATCTGGGGCCGCCGCCGTCTGGCGTTCGAGATCCAGAAGAAGACAGAGGGCATCTACGCGGTGGTCGACTTCACCGCCACGCCTGCGACTGCCAAGGAGCTGGACCGTCAGCTCGGCCTCAACGAGGTCGTCCTGCGGACCAAGATCCTGCGCGCAGACGTCTGAGCACACGCTGAAGCACCTGCACGACCTCGCACGACCCGCACGGAATCGAATGGAGAGAAGCAATGGCTGGTGACACCGTCATCACGGTGGTCGGGAACCTCACGGGCGACCCGGAGCTCCGCTTCACCCCGTCCGGGGCTGCGGTCGCGAACTTCACGATCGCGAACACGCCTCGGACCTTCGACCGCCAGAGCAACGAGTGGAAGGACGGCGACACGCTGTTCATGCGCTGCTCGATCTGGCGTGAGGCTGCTGAGAACGTCGCGGAGTCCCTCACCAAGGGAACCCGCGTCATCGCTCAGGGCCGACTCGTGCAGCGCTCGTACGAGACCCGTGAGGGTGAGAAGCGCACCGTCGTCGAGCTTCAGGTGGAGGAGATCGGTCCTTCCCTGAAGTACGCGTCCGCGAAGGTCACCCGGGCCCAGCGCTCGGGCGGCGGTGGCGGAGGCGGCTTCGGCGCCAGTTCTGGTGGACAGGCACAGGCAGACGACCCGTGGGCGACCGCAGGTCCGGCGTCGTCGAACAGCGCAAGCTCGTTCGCCGACGAGCCGCCGTTCTAGTCCCCACCCCGTAGATCGCCTCCGGTCTCGTCCCCGCGCCACGCGCGCGGATGTCCGGAGCACCCTTGAGTGAAGGAGCAACCGCAATGGCAAAGCCCGTTGTGCGTAAGCCGAAGAAGAAGTCCAACCCCCTGAAGTCGGCGAAGATCGAGACCGTCGACTACAAGGACACCGCGCTGCTGCGTAAGTTCATCTCGGACCGCGGGAAGATCCGCGCCCGTCGTGTCACCGGTGTGTCCACCCAGGAGCAGCGTCAGATCGCGCGTGCAGTCAAGAACGCACGCGAGATGGCTCTTCTCCCCTACTCGTCATCTGCACGCTGAGAAGGGGCTGAAGACACATGGCAAAGCTGATTCTTACCCACGAGGTCACCGGCCTCGGTGAGCCTGGCGACGTCGTCGACGTCAAGGACGGGTTCGCCCGTAACTACCTCGTCCCGCGCAGCCTGGCCACCCCGTGGTCCAAGGGTGCCGAGTCGCAGGTGACCGCGATCCGCAAGGCCCGCAAGGCCCGCGAGATCGCCACCCTCGACGAGGCCAAGGCCACGCGTGACTCGCTGCAGTCGAAGCCTGTCGTCGTGAAGGCGAAGGCCGGCAACGGCGGTCGCCTCTTCGGCGCCGTCACCACGGCCGAGATCGCCGACGCGGTCGCTGCCCTCGGTGGCGTCACCGTCGACAAGCGCAAGATCGAGATCACCCAGCCGATCAAGTCGACCGGAGACTTCTCCGTGTCGGTCCGCCTGCACCCTGAGGTGTCGGCGAAGATCGCTGTGAAGGTCGTCGAGGCCTGAGCATCTGACGAGCGCCCCCTCGGGGCGTGAGCCTGCAGCTCGTGCACGACGCGAAGGGCCCGGACCTCCTCGGAGGACCGGGCCCTTCGCCGTGCCCTGGGTGATCGTGTCGACGCCGAGGTCGCACGCACCGTGCCCAGGTCGCACGTACCTTCCCGAGGTCGCACGCATCGTGCCGAGGTCGTGAGGACACGCCAGGACGAGGACCTCTGGGGCGGAAGCCGGCGTGTCTGTACGACCTCGTGGTCGTCTGTGCGACCTCAACAGGGGAGTCAGGCGCCGGAGACCATCCAGCGGTCGGAGCGGGCGCGCAGGCCTGTCGTGACGGCGCGGGCGAGCATGAAGACGCCGGCGAAGGCGAGCCACAGCCACGCGAGACCGGCTGGACCCTCGGGAGCCCACGCGCGGACGGCAAGGGCGACAGGGGTGTAGACGACCACGGTGAGCATGCCGGCCCATGCGAGGTAGCGACCGTCCCCGGCACCGATGAGCACGCCGTCGAGCACGAAGACCCAGCCGGCGAGCGGCATGAGCGCCCCGGCGACCACCATGCCGAGCGTGATGGCGACCCGGACCTCGTGGTCGGTCGTGAAGAGCAGAGCGAACCACCAGCCGCCTGCAGCGATGACCACGCCGATGGCCGCTCCGGCGCCGACCCCCCACTGGAGGGTGCGACGCAGGATCGCCCGGGTCTCGGACACGTCGCCGGCACCGAGCCTGTGACCGATGAGTGCCTGCGCGGCTATGGCGAGGGCGTCGAGGGCGAAGGCGGCCAGACCCCACACGCTGTTGAGCACCTGGTACCCGGCGAGGTTCACAGCCCCGAGGCCCGTCGCGACGAAGACCGTGAGCAGGATGGCGAGCCGCAGCGAGAGGGTCCGGACGAAGAGGGGTACCCCGGCGCGGGCGTTGGCGAGGATCCCTCCGGAGGCTGGGCGCAGCGAGGCACCGGCTGCTCGTGCTCCGCGGACGACGACGACCGTGAGCACGGCGCCCATCGTCAGCTGGGTGGCGGCGGTCCCCGCAGCCGAGCCGGCGATGCCGAACCCGAGCCCGTAGACGAGCGCGACGTTGAGGACCGTGTTGGTCACGGCCCCGCCGACCGCGACGTACAACGGCGTGCGGGTGTCCTGGAGGCCGCGCAGCACGCCTGTCGACGCGAGGACCACGAGCATCCCCGGGAGGCCTGGGCTCGACCAGCGCAGGTAGGTCACCGCGTGCCCGGCGACGGCGCCGTCGGCACCCATCGCGCTGATCGCCCAGGGGGCGGAGAGCCACAGCGCCGTCGCGAGGACGACACCGAGACCGGCGGCCAGCCACATGCCGTCGACACCGGACTGGAGCGCCTCGGCGCGGCGGCCTGCACCGACCCTGCGGGCGACCGAGGCCGTCGTCGCGTAGGCGAGGAACACGCACAGCCCGACGAGGGTCAGCAGGATCGTCGACGCGACCGAGAGCCCCGCGAGGTGCGCCGTCCCCAGGTGGCCGACGACCGCGGAGTCGACGAGGACGAAGATCGGCTCGGCGACGAGCGCCCCGAGAGCGGGCACGGCGAGCGCGAGGATCTGACGGTCGAGGGGACGACGGGGTCCGCGGTGCTCACGGGGCGCAGCACTGTCCGCCACGTGGTCCCTCCCAGGGTCGAGGCATGGATATGTGGACAACGAATCTTCTCATCCACAGGCAGATCGGCGGAATTCCGGGGCTGAGAGCCTGATATTTGGCTGAGATCCGCGGTTGTCCCCAGTTATCCCCATGGTTATGCACACTGTGGATGACCAGCAGCCAGCACCTGAGGAAGTTATCCCCAAGGGTGGGGACAAACCTGTGGACGACGTGGTTGATCGAGGGACTGGAGGCGCGTACGGTGCAGGCGGCAACCACCGACGAAGACCCCGTGTCGGTGGCGAGGCGTAGACCTGAGACCTCGCCCGCACAGCAAGGACGGACCACCATGTCGATCGACGAGCTTGACACCGGCTACAGCTCTTCCAGCCAGGGCTCGGGGTCGTCAGGACCGGGGTTCGACCGCACCCCGCCCCAGGACATCGCCGCAGAGCAGAGTGTCCTCGGCGGCATGCTGATCTCGAAGGACGCCATCGCCGACGTCATCGAGCAGCTCAAGGGCACAGACTTCTACAGGCCTGCGCACGAGGCCATCTACGACACGATCCTCGACCTCTACGGCCGCGGCGAGCCTGCTGACGCCATCACCGTCGTCGCTGAGCTCACCAAGCACGGCGAGATGGGCCGCATCGGCGGGGCCCCGTACATCCACACCCTCATCTCTATGGTGCCGACAGCCGCCAACGCGGGCTACTACGCCCGCATCGTGCGCGAGCGGGCTGTGCTGCGCCGCCTCGTGCAGGCCGGGACGCGCATCGTCCAGCTCGGCTACGCGACCGACGGCGGTGATGTCGACGAGCTCGTCAACAACGCGCAGGCCGAGGTCTACGCCGTCACCGAGACCCGGTCCTCCGAGGACTACGCGGTGCTCGGCGACGTCATCGGCGGAGCCGTCGACGAGATCGAGGCCGCAGGCCACCGCGGCGAGGGGATGGTCGGCGTCCCGACAGGCTTCGCCGACCTCGACAGGTTGACGAACGGTCTGCACCCCGGCCAGATGATCGTGCTCGCGGCACGTCCGGCTATCGGAAAGGCGCTCGCGCTCGACACTCCGCTCCCGACCCCCACGGGCTGGACCACGATGGGAGAGGTCCAGGTCGGCGACCAGCTCCTCGCCGCCGACGGGACGCCGACTGTCGTGGTGGCTGCGACAGAGGTCCTTGTGGACAGGCCGTGCTACGAGGTCGTCTTCGACGACGGGACGACGATCGTCGCCGACGCCCAGCACGAGTGGTCGACGAGCGACCATGCGTCCCGTCGCAAGCACGGCCTGCTCGGGACCGTGCGGACCACCGAGGAGATCGCGTCTTCGGTCCGGTGCGCGACGGCGGACCGCCGTGCGAACCACGCCGTAGTGACAACAGGAGCCCTTCAGCTCCCTGAAGCAGACCTTCCGCTCCACCCTTACGCGTTGGGCGTGTGGCTCGGCGACGGGCACTCGGCATCCGCCAGGTTCACGTCGGCCGACCCGGAGATCGCGATGCGCCTCGAGGGTCTCGGTCTCGTCGCCCAGCGTCGGACAGGTGCCGTCGGCCGTGCTGAGCTCTACACGCTCCAGCTTCCGGCTGAGGCGCCCGTCGCAGAGCGCCTGTGCGCTGTCTGCGGTGTCTCGTTCGTGCCGCGCACCTCGCAGGTCAAGACCTGCGGTCGGTCCTGCGGTGGCCGGGCGAGTGCCTACTCCGCGCCCATGCCGAACCCGACCTGCCCGGACTGCGGCGCCCCGAGCACAGGGCTGCGCCGTTGTCAGGACTGCCACAACGCCCGGGGGACCGTCGCCGGGATCCTGCGGACGCTCGAAGTGATGGACGACAAGCACATCCCTGTCTCCTACCTGCGCGGCAGCGAGGAGCAGAGGCGGGAGCTGCTCGCAGGGCTCCTCGACACCGACGGCACGGTCAACCCCACCGGCAGCCCACAGGTGACGGTGACCAGCCGCCGCCTCGCGGAGGACACCAGAGAGCTCGTGCACAGCCTGGGGTACCGGACCGGGTGGTCCGAGCGGACCGTCAAGGGCCGCTCCGTCCTCTCGTCGACCGCCTACACGATCACCTTCACGACGGACGACGACGTCTTCGCTCTCGAGCGCAAGAAGCTGGTGCACAAGGACCGTCGCCGTCCCTCGACCCCTCGGCTGCGGAGCAGGTTCATCGTCGACGTGCGCCCCGTGGCGAGCGTGCCGGTCCGGTGCGTCGAGATCGCGCACCCGGAGCACCTGTATCTCGCGGGCCGGTCGATGGTGCCCACGCACAACTCCACGCTAGGAATCGACATCGCGCGGTCGGCGTCGATCAAGCACGGGTTGACGTCTGTCGTGTTCTCGCTCGAGATGAGCCGCAACGAGATCACCATGCGTCTGCTGTCCGCCGAGGCGCGCATCCACCTGCAGAAGATGCGCAACGGCTCCATGGGCGAAGAGGACTGGCAGAAGCTCGCCGGGACCATGGGCAAGATCTCCGAGGCGCCGCTGTTCATCGACGACTCGCCGAACATGTCGCTCATGGAGATCCGCGCCAAGTGCCGACGCCTCAAGCAGAAGCACGACCTCAAGCTCGTGGTCATCGACTACCTCCAGCTGATGACGTCCGGCAAGCGCGTCGAGTCCCGCCAGCAGGAGGTCTCGGAGTTCTCCCGTGCGCTCAAGCTGCTCGCCAAAGAGCTCGAGGTGCCGCTCATCGCGATCTCGCAGCTGAACCGTGGCGCCGAGCAGCGCACCGACAAGCGCCCCGCGATGTCCGACCTGCGTGAGTCAGGCTCGATCGAGCAGGACGCCGACATCGTCATCCTGCTGCACCGCGAAGACGCCTACGAGAAGGAGTCGCCGCGCGCCGGCGAGGCCGACCTCATCGTGGCCAAGCACCGTAACGGCCCGACCGACGTGCTGACCGTCGCCTTCCAGGGGCACTACTCCCGCTTCGTCGACATGCAGGCGTGAACGCGGGGGATACCGGAGAAGAGCACAGGGTTGAGAGCTGTCCATCCGGCCGCACGTCGACTGGCGGCGGTCCTCGCCGTCGTCCTGGTGGCCTGACCCGTCCGACGCTGTCAGGCCGGACCGCCCGTGGGTGTGTAGCGTCTGGCGGATGAGCCACGACGCGCAGGACCATGTCTCGACAGGACACCTCCCCGGGCGGGACGTGGTCGGCGAGGCCGTGCAGCGCGCCCACGAGGACTTCCGGTTGCTCGACGAGGGCGAGGTCATCCAGGACGTCCCGGCGCTCGCGGACGCCGACCCGGACCTCTTCGGGGTCGCGCTGGTCCACGTCGACGGCACGGAGCACACGGCCGGTGACTCCGGGCACAGGTTCACGATCCAGTCGATCTCGAAAGCCTTCGTCTACGCGCTCGTCTGCCAGGAGATCGGCCACGACGCCGTGCTCGCCAAGGTCGGGGTCGACAACACGGGTGTGCCCTTCGACTCTGTCCTGGCGATCGAGCACAACGAGGGCCACCCGATGAACCCGATGGTCAACGCGGGTGCGATCGCCACGACGGGGTTGGTCCCCGGGGCGAGTCGCGACGACCGCTGGGGCTTCGTGCTCGACGGGCTGTCGCGGTTCGCGGGCCGGGACCTCGAGGTCGACGAGGACGTCTTTGCGTCGGAGTCGAAGGAGAACGAGCGCAACCTCGGTCTCGCGCACCTGCTCCAGGGCCACGACAGGCTCAGCGGTGACCCTGCGGAGGTCGTCGACACCTACACCCGGCAGTGCGCGCTGCTCGTCGACGCTCGCGACCTCGCGGTCATGGGCGCGACGCTCGCCGGTGGCGGTGTGAACCCGGTGACCGGCGTCCAGGTCGTCGACCCGTCGATCTGCCGCGACACGCTGAGCGTCCTCGCGTCGACCGGGATGTACGAGCGGTCGGGGGAGTGGCTCTTCGAGGTGGGGGCACCGGCCAAGAGCGGCATCTCCGGGGGGATCGTCACGGTCTCGCCGGGCAAGGGGGCCATCGGTACCTACTCGGCGCTGCTCGACGACGCGGGAAACTCGGTCCGTGGTCGCCGCGCCACGGCACAGCTCGCGCGCGAGCTCGGGCTCGACGTCTTCGCGTCACTCCCTGCGCCCCGGCACTCGTCGACCACCTGACCGGAGTGTCGGTGCGTCGCGTCTAGGCCGACTCGTCCTCCGGACCATCTGCCGGGAAGCACCGACCGGCTGGACCGCTCTCGAGGAGGCGGTCGGGCCGGTGAGGTCCCCAGGACCGCAGCCGCTCAGGACCGCAGCCGCTCAGGACCGCAGCGCCCACCCGCAATAGCTGCGCCATGCGTGGACCGCCGTGCGGGTGTGCCGTCGGAGCGTGCGGAGGTCCTCCGGGATGCTGCCCGGCCGGGCGAGAGCGCGGTCGAAGGGGAGCCGCAGGACCGCTCCTGCCGGGGCCTTCTCGAGCGTGGTCCCGCGCTGCCTGCCGTACACCTCGGTCTGGACGACGGCGACGCGGGCCAAGAGCGCGCTGTCACCCTCGGCGATCGCCGCCGTCAGCCGCAGGGCGTCGGCGGTCCCGAGCGGGGTCGCGGGGGCCGCGACGGCGACGGCGACGTCGCCCGACCGCAGCAGGTCGAGGGCGTCAGAGGCCGCGCAGACACCGACGTCCCAGATCGCCGACTGCGGGTCGACCCGGTTGACCTCGTCGCCGCCGCAGCGCTCGACGAGACCGGTGCCGCCCGTGCCGAAGAGCCCTGGGGCGCCGCGGGCGTCGTCACGGGTCGCTGCGAAGGCGAGCGCCGCGAGGGTGCTGGCCCCGGCTCCCGAGGTCACGGAGACGATCGCAAGAGTCCTCACGACTCGACCTCCGGGTCTCGGGCCACCTGGATGACGTGCGGACGGCCACCACGGCGGATGAACCGACCGCGTCCGGGCGGGAACCTCTCGGGGTAGATCCGGCTGACCAGCTGGCCCTCGCTGCGCTCGCCCGACATGAGCAGGATCGAGCCGCCGGTGTCCCGGGTCACCTGGATCATCTGCGAGTACATGGCGCGGCTCGCCCCGGCGACAGGCCGGGTGAGCACGACGTGCAGACCGAGGTCGCGCGCGCTCGGCATGTATGGCATGAGCGGCGCGAAGGGATCCGCACCACCCGCCGAGACGATGTCGTAGTCGTCGATGAGCACGACGATGCGCGGCTCGCGCGCACGCTCCTCGGGCGAGCGGCCGGGCCGCTGCTCGAGCTCGCTCGCGATCGACTCGGCGAGCCCGCGCGCCTGGGTCGCGTTCTTGGCGTGCGCGGCGAGATAGTCGTCCTCGACGACGTCGGGGACGTTGCCCCGCGGGTCGACGACGGCGATCGCGAGCTCGTCGCTGCTGAACCTCTCGATGAGGCCCTTCGCGATGGTGCGCAGCAGCGTCGTCTTGCCGCACCGCGAGTCGCCGAGGACCACGAGGTGCTGGTCGTCGCCGGTGAGCTCCCAGAGCGCGGCCTCCATGGTGTCCTGGCGCAGCCCGATCGGGACCACGTCGGGCTCGTCGAAGGCGTCGGGCAGCTCGGCGCGGTCCACGTCGAGCGGCAGGAGGCGGATCGGCGCGGCGGCCGGGCCGCTCCACGACTCTGCGGTCCGCCGGGCGAGGGCCTCGAGCTCGTCACCGACGGCGTCGTCGCCGACGACGTTGAGGACGGGCAGCGCGACCTGCGCGAGATTTTTCGTGTCGAGGATCGCCCGACCCGGGGTGTCGGCCGAGAGCGTCGCGGACAGCTTGCGGTCGATGCTCGACTCCGCAGGGTCGTTCAGGCGCAGCTCGACGCGGGTGCCGAAGAGCGCCTGGTGGCCCATCCGCAGCTCGCTCCACCGGGTGAGCCCGACGACGAGGTGGATGCCGAAGCTCGCAGCCCGCGTCATGATGTCGGTGAAGGCTGTCTCGATCTCCTCGAAGTCCTGACGGATCTGCCCGTAGCCGTCGACCAGCAGCACGATGTCGGCCGCGTCGAGCTCGGGGATGCGGCCGGCTGAGTGCATCGAGCGCAGCTGCACCATCGAGTCGATCGAGTACTTCTTGAACACGGACTCGCGCAGCGCGAGCATGCCGCTGAGCTCTTCGACGAGCCTGAAGAGCCTGTCCCGGTGCGAGCGCGTCGCGACACCACCCACGTGCGGGAAGTGCTCGATGCGCTGGAGCCCACCACCGGTCAGGTCCATGCCGTACACGGCCACGTCCCGCGGGGTGTACGTGAGCGACAAGGAGGCCGCGATGGTGCGCAGCAGCGTGCTGCGCCCGGTCTGCGGAGCGCCGATGACGGCGACGTGCCCACCCGCGCGGGCGAGGTCGAGGCGCCACGGTGCCTGGGACTGCTGTGTCGGGTCGTCTTCGAGGCCGATGACGACGCTCAGCCCGGGGGTGCGCTCGCCGGCCTTCTCGAGCACCAGCCCGAGGGCCAGCCGGTCCGGGAGCGGCGGGAGCCAGACGGGGCTCACCGCGCGGTCGTCGTCGCGCACCCTGTGCACGGACTCGTCGACGAAGGTCCGGCTCGTGTCCGGCCGGGTCAGCGACGGGGTCGCGGAGGCCTGCTCGGTGCTCCCGGGGGTCGAGATCCCGTTGAAGGTGGGCAGCAGGAGCGGGCGTGCCTCGGCCTCGTCGTCGCGCGAGGCACGCTGGCCGTCGACGGGGCCTGAGACGAACCCGGACCTGAACCGCGTGTAGACGCTCGTGTCGACCTTGAGGTACCCGTAACCCGGCAACGCCGGCAGGTGGTACGCGTCGGGGGTGCTGAGGACCACCTGCGACTCGGGCTCGCTGAAGGTGCGCAGGCCGAGCCTGTACGAGAGGTACGTGTCGAGGCCGCGGAGCTTGCCACCCTCGATGCGCTGGCTCGACAGCAGCAGGTGCACACCGATCGAGCGGCCGATGCGCCCGATCTGCAGGAACAGGTCGATGAAGTCGGGCTCGGCCGTCAGCAGCTCGCCGAACTCGTCGATGACCACGAACAGGTGCGGCATGGGAGCCATCTCGGGACGCTCGGCACGGAGCTGGCGGTAGTGCGAGATAGACGGGGAGGACCCGGCCTCCTTGAGCATGCGCTGGCGCCGGACGACCTCGCCCTGGATCGACGCGCGGGCGCGCGTGGTGAGCTGCGGGTCGTCGGCGAGGTTGTCGATCAGCCCGGCGAGGTGCGGGAGCCCCGCGAAGGGTGCGAAGGCTGCCCCACCCTTGTAGTCGACGAGGATCATCGAGAGGTCTTCGGGCGGGTGCGTCAGCGCGAGGGACAAGATCAGCGTACGGAGCATCTCGGACTTGCCCGAGCCTGTGGCGCCGATGCAGATGCCGTGCGGGCCCATACCCAGCTGCGCGCTCTCCTTGAGGTCGAGCCGCACGGGGTAACCCTGGTCGTCGGTCGCGAAGGGCACGTTGAGGAACTGCGCGGGCGACCGGGGACGCCAGAGCGTCTCGGGGTCGACGTCGTCGAGGCTGTCGATGCCGAGCAGCTCGTAGATGTCGAGAGTCCTGTTGCCCTCCTCGTCCTGGGTCGCCGAGAGCGAGAGGCGCATGGCGGCCATCGCGCGGGCTGTCGACTCGAAGAGCGGCACACCGGTCTGGTCCGGCTCGAGGCTGACGTCGAGGGCGTCGGGGGTCCCCGGGGAGGCGGTGAGCGTCCCGGTCACGGTCCCGTCCAGCGTGATCCGCACGTCGAGCTCGCTCGGCTCGTCGAGCCGGTCCGAGAGCAGGTGCACGACTGTCACGCCGAGCTCCTGGAGCGTCGCGCCGGCGCCGACAGGCAGGGTCGACGCGCGACGTCCGTGGTCGTCGACGACCACGAGGAGACGAGACGGCTGGCTGCGCACAGACCCTGTCCGCTTCGAGGAGTGGGCGTGCTGGAGCCTGTCGGTCAGCGTGCTGCCGAGCACGTGCGCGAGGCTCGAGAGGTCGGGCGCGACCCTGCGGGCAGGGACAGGTCCGTCGAACAGCTCGGGGTCCTGGACGTGCGGGAGCAGGTCGAGACCCTGCCAGTCCGCGCTGCGGTCGGGGGCGTAGGCCGCGGCGATCGAGAGGTCGTCGGGTCCGTGCTGTGCGGCGAGCTGGAGCAGCATGCTGCGGACCGTCGCGACGGTGTGCGCGCGGTCGCCCACGACAGCCATGACGGCCACGTCCCGCAGGTCGACGGTCACCGGCATGGCCTCGACCCGCTCGACCTGGTCGGCGATCAGCCGGGCCTCGGACAGCAGGATCGGGTCGTGAGGCTCCATCGGCGACGAGGCCGGCGGGACCGTGAGGTCGAACCACGGCACGGCGCCCGTGCCCACGCGGACAGTGAGGAAGTCGGCGTCACGGCGCCGACGCTCCCACAGGCGTCGCGGGTCGCGGACGAGCGCCATGAGGGCCGAGGGCTCGGGGTGCATCACGGCGGCGTCGCGCCGGGCGTCGGCTGTGCGGGCAGCGAGGTCCCGGCGGAGCTTCTCGAGGTAGTCGAGGTAGAGCTCGCGCTTGGCGCGCTCCTGCTTGGCCGCACGGCCGCGCGAGGAGACCGCGAAGCCGATGCCGCCGACGATCGCGACGACGAAGACGAGCGCTGCGACGACCATGAACAACGGCTGCCCGTTGCGCATGACGACCATCATGACGACCGAGGTCATGGCACCGACGATCGGCAGGAGCATCTGGAGCGGCGTGCGGCCGCCCTGATCGTCGCCGAGCGGGGGCGGGGGCGCGATCGACTCGGGCTCCGGCGCGGTGACCGGCACGGTGGTGCGGGTCGGGCGGTGGACGATCTTGAGACTCATGCGGCGCTCCCGCGGGTGTCGGCGCGTCGGCCGGCCACGTCGACGACAGCAGCCGCCAGACGGAGCGCAGCGAGCGTGGTGGAGGCGCGGAGCCTGTGGCTGCCGACGGGTCGGGCCGCACCGTGCGCGCGGTCGTAGGGGAGTGCCACGGCGGGCACGGGGAGCAGGCGGAGCATCTCGCCGAGGGCCGCCGTGCGCTCGCGGCGCACGTCGTCGACGGCCAGGAGCACCTGGACGCCAGCCTCCTCGACGGTGCGGGCGAGGTCGACCGCGCGCTGCAGCGAGGTCCTGTCGGCGGGGGTCGTCACGACCACGGCTGTGCTCGCCGAGAGCACCCGGCCGACGGTCGAGGCGTCGCGGACACCCCAGTCGGTGACGACGAAGTCGAAGAACCTGCCGGCCGGCGCGACGGCCTCCCACCAGCGGGAGTCGTCGGCGGGGCGCACGCCAGCCTCGGCCCCAGAGTCCGCGCCGTCGGATCCGGAGCCCGCGCCGCCGGCTTCGGGGACCGGCGCGGCCAGGTCGAGGCAGTAGAGCCCACCGAGGGTCTGCACCAGCCCGACCGTCGCGGCGTCGGAGCGGCGCGCGGCCCGGCGTGCCGTCTCGTCGGCCGGCGTGCTGGGCGCCGGGGTCGTGAGACCCGCGTGCCACAGCGCAGAGCGTGCTGTGCGGGACGCGTTGACCAGGAGGATCCGCTGGTCACGACGAGAGGAGAGGACAGAGGCCAGCAGACCACCGACGGTCGAGCAGCCCGAGCCACCAGCCACGCCCACCACCCCGACCCGGGTGCTGAGCGCGAGCGGTGCCCGCACGGCCTCGTCGAGCCTGCGCAGCTCTTCGGCGCGGGACGGCAGAGCAGCCACGAGGGTCGTCCAGGCGCGTCCCATCAGAAGGTCCCGACCAGGTCGGCGAACACGCCGAGGCGTGCGAGGACGAGGGGGACCAGGGCGAGGACGGCGATCAGCTCGACGATGTTCGCGAGGCCGCGCAGACGCGCCTTGAGGTACTCGCTCGGGTGCGACCCGACGAGCGCAGCGACCAGGACGGCGACGCCGAGAGCGACACCGACGGCCTGCTCGGGCTCGGTGCTGCCGAGGTCGACGAGGAGCGCGACCAGCGGCACGAGCCCGGCGAGCATCAGCACGAGACGCTGGGGCGCGAGGGGGAGGACCCGGGTGCGCAGCAGGAGAACGACGGCGAGGCAGGCCGTGAGGACCCGCGTCGCGGTGTCAGGAGCCCCGGCGAGGACCCAGGCGCACGAGCCGACGACGACAGCCGTCGCGACCGTCGCCCAGGTGAGCGCACGGTGGGTCGCGTCGACGGCGCGGCGTGCGGCTGCCCGCGGGATCCGGTTGCCCTCGACGACACGGTCGTCGAGCCCGCTCAGCCCGCTCACGGTCATCGCGATCCCGGGCAGCAGGCCGAGCAGCAGGGTGCCGACCACGGCGACGACAGCCGCCGAGTGCAGACGCTCCCAGCCGAGGGCGTGCATGGCGGCGAGCGCGCCGACCAGCACCGTGCCGACGACCCCGCCGAGCCCGAGACCGACGTCGCGGGCCCCCGCGGCCCCGACCAGCCCGACGATCAGGCTGGTGAGCCCGAACCAGACGATCGCCGACGTCCCGAGCGTCCCGTCGGCGTGGTCGGCGCTCACCAGGAGCGCGGCGACAGCGGCACCGCCGACAGCACCCGCGGTGAGGACCACGGCCGGGCCGGTGAGGTGGCGACGGCAGAGCACGGACGCGACCACAGCCACGCCGGCGCACACCGCGAGCAGCGTGACCAGGGGGACGTCGAGCGACGAGACGGCCACCAGCGCCGCATAGGCGCCCAGGACAGCTGTGAGCACCGACGCGGCGACGACTCCCCACACGGGGCGCCACGCGTCGGCGCGGCTGTCGACGGCGTCCGCGACGACGTCGGTGACGTCGGCGACCTCGGGCGGTGGGGGAGCCTCGTCGACCCGCACGATGCGCAGCAGCGCACCGTGCTCGACCGACTGCTCGGCGAGCGTGAGCGATGAGTCCAGCTGCTCGCCGACCCGCGTGACGAGGGCGACCGGGCGCGCCGAGCGCGCCTCGCCCTCGTCGAGCAGCACCAGCACGTCGGGCAGCATCGCGGCGACGGGCTCGTCGTCGGGGAGGACGAGGTCGGCCTTGCGGCCCTCGCCCTGGATCGTGACGCGGGTGTACTCGGTCACTTCTTCTCCTCCTCGACGACGCGCTGCGTCGCCGGGTCGATCGTCACGCCCGTGGCCGGGTCTGTGTAGTAGCCGGTCTCGGTGTCGAGGTACCAGTCGATGCGGGGGTCGATGAGGTTGCCGTCAGGGTCCTCGGCCAGGCCGGTCTCCCGGTCGACGAAGAACCCGGTCTGCGGGTCGATGAAGTTCCCGGACACCGGGTCCGCGAGGAACCCCGTCTCCGGGTCGAGCGGCATGTCCGGGGTCTCGGGGATCGGGTTCGCCGCGAGCGCGGCCCTGAAGGACGCCACAGCCTGGTCTTCCTTGCGGTTGTCGAGCAGGTTCACCACGAAGGAGAACCCGAGGCAGCCGACCCCGGCGACGGCGGCGATGACCACCGAGCCGATGAACCTGCGGACGTTCGTGTTGACCTTGCGGCGCTGCTCGAGCGCCCCGAAGGACAGCGCAGACGACAGGCGCTCGCGGTGCGTGCGGGTCGACTCGACGAGGATCCTGTCGCGGTCGGTCACTGGGGTGCCTCCGGTCGGGTGGGGTCGGCGACGTGCAGGGTGCGTGTGCCCAGCGCGATCCGCGAGCCGGCCGGGGCGGGCGTGCGCACGTGCGGGGTGAGCGGCGAGAACTGCTGGCCGGGCAGCGCCACGGCCGAGCCGTTCGCCGATCCGAGGTCGGTGACCCACAGCAGCGGCCCGTCGAGCTCGAGGACGGCGTGGCTGCGCGAGATCGACCGGCCGATGTCCGGGATGCCCAGCAGGTAGTGCGTACCCGTCGGGTCGACAGGGCTGCGCCCGACGATCGTCGTGCCGAGCACCGTGACGGTCGCGCCCTCGTCGGTGACCACGACGACGCCGGGGGTGCGGGCCGTCTCCTGCGCCATCCACGGGTCGGCCGGAGCCGGGGCCTGCTCGGCAGGGACCGGCACCGAGGAGGCGGGGACGACGAGCAGCGGGTCGCGGCCGCGGGCGAGGTCTGCGGTCAGCCCGCGGCCGGGGACGAGCGCCCGCGCGGACGGCATCGCGCTCGCGCGGTCGACGGTCCGCAGACGCGTGAGGCGCAGCCCCAGGCTGCGACCGGTCCGGACGCGGTCTGCCACGACGAGGAGAGCCACCACGGCGGCGAGGACGCCACCGACGACAGGGTGCAGCAAGAACCCCAGGCCGAAGGCGGCGGCGACGGTGAGCAGGTCGACGGCGGTGGCTGCCGCTCGACGCGCGCCCGCAGGCCTGACGTCGTGCAGGAGGATCGCGTGCGGGACGGCGCTGCGGTCGGCGACCGAGGTCCCGTCGTCGCGGTGCTGCTCGGCCACGGACGAGAAGGCGTGCATCGTCCACCCCTCTCGTCGGTCTGCTGCGTCTGCTGCTGTGGTCTGTCGTGCGGGCCGTGCCGTTCGTGAGGCTCGCACCTGCGGACGCCTGAGCGTCCAGGCGCGGTCTGCCGGGCACGAACCTATCCTGCGCTCAGCCCTCTGTCCTCGTGTCCACAGGGGCGAGGTACCCAGTGAGAGGTACCCATCGCGGGACAGCGTGTCTCTGCTTACGGTATGGACGACCGCTCGACGACGGGAGAGAACCATGAAGTTCGCGATGGAAGCCGATGCACTGCAGGTGCTCGGGCAGAAGACGGCGACCGAGTCTGACGACTTGGGTCAGCTGGTGCGGAACCTGAAGGAGGCTGCGGAGCCTCTGGAGTCCACGTTCAACGGTGTGGCCAAGGCGTCGTTCATCAGCTTCAAGGAGCGCACGGACGACATCTCCTCGATCCTCAACAACGCGTTGGTGGGGATCACGGAGTCGATCGGTGGTCAGAACCTGGCGTTCACGACTGCTGCTGACGAGGGTGCTGACCAGCACCGTTCTGCTGAGGGCTCCGCTGACTTCCAGGGTGCCGACACGTCCAAGTTCGCCCCCCGGGCCTAGAGGAGGATCGTCATGTCCAGCAACCAGATGGATCGTAACGACTACGACATCAGCTCGTCGCAGGCGGCTCAGTCGAACTTCGAGCGTGCTGCGGGTGCGCTCGAGGCGGCCCTGGCTCGTCGTGACATGGATGTCAAGAACGCGATGGCTGTGTACTCCGCCGACGGCGTGAGCGACAGGTATGCGGCGATGGAAGCCCAGTGGAACCAGGCCGGTACCGAGGTCAAGGGCATCATCTCCGCGATCCGCACGTCTCTGTCGGAGAACGACGAGATCGCCCGCCGCGGGCTGCAGCAGGCCGCCTCCTACATCCCGGACTGAGCCATGAACATCGTCCACCCTGTCGCCGACGAGTGGGGCGAGGACTACGCAGTCTTCGCCGCCTCTGCCGAGCACGTCGTCCTCAGCGAGCCGCTGGCCGCGTTCCTCGACTACGCCGTCACGGAGCGCCTGCGCCCCGTCCTGATGACGAGCACCGGGACGCGCCTGAGCCCTTTCGTGTCGCTCGCGATGCGCAGGGCGGGCGGGCTGTGGGCCGTGCAGAGCGCGGACGGTGCGACGTACGACGGGCTCTCCGGGTACAGGATCGACACGCTCCGTGACCTCTGGGAGCGTCCGGGCCAGGGGACAGAGCGTCTGCCGTCCTACACGACCCTGGCCACCACGCACGAGCAGCAGTTCCCCGGTGTGCTGATGTTCGACGTCTTCGCGCACCAGCGCGCTGCCTCGGACACCACTGTCGGGACCCTGTCGGAGGCGATGATCTCCGCGCTCGGCGGGTCGCCCCTCGAGCTGTGGGGTCCCTTCGAGCCGCTCGTCGACCGTTGGGACACGCGGGTCCTCACCGAGGTCGCCCGCCGCGAGATGCCTGCGACGGACGCGCTGCACGGCCTGAGCCGTGACGGCTCCTTCGTGGACCTCTTCGTCGGTCGCACCCGCCGAGGGATCCTCGAGCAGATCAAGGGTGGGGTCGCCCTGCGGCGCTATCCCGACCACATCGGTGGTCTGGTGCAGACGGCGTCGCAGGCTCTCGCGACCATCGCCGACGAGTTCCAGCCGACGATCGGCTTCGTGTCGCTCGCCGAGACGGACATCGGGACGTGGGTCGAGCCGGCTGCCAAGCGGCCGGAGGTCCCGCTCGCCGTGATCATCGGGCCGCGTGGTGTGCACGACCTCGACATCGATGCCGCAGCCCTCGCCGAGAAGCACGACATCACGATGCTCGGGCGCAAGCGCACACCGAGCCTGCTCGTCAGGTTCAGCAACCCCGACCAGGGTCTCTGGGCCCAGCTCGTCGCCTTCGCCCACGACCTCGGTGCCGAGCGCATCGCGGCCGCCACAGGACTCGGGAGGGTCTGACATGCCAACCGAGATCGTGCTGCTGAGCGAGGTCGAGCCGACCTCGGCCGTCATGGTGCGGGCCGCCGCCGTCGACCACCCCGACGGGACGTTCCTGGAGTACCGCGACGGTCAGATCCGCCAGTTCGTCGACGCGCAGGGCCGAGCCCTCCTGTCGATCTACAGGAGCCGACCCGTCCGGGAGCCCCGTGAGGCGGCCGACATCGTGATGAGGCCACCGACGGCCTTCGGTCTGTGGACCGACATGGCCGTCCCCTACGGGGACACGGGCGCCGGGCGGGCGCTCGCCGAGTCCATCGCCGCCGCCGTCGGCGGGACCATCGCCGACCGAGTCTGAGGGAGACGACCATGACGCAGTGGAAGATCGACCCCAGCGGGGTCCAGAGCATCCTCACGACGGTGAACACCGACGCGACCGAGCTGGGCACAGCCCTCTCCGAGGACAAGTTCCAGGCTGTCCTCGACGGGCTGACCTGGGGCGGGATGATCACGCAGGACGTCCCGACGGCCGTGAACGCGCTGTTCGCCGACCAGACCGCGAACCTCACGAACATCAACAACCGGATCAACGCCGGCACCGTGGGTGTGGCCAACGCGGTCATCGCCTACAACAACGGGCAGGAAGACATGTCCGCCACCTACCAGGCCGAGCTGCTCAGCTCCGCCGTAGACGGTGACTTCTCGTACTTCGTCGAGCACGGACACCAGGGCTGAGGACCACACCATGACGACGACACCCACGATGTGCGTGAACGACGGCGGGTTGATCAACCCCGACGCGTTCCCGGCACGCGCCAGCGACCTCGACACCGGGGCCATCACCGGCTCGGCGACGAGCATCCGTGCGATGGCCACGACCGTCCACGACGAGACCAGCTCGATCGACACGACGTGGGCCGGGCTCAGCGGCAGCTACGAGGCCCCCGAGCAGGAGCAGGTCTACGCCCTCATGACTCCGGCGGTCACCTCCGCCACCGAGCTCAAGACGGCCTTCGACGCGGCTGCTGGTCACCTCGACACCTACGCCGGGGTCCTCGACGGGATCAAGAGCCGTCTGTGGACCTTCGAGACGACCGCAGCGGACTTCCGCGCCGAGGTCATCAACGGTGTCGAGACGATCGCGGCCGAGAGCAACGAGGCGAACGTCGAGGACTACGCCGAGTGGGCCTTCCAGTGGGTGCCCGGGGTCGAGCAGCGCACTGTCACGGTGCCCTGGTACGAGGACAGCGCGACCGTCGAGCGCAACCAGAAGCTGCTCGAGGAGTACGCAGGGCTGCTGGAGGAGATCTCCACGGCGGCCACGCAGTGCGCCAACGACATCAACGCCCTGGTGCAGAACTCGTGCGTCGCACCCGTCGAGGCGATCCCCGCCGAGGCCTTCAACAACCCCGAGATGCCGATGCCGTGGGGCGAGTCCCGGGACGAGGACCGCAACTGCCCAGAGTCTGTCGGCCACGGCGCCGCGAACTTCGGCATCGGCATCGCCGAGGGTGCCGGGATGCTCGTGCTCGGGTACAACCCCGAGAACGGCGAGTTCTTCCAGGGCGAGGCCTGGGGCCAGGCCTGGGGCGGGCTCGGCAACCTCGCCGGCTCCCTCGTGCTCGCCACGACCCCAGCCGCCACGATCGCCAACATCATGGCCGCGACGGGCAACGGCAACGCGTTCACAGATTTCATGTACGACCGTCAGAAGGTGGTCGCCGGGACCGTCGGCTCGATGATCGGCTTCGACATCGAGAACCCCGACGACCCGTGGCACAAGTGGAAGGAAGACGGTGTCGCGACGGGCACCGAGTCGATCCTCAACGTCGGCACCTTCTTCATCCCCGGTGCCGGGCAGGTCGGCGCGGGCCTCAAGGTCGGCAGCGCGAGCGCGAAGGTGGCGAAGATCGCGGCCGTCGGCGCCGACTTCCTCATCCCCGGAGGCTCGTGGGTCGTCAAGGGCGGCGTGCGCGTCGCGACAGGTCTGAGCGACCTCCTCAAGGTCGCCGACAACAGCGTCCCCGGCCTCGGCGCGACCACCCAGGTCGGTGTCAACGGCGTCAAGCTGTCGCCGACAGCCCTCATCAACGCGATCGACGACGTGCCGGTGTCCCAGGCGACCCCGCCGCCGAGCTCGTCGATCGTCCCGAGCGGCGACGGTGCGGGTGTGAACCCACCGGCGTCGGTCCTCCCGGACGTGAGCGGGCCGACGAACGGACCCGGCCCGAGCCTCGACGACGTGGCGCCCGGCGGGCGTGGCCCCGAGGCACCTGCGCCTGCGGACCCCGCGCCGGCTGCTCCCGGACCGCAGGACGGGACGTCCCCGTCCGGCCCGCGCCCCGAGACGGCACCCGAGCCGACCCCGGGCTCCGAGACAGGACCGCGCCCCGAGCCGACCCCGGTGCCCGAGGACGGGCCGTCGCCCGCACCCGCGCCTGAGGCCGGACCTGCTCCCGAGCCCGCGCCTGCCCCCGAGGGGACTCCCGACGGTGGCCCCTCGCCGACCCCGGTGCCCGAGACGGGTTCCGCCCCGGAGGCAGGTCCTGCTCCCGAGCACGGTGCCGAGCCGAGCCCGTCGCCCGAGCCCGCCCCCGAGGCTGGGCCGTCACCCGAGACGACCGAGCCGGGTGGCGCACCCACCCACCCCGGACCCGAGGCGCCGGCACCGGCTCCGGAGGCAGGCCCCTCACCCGAGACGCCTGCGCCCGAGACCCCGCGTCCCGAGCCCACCCCCGGCGGTCAGCCCTACGACCCCGAGGCCCCGGTCCGTGACACGTCCGACCAGAGCCAGGCACCCGGCCGCCCCACCCAGGCCGACGTGGACGAGGCGCTCCGCAACGCGCCCGTCGACGAGCACGGTCGACCCGTCGACCACCGCGACGGCGAGCCACTGCGCGGGGACAACGCCAACGGCTCGCGTGGCTGGCACATGAAGTGGGACCCGGACGGACAGCAGTGGATCGCCGAGAACCCCGGCAACCCCACCACGCCCTCCGGCGTGCCGGAGTCCGCGCTCGGCCCTCAGGCCGGAGACACGGGCCTCGGGACCGTGGAGTCGCCGCGGGTCTACCACTACGATCACCCGGCCGCGCAGTTCGCGGACGCTCCGCAGCCCGACGCCCTCGACCTCGTCGAGATCACACCTGGCGAGAAGTACCCGGTCGGGACCGTCGAGCACATGCACTCCCGGTGGTCGGAGTACCTGGCCTCGCACACCGACGACGCGATGTCCTGGGACAGCTGGCGCGACATGTACGTCCGGAACCTCGGGCACCTGCCGCGGGGCTCGGCCTTCGAGCAGGCGTACTTCGACGTGCGAGGGCTCGACGCCGCCGAGTGGGACCGGCAGACCACGATCAGCTCCAAGGTCGAGGACATCGACATCGACCGGAACTACGACGGGCTGAACGTGAGCGAGACCCTCGCTCTGGAGATGAAGTCGGGCAGCACGATCGACCCGGCCCAGCTCGCGAAGGACAAGAAGCTCGTCGCCGAGTACGGATGGGACGTCCACTACGTCTTCGGCAGCCAGCCGTCTCCGTCGACGATCCAGCAGCTCGCCGACGCCGGGGTGACCTACGAGGTCTTCCACAGCGTGCCTGTGGCAAGACCATAGACTGCACGCCAGACCCACGACCAGCAGCGATGACACGGAGGACCCAGTGACGACCGAGCAGGACGAGCTGTTCCAGGCGTGGCTCGAGGAGATGCACCCCCGGCTCGCCCGGTTCGAGGACCTGACCATGCCGGCCGGGTGGCCCGGGGGGTACAGCCGCGAGTCGCTCGTCGCCCTCGAGCAGCACATCCTCGACAGGTGGCCCGACAAGAAGTCGTTCCTCGACGAGAACGACACGGACTTCATCGAGGGCGCGACGCGGTACATCGGGGAGACGTACCTGCGCCTCGCGGGCGGGGGATGGTCGATCAACCACGACCCGGAGTTCATCTACACAGGGCGACCGGTCGTGCGGTTCGACACGGAGAGCCCCATGCCGGTCTCACCCGTGCACCTCATGACGACGATCCTCGCCCGGCGCACCGGGAACGTGCTGTCCCGGATCTGGGACGGTCAGGCCGCCGCGGTCGAGCGGCGACGCGAGGCCGAGGGTCCGGGCTGGCAGCCGCGCCGCGACCCCGTCCCCGGCGTCGTCGCTGCTCAGAGCCCGTCGTCGTCCGAGCTCGACGCCTGGATCCAGCGCGTCCCGCAGCTGGTGGACTCCCTCAGGTCGCGAGCAGGCGCGCGTGCCGCCCGGCTCGACCTCACCCTGGCCTCGCTCGAGCCGCTGGGAGAGCTCGCGCTCGAGGACGTCGACGGAGGACGCCTGAGCCGCGAGACCTACGGGGACGTCAAGGCCTCGTACGTGGCGTACCTCGGAGCCGTGGCCCTGCGGGCGGCTGGAGGAGCCTGGGTCCTCGTGCCCGGGGAGCGCGACGACTCCAACCCCTTCGTCGGGCGTCCGTACGTCGAGCGCTTCGACGAGTCGGGCGACCGTCGCACCGCAGCCCTCGAGCCCGCTGTCGACAAGGTGGCGGTGTCCCGCGACGCCAGCGTGCTCAGCCGGATCGTCGGAGGGTACGCGGGCTGACCTGCCGCGACGGGCGGGACGGGGCCCCTCGCCGGAGACGGCGCGAGGGCGGTCGGCCTGCTCGTGGAGTACGCGCTGGGGAACTTCTCGGAGCCGTCTCCGTGCGGGCGCCCGCCTGAGAGAGGCCCGACGGAGGCGGGGCGTCGGCGGCACCGTCGAGCAGGGGAGCCGGGCGCCGAGGTCCGGCGCTGCACGGGCCCGCTGCTCCCGCGACGGGGGAGCCGGGACAGCGACGCCTCCAGCCAACCCATGTATCTTGATATCAAGACAAGTTCGCCCAGAGCCACGCCAAGGAGCTGCCCGACGATGAGCAAGATCATCTACACGTACACCGACGAGGCCCCGATGCTGGCCACGCACTCGTTCCTCCCCGTCGTGAGCGCCTTCGCCGGCACCGCCGGTGTCGAGCTCGAGACGCGCGACATCTCGCTCGCAGGCCGCATCGTCGCGGCCTTCCCGGAGCGCCTCACCGCAGAGCAGCGGATCGGCGACGCCCTCGCTGAGCTCGGCGCCCTCGCGACGACGCCCGAGGCCAACATCATCAAGCTGCCCAACGTCTCGGCATCGCTGCCGCAGCTCAAGGCCGCCATCGCAGAGCTCCAGGCGCAGGGCTACGACCTGCCCGACCACCCGGACGACCCTCAGACCGACGCCGACAAGGACGTCCGCGCGCGCTACGACAAGATCAAGGGTTCCGCCGTGAACCCCGTGCTCCGCGAGGGCAACTCGGACCGTCGCGCTCCGCTCTCCGTCAAGGAGTACGTGCGCAAGAACCCGCACCGCATGGGCGCCTGGACCCCCGAGTCCAAGACGAACGTCGCGACGATGGGCCATGACGACTTCTTCTCGAACGAGAAGTCTGTCGTCCTGGGTGCCGACGACGTCCTGCGCATCGAGCACGTGAACGCCGCCGGTGACGTCACCGTCCTGCACCCGGGCGTGAAGGTCCTCGCCGGAGAGGTCGTCGACGCGTCCTTCCTGGACGTCGCCGAGCTGCACACCTTCCTCGCCGAGGCGATCGCCCGCGCCAAGGCCGAGGACGTCCTGTTCTCGGTGCACCTCAAGGCCACGATGATGAAGGTCTCCGACCCGATCATCTTCGGCCACGTCGTCCGCGCGTTCTTCCCGGCTGTCTTCGAGCAGTACGGCGCGGAGCTCGAGGCCGCTGGCCTGAGCCCGAACAACGGTCTCGGAGGGATCCTCGACGGCCTCGCCGCCCTGCCGAACGGCGACGAGATCCGCGCAGCCTTCGACAAGGGCCTGGCCGACGGACCGCGCCTCGCGATGGTGAACTCCGACAAGGGCATCACCAACCTGCACGTGCCGAGCGATGTCATCGTCGACGCGTCCATGCCTGCCATGATCCGCACCTCGGGCCACATGTGGGGCCCGGACGGCAGCGAGCAGGACACCATCGCGGTGATCCCCGACTCGAGCTACGCCGGCATCTACCAGGCCGTCATCGACGACTGCCGCGCCAACGGCGCCTACGACCCGACGACCATGGGCACCGTCCCGAACGTCGGGCTCATGGCACAGAAGGCCGAGGAGTACGGCTCGCACGACAAGACCTTCGAGATCCCCGAGGCCGGTACGGTCCGCGTGGTCAACCAGGCGGGCGAGGCTCTGCTCGAGCACGAGGTGCGTGCCGGTGACATCTGGCGCGCCTGCCAGACCAAGGACGTGGCCATCCGTGACTGGGTCAAGCTGGCCGTCAACCGCGCCCGCGCGACCGGGACGCTGACGATCTTCTGGCTCGACGAGAAGCGTGCCCACGACGCGAACCTCATCAAGAAGGTCGAGGCGTACCTGCCCGAGCACGACACCACCGGGCTCGACATCCGCGTGCTCGCCCCCGCCGAGGCCACGACGCTCTCGGTCGAGCGCATCCGCCGCGGTGAGGACACCATCTCGGTGACTGGCAACGTGCTGCGCGACTACAACACGGACCTCTTCCCGATCCTCGAGCTCGGCACGAGCGCCAAGATGCTCTCGATCGTGCCGCTGCTCAACGGTGGTGGGCTCTTCGAGACCGGTGCCGGGGGCTCCGCCCCGAAGCACGTCCAGCAGCTCGTCGAGGAGAACTACCTGCGCTGGGACAGCCTCGGCGAGTTCCTCGCGCTCGCGGCCAGCCTCGAGCACTTCGCCGACGCGAACAGCAACGAGAAGGCCCGCGTCCTCGGTGCGACGCTCGACCGTGCCACCGGCACGTTCCTGCTCGAGAACAAGTCGCCGGGCCGCAAGCTCGGGACGATCGACAACCGTGGCTCGCACTTCTTCCTCGCGCTGTTCTGGGCCGAAGAGCTCGCGCAGCAGACCGACGACGCCGACCTCGCCGCAGCCTTCGGGCCGCTCGCGGCGTCGCTGCGCGCCGACGAGCAGACGATCGTCGACGAGCTCATCGCCGTCCAGGGCTCGCCGGCCGACATCGGCGGGTACTACAAGGTGGACGCTGCCAAGACAGACGCCGTGATGCGTCCGTCGGCCACCTTCACGAAGGCTCTCGCCTCGCTCTGACGCGGCTGATGCACCCGTGACGGGCCCGGTCTGGGCGAGCTCTTGACGAGCTCGCCCAGACCGGGCCCTGTGCGTTCGGCGCCCACGGTGTCTCGGGGCGGTAGGGGAGTCCGGCGTGGGGGGCGGCATCACGGGGCGTGATGGCGGTGCGCCAGACGGCAGGCGGAGTGTCGCCCGTGCTCTGCGGTGACCGGCAGGCGTCGGTGGCGCGTGAGACGCTCGGAGCATGATCTCCGCTCTCCTCCTCTCAGCAGGCCTCGGCGCAGTCCCCGGATTCTTCGAGGCGAACGGCCGGCCCGCGTCGGGCGCGCCCCGCGTCGGCTTCGTCGCCGCGGCGACGAGCATCTACCCCTCGGCCCCGTGGGTCGACGCAGACCGTGCAGCGCTCACGGGCTTCGGGCTCGACCTCGTCGAGATCGACCTGACAGTGCTCGACGGGGACGCTCTCGCTGCAGCGCTCACGGGCCTCGACGCGATCTACCTGGCAGGTGGCAACACCTTCGTGCTGCTGCACCACCTGCGCCGGTCAGGGCTGGACGAGATCCTCCCGCAGCTGCTCGACGACGGGATGCTGTACCTCGGTGCGAGCGCTGGTGCCGCGGTCGCCGGCTCGGACATCGAGCCGCTGGGCCTCATGGACGACCCTGCGGAGGCCCCGCAGCTCGACTCCACGCGTGGGCTCGGACTGGTCGACGCGGTCCTCCTCCCGCACGCCGACGGTCAGCTGCCTCCGTACCCGTCGAGCCTCGTCGACAAGATCGTCTCCACCTATGGCCAGCGGTTCCCGATCCAGCGGATCGACGACGACCAGGCGCTGCTCGTCGTGGACGGCGTCGCGACGATCGTCCCGTCGCCGCTCGGCTGATCGGCGTTGGGCTGATCGGTGCTCGGCTGGTCGCCGCTGTGCTGGTGGCCCTCGCCCGTACGAAAGCCAGGTGCGGGCTCGGGACGCAGACGACCGAGAAGGCGGGATGCGGGCTCGGCAAGCAGCGCTGTCACCTGCGGTGACCTGAGGGGCGCGGGGTCGTCACGCGCTGCGTCCCCAGCGTCGGCGGGTGTCTCACCGGCACGAGGTGTGGCACCCGCCGAACCCCGGAGGGCTGCCTGACTCTCGTCAGGCTCGACGCTATTCACAGGGGAATGGCACGCTGCGTCTCCGCGGCGTTGATATAGGTATAGCAGTGCCCTGAGGGGCGCGCATCCTGAACGGGGCCTGGGAGTCCTCTCACCCGCACGATCCGCAAGATACCAACAGAAACTGGCTGTGTGACGGTCGTCATCGTCGTTCACCGGGCGAACCTGGGAGAACCCTGGAACACTAGTTCACGGTTCAACCGAACACATTCTTTCTGGAGGTTGTCATGGGCATTCTTGGTTACATCGTCGTCGGTCTCATCTGCGGAGCAATTGCCAAGGCGCTGCTCAAGGACCGCGCTGTCGGCGGCTGGCTCGCCACGCTGATCCTCGGCATCGTCGGCGCCATCGTCGGTGGATGGCTCGGCAGCTTCTTCCTCGACACCGACCTCGGCGGGTTCTTCGAGATCCGCACCTGGCTCCTCGCGATCCTCGGCTCGGTCGTCGTGCTCTTCATCTACACCTCGATCACGGGCAAGCGCACCCGCCGCTGACACCCAGCACAGCGTCACCCGCATCACCCAGGAGGGCCCCGCCGGGCGGCGGGGCCCTCCTGTGCGTCCGGAGAGATCCGGCGCCCCGGGCCATCGAGCCCGGTCTCGTGGGCGTGGGCAGGGAGCGCCGCACCGCGTGATTTGATGGATGGATGCAGACAGCAGCCGACTACGTCGCAGACCTCGCCGCCTTCATCGCGGCCAGCCCGTCCTCGTACCACGCCGCCGCCGAGGCGGCCCGCCGCCTGGACGAGGCCGGCTTCGTCCGTCTCGAGGAGACCGACGCCTGGTCCGCAGCCGAGCAGCGCGCCTACGTGGTCCGCGACGGCGCGATCATCGCGTGGGTCGCACCGGAGCAGGCCAGCCCCACGACGCCCTTCCGCATCCTCGGTGCCCACACCGACTCGCCCGGTTTCAAGCTCAAGCCGAAGCCGACCACCGGCTCGCACGGCTGGTTGCAGGCCGGGGTCGAGGTCTACGGCGGCCCTCTGCTCAACTCCTGGCTGGACCGCGAGCTCGAGCTCGCCGGTCGCCTCGTCACCGCGGACGGTCGTGAGGTCCTCGTGCGGACCGGGCCGTTCCTGCGGATCCCGCAGCTCGCGATCCACCTCGACCGCGACGCGAACAACGGCCTGACCCTCGACCGCCAGCGGCACACGCAGCCCGTCTACGGCGTCGGCGACAGGTCGGAGGCCGACCTCCTCGGTCACCTCGCCGGGCTGGTCGGTCTGAGCGGCGACGAGGTCGTCGGCTACGACATCCTCACGGCCGACACCGCAGCCCCCGCGCGCTTCGGGCTCGACGACGCCCTCTTCGCCGCGGGGCGCATGGACAACCTCACGTCGGTCTTCGCAGGGCTGCACGCGTTGCTCGGTGCAGCCCACGAGCCCAGCGCAGACCACGTGAGCGTGCTCGCGGCCTTCGACCACGAAGAGCTCGGCTCGGAGACCCGCTCGGGGGCGTCCGGACCGTTCCTCGACGACATCCTCACCCGCGTCGGGGCGACGCTCGGGGCGAGCGCGTCGCAGCGGCTCCAGGCCTACGCCGCGTCGTGGTGCCTCTCGGCAGACGCTGGACACTCGGTCCACCCGAACTTCCCGGAGAAGCACGACCCGGCGAACCAGCCCGTCGCCGGGCGCGGGCCGCTGCTGAAGATCAACGCCAACCAGCGCTACGCGACCGACGCACACGGCGCCGCGCTCTGGGCTCGCAGCTGCGCGGCGGCCGGTGTGCCGTACCAGGAGTTCGTCTCCAACAACACGGTGCCCTGCGGCTCGACCATCGGACCCCTCACGGCCACCAGGCTGGGCATCCGCACGGTCGACGTCGGCGTCCCGCTCTTGTCGATGCACTCGGCCCGCGAGCTCGCGCACGTCGACGACCTGCACGGCCTCGCCGCTGCGGTCGGCGCCTTCTTCGCCGGCTGAGACCCAGACCGGGGGAGCGACCCGGACACACGGCGGACGACTGGCGTCAGCCGCACACACGACACTGCCGGAGGGCAGGACCACGAGGAGCCGCACGGTGAGCACGATCGTCTCGATCCAGAGCCAGGTGGTGGCCGGCCACGTCGGCAACGCCGCAGCCGTGCCGCAGATGCAGGACGCCGGCTTCACCGTCCTCGCGGTGCCGACGGTCCTGTTCTCCAACCACCCGGGCCACGGGCGCTTCCGTGGTCGGGTCACCGACCCGACCCTCGTCGCGGACCTGCTGCTCGGCCTCGAGGAGCACGGGGTGCTCGACGACACCGTGTGCGTGGTGAGCGGATATCTCGGCTCTCGCGAGACCGGTGAGGCCGTCGCAGCCTTCGTCGACAGGGCGCTCGTCACCGGCCCCGGGATCGTCTACGTCTGCGACCCCGTCATGGGAGACACCGGGTCGGGCGTCTTCGTCGCACCAGGGGTGGTCGACGTCCTGCGCGACGAGCTGGCCCGCCGGGCGCACGTCCTCACCCCGAACCAGTTCGAGCTCGGGCTGCTCGTCTCCGGGCCGGCTGTCGCGGCACCGGGGGAGGGTACCGTCGACGACCTCGCCGCCGCCGCCCGGACCCTGATCGGGCCGGTCCAGCACGGTGTGGTGGTCACGGGGTGCTATCTCGTCGACACCGAGCCCGGGGTGATCGAGACCGTGGTGGTCGAGCGCGAGAGCGTGACTCGGGTGCCGTCGATCAAGGAGTCTGACGCCCCGAACGGCACAGGTGACCTCTTCAACGGTGCGCTGACCGCCGCGCTCGCCTCGGGTGCGACGCTGCCCGACGCTGCGCGCGACGCCGCAGACGCCGTCTCGCGCGCGCTGCGCTGGACGGCCGTGCAGGGATCACGGCACCTGCTGCTGCCACCGACCGGGTGGGACCCGGCCGAGCGCTGAGACCGGACCCTGTGGACGACAGGTCGTCGGGACCTCACCCGTCCTAGGCTGTCGTGCATGGCTCTCGTGACGTGCGACTTCTTCTCCGACGTGCTCGGTCTGAGCACCACCATGACGGTGGTGCTGCCGCAGCGCACCCACTCCCAGATCGGGATGGAGGGCACCGAGCGCGCAGGCGCGACGCCGACCCTCTACCTGCTGCACGGACTGAGCGACGACGCGACCACGTGGGCCCGTCGCACGTCGATCGAGCGCTATGCGACCGAGCTGGGCATCGCTGTGGTCATGCCGCAGGTGGCCAAGAGCTTCTACTCCGACGAGGTCTACGGCGACCCGTACTGGACCTTCCTCACCGAAGAGCTGCCCGTCCTCGCGCGGTCCTTCTTCCACCTCTCCGACCGCCGCGAGGACACCTTCGTCGCCGGCCTGTCGATGGGTGGCTACGGCGCGTTCCAGTGGGCGCTGCGCAAGCCGGAGCAGATCGCCGCAGCAGCCAGCCTGTCGGGCGCCCTCGACGTCGCGTCCCTCCACGAGGCCGTCCTCGAGCGGGGCGAGGGCTTCGAGGTGCTCCGCAAGGTCTACGGCGACACCTCCGTGCGGGGCACCGACTCCGACCTGCTGCACCTGCTGAGCACGGTCGACCCGGCCACGCTGCCCGCGCTCTACCAGATGTGCGGGACCGAGGACTTCCTGCTCCAGTCGAACCTCGACTTCCGCGACACCGCCGCGAGGCACGGCGTCCCGGTCACCGTCGACCTGCGCCCTGGCGACCACAGCTGGGGCCTGTGGGACACGACCGTCCAGGACGTCCTCGCGTGGTTGCCGCTGCGCTAGATAGTCGCACTGGGCGTACAATAGTGTCACCCACGACACGGAGGTGAGACATGCAGACCCAGCGTCCGATGTCGACCGTCACGCCCACGCTCGACGGCGATGTGCTCGTGGCTCTCGCCTCAGCGCCTGACGTCACCTTCACCACCGGGCAGATCGAGCGACTCCTGAGGCTCGGCGAGAGCTCCAAGGGATCGCTGACCGGGATCCGCAAGGTGCTCAACAGGCTGACCGCCGAAGGAGTCGTCGAGCGTCAGCAGGTCGGCGGCACCATGGCGTACACGTTCAACTCTGAGCACCTCGCTGCATCGCCGATCCGCGAGCTCGCCAGACTGCGGGCGACCCTTCTCGAGCGCCTCGAGGAGACCACGACGGCGTGGGCTGTCCCACCCGTCTTCGGTGTGCTCTTCGGATCCGCGGCGCGAGGCCGCATGGGCACCGAGAGTGATATCGACCTTCTCCTCGTGCGCCCTGTCGAGGCAGACGAGGAGATGTGGGACCAGCAGGTCCTGTCGTTGACCGCTCAGGTGCGACGCTGGACCGGCAACGATGCAGACGTGCTGGTCCTGGACGAGAGCGAGGTCGTCGCGAACCCGGTCGACCCGGTGCTCGTAGAGGTCGCAGTCTCGGGGCTGCCCTTCGCAGGGCGGGCGACCTGGCTTCGTGGGCTGCAGGCCCGGCACGGGCGACGATGACGCCGCGCGAGACCGAGGCATCGCGAACGGAGATCGACGGTCGTTCGTCGAAGGCCGAGCAGTTCCAGCTGGCGGCGCAGATGGTCCGAGACCTCGACGAAGGCGACGGTGCGCTCGACGACGCAGTCGTGACCTTGTGCGTGCACGCCGGTATCGCGGCGGCAGACGTGATCCTCATGCGGACGACCGGGCGGTACTCCAAGGGCGCGAGCCACGCCGACGCTGCTGGCGCGCTCGCCAAGGTCGCGAGAGAACCGTCGAGAGCGCTGTCGACCCTGCTCCGGATGAAGACCAGAGCCGGCTACTCGGCGCAGCCCGTGCAACGCGCCCAGGTGGTCGCGGCCGAGCGGGCCATGGACCTGCTGATCAGGGCCATGCGCGCATGACCTCGACTGTCTCCCATCGGCCCTGACCTGGCTGCCCACAGATCACCCGCGAGGTGGTCATCGTCACATCTCCGGTCCCGTACAGTCGTCGCCATGGATCGCAGCCTCCCCCTCGACGCGCACCGCGGTGCCGCAGACGACGTGTCCCGTGACGCCGCCGAGGCGTACGGTGCCCAGGACTACCCGACGGCTGAGCGCGGCTGGACGCTCGCCCGCGACTACTTCGTCGCGAACGGCCACTCCCTCGAGGCGGCTGCCGCCGCCGTGGGCCTCGGAGACGTCTTCTGGGACACCGGACGAGGCGCCGAGGCGAGCGTCGCGTACGCCGAGGCGCTCGCGGTCTACAGGGCTGCCGGGCTGACCCGCCAGGTCGCCGGGTGCCTCATGAACCTCGGGCTCGCCCACGGTGCAGCCGAGCGCCTGGCCGAGGCTGAGACCGCCTACGTCGAGGCCCGCGAGACCTACTCGACCCTCGGTCTCGAGCGTGAGACCGCCAGCGCGAACCTGAGCCTCGGCGGGATCCTCGCGGCTGCGGCACGGTTCGACGACGCAGCCACCGCGTACACCGCGGCCCTCGCGTTCTACGAGAAGCACCAGCTCCGCTCACGCGTCGCCGACTGCGCGGCCGGGCTGGCGCTCGTGCTCCGCGAGACCGGTCACCTGGCCGAGGCCGACACGAGCTACACCGCCGCCCTGGACATCTACACCGAGCTGGACCTGGCGCGTCAGCGGGCTGACGCACTCGCGGGCCGCGGAGCGACCCGGCACGCCGCCGAGCGCCTCGACGACGCCGAGGCCGACTACACGGCAGCCCGCACCACCTACACCGACCTCGGGCTCCACCGCCCGGCTGGCGCGTGCCTCGTCGCCCTCGCTGAGATCTACACGGCCGCAGGGCGTACCGACCAGGCCGACGCCGCCTACGAGCTGGCCCGGGGCGAGTACTCCGGCAGCACCGGGCCGCGGTGACCTGGTGATCCGCGAGCACGTCGCACGGGTCTACTGGTCGCTGAGCCGCTGGACGCTCAAGACCGAGCCGATCGACCGGGACGGGGCGGGCATCCTCGTCGGGGCCCCGCACACGTCCAACTGGGACTTCATCCACATGCTCGCCATCACGGCACGGGCGGGTGTGCCTGTGCGCTACCTCGGCAAGCACACGCTGTTCAAGCCGCCTTTCGGATGGCTGATGCGTGCCCTCGGCGGGATCCCCGTGGACCGCCGCGCTCCGGCAGGGCTCGTCGACGAGCTCGTCTCTCGTGTCGCCGCAGGGGAGAAGTTCTACCTCGTCGTCACGCCCGAGGGCACACGCAGCAAGGGCGAGTACTGGAAGTCAGGCTTCCTGCGGATCGCCCGCGAGGCAGGGCTCCCCGTCACGCTCGGCTACGTCGACCGCACGACCATGACCGCCGGCCTCGGGCCGACCTTCACCCCGAGCGGCGACGTCCGCGCAGACATGGAGCTCGTCCGGGCCTTCTACGCCGACAAGGCCGGTCACACCCCCTCGCGCCGGACAGAACCACGCCTGCGCGAAGAAGACCAGCCCACCCAGGACTGAGCGCCTCAGCCCGCGATCGCGTCGCGGTGGTCCTCGGCGACGAGGCGCCTGAGCGACGCGAGCAGGTCGTCTGCGGTGAGCAGACCGACGGTCTCGCTGCCGTCGGTGACGAGCACGCCGCCGGTCTCGGAGACGGCGAGCTCGGCGAAGGCCTCGTCGAGGGACGTGCCGAGCGGGATCGACGCGAGGGTCGCCCCGGGGTGCACGTGCTCGAGCGGACGCAGGTCGTCGCGCGAGACGTGCCCGAGGCCGAGCATGCGCATCGACCGACCGGCACCGATGAAGTTCTCGACGAAGTCGTTGGCCGGCTGGGACAGCAGGCGCAGGGGGGTGTCGATCTGCTCGATCACGCCGCCCTTGCTGAAGACCGCCACGCGGTCGCCGAGCTGGACGGCCTCGTCGATGTCGTGGGTGACGAGCATGACCGTCGTCCCGAGCTCGGACTGGATGCGGCGGAACTCGCTCTGCAGACGTCGGCGGCCCTCGGGGTCGACGGCACCGAAGGGCTCGTCCATGAGCAGGACGGGTGGGTCGACCGCGAGGGCCCGGGCCACACCCACGCGCTGGCGCTCGCCGCCGGAGAGCTCGTGCGGGAAGCGCTTGGAGTAGGTCTCAGGTGCCAGCCCGACGAGGGCGAGCAGCTCCTCGACGCGCGCCTTCGTGCGCTTGCGGTCCCAGCCGACGAGCCCCGGGACCGTGGCGACGTTCTGCGCGACGGTGCGGTGCGGGAACAGCCCGACGTGCTGGATCACGTAGCCGACACGGCGACGGAGCGCGACGGCGTCGGTGCTCATGATGTCCTCGCCGTCGAGGGTGATCCGGCCACCCGTCGGCTCGACGAGGCGGTTGACCATGCGCAGGGTCGTCGACTTTCCGCAGCCCGACGGACCCACGAGGACCAGCAGCTCGCCCTTGCGGACCTCGAGGTCGAGGTCGGTGACCGCGACGGTCTGGTTGCGGAACTCCTTGCGGACGTCCTCGAAACGGATGAGGACGTCGCCTGGCGCGACGCTCGACGCGCCGCCGCTCTTCGGGTCGGTGCCGTGGTGGGACGTCCGTGCGCTGCTCATGGCGACGACGCTACCGGGAAGTCCCGACACCGGCGCGGGCTGGAGCCCGGGGGCGACAGAGGTCACCCTCGTTGCCCGCGCCGGTGTCGGCGGCAGCCGGTACCGTCGGGCAGATGACTCCCGAGCAGCCAGCCAACCCGTGGCTGTCCTGGCAGTACGTGCAGGACAACTCGGACGAGATCCTCCGGTATCTCGGTGAGCACGTCACCCTCACGCTCCAGGCGATCGCCATCGCTCTCGTCGTCGCGATCCCGCTCGCCGCGCTCGCCCACGCCTGGCCCCGCCTCGCCGGGCCGCTCGTCGCGACGACAGGCGTGCTCTACACGATCCCCTCCCTCGCGCTCTTCGCGGTCGTCTACCCCTTCATCCGGGACCGTCGGACGACTGTGCTGCTGGGGCTGGTCCTCTACGCGCTGCTGCTGCTCGTGCGCAACACCCTCGTCGGGCTGCGGGGCGTCGACCCTGCTGTGACCGACGCCGCCCGCGGCCTGGGCTACGGGCGGTGGCGCATGCTCTTCACCGTCGAGCTCCCCAACGCGCTCCCCGCGGTGATCACCGGTCTGCGGCTGGCGTCGGTGAGCACGGTCGCCCTCGTGACCGTCGGTGTCGTCATCGGCTACGGCGGGCTCGGACAGCTCATGTTCCGCGGGTTCACGAGCGGCTACCACGCGCAGATCATGACGGCGACGCTGCTCTGTCTCGCCCTCGGCCTGACGATCGACCTCGTGCTCTACCTGGTCGGCCGGCTCGTCACACCCTGGTCACGAGCGGCGGTGAGCGCACGATGAACGAGATCGAGGCCGCGATCGCGTGGCTCAACGACCCCCTCAACTGGTCGGGGAAGGGCGGCATCCTCGCCCTGACCGGCGAGCACCTCGTCATGACGCTGCAGGCCGTCCTGCTCGCCTCGGTCGTCGCGCTGCCGCTCGGGGTCGTGCTCGGGCACAGCCGCCGTGCGGCGAGGCTCGGCACGTCGACGGTGGTCCTCACCAACGTCACGCGCGCCCTGCCGACCTTCGCGCTGCTGACCATCTTCGCGTCGACAGGTGTCGGCTTCGGCAACACCCCGACCGTCTACGCGGCGGCGATCTTCGCGCTGCCGGTGATCCTCGCGAACACCTACGAGGGGGTGCGCAGCGTCGACGCCGACATCCGCGACGCGGCCACGGGCATCGGCATGTCCGGCCCACGAGTGCTGCTGCACGTCGAGCTCCCGCTCGCCCTGCCGCTCATCACCTCAGGGCTGCGCACAGCCGTCGTGCAGGTGATCGCGACCATCCCGCTGGCCGCCCTGGTGGGTGGCGGAGGCCTCGGCATCATCATCACGCAGGGCTTCGGCACCCAGCGCTACGGCCAGGTGCTGGCCGGCGGCGTGATCGTCGCGCTGCTCTGCCTGGTGGTCGAGGGGCTGCTCGCCCTCGGCCAGCGACTCCTCACCCCCGCACCGGTCCGAGCCCTGCAAGGGTCCTGACCGGCCCACAGACCGTTATCAGAGCGATACCGAATCCGCGCCCCGCCCGGTTGCCCTGCACCTGGCGTCGCGGTCCACTAGACCTTCGACCTCTCTACCCTGGAGACACCATGCGCGCTCGTCGCACGACCATGACCACGACCGCGGCAGCGCTGGGGCTCGTCCTCGTCCTCGCTGCCTGCGGTGACCCTGGCTCCTCGAGTGGCTCGGGCACCTCGTCGGCCTCGACGCCGACAGCCGCCTCGAACCTCGAGGTCTGCGACCCCGTCCCCGGCGACACCTTCGTCGGGCTCGAGGACGACAAGACCCTCCAGAACCCCGACAACATCATCCCGGCCGTCAACGCGGCCGCAGCCGGTGAGAATGCCGACATCGTCGCGACCCTCGACACGGTCTCGGCCGTCCTGGACACCCCGGCGCTCGTCGACCTCAACAAGGCCGTCGACGTGGACCGTCAGACCTCCCAGCAGGCCGCTGCGGACTTCATCGCGGCCAACGACCTCGGCTCGCCGGAGTCCGTCGGTGACGGCGCAGAGGTGATCGTCGGTGCCCCGAACTTCTCCGAGGGCCAGACCCTCGCGAACCTCTACGTCGAGGTGCTCAAGGCCGCAGGCTACGACGCCAAGACGCAGGACGTCGGCAACCGTGAGCTGTACCTGACGGACCTCGAGTCCGGTGCGATCACCGTGATCCCCGAGTACGTGAGCACCCTGACCGAGTTCCTCAACGCCAAGGTCAACGGCGAGAACCCCGAGCCCGTCGCCACGACGGACCTCGACGCGACCGTCGAGGGTCTGACGACCCTCGGTGAAGAGGTCGGGCTGGTCTTTGGCACGCCGGCCGACGCCCAGGACCAGAACGCCTTCGCGGTGACTGCGGCCTTCGCCGAGGAGTACGGCATCACGACGCTGACCGACCTCGCGACCACCTGCGGCGACGTCGTCCTCGGCGGACCGCCGGAGTGCCCCGAGCGTGCGTTCTGCCAGCTCGGTCTCGAGGAGACCTACGGCCTCGAGGTCGGCGAGTTCGTCTCGCTCGACGCCGGTGGCAACCTCACCAAGGACGCCCTGCGCCAGGGCAACATCACCGTCGGCCTGATCCTCTCGAGCGACCCGTCGCTCGCGACCAGCTGACCGCTCGAGTCACCACCGAGGGCCCGGCCCGCACGTCCCGAGAGGGACGGCGGACCGGGCCTTCGTGCGTCCTGGCGGGTCAGGCGAAGGCGTAGGCCGCCTTGACGGTGCCGAGGGTGGGGTAGGGCTCGCCGTCGTAGCGCAGGTGCATGCGGCCGTCGTGCTGGTACACGGCCAGGACCGTGATGCTCGGGTCGCAGGCGATGGTCGTGCCGCCGTAGAGGTTGACGGTCACCGACGACGTGCTCGGCAGGTAGAACAGCACCCGTCGCAGGCCGCGCGAGTGCCGCAGACCGAGCACGAAGCCGGGCATGCGGTCGTAGGAGACCAGCGGGCGCCGACCGGCGTCGAGCGGAGCGGTCTCGACGCTGCCCTGTCGCATGTCGTCGAGCTCCCACAGCACGTCCATCCCGGTCACATCGCCGCCGACGACCACCTGGAGGGAGCCGATCGCGCTCTGGAACCTGCTGAGCGCGAGCATCGGCTGACGAGGCTCCAGGCGCCCTGTCCCGGAGACCCGGGGGATCGAGCGGGCCGGCGGCTCGGGCTCGTGGCTCGCCGCAGCCGGGGTGCCGATGCTCAGCCGGACGGCCGACGGCGCGGCGACCGCCGCCGAGGCGTCAGGGCGCCGCGGCGGGCGCCGACGGACGAAGGAGTCGAGAGGGGTGCCGCTCACAGGTCGAAGCCGAAGTTGTGCGCGACGTCGGCCACACCGCCCGCGAAGCCCTGGCCGATCGCCCGGAACTTCCACTCGTTCTGGCGGCGGTAGAGCTCACCGGCGACCACAGCGCTCGTCGCGCCGAGGTCTGCGGCCTCGACCGGGTAGCGGATCACCTCGGACCCGGCCCTGTCGAGGATCCGCACCACGCAGCCGCGGACGCTGTCGAAGGTGCCCGGCTGACGCAGGTCAGGGTTGACGTAGAGGATCAGCGCGATGCTCATGACGTTCGAGGGCACGCGCTGCAGGTCGACCTCGATCTGCTCGACGTCGCCGCCGGGCAGCGACCCGTCAGGCTCGTACGAGACGGCCTCGTCCGGGCTGAGCATCTGGTTGAAGAACACGACGTGCTGCGACGACACGGCGAGGCCGTCCTGGCCGCAGGCGATCGCGCAGGGCACGACCTCGGTCGCCGGTCCGTTGCTCTGCACGACGTCCCACGAGAACCCGACCGTGATGGTGGTCGCGGTCGGGATGTTGTGAGTGACGGAGGCGTTGGCGCCCTTGACGAGCGTGATGGCAGGCATGTGTGTGAGTCACCCAAACTTCTCGCGGAGGAACCGGCCGTTGATCTCGAGCTGCGCGTTGTCGTGCGCGTAGACCGCGGTGACCATCGAGTGCACCCGGCCGTCGAGGAGACGCAGCTGGCTGAGCAGCAGCTCTTCCCGCGTGGCGCGCTCGGCCCGCGACGCCAAGAACGCGTTCACGGTCGAGGGGATGTAGTCCTTGATCATGAACTCGATGGCGATCTGCTCGTCGAGGGTCGGCGGTGCGACGAGCGTGTGGTCGAGCAGCTCGTTGAGGTTGTCGAGCATCGAGAACAGCACGATCGACGCGGGGACCGGGAGCGCTGCGCCGCTCTGCTTCGCGGCGGCGAACAGCCCGCGCAGGTGCCCCTCCATGGTGTCGTGGAAGGGCACCTGCGGCTCCGGCTCGGCGGCCGGCGCCGGGGTGTCCGGGACGGGCTGCGACCGTCGTCCGAACAACCAGCTCATCGGTTCGTCCTCGTCGGTGCGTGCGTGGTGCCGACCCGCTGTGCGGCAGGCGGCGGGGTCAGGAGCGGATCGGTCAGGACGTGATCTCGGGGCGGCTCTGCGCCCGCTCGAGGTACGGCTGAGCCCGCTCGATCTGGCCCTCGAGGGACGTGATCGTCACGGCCATGCTCGACGCGGCCTCGGCACGGAAGGTGTCGATCGCGTCCATGGTCGCGAAGACGTCCTGGAAGGCCTTCTCGAGCTTGCCGATCTCGATGGTCGAGGCCGCGGCCTGGCGGTGGATGTCCGCCGAGGTCGTCTTGAGCATCTCGGCGTTCGAGGCGATGAGGTCGCTCGTCGTCCGGTTGAGCGCGGTGATCTGGTCGAGCACGAGACGCTGGTTGGTGAGCGCCTGGGCGACGATCACGGCTGTGCGCAGCGCGGAGAGCGTGGTGGTGCGGGCGCGGTCGACACCCTTGATGAGCTCGACGTTGTTGGCACGCACCATGTCCATCGCGAGGTAACCCTGCGCGGACACGGCGAGCTGGGTGAGGATGTCCTCGCGGCGCTGGCGGACGGCGAACAGCACATCAGAGCGCATGGCCTTCGCGGTGTCGGGGGCGGAGACCTCGACCTCGGCGATCTTCTTCTCGACCGCTGCGTCGAGGCCGCCGAGGAGCACGGCGTACTCGGAGAGCGTGCCCATGGTCGTCCAGAGGTTGACCTTCTCCTGCTCGATCGACGCGTTGTCCTTGCGGAGCTCGTCCTGGCCGGACTCCAGCGCGCGGGTGATCGAGTCGAGCTGCACCTGGGCCGACTTGTAGCGGTCGAAGTACCGGGCGATCTTCGACCCGCCGGGGATGAAGCCGAGGATCTTGCGGGCACCGGTGAGGTCGGCGCGGTTGGGCGTGAGGTCTTCGACCTGGAAGCGCAGGTCGGTGAGCGTCTTGGCGACGCGGGCCTGGGCGTCGCCGGCGTCACCGCTGCCCTTCGCCGCGGCGAGGGCCGACGCGGGGCGCTCGAGCATGCGGTTCGACGCGTTGGCCGCGCCCTGGATCTCGTCACGGCCCAGGGTGGTGATCTCGGTGATCTTCGCCTGGAGCTCGGGGCTGTTGGGCGTGAGGGTCGCGAGCTCGGCTGCGTAGGCGTCGGCGGTCGCGGCGAGCTCTGCCTTCTTGGCGTCCGGCACGGGCACCATGCCGCCGACCTGCTCCGGCTGGACCGCGGCGACGGGGGCCGGCGGCTGGAGCACCAGCGATGCTCCGGGAGGGGTCAGGGGGGTGCTCTCGCTCATGGGGACTCCGCTTCGTGGGCTCACTGGCTGAAGGCTGATCGACTCACGACTCTACCGCTTGACGCCGCGCCCCGACGGGGATCCGCATGGGTCCGTCTGCCCACGTCGGAGTGCGGGTGACCGACGGTCGGTGGCAGCTCAGCGAGGAGCAGGTGACAGGAATCCTGAGACGAACGGAGAGCCGCTCTCGAAGAAGTCGCGGACGCGTGCGGCTCGCTGGTCAGCTGGGTCGATCGCGAGGAGAAACCTCTTGATGGCGATCACCGCGGCGCGGGACCTTGGGAGTCGAAGGCAGGCTCGTGACGTCTCGTCTTGCGCTGGACAGGAGTCTGCACGTCGAGGCGGCGGTGCCAGAGCTGCCCGTGGTGCGCGCAGGTGTTCCGCAGGACCGCGAGACTGTGGACGGTCGACGTGAAACCGCCCCAAGGAACGGAGTACGACGCTGCGACGGCTCGAGCAGCGCGGTCATCTACCAGGTACTCCAGGATCTTGGACATGGAACCGAAGGAGAAGACCTCGAGAGCGACCCAGACCGGGACGGCCGAGTAGTCGTCAGCCACGGCGTAGCGCGCGACCGTCGGACGGCGTGCCCGGCTCAGCTCCCCCTCGAGCTTGTCGAGGAAGGACGAGAGGTGAGGTGTGACCGCCAGGTAGCTCGCTGGGTCAAGGTAGAACGCCTGGTTCCCGTGCTGGTGGGCCAGGTGATAAGCGAACCGGGCACGGAGCGACCGCTCGATCACGCAGAGCGCATCCAGCAGCAGGGCGGACAGCTGCTCGTCGTGATCGTGGGCGGCCACGACCGTCTCGAAGGTGGTTCCAGGCTCGAAGGTCTGGCCTGTGGCCGATCGTGGCGAGACCTGAAACTGCCTCGCGTACCCCGAGAGCCTGTAGTAGCTGGAGTTGAAGAGCGTCCGTGTCGCCATCTCTCGGTCGACGACCTCGAGCCCACGGCCCGTCATGAGATCGACCTGCTGGTCCAGGGATAGCGCTGGTTTCATCTCAGACAGATTACACAAAAGGCCCCACCTATTTGAGGAAGCTCTCGCTCTAGCCTTGGTGGGGCGCTGTTGGTGTGAGTCTACAGCGACGGGCGCGGCCGCTCAACGCTCTCGGCCTGCGGACTGGTCACAGACCGGCGGCCTCCAGCAGGCGGAGCCAGACCTCGGAGACCGTCGGGTAGGACGGGACGGCGTGCCACAGACGGTCGAGCGGGACCTCGCCGACGACCGCGATGGTCGCGGCGTGCAGCAGCTCGGCGACCTCGGGCCCGACGAAGGTCGCCCCGACGATCACGCCACGGTCCCGGTCGACGACGATCTGCGCCTTTCCTGTGAAGCCGTCGGCCGCGACGGCCGCGCCGGCGACCGACCCGAGGTCGTAGGAGAACACGTCGACCAGGTACCCGGCGTCCTTCGCGGCCTGCTCGGTGAGCCCGACGCTCGCGACCTCGGGGCGCGAGAACACGACCTGCGGCACGGCCTGGTGGTCGGCCGTCGCGCGGAAACGGCTCCAGTCGGGGGCGTCGAGCTCGCCCTCGGCGGAGCCGCCGAAGCGCGCGGCGACGACGTCACCGGCGACCCGGGCGTCGTACTTGCCCTGGTGGGTGGTCGCGACACGGCCGGTCACGTCGCCGACGGCGAAGAGCCAGCCGCCGTCGACACCCTCGACGAGCATCGCGTCGTCGACTGTCAGCGGGTCGCCCGCCGTGAGGCCGACAGCCTCCAGCCCGATGTCGGCCGTCGCAGGCTTGCGGCCCGTGGCGACGAGCAGCTTCTCGGCCACGACGGTCTCGGTCGAGCCCCCCGACGACGTCACGAGGTGGGTGCTGTCGCCGTGGACCTCGACCGAGGTGACGTCGGTGCTCAGCCGCACGTCGACGCCGAGGTCGCGCAGGGAGTCGGCCACGGCGTCCCCGGCGAAGGGCTCGTTCGCGGCGAGCAGCCGCTCGCCGCGGACCACGAGCGTGACCTTCGTGCCGAGGTCGGCGAAGGCCGTCGCCATCTCGACGCCGACCACACCGCCGCCCATGATCGCGAGCGAGGCGGGGACGTCCTTGACCGAGGTGGCCTCGCGGCTGCCCCACGGGTTCGACTCGGCGAGGCCGTCGACGGGCGGGACCACGGGGACGCTGCCTGTCGCGAGGATCACCGCGTGCCGGGCCGTGAGTGTCGTGACGGAGCCGTCCTCGGTCGTCACGTCGAGGGTCTTGGGGCCGGTCAGACGGGCGCGGCCGCGCACGAGCGCGATCCCGGCGCCGTCGAGCCACTCCACCTGGCTCGAGTCGTCCCAGCCCGAGGTGAAGGAGTCGCGCCGGGCCAGCACCTTGGCGGGGTCGAGGGTCCCGGTGATCATCTCGGCGGCACCGGGGACAGCACGGGCGGCCTCGAGCACGGCTCCCGGGCGCAGCAGCGCCTTGGACGGCATGCAGGCCCAGTAGGAGCACTCCCCGCCGACGAGCTCGGCCTCGACCACGGCGACGCTCAGGCCCGTGCGCCCGGCGCGGTCGGCGGCGTTCTCACCCACGGCACCGGCCCCGACGACGATCACGTCGAAGGTGGTCTCGGTGGTCTGGCCGTGCTGGTGCTCGGTGCTGGCGCTCATGCGGGTGCTCCTCGTGTCGGTGGGCTCTGCCCATCGTCGCCCCTCGGGGCGAGCAGCGCAGCCCGGAGGAGGCTGCCCCCCCGCTCGCCTCAGCCATGCTCACCTCAGCCGTGCTCGCCTCAGCCGCGCTCGGCGAGCCCCGCACGGAAGGCGAGGACCACCATCTGCGTGCGGTCGCGCACGTCGAGCTTGGACATGGCGTGCCCGAGGTGCGTCTTGACGGTGTGCGGCGAGATGTGGAGCTCCCGGGCGATCTGCAGGTTGTCCAGGCCAGCGGCGGCGTGCTCGACGATCGTGCGCTCGCGGGGGGTGAGGCTCGCGACGCGTCGCTCGACGTCCGGGTCGACGGGCTGCGGGGCGGGGACCCGGGCGACGTGCTGGACGACGGCCCGGGCGGCGGTCTGCGAGAGCGACACCCCGCCCGACGCGACGCGGCGCATCGCCTCGACGAGCTCCGAGGGCTCGGCCACCTTGCTGAGGAACCCGTCGGCCCCGGCCTGGACCGCGCCGAGGACGTCGGGGTCGTCGTCGAAGGTCGTCAGGACCAGCACCCGCGTCCCGGCGAGATCGGGCCGGGCGCGGATCGCCCGGACCGCGGCGGTCCCGTCGAGGACGGGCATGCGCAGGTCCATGAGGACGACGTCCGGGCGCAGGGCCACGCACATCTGCACGCCGGCCTCGCCGTCGGCGGCCTCCCCGACCACCTCGAGGTCGTCGACGGTCTGCAGGATCCCGCGGATCCCGGCCCGGATCATCGCCTGGTCGTCGACCACCAGCACCGTGGCGCGTCGGTGGGTGCCTGCTGCTGGCCCGGTCATGCGGTCTGCCTCGTGCTCTCGGTCGGGAGGTCGACGACGACCTCGAAGCTGTGCGGGGTGTCCTCGACACGCAGGCGCCCCCCGGCTGCGGACACACGCTCCTGCATCCCCACGAGGCCGAAGCCCGTGCTGGCCGAGCCGGGGTCTGCCGCACCGGGCCAGGCGTGGTCCCGGCCGTTCGTCACGCGCACGGACAGCAGCGTCTCGTGCTGGCTGACGCTCACGTCGACCGAGCCGTCTCCGTACCGGACCGCGTTGGTGAGAGCCTCCTGCAGCACCCTGTAGACGGTCACGTCGACGGCCTGCGGGAGGTCCCCGGGACCGACCTGCTCCGCGTAGGAGACCCGGACGCCAGAGGCCCGGACCGACCTCACGAGGTCGGGGACCGCGGCCATGCCGGGCACTGTCGTGTCAGCACCTGTGCCGCCCTCCTCGCGCAGGACGGTGAGGACCTGCTGCATCTCGCCCACGACGGTCCGCGCGGCGGTCCGGATCGCACCGAGCGAGGCCGCCGCGTCGTCGGGGGAGGAGCGCAGGTTCCGCTCGGCCGCACCGGCGTGGATCGCGATCACCGCGACCGTGTGCGCGACGGCGTCGTGCAGGTCGCGGGCGATCCGCAGGCGTTCTTGGGTCAGCCGCCGGCCGACCTCGCGCTCGCGGTCCCTCGCCTCGGCGCGCCGTGCCGCCTCGAGGGCAGCGACGTGGTCGCGCTGCGCCCGGACGGCCAGCCCGGCGCCGAGCACGGCGGCGGTCCAGGTGAGGAGCGCGAAGGTCAGCAGGTCGACGACCGAGTTCGACTGGGCGAGGACGCTCTGCCCGACGAGCGTGACGGCGAGCGCACAGGCCGCCCCCGCAGCGACCCGTCGGTCGCTGCGCAGCGCGACGCTGAAGAGGCAGGTCTGGGCCATCACCCACAGAGCCAAGGTCGCCCAGGTCGCCTCGGGCCAGCCGAAGCCGCCGACGGCGCTCGCGGCCGTGACGAGCACGAGGGCGAGGGCCGGCTGGCGGCGCCGGAGCACGAGCCCGACCGCCGCGACGCCGAGGGCGGCGAGCGCCCCGGGCGGGACGGGCTCGGCGCGCCCGACGGCGGACACCACGGCGATGACGCTCACGACGTCGAGGACGCCCTCCCAGAACCGGGTCGGGCGGATCTGGGGCAGGGCTGCTCCGCGGGGCGTCGATCTCGGCACGGGCACTACCCTCCCACCTCCTGCCACGACAGGCTGTCGGGTCGGGCTCGGCGAGCCCCCGTGGTGCCAGACGCGTCACCAGGCTCCTCGAGGGAGCGCCCCTCGGTGTCGAGGTCGGGCAGCACCCGACCGAGCCAGCGGGGCAGCCACCACGCGGACTCGCCGAGCAGCGCGAGGACTGCCGGGACGACGATCATCCGGACGAGGAAGGCGTCGGCCAGCACCCCGACCGTGAGGGCGAGGGCGATCGAGCCGACGAGCGGGTCCAGCCCGAGGGCGAAGCCGCCGAAGACGGCGGTCATGATGGTCGCCGCCGCGGCCACGACCCCGGCGCTGCGCCGGAACCCGTCGACGACGGCGTCGGCTGGTGCCATGCCCTTGCGGTGCGCCTCGTGCATGCGGGACACGAGGAACACCTGGTAGTCCATCGCGAGGCCGAAGAGGATCCCCACCACGAGGATCGGCAGGAGCGACGGCACGGGGTCGCCCTGAGGTGCCTGGATCAGCGCGTCGAGCCAGCCCCACTGGAACACCGCGACCATCACGCCGAGACCTGCGCCGAAGGACAGCAAGAACCCGGCCGTGGCGACCACGGGGACCAAGACCGACCTGAAGAGCAGCACGAGCAGCACGAGGGAGAGGCCGACGATCACGAGGAGATAGGTCACCAGGGCCGTCGAGAGGAGCGCGTCGATGTCGAGGCCGAAGGCCGTCGTCCCGGTGACCGACAGCTGCACGCCGTCGACGCCTGTGGCGCGGATCGCGGCGACGAGGTCCTCGGTCGCGGGGTCGAGGGGACCCGTCGCGGGGACCACCGTGACGATCGCCGCGCTCCCGTCCGGGGCGGTCTGCGCGTCTGCGACCGAGGCTGCTCCGTCGAGCCCCGCCAGCATCGTCTCGACCTGGGGGAGCGCCGTCGCGAGGTCGGCGCCGTCGGGCTCGACGAGCACCACGAGCGGGCTCTGCGCACCCGGCCCGAAGGCCTCGGCGACGAGGTCGTAGGCGGCCCGCTCGGTCGAGGCCGGGTCGCTGCCACCGGGTGTCTTGAGGGCTGTCTGGAGGGAGAGCACAGGCACGGCGAGCACGACGAGCAGGACGACGGTCGGGACGAGCGCGAGGAGAGGACGCCTCACGACACCGTGACCCCACCGTTCGAGGAGCCCGCGCCGCGCGGGACTGCTGGTCGTGGTCGCGCCGGGCAGAGGTGCGTTCCGCTCGGACCGCGGGAGGACCCGGCGGCCCGCCCACGACATGAGGCCGGGCAGCAGCGTGAGTGCCACGAGCACGGCGACCAGGACGGCGAAGGCCGCGGCGAGGCCCATCTCGGTGACCGTCGGGATGCCGACCACGGACAGCCCGACGAGCGCGATGACCACGGTCGACCCTGCGAAGACGACCGAGGTGCCGGCGGTCCCCACGGCGTGGCTCACGGCGTCGTCGACGGCCCGCCCCTCGCGCAGCTCGGACCTGAACCTGGCCAGGACGAAGAGCCCGTAGTCGATGCCCACGGCGAGCCCGAGCATGATCGCGAGGATCGGCGTGATCGACCCGATCGGCGCCGCTGCGGAGAAGGCGAAGACGCCGAGCGTCCCGACGAGCACACCGAGCAGCGCGACGAGCATGTTGGCCCCCGCGGCGACGAGCGAGCCGTAGGTGAGCAGCAGGACGAGGAAGGCGATCGCCGCGCCGACGGCCTCGGTCGGCCCGACCAGCTCGACGGGCTCGACGTAGACCGACCCGCCGACCTCAGCGGTCAGACCAGCAGACCTGGCCGAGGCGGCCAGCGCCTCGACGGCGTGCTGGGCCTCTTCGGCCTCCGCGTCCGACAGCCCGGAGAAGCCGATCGGCACGATCGCCGTCGTGAGGTCGGGGGAGACCGCCGGGGCGGAGGGGTCGAGGGGGTCGCCGACGGTCGCGACGGACGGCAGCGCGCGGGCCTGTGCGACGAGAGACTCGACGGCAGCCGCGGCGTCGCCTGTCGTGATGTCGTCCGCGACGAGGACGAGCTGGAGCTCCGAGGTGTCGTCGGCCCCGGGGGCCGTGAACCGCTCGTCGACGATGTCGAGAGCCCGCCCTGACTCGGTCTCGGGCAGCCCCTCCTCGTCGGTCAGCTGCGCACTGGTCGCAGCGACGGCTCCGAGGCCGACGAGGACGACCAGCCAGACGACCAGGAGCAGACGACGGTGCCGGGCGCTGAACGCTCCCAGCCTGAAGAGCAGGCGAGCCATGAGGGTCCTCTCAGACGACAGACCCGAGCTCTGGTCGAGGCGGGCTCCCTCCAGCCTGTCTGCGAGGTGGCGACAGGGCGTCGCCCGTCTGGGGGTTCTCTTCTCACCTGTCTGGGGGAGACAGGACGGGCATCACGCCCAGAGAGGGCTGTGTCGACAGCGGTCGCGCTCGCGGCAGTGCCCGTCGTCATGCCTTCAGCCGACCTTCAGCCCGGACCCGGCACACTGTGGACCGGAGGTGTGGCCCAGATGCGGATCTTGGTGGTGGACGACGAGGCTCGGCTGCTCGACGGCGTGCGGCGCGGGCTCGAGGCGGAGGGCTTCGCGGTCGACGTGGCGGCGAACGGTGTCGACGGGCTGTGGATGGCCCAGGAGCACAGCTACGACGCGATCGTCCTCGACATCATGATGCCCGGCATGAACGGGTACACGGTGTGCGAGAGGCTGCGGGCCGAGGGGGACTGGACCCCGATCCTCATGCTGACCGCCAAGGACGGCGAGTGGGACGAGGTCGAGGCCCTCGACACCGGCGCCGACGACTTCCTCAGCAAGCCCTTCTCGTATGCGGTGCTCGTCGCCCGGCTGCGGTCCCTCGTCCGGCGCGGCGTCCGTGAGCGGCCCGTCGTGCTCGAGGCGGGCGACCTGCGGCTCGACCCGGCGACCAAGCGCGTCCAGCGCGGCGGCACCGAGATCGAGCTCACCTCGCGCGAGCTCGCCGTCCTGGACTACCTCATGCGGAACGTGGGCGACGTCGTCTCGAAGCGGCAGGTGCTCGAGAACGTCTGGGACGTGGACTTCGAGGGCGACCCCAACATCGTCGAGGTCTACGTGCGGCACCTGCGCAACAAGGTCGACAGGCCCTTCGGCCGTGCGTCGATCGAGACGCTGCGCGGCTCCGGGTACAGGCTCAGCCGTGGGTGAGCAGATGGTGGGGCGCAGCCGACGACGCCCGTGGCGCGCGGTGCGCGCCCGCGCAGCGCTCGGGGCGGCGCTCGTCGTCGGTCTGTTCCTCGTCGTCGGGTCCTTCGTCTTCGTCGCGCTGCTCTCGGTCTCCCTGCACGGCGGCGTCGCGCAGAGCGCGTCCTCCGAGGCCGAGGTCGCCGCGGCGCGCGTCGAGCAGTCGGGGACGGTCCGCCTGCCCGAGTCTGACGACCAGCTCCTCGTGCTCGTCGACGCGGACGGGCAGGTGCTCGAGAGCAGCGACGACGAGATCGAGCTGCCCTCGCCGGTCCCGTCGGGCGACACCGTCGACGCGACGGTCGACGACGAGCACGTGCTCTTCGCCGCCGAGGACGTCGAGGTCGACGGTCACGAGCTCAGGGTCCTCGCCGGGAGGTCCCTCGACGACGTGGACGACGCCGTGAGCACAGTCGCGGCGCTGCTCGCCGTCGCCGTCGTGGTCCTCGTCGTGCTGGTCGCGGTCACCACCCGGGTGGTCGTCGGCAGGGCCCTGGCACCCGTCGAGCAGATCCGCCGCGAGGTCGCCGGGCTCGAGGCCGACGAGCTGCACAGGCGGGTCGAGGTGTCGCCGGCGGGCGACGAGGTGAGCCGTCTCGCCGAGACGATGAACGAGATGCTCGCCCGCCTCGACCGCGCCCAGGCGGCCCAGCGCAGGTTCGTCTCCGACGCCTCCCACGAGCTGCGCTCACCGCTCACCTCGATGCGCCAGTACGCCGAGGTGGCCGTCGCGCACCCCGACCGCGTCGAGGTGACCGAGCTCGCCGGGACGGTCCTCGCCGAGGGGGCGCGCGTCCAGGACCTCGTCGACTCCCTGCTGCTGCTGGCCAGGCTCGACGAGCGCTCGCGGCACGGGGTAGGCAGGGCGGTCGACCTCGACGACCTGCTGCTCGCCGAGGCCTCCAGGGTCCGGGCGCTCGGCGTGGTCCGGGTCGACGCCTCGGGGATCAGCGCTGCCCAGGTGCAGGGGGACGAGACGATCCTCGCGCGGGTGGTGCGCAACCTCGTGGACAACGCCGTCAGGCACGCCCGGTCGACCTTGACGATCTCCTCGTCGGAGGCGCACGGCCGGGTCCGGCTGGTGGTCGAGGACGACGGCGCGGGCATCGCGCCGCAGGACCGCGGACGGGTCTTCGAGAGGTTCGTGAGGCTCGACGAGGCACGTGCCCGCGACGACGGCGGCTCAGGGCTCGGGCTCGCGATCGTCTCCGACGCCGTCAGGCTGCACGGCGGGAGCGTCGAGGTCGAGACCGGCACGGCGGGCGGGGCGCGCTTCGTGGTGACGCTGCCTGGCGTCGCGCCTCCCGCCTAGCATGTGGCCATGGGCCTCCACCTCGACGCGACTGCCACGCTCCTGACCGCGGGATGGGTCCGTGACGAACCGCTGTGGTCGGGTGCCGCCGAGGTTCCCCCTCCGCTGGTCGGCGCGGACGACCAGCTCCTCGCGTGGGTGCGCTCGTTCTCGGTGCTCGCCAGCCCAGACGACACCGTGTGGTTCCTCTCGGCGCAGGACTACGCCGGTGGGGTCGGCATCAGCGACGAGGCCTTCCCGTGGGACGCCTTCAGGCACGAGAGCCTCGCGGCAGCGTCCGGACCAGCCGAGCGCGCTGCCGTCGACGGGTTCTGGGCCGGTCATCTCCCGATCCTGCTGTCGGTGCGCGACGGGCACGAGTACCTGGCGATCGCACCTGACGGTCAGGTGGTCCGCGGGGGAGAACCCGAGCTCGAGGAGGTCACGGTCGTCGCGCCCGACCTCCAGACTCTGCTCCGGTACGTGGCGGCAGGCGCCAGCACCGCAGACCCGCTCACCGACGCGCTGCTCGGGACCGTGGGTAGCGCGCAGCCTGGTAGCGCGCAGCCCGGCAGCGAGCCGTAGGTCGCCGCTCGTCCAGCCTGCTGCAGCTCGCTTCAGGCTGGCTTCAGCACCCCCTCGGCAGACTGCGGGCATGGACACGAACCGCACCCCCGAGAACCCCGAGACCCCCCAGAACCCCGGTCAGGACGACCGGACGGCCGCTGTCGAGACGACGCCACCAGCGCCGACCACGCTGCCGTCTGCCTCGGCCGCTCCCCAGCCGCACGCCGCGCAGCCTGCCGCGACGCCAGCGCCGGCGGGCCCGGCCGCGACCGCTCCGCCCGTGGCCAAGACCGCCGCGTGGCGCCGCAAGCCCGTGTGGGTCGCCGCGGCCGTGGTCGCCCTCGTGGCCGGCGGTGCCGGTGTGGCCTACGCGGTCGACGAGCTGGGCGACGACGACGACAGCTCGTGGAGCGCCTCCGACGAGCGTCGGGTGGACGACCTCGACAGGGACGACCGCGACGACGAGCGTCGGGCGGACGACTACCGCGATGACGACTACCGCAGCGACGACGACCGCGACTCCCGCGGCTCTGACTACCGCAGCGACGACCGCGACGACGACGGGCAGCCCTCGGTCGCGACCGGCGACGGCTCTCGCGACGACGACCAGCGCGAGCGCCGCGACGTCGACGACGTCCCGCTGACCGACGCCGAGGTCGCCTCCGCGACCGACGCCGCGCTCGCGGAGGCGGGCGGCGGCACGGTGACCGACGTCGACCGCTCCGACGACGCCGACCACGCCTTCGAGGTGGACGTGCTCCTCGAGGACGGAGACGAGCTCGAGGTCGAGCTCGCCGACGACTTCACGGTGGTCTGGACCGAGCTCGACCCGGCAGACCGCGGCTGAGCACCGTGGTGCCCAGCCGCTTCGGTGCTGTCAGCCCTGTCAGCCCGGTCAGCCCTGCTCGGGCCTGACGCCGAGCAGCTTGAAGGTCGCCCCCGTCGGGTCGGCGAGCGTCGCGAGGCGCCCGTAGGGGGTGTCCTCGGGCTCGTCCACGACGCTCCCGCCGTGCTCGACCGCCAGCGCGACGGTCGCGTCGACGTCGTCGCTCCCGAAGTACACGGCCCACGAGGCGGGGACACCCTCGGGCAAGAATCTCGAGCCGTCCATCATCCCGGACTCCTCGTGGCCGTCGACGACGTTCATGCTGTAGCGGAAGTCGTCGGTGTCGCCCTGGACTGCGACCTCCCAGCCGAAGACCGTCGTGTAGAAGCCGAGCGCCGCGGCGTAGTCGCGGGTGATGAGCTCGTGCCAGGCGGGGGCTCCGTGCTCGCGTGCGAGCTGGAACCCGCTGTTGTCCCCGGGCTGCCACGTCGAGAACATGGTCCCGGTGCTGTCGAGGAACACCGCCATGGTGCCCTGCACGTCGACGGTCATCGGCTCGACGATCACGCGTCCGCCGTTGTCCTCGACCGCCGCGATGGTCGCCCCGGTGTCGGAGACCGCGAAGAACGTGCCCCACCCGTCGGGGAATCCGGACCCCGCGGGGTTCTGCATCATCCCGGCGATCCGCGCCCCGTCCTTCGAGAACGTCACGTAGCCGCCGTACTCGGGCGGTCCGACGAAGGCCTCCCAGCCGAAGAGGGCGCCGTAGAACTCGATCGCCTTCGCGGTGTCGGCGCTGGACAGGTCGATCCAGATCGGTGCGCCGAGCGGCGCGCGGTCCCGTGCAGGCATGGTGTGCTCCTCGTTGAGGCCTCCCGAGGACGGCCGCCCCCGGGACCACCCGTGGGCCGAGCGGTGCGGGTGGTGTGCTCCCAGGCTAGGAGCGCCGGGGCGGGGCGTCTTCTCCGAACTTGCTCAGCACGTCAGGAGCCTGCCCGGCGGATGGCAGAGAGGGCGACGGTCACCCGGTGCGGGTGTCCGTCGCCCTCGCGAGGGTGCCGTGCCTGGTCCTGCGTCAGGCGTCGACGAGCGTGCCCTGGTCCGCGGTCCGGCGGGTGGCCCGGTGCGCTGCTCGCAGCGCGACCCCGATGACCACAGCGGTGAGGAAGGCCAGCACGGCGCCGATCGCCGAGGTGAGGTCGACCCCGTGCGCGAAGGCCGCCTTCGCGGCCTCGAGCAGCGCGTCGGCCTGACCGGCGGGCAGACCGTCGGCCGCGCTCACGGCACCCCCGAGGGTCTCCCGTGCCTGGTCGGCGACAGCCGGGTCGAGACCCGCGGGCAGCTCGAGCCGTGTGCGGTAGACCGCCGCGAGGACGCTGCCGAGGATCGCGACGCCGAGCGAGGCACCGAGCTCGTAGGCCGTCTCGGAGATCCCCGAGGCCGCCCCGGCGCGCTCGGGCGGGACCGAGGCGAGGATCGCGTCGTTCGTGAGCGTCTCGGCGAGACCCGCACCGCCGCCGACCAGCACGAAGATCACGACGATCACCCCGACCGAGGACGACCCCGTCAGCGTGGTGCCGAGCAGGTAGCCGAGGGTCGCGAGCAGCAGCCCGACGGGGATGAGCAACCAGATCGGCGCGATGCGGGCGAGGGCCACGGCTGCCAGCCCCATGGCCACCGTCGCGGCAGCACCGGGGAGCAGGTAGAGACCAGCCTCCATCGGCGACAGCTCGAGGACGAGCTGGAGGTACTGCGACACGAAGAAGATGAGCCCGGAGATCGAGAAGACGGCCATGAAGTTGGCGAGGACCGAGGCGGAGAACACGCGGTTCTTGAACAGCCCGACCTCGAGCAGCGGGGAGCTCGAGCGCGTCTGACGACGCACGAACAGCACACCCAGGGCCACGCCGAGCAGCAGCGACGCGACGCCGAGCGGGCTGAGGCCGTCGGAGGCGAGCTTCTTGATGCCGAAGACGAAGGGCAGCATCGAGACGACGGAGAGCACGACGCTGAGCGGGTCGAGCCGCGCGGAGCCAGGGTTGCGGGACTCGGGCAGCACGAACGGCGCGACGACGAGCAGCACGACGAGCACGGGCACGTTGATGAGGAAGATGGACCCCCACCAGAAGTGCTCGAGCAGCCAGCCGCCGACGATCGGGCCGAGCGCAGAACCGGCCGAGAAGGCGGACGCCCAGATGGCGATCGCGAGGCGACGCTGGTTGTCGTCGAGGAAGAGGTTGCGCAGCAGCGCGAGGGTCGACGGCATGAGGGTCGCGCCGAAGAGCCCGAGCAGCGCGCGTGCCGCGATGAGGTGCGTGGCGTCCCCGGCGAAGGCCGCGTACACGCTGACGAGGCCGAAGCCCGTCGCGCCGACGAGCAGCAGCCGGCGCCGCCCGACACGGTCGCCGAGCGTGCCCATGGTGACGAGCAGCCCGGCGAGGATCAGCGGGTAGATGTCGACGATCCACAACAGCTGGCTCGCCGACGGTGAGAGCGCCTGGCTGAGCTGGGGGATCGCGAAGGACAGCACGGTGTTGTCGATGCTGACGAGCAGCACGGGGAGCATGAGGGCGGCGAGGCCGAACCAGGCTCGGCGCCCGGCGCGGGGTGCGCTCGGTGCGGTCTTCTGCGCGGTGCCCGCGCTCGCGGCGGTACGGGTGGTGCTGGGGTCGGTGGTGTCGTGACGGTGCAGCGACGGGGTGTCAGCCATGGTCTCGCCTCCTCGGTCGTAGGGCCGAGCGTTACTGTACCGGCTGGACGGTACACCGCGTCTAGACTGTGACCATGTCCACTCGGCCCGACCGCTCCAAGCCCACCCGTGAGGTCGTCCTCGACGCTCTCGAGACCCTCCTGCTCGAGGGAGGCTCCTCGGCAGCGACCCTCGAGGCCGTCGCCGCGGCGGCCGGTGTGTCCAAGGGCGGGCTGCTGTACCACTTCGGGTCGAAGGAGGCCCTGTACCAGGGGTTCCTCGACAGGCTGCTCGTCGAGTCCAGAGCCGAGGCCGACGGGACGCTGACAGCCCCCGAGGGGGTCGTCGCCGCGTACCTCGACGTGTCCTCCGTCGCGACCGACCCGTCGACGCGGTCGGTGCTCGCCGCGCTGCGCCTCGCCGGCGTCCAGGAGGTCGACGTCGAAGGAGCCCTCGTCGAGTCCTTCGAGTACTGGTACGAGGTCATCGCCCGGCGGATCGACGACCCGGTCCTCGCGCGCCTCGTCCAGCTGGTCGGCGACGGTCTCTACCTCCACGCGCTCATCGGCTCGGTCCAGCACGACGAGGACGAGCAGGTGATCGCCCGCGTCGTCGCGCTGGTGGCCGAGCACGAGGCCGAGCAGGGCTGACCCAGGTCAGGGAGGCTCCGCGGGGCTGACCCGGGTCACGAGAAGCCGCCGGGAGGCCGTCCTCCTGTGCGGCTCAGGCGAGATGCTCTGCGGCGGCGGCGGCGCCGTGCGTGCGCTCGTCGGCGGCCTCAGCCCTGGGCAACCAGACGGTGACGGTCGTCCCCTTGCCGAGGGTGCTCGTCATGGTGATGGTCCCGCCGTGGGCGTCGACGATCGACTTGGTGATCGCCAGGCCGAGCCCGATGCCGGGGATCTGCCGAGAGGTCGCGCTCTGGGCCCTGTGGAACTTCTCGAACACGTGGTCGAGGTCGGTCCTGCTCATGCCGATCCCCGAGTCGGAGACGACGATCGCGCACGCCCGGGCCTCGACGAGCGTGCTGACCGTGACCGTGCCCCCTCGCGGCGTGTACTTCAGGGCGTTGGACAGCAGGTTGTCGAGGACCTGCGAGATGCGGCGTGCGTCGACGTGGACCGCAGGGGAGGCCTGCGCCGTGTGCTCCAGGCCGACCCCGGCGGCGGCGAACCGCGGCGTCGTGGACTCGACGGACCGAGCGACGAGGCGCTCGAGGTCGACCTGGGTCCGGGAGATCTGCACGGTCCCGGCCGTCGTCTGGGCCGTGGTGAGCAGGTCGGAGACGAGAGCCAGCAGGTGCTCGGCGTTGCGGTCGACGACACCCAGGTAGGACAACGTCTCGTCAGGCAGGAGGCTGGTCTGGTCCTCGTGGTCGCCGCGGATCAGCTCGAGGTATCCCATGATCGAGGTCAGTGGGGTCCGGAGCTCGTGGGAGACCGTCGCGACGAACTCGTCCTTGACGCGCATCGCGCTCACCACGGCCGTCACGTCGTGGTAGACGACCATGACCCCGTGGCTGTGCTGCTCGGCGTCGAGCATCGGGCGCGAGGTGGCGAGCACGGCGCGCTGCCCTTCGCTGGGGCGGCCGAACCACATGAGGTGCTCGGAGACGACCTCCCCGCGCCGGGCGAGCTCCGAGGGGAACAGGTCGAAGGGCAGGGGGGTGACGCCGTCCTCCTCGAAGACCAGCCGCTCGCCCTCGCCGACGTCCCCGGCCCAGGTGAGTGCGTAGAGGTCGTTCTCGGGGGTGTTCGACAGCAAGATCTCGCCGTCTGTGCCGAAGGCCACGACGGCCGAGTCGAGCGAGGCCAGCATCGCCTGCAGCAGGACTGTCGTCGTGGTGCGCTCGGTCAGCGACTCGTCCAGGCGTGTCTGCTCCTGGCGCAGCCTGTGCCGCTGGACCTCCCAGTGCTCGGTGATGATCGCGCAGGCCGACACCATGGCCGCCGTGAGCAGCGGCAGGACGAGCGGGGAGGGCCAGTCGGTGAACCCCTGTGTCCTGGAGTCCATCCACGACGCCGTCCCGCTCAGCACGAAGGTCCCGACGACGGCCCACGCCGCACCCCGCCACAGGTAGGCCTGCGCCAGCCACAAGCACGGGAGCAGCGCCAGGGTCGTGAGCATGACCCCCTTGGCGTCGAGGGCGACGACCGCCGCGCCCAGACCGATCAGGTCGGCTGCGCACAGCGCGGCCGGGGCCCACGGCGGTGTGGGCCGGTCCTGGGTCGCCCATGCCGCGGCGCTCACCAGCACCACCAGCAGCACCCCGCCCCACCCGAGCACGGGCACGACCACCGGGACCGTGAGCAGCAACCATGCCGTGAGCGGCAGGTAGATGAGGGCGAAGGGGATCTGCAGGGCTGTGCTGTGGTGGTTCCCGCGGATGCCGAGCGCGCGCATCAGGTGCGACGTCCACCCCGACAGGTGCGCCCGTTCTCGTGTGTGCAGGTCCATACCCGGACGGTAGGGCCACGCGTGCGTCCACGCCCGACGTGCCAGCCCCGCGGCGTGCCCGACGGTCCGTCGACGTGCGTCGGCGGACCGCTGCGGACGGCTCACCGCGGCTCGAGCGACCAGAGCGTCGTGAGCCCGGTCGCGCACGCCTCCCTGTACGACGCGTAGAGGTCGGGGCGCCGGTCCCGGGCCCACCGGACGAGGTCGAGCAGCCGCAGCGCGGTGAGCCTGCGCAGCGTGAGCTCGGCAGCGTCGTCGAGCACCGTCCCCATCCCCTCGGCGAGGTCGACGACAGCAGACCACGGGATCTCGCCCTCGACGACGGAGGCCTGGTAGGCCCGCTGCAGGCTGTCCCACGGTTCCGGGCCCGAGGTCGCCGACCCCCAGTCGAGCAGGACCGGTGCCGCGTGCAGTCCTCGCGACACGAGGTTGCGCGGTGCGAGATCGCCGTGGACGAGTCCGTGCTCGACATCGAGGCCTTGCAGGTCACGGACCCACGCACGGAGCGTCTCGAGGTCCTGCGCGCCGTACCCGCCGTCGGCCAGCAGGTGGTCGTCGGGCGACAGGAACGCCAGGTTGTAGGCCAGGTGCTCGCGCCACGCACGGTCCAGATCACGCCCGAACCGCGAGAACAGCGCGTCCGGTGCGTCGTCGAGCCGCGCACCTGCCAGCGCGGTGGCATGCCGACCGAGCCACCACCAGGGACGCAGCGGATCCTCCGGGTCCGGCTCGACGTAGCGCGAGACCGTCACGGGCACGCCGCCCGAGGTCCCGACGTGCAGCACCTCGGGGACCGGGACCCCGCAGGCCCCGGCAGCCTGAGACGCCCAGCGCTCGAGGGGAAGACGTCGGGTCGCGTGAGGTCGAGAGGGGAGCGGACCACCCAGTCGGTGCCGTCACCGACCACCCGCAGCACGGAGTTCATCGCCCCGCCTGAGAGTCTCAGGACCGTGGTCGGGCGAGCACCCAGCCCACGGACGACGTGCAGCGCCCTCGCCTCGTCGGTCTCGTGGGCCTCGTGGGTCGTCTGGGCGCCGTCGCTCATCTGAGCAGCCTAGGCGCGCGACTGCGTCTCCTCCTGCGGGGCGACAGGTCCTTAGCCGCGCCCCCTCGCCGGGCTGTGGCGCAGCTTCATAGCGCACTGGTGAGCGGTATCCCTGGCTGCCGCTGCTTCAAGAGGTCGGGAACGGCCGACCTGTCGGTGATCCAGGTGGCGAGATGAGGCGAGATGTACCCGGCGACAGCGAGCAGGTCCACGTGCAGCTCAGAGCATGGCTGTGACCAGACTCGATGATGGTGGCTGATGCGGTTCCGCAGGTCCCGGAGCCGTGCGACCGGGTCGGCAACGGTGTCTCGGGCGCGGTCAGGTGCGTGTGGGAACGCATCGGCGAGGTCTGGCCAGATGTTCGTCCATCGCTTCGACACCAGCTGGTGCCAGAGGCCGAAGCTGGTCTCGGACAGGACCTGTGCATGACTGAAGGGCTTCTGGTTCGCCCTCACACGGGTGCGGGCTGTAGCGATGTCCCGGTAGGGCTGGCTGTGCCGGCCCGTCCCTGTCAAGTCCCGGCCGAGCTCGCCTGCGGGGTCGTCGATCCAAGTGCCGTCGAGCTGGCGGGATGCATGGCGGAGCGTCATCCGGGTGTCCAGTGCGTTCCGTAGGGCTACCTCGAGGTGGCCGAGGTCGACGAAGAAGGATGCTGCGAGACGTGCGTTCCACTCGTAGAGGGCGAGCGCCTCGTCGGGCCGGTGAGCGGTTGCGGTGAGGTACAGGTGCAAGCGGGGCTCGCTGAGGTGCGCGCGGAGATGCTCGTAGTCGTTGCCCATGGTCTCCGTAGTCCTCTACTCTGGAGTCAACACCCCGGAGCCGTCCCTGTAACTCGCGTGCGAGTCGATCACACGACCGGGGTTTTGCATGTCCGGTACTGGGAAGCCCTGCTGGCGATTGTCCCCATCCGTCACATTTTCGTCCAGTTGGCCCTGTTCCAGGATCTGTGCATGTGGGTGCGCCGTACGGTGGTCCCAGGTGCGGTGCAGCCGCCCGGCGCCCAGAGGGGGCGCCTCCCGACACCCGAGGTGATCCACGTGCCAGTCGTCCTCCTGACCGGATTCGAGCCCTTCGGCGGGCAGACGGTCAACCCGTCCTGGCAGGCCGTGCAGCGCCTCGCCGCCGCGTGGGACGGGCCTGCCGAGCTCGTGACCCTCGAGCTCCCGGTCGACTTCCGCACGGCAGGTCCGGCGCTCGCGGAGGCGGTCGAGCGGAGCCGGCCCGACCTCGTCGTCGCGGTCGGCCAGGCAGGCGGGCGCCCGGACGTGACGGTCGAGCGGGTCGCGATCAACGTCGACGACGCCCGGATCCCCGACAACGGAGGCTTCTCGCCCGTCGACGAGCCCGTGGTGCCTGGCGGGCCCGCAGCCTACTTCGCGACACTGCCCGTCAAGGCCTGCGTCGCAGCCATGACCTCGGCTGGTGTCCCGGCGTCGGTCTCGCAGACCGCGGGGACCTTCGTCTGCAACCACGTGTTCTACCAGGTGATGCACGAGCTCGCGGGCCGCTCGGCCGGCGGACCGGTCGCGCGCGGTGGCTTCGTGCACGTCCCCTTCACGCCGGAGCAGGCGGCGGGCACCCGGCACCCGAGCCTGACCCTCGACGTCATCACCGCAGGTCTCGACACGATCGTGCGCACGAGCCTGTCGACAGGGGTCGACCTGCGCGTGACGGGCGGGACGACGCACTGACCAGCCTCCCGCACGACGCCTCTCGACGTGCGAGAACGGCGGATCTGTGCGTCTTCCAGGTGTCCGTGCAGGACCTGTGGAGGCTCTGGACGTCACCCCTTCCTCGAGATGCGGGCGTGGTGAGACGCACGTACCGTCGAGATATCGGACAACCTGAGGAGGCCCATCATGGGACTTGGTGACAAGATCAAGAACGCTGCAGAAGACGCCAAGGGCAAGGTCAAGGAAGCGACCGGCTCGGCGACCGACAACGAGCGCCTCGAGGCTGAGGGCAAGGCCGACCAGTCGAAGGCCTCGGCCAAGCAGGCTGGCGAGAACGTCAAGGACGTCTTCCGCGACTGATCGCCTCAGAAGCTTCACGAGAGCCCGTCCCCTCACCGGGGGCGGGCTCTCGTGCGTCGCGGGTCAGCGGCACCCTGCGGCAGCAGCGATCTGCTCGTCGCTTGGCCGGCCGTAGAGCCACTCGCCCGAGCCGTTGCCGTCGTCGTAGCCCATGCTGATCGCCCACGAGGTCGCGAACATCTCGTCGTCGCTGTTGAAGGGCGCCGCCGAGTAGAGGTCGTAGCACTTGGACGTGATCGCGTGCCCGGTCTCGTGGACCACCAGGGCCTGCACGCCCTCCTCGGGCCACCGCTCGGCGACGTTGTCCGACAGCGTGATGGTCGAGTACCCGTACTGCGCGGTGTTCCACGTGCCGTAGCCGCCCCACGAGTTGCCGAGGCCGTGCCCGTTGACCTCGGGCGCCCAGGCGAAGTCGACAGGCACCCCGCCGGCGAGCGAGCGGGCGAAGGCCTCGACGACGGGCCGGTTCGGGTGGACGGGGTTGGCCAGCAGCCATTCCTGGTCGGTCTGGGAGGTGACCACGGCGTTCGCAGCGGCCGCGAAGGTCGCCAGCTGGGTGCTGCTGTCGGCCGACCAGCTCGGCGAGACGCCGGCGGCCGCGATCTGCATCTCCGAGCGGCTGGCGTTCGTCGCGACCGTGTAGGTGTCGACGTAGCTCTGCGACGTGGCAGGCACCGTCGCGAGCAGCGCGTCGGCGGCGTCGGCGAGCGTGTCCTGCTGGGTCGTGAGGGTGTCGAGCCCGGTCTGGGTGTCCTCGAGCGTCGTGGTGAGGGTCTCGACGTCGGCCTCCACCTGCTCGGTCGCCTCGACGAGCTCGTCGGTCGTCGTCGGACGGGCCTCGGGGGGCTCCGGTGCCTCTTGCGACGGGCCCCAGGAGTCGACTGCCGTCGAGAGGTCGGCCCGTGCGGTGTCGAGTGCCGTGCGCTCGGCCTCGGGGACGACGCCCACAGGTGCGGCGTCGAGCAGCAGGGTGGCGTCGTCGATGTCCGAGGTGGCGTCTGTGAGGGCCAGGTCGACGTCGGTCGCGAGCGTGGTGAGAGAGCCGACGACGCTGTCGAGGTCCTCGACGGCGTCGTCGTAGGCGGTCTCGGCGTCGGCGAGCTCCTGGGCCTCGCGCGCCACACTGTCCGCGAGCTCTTGGGCTGCGCGCTGGTCGTTCGCCCGGTCGACCAGGACGGCTGTCGTCCCGCCGCCGAGGGCGAGCACGAGGAGGACGCCGAGTGCGACCGCCCAGCGTCGAGAGCGGCGTGGGCGGCGCGGAGCCGGCGCAGCCCACGGAGACTGACCGGGCCGCGAGGGCGGGCCGGGCTGCTGAGCCGCGTAGCCGGAGGTCTGCGGGGCGCTCGGGTGCCCACTGCCGTCCGGATACCCGGTGGGCTGCGGCTGGTAGCCGCCCTGCGACGGGTGGCCCGTACCCGGGGAGCCCGGCCACCCTGCGGGGGCCGGCCCTGGGCCCTGCCCGTAGCCGGGCTGGGCAGGCGGTCGTGGAGCCGCCCACGGTCCGGGCTGCTGACCGGGGACGGACGGCCCAGCGCCGTGACCGGGCGGGTCGGGCGTCGACGGGGGAGGAGGGGGCGAGGTGCTCATCGTCACAGTGTGCAGCGAGACCGCGCCGGGCACGAGGGCTGCGGATGGGGTGGAGTCCCCGTCCGAGGGTGAGATCGGGCGGAGCAGATCTGGCGCACGGGTCGGGCGCAGCGCTCCCAGGTCCGTGCCGGGGTGCGGAGGTCCTCGTCAGCGCGGCCGACCCGGCGACCTCAGACCGTCGGGGAGTCCGGCGCGAGCTTCCACTCGTCGGAGGGGTCGATCTGGTGGCGGATCAGCGTGGCGGCTTCGCGCAGGCTGTCGGACTGGTCGGGGGACAGCGCGTCGAAGACGAGGTGGCGGACGGTCTCGACGTGACCCGGCGCTGACGCCACGATCTTGTCGAGGCCTGCGTCGGTGAGGATCGCGTTGGTGTGGCGGCGGTCGTGCTGGCTGGCCTCGCGACGGACGTAGCCCTGCTTCTCGAGGCGCTTGACCACGTGGGACAGGCGCGAGAGCGAACCGCTCGTCAGCCGGGCGAGCTGTCCCATGCCGAGAGTGCGGTCGTCCTGCTCGGAGAGCATCGCGAGGACCATGTACTCGTAGAAGCTGATGCCGGCGTCGCGGGTCAGCTGGGCGTCGAGGGCGGCGGGGAGCCGGATCATCACCTCGGACAGGCGCAACCACGTGAGGTTCTCGGCGGTCGAGAGCCAGCGTGCGTCGTCGGGTCCGGGGGGTGTGGTCATCTCCTGAGTCTACCGCGTTTGCTTGACTCTTCAAATAAATCGGCGGATCCGGCCGTGGCCTGCGACGACCCGCGGCGGCACGCGGTGGTCTGGCTCGTCCCCGGTGGTGCGGCCGCGAGAGCGGTGCGGAGCGCCAGACGTCTTCACCTCGCAGGGGCCTGCAGTTAGGGTAGGTATGCCTAACCAGCGCGGCCCGGTCGACGACCAGCGGTCCGCAGCTCCCCGGGCCTGCCGACTCGACCCTAGGACCCCCCATGACACGCTCCACCACGCGGTCTTCCACCGTGTCTTCAGCAGCCGCCCGCGCCGCCGCGCCGCTCGGCCTGCGCAGCGTCGAGCGCGACCTCGTCCCCGTGACCTCCCCGGGGACGGCCGGCGACCTCGGCCTCGACGTCACGGTGCCGTCGTGAACATCTTCCGCGCCGAGGTCGTCTCGACCACCCGCCTCACCGCAGGCATGATCCGGATCGTCCTCGGCGGCGAGGGCGTCGCTGACTTCGTCTCGACGGGCGTGGGGGACGAGTACCTCCGGGTGTTCCTGCCGGCCCCGGGGGAGTCCGAGCCTGTGCTGCCCTTCGCGACGGAGAAGAGCTGGGACTACCCCGAGGGCGTCACGCCGTCGCCGATGCGCACCTACACGGTGCGCGCTGTCGACCCTGCTGCGGGCACCCTGACGATCGACTTCGTGGTGCACGAGGGCGGGGTCGCGGCGACCTGGGCGCAGCACGCGACCGTCGGCGACGTCGTCGGCCTCAACTCGCCCTGCGGTCTGTACAGCCCGCCCGACGGCCTCGAGTGGCAGCTGCTGCTCGCCGACGCGACGGGGTTGCCGGCCGTCGGACGCCTGGTCGAGCAGGCTCCGGCCGGCGTGCGGACCCGCGTGATCGTCGAGGTCCCCGACGAGACCCACCACCAGGGCCTCTCGCGCCCCGGGGTCGACGTCGTCTGGGTCTACGGCGGCAACGGCTACAGCCAGTCCCGCCTCGACGAGATCCTGCGGACCGTCGACCTGCCCGACGGCGTCGGCTACGTGTGGTTCGCCGGGGAGGCCAAGGTCATGCGCACGGTCCGCAAGCACCTGCGCCACGAGCGCGGTCTGCCGGGCACCGCCTACAAGGTGATCGGCTACTGGACCGACAAGGTCGAAGAGTGGACCGAGCGCTGGGATGCCGTCGACGCCGAGACCAAGCAGTGGCTCATGAGGCTGTGGGACGACGAGGGTCGCGCGGTCGAAGAGATCGAAGACGAGTACTTCGCGACGCTCGAGACCCTCGGGCTGTAGGACTGGGACAGACGATGACGACCTCGACGAGAGACACCGGCGCTCAGCCGCCCGGCAGGCACCTGCCCCCGGGCGGTCCGGAGACGGCTGAGAGCGCCACGCCAGGTGGGACGGCCGGCGTGGCGGGCAGACCGGTGGTCGCCGTGACCGCGGAGGGCGGCACGCTGCCCGAGGCGTCCGCAGCCCCCGCCGGCCTCGCGCACACCAACGCCACCCGCGCCTTCTGGTTGCTGGTCCTCGTCGCGGTGCTCGCGGTCGCGCTGCTGCTGAGCCTCGCCGTCGGCTCGAAGAACATCCCCTTCGCCACCGTGCTCAGCGGGCTCTTCTCGCCCGACGGGTCGAACGACCACATCATCGTCCGTGAGATGCGCGCCCCCCGGACCATCCTCGGGCTGCTCGTCGGCATCGCGCTCGGGCTGTCGGGTGCGATGATCCAGGCCCTGACCCGCAACCCGCTCGCCGACCCCGGGATCCTCGGCGTCAACGCAGGAGCGGGCTTCGCGGTGGTCGTCGGCGTCGCCGTCTTCGGGGTCGTGGACATCCAGCAGTACATCTGGTTCGCCTTCCTCGGCGCCGTCGTGACGACGGTGGTCGTCTACGTCATCGGGTCGATGGGCCGCGGTGGCACCACGCCTGTCCGGCTGACTCTCGCGGGGATCGCGATCGGCGCCGTCCTCGGCGGGGTCTCGTCGGGGATCACGCTGCTCAACCCGCGGGTCTTCGACGCCATGCGGTTCTGGGGTGCGGGCACCCTGAGCAACCGCACGTGGGAGATGGTCGGGACGGTCACGCCCTTCATCGTGGTCGGGACGCTCGTCGCGCTGCTCGTCGCCCGCCCGCTCAACGCCGTGGCGCTCGGCGATGACCTCGCCAGCTCCCTCGGGGCGAACCTCACGCGGACTCGTGTGTGGGTCGTCGTGGGGGTCACGCTCCTGTGCGGCGCGGCCACCGCCGCCGCCGGGCCGATCGGCTTCGTCGGCCTCATGGTCCCGCACGTCGCCCGCTGGTTCGTCGGACCCGACCAGCGCTGGATCATGCCCTACACCCTCGTCATGGCCCCGACCCTGCTGCTCGTCTCCGACGTCCTCGGGCGCATCGTGCTGCGTCCCGGTGAGCTCCAGGTCGGCATCGTCACGGCCTTCGTCGGGGCACCCGTGCTCATCTGGCTCGTGCGACGACGGAAGGTGAGCGGGCTGTGAGCGCCGACCTCGAGACCCCGGGCGGGACCCCGCCGACACCGTCCAGCCCTTCGACTGCGCGGACCCCGCGTGGTGCGCAGGCGCCGGTGCCGCGCGGGGCTGAGAGCTCTCGACGCGTGAGCACCGGGCGGCCCACCTGGACCCTGCGGCTCGTCCGCGGGCGGTTCTCCGGCCGGGTGGACCTGCGCACCCTCGTCGTGCTCGCCGCCCTGGGCGTCCTCGCCCTCGGTGTCGGCCTCGTCGCCCTCGGAGTCGGCGACTACGAGGTGTCGGTGCCCGACGTCCTGCAGGCGCTCTTCGGCGAGACGACGACGGTGGTCCGCATGGTCGTCGTCGACTGGCGGCTGCCGCGCGTCCTGCTCGCGCTCCTGCTCGGCGCCGCCCTCGGCGCGAGCGGCGCGATCTTCCAGTCCATGACCCGCAACCCGCTCGGCAGCCCCGACATCATCGGCTTCAACACCGGCGCGTACACCGGGGCGCTCGTCGTGATCCTGCTGCTCGGCGGCTCGTACTACGACATCGCCGCCGGAGCGATGGTCGGTGGTCTGGTGACAGCGGGCCTCGTCTACGCCCTCGCCTACCGTGGCGGCGCCCAGGGGTTCAGGCTCATCATCGTCGGGATCGCGATCAGCGCCGTGCTCGCCTCGGTCAACACGTGGTTGATCATCAAGGCGGACCTCGAGAAGGCCATGAGCGCCGCGGCCTGGGGAGCAGGCTCGCTCAACGGGCTGTCGTGGACGCAGGTGGCACCGGTGACCATCATCCTCGTCGTGCTGCTGCCCGCCCTCGTGGTGCTCAGCCGCCGGATGGGGATCCTCGAGATGGGCGACGACGCCGCGCAGGCCCTCGGTGTCCGCACCGAGCCGACGCGCCTCGCGATGCTCGTGCTCGGTGTCGCGCTCACAGCGCTCGTCACGGCCGCCGCCGGGCCGATCGCCTTCATCTCCCTCGCCGCACCCCAGCTCGCCCGGCGGCTCACCCGCAGCCCCTCGGTCGCGATGCTGCCCTCGGCCGTGCTCGGCGCGCTGCTGCTCGTGGTGAGCGACCTCGCCGCGCAGCGCGTCTTCGCCCCGACCCAGCTGCCCGTGGGGGTCGTCACCGTGAGCGTCGGCGGCTGCTACCTCGTGTGGCTGCTCGCCCGAGAGGCCAGACGGCAGTGAGACGCCACCAGACCACCGAGACCGTGCCCGACCAGACCCCTCGCCCTCCTCGCAGAGAGACCACCCAGATGACGACCGATGTGCTCGGCTCCACCACCGCGACAGGCCCGGCTGCCCGCCGCACCGCAGACGAGGGTCCGCGCCTGCGCGCCGAGGGCGTGACCATCGGGTACTCCGAGCACCCGGTGTCGAAGGGCCTGACCGTCGAGATCCCCGACGACTCCTTCACCGTGATCGTCGGGCCGAACGCCTGCGGCAAGTCGACGCTCCTGCGCGCCCTGTCGCGGCTGCTCAAGCCCTCCGAGGGGCAGGTCGTGCTCGACGGCGAGGCCATCACCTCGTACAAGGCCAAGGAGGTCGCGCGCCGTCTCGGTCTGCTGCCGCAGACGTCGATCGCCCCCGACGGCATCACCGTCGCCGACCTCGTCGCGCGCGGCCGCTACCCGCACCAGAAGCTGTTGCGCCAGTGGTCCGTCGAGGACGAGGCCGCCGTGGTGCGGGCCCTCGAGGCCACGCAGGTCACGGCGCTCTCCGGTCGCCTCGTCGACGAGCTCTCCGGCGGGCAGCGTCAGCGCGTGTGGGTGTCGATGGTCCTCGCCCAGGAGACCCCGCTGCTGCTCCTCGACGAGCCGACGACCTTCCTCGACATCGCGCACCAGATCGAGCTGCTCGAGCTCTTCGGCGACCTCAACCGCCACGGGCACACCCTCGTCGCCGTGCTGCACGACCTCAACCACGCCTGCCGCTACGCGACCCACCTCATCGCCATGAAGGACGGTGCCGTCGTCGCCCAGGGCCGCCCCGAGGAGATCATCACCGCCGAGCTCGTCGAAGAGGTCTTCGGCCTGCGCTGCATGATCATCGAAGACCCCGTGAGCAAGACCCCGCTGGTGATCCCGCTGGGTCGCCCGCACACCGCGGAGGAGCCCGAGGCCTGACCCGCAGCGAGATCGCACTGCCAGCACCTCGAGCCAGGAGATGCGACCCCGGTGGGAAGGGTGGGTGAAGGGGGTGTCCTGGGTCGCGGGGGTGGTCGCGGGCGCTGATAGTGGTGCGATGACTGCCGGCAGCCCGCGCTCGACCTGGTCCCCCGTCCGTCACGCGCTGCCCGACGCCCCCCGACCGCCGTGGTGGGCCCTCGTCTCGTCGGTCGTCGCACCCGTCGCCATGATCGGCGGGTGGACCCTGTCGCAGGCGCTCCAGCCGTCCTTCGACCCGGTCCGCGACACCATCAGCGACCTCGCGACCGCCGGCATGGTCGCGCCCTGGGTCATGGGTGCTGGGCTCGCGGTGACGGGGATCGCTCACTGCGTCACGGCGTCGGGCCTGCGGGAGGTCCCGGTGGCGGGCCGGGCGTTCCTCGTGCTCGGTGGTCTGGCGACCTTCGCGGTCGCGATGTTCCCCTCCGACACCCACTCCCAGCTGCACGGCATCTCGGCGGCCGTCGGCTTCGGGGCTCTCGGGCTGTGGCCGGCGCTCGCTGCCCGCCGCGGCGGGCAGGGGGTGCTGTCGGCGAAGGTCGCCGTCCCGGTCTCGGTCGTGCTGCTCGCCCTCGTCGGGGTCTTCGTCGCCGAGCTCCAGCAGGTGACACCCGACGACGGCGCCCTCACCGGGTTCACGGAACGCCTCGTCGCGGGGGCGCAGTCGCTGTGGCCGCTGGTCGTGACTTTCGCGCTCCGGAGGCGACGCCGACCCGTGTGACGCCGGAGGGTGCGACGGCTCTCCCGGGGGACCCGCAGAACCGTCGGGCTCAGGCCGAAGATCAGCGCCGCCTCACCGCCCGACGAGGTCGCCCGCCGGGCGCACCATCGCCGTCTCGTCAGCGGGTCCGAACCCGTGCTTCGCGTAGAGCCCGTGCGCGTCGGCTGTGAACAGGGTCCAGCGGAAGAGGGCGCCCGGGCCCTCGTCGATCATCGTCCGGACCAGGCCCTTCCCGACGCCGTGACCTCGGGCCTCGGCGACGACGAACACGTCGGCGAGGTAGGCGAAGCCGACCCCGTCGGACCCCGCGCGTGCGCAGCCGACCAGCTCACCCGTGTCGGTGCGGTAGGCCCCGACGACGCGCCACGACCCGTCGAGCGACGCGTCGATGTCAGCGTCGCCGCGCCACCGGCCCCAGTAGGCCTCTGTCGACAGCCAGCGCCGCACCACGTCGCGCTGCACACGGCGAGGGTCGTCGTCGTACTCGATCTCCATGCCCCGAGTATCACCCGCGCGCCAGGTCACGCGTCAACCTGTCGCAGCTCCCCACGACCTCCCAGCCCTCGCCCGTAGGATGCGCACGCACCCCCCTGCCTGCACCTGCCCGCCAGGTCGTCACCGACCCCCCACGAACAGGACTCCCTCCATGACCTCCCCCCGCCCGTCCACCGTCGGACGAGTCTTCTCCGTCGTCGCCCTCGTCGAGGCTTTCACCTGGGCCGGTCTGCTCGTCGGGATGTTCCTCAAGTACGTCACGGAGACCACCGACCAGGGCGTGTGGCTGTTCGGCCGCCTGCACGGGGGAGTGTTCGTGCTCTACGTGGTCGTCGCCCTCGTCGCCGCCGTGAGGCTCCGGTGGTCGTGGAAGGTCGCCTTCGTCGCGCTCGCGGCGAGCGTGCCCCCGCTCATGACCCTCGTCTTCGAGATGTGGGCGCGTCGTCACCACCTGCTGGCGGCCCCCCAGGCGCGCCCCGCGCGCACGGGTGCAGCAGGGCGCGACCGGGACGGCGACTCCGTCCTCGCCTGAGGTGTCGCACTCCCCGCCCTCGCACACCCTGCCCTCGCACGCCCGGCCCTCGGACCGTCCGCCCGGTGCCGACCAGACCGGTCACGACCACCCCGGTGACGCGCGGCACGCACCCGCACCCGCACCCGCACCCCACCCCGCCGGTTGCGCCTCGACCGCCCCGACCTGACGATGAGAGAGAGCCTCGCGCAGACGCGCGCAGGCTCTTTTCTCACTCTGGGACGGAGCCCCATGCTGCACGACGTCTCGCCCGCGACAGGCACCGGAACCTGCGGAGGTGCCCGATGACCGAGCAGGGCAGCCTCGGCAACCTCGACGGCGACGCCGGCGACAACGTCGAGGGCTCCGGCCACCGGGACCGCGACGAGCCGCGCGCCCCGGCCACCCGCACCGACGGCTACGCGCCGCTGCGCACCTACGCCGCGATCGGCGACGGGCGCACGGTCGCGCTCGTCGCGGACGACGGCCGCATCGACTGGTTCCCGGTGCCGAACCTGCACTCGCGGCCCGTCTTCGCCTCGCTGCTCGACGGGCAGGACGGCGGGTGCCTCGAGCTCGCGCCGACCCAGCCCTTCCAGGTGCAGCGGCAGTACGTCGTGGGCACCAACGTGCTGCAGACGACCTTCACCACGGCCACCGGGACGGTCCGCGTGACGGACTCGCTCAACACCGGCGTCGCCGGGCGGCTGCCGTGGACCGAGCTCGCCCGGCGCGTCGACGGGCTGAGCGGCACGGTGCCGATGGCGTGGCGGGTCCTCCCTGGCACGGTGTTCAGCACGGCGTCGCCCTGGGTCCAGGAGACCGTGCACGGTCCGGTCCTGCGGGTCGACGGCGTCACCCTCGCCGTCAGGCTGCTCGGCGACACCACGTGCGTCGCGGCCGACCAGTCGATCTCCGGGGTCTTCAGCACCTCGCCCGGGTCACGGCACACCGTCGGCCTGGTGGGCACGGGCCGCGAGCCCGTGCTCCTGCCGACCCCCGAGTCCCTCGACGAGGGGGTCGACCGCACCGTCGACAACTGGCGCGCCTGGACCGAGGCCTTCCACTACGACGGACGCTGGGGCAAGGCCGTCCAGCGCAGCGCCCTCGCCCTCAAGCTGCTCATCTACTCACCGTCTGGCGCGATCGCCGCGGCGGCGACCACGTCGCTGCCCGAGAGCCTCGCGGGCGGGAAGAACTGGGACTACCGCTATTCCTGGCTCCGCGACACCGCCTACACCGTCGACGCGCTCATCGGCTTCGGTCTGTCGGAGGAGACCCACGCGGCGATCAGCTGGACGCTCACCACGCTCCGCGAGTCCGACATGCGGGTGTTCTACACGCTCGGCGGCGAGCTGCCGGGCGAGCACGCCTTCGCACAGGTCCCCGGCTGGCGGGGGATCGGTCCCGTGGTCGACGGCAACCACGCTGCCGAGCAGCTCCAGCTCGGTGTGTACGGCGACCTGCTCGGGGTGGTTCGCGGCTACGTCGACGCGGGCAACCTGCTCGACGCCGAGACCGGCCGGCTGCTCGCCTCGATCGCCGACGAGGCCTGCGACGCGTGGCACAGGCTCGACGCGGGCATGTGGGAGCTGACCGACGAGCGCCACTACACGACGTCGAAGCTCGGCTGCTGGCAGGCGCTCACCTGCGCCGTGCACCTCGCCGAGGCCGGGCAGATCCCGGGCGTCCCCGACAGGTGGCGGGCCGAGGCCGAGCGCATCCGCGAGTGGGTCGAGACCGAGTGCTGGTCCGAGGAGCTCGGTGCGTACGTCATGTACCCCGGCAGCACCGACCTGGACGCGTCGATCTTGCTGCACGCCATGAGCGGCTTCGACCGCGGCGAGCGCATGAGCTCGACCATCGACGCGCTGCGCCGCGAGCTCGGCGCGGGGCCGCTGCTCTACAGGTACACGGGCATGCGCGAGGAAGAGGCGACCTTCGTTGCCTGTGCCTTCTGGGGTGTCGCCGCCCTCGCCCACGTCGGGCGCCGGGAGGAGGCCGCCGCCTGGATGGACGAGCTGCTCGAACAGGCGAACGACGTGGGGATCTGGTCCGAGATGATCGACGAGAGCACCGGGGAGTTCCTCGGCAACCTGCCGCAGGCCCTGAGCCACCTCGCCCTCGTCCAGGCTGCGCTCGCCGTCGGGGACGACGACTGAGGGGCGGGCACCTCCGACCGGAGATGCCCGCCCCTCGAGCCTTGCTTCGGGCACGCTGTGCGTCAGGTGACGCGGTGTCCGACGAGCGCCGTGCCAGACGACGGCTCGTCAGTCCGCCTGCGTCAGACGACCGCGAAGATCGCCATCGCGATCGCGAAGCCCATGAGACCGATGAGAGTCTCCATGACGGTCCAGGTCTTGAACGTCGTCTTGACGTCCATGTCGAAGAACCGCCCGACGAGCCAGAAGCCCGAGTCGTTCACGTGGCTCAGCACGACAGACCCAGCGGCGACGGCGACCACCACGGTCGCGAGCTGGATCGAGCTGTAGCCGCCGGCGGCGACAGCCGGGGCGATGAGGCCCGCAGCCGTGGTGAGGGCGACCGTCGCCGAGCCCTGGGCCACGCGCAGGATCGCGGCGATGAGGAACCCGGCCACGATCACGGGGACCCCGAGGTCGCCGAGCACGTCGGCCAGCGCGTCGCCGATGCCCGAGGCGCGGAGCACCCCGCCGAACATGCCGCCCGCACCGGTGATGAGGATGACCGAGGCGACAGGGCCGAGGGCGGAGTCGACGATCTTCTCGAGCTCTGCGCCTGAGCGACCGCGGCGGCGTCCCAGCACGTACGTGGCGACGAGCAGGGTCACGAGCAGGGCGATCGGCGTCTGGCCGAGGGCGCGGAGCGCCTGGACCCAGAAGGCGTCCCCGTCGACCGTGCCCGAGGCGCGCAGGGCGTCGAGGCCTGTGTTGGCGAAGATCAGCACGAGGGGCAGCAGGAGGAGCGAGACGACCGTGCCGAAGGACGGCGGGTTCTTGATCGCGCCCTCGTCGGCCTCGCCGAGGATCGACGGGACGGGCAGGTTGATGCGGTTGCCCATGAGCTTGCCGTAGAGGTACGCGGCGACGTACCAGGTGGGGATCGCGACGACGAGACCGACGGCCAGGACCGTGCCGATGCTCGCGCCGAGCAGCTCGGTCGCGGCGACGGGGCCGGGGTGCGGGGGCACGTAGATGTGCATGACCGAGAACGCACCGGCGACGGGGAGCCCGTACAGCAGCACGGAGCCGCCGAGCCTGCGGGCGACGGCGAAGACGATCGGCAGCATGACCACGAGGCCCGCGTCGAAGAAGATCGGGAAGCCGAAGATCAGCGAGGCGAGCCCGAGCGCGAAGGGTGCGCGCTTCTCCCCGAACTTGTCGATGAGAAAGTCGGCGAGCACCTTGGCCCCGCCGCTCGTCTCGACGAGTCGTCCGAGCATCGCGCCGAGGGCCACGAGCAGCGCGACGCTGGCCAGCGTGGTGCCGAAGCCTCCGGTCATGACCGGCACGACGGACCCGATGGGGATCCCTGTCGCGACGGCGGTGATGAGGCTGACGAGGACGAGCGCCACGAAGGCGTGCATCTTCAGCCAGATGATGAGTACGAGCAGGACCGCGATCGATGCTGCGGCGATGCCGAGCAGCGGTCCTGCCGTGAGTGTCTGTGTCCAGTCCTCGGGCGTCATGGTGTCTCCGTCGACGTGTGGCGTGGGGGGATGGGACGACCGGGGCAGCTGTGCCGTCGGCCGGTGGTGCTGTGGGTCAGAGGTCGAGGTTCCGGATGATCGTGTCGACGATCGCGTCCGGTCGCGGGGCGATGTCGACCGTGAACCCGGCCTCGTCGTCGGCGAGGGGTTCGAGGGTGCTGAGCTGCGAGGTGAGCATCTCCGGCTTCATGAAGTGCCCTGCCCGGCCCTGGATCCTCTCGGACAGCAGCTCCCGGGACCCGGTGAGGTGCACGAACTGGACGGGCCCCGCCTCGCGGAGGAGGTCGCGGTAGCTGCGCTTGAGCGAGCTGCACGGCACGACCGCGCTGCGGCCGGCCTGTGCCTCGGCGGCCAACCAGTCGCGGATGCCGCGGAGCCAGGGCCAGCGGTCGTCGTCGGTCAGCGGGTGGCCGAGCGACATCTTGGTCACGTTCGCGGGGGAGTGGAACTCGTCTCCCTCAGCGAAGGTGGCGCCGAGGCGTCCGGCCAGCAGGGCGGCGGTGGTCGTCTTGCCGCACCCGGCCACGCCCATGACCACGAGCAGACGGGCTGAGGAGGCGGCTGGTCCGTCGGCGACGACGCCGGGGCGGGCCGAGACGGCGGGGGATGGGGTGCTGTGCTCTGGGGCTGCGCTCTGCGCGCCGGCGACGTCGATGTCCACCGACCGAGCATCGCTCATTGATAACACCTTTGCAACCCCTCGTCTGTGGAGGAGTCTCCCGGACGTAGTCTTGGGCCGTGCCCGCCGACGTCCTCCACAGCCCTGTGCTCGAGACTCTCGGCCGCCGGATCACCGGCGGCGAGGTCCCCGCCGGGACCGTGCTGACCCTCCAGGGCCTCGGGGCCGAGTTCGGGATCTCCCGGACCGTCGCGCGCGAGGTCATGCGCCTGCTCGAGGGCCTGGGTCTGGTGAGGTCGAGCCGCCGGGTGGGGCTCGTCGTCCTCGCGATCGACAGCTGGAACGTGCTCGACCCGCGCGTGATCCTCTGGCGTCTCGCAGGCCCCGGACGGGTCGCACAGCTGCGCAGCCTCACCGAGCTGCGGCACGCCGTCGAACCGCTCGCCGCAGCGGGGGCGGCACGGCACGCCTCGGCCGAGGTGCGGAGCGAGATCACCGACATCGCCGCGCGCATGCGGCTCCTCGGCGAGGCCGGCGCGGGACGTGAGGCGGAGTTCCTCGCCCTCGACATCCGCATGCACGAGCTGCTGCTGCGCTCGAGCGGCAACGAGCTCTTCGGTGCCTTCTCCGAGGTGATCGCAGCCGTCCTGTCGGGGCGCACGGCCATCGGTCTCATGCCGGCCTCGCCCGTCCCGACAGCCCTCGCCGAGCACGAGGCCGTGGCCCGGGCAGTCGCCCTCGGCGACCCTGCCGCCGCTCAGCGCGCGATGTCCGCGATCGTCGACGAGGTCCAGGGCGCGATCCCGGGCGTCCTGCCGCAGGGCGTCGAGGAGACGGCCGGCGCGCCGGGCTGACCGTCAGGCCCTGCTCGACCAGGCCAGGCTCGACCAGGCCCGGCTAGGTCACGACCCGCTCGTCAGAGCCCGCGCGCGACCGCCGCCCCGGCGGCCAGCCACGCGCGCTGCGTCGCAGGGCGCAGCGACCCGTGCCGCAGCACGCCGTCGACCATCGCCGGGTCGAAGGGCACCGTGACGGTCTCGCGCGCCAGGTCCCCGTACCCGGTCGCGACCCGCTGCACGTCAGCCGTCGTGGCCTTGGGGTCTGCCTGGCTGACGACCACCACGGCGTTGCGCGCGAGCTCGGCCGCCTTGGCGTCGACCGTCGCGAGCCCCTCGAGCAGCAGCGCACCGGCCTCGGCGTGGTCGTCGCGCGTGGTCGTGGCCACGACGATCTGGTCGGCGTGGTGGATCATCCGGCGCCACATGGGGTCGGACTCGTCGTTGCCCGAGTCGATGAAGATCAGCCTGTAGTACTTGGCCGCCACGGCGTGGATCGCGTCGACGTCCTCGGGCTCGATCCGCTGGTCCTGCGCGAGGGCCATCGGTTTGGAGCGCAGCACGTCGAAGCGGTCGCGCGTCTGGTGGTGCACGTAGTGCGCGAGGTCGGCCGACTGCGCGCCGGTGCTCAGCAGGCGGTCGACCTGGGGGAGGAGGTCGAGCAGCGTCGCCTCGTGCGGACCCTGCTCGGTGCGCCAGCCCAGCGTGCCGCGGGTCTGGTTGTTGTCCCAGGTGAGTACCCCTGCACCGCCGTAGCGCGCGAAGACCGCGGCGAGCAGCACCGTGGTCGGCGTCTTGCCCGCACCTCCCTTGCCGTTGACCACAGCGATGGTCCGCGGACCAGGCCAGTGCTGGCTGACAGCGAGCCTGTCAGCACGCTCCGCCCGCTCGGCGTCGCTCGGGCTCATCCGCACACCGGCGCGCGTCAGCAGACCCCGCACACCCTGGGTCGCGGGCTCCTCGCGCTGCTCTTCGGTGAGGAAGGAGCGGCGCTCGCGGCGCGTCTCGGGTGCTGCCTGGGTGCTCGGCTGGTGCTGCGTGCCGACCCCGCGCGGCGGCGTCGGTGCTGCGAGGGAGGAGAGCGTGCTGCTCAGCGGGAGCGGGCCAGGCGGCTGCGGGGCCGTCGGGCTCGTGAGGACCGGGGCGGCTGACTGGCCCGGGTACGCGGGAGCCGCGGAGCCGGGTGCCCAGGCGCCGGGGGCCGTCGGGGCGGGAGAAGGAGAGGGTGCGCCCGGGGCGCTCGAGCCAGAGCTGCTCGAGCCTGGTGTGTTCGCGTCCGGCGCACTGGGGTACCCCGTGCTCGGGTTCGGTGTGCCCGGTGCAGGTGCGGGCGGAGCGGCCGACCGAGCTGGTGCGGGTGCCGCCGAGGGGGCGACCTCGGGCTCGGGGGTCGGTACAGGCTCAGGCACCGGAGGAGCGGGTGCCGGCTGTGCAGGCTCGGGCGACCCCGTCGGCAGACCGGGCGTGGGGCCCGGTGTCGGCTGCGGCACAGCGTCGACCTCAGGAGCAGGGGGCGCGGGCGGAGCCGGGGGTGCTGACGGCACGGCGGCCGCTCGCCGTGGGGCACGCGGGCTCGAAGCTGTGTCGTCGTCCAGCACGCTCCCGTCGGGGTGCACCACGAGCGGCCACCGGCCGTCGGGTCCAGATGCCGTCATGCGGACCGGGCGGCCGAGCTCGACCGCGGTCTCGGTGACCGTCGCGACGATGGCAGCCCGTGCGTCCTCGAGCGAGGTGGTGTCGATGGGGTGGGAGGTCCCCGCGATGACGACCTCCGCAGAACCGTCGGGTCGGGTGGTGGCCTCGATCAGGGGCCAGTCCGGGACCGTCGAGCTGCTCATGTGTGACTCCTTCTCTCGCCGCGCGTGACGCGTGCACGGGCTGGGGAGGGCACGGTCCCGAGCCGCTCGCACGGCACGGGTGCACGCCCGGTCTGAGTCCGCCGGGTGGCGTCCGTGCCCCGGACCGCGCTCCGACGAGCGTAGGTCGGCAGCGGCGTCCCCGCACCGGGGAGTTCTCCCCGTCCGGCGTGCGGCGCACCGCTGGATGCAGCGTCTACGCGTGGGACGGGGGCCGTCGCGCGACCGGCAGGGCGCGAGAGGGGTAGTGCCAGGGCCCTGGTTGTCGGCCGGGTCCGGGTGTGGACTCGGACGAGCGGCCCAGCCCGCCTGGTGGATGGCCAGCGCCGGGCGGACCGCGCCCGCAGGCCCGACCTGCGGCACCACGACACCCCAGCAGCGAGAGGACCCCACGATGAACATCGAACCCCAGACGCCGACCACCAAGAACCCGCCGGAGCAGTTCGCCGGAGACGTGTGGCTCGACGTGATCGCCGTCCCGCACGGCCCCGAGCAGCGTGCTGTCGTCGCCAAGGTGCGCTTCGCACCCGGTGCCCGGACGGCGTGGCACTCTCACGCCCGCGGACAGTACCTGCACGTCACGCAGGGGCGTGCGCTGTTCGGCGGGCGCGACGGCACCGTGATCGAGGTGCTGCCAGGCCAGACCCTGTACACGCCGCCCGGCGAAGAGCACTGGCACGCGGCCGCCCCCGACGCGTTCATGGAGCACGTCGCGATCCTCGAGAACGCCGACGACCCCGCGACCACGACCGTGTGGCGCGAGCACGTCAGCGACGCGGAGTACTCGGGTGCGAGCGACGCAGGAGGGCCGACCGACTGACGGTCGACGGGTCCGAGCGAGATGCTCTCGTGGGCCCGCCCGGCCTCAGAGCCGGGCGGGCCGTGCTCTCAGCACGGCGAAGGACGCGCCCCCGCTGCGGGTGGCGCGTCCTTCGTCGGGGTCCGGGAGGCTCGTCAGCCCCAGAGGCGCTGGGTCGCGAGCTCTGCGCCGGCGCTGAGCGCCTCGAGCTTGGCCCAGGCGATCTGCGGGTGGATGCGCCCGCCGAGCCCGCAGTCGGTCGAGGCGATGACGTTCTCCTTGCCGACCACCGAGGCGAAGCGCTCGATGCGGTCGGCGACGAGCTCGGGGTGCTCGACGACGTTCGTCGCGTGCCCGACGATCCCGGGGAGGATGAGCTTGCCCTCGGGCAGCGTGACGTCCTGCCACACCTTCCACTCGTGCTCGTGGCGGGCGTTCGCGGCTTCGAAGGAGTACGCGCCGGCGTCGATCTCGAGCATGAGGTCGACGATGTTCTTCAGCTCGAGGTCTGTGGTGTGCGGGCCGTGCCAGCTGCCCCAGCAGAGGTGGAAGCGGATCTGCTCCTGCGGCAGGTCGCGCAGCGCGTAGTTGAGCGCCTCGACCCGGATCCGCGTGAAGGCCTGGTAGTCCTCGATGCTCGGCTCGGGGTTGATCTGGTCCCAGTTCTCGGCGATCGACGGGTCGTCGATCTGCAGGATCAGCCCGGCGTCGACGATGGCCTTGTACTCCTCGCGCAGGACGTCGGCCCAGGCCCAGATGTGCTCTTCCTCCGTGGCGTAGTACGCGTTGGGGATCCGCGACCCGCTGCCGGGCGACAGGCTCGTGACGAATCCCTCGGTGAGCCCGTTCGCCGCGAGGCCGGCCTTGAGGTTCGCGATGTCGGAGGCGATCGCGTCGTGGCCGACATAGGCGAGCTTCCCGGTCGTCGCGGGGAAGGCCGTGGCGCCCTTGCCCGTCGAGATGCCGCTCGTCGGGTCGGTGTACGCCTCGCGGAAGATCGTCCAGTCACGGCGGTCCGGGAAGGTCGTCAGCCGGACGTCGCCGGGGCCCGAGCGGACGGGCTCGGCCGAGAAGATGTCTTCGCCGGTGACCTCGAGGCCGCTCACGCGCTGGAAGGAGTAGGACCACCAGGCGCCGTAGTCGACGGCGCTCGTCATGGCCTTGCCGAACTCGCCGTCGCCCGGGACGGTGATGCCGACAGCCTTCTGGCGGGCGACGAGGTCGTCGACGGCCGAGGTGAGCAGGCCGTCGAACTCGGGGGTGCGGTCGAGGGTGAAGCCGTCCTCGGCGAGCTGGCGCGCGTCGTTCGCGGCGATGAGCTCGGGGGTGCGCGGCAGGCTGCCGGCGTGGGTGGTCTGGATGCGGTCGCGGCTGTCCAGCATGTGGGCCTCGTCTCGTGATGTCGGGCGCACCGGTGGCGTGGGCCGGACCGGTGCTCGGATGTCTCAGCGGTGCCCTGACAGGCGCGAGGCTTCGCATTCCCGCTGTTCCCACACCCTCCCATGCTCGGAGACTGCAGAGCGACTGAGTGTCGCGGTCCGAGGCAGACGTCTCGTAGGGCGAGACGAAAGGCGTCAGGGGTGTGGTGCGAGAGGTGTGTGGGGGGGGGGGGGGGGGGGGGGGGGGGGGGGGGGGGGGGGGGGGGGGGGGGGGTGAGTGCTGCGGCGGTCGACGGTTCGGCCCCCGAGAACCTCTCCGGAGGGCGCTTGACCTCAACCGGAGTTGAGGTCCTAGCGTCGCGGTCGTGAACACGACACCCCCCGCCCCGACCGTCGCCGGGACCTGGCGCGAGCTCCTCGGCCCCAGGTCCGGACCCGTCGCGCTCGTCCTCGCCGGTGGCGTCCTCCTCGAGGCCAGCACCGTGTACCTGACCACCAGCCTGCTCCCGACGATCGTCGCCGACATCGGCGGCGAGCAGTTCTACGCCTGGACCATGACGACCTTCCTGGTGGCGTCGGTCGTCACGTCGATGCTCGTCAGCCGCACGCTCGCGACCCGCGGCTCGGTCGCCGCGTACCTCACGGCCTTCGGCCTCTTCGGGCTCGGCTCGGTCGTCTGCGCCCTCGCCCCCTCGATGCCCCTGCTGCTCCTCGGCCGCACGGTCCAGGGGCTCGGCGGCGGGCTGCTCGCAGGTCTGGGGTACGCGCTCATCCAGCGCGCCCTGCCTGAGCGGCTGTGGGCCAAGGGGGTCGCGCTCGTCTCGGCCATGTGGGGCGTCGGCAACATCGTCGGACCGGCTGTCGGCGGGCTCTTCGCCCAGCTCGACGCGTGGCGCCTGGCCTTCGGTGCCCTCGCGCTCGTCGCGGCCCTCGACATGGTGCTCGTCGTCCGCGTGATCCCGCGCCTCGAGCGCTCGGCCCAGCGGCAGCCGCTGCCCGTACGGTCGCTCGTGCTGCTCGGTGCCGCCGTGGCCTCGGTGAGCGTCGCGGGGATCTTCGACGTCGGTGGGCTCGTGGTGGCGGCCCTCGTGCTCGGCGCGGTCCTCGTCATGGGCTTCGTCAGGCACGAGAGACGCTCCTCGACGTCGGTCTTGCCGGCCGCGACCTTCGCCCCCGGCAGCAGGCTGGTCTGGGTGTACCTCGCCGTCGCCGTGCTCGCCCTCGGTGTCGGCACCGAGGCGTTCATCCCGCTCGTCGGCCAGGAGACCGGCTCGATGACCCCGTTCCTGGCCGGGTTCCTGGGGGCGGCGCTGTCTCTCGGCTGGTCCGTCGTCCAGGTGGTCAGCGCCGGAGCGACCCGTCCGCCGCTCGTCCGCGCTGCGACCGTCGCCGGGCCGGCGGTCCTCGCGACGGGGCTGCTCGCCTTCGCAGCGCTCCAGGTCGAGGGCCCGTCGGGTCTCGTGGTCACCGGTTGGTTCGTCGTCCTCTTCGTCGCCGGGAGCGGCATCGGTCTGGCCTTCCCGCACCTGTCTGTCGCGGCCTTCTCGAGCACCACAGACGGCGACGAAGGATCCAAGGCCGCCGCCGGCATCAACACCGTGCTCCTCATCGCGAGCGCCTTCAGCGCCGCGCTCGCGGGTGTGCTCGTCACCCTCGGCGGGGACTCGCTCGTGACGTCTGCGCGGTTGCTGTTCGGGGTCTTCGGGGTGGTCGCGCTCGTCGGGACGCTCGCGTCGGTACGCGCGGCCAGGGTGGCTGGGGTTCGGGAGAGTGCTGTAGCGAAGCGGTCGTAGCGAGAGGGGATGCTGCGAGGCCGCGGCGAGCGGGAGTCCTGTGGGACTGGATGGGCCCGGGCTCGCCGACCTTCGTGGGTGATCCGTGCCGTGCCGTGCCGTGCCGGTCGCGGGGGTGGTCCCCAGGCGGGTGGACAGGCTGGTTGTCCACACCGGGGACGTTGGGCCTGGGGTTGCTCTCCGCAACCGTGTCAATCTGCTCACTCGTCGCACAACGGGCCGACAGGGCTGCGAGGTGGTGCGGCGGTCTCACGTCCGAGCACACGGGTCTGACGGCTCAGCGCCCACAGCGCGCGTGCTCTTGTGTCGTGGACCGCCGCTGCGCGCTCTGCTGCTGATCGCTCACCCGGTGTGGACGAGCGAGCACGGTCGACTGCGCAACCGCCGAGGAGAACCCATGACACCCCGATCACCCGTCAGCACCACGGGGCCAGACGTGAGCGGGGTGACGCCCGCGCCCGACGAGGCTGCGGGTCCGGACCTACCTGCTGCGCCCCACCTGCCCGACGAGACCGACGGCTCTGCCCTGCCGGACCAAGCCGACGGCTCTGCCCTGCCTGCCATGCGCGCCCTGCCTGACAGGGGCGGCGCTCTCGACCTGCCTGCCTCACGCAGCCTGCCCGTCGAACCTGATGACGCCGCTGTGCCTGGGGCGCCTGGAGAGACGGACGGGCCCGTTCCGGTGCCAGAGGGCGAACCTTCTCTCGTGAGCCGACGGCGACGGGTGGTCGTCGCGGCTGCCAGCGCGGCCGTCGTGATGGTCCTCGTCGGCATCTTCGTCTACAAGGCGTGGGATGCGGGCGTCGAGTCCGACCTGGCCGAGGCCACCGAGGCTCTGCACACGGTCGTCCTCGAGCTCCACGCGGCTGTCGACACCAGCGAGACCGTCCTCGCCAGCTCTGACGGACGGGTTGCTGACGACCAGGTCCGTGTCGACCTCGCGGCCGTGGCCTCCGGGGTCGACGAGCTCTCGTGGTCTCTGCCGCGCAGTTCCCGGCAGGCACGCACCGTCGCTGCGACGGGCCTCGCAGAACAGGCCCGGACGCACGTCAGTGCTGTCGAGTCGGCGACAGGGCTCGTGCTCGTCGCCGTCGACGCCTTCGAGCTCGAGCAGGCCGCCCGTCTCGAGGGCGAGGCGACCGGGCGGCTCGCCCTCTCGATCACCGACGGGCGTGCCACGCTCGACGCGAAAGCTGGCCAGGTGCTCGACGACGCGGTCCGCGTCACGCTCTCCGACGCCCTCGCCTCTGCTGAGGCCCTCAAGCCCGCCCTGGTCGACGAGACGCTCCCCGCCGTCGAGCAGACGCAGATCCGTGCTGCTGCCACAGCCGCCCTGACGCTGCACGCCGATGCTCTCGACGCCGCGCGACAAGGCGTCGTCGACGCCCAGGTCGCGTGGCAGGCGGAGCAGGACCGGGTGGCTGCTGAGCAGGCGGCCCAAGCAGCTCAGGCCGCCGAGGAGGCCAGCCGAGCTCAGGAGCAGGCGACCACGCGACCCCAGGCACCCGCACCGTCGTCGAGCACGAACGGCTCGACGACGGTGCGGCCCAGGGCCAGCGGGGGCGCCGAGGCGTCGACGACTGGTGGGGGACCCTCGGTCCCTACGCCGCTTTCTGGACCTGCTCCCGAGAGGGGATACACAACCGAGACGCAGACGGGCACCTGGTGCGATTCGGGTGACACCTCAGGCGCGGAGGGGACGGGTGGCTGGTGCTGACGACGACACCGCATCGACGCGCGGAGGCCCCATGACGTAGGCGAAACGGCCACTCGCTCAAAAGTGAGAGGCCCCGGGTTGCACCCCGGGACCTCTCTGCTTCCAACGCACTTCATTCGACTGGAGACAACGTGAAAGCACGATTGAATGTACACGCTGGCACCCGTGTGCGCGTAAGTGGAAAGGCGGCTCTGAACAGAGGAAACACTTCTGGCCAGCCGTCTCGAAGCGCTGCCAATAGACAGCGGAGAACTGCATTGTCGCTGGTCGCTGCGGCGACCATCGGAGCCTTGACCCTCTCGGGTGTCGCGACCGCTGTGGCGGCCGTCCCGGCCGAGGTCGGACCGGGCGTGGGCATCACCGGAGTGATGGACCGCGGGACTACGTGGCTGGGTGCTGTCGGCGGCACCGCCGACGGCGAGGCCACGGGATGGCTCTCGTGGTGCATCAGCGCTGGGCTCCTCTCCCCGCAGGGTGCCCCAGCAGTGTCGGTCAGCTACGTCGACGATCCCCAGCTGGCCTGGGTCGTCCAGGCGTACGAGCACGTGGGGACCGATGTGTCCCGGGCCGCCATCGCCTACCTGACCCACACCCGCCACGAGACCGGGTCGAACGGTGTTCCTGCCGAGACTCGTACAGCGCGCATCATCGCCAACACGCCTCAGTCGGTGAAGGACGTAGCCGGTCAGTATCTTGCCGAAGCCGCCTCGAAGGCTGGCCCATACTCCACCGCCCCAGGTGCCGTGGATGGGGCGGGCACCCGCACGGGAAAGATCTGGATCGATCCGCTCACAACTTCCTCAGGAGGGGTGGTGGCTGGGCTGCCGATGACGGTATCGATATCGGGGCCAGCCGTCTTCGACACCAACGGAAACGCCGTCGCGGATGCCGGTGAGGCGCAAGTCTGGAACGGCCAGACACCAACGGAACGTCTCACCTTGAGGTGGGTCGCGACTGGTAATGGTGATGTCACGTGGAGTCGCGCGATCGCAAGCCTGCCGCGGACAACGCTGACTCGTTTCGACGCAACGGGTGACGTGCAGGACACCCTGACCTACGGAGCTCGCTCCCCAAGCGACCCGGAAGAGCTGATCGTCCCCGGCCCTCCCTTCCAGGTCGTCGCGGACTTCCAACCGGAGATCCGCACCCAGGTCGCCACGACGTTCGTCGACAAGGGTGCCGCCCTGGTCGACCAGGTGACCGTCGCCCCAGCAGCCGGGGACACCTGGGCCCAGATCAACGGTGCCCACGTGCCTGTGACCGCTCAGGGCACCCTCTACGGCCCGTACGCCGCACCGCCTGCACGGTCAGCGACCGTGCCGGCCGGTGCACCCGTCGCTGGGACCGCCGAGCTCACCTTCGCCGGCCCCTCGACCCTGGACGCCGCTGCCTCGGCCGTGGCGAGAGGCTCGGGGTACTACACCTGGGTCTGGACCATCGACAAGGAGGCCCAGGGACCGAACGGCGTCTACGTGCGTGCCGACGCGACCCACGACTTCGGTCTGGTCGCCGAGACGCACGTCGTGCCGTTCCAGCCCGAGGTGACCACAGTCGTCGACGAGCGGTTCGTCGAGAAGGGCAAGGCCTTCGTCGACGAGGTGACCTTCGCCCCTGCCGCCGGTGACCTGTGGCTGGCCCGCCAGGACGGCACGCCGGTCGAGACCGTCTGGGACGGGACTCTCTACGGACCATTCCTGGTCCCCACCGAGCAGGTCGACACAACACCAGGTGCGTCGCCCGTGCAGGCCACGACGACCCTGATCGCCTCCGAGGCCGGTGTGCAGTCGACCGACGCTGCCGCAACTGCCTCAGCTCCGGGCTTCTACACCTGGGTCTGGGAGATGGACAAGGCCACCCAGCCTGTCGCCTCCCAGCCCTACATCGCCGGGTCGGCGCGCACCTCGTTCATGATCGAGGACGAGACCACCTCCGTCCGCCACACCGCCGCGATCTCCACGATGGTCCGTGACTTCAACGTCGTCCAGGGTGGGCAGATCCACGACCTGGTCACCGTCTCCGGTCTGCCCGAGGACCACAGCGACTTCGAGGGCCTGGGCGGATGGGTAGGCGACGTCGACGAGATCACCCACACCGCCTACGGGCCCCTCGCAGCCCAACCCACCGACGACCTCGACCTGAGCACCGCGCCCGTCCTGGGTGTGGCGACGTCCCCGGCAAAGAACGGCTCCCACGTCGTCGGCACGGGAGGGGAGTTCCAGGTCGCGGCCGACAACACCGCCGCCGGCTGGTACGTGGTGGTCTCCAGCTTCCCTGGAGACGACCGTCTTGACGCCTTCACCACCTCACCGGGCGACCGCATGGAGATGGCCTTCGTCCCGACCGACCGGACCACCGACGTCGAGACGTGGTTGGTCACCGACGCAGACGCCCAGGTCCCCGCCGGACAACCCTTCAAGGACACCGCTCACCTCACCGGTACGACGGTCGAGGGCGGCTACCTCGAGTTCGAGGCCTACGGCCCCTTCGTCGAGGGGCAGGAACCCGCCGAGTCACCCGAGACGCTGCTGTGGACCTCCGAGCAGATCCCGGCCTCCAGGGCCGGGACGTACAGGTCCGGCGTCGTCACTGCAGAGCTGCCCGACGGCGCTCCGTGGGGAGACGTCTTCTGGGTAGCCGCCTACTACGGGCCTGACAGCGAGCGGATCGTCCGGGGTGAGCTCGGTGACCCGTCGGAGATCACCCGAGTGGTCGAGCAACCCGAACCCCTCGTCACGACACTGGCGGTCCCGGAGAGCGTCCTCGGATCCCCGAGCCACGACGTCGCCTACGTCTCAGGGCCTGTCGTCGACGCGTCGACCCTGACCTTCGCCGCGTACAGGCAGCACGCCGGTGACGACGTCGCCCTCGACGAGCTCGTCGTCGACACCTCGAACACCCCCACGACCATCTACCACGGTGGCACCTACGAGTCGCCCGAGGTCACCTTCGACGCACCAGGCACCTACTACTGGGTCGAGACCCTCACCGGGCCAGACGGCATGGTCCTGCACGTCGGCGAACCCAGGCTCCCGGGGGAGACGACCTCAGTCGTCGACGTGCCTGTGCCGCCCGTCGCCCCACCCCACGAGGCGGCCGAGACCGCTCCAGGAGCACTGGCTTCCACAGGGGCCCAGGCATCCACCGCCGCAGGCGCGGCTCTCCTGATGCTCGTGGCGGGCCTGCTGCTCGCGAGCATCGCCCAGCACCGAGCGGCTGCTCGTCGACTCGTCGGAGCAGCCGGGGCCGGAGACGCGCCGGGGGATGCGGGAACGCTACCCCGTGGATCTCTGGGCGGCTCAGCATCTCGCTCCGCCGCCATTCCCGACGCTCCAGACCCGTCACCCGGGAGGCAGCCATGACGGTCGCGTGACACGCAGGTCCAGGGGTCGGGCTCCGCTCGGCCCCTGGGCCCGCACGGCTGGGAGACTAGGGCGGTGAACCAGCGACGCATCAGCCTCATCACCCTCGGCGGCACCATCAGCTCGGAGGCGACCCGCGCGACCTCCGGCGTCGTGCCTGTGAGCGGCGCCGACCTCTTCCGGCAGGAGGTCGAGCACTGGGTGCCGGGTATCGAGCTCCTCCCGCACGAGCTGCGCCTCGTCCCGTCGCCGTCCCTGCACCTCGACGACCTCCTGGCCCTGCACAGGTACGTCGTCGCGCTCCCGGACGACGTCGACGGCGTGGTGGTCTCCCAAGGGACCGACACCATCGAAGAGACAGCCTTCGCCCTCGACCTCCTCGGCACGGCCGCAGACCGGCCCGTCGTCGTCACCGGCGCGATGCGCAGCCGCGCCGCCGCAGGCGAAGACGGCCCAGCCAACCTCGTCTCGTCGGCTCTCGTCGCAGCCAGCGAGCAGGCCCGCGACGCCGGGGTGCTCGTGCAGTTCGCCGACCTCGTGCACTCGGCCCGGTGGGTCAGCAAGCGCAGCACCTTCCACGTCGACGCCTTCTCCTCCGATCCCCTCGGCCCGATCGGCTACGTCGCCGAGGGCCAGGCGCACCTCGAGCACCTGCCCCGTCGGCGCCCCGCGCTCGCGGCCACGGAGAGCGCGACCGCACGGGTCGCACTCGTCTCGACGGGCTCAGGCGACGACCTCGCGATGCTGCCCAGCCTCGCGGACGCCGGCTATGACGGGGTGGTGCTCTCCGGGGTGGGTGCGGGCCACGTCGCCGCGTCAGCCGTCGAGAACGTCTCCGCCGCGGCGTCGCGCATCCCGGTGCTCCTGGCCAGCCGCACCGGAGCCGGCCCCGTCGCCGAGCGCACCTACGGCTACCCGGGCGGAGAGATCGACCTCGTGGAGCGAGGCGTGCTCACGGCGGGCCGGCTCTCACCCGTGAAGGCTCGCGTGCTCCTCGCGCTCCTGCTCTCCGCAGGGCTCACGGGCGACACCCTGCGCGCCGCCGTGGCGTCCCACACCTGACCACACCGACGCCTACGGCCAGCCGCAGACCTGGCCCGGCCCGGGAGGCCCGACCAGGCCCAGCAGGCCCGGCCAGCCTGGTCACGTCAACCCAGCCCCCGCCCCCGGCCCAAGCTCTCTCAGGTCTGGCGCGCCCTGTACGCGCTCGGCGCCACCCCGTGGGTCCGGGCGAACTGCCGCGAGAAGTACAGGGGGTCGTCGTAGCCGCTCGCAGCACCGACCGACGCGACCGGGAGGTCGGTGCTGTCGAGCAGCTCGCGGGCCCGGGCCATCCGCAGCTGCGACTGGTAGGTCATCGGCGACACCCCGACGTGCTCACGGAACAGCGCCCCGAGGCGTGAGGTGCTCAGCCCGACCATCGCCGCGAGCGAGGCGACCGAGGTCCGCCGCGGGCTCGTCGTCCGCAGATGAGCGAGCGCCCGCTCGACGGGGCTGGGAGCCGGGCCGGGGGCCCGCCGCCCTGTCGCGACGACGTGGGTGAGCGCGTGGAAGGCTGCGCCGCTGGCCAGCAGGTCTCCGGCCCGGGTCCCGGTGTCGAGGCTGTCGATGACCTGGGAGACGAGGCTCGCGACAGGCGCGGCGTCGCGCAGGTGGATCACCGGCCCGCCGGCCGTCGTGAGCCCTGCCCTCACGAGCTCGGCGGCGTCGGTCCCGAGCACGTGGAACCACCACAGTGTCCAGGGGGCGTCGGCGTCGGCTCCGTACTCGTGCGGTGCGCCCGCGAGCAGCAGCACGGCGTCGCCACGCCTGACAGGCTCGGCCCCGGCCCCGGCCCCGGCCCCGGCCCCGGCGCCGGTCCGGCACCAGCCGGCTCCGTCGGTGCACACGAGGAGGATGTGCTGCTCCGCCCCGCCGGGCCGCGAGCGCCCGTGCCGGGACGCGTGCGGGAACACCCCGGCCTCGGTGACGAGGAGCCGGCATGTGACCGGCAGGCTCAGCGACGCCCGCACCGCAGACCGTGGGGTCACCAGCATCCGTTGCCCGGCAAAGCCGTCACGCCGGGGCGCCAGCAGGTCCTCGGCAGTCGATCCGTCCATATGGTGCAGTGAAACGTCTATCGTCGGGCCGGTCAACCAGCCGTACGGTCGGTGGATGCTCACCGAAGAGTCGCGGATCGTCCTCCCACCAGCTCCCGCCGCCCTCGCAGGTCTCCAGGTCCGCGCCTGGCGTGAGCCCGTGGTGATCGACACCTACGAGCCCGACGACCCGAGCCCGTATCCCGCGTACCTCGACCGGCGGGTCTACCAGGGCTCGTCCGGGGCCGTGTACCCGATGCCTTTCGTCGAGGGGGTCTCGCTCGAGAAGGTCCCGCGCTCGTGGGACGCGATCCACCTCGAGAACGACTACGTGCGTCTCATGCTGCTGCCCGAGCTCGGCGGACGGATCCACGTCGGCCACGACAAGACGCGCGGCTACGACTTCTTCTACCGCAACGACGTCATCAAGCCCGCGCTCGTGGGGCTCCTCGGCCCCTGGGTGTCCGGCGGTGTCGAGCTCAACTGGCCCCAGCACCACAGGCCCGCGACCTACCTGCCGACCGAGTCGACCATCGAGCACGAGGACGACGGCTCTGTCGTCGTCTGGTGCTCGGACCACGACCCCTTCGCGCGGATGCAGGGCATGCACGGCGTGCGGCTGGCGCCCGGCAGCGCGCTGGTCGAGCTGCGGGCGCAGCTCGTCAACCGCACGGACGACGTGCAGACCTTCCTCTGGTGGGCGAACGTCGCTGCGGCCGTGAACGAGGACTACCAGGCGTTCTTCCCGACCGACGTGCACGTCGTCGCGGACCACGCCAAGCGCGCGGTCACCTCGTTCCCCGTGGCCGAGGGCCGCTACTACGGCGTCGACTACCCGTCCCGGCGCACCCCGGAGCGCCCTGACGGCGACCGCCTCGACTGGTACCGGAACATCCCGGTGCCGACGTCGTACATGTGCCTGGGGTCCCAGGACGACTTCTTCGGCGGCTACGACCACGGCATCGGCGCGGGGTTCGTGCACTGGGCAGACCACAGGGTGTCCCCGGGCAAGAAGATGTGGACGTGGGGGGACGCCGCGTTCGGGCACGCCTGGAACGCTCACCTCACGGACTCGAACGGGCCGTACGTCGAGCTCATGGCCGGGGTGTTCACGGACAACCAGCCCGACTTCGCGTTCCTGCGCCCCGGCGAGACCAAGGTCTTCTCCCAGTACTGGTACCCCATCCAGGACACCGGCCCTGTGCACCAGGCGACGCTGGACGCCGCGGTCAGGCTCGACGTCGAGACCACCGGTCCCGCGGCCCGTGTGCGCATCGCAGCTGCGGTGACAGCGGTCCGGTCCGGTGCACGTGTTCTTCTGCGCCTGGGGACGGAGGTCGTCCACGACGTCCTGGTCGACCTCGCCCCCGGCGCGCCCTACGTCGCGACGATCGTGCTCGACCGCACCGGCACCGACCCCGGCGACCCCGGCGACCCCGGCGACCCCGGCGACCCCGGCGACCCCGGCGACCCCGGCGACCCCGGCGACCCCGGCGACCCCGGCGACCTCGACCCCAGCAACATCGAGCTCACGGTCGCGCACGAGGGTGCGCCTCTCGTGTCGTGGCGCCCACGCCCGACCCCCACGAGCCTCGAGCAGCCGACCCCCGCAGACCTGCACCCGTCGAACCCGCCCGGTGGTGCTCACCCCGCCGCCGAGCCGCCTCGACCCGCGCCCTCCGCCCCCGCGCCCTCCCCACCTGCGCCACCTGGACCACCCCGACCTGAGCCGGCGACCGAGCCTGCGCCCCCGGAGCAGATCGGCTCGGTCGACGAGCTCTACGTCACGGGTCTGCACCTCGACCAGTACAGGCACGCGACCCGTTCCCCAGAGCCGTACTGGCTCGAGGCGCTCCGCCGCGACCCTGGCGACGCACGCACCCACGTGGCGCTCGCGGCCCGCCGCATGCGCGACGGGCGCCTCGACGACGCCGAGCAGCACCTGCGCGCTGCCGTCGGTCGGCTCACGCTCCGCAACCCCAACCCCCGCGACGGCGAGGCCCACTACAGGCTGGGTCTCGTGCTCGCTCGCCTGGGCCGCCCTGACGAGGCGCGCGCTGCGCTCGGGACCGCGTCGTGGGACAGGGCCTGGCTCGACCCGGCCGTCGTGGCGACAGCCCGGCTCGACCTCGCCGACGGTCGTCCGGCGCGCCTGGCCACGGCGGTCGAGGACCTGCAGGCTCTGGTCGCCCGTTCCCCGGCGCACGTGCAAGGCCGGAACCTGCTCGCCGTCGCCCTCCGACGCCGCAGCGGCACGGCCGGTCCATCCGCCTGCTCGACTGGCCCCTCCGCCGGTACGGCCGGTCCGTCTGCCGGTTCGACCGCGCCGTCCGCCGGCTCGACTGGCCCCTCCGCCCGGGGGACCAGTCCCTCCGGCGGGCCCCGGTCCGCCCACGGCGACGACCTCGCGGCCCTCGCCCTCGTCCGCGAGACCCTGGCTCTCGACCCCCTCGACGCCTGGGCCCGGGATCTCGCCGAAAGGTGGGGAGAGCCCGCGCAGGTGACAGCTGACCCGACGGTCCTCGTCGACGTCGCCCTCGAGCACGCCTCGGCAGGCGAGGTGGACGCAGCGCTCGTGCTACTCGCCCGTGCCGCCTCTCTCCCGACGGTCGGCGGTCAGCGCAACGTCGCCCCTGTCGCGTGGCTGCACGCGGCCGACCTCGAGCTGGCGCGCGGTGACCAGGACGCCGTCGACCGAGCCCTCTCCGCAGCCCGTTCCGCACCGCGTGTCTGGTGCTTCCCGTCGGCCACCGAGGACGACGCACTGGCCCGGCTGCGCCATGCCCGCCCTGGCGACCCGCTCGTGCTGGGGCTCGCCGGTCACCGCCTCTACGCGGCAGGTCGACGCGACGAGGCCGTCGAGGCGTGGCAGGCCTCGGTCGACGCCGACGAGACCGATCCCGTGGTGCTCCGCTCCCTGGGCCTCGCCGCCTACGACCTGCTCGGCGACGGAGACCGTGCGGCACGCTGCTACGCCCAGGCCCGTGCGCTGCGACCCGACGACGCACGTCTGCTCTACGAGGCGGACCAGCTCGCAGCGCGTCGAGGGGCCGCGGCCGCCGACCGTGTCGAGACGCTGACCTCACGGGCCGACCTCGTCGCCACCCGCGACGACCTCACCGTCCAGCTGGCCGGTCTCCTGACGACCCTCGACCGAGCCGACGAGGCGCTCGACCTGCTCGCCGGACGCTCGTTCCAGCCGTGGGAAGGGGGCGAGGGGACCGTCCTGGCGGCGTGGGACGACGCGCACCGCACGCTGGCGCTCGCGGCCCTCGACGCAGGCGACCCGGACCGAGCCGTGGCGCACGCGCGGGCCGCGCTCGCGCCCGTCGCCTCGCTCGGCGAGGCCCGGCACCCGCTCGACAGCACGGCAGACCTGCACCTCCTGCTCGGAGACGCGTTGGTCGCGTCCGGTCGTGACCACGAGGCACGAGAGGCGTGGCAGATCGCCGCCGACCAGCAGGGCGGCGTCGAGGGGATGACCCCCGAGATGTGCTCGGAGCAGACCGCAGCGTCCGCGACGGCTCTGCACATGCTCGGTCGCCGCGACGAGGCGGCGCGGCTGCGCGACGTGCTCGCCAGGCATGTCTCCGAGCAGGCGTCGGTCGTCGCCGTGGTCGACTACTTCGCGACGTCCTTGCCGAGCCTGCTGCTCTTCGCCGAGGACGTGCAGGCCACGCACGACTCCAGGGTCCGGACGCTCCAGACCCTGCTCGCCGGGCTGGACGAGCAGCTGGACCAGCACGACCAGCTGGACCAGCACGACCAGCTCGACCCGCACGACCAGCTCGACCCGACGTCGAACCAGAGCTCACGGAGGAGAGACCTATGACCCCAGAGCACGGGCCGAAGGCCCCACAGTCACCGCCGTCACCGCCGTCACTGGTCATGACGCACTCACAGACCACGACGCCCTCACGGACCGTTGCACGGTCGGCTCCGCCACGGCACGGCAGATCGGTCCGCGTCCCGCCCATCGACCCCGCGACTCGCCTGGCCTTCCTCGGCGACGGCCACGACCGGTCCGACCGCATCGAGGTGACGACCCGGTTTCTCGTGCGCGGAGGTCGCCCATGGTTGCCGGTCACCGGGGAGGTGCACTACTCACGCATCCCGAGGGACCGGTGGTCGGAGGTCCTCGGGCATGCCCGCGCAGGGGGCCTCGACACCGTCGCGACCTACGTCTTCTGGCAGGCTCACGAGCCGGCTCCCGGCGACTTCCGCTGGGACGGGGACCTCGACCTGCGAGCCTTCGTCGAGCTGGCAGCGCACCACGGCCTCGACGTGGTGGTGCGCATCGGCCCGTGGGCGCACGGGGAGGCCCGCCACGGCGGTTTCCCGGACTGGCTGGTGGACCGCGGGCTGCCGACGAGGACGGACGACCCGGAGTACCTGGACCTGGTGCGAGCCTTCTACAGCCAGACGATCAGGCAGCTCGACGGGCTGACGCACGCCGACGGCGGCCCCGTGGTCGGGGCGCAGATCGAGAACGAGCTCTACGACCAGCCCGCGCACCTGGCGACCCTGCGACGCACCGCCGAAGACCTCGGGCTGCACCTCCCGCTCTGGACGGCGACAGGGTGGGGTGGTGCCCAGCTACCCGGCACCCTGCTGCCCGTCTACAGCGCCTACGCGGACGGGTTCTGGGAGGAGTCGAGCACAGGCTGGCCGGAGTTCGCGGCCATCCACTTCCGCTACAGCGAGGTCCGCGACGACCTCACGGTCGGCGCAGACCTGCGCGAGGCCTTCGACCAGATCACCGTCGGCGGGGAGGTACCCGCGTCCGACCGCGGGATGCTGCCCTTCGTCACCTGCGAGCTCGGGGGAGGCATGCACGTGGCCTACCACCGCCGCCCGCTCGTCGGTGCGCAGGACGTCGCGGCGCTCGCCCTCGTCAAGATCGGCAGCGGCTCCGTGTGGCAGGGGTACTACATGTACGCAGGCGGCACGCAACGGGTCGGCCCGCACGGGACAGAGCAGGAGTCGCAGGCGACCGGCTACCCCAACGACGTCCCCACGCGCTCCTACGACTTCTACGCACCCGTCGGCGAGCACGGGCAGGTCAGGCCGCACCACCACCTGCTGCGCCGACAGCACCTCTGGCTGGCTGACGAGGGGGCACACCTCGCCGCGATGGCGACGACAGTCGCCGGGGGGAGCGAGGACCCGGCCGAGCTGCGCTGGTCGGTCCGCTCCGACGGTCGCAGCGGCTATCTCTTCCTCACCACCTACCAGCCGCCGGCGCACCCGGTCGACGCGCAGCCCGGTGTCCAGGTGACGGTGGACCTCGACGGCACGGAGGTCACGGTGCCCGCTCGCCCGGTCGACCTGCCGGCCGGTCTCTCGCTCGTGTGGCCCCTGCGCTACGCCTTGACGCCCGACCTCGAGCTGCGCAGCGCGACGGCGCAGGTGCTCGCCCGGCTCGACGACGTGGTCATCCTCGCGGCGACCGACGGCGTCGACGTCGAGCTGGTCCTCGACGGCGCGGTCGAGGTCGGTGGTGCCGCGGTGGGTCAGCGCACCGGGGGAGGGGTGGGAGCCGACAGCACGGTCGTGACGCTGACCGAGCCCCCGGGGCCCAGGTGCGTCGTCGACCTGCCCGGCGTGTGCGTCCTGGTCCTCGACGACACGTCGGCCAGCAGGCTCTACAGGCTCGACGTCGCTGGGAGGGACAGGCTCGTCCTCGCTGACGCACCCGTGTACGCAGAGGACGGTGCCCTGGTGGTCCACACGACCGGGCCCGAGACCACGGTCTCGCTGTTCCCGGCGTCTGGTGCGCTCGCGGTTGCCGGGGGAGAGGGGGAGCTGTCCCACCTGCCCGCTGCTGACGAGCGTCTAGCAGGCGGTCTCTGGGAGACGTGGATGCTCTCCGTCCCCGGCGCCGGACCGCACAGGCTCCTGACCGACCTCCGCCCTGAGGCTGTCGCCCCGCGCCCAGAGCGCGGCGGACCGATGGGGCGGCTCAGCGCTCCGACCGACTGGTCAGGAGCGGCCAGGGTCCGGGTCGACGTCGCCGCTGAGCTGGTCGAGGGGACCGACCGCGCGCTGCTGCGCGTCGACTGGACCGGCGACGTCGGGCGCGCCTGGGTCGGTGACCACCTTGTCAGCGACCACTTCTGGCACGGACGGGTGTGGGACGTCGACCTCACACCGTGGCAGGAGGAGATCGCCGTGCACGGGGTGGTGCTCGAGCTGCTGCCGTGGGTCGGGGAGACAGGGGTCCGGGTCGACCCGTCGGTGGCGCCCGGGGGAGACGGGCTCGAGATCCGTTCGGTCGACGTCGTGCGGGTCCCGCGGACGGTCCTCCAGGCGAGATCCTGAGACGCGTTCGGTCCCGGTACGGGCAGAGGACCGGGTGCCCTGACCAGCCTGTCGCCGCTGATCCGGGCCGGTTTGGAGATGCGGCGATCTCTGACGTAGTGTTCTCGACGTCAGCCCGACTGGGAGACACAGACACCACTGCGAAGCTCTTCGGAGCCGGCGCGAAGTGGCTGGTCCCGGGGTTCGGCATCCTCTGCATGAAGG